>NZ_QTQP01000003.1 GCF_003854275.1 Burkholderia sp. Bp8963
AGCACGCTCTGCAGGATCTCCGGCACGCTCTGGGTCTGGAACACGCGCCAGTCCGAGCACAGCTTGAGCCGGGCCAGTTCGGGTTCGACCACCGCGCGGTAGCGCGTGCGGCGAAAGCCGGTTTCGCCTTGTTCCAGGGTGCTGACCAGCCCGTGGACATAGCGCACGGGCAGTTCGCCTTGCCATAGGGTGAAGAGCGCGGGGCGGTCGAGCACCTGGCCGAAATCGACGGCGGGGTCGGTGCAGGCGAGGTCCAGCTCGAGGCGATAGGTTTCGGACAGTCCTTCGTCCAGGGTGAACTCGATGACCTCGAAGTCCATCCCGCCCACGATCTGGAAGGTGAAGCGCAGGTCGGATTGATGTGGCATGGCGTGCTCCGTGCTGGCCTGAAATACTTCAGGGCTTGAGGATGTTGTTCAGCGATTGCAGGACCAGGTCTGTGGACCGGGCCAGCTTCACTTCGAAGACGGTGTAAGCGCCGGCCAGCACGACAAACGCCAATGCCCAAGGCGCCCACAAGGGGAGCGAGCGGCCGAGCCGTTGGCGCTGGTGTGCAACGTTGACGTGCGCATCTGTCAGCCGCTCGGCCGTGTCCCCGCGCAGCGAGCGCAGCACCTTGTGCAGCTTGGCGATGATGGCATTGAGGGTGTCGGGGTGGTTATGCTGCTGTGCGTACTTGCCTTTGAAGCCCAGGCACAAGCACAAGTATTTGAACTCCAGCACGTCACGGTATTTTTCCGGATCCAGTTGCATGCGCGCGAGCACGGTGAAGAACTTCTCGCCGCCCCAGGTTTCGTTGTGGTGGTAGCTGATCAGCGAGCGTTGCGACCAGACCGCGTTCCCCCAGGGCGTGGCCATCACCGCTTCGTCGATGTGCGCGCACAGCGCGTAGCGGTAGGCAAGCAGCGTCGCGTTGTCGTAGCCGTGCTGGCGGACTTCGTCGCTGAGGCCGGTGATCTGGTCGCGCACGGTTTCGTAGAGACTCTCCACGTTGCTGAAGTCGTGCAGCCGGCGCAGCCGTATGACGAGGCCGAGCAGGGGCTGGGCCGCATCGATCAGCGGATTGAAACTGTGCCCGCGCAGCGCGAAGCCGAGGTCTTCGTCCTGGTCGAGCTGGGTGACGTGTTCGTAGGCGAGATCCTGCTTGCCGTGGACCTCAGGCGGTGTGGAAACGCGTTTCAGTGCGTGGCGGTCGTTGCCGATGGTGACTTCGGTCGTCATGGTGTCAATTCCTGATCGCCCAGAACTGCATTTCCAGTCCTGGGTAGTTGCCGGCGACGTGGAAGCCGAACCCCGGCGCGCCTGTCATCATTTGCCAACTGGCGTGGCTGCGGTCGAGCTGGAAGTAGCTGAAGCCGGAGTGGTAGGGCAGGTGCCGCGGCGCGACCGGCTGCGGGATCATCGGTATGCCGGGCAACTGCAGGCGAACGAACTCGTCCACCTTGCCGATGGACGCGACCTTGACCTGCTGGAGGAACTGCTGCTGGAGTTGCTCGACCGGCATCTGCGCGCGCACGGCGAGAATGAAGTCGGCGCTGTCGTACAGGCGCATATCGGGCACGGCCGCCGTTTGCACGCCGTACTTATGCGGCACAAGTGGCAGCTGCACGGCACGGGGTTGCAGCACTGTGCTCAGCACACGGCGCAGAGTCTCCTGCAACTGACGGAACGATTCGCGAGGCTGGTCGTGCCGATAGGCTGGATACTCGTCGGGCAGCCGGGCTTCGTCGATGAAAGTGACCAGTTCGCCGCAGGCCTGGCTGAAGGCGATGTACAGTTGTTCCGGGTGAGTCTGGCGCGTTTGTGAGAGATGCCGGAACAGCGGGTACAGGCGGTTGAGCGTTTGCAGAAGGTTGAAGTCGGTGACGTCGGCCACCCCGGACTGGCCGGGCGAGGCGATACGTTCGGCGATGCTTTTGGCGCGCTCGCGCATGAGCGATGTCGCTTCGTCAAGGAAGCGTGCCAGGGGCGCCATGGCCTGGGTCGACAGGCCGGTGGGCATGAAGTCCTGGTCCAGCACGAGGCTGCCGTCGGGCAGTCGATTCAGGATCCGCGTCAGCGCCAGACCGGTATAGGCGCTGCGATCGTCGCGTTCCAGCGCCAGTTGTAAATTCAGCCCGGCCAGGGCGACAGGGGTGTAGTCGCCCTCTTCGCTATGGGTGTCGCGGATCTCTTCGAGCCCGTGGGTGTACCGGGCATTGCCATAGGTGTTTGGCCAGCGGACTTCCAGGCCACCTTCGGACCTCAGGGGCAGCGTGAGATAGACGGTCTGGCTGATCACGTCGGTGTCGGTGATGGCCAGCGGCTCGGGCGGTGCATGGTCGGCCGGAATGTCGAACACGGTGCCGTCCTGCATGACGCCGCGGGCCCGAATGATGGCGATCTTGCCGAAGGCGAGGAACTCCTGGTTAATCTCCAGCTCGGTGAAGCCGTAGAGGTGCTGGCTGACGCTGTTCACACGCTGGCTGGCGTGGTGCTCCAGGGCGCGGGCTTGCTGCTGGAAGTGCTGTGGCTTGACGAACAGGCCTTCTTCCCAGATGACGGATCGCTTGCTGGTCATGGTTTTTTGTCCGGGTTGGGTGAATTTGCGCCCAAGACTTGCGGTGTCGGAAGGCTCTCGTCCGTGATGGCGGCGCGCGTGTTGCCCAAGGTGATCAACAGCGCATACTTGCGACCGCGTGGTTCGACGCGGAACACCTGCTTGATCGCTTCCGGGTTGGCGTCGTGGAAATCGGCAACGACCGCGATGAAGCGGGTGTCTTTGTCGATATCGGCGTAGTTGATGAACTTGAACTGCCCCGGCGCCAGCAGATAGTCGTCGGCGTTCAGGTAGGTGCTGCCGAGTGTCTTTTTCAGGTTGTCGCGCAGCAGGGACGGGTCGGCATTGAGCAGCACCGAGTCGTCCTTGAGTTGCACGATCTTGAACGGCACTGGGGTGGACACGTAGCGTTCGACGCGTGTTAGCGGCGGGGCGTCGGGGATGGCCTGACCATCGCGGTACTGGCCCAGGTCGCCTGTGCGCGGTAGCGGACCGGGAGCAGCCGTGGCACCTTTGTCCTTGGCGAGAACGCGCTCGCTCTGACGCGGGAGACCGACCGGCAACGGTGGCCAAGGGCCGTCCGCCGCGACGGCGGCACCTGGCCCACCGGGACGCGGCGCATCTCCTGTCTCCAACTGGCCGAGCAAGGCTTCGAGCGCCTCGATCAGACCCGTGCGGGTGGAACTCTGCAGTTGGACGGCATACTGCCCGGCGGCGTTGCGCACGGCAGGGGAGTCAGCTACTTGTTCCGGTTTGGCCTCATCGTTGCCGCCTTCGATGGCCGGGTTGGGGTTGACGAGCGGATCGGCGTAGAGGCTCAGCGCGATCTGCGTGGGCTGATTCTCGGCTGAGCCGACCTGGATGGATGGGTCCATCAGCACTTGGCCGGTCTTCCTGAGAACGTTGCCCACAGTGCTGCACCCGGCAAGCACCACGGTTAGCAGCAACAGGGAGGCCGTTCGCTTCATTGCGGCTCCGCACGCAAACACCGGTCATAGTGCTGGTCGAAGACCTCCCAGAACAGCTTGTGAAAACCCTGCTGGCGTGCCGAAGTCAGTTCACCGTAATAGCTAACGAACATTCGCCAGGCCCAGTCGCCTTCTCCTTGCTGCTCGACATCGCTGGACAGGTATCGCTGGAAGCGCTGTTGCAATTGCGTGGGGGAAAACGCCTGCAACAAGGCGTCCAGGCCAGCTTCGATGGCTTTCAGCATGGCATTGCGCTGCTGTCGAAGCTGCTCCAGGCTCTCTTCGACGGCCGCGGCGGGGGAGAGATGAACCACGCTGCGCTCATTGGAGAATAGCGCGCGCACGGTCTCCGGATAGCCCTGGCCGAGGAGCAATGGGTTGTCCTCGATGGGCTGCAGTGTTCGTCCACGCACGGACATGCGGCGCTCCTCGCCAGCTTGTTGTTGATCATGCAGGGCAGCCAGCCCCTTGATGAGGGCCTGCAGGGCCTGGCCAGCCTCCAACTGGACGCGATAGACGCCGGGCCCATCCAGTTGACCTAACGGTGCATCCAGGCCCTGGATCAGCGGCGATACCAGTTGGGTCGGGTTTTGTTCACCCAAGGGTTGGCCGTGCAGCCAGGACTGGGCGGCCGTGGCCCGCGCATCTTGTTGGGACATCGAGGAATCTCCAGTGGAACGCTTGGGGGTGCCGAATACGGCTTCAAATCGAGTAGCGGTGAAGTCGGCCTGGGGTGGGGATGGCGAGAGGCCATAGTGCCGCGTGTCAAGCACGCCGAGGGCGTCGTGGTTCGCGTGTTGTCGCTGCTGTTCGGCAGCTTCCAGTGCCGCCAGCGGGTCGAGCGCGGCGTCCGGGCGTTCCGGAGCAGCAAGCGCCTGAAACTCGGCCATGCCCTCGATCACGCTGGGATTGTCGATCGGCTGCACCGACTGCGTTGGCCCATCGTTCAGGTGCGCATCGGAGGTGCTCAGCAGTTCATCCAGCTCGTATTGCGCCAGGTGAAGGTCGCCGTCGGGCAGGCTGTGCGAACCGTCATGCAGATTCACCGCGAGCAGGTACGGACCGATGTGCAACTGGTCACCCTCGCTCAGTGCTACGCAGGCGTTGCTGCCGATAGGCTCGCGGTGGTCGTTGATGCGCGTGAGACCGCAGGTATCCACCACCACAAAAGCGCCATCTTCAAAGATGATTCGACAGTGCAGCGGCCGGACGCGGTGTTCACGGTCGGAGAGTACCCAACTTGCGCTGGCCGAGCCGATCGTGCCGCCGCCGGCGTCGAATATATGGCGAGGCAAGCTGCCCTTCTGCAAGGCTTGCGGATTGGTTATTACCAGCGATAGCCGGCTGATGGGAGCCAGGTCGTTCATAGGCGTACCTTGATGCGTACCGGGCGCAGGTGGTGTCGCCCCAGGAAACTGGTCCAACCGAGCTGGGTGTCGCCCACACGTTGGAGGTTAAAAGGGGATACCTGATCGTCGCGCAGCCCGAGTTCAAGGTCATAGGCTGTAGGGTCGCGCAGCAGGAAGTCGATTAAAGTGCGCAGGCGCGGGAAATCGTTTCCTGTTGGCAGGAAACCGTAGAAGCGGTCCCGGGTGAGGTCAGGTATGACAATGGTGAATTTGCTGTGGCGTGTGCGCACGCGGCGGCCCACCACGAAGCTCCGGCCGAGGTTGCCGTTGCGCTGCCCGACCGCGACCCGGTCGCAGTCGTCGAGCTCTGCGTAGCGAAACTCGAATTCGCGGACTTCGACCTTATCGAGGTCGAAGCAGTGCGCGATGATCCCTGTCACCATGGTTGCTGGGCGACCGCGCAACGCCACCATCCCGGCGAAGCTCAGCAGCCGGCTCCAGGGAAGCGGTGTTGTGCCGCGCATTTCGGCGTCGCCCAGACCGATCAGGGCGAACACGTAGGGCGAGAACTGGTCTCGGGCTCCGCTCTGGAAGCGGATGTAGTACCGGTACTTGCGCCACACCTGGTGCAGCAGCATCAGCAACCGGTGGTTGAAGAAATCGAGGAACTCGGTGCGAATGCCTTCGTCCTGCCCGTACTCGTAGGCGAGCCGATCGAGGTAATAGCCTGGAAGGGGCGAATCCGTCCCGTGCAGACCGAAGAATGTCGCCTGCACGTGATACGCATGCGGAGTCATCTCCGTCCGCTCGGCCAGCGACACGTCGGAGGCCGGGAAGCCGATGGCTGGTGAGACACTCAACCGTATGCGTCGCTGGGCGGCGTCGAAACCATCCTCCGACTCCAGATCATCACCGTGGAGGCTCGACAGCAGTTCCAGCAAGCCGAAAAAGTTGTAGTTCTTCCCGTTCGCCAGCGCCCAGTCGGCTACATCAGCGGCTGCTGGCCGATTCGCATGGACCATGTGTAGCGCTCCTGATTGCTGGTGTTGACGATTTCGAGCAGGTGAAACGAGTTGATGCTCGAATACAGGGAAAAGAAGTGGCTGAGTGCCGTGCCGAACAGGTACATGTCGCCCTCGCAAAGAAAGCCGTTGGGGTCCATTCGAAGCACGGTCTTCATCCCGCGTACCGGTAAGCCGTGTACCAATCGATCGATAGGCTTGGTCACCGCGTCACCAATGGCATCCAGGCGCTTGCGGGTGGTCCGCGCGCGCCGAATGTCGTGTAGGGCGGCAAAGTCATAGGCGGCCAAGATCGCCTTGAGAGGATCCGCCGACTGGAGTGACAGGTAGTTGAGCGACAGGTTGGAGATCAACCGCCATTGAAGCTGACCATTGAGCACGGGGCGGTAAGACGGCGTGGGCTCTCCTAGGTTGTGGTAGGTCGCGAAGTCGGGCGTCGTTTGCGTTTTCACACAAATATCGCCCGCAGCGAGTGCTAGTGGCAGATCACGATTAGTGCAGGTCAGCGACAGCGAGACAGTCTCGTTCTTGCCGACGAACTCGGTTTCGTCGCCGCGTACGAAGGAAATGCGGTGATGAACCCCTTCCTCTTCCAGGGCGGGCTCGATACGTGCGCGGTAATACAGTGCCGCGTGCCCATGCGCATGCTCGATCTCGTGTTGTAGCGACTCGAAAGACTGATAGGTGCGCTGCCGCTTTCCGTACTGTCCCAGCTCGTGGTTGTGCGTGCTGTTGACCTCGTCGATGCTGAATATCTCGTAGGCGTCCGGCCGGTGGCCGCTTGGAACCACCCGCTGGTCGACAGCCGTTCCATCCAGGCTGATCGGTTCGGCATCGTGCTTGAACAGATTCACCGCGGGCGTGCAGTACAGCGCCAGATCCTCCGTTCGCACGCGGATGTCTGGCGGCATCGGTCGCCTGAAATGGAGTTCAAAACGTATGTGTTCGACTGCCTCGCCTGGCCAGAATTTTTGCAGGCCTGTTAGCCTGAAGAACTGGAAGCGCTTGGGGAATATGAAGTATTCCTGGAGAATGCGGTAACCGTCGAAGGCGTTCTTCGGATAGGGCAGCAGCGCCTCGCTGGGAGAGAATCCAGGGAAGACGATTTGATCCGTCGAAAGGCGGCGCATGGTGCCGCCGCACTCCATGCGGAATTCGCCGACATACTGGGCAAGCCACAGGTACAGCGTGAGCGCCGTCTGGTCGCTGCCGCTGAGGTGAAACTCCAGTGCGTCGCAATCGAAGGTGCTTGGCGCATTGGTGCCAGGCAACGCGAGATCGATGCGTAGAATGGACTTCTCACGGGTATGCGCATCGCTGACTTCGTGGATGACGAAGGGGAAAACATCGACCTCGGTGCATGTCCGAAACCTGCAGCGGATATTATCGACCGGCCGGGCACCGACCTCGGTACCCTTGGCAATGCGCTTTTTGCTGGTGACGGCTTGCGGCAAGGGTTCAAAACGAATGATCACGGCGCTGGGCAGCGGCCGGAGATAGTTGGGCCACAGCAACTGCAGCATGGCGTGGGTCAATTCCGGCAGGTCGTCGTCGATCTTCAGCCGCAGCTTGGCTGTGAGAAAGGCCAAAGCTTCGATCAGCCGCTCCACGTCCGGGTCGTTGGCTTCCTCGCCCAGAAAGCGTGCCAGTTGCGGGTTGTCGCGTGTAAAGACGCGACGCAGCCGACTCAAGTAGTCCATCTCCTCAAGAAACTTTCGTTTCAGTGGCATTTCTTTCCCCTGGGCTAACGCCTACGTGGTTACGGTCGTTTGACCCTGGCGCGAAACGATGAGGTCGATTTCGAGCCTTTCTTCGATGTTGTTGAGCGACACCAGGCACTGAAGCCGAAACTGCAACTGGAGGTCGTTCCTTGCGATCGGCTTCACCTCGACCGCCTTGACCCGAGGCTCGAAAGCCTCGACGGTCGCGCAGATGTCCTCGCAAATTCGAAATCGCAGGTCGATGCTGTTCGAGGTCGCGTCATTGAATTCCTGAAGCCCCAGGCCGGGGCTGCTCAGGGAGCAGCCCCGGCGCGTGTTGAGGAGCCAGGAGAGGTGCTGCTTGATAGCCTGAATGCGCTCGGCAGCCAGATCCCGCCGCGACCGTGCACGTCGCGGCGGGACAGCGGGATCGAGTCGCTCGAACAAGCTGCCTTGTCCTGGCGTTCTTGGCATCCCATCGACTCCTCTTAGTCCTTGTCCAGCCGACCGACCAGGGACAATTCGAAGTTGGCGCCCATGTATTTGAAATGCGGACGTACGGCGAGCGAGACCTGGTACCAGCCCGGATCGCCGGCCACGTCCTGGACGATGACTCGAGCCGCGCGCAGCGGCCGCCGGCTACGCACATCGGACGAGGGGTTTTCCTGGTCGGCGATATATTGCTTGAGCCAGTTGTTGAGCTCGCGCTCAAGGTCCGAGCGTTCCTTCCAGCTACCGATCTGCTCGCGCTGCAGGACTTTCAGGTAGTGCGCCAGGCGGTTGACGATAAACATGTACGGCAACTGCGTGCCGAGCTTGTAATTGGTCTGTGCCGCCTGACCCTCTTCAGTCTTGGGGAAAAGCTTGGGCTTCTGGATCGAGTTGGCGGAGAAGAAAGCCGCGTTGTCGCTGTCCTTGCGCATCGTCAGCGGAATGAAGCCGGCCTCGGACAATTCGAACTCGCGGCGGTCGGACACCAGGACTTCGGTCGGGATCTTGGCCTGCAACTGCCCGAGGGATTCGTAGAGATGCACCGGCAGGTCGTCAACGGCGCCGCCGGAGAGCGGGCCAATGATATTCGGGCACCAGCGGTATTTGGCGAAGCTGTCCGTAATGCGGTTGGCGAGCAGGAACGCAGTATTGCCCCACAGGTAGTTTTTATGGTCACCGTTGATGCCCTCGCGATACACGAATGTACGGGTCGGATTGTCCAGCGGGTCGTAGGGCTGACGCAGCAGAAAACGCGGCAGCGTCAACCCGAGGTAACGAGAGTCTTCGGATTCGCGCAGGCTACGCCATTTGGCAAAGCGCGGACCCTCGAAGATATCGCTGATTTCCTTCAGGTTGGGCAGCTCCTGGAAGTTCTCGACGTTGAGAAACTCTGGGCCTGCCGCAGCGAGGAACGGCGCATGCGACATCGCGCCGATGGCGGCGACATAGCCGAGCAGTTTGATGTCTGCCGCCGAGGGGCCGAAGGTATAGCTGCTGACGATGCAGCCTACCGGCTCGCCGCCAAACTGGCCGTACCCCGCCGTGTAGACATGCTTGAACAGCCCGCTACGGGTGATGTCAGCCGCGCTTTCGAGATCGTCGAGCAGTTCGGGCTTGGTGACGTGCATCATGCCGATCTTGATGTTCTGGCGAGTGTCGGTATTGTCGACCAGGTTCTTGAGTTCTCCCCATCGCGCTTCCAGGTTCTGGAATTCCTCGCAATGGAGAATCTCGTCAACCTGAGCAGTCAGCTGCGCGTCGATCCGTTCGATCATCTGATCGACCAGCATCTTGTTGACGGGTGCATTGTGATTTTCCGACTTGAGCGCCTCGGCAATGAACGCCGCCACACCCCGCTCGGCGACGGCATATCCCTCGTGCGTGGGTTCAATACGGGTCTGCGCCATGATCTGCTCCAGCAGACCTTGTGGTTGAGCCGCTTCAGCCTTGGCGACTGCGCTTTCTCTCTGCATTTTCTTGTCCTTGAAACCAGTGGTATGAGGTGACGTGCGATGACCGTCAGGAGGCCGAACCGTCCAACGCCAGGCTCAACTCCTTAGCGAGTTTGTCCCGTGCAGCCTCGTCCCCCAGCAGGGCTTGGATCTGTTTGCGGAAGGCCGGGATGTTGCCCATGGGGCCCTTGACCGCGACAAGCGCCTCGCGCAGTTCCAGCAACTTGCGCAACTCCGGTACTTGCTGAGCCACAGCGTCTGGGCCGAAGTCCTTGATGTGCCTGAAGTCCAGTTCGACGCTCAGGGTGTCGTCGGACTTCGCTTCGCCTAGCCTCAGGGGGACGGTGGTTTTCAGGGCCACGCCGGCTTTGCTAAGCACATCATTGAAGTTGTCTTTGTTGACATTCACCACTGGCCGGTCCTCCAGCGCTTTGTCCTCTTCGTGGCCCTTGAAATCGCCAATAACCAGCAACTTCAGCGGTAACTCGATTTCCGCCTGCTGATCGCCAGTTGCTGGTACGTAGGTGATATTGATACGTTCCTTCGGAGCAACAGTTCCCGGTCTTTTCGCCATAACGACTCCTGGTAAAGGTGTTGATTAGTGCGCTTGTTAATGTGACTGAATTGCAGAATTTAGGCGCTGTGGAAACAGGCGCGACGCTATGCTGAATCGTCTCGCATTCAAGTGAGAAATTTCCCAAAGATCACTCGGCAGTCTTCAGCGAACTGCAACGGAGCATTGCGTAACAGCCAGGTGTCGAGTTAACACCGTCACCAAATAACTGTCGATAGTACAAGTACGAATCAAGTGGATTTATTGTTCGGACAAGTTCTTTTTACTATTCAGGATGCTTTTTCAAATAAAAATAGTAAATGTCTTGTTTACTAACTCTCGATATCGTGTTCCCTTAATGGGCTGGCGACTTTCGCAACTTCGCAAAGAGTCGCTTGCGCATTGGGTACAACCAATCGCATTGATCACTCCATTTACTTGCATCAATTGATGGGCTGCATCTCATGATCCGAATCGAACTTGCAGCAGTGTTTGAGCGCTTGAACTCCGTCACCCGCCAAGCTGTGGAGGAGGCCGCCAGTCTGTGCATCAGCCAACACGGCGCCGAACTAACGGTGCCGCATGTGCTTTTCAAGCTGATTGACCAACCGCTGGGCGACGTCCGATCGCTGCTTCGCCAGGCGGGGCTGGAGCTCGATGCGGTACGGCAGGCGTTGTCGACCGGGTTCCCTATCCAGGAAGCGGCTAGCGGCCAATATCCGTCGTTTTCCCCGCTGCTCGTCGAATTGCTCCAGGAGGCCTGGCTGCTCGGTTCGCTCGAGTGGGGACAAGAAGCGATCCGTGGCGGCAGCCTGCTGCTGGCCGCGCTACTCAATGCGGGGCGTTATCTGCCAATGCCCGCCATCCGTCTGTTCGAGGGCGTGAATCGGGAAGCATGGCGCAAGGACTTCCCTACGCTACTGGCGCAGTCCGCCGAAACGCCGCAACCCACCGCCAACGGCGTCCCGCAGCCTACGTCCGATACGGGCAACTTGGCGCTTGGTCGGTACGGCCATGATTTCACTGCCCAGGCGCGTGCCGGAAAACTGGATCCGGTGCTGTGCCGCGATGGCGAGATCGACCTGATGATCGACATCCTCTCGCGCCGCCGCAAGAACAACCCGATCGTGGTGGGCGACCCCGGCGTGGGCAAGAGCGCGGTGATCGAGGGACTGGCGTTGCGAATCGTCGCTGGACATGTTCCTGAGTCGTTGCGCTCGGTCACCCTGTGGGGACTCGACCTGGGCGCCTTGCAGGCCGGGGCGTCGGTCAAGGGCGAGTTCGAAAAGCGCTTGAAGGCGGTAATCGACGAGGTCAAGGGTTCGGCCACACCGGTCATTCTGTTCATCGATGAGGCGCACACGCTTATTGGTGCCGGCAACGCGGCTGGCGGCAGCGATGGCGCCAACCTGCTGAAGCCGGCACTGGCGCGCGGCGAGTTGCGCACCATCGCCGCGACTACCTGGTCGGAATACAAGAAGTTCTTCGAGAAAGATGCCGCGCTGAGCCGACGCTTCCAGTTGGTCAAGCTCGACGAGCCGTCTCCCGAAACAGCGACTCACATCCTGCGTGGGTTGCGCGATACCTACGAACGCGCCCATGGCGTCTACATCAGCGACGACGCCTTGCGTGCTGCGGCAACGCTTTCGGCGCGCTACCTCTCGGGCCGGCAACTGCCCGATAAGGCCATCGATGTCTTGGACACCGCTTGCGCCCGTGTGGCGACGGCGCTTGCCGAGCCTCCACGCCGGCTGCGTGCCCTGGAACATGAGTTGTCGCAGATCGATGCCGAGTCAGCGCTGCTACTGCGCGATATGCAAGTGGGCTTGTGCCGTGACGGAGATACGCGGCGCCTGGATGCCTTGGCGAGCATCCGTCGCGAAGTGCAGGACAAGATCGCGTGTCTCCTGGCCTCATGGTCTGTACAGAAGCCGCTGGTCGACGAGATTCAGACGTTGCGCGCTCCATTGAACGCTTCAACGACACCAAACGACGGGGCTCTGGACATGCCATCCTCTGAACAACTGTCCGTGAAAATCGCGGAGCTTGCGGTGTTACAGCACGCTGGCGCGCTGCTGCACGCCGAGGTGGGACGCGAGCAGATCGCACAGGTTATCGCCGATTGGACCGGTATCCCTGCGACGACTATCGACAGCGACCAGATGGCGCGCCTGACGTCGTTGCCGGAGGTGTTGCGCGAACGGGTCAAGGGGCAGGACACCGCAATCGAGCGCATTCACAAGCACCTTCTGACCGCAGTGGCCGATTTGCGGCGACCCGGCACACCGATGGGGGCATTCCTGCTGGTTGGTCCGAGCGGCGTGGGCAAGACGGAAACCGCGCTGGCCCTGGCCGACTCGTTGTTCGGTGGCAAGCAGTTCCTCACCACGATCAACATGTCCGAGTTTCAGGAGAAGCATACGGTGTCACGCCTGCTCGGATCTCCACCCGGCTACGTTGGCTACGGCGAAGGCGGCGTGCTGACCGAGGCCATTCGCAAGCAGCCCTACTCGGTGGTACTGCTCGACGAAGTCGAGAAGGCCCACTCCGACGTCCTGAACCTCTTCTACCAGGCGTTCGACAAGGGCGAGTTGGCCGATGGCGAGGGCCGCTTGATCGACTGCAAGAACGTGCTGTTCTTCCTGACCTCCAACCTCGGCTTCGACCAGCAGGATGCCAGCCTGATCGATCTGGATGAGGCTGCACTTCGCGATCGCCTCACGCAGTTCTTCAAGCCGGCTCTGCTGGCGCGGATGCAGGTGGTGCCGTATCGCTATCTGGACGATGCCGTGCTTAGCGAGATTGTGGAGAGTCGTCTGCAGCGACTGCAACGTCAATTCGCCCAGCGTTACGACGCGGCCCTGACCGTGGCGCTTAGCGCCAGTGATGAACTCAGGGCGCGGTGCATGCGTCATCAGAACGGTGCACGAATGCTGGATGCGAGCCTGGATGGCGAGCTGTTGCCACCGTTGTCGCTGTCCGTGCTGCAGCGGCTCGCCGAAGGCGTGGCGTTCCGCCGCGCCGAACTGTCGTGGAACGGCAGTGCCTTCGAGGCCGCCCTGGAATGACCCACGCCATGCATCTGGACTCGCTCACGGTCGCTGGCATTGCGCGGGATCTGACGTGGGCGACGGACCCGGCGGACCTGGCGTTGCCACTGCTTCAGACGGCAGTCGAGGCCTGCGGGCTGAGTCGGGGAATCTGTTACTGCCTGAACAGTACGGGTGACCAACTGCAGCCCGTGGCGAGTTTTCCGAACGATGCGTCCGGACTACCCGATCAGGCGATGACCGAGTTGGACAATCCGCTGGTCTACGGCCTGGTCGGCGGACAGCCTTGCACGGTAGAGCGTATCGACGCGCTGGTGAATGTCGGGGCGACGTTTGAGAAGTTGTGCGAGCGCTTGCCGCTCCACCAGGGTGCGCTGGTCCTGCCTCTGCGCGATACGAATCGCCGTGCGTTCGCGGTGATGGCCTTGTTCGGCGAGCTCGGCGCTTTGCGTGATATGCACCATGCCCCCCTCTGGCAGACGCTGATGCAGATCCACGAGCGTTTGTTCGCCAGGCTGTACAAGCATCTTGGCGATGAGATCCAAGCACGACATGCCAGGGTTGACCAAGCACACACAAACGCACGTGTGCGCGAACGCGCCGCGCGGTTGCTTGCCGCCGAGTTCGTTGGAACCAGCCCTGCCGCACGCCAGTTACGCAGCGACATGCTAAGCATGCTGGATTCGGCGCTGGCGATCCTGATCACCGGAGAGACAGGGGTAGGCAAGGACCACGCGGCCTGGCTGATCCATCAGGCAAGTAGCCGCGGCGGCAAGTTCGTGCCAGTGAATTGTGCGGCGATCCCCAAGGACCTGATCGAGGCCGAGCTGTTCGGCAATGAGCGCGGCGCCTTCACCGGGGCCGGCCATGCGCGCAAGGGCTTGGTAGCAGAGGCCGACGGCGGCACGCTATTCCTGGATGAGATCGGCGATATGCCGATGGAGTTGCAGGGGCGACTGCTGCGCGTGCTCAACGAGAAGAAGTACCGCCCGGTGGGTGCGAACCAGGAACGCCGCTCCGATTTCCGTCTGATCTGCGCTACCCACCAGCCGCTGCCGCAGCGCATCGCCGAAGGAAGGTTCAGGGAAGATTTGTACTTTCGCATCCGCCAGCAGACCTTGCATGTCCCCGCGTTGCGCGAGCGTCCGGAGGATATCGCCGTTCTGGCCGAGCACACGTTGCTGCAATACAACCGCGAGTGTCAAGTGCACATCCCTGGGTTCAGCGCGAGCGCGCTGAGGCTGTTTCAGGCGCATTCCTTTCCAGGCAATGTGCGCGAACTGCGAACTCTGGTGCTGGTCGCTGCCGAACGCACGAAGGCTGGCCAGCCGATCAAGCCTGAGGCGCTGCGAGGACTCCAGCCGGGGCAAGGTCGCAGCGACATGCCTGCGGAACCTGGGCATCTCCTGCATGACCTCTGGCACACCGACGATCTGCCTGGAGCCCTGGCGGCGTTCGAGAGCCATTTGATCGACGAGCGCCTGCGACTCGCGAACGGTTCGCGCACGCTCGCGGCCTTGAGCCTGGGAATACCTAAACGCACATTGGCCCGCAAATGCCTGAAATGGAATCTGGACAGGGAGGATTCAACGTCATGAGATCAATCAGCTTGGCACTGATGCTCGCGGTGGTCGTGACCGGTTGCGATGCCGGCAAGCAGGCCGACACCAACCGCACACCTGCCGCATCCGGCGCCACTGGGAAAGCATGCACCGGCATCGTTTCGGCGGTGGAGCGCCTGGCCTGCTTCGACGCCGCAACCGGAACGCCGCCGGCGCAGACGATCCGGATGCCTGAGCAGGTCGACACGCTTTCGCCGGACAGCGGCAAGGCGCTGGTGAAGCCACCGGAGATCGTCGACCTCGTGCGCCGCAACGAGGCCGCACGCCCAGCCGGAGCAACCGGATTCCGTCTGTCGCGCGACGAAGATGAACTTCCTGGACGCTGGCGCGTGGTAATTTCCGCGCCAGCCATGGGTGGCGCCGCGGCGGCGCCAATACTGGCGATCAGTTGCTTGTCCAACATTTCCCGCCTGCAACTGCTGATGAGCCATCCTGTTGGCCCGAACCGGATGGATATCCGTCTGCTATTGGATGGTAAGCCCATTTCTTCGTCCGTGCCATGGCAGGTGTTGGAAGATGGCACCGTGGTGGATGCGGGGCGTGGCCTGGTCGCCATCGAGCAGCTGCGCTATCTGGTAAGTGCTGCCAGTCGCCTGCAGGTGGAGAGTAACTATCCACCATTCTCCGGCCAGGTTTTCGACGCCACGGATCTGCACGCCTTGATGAAACAGCAACGCGAGGCATGTCACTGGTGAACAACCCGACTCCGCTTGATATCGATACGCTGCTCATACCTCTGGATGCCAGACAGCCGGCGGGCATCTTCGACGAGGAAGACGAGACCTTTCAGTCAATCGAACACGAAATGATCAAGCTCGGCAGCCTGCACGCACCGACGATCGACTGGAACTATGTCGACGAGGCCTCCCGCCATTATCTCTGCAGCCAGAGCAAGCACTTCCGGATAGCCGGGTATCTGATCGTGGCGCGTCTGCGCAGCCGCACGTGGAGTGGGTGGGCGGACGCCGCGGCGTTGCTGGCTGGCATGATCGAACGATTCTGGGAGAGTGGCTATCCCAAGCCCGGGCCGACCGGGCTGCCAGCCAAGAGGAAGCAGGTCGTTTTGCAGCTGGATCGGCTGGGAGACGCTCTTGCGGGATTGGAGCCGGCCAGCTTTGCGCAGCAATGGCGGGATGCAGCCCAGCAAGCCCTGGATAGCCTGCAGGCCAATGCCAGCGTGGCCAAGCTGGATGTGCCGACGCTGACGCGGCTGGAAGGGCAGTTCAGCCGGCGCGTGGAGGAAACGCGTTTCCCCGATCAGGGGCGGGCGTCTGCACCGGTTGACATCAAGCAGGAGCGAGAGGCGATCTGCGAGGAATTCTTCGACATGGCGCACGGGAGCCAGAGCAATGAGCGCGAGAGTCGTCGCTCGCTCCTGGCCATTGCGGAGATCATCAACCGCCAGGATGCCTACGATCCCACTGGCTATCTGCTGCGTCGCTTCGCTTTGTGGGCGCACTTGAATTCCGCTCCGACGGCGCACAAAGACCATCGAACCGAGCTGATGGCCGTGCCCGCCGATATCGTGGACGGGTATCAGGAAGCGCTATCTTCCAACGCGCTCAATCCCGTCCTGCTGCAGCGCGTGGAAAAGAGCGTGACCTCGTCACCGTACTGGATACGCGGCAGCTTCTTGTCTGCCACGATCGCCGACCGATTGGAAATGCCGCACGTGGCGGGGGCAATCCGACATCGCACAGAACACTTTCTGCTGCGTCTTCCGATGTTGCTGGACCTGCAGTTCAGTGACGGCAGGCCATTCGTCGATAGCGAAGTGCAGGCGTGGGTCAGCGGCGCTGACCACGCTGCTGGCGGCTTGAGCGTGGTCGCAAGCGATTTTTCCGCGCTGCGCGAGGAACTGTCGGAACGCCTGGAAGGCGGAATCGAGGCCTTCTTGCAACGGTTGGAGCAGATGCAATCGCAGCCCCCCTCATCCATGCGCGAGCACTGCCACACCATGACGATTGCAGCCGACCTGCTGCACGCGCGCGGCCTTTCGTGGCTGGCCACGAATCTCTACGCTGCCGCTCAACGGATCCTCGAAACCACGGCACTCGAGCGGTGGGAGCCGGAACTCTTTAACCATCTCGCTACGCAGACGACCCCGTAGCACGCTGCTGTGTCAGGACGCAGGAAACAAGAAAGGAGCATCACTATGTGGAAGGTATGGTCCAATTTCCAACGCTACGCTTACCCCGTGCGGAAGTGGGCAAAGCAAGGAACGCCGCTGTTGCTGCTGGTCGGTTTGGTGTTCCTGTTGGTCGCGATTTGGTGGCTGGGCCCGCGGTGGACGATCGTCGAGCGTGAGCCGTTGGCCAGCCTTGCGATGAGGATACTGGCCACCGTCGTGTTGTTGATACTGCCCCTGCTTGTGTGGGCACTGTCCCTGCGTTCGCGAAACCGCCGCCTGGAGGCTGAGCGCGCGCAGGAGATCAGTCGACAGGAGGACCCTTGCTTGGTCTATGTGCAGGCCCAGGAGCGCGCCCTGGATCGGAGTCTGGCGATCTTGCAGACAAGCCTCGAAGGGCGCAACAAGCTCTATCAGTTGCCTTGGTATCTGGTCTTGGGCCAGGAGAAATCAGGCAAGACCAGCTTCGTCAATCGTTCCAGTCAGAGCTTTACCCTGACGGGCGAGGTTAAGGCGGGCAGCCGCGGGCTGCTAGACGATCCCGATCTGGTGTACGCCATCGACTGGTGGATGGGCGATCAGGCGGTGCTGATTGATCCGCCTGGTGAGCTGATCAGCCATGTGCGTGAGGCCGGTATTTCGCATGAAGGCGAACAAACCGAGCCGGCCATTGCGGCCAAAACCGGCAAAGTAACCACCGCTTTCGCGGCCTCCGGGCGCGAGCTTCCTGAGAATCTGCACACCCGGCTCTGGGATAGCCTGGTCGGCTGGTTGGGGCGCAATCGGAGCCGTCGCCCCCTCAATGGCGTGGTGCTTATGGTGGACGTAGTTACGCTGCTGAACCAGCAGCCGAGCGACCGGAAAGCGCTGGCCATTCTGTTGCGTACCCGACTGATAGAACTCAGCCAGCAACTGGGAACACGCCCGCCACTCTATGTGGTGCTCAGCAAGTTCGATCTGATGGACGGTTTCGAAGCCATGTTCGCGCGGATGCAGCGTTCGATGCGCGAGGACATTTTCGGTTTCACCTTCACATTGGACTCGGTGCAGAATTACGACGCTTGGCTTGCCGAACTGGAGGAACGCTACGACGGATTCATCGCCCGACTCAATGACCAGATCTTCGATTCGCTCAGCGAGCCGGTCGAGTTGCGGCAGCGCGAGGCTTTGTATTCGTTGGCCCGTCAGCTTTCCGGCATGCGGCCGGTACTACTCGGCTTCCTGGCGGATATCATGGCCAGCGATCGCTATGCGACGCCGGCATTGCCGCGTGGCGTGTACTTTTCCTCCGTTCATCAGCAGGGCTTGCTGAACAATACGTTCATCAACTCGGCGTCGAACGCGTATGGCGTGGGGGAGTTGACCTCCTCGGCGCACCCCAGTGGCCGGTCCACGGTCTACTTTGCCCAGCAGTTGTTCCAGCGCGTGATTTACCCCGAATCCGGCTTGGCTGGCGACAATCTCAAAGTCCTGGCGAATAAGCGGCGCGCATTGGCGCTCAGCTTCGGCGTTGCGTCGCTGGGTTGCGTGGTCACTATTGGCACTTGGTACCACTACTACGGTATCAATCGGGACAAGGCCGCGATGGTGCTGGAGCGCAGTCGGGCCTACAGCACGTACGCCATCGACCGGGAGGCCGATCCGACCGGCCGCAACCTTCTGCAGCCGCTCGACCAGATTCGTAGCGCCGTGGCGGTGTACGAAGACTACCGCCACGCGTGGCCCGTACTTGCCGATTTCGGCTTGTACCAAGGGCGCAAGATCGGTCCCAAGGTTGATGAGGCCTATCTCGCGCTGCTGTCTCAGCGCTTCTTGCCGGCGCTTGCAGGTGGCCTGATGACGAAGATGACTGCTCCAGAGACTCCGGACGATACAAAACTGGCCGCACTGCGGGTGTATCGGATGATCGAGGATCGTGCCAATCGCCGGCCTCCCATCGTTGAAGACTGGATGGGCAAGCAGTGGCAGGCCGCCTTCTCGGGGCAGGACGGCGTTCAGCGAGCATTGATGAGCCATCTCGACTACGCCATGCGATTTGCCGACACCCGGCTTCCCCAGTACAAGAATCAACTATCGGTTGTGCAGCGCGACCTGCGCCTGGTGCCGATGCCACAACGTGTCTATATGACAATGCGTCATCAGGCCGGTGAGACGCTGGGCACGCCACTCGATCTGCGCAACGAGATTGGCCCGGCCTTCGACATCGTCTATCTGCCGGAGGCGGCGAGCGCGGCGGACAACGCTCGCGCTGGTGCCAGCGCACGTATCGATGCGCTGCTGACGGCCAAGGGCTATACGAACTACTTCGCACCGCACAGCAAGGATGTCACCGAACTGGCGATGATTGATCAGTGGGCGCTCGGGGAGCGTAGCAACATCGATTACTCGGAAGCCGACAAGCAGGCGCTGGCCGACCGTATCCGCGCCATCTACAGCCGAGATTACATAGACTCCTGGCAGCGCGGCATCAATCAACTGGATGTGCGCGATTTTGCCGATCTAAACCAGGCCGTCGGTGTGCTTGGTGCTGTCACCAGCCCAGCCGCGCCGCTACGGCGCCTCGTAGAGACGGTACGGGATAACAGCGGGTTCGGCGGCGAGCAACGCGGCGCCGTGAACTTGTCTACAGCGGATGGCGTCGCAACGGCAGAAGCGAAGGAAGTCCTGTCCCAGAAGCCGGTTCCGACATCCATCGCCGACATCACTCATGCCTTCGCACCACTGACCCAATTGCTGCTAGCCAAAGGGGATAGGCCGGCCTATCTGGACGAAACGATGCTCTCAATCGGGGCTGTTTATGAGACGGTCAAGCGCGTTCAGGACAGCCCGAACCAGAGTAAGGCGGCGTTGACCGTAGTACTCGACCGCTTTGCCATGAAGGGTCCCGATCCTTTCGGCAACCTGCAAAGGGTGGCCGCCGGTCTGCCGGAACCGCTCAATCATCAAGTGTCTAAACTGGCGAACGAAGCCGCGCAGGTGGTGCTGATCGAAGCTCTCGGCGAGGTGGAGCGCCGCTGGGATGCGGACATCTATCGCTTCTACTACGAGCGCCTGGCACAGCGTTATCCCTTCAATCCCGCCAGTATGCAGGACGCGTCGCTGGATGATTTCACGGCGTTCTTCGGCCCCCAAGGGCGACTGCAGCAGTTCCGAGAGCAATATCTGAAGCCGTTCCTCGACGACAATCTGGAGATGCTCTATTCGGAACGTCGCGGTGGCTATCTGATCAAGACCGACGTGTTGACCCAGCTGGAGGCGGCGGATCGAATCAGCGATGCGTTCTTCAACGCTCGCGGGGCCCTCGGCGTGCAGTTCGTTGTCGAGCCGCTGGGGCTGACGCCCACTCGGCGTAGCAGCTCGCTCAGCATCGAAGGGCAACTGATCACTTACAGTCACGGGCCCACGCTGAGCACGAACCTTATCTGGCCGAACACGTTGGCCGAGAGCAATGAAAGCCGCCTGACGCTCATCAACGGCGTCGGTAATAGCAGCAGTCTCGTGTTCCGAGGTTCGTGGTCGATGTTCCGCTTGCTCAGTCAGGCTCGGCTCAATGGCGCCACCGCAAGCAGTGTGGACTTGAGTTTTCTTGCCAGCGATGGCGGCATGCGCTACCGGATCACTGCGGAGAAAGCCAACAATCCCTTCATGCAGCCGCTGTTCAAGGGGTTCGTCTTGCCACGCACGCTGCTGTCGGCGCGGCCCGAGCACGCAACTGTGGCAGCGAAGTAGTCGCCATGTCGTTTTCCTTAACTTTTCGGGGCGTGATGCGTCGGTAGGCCGGCAGGCCGCTGCCTACAGCAGCGCATTGACCGCAACGACACCGTTGGCAAGCGTATCACCACCGACGAGATTGATTGTGGCCGACTGACCAAGCGTTACGGGCCGGTCGGCAAGGAGCCAACGCGTGACCATGGAGCAAACACCCGACACATTTGCATGCGCTGATGACATCGGGGCAAGTCCGACAACGGTTGCTCCGCTCGTACTCACGCTAGAGGACTTGACAGGCCAGCTGACGGATACAGTGCCGGGGGGCCTGTCTCAGTGAAGGGGCCGGCATGAACGCCACAGGCCAACGCATCGTTGTCAACGATGGCGCCACGCGCGACACCGGCGACATTATCTGCATTGCTCTGGAGCGGCGGCCTTCACCGAGGTCTCAGAAGACCTTCGTGGAAGTTTCTGGATATACAAGTGGTGCCTAGGAGATGACTCGGTCACACGAGCGCGACCCCGGCTACGCTTGCGAGGCAGTCTTTCGAGTCCCCACGCAAAGCGCGCGGGCGCTTCGCTTCCCAGGCCGAAAATGAAAAAAGGCCGGCATAAAGCCGACCTTTTTAAAACAGATGGTGCCCAGGAGAGGACTCGAACCTCCACGATGTTGCCACCGCTAGGACCTGAACCTAGTGCGTCTACCAATTCCGCCACCTGGGCACGTTTCGCTTGTTGCTGCATCGCGAAAGAACGCAATTATAGCGTGTCCGGAACGCATGTCAACAGCTTTTTTGCGACCGACCGTCGCAAGCGAAAGCGCTCAGGCAGCCGACCCGCCAAAGCGATCGGCAAGCCGCGTTCGTCGCGCCGCCACATTTGCGGCGCGCGCCATCTCAATCCGACGTCGCACTGAACACGTCGCTGCCGAACGTCTGCAGCCCGCTCGCATTCGCGAAACCGAGATGCGGCACACCAAGCAGATCCTCGACACTGCGCAGCATCGCGTAGTGGTTGTACGGCGTGTTGCTGACCGTGCCGGGCTTGATCGCCGGCGACAGCAGCACCGCGCCGGTCCGGCCGCCGCCCGGGCCGAGAATGCCCGGCAACAGCGAATTCGGCCCCGGCGTCTCGCCACAGCACGCGGTGGTGTCGTTGGTGCCGGCCTCGTCGAACGTGATGACGATCAGGCCGTCCTGCTTGTAGGCCGGCGAATTCATGATCTTCGGGATCAACGTCTGCAGGAACTGGTTGACCGATGCGAGGCCGCCCACGCTGCCGTCCGCGCACGGGTTGTCGTGCCCGTCGTGGCAGAGATTCGGCGTGATGAACGCGTAGCTCGGCGTCGTCGACACACTCTGCAGGTCCGTGTCGAGCTGCGACAGGTTGACGACGTGGCTGCCGCAGCCCGCCGGATCGTCGATCACCGCGTGGAAGTACATGAACGGATCGTGGCGCACCGCATAGCTGTCCGCGGCCGTCGCCTTCTGAGTCGGGTCCTGCGCGTTCAGCGCCGGATGGGCGCAGACGGTGCCGCCGTCGCGTGCGGGATCGTTGCCCATGTCTTCCATGTAGCCCTTCCACACGAGGCCCGCGGCCTGCAGCTGGTTGCCGATCGTGAACACGTTGGGCGGCAGCACGCAACCGAGGCCAGCGACCTGCCCATTGCCGTCGAGCGCCGTACTGCCGAGCCAGTCCGTGTAAATCTGGCAGTCGGCCTGCGTCTGCGGATTCGGCGCCTGGCCGCTCACCATCGCAATGTAATTGTCGAGGCTGTTGTGGCCGATCCCGTAGTACTCGGTGAGCAGCGCGCCCTGCGCGGGCAGCGTGCGGGCGAGGTAGGGCGCGGCGGACGTCGGCCCGAAGGTCGTGTCGTAGCCCTCGTTCTCGAGCGCGATGACGAAGATGTGCTTCGGCAGTTTCGGCGCGTCCGAGCGGTCGCCGGCAAGCGCGCTGGCCGTGTTGGTCGCGTCCGGGCCGTTGCCGGAGCAGGCTGCGAGCAGCAGCGTGGCGAGCGCGAACAGTGCGCTCGCAATGATGTTGCGGAGATTCATGATGGGGTTCTCGATGCGTGTCGGGGGCGACTGGACGTTACGGTTTGGGGAAGCCGAGCGACGTAGCCAGCGTCGCGAGCTGGTCAATGCCGGGAATGCCGCTCGTGACGGCGCCCGTGCAGGCACCGCCGAACGGCCCGAGCGGCACGTCGAACAGCGGTCCGCTCGTGTCGAGCGGCGACGTGAAGTCGAGTGCGTACGCGAGGTTGTTCGTATCGCTCGCCGTGCTGCGCACACCGAGCGGGTCGAGCCCGAAGCGCCACATCAGGAACTGGTGGATCGAGCTCGGATCGAATGCGAGGCTGCTGACCGTACCGCGTTTCGCGCGCGGTCCGATCAGCACGAGCGGTACGCGAAAGCCGAGCAGGCCGTCGTTGCCGAGCTCGGATTCTGCGTACGAGATCGGCCGCTTGAACGGCGGCACGTGATCGAAGAAGCCGCCCCATTCGTCGTAGGTCACGATCAGCAGTGTGCGGCTCCATGCCGGGCTCGTGCGGACTGCGGTGTAGACCGTGTTGAGGAAGGCCTGGCCGTTGCGGATGTCGGACACCGGGTGGTCGTCGCCGGACAGGCCCTGCGATTCGCCGGCGAATCGCGGATCGATCATCGAGAACGCCGGTAGCGCGCCCGTGGCAGCTTCCGCGAGAAACGCCGCGAACGGCTGCGAATTGCCGAGGTTGCGCGCGCCGTACAGTGCGGTGAACGGCACGTCACTGTAGTAGTACGTCGACGGAATGCCCTTCGCGTTGAAGCGGTCGAAGATCGTCGGCAACTGGCAGGTCGTCGAATCGTTGACGAGGCGGTCCGTTTCGCCGGACATCAGATAGAGGCGGTTCGGGTAGGTTTCCGCGAGAATCCCGCAGTGGTAGCTGTCGCAGATCGTCCAGTTCTGCGCGCAGCCGGCGAAGAACGGCAGGTCGGCCGCCGTGTAGTAGCCGATCGGGAACAGGTCGCCTTGCGTCTTGCTGGTGTCAGGCGTCATCAGCCAACCGTCCATCTTGCCGCCGTCGAGCTGGATGCGTCCGCCGTCGTAGCTGTGGTCCGGATCGGCCTTGCTGCATGCCTGGTAGCCATAGCCGGGGGTCGTCGCGAGCGGAAACGTGCTTTGCGTCTGGCCGAACGCATCCTTGAACTGCAGCCCGGCCTGACGGCCGTTCGCGCCCGGCACCCAGCCGAGGTAATGGTCGAACGAGCGGTTTTCCATCACGACGAGCACGACGTGGTCGATGCCGGTCGCGGACGGTACTGGCAATGATGGCCGTGCGGCGCTTTGCGCGGCGAGGGCGCTTGCGGTGCCGGCGACGCCGCTGCTGTCGCTGGTTCCGCCGCATGCGCCGAGCGTGGCGGTGGCAGTGAGTGCGACGCCGCCTTGCAGCAGGCGTCGGCGATGTTGGCTGAATGGGCGGTTGAAGCGGGACACGTTTAATCTCCGGGCGGCCAGTGGGTCGATGAAAGCGGGGTTGGCGCGCGATCGGGCCGGAGTATCGGCAGCGTTTGTGACGGACGGATGTAGGGCATTCGTCGGTGGAATCGGCTGCCGTTTGCGCATTGTCGTGTACGTCCGGATGCGGTGTAAGGCTGGGCAGTGAAGTGGTGAGGGGATGCGTCGGGTTCGTAAGGGGCAGGGCTTCAGGTTGAAATTGATTTGGGGTGCAGATGAAAGCGAAATGTCGCGTTAGAGTGATTGACCGAATTTATTGCGGTCGAGGGTGCTTGACATCGGCAGGCGCGAAGGCAGCAGTGGGCGGCTGCTGCGTCGTGGGTTGCTGGCGGCGTGGTGCGGATGAGGTCGGGTTGGCCGCTGCGGAAAATCGACGGGGCGGCTAGTCGCCGGGAATGATGTGTTCGAAAGCGCGGAAGCGATGTCGAGCGCCGACCTGCTTCTTGCGATGCTGAGGAAGGTGGCCGGCACGCGACCGAGCCGTGACTGCAAGTGCAGCATTCCGAGGCCTCACGCAAACCGCGCGGGCGCTTCGCTTCCCAGGCCGAAAATGAAAAAAGGCCGGCATAAAGCCGACCTTTTCAAAACAGATGGTGCCCAGGAGAGGACTCGAACCTCCACGGTGTTGCCACCGCTAGGACCTGAACCTAGTGCGTCTACCAATTCCGCCACCTGGGCACGTTTCGCTTGTTGCTGCATCGCGAAAGAACGCAATTATAGCGCCCCATTTATTCGTGTCAACACTTTTTTGCGATGCATCGATCCGCGCCGGGCAGTCGGCGAACCTCGCGCGTCCTCGTCAATGTCGACACGGCCGGATGATAGAATGGCCGCCAACAATATGGACATGTCTATATCGGCATGCTTGTATTGATGCCGCGCACCATCAGCCAACGCAACGAGAACAACCATCGACAAGCCCTTGAGCAAATATCCGTACCCCATTCCGAGCCGCGAAGAGATTCTCGGCGTGCTGCGTACGAGCGACGCGCCTCTCGCCGCGAACGACATCGCCGAGGCTCTGTCGATCAAGCGCCAGGAGCGTGAGGGGTTCTTCCGGCGTGTCGCCGCGATGGAGCGCGACGGCCAGATCCGGCTCGACAAACGCGGCCATTACCAGCTGACCCATCCGTCCAACTTCGTCGCCGGGCGCGTGCAGGGCCATCGCGATGGCTATGGGTTCGTGATCCGCGATGACGGCCAGGACGACCTGTTCTTGCCGAACGGCGAAATGCAGAAGGTGATGCACAACGACCGCGTGCTCGCGCGGATCGTCGGCTACGATCGCCGCGGCCGGCCGGAAGGGCATGTCGTCGAAGTCACCGACCGCGCGAACAAGCGCGTGATCGGCCGCCTGCTGAACGAGAACGGCGCATTGATCGTCGCGCCCGAAGACAAGCGCATCGGCCACGACATCCTGATCACGCAGAACGCGAAGAAGGCAAAGGTCGGCCAGGTCGTCGTCGTCGAGCTGACCGATTTCCCGAGCCGCCATTCGCAGCCGCTCGGCCGCGTGGTCGAGGTGCTCGGCGACATCGACGATCCGGGCATGGAGATCGAGATCGCGGTGCGCAAGTACGGCGTGCCGCATGAATTCAGCCAGCCGGCGCTTGGCGATGCAGCCGCGTTGCCCGACAAGGTGCGACCGGCCGACCTGCGGTTCCGCGTCGACTTGCGCGACGTGCCGCTCGTCACGATCGACGGCGAGGACGCGCGCGACTTCGACGATGCGGTGTATTGCGAGCCAGTCAAGGTCGGCCGCGGCGACGGCTTCCGGCTGATCGTTGCGATCGCCGACGTTTCGCACTACGTGCAGCCGGGCAGCGGGCTCGACGGCGACGCGGTCGAGCGCAGCACGTCGGTCTACTTCCCGCGCCGCGTGATCCCGATGCTGCCGGAGAAACTGTCGAACGGGTTGTGCTCGCTGAATCCGCAGGTCGACCGTTGCGTGCTCGCGTGCGACATCGTGATCACCGCGCGTGGCGAAATCAAGGCCTACCAGTTCTACCCGGCCGTGATCCATTCGGCCGCGCGCCTCACGTACACGGAAGTCGCGGCGGTGCTCGCGAATACGAAGGGGCCGGAGGCCGCGCGGCGCGCCGAGCTGCTGCCGCACCTGCAGAACCTGTACGGCGTCTACAAGGCGCTATTCGCTGCGCGGCAGAAGCGCGGCGCGATCGACTTTGACACGACCGAGACGTACATCGTCTGCAACGCGCAGGGCAAGATCGAGCAGATCCTGCCGCGCCAGCGCAACGACGCGCACCGGCTGATCGAGGAATGCATGCTGGCCGCGAACGTCTGCGCGGCCGACTTCCTGAAGCGCAACAAGCACCCGGGCCTGTACCGCGTGCACGCGGGCCCGACCGCGGAAAAGCTCGAGAACCTGCGCACTTTCCTGCGCGGGATGGGCCTGACGCTCGGCGGCGGCGACACGCCGCACGCGAGCGACTACGCGGCGCTGATGGCGCACATCCGCGACCGGCCCGACGCGCAGATGCTGCAGCCGATGCTGCTGCGCTCGATGCAGCAGGCTGTCTACAGCCCGGACAACATCGGCCACTTCGGTCTCGCGTACGAGGCCTACGCGCACTTCACGAGCCCGATTCGCCGCTACCCGGACCTGCTCACGCACCGCGCGATCTACGCGATCCTGTCCGGCAAGAAGTACGTGCCGAAGGCGCCGGACGGCGTTGCGCTGAATACTGCGCTGTCGCCGCGCGCCCGCGCGATGCAACAGGCCGACGACGAAGCGCGCAACCGCTCGCGGTCGAACACCGCGATCTGGGAAGAGCTCGGGCTGCACTGCTCGGCGAACGAGCGGCGCGCGGACGAAGCGTCGCGCGACGTCGAGGCATGGCTCAAGTGCTACTTCATGCGCGACAAGCTCGGCGAGGAGTACGGCGGGATGGTCAACGGCGTCACGTCGTTCGGCATCTTCGTGCAGCTCGACACGCTGTTCATCGAAGGCCTCGTGCACGTTACGGAGCTCGGCTCGGACTACTTCCAGTACGACGAGATCAAGAATGAGCTGCGCGGCGAGCGCACCGGCATCCGCTACCGGCTGTCGGATCGTGTGCGCGTGCAGGTGAGTCGCGTCGATCTCGATGCGCGCAAGATCGATTTCCGGCTCGTGCGCGATACGCCGGTGAAGGCGCCGCGCCCGACGGCGGTGCAGGCCGCGCCGAGCGCCGAGCGCGGTGGTCCGCGCGTGCGCGCGCTGCCGCCGGCCGACGAGACGGTGGTGCGCCGCAAGAAGGCCGCCAGCGCGCCGAGCGCCGAGGTGAAGGAAGCACGTGCCGCGCGGGTCGCGGCCAAGAAGAAGGGCGCGCCGGCGAAGCCGGCCGCGAAGAAGGCGCGCGCCCGCAAGAAGTACTGAGCATCGGGGGCGGCGTGAATGCGCTGTGCCCCGTCGTATCGAGAGACGCCGCGTTGCCGGTCATCGGCCAGGAACGCGGCGCTTTCCGTTTCCATGGTTGGCGGCCGCCTGTCCAGCGCGGTCGCCCGTTTGATCGAAGGTTGTTCCAGTCATGTCACGTCTGAAGGTTCTTTACGGTTTTCATGCGGTGACCGCACGCTTGCGGCACGATGCGTCGACGGTTGCGGAGGTGCTGTACGACCAGACGCGCCGCGACCGCCGCATGCAGGATTTCCTGCACGCCGCGAAGGAAGCGGGCGTGCGGCTGATCGCGGCCGACGAGACGCGTCTCTGGGGGCTTGCGCACACCGAGCGCCACCAGGGCGTCGTCGCGCGCGTCGAGGACATTCCGCTCGCACAGAACCTGTCCGAGCTGCTCGACGGGATCCAGGGCCCGGCGCTGCTGCTGGTGCTCGACGGCGTCACCGATCCGCACAACCTCGGCGCGTGCCTGCGCGTGGCCGATGCGGCCGGCGCGCATGCGGTGATCGCACCGCGCGACCGCGCGGTGGGCCTGAATGCGACGGCGGCGAAGGTCGCGAGCGGCGCGGCCGACACGGTGCCGTACATCACGGTCACGAACCTCGCGCGCGCACTGCGCGAGCTGAAGGAGGCGGGCGTGTGGATCATCGGCACGTCGGACGAAGCGTCGGCGACGCTCTACGACACGAAGCTCGACGGTCCGGTGGCGCTCGTGATGGGCGCGGAAGGCGAGGGCATGCGCCGGCTCACGCGCGATACCTGCGACGAAGTGATGAGCATTCCGATGGCCGGCAGCGTCGAAAGCCTGAACGTGTCGGTCGCGTCCGGCGTGTGCCTGTATGAAGCGGTGCGGCAGCGGCGCGTGAAGGCGTGACGCACTGATACCTTCGCGTCGGCCGCCGGTCGACGCGACGGAACGCGAGCCAGAACGTGATCCGGAAGCGGGCGGCATCGGCAACGATGCCGCCCTTTGTCTTGGTCGTCCGGATTGACTGGCTGATTGAGCAGCGCGTTGAACAGCGTATTGACGCCCGGGAAGAAATTTACGCGATGAAGCGACAGCGTCTTCACGAATCCGGCCACGTCGCGCGGGTTCGGAATCAGCAGGTTCATCGCGCCCCAACGCGCGCCCATCAGCATGCACGCGTTGAGCGCGAGGATGTGATAAAGGGGCAGCGCGCAGACGGTCACGAGCGCATCGATCGGCGGATCCTGGCGCAACGCCGGCTGGCTCCATGCGTCGTTCTGCAGAATGTTTGCAATCACGTTGCGATGCGTGAGCATCGCGCCTTTCGAGATGCCTGTCGTGCCGCCCGTGTATTGCAGGAATGCGATGTCGTGGTGATCGAGTGTGGCGGGACGAAACGCGTGCTTCGTGCCGTCGCGAAGGGCCGCGCGGAACGGCGTCGCGCCCGGCAGCCGGTAGGCCGGCACGAGCTTCTTCACGCGGCGTGCGACGAAATTGACGACCGTGCCCCGGATCGCGCCGAGCAGGTCGCCGAGCGACGCGACGACGACATGCTTTACCGAGGTTCGTTCGATCACCTGCTGCAGCGTCGTCGCGAAGTTCTCGAGCACGACGATCGCTTCGGCGCCCGAATCATGCAATTGGCCATTATGGTTCTCTCGGTGGCGCGGCTCTCACGCGCATCATTTCATGGGTCTTCTCGTCGGCGCCCGGCCCGGAGATCGTGTCGATGTCGGCCGGCTGCAGCGCTTCGTCGTCGGCCGAGCGGATGCTCACGCCGGCAATCGGGCGCCGCGTCGCGCGCTCGACGAGACGCAACCGCGGGCCGTCAGGATGGGCGGCCCATTTCTCGCCCCACTCGATCATCGCCGCGAGGATCGGATAGAGCGCGTGGCCTTTGTCCGTCAGGCGGTACTCGAACGAACGGCCGTCGTCCGGTGCGACGCGGCGCTCGAACACGCCGCTCGCCGTCAGCTTGTCGAGGCGCTGCGCCAGCACGTTGGTGCTGATGCCGAGATGATGCTGGAATTCGTGAAAGCGCGTCATCCCGCAGAACGCGTTGCGCAGGATCAGGAACGTCCACCATTCGCCAACCTGGTCCAGCGTCTGCGCAATCGGGCAGTTGATGTCGGAAAACGAACGTTTGCTCATGTCGGATTGCTTCCACGCCCGGCAACGGGGGCCGATTGTCGCGGGATGACTTGCTTTACACAAGGATTTTGCGGGCCGGGCGCCGGCTAGGCCACGGAGGGCAGCGGTGCATGTCGACGCAACTCGGCCTGCAGCACGGCCGCGTGCGCGGCGGACTGGCTAGAATGGCGGGGCGGTACCGTCGCACAACCCGTCCGGATATCGATCGATGAGCCTGTTCTATCGCGGCGCGCTATGCGCCGGCCTGTGCCTGCTGGCCGCGTGCACGTCCCCGTCGCTCGTCGGGCGCGGCGCCTACTATGCCGACACGAGCCACCGTGCACCGGGCGCCGACTCGCGGATCCGCTTTCTCGTGATGCACTACACCGAAAGCGGCGAAGCGCAATCGCTGCGCACGCTGACGGGCGACGCAGTCAGCGCGCATTACCTCGTGCCGGCGCAGCCGCCGATCGAGTGGGGCAAGCCGATCGTCTATCAGCTCTTGCCGGAAGCGCAGCGCGCGTGGCATGCGGGCGTCAGTTCGTGGCAGGGCGCAACGGAGCTGAATGCGGCGTCGATCGGCATCGAGAACGTCAATGGCGGCCCGATCGACACGCCGCAAGGCCGTACCTGGCAGCCTTATCCGCCGGGGCAGGTCGATGCGCTGATCCGCCTGTCGAAGGATATCGTCGAGCGTTACCAGATCCCGCCGACGCGCGTCGTCGGGCACAGCGACATCGCACCGCAACGCAAGATCGATCCGGGGCCGCTGTTCCCGTGGCGTGCGCTCGCGCAGGCCGGCGTCGGCGCGTGGCCCGACGACGCGACGGTCGCCGCGCGCCTCGCCGGACGCGATCCGCACGCGAGCGCCGACGTGCGCGCGCTGCAGCTCAAGCTCGCGCGCTACGGCTACGACGTGCCGACGGACGGCACGCTCGACGCGCGCACGCGCCGTGTGTTCGCGGCCTTCCAGATGCACTTCCGGCCGTCCGACTGCGCGGGCAATCCAGACGCGGAAACCGACGCGATCGCGCAGGCACTGCTGGACAAGTACTTCCCCGGACAGGCGCCGGCGGCCGACGGGGCGCCCGGCGGCGCGCCGTGAGCACATCGCGGCCGCGACCTATCCCGGAAACGCGCTGATCGTCGCCCGACTCCGGTAAACTGTCGGTTTTCCGCAATCGCACAGCATCACCCTCTCATGACTCAAGACGAACTCAAACGCCTCGTCGGCCAGGCGGCGGCCGACTACGTGATCCAGAACGTGCCGGAAGGCGCGGTGATTGGCGTCGGCACCGGCTCGACCGCCAACTGCTTCATCGACGCGCTCGCCGCCGTCAAGTCGCGCTATCGCGGCGCGGTGTCCAGCTCGATCGCGACGACCGAGCGCCTGAAGTCGCACGGCATCACGGTCTTCGACCTGAACGACGTCGAGTCGCTGCAGGTATACGTCGACGGCGCCGACGAAATCGACGCGAGCGGCGCGATGATCAAGGGCGGTGGCGGCGCGCTGACGCGCGAGAAGATCGTCGCGTCGGTGGCCGACACGTTCGTCTGCATCGCGGACGCGAGCAAGCGCGTGCCGGTGCTCGGCGCATTCCCGTTGCCGATCGAAGTGGTGCCGATGGCGCGCACCGCGATCGGCCGCCGCGTGACGGCGGCGGGTGGCGTGCCGGTGCTGCGCGTGACGAAGGATGGCGCGCCGTACATCACCGACAACGGCAACGAGATCATCGACGTGAAGGGGCTGCAGATCGCCGATCCGCGTGGCTTCGAGGCGCAGGTGAACGCATGGCCGGGCGTCGTGACGGTCGGCCTGTTCGCGCAGCGTGGTGCGAACCTGTGCCTGCTCGGCACGGAGAGCGGCGTCGAGACGATCGTTTATCCCGCCCGCTGAAAGAATTGAAAAGCAGTGCTGCGTAATGCACGGTGGCGCGGCGGCACTGCTGCACTGCGTGTCCGAATCTCATGGATCTCGGCCCGGCAAGCGCAAAGCGCTTGCCGGGCTTTTTTTGAAGCGTCATGAATCCCCTGTACAAGAAGAGGGATAACCCTGTCAGGTGTTTACCAGATAGCGGAATGGGCCCGAAACTCATCAACTTATAGATCATAAGAACAGTCGTAACCAGGGCCGGCGGAACTGCGGAGCAGGTATTCGCAAATAGACGCACGGGGAGGTGTCATGGAGCAGGGCAAAGACCGGTCACTGGTCGCGAAAGTGATGGATGGACTCGTCGCAGGCATCGTCGAGGACAAGTACGGTGGCATCCTGCCGCCGCAGGATGTGCTGTCGAAGGAGTTCGACGTGAGCCGCACGGTGATGCGCGAAGCATTGTCGATGTTGCTCGCGCGCGACATGCTCGACGTCCGTCCGAAAGTCGGCACGCGTGTCCGGCCGATGCGCGACTGGCGCATGATCGACGAGGACGTCGTGAGCTGGCGGTTCCGGGCGAAACCCGACCCGCAGTTCATGCGCGACGTGATCGAATTCCGGATGCTGATCGAGCCGCGCGCGACCGCGCAGGCGGCGTTGCGCGCGAGCGCGGCGGACGTGGCGGGCATCCGCGAAGCGTTCGAGGCATTCAAGGGGCTACAGCCGGGCGATACGGGCTACGATGCGGCCGACGAGCTGCTGCATACACGGATCGTGCATGCGAGCGGCAATCAGTTCTTCCAGCAGATGGCGGCGATCGTGCGCGGCGCGGTGCGGCTCGTGAACCCGCGCGTCGTGCAGAAGGAAGGCGCGCACGAGGTCGCGGTCAAGGCGCATGCGCGCGTCGTCGAGGCGATCGAACGCCGCGATCCGCGCGAGGCCGAGGCCGCCTCGCTCGCGCTGATCAACTACAGCTCCGACGAGATCTCCCGGGATTTCTCCGTCGACGTGCCGATGCGTGCCTGATCGCGCCTGATCGCGCGCGGTCCGCTCGTCCGCTCGTCCGGTCGCCGGCTTGCCGTTTATCATGACGGCCGGCCGGCAAGGTGCCGGCCATCGTCACCACACCGACACGGATGATCCGGATGAACGACCTCGAAACACGGCCGGTGCGCTTCGGCATCGTCGGCGCGGGCAGCATTGCGCGCCGCTTCGCGCAGAGTCTCGCGCATGTGCCCGGCGCCGCGCTCGCGGGCGTCTGGGCGCGCCGCGCGGACGCTGCGGCGGCGTTCTGCGCCGACCACGGCGGCACGCCGTTCGCCGCGCTCGACGCGCTGCTCGCGAGCGACATCGACGCGATCTACATCGCGACGCTTCATGACAGTCACGCGACATTCACGCTGGCGGCGCTTGCGGCCGGCAAGGCCGTGCTGTGCGAAAAGCCCGCGACGCTCAATGCCGCGCAGCTCGAGACCGTGCTGCGTGCCGCGCGCGACGCCGGCCGGCTGTTCATGGAGGCCATGAAGCCGCCGTTCTATCCGCTGTACCGGAAGTTGCGCGCACACCTGCGCGACGATCCGATTGGCGAGATCCGGCTCGTGCGTGCCGGCTGCGCGTCGTCGGGCGTGCCCGCCGACCATCCGGTGTACCGCCTCGAACAGGCGGGCGGCGCGCTGCTCGACATCGGCATCTACGAGACGTTTCTCGCAGTCGACTGGCTCGGCGCGCCGCTCGACGTGCAGACGCTCGGCCGCGTCGGCGCGACGGGCGTCGACGTGTTTTCGAGCCTGAACAGCCGCCACGCGGACGGCGGCATCGCGCAGCTTTTCTGCGGGCTCGACGTGATGGGGCGGGGCGACGCGCTGCTCGCCGCGGCGGGCGGGCACGTGACGATACACGAGAAGTGGTGGAACCCCGCGCGCGCGACGATCTGCTATGCGGACGGGCGCGTGGTCGAACTCGACGAGCCGTTCGACGGCGGCGGCCTCAACTACGAGACCGCGCATTTCTGCGAGCTGCTGCGCGCGGGAGAGGTCGAAAGCCCGGTGATGACGCACGATCATTCGCGGCGGATGATCGCGATGACGGATGCGGCGCGTGCAGCGCTCGGCGTGCGGTATCCGGGGGAATGAAGCGGGCCGGCCGAGTACCGGGCTGCGCGCCGCAACCCGGCACCTGAAACGTCAGTGCCGCGCCGGCAGCGACAGCCGTTTCTCGTACCAGCGCTGTACCCATTCGAGAACCTGGCACAGCACCCAGTACACGGCCGCCGCGGCGAGATACAACGGCAGCGGCTGGTAGGTCGACGCGATCATTTCCTGCGCGCTGCGCAACAGCTCGGTCACGGTGATCACCGACACGAGCGACGTGTCCTTGATCAGGCTGATCAGGCTGTTCGACAGGCTCGGCACCGCGATGCGCAGCGCCTGCGGGCCGATCACGTAGCGCAGCGTTTGCCCCCACGACAACCCGAGGCTGTACGACGCAAGCCACTGGCCGCGGTGGATGCCGTTGATTGCGCCGCGCATGCTTTCGGACATGTAAGCCGCGACGTTCGCGGACAGCGCGATGACGCCCGCAGGCGTCGGGTCGAGCGAAATGCCGAGGCTAGGCAGGCCGTAATAGATGACGAAGATCTGGACGAGCAGCGGCGTGCCGCGCATGATGCTGACGTAGGCGCGCGCGAGCGCCGCGAATGCGTTCACGACGAAGCGCTCGAAGCCTTCGAGCCCGTCGTTCTGCCGGATCCCCATCATGGCCAGCATGACGGCGCCGACGAGGCCGAACACCATCGACAGGACAGCGAACTTGACGGTCAGCACGGCGCCCTGGGCGAGCACCGGCAATGATTGGACGAGCAGGGAAGTGGTCGACATGAAGTGCGAATCGGATGCGTGCGCGAAAGCGCAATCATAAACCGGACGAATAAAACAAAGGGCGGCATCGTTACGGATGCCGCCCTTTCCGGCCCGCGCTCGGCGGGCGATGCTGGCGTGCTTACTTGAGCGGTTTCGTCACGTCGATGCCGAACCACCTGTCCGAGATCTTCGTGAAGGTGCCGTCGGCCTCGAGTTGCGTCATCGCGTCGTCGATCGCCTTCTGGAACTTCGGATTGCCCTTCTTGAACGGAATGCCCGACGGGTTCGCCGAGCCGACGTTCGCGCCCGGGCGCAGCGGCAGCTGCGAATTCTTCGTCAGGTACGCGAGCATCAGGCGATCGTTGAGCGCCGCGTCGAGACGGCCGGCCGCGAGATCGCGCAGGTATTCGGGCGCGCCCGGATAGGTCTTCACGTCGATGCCCGGCACCGACTTCGCCATGTCCATGTAGTTCGTGCCGAGCGCGACGCCGAGCTTCTTGCCCTTCAGATCCTCGAGCGACTTGAACTCGCGCGTGTCGTCCTTGCGCTGGATCAGTTGCGCGGACGAGTACGTGTACGCCGGCGAGAAGTCGAGCGTTTCCTTGCGCTTGTCGGTAATGCCGACCTGGTTCACGATCACGTCGAACTTGCTTGCCTGCAGGCCGGCGATGATGCCGCTCCATTCGGTCGTGACGAATTCGGGTTTCACGCCAAGCTTGGCCGCGATGGCTTTCGCGATATCGACGTCGAAGCCGACCAGGTCACCCTGCGGGTTCTTCGAATTGAACGGCGGGAACGTGCCCTCGAGGCCGATTCGCAGCGTGCCGCGTTGCTTCACCTGGTCGAGGAGGTCGGCCGCGTGCGCGGTTGCCGCGGCAAACGATGCGCCGATCACCCCGGCGACCAGCAGTTTCTTCAGCAGCGTAGTTTTCATTGTGTATTTCCTTGCCCGGTTCGGGCGAACGATTCCGAATTCGGGTCGATAATAGCAAAAATGCAATCGACCTCTAAATATCGTTTGTTTATTCCTATATTACGATGCGCACTGGCGGGCGACGGCCTTCACGCATTCGGCGACGAGGGCCGGGCCGCGGTAGATGAATCCCGTGTACAGCTGGACGAGCGACGCGCCGGCCGCGAGCTTCGCCTGAGCATCCTCGCCGGAGAAGATGCCGCCGACGCCTATGATCGGCACCGCGCTGCCGACTTCGGCATGCAGCTTGCGGATCACCTCGTTCGACGCCTCGAACACCGGCCGTCCGGACAGGCCGCCGGCCTCGTCCGCGTGCGGCAGGCCCTGCACCGCGGCGCGCGACAGCGTCGTGTTGGTCGCGATCACCGCTTCGATCTTGTGGCGCAGCAGCGTGTTGGCGATTTCCTTGACCTGCTCGTCGTCGAGATCCGGCGCGATCTTCAGCGCGAGCGGCACGAGCTTGCCGTGCAGGTCGGCGAGACGCTGCTGCTTGTCCTTCAGCGCCGCGAGCAGGGCGTCGAGCTCGCCTGCGCCCTGCAGCTGGCGCAGGTTCTTCGTGTTCGGCGACGAGATGTTGATCGTCACGTAGCTCGCGAACGGATAGACGCGCTCGAGGCAGTACAGGTAATCGTCGGCGGCGCGCTCGATCGGCGTGTCGGCGTTCTTGCCGATGTTCAGGCCGAGGATGCCGCGGTAGCGGGCGGCCTGGACGTTCTTCACGAACTGGTCGACGCCGCTGTTGTTGAAGCCCATCCGGTTGATCAGCGCGTCGGCCTGCGGCAGCCGGAACATGCGCGGGCGCGGGTTGCCGGGCTGCGGGCGCGGCGTGACGGTGCCGACCTCGATGAAGCCGAAGCCGAGCGCCGCGAGGCCGTCGATCGCTGCGCCGTCCTTGTCGAGACCGGCCGCGAGGCCGACCGGGTTGCGAAACGTGAGCCCCATCACGGTGCGCGGCGCGTCGGGCACGCGGGCCGACAGCGCGCAGGCGAGGCCCGTGCGGCCGGCCGCGCCGAGTGCGCGCAGCGTGAGGTGGTGAGCGTCTTCCGCATCCATCTTGAACAGGGATGCGCGGGCGAGCGGATAGAGGGAACTGAACACGGCGAGTGGGCGGAAAGCCAGAATGATGACAACCCGCTATTTTACCGGGAGTTGCGCGGCAGAGGCTCGCTTCGCTTTGAGCGCGGGCAGGCCGGGGGTGCGGCCGGCGCGTATGCGCGTGATGCCGCGTGGCGCGCGCGCGTCAGGACGTGCCGGAATGACCGCCAGGCAGCGGCGCGCGTGCGAGCGCCGCATCGACGGGAGGCAGGTCGACGCGTTCCGGATCGAGCACCTTCCAGCGGCCGTCGATCAGGCCTTCGAGCGGATGGAAGTTCGCCTTGTACGCCATCTTCGGGCTTTCGCGGATCCAGTAGCCGAGATACACGTACGGCAGGCCGAGGCTTCTCGCCTGCTCGATCTGCCAGAGGATGTTGTAGGTACCGTAGCTCGTGTGCGGATCGTCCGGCTCGAAGAACGTGTAGACGGACGACAGCCCGTCACCGAGGATGTCGATCATGCTGATCATGCGCAGCTTGCCTGGCTCACCGCCCGGCGTATCGAGGTCGCGGAATTCGACGAGGCGCGAATTGATCCGGCTCTGCAGCAGGAACTGTTCGTACTGGTCGCGGCTGTCGCGGTCCATCCCGCCGCCCGCGTGGCGGGCGGACTGGTAGCGCATGTAGAGCGCGTAGTGCTCTTCGTCGTAATGCAGCGGAGACACCGTCGCGACGAGCGCGCGGTGCCGTTTCCACATGCGCCGCTGCGTGCGGTTCGGCTCGAATGCCGCGACCGGCACACGCACCGGCACGCACGCACGGCAGCCGTCGCAATACGGCCGGTAGGTGAACACGCCGGAGCGGCGGAAGCCTGCCTTGACGAGTTCTGTGTAGATGTCGGAGTTGATCAGGTGGCTCGGCGTCGCGACCTGCGAGCGCGCGATGCGGCCGTCCAGATAGCTGCACGGGTAGGGCGCCGTTGCATAGAATTGCAGCGCCGAAAGCGGTGAAAGCGGCAGCTCAGTCGGGTGAGTCATGGGCAGCTCTCGATGCAGGAATGGAGTGCCGCGCTAGCGCCTGCACCCGGTTGGGGCCGCCGGTTCGCTGCGGCCCGCCAGCGCGGCGAGCGCGCGCATGTCGAACTGCGAGAATCGGCGGTTCGGCAACCGCGCGGCGCACGTGAGCGACGAAGGCCTTGCGTGCGATCTCGCGGACGCCGAGCGGCGCTAGATGCGACGTGTTCTGCAGGCAGCTCAGCATCGACTTCCCGCAAAAACCGTTATAAATCAATATCGTGCGTTTCGACTTCCGGCACATTTTACGCCGGGTGGCAACGCACCCGGCTACAGGAAAATTAACATGAAAACGGGGCTAAATGCATCATGTCTAGCCTCAACAATAGGCTCATCGAACGGGCGCGACCAGCCAAGAATAAGGGGGACACGTTTCTGCCGAGCGGCGACGGATCGGGATTGAGCGGATTGCCGTCCGGATTCGGCGATCGATTTCGGCGCCTTGGCAACGATTTTTGCATTCGACACACGCGACTGCCGGTCCAAAGGGGATCGATCAGGCGGCGGTCGTGATATGCTGTACATTCATACAGTGTTTCGCATGCAGCCATGCCGACGTGGGAATACATTTTGGCGTTCGTCGACGATGACGGCACGCGCGTTCATATTGCCAGCCGAAAGACGGAACGCGAGTTCGCGGATTGGCGCGGCGTGATGCGTGCGGTTCTGGAGATGTGCATGTCGTTCGACCGCCGCACGTGGCTGGAAGGCGACCTGGCGTTTCAGTGCAAGGAGGCAATCCTCGCAAGTGGCGGGCAGGCGTGAAAACCGCGAGCACCACGGTTTCGCTGATCGGCGGCATTGCAGTCCTGCTGATGCTGCTGCACACGTTCGGATTCATCGACTTCAAGGTGTGCGTCGCATGGCCAGGCGAGTGCCGTGTCGAAGTCATCCACAAGAGCGTGTCCGCAGGCACCGCGGGAGGCTGATGAGTTGCCGCGCTAGCGCCCGTCGCCGGCCGGAGCCGCCGGTTCGCTGCGGCCCGCCAGCGCGGCGAGCACGCGCTTGTCGAACTGCCACGAAATCGGCGGTTCGGCGATCGCGCGACGCACGTGAGCGACGAAGGCCTTGCGTGAAATCTCGCGGCCGCCGAGCGACGCCAGATGCGACGTGTTCTGCTGGCAATCGATCATCTCCAGTCCGCAGTCGCGAAGGTGGGCGACGAGCGCGGCCAGCGCGATCTTCGACGCGTCGGTCTCGTCCGCATACATCGATTCGCCGAAGAACATCCTTCCGAATGCGACGCCGTAAAGCCCGCCGATGCGCCGTCCGTCGCGCCAGGTCTCGATACTGTGCGCGTTGCCCGAGCGGTGGAGCGACGTGTACGCGTCGATGATCTCCGCGGTGATCCACGTGCCGCGCTGCCCGCGGCGCGGCGCCTGTGCGCACGCGCGCATCACGCCCGCGAAGTCGTGATCGACGCGCACTTCCCACGCGGGCTCGCGCAGCACGCGCCGCAGCGTCTTCTTCAGCGACGGCGATACCTTGAATTCGGCCGGCACGAGGATCATCCGCGGGTCGGGGCTCCACCACAGCACGGGTTGGCCGTCTGAATACCACGGGAAGATGCCGCGCTGGTACGCGTCGATGAGGCGCGACGGCAGCAGGTCCGCGCTGGCGGCCAGGAGGCCGGGCGCGCCGGTCGCGGGGCCGAGCGCGCGCTCGACGGGCGGAAACGGATCGTCCGGACCGAGCCAGGGGACCATGGGCCGCGGTTCAGCCGTTGCGCAGCGAGCGGAAGATGTCGCCGGTGTGCACGCCATAGTCGCCGGCGGCACGATCGGCAAAGAAGAATCGCAGGGTCTGGCTGACGGTCGGGAACGCGATCTCGTCCCACGGGATGTCGGACTCGTCGAAGAGCTTGACCTCGAGGCTTTCCTCGCCGGCCTCGAACGCGGGGTCGGTGAGCCGTGCCAGGTAGAACAGATGCACCTGGTGCACGTGCGGCACGTTGAGCAGCGTAAACAGGCTCTGCACCTCGACGCGCGCACCGGCCTCCTCGAGCGTCTCGCGCGCGGCGGCCTCGGCCGTCGTCTCGCCCATCTCCATGAAGCCCGCCGGCAGGGTCCAGAAGCCATAGCGCGGCTCGATCGCACGGCGGCACAGCAGCACCTGCTCGCCCCACACGGGGACCGTGCCGACGACATTGCGCGGGTTCTGGTAATGGATCGTGCCGCAGTGATCGCAGACGAAGCGCTCGCGGTTGTCGCCCGGCGGGATGCGCGCAATGACTTCGTGACCGCAGACGGAGCAGAATTTCATGTCGAATGGAAGGGACGAGGTGTTGCGAGTGTATCACCCGCGACGAGCATTCTCGAACGGCGGCGTCGCGTGATGCGACGGTGCATGCGTGCGCGGCGGAGCGGAGGAGGCGGAGACGAAAGGCGCGATAAAAGCGGCGAAGCGCGCGTGAAAAACAAAAAGCCCGGCGCTTGGGCCGGGCTTTCTGCATGAATCGGGACGCTTGGTTGCGGGGGTAGGATTTGAACCTACGACCTTCGGGTTATGAGCCCGACGAGCTGCCAGACTGCTCCACCCCGCGTCCGTCGAAGAGATGAATTATAAGGACATACCCGAACGCGTGCAAGCACTTTCTGACAACAGGCTTGTGGGGCCGGTACGGCAGGGCGTGCGCTAGAATCGAGCGGTTTGTGTCGTCATTCATGCAGCACGGCTGCGCGCGATCGCAGCGATAGCGGCTGCGTCCACTTTTCGCTCTGACGGATTCATGGATATCGCTCTCGATCTGCAATCGATCGGCGCGCAGGAACAGGCGCTCGTCTTTCCCCAATTCGATGCCGGCCGCGCCTGGACGCTCGGCAACCGGCTGTACGCACTCGCTGCTTCGCGCGGCCACGCGGTGGCGATCGACGTCGGCACCTTCGGGCAGACGCTGTTCTTCGCGGCGCTGAACGGCGCGACGCCGGACAACGCGGACTGGGTGCGCCGCAAGCGCAATGTCGTCGCGCATTTTCGTCGCAGCTCGTATGCGATCGGACTGCGGATGCAGCAGGCAGGCGCGACGCTCGCAGACAAGCACGGGCTGCCGCTGGCCGAATATTCGCCGCACGGCGGCGCGTTTCCGTTGACCGTCGCGGGCGCTGGCGTGATCGGCACGGTGACGGTTTCCGGGCTGCCGCAACGCGCGGATCACGAATTCGTCGTCGAGGTGCTGTGCGCGGAACTCGGCCTCGACTATGCGGCGCTGGCGCTCGCAAGGAGCTGAGCGATGCAGATTCCAGGTTATGCATGGCTCGCGATCGCGATCGTCGCGGAGGTGATCGGCACGTCCGCGCTGCGCGCGGCGGACGGCTTCACGCGCCTGTGGCCGTCGCTGCTCGTCGTGGCGGGCTACGCCACCGCGTTCTATTGCCTGTCGCTGACCCTGAAGACGATGCCGGTCGGCATCATCTATGCGGTCTGGTCGGGCGCCGGCATCGTGCTGATCACGCTCGTCGCGATGCTGCTGTATCGTCAGGTGCCGGATCTGCCGGCGGTGATCGGCCTGTCGCTGATCGTCGCGGGCGTCGTCGTCCTGAACCTGTTCTCGAAGATGCAGGCGCACTGACCGTGCGTCCGCAACCCGCCGGATGGCTCCCATGACCGAATCCACCCTCGTCGATTCCACCCAGCCCGATGTGCGCGCGTTCGTCGCGAACCGCATCGGCTTTCTCGAGCTGAACCGGCCGAAGGCGCTCAACGCGCTGTCGGTCGCGATGATCCGCACGATGCATGCGGCACTCGACGCCTGGCGCGACGATCCGGAAGTCGTCGCGGTCGTCGTATACAGCCCGCACACGCGTGCGTTCTGCGCGGGCGGCGACGTGCGCTACTTTCACGAAGCGTGGCAGCGAGGCGACCGCGATGCGGTCGATACGTTCTTCATCGAGGAATACACGCTGAACCATGCGATCTTCTCCTATCCGAAGCCTTACATCGCGCTGATGCAGGGTGTCGTGATGGGTGGGGGCATGGGCATCTCGCAGGCGGCGCGGCATACGGGCGGGCTGCGGGTCGTCACCGATTCGACGAAGATGGCGATGCCGGAGACGCGCATCGGCCTGTTCCCCGACGTCGGGATGAGCTGGTTCCTTGCGCGCACGCCCGGTGCGATCGGCCGCTACCTCGCGGTGACCGGCGCGACGCTAGACGCCGCGGGGGCGCTGTACGCGCAGCTCGCCGACGTCTACGTGCCCGACGCCGCGCTGCCGGCGCTGCTCGACGCGCTGCGTCACGAGCGCTTCGACAGCGGTGCGCAAGCGGTCGAGTGTGTCGCGGCGGCTGCCGCCGCGCACAAGGTCGTGCCGACCGTCGATACGTCGGCGCTCGCCACCGCGCGCGTCGGCATCGACCGGCATTTCGCGCAGCCCGATCTCGTCGCGATTCTCGCGTCGCTCGACGCGGAACAGGATTGCGCGGCCGTCGACGCGTGGGTCGAGAAGGCGACACATGCGATGCGCAGCCAGTTGTCGCCGCTGTCGATGGCCGTGTCGCTCGAACTCGTCGAGCGCGCGCGCGGCGCAACGATGGCCGACTGTCTGCGGCGCGATCTCGACCTGACGCGTTCGACGTTCGCGCGCGGCGACGTGATCGAAGGCGTGCGTGCGCTGATCGTCGACAAGGACCAGCGGCCGGTCTGGCGCTTCAAGTCGATCGACGAGGTCGATCGTGCGGACGTGCTGGCGATGTTCGACAGCCCGTGGACGCCCGATACGCATCCGCTGCGGAATCTGAAGGACTGACTGAAGGACTGACGGACGCCAGTCAATCACCGCCCGCGTCGTCGGACATGAACGCGCGCATGAACACGAGCGCGCCCCAGCCCCACATCGCGTTCGCCGCGAAGCCGACCGCGAGCACGGGCAGCATGTTGCCCGACGGCCAAGTGCCGCGCAGCGGATCGATTGCGAACACGCGCGCGGCGGTCAGGACCATCCCGCCAAACACCAGCGCGCCGATCCACGGCGCTTCGCGTTCCGGCGACACGCGCAGCAGCCACGCCATCGGAATCGCGCAGCATGCGCTGATCAGCGCGTTCGCGACAAATTCAGGAATGCCGAGCGGCGCGAACGGTGTGGTCGAGAAGCCGGCCGCGGCGATCAGGTCGGCGGTATGCAACAGCGCGAGCGTCGCTTCGCGAAAGAAAAGGGCGGCCAGGAAGCCGGACAGGAACGGCAGGATGACTTTCTGCATCGATGAGTGCACCGCAAACGCGCGTGGCCGGGGCCGTCCGCGCGGAATTGTTCGGAATGGTGCGTCATTATAGGGCGCGCTCGACCCGACATTCGCTCCAGCGTCGTGCTAAGCACGAAAGCGGAAAACCTAAGCTCAAAAAAATCGTTCCAAAGCCCACCCCCTGTCCCTAGACTGATTTCCCAGAAACAGCCGCGTTTTTCGCGTATTTGCCCGCCGCGCGGCCGACCGGCAGCACATCCCGATTCGAACCCGCACCATGCATGCGCCGCGCGCCCGCGGCGCGAGCAGGGGCGCGTTTTATCCCAATTCTGGCAAGGACAGTCACGCAGGAGCAGCAGATGAATGTGTTCTGGTTTATTCCCACGCACGGCGACAGCCGCTATCTCGGCACCGCAGAAGGCGCGCGCGCCGCGGATTACGACTATTTCAAGCAGATCGCGGTCGCGGCCGACACGCTCGGCTATGAGGGCGTGCTGTTGCCGACCGGCCGTTCCTGCGAGGACGCGTGGGTCGTCGCGTCGAGCCTGATTCCGGCGACGCAGCGCCTGAAGTTCCTCGTCGCGGTGCGTCCCGGCATCGCGTCGCCGGGGCTCGCGGCGCGCATGGCCGCAACGTTCGACCGGCTGTCCGGCGGGCGCTTGCTGATCAACGTCGTGACGGGCGGCGACGCCGCCGAACTCGAAGGCGACGGCCTGTTTGCCGATCACGATACGCGCTACGAGATTACCGACGACTTTCTCCATATCTGGCGCGGGCTGCTGTCCGCGTCGCACGACAACGGCGGCTTCGACTATATCGGCAAGCATCTGCAGTCGAAGGGCGGCAAGGCGCTTTATCCGCCGGTGCAGCGTCCGCATCCGCCGCTGTGGTTCGGCGGCTCGTCGCCGGCCGCGCATGCGATCGCTGCCGATCACATCGACACCTACCTGACCTGGGGCGAGCCGCCCGAGGCCGTCGCGAAGAAGATCGCCGACGTGCGCGCGCATGCGGCGGCGCGCGGCCGCGAGATCCGCTTCGGCATCCGTCTGCACGTGATCGTGCGCGAGACCGAGGACGAAGCGTGGCGCGATGCCGAGCGCCTGATCAGCCGGCTCGACGACGCGACGATCGCACGCGCGCAGCAGGCATTCGCGAACATGGATTCGGAGGGGCAGCGCCGGATGGCCGCGCTGCACGGCGGCAAGCGCGGCGGCCGCGAGACGCTCGAGGTGTATCCGAACCTGTGGGCAGGCGTCGGTCTCGTGCGCGGCGGCGCCGGCACCGCGCTCGTCGGCAATCCTGAGCAGGTCGCGGCGCGGATGCGCGAATACGCCGAACTCGGCATCGAAACGTTCATCCTGTCCGGCTATCCGCACCTCGAGGAGTCGTACCGCTTCGCCGAGCTCGTGTTCCCGCTGATCAAGGGGCGCGGCGCGGCGAAGGCGGCCGGTCCGCTGTCCGGGCCGTTCGGCGAGATCGTTGGCAACAGCTATCTGCCGAAGGCGAGCCAGAGTTAAGCGACGGGAGGCTTGCGATGACGACGAAACCGTCTGCATCGGGCGGCGCGGCCGCCCGTGCGTGGCGCGCCGCGGCGCCGTGGCTCCTGCCGCTCGCGCTGTTGCTCGTCTGGGAAGCCGGTGCGCGCATCGGCTGGCTGTCGACCCGCGTGCTGCCGGAGCCGGTCGCCGTCGTGCGAGCCGCGTGGTCGCTCGTGGCGTCCGGCGAGATGTGGGCGAACGTGAAGGTCAGCACATGGCGCGCGCTGTTCGGCTTTGTGCTCGGTGGCGGAGTCGGGCTCGCGCTCGGGCTGGCGACCGGCCTGTCGAAAGCCGCCGAGGTCGCGCTCGACTCGACGATCCAGATGGTCCGCAACATTCCCGCGCTCGCGATGATCCCGCTCGTGATCCTGTGGTTCGGTATCGACGAGAAGGCGAAGCTGTTCCTTGTCGCGCTGGGCGTGTTCTTTCCCGTCTACATCAACACCTATCACGGGATCCGCTCGGTCGACGCGAACCTGATCGAGATGGCGAAGAGCTACGGCGTGCGCGGCTTCGCGCTTTATCGCGACGTGATCCTGCCTGGCGCGCTGCCGTCGATCCTCGTCGGCGTGCGGTTCGCGCTCGGGCTGATGTGGGTGATGCTGATCGTCGCGGAAACGATCTCCGCGCAGTCGGGCATCGGCTACATGACGATGAACGCGCGCGAATTCCTGCAGACCGACGTGGTGGTGGTCGGCATCCTGCTGTACGCGGTGCTCGGCAAGCTGGCTGACGTGCTCGCGAAATGGCTCGAGCGCGTGACGCTGCGCTGGCACCCCGCCTATCAACCAGGAGCACAGGCATGAATGCGACGACTTCGGCGGCCGGATTCGGGCCGCTCGCCGCTGCGGACCTCGAGGCGGAATTCACGCAGGCGCGCGTCGTGGACGGCAATGCCCGCGACGCCGCGATCGTCGATCGCGACGGCGGCGCGGCGATCGTGCCGCTCGCGCACCACCATCGGGCTGGCGCAGACAGCCCCGCGCCGGACGACGCGGTCACGCTGAGCCACGTCACCAAGCGCTTCGGCGCGCGCACCGTGCTCGACGACGTCAATCTCGAGATCGCGCGCGGCAGCTTCGTCGCGATCGTCGGCCGCAGCGGCTGCGGCAAGTCGACGCTGCTGCGGCTCGTCGCGGGCCTCGAGCAGCCGAGCACCGGCGCGCTCGTCACGCGCGGCGAGGGCGGCGGCGCGCTCGACACCCGGATCATGTACCAGGATGCGCGCCTGCTGCCGTGGAAGACCGTGCTGCAGAACGTGCTGCTCGGTCTCGGGCGCGGCGCGCGCGACGACGCACGTGCGGTGCTCGACGAAGTGGGGCTGCTCGAACGGGCAGACGACTGGCCTGCGCAACTGTCGGGCGGCCAGCGCCAGCGGGTCGCGCTCGCGCGGGCGCTCGTGCACCGGCCGCAACTGCTGCTGCTCGACGAACCGCTCGGCGCGCTCGACGCGCTGACCCGGATCGAAATGCACGCGCTGATCGAGCGGCTGTGGCGCGAGCACCGGTTCACTGCGCTGCTCGTCACGCACGACGTGCAGGAGGCCGTCGCGCTCGGCGACCGGATCCTGCTGATCGAGCAGGGGCGCGTGGCGCTCGACCAGCCGGTGCCGCTTGACCGGCCGCGTGCTCGCGCGTCGGCCGCATTCGCGGCGCTCGAGGATCGGGTGCTGCAGCGCGTGCTCGCGGGCGGCCCTGGCGCGGCTACGCATGACGCGCATGGCGCCGTCGCGGCGCAAGGCGTGTGGCCGGCCGGGCGGATTCGCGGGGCCGTTTGACCTTCGGGCGGCGCAGGCCGCCCGCTTTGAGACTTTTTCTTCGGAGCGATCAACCCGATGAGCATTACTGCAATCAACGTGCGAAACCAGTTCAAGGGCAAGGTTAAGGAAATCATCCGCGGGCCGGTGGTGTCCGAGGTGGACGTGGAAACGCCGTTCGGCATCGTCACGTCGGTCATCACGACCCGCTCGGTCGATGAACTCGAACTGAAGGTCGGCGCCGAAGTCGTCGCGCTCGTGAAGTCGACCGAGGTGTCGATCGCGCGGCTCTGAGCGGAGTCGATCCGGCCGGAGTGTCGCCGGTGGGCAGTTGCCCGGGGATGGCCGCCGGCGTCCGCGGGCTGCGGGCAGGCAACGGTATTCGCCACACGGACGAAGTGCTAGGATGGAACGACACCGATGCCGGAGGTAGCGCATGACCCCCATCCTTTCTCCCGAAGCCATCGAAGCACTGAAGTGGATCGACCAGTTCGGCGACAGCCGGCCGGTGCCGGCGGCGTTCGGCGACATCGTCTATGTGTTGCTGAACGAAGGGCTGATCTATCAGACGGCCGAAGACCGGGTCGATCTCACCGCCGAAGGCAAGACCATTTTGTCGGATGAATACGACTGAGTGCCCGGCGCAGGCGTGGCGGTGTGCGCCGGGCGTCGCATTTCGGCGGAGCGCGCGATGGAATTGAAGGGTAGCGACCTCGGCGACTACAGCGAGCCGTACCGCGGCTTCGAAATCGAAGTGAAGACCGAACAGGTCTGGGACGGCGAGCACGTCCATTACCGCGTGCTGCAAGGCGACGCGGTGAGGATCGACTGGCGGCTCGTGAAGGTCGACGGGCTGGTGCTGACCGAGCGGCGGGTCGTCGAACGCGTGCTCGACGCGGCGCGGCGCGCGGTCGACGAGGAGCTGGCTGGCGGTGCCGACGCGTAGCGTCGGGCAGGCAGGGCGCTCGTTGCGGTAGAATGCCGGGTTGTTTCTGCGTCGTTCGCTGCCCGAATTCCATGCCCGTTTCGTCTTCGCTTCCGCCTCGCCGCGTGTCCGTGGCGCCCATGCTCGACTGGACCGACCGTCATTGCCGGTCGTTCCATCGCACGCTCACGCGCAATACATGGCTTTACACGGAGATGATTACGACCGGCGCGCTGCTGTTCGGCGACGCGCAGCGGCATCTCGCATTCACACCGAGCGAATCGCCGGTTGCGCTGCAGCTCGGCGGCAGCGAGCCGGACGATCTCGCGCGTGCGGCGAAGCTCGGCGAGCAATGGGGCTATGACGAAATCAACCTGAACTGCGGCTGTCCGTCGGAGCGGGTGCAGCGGGGCGCGTTCGGCGCGTGCCTGATGAACGAGCCGCAACTCGTCGCCGATTGCGTGAAGGCGATGCGCGACGTGGTGTCGGTGCCGGTGACCGTCAAGCATCGAATCGGCGTCGACTCGGTCGAGGACTACGCATTCGTGCGGGACTTTGTCGGTACGGTGGCCGAAGCGGGCTGCGAGGTGTTCGTTGTGCACGCGCGCAACGCGATCCTGAAGGGGCTGTCGCCGAAGGAGAATCGCGAGATCCCGCCGCTCAAGTACGACTATGCGTATCAGCTGAAGCGCGATTTTCCGTCGCTGGAGATCGTCATCAACGGTGGCATCAAGACGCTCGACGAGGTCGCGCAGCATCTCGAACATGTCGACGGCGTGATGCTCGGCCGCGAGGCGTATCACAATCCCTATCTGCTCGCGGGCGTCGACGCGCGGTTCTATGGCGCGTGCGACGTGGCGCCGACGCGCGAGGAAGCGGAAGCGCGGTTGATCGAGTACTGTGCGGCGGAACTCAAGCGTGGCACCTACCTCGGTGCGATCGTGCGTCATGCGCTCGGGTTGTATCGTGGTGCGCCGGGTGCGCGCGGCTGGCGGCGTGTGCTGTCCGACAACAAGAAGCTCGCACGCGCCGATCTGGCCGTGTTCGACGAGGCGCGCGCGCATCTTTTCGCTGCCGAAGAAATTTTTGAAAAAAACGCTTGGCAAGAATAAAGAGACCCCATATAATCTCATTTCTCCGCTGCTGATGAGCAAGCAACGCAGCGAAGAAGACGCAGTAACAGTGGTGGCTGTAGCTCAGTTGGTAGAGTCCAGGATTGTGATTCCTGTCGTCGTGGGTTCGAGTCCCATCAGCCACCCCAAAATTCTCAAACAAAACAGGCGCATCGGCGCCTGTTTTGCTTTTCATGATCTGAATTTCGGAACGGAAATCGCAATTTCGGAATTCACTCTGTCGCGTCCGCGGCTTTCACCTTCCGTCGATCGTAGTGCCGATGCGTTGTGCCTGGATTCGCGTGGGCCGCGAAATCGTATGCGTGGACATCGCGTTTCGTGAGCTTCGTCGTCATCGAGGCGGGACGAATGTCCTGCAACGAGAAAAAGTCGGGGTGCTTGGTTAGCATCAGTTCGGTTTGCAGCCGATGAGGTCGGTCAGTTCGTGGGCGGTGAGGTAGTCGCTCATGCTAGGATTCCCGAAAAGCCCTCCTGGAGGCTGACATGTCTCGCGAGTCCGAATGGTTGGAGTTTGTGCTGCATGACGACTTTCCGCCCGATGTGGAATTTCAGGAGGGAAGCAGGAGCAACCACGTTATCGTCGAGTGGGAGGTTGTTGGCCCCGACGACGCGCCGCGACGTAACGCGCCCGTGATAATCGTGATTGATGCCGATGCAATCGATCGTTACGAAAACAGCAATGCGAGCGAGCAGACTCGGATCGAGGGGCGGGTCCGAGAAATCGTCGCGAATCGTATCGGACACTACAACTCGCTCGGGCCTGTTGAGGTCGCCGACGCGTTCGTGATCCAGATCGATGAGGGTGACCTTTAGCATGGGTATACCGTTGCGAACTCAATGACCCAGACCCACGAATTCGTGTTCCATCCGTAGCCGCGCACAGAGTTGAGGTCGCTCCACCGATCGGCAAATTGCTCGAGGGCGGTCTCCCCGTCATGGTCGTAGCCGTCTCTGCCAGTTGTGCGCCATGCGCGCATGCCTTCGGCGTGCGCGTCCGCCTCGCTGATGTCCTGCAGGCGCTCGACGTGCACGCCGGAGATATCGAGGAACATGTTCGCCATCGAGAGTCGTCTCGCGCACCCACAGACGATTGCCACGAGCGAGGGGTGATCGTCTCCGATTCCTTGCGATAGAACGTGACTGTTGCTTGAGTGTGTGCAAGCCGTGACCTGGTGATGTGCAGTTCTTGCCGGATTATCGATGCCGCTCAAATATGAGACATCTTTCCGTGAGGAGGCGAGCGTCGGCAGAAAGCCAAGCCTCAAGCGAAAGCAAGCCGGTATTTATACTTGCGTTGACGAGCCCAAACCCATATACTCTCGTTCGCGGGGTGGAGCAGTCTGGCAGCTCGTCGGGCTCATAACCCGAAGGTCATAGGTTCAAATCCTATCCCCGCAACCAACATCGAAGCCCGCTCTGCGAAAGCAAGCGGGCTTTTTCGTTTCCATACCCGGAGTTGATCTGGCTGTTTTGGTGTCCCGACGTTGTCTGCGTTGGGTGCGCGCTGTCACAGCGCCCGAGTAGCGGGGCGCCGTGCGAGGCTTATCAAAGGTGATGGGCCACGCATGTCGACGATGCGGTCGAACGCTATCGATCGGGTCAAAGGCGACGGACTCCGAGGCTCTCGAAGAAGCGCAGGAGGTAGCCATCTGGATCCGCGACAACAAACTGCCTGTTGCCAGATTCACTATCGTTCACTCGATACCAGCGTTCTTCCATCGGAAGAAGGAATCGGGCACCGTTCGCTTTCAGCGATGCCTCTATGGCCCTCACGTCCGCGACCCTGATTTGCAAGTTCATGCCGCGGCCAAAGGGGTAGGCTTCGGGCAGATGCCCACCATCAAAGTCCCTTCCTTGGCCAATTTGATCGATCATCAGTTCGGCTTCACCCAGACGAAGATAAGAGAATCCTTCGTCGGCTCGTTCATAGTCGACAGTGAAGCCGACGATGTCGCAATAGAAGCGCCGAGATACGCGCCAATCGGAAACGGCTAGTTCAGGAACGAGTGAGTTAGGCATATTTGTCTCTGCATCATCATCGGTGACGGCTCATTCAGCCACGGTAGCTTCGCTGCAGTACGGCAGGAACAGTATGCACGCATGCGGTCAAAGGCTTCGGGAGGACGTTTCGCATGGTCGACCGTCCGACGGGAGCATGCCGGAGCGTCCCGTGCCAATGCTTGATGTTCGTAAGCGCTGTACGCGCGCTGTCTTGACAGGCGTCCGGGAAGCGAAGTCAGGCTTCATCGTTTTGACGAGGCGCTTAGCAATCCTGTTCATTTCGATTCCTGGCGGATTTCGTGACCGGCTTCGGAAAAGTTTGCTGCGAGAACGTTAGCGTCTGGTCGGCAATGCAGCAGGAACCATTGTCGCTCAGCCGCTCGATTTCGCCGTCAGTTCGCCACGCGCGGTGTAAGGGGTTTCGACCGTCTGAAGCATCACGCTGCGCACCATGTCGCCGCTGTAACCACCGGCGGTCACGGCTTAGCCAATGGCCTCCCGGTCGTAGCAGTTCGTCGCGAAGACGGCGTGCAAGGGGGCACCGTCGTTGCAGCGGAATTCGAAACCGCCCGAGTACCAGCGGGCGGTGCTTCTGTCTGCTGCGACCCGACCATCCTGTTCGGGAGTGCGGGTTTTCCCGAGGCTAAGGTTGTCCGCGGGGATGCCGTTATCTTCTTTTGACACAGCTCGTGCCAGAGGTGTGCCAAACACTTGCCCGCTCTCACCCCCTGAGAGCGGGCTTTTTTCGTTCTGGTCAGTCATGATCCAGGTTGTCTGTCAAAAGGCCACGATGGCTGAAATGACCACAAGCTTGGCGGATCGCACCATTTCTTCGGCGATAGCATCGATCTCAACCTCTCAGCGTCCTCTGGCGCGGATTTCGTGCTATGACCCTCCCGCTAGGACGGCGACAGACAGCGGGTGATTGTCCCGGCGGCTCCGGCTGCCGGGTTTTTTTGATCGATCGCCGATCGTATCCTCAAATCAAAAAATGCGGGCGCCATACAAGCCGTCCACACGCTGCTTGTCAATTCGTGTACGAACTGGGTTCCCCTATCAAGTAACCCAATTGCATTGAATGTCACGACATCGACGAGCATTGCAGTTTATATGCATTCCGAAATACATGGCAGCCAGATAGATCTTCGCCAGCGTGACTGCGTTCAAGGAAGGGTGCTATCCGGGCAACGAGGTAGTGTCGGCCGCCACCAACGATGGCTTAACCCGACTAGCTTTTGAGACATATTACTCGTTCTCCAATGCTACGATCGCCTCGACTGGAATGAAGGGGAGCAGGGTGACGACCAAACTCGTTGCTGCGGGTTACGTTTGCGAAATTGACATCGACGGCGACCCGCGAAAGTTTCATGTCGACGTCGTGTGTCGGCACGATTCATATCCCACCAGCATTCACTTCAACGAGTTTGCCGATAGCAGCGGCATTCGTCGAACCTCGTTCGGTATCCATTTGCCCGCCGAACTCTGGCGTCCCGCGAAAGAGGGCGGCCTGGAGGTTGTCTCCCGCAAGGCAATCAGCCAAGCCCTCCGCAATGGTTGGTTCGACGTCAGCGGCCATCGTGAGTACGACGTCGTGTTCAACGAGATCGCCGAGTGTTGGCCTGGTGTGCTGAGGCGCGCGTAAACGAGTGGGGGCGGCCACCTGGCTGCTGCTTGATGACATAGAGGTTGGCGTCTGCGGACTAGCTTTTGATAAAAGTATGCTGATCCCTGCTGCTACGATCACCACGACGTGAATACAGGTGACCAGAATGATGATCGAACTCTTCGCACCAGGTTATCTCTTCGAAGTGGACGTCAACGGCTATGCGCGTGGATTCCATGTCGGTGTCGTATGTAGAGACGATTGCTTTCCGACCAATATTCAATTCAGCGCATTCGACGATTTCAGTGATACCTGGTTCAGCATTCCGTTGCCTGGGAAACTCTGGACCCGCGCGAAAAGTGACGGACTCGAGGAAATCTGCCGAAGGGCAATCAGCCACGCCATCAAAAACGGTTGGTTTGGCGTCAGCGGCAATCACGAATACGGCACGTTCGACGAGACCGCCGAGGTCTGGCCGGGCATGTTGGAGGGCGTATAGCAAGCCCCATCCGTCTGTCGCAATCAGACGCTGACAACAGCGCCCTGAAACGGGTTGGTTGAATTTCCCGATCAACGCCCAGGCAAGCTTGCACGTCAGGCACCTTCACGGATGCCACATCAGCTTCGCATCGATCGATGTCTCGGCGACGGGGCGGAAGCCAAGTTGCTCATAGAGGCGCCGCGCCGGATTTCCACGAACGACGCTCAGGGAGACAGGCACGCGTTCGAGTCTTGCCTCCTCGAGGACGGTGCATAGCACGAGTCTCCCAACGCCTTTTCCTTGATGATCGGGCAGTATCTGAATCTGGTGCAAGTGCCATTCGTCAATGGCGCGACTCAGTTTAAGAAGCCCGATACGTTCAGTTCCTTCGCAGATGATCCTCGCGTCTTCGAAGTGCGACCGGATGCGCTGGTCGTGTGCTTCGTCGTCGACAGGCAGGCCGACACGCAGCAAATGCACGGTCATCGTGAGCTTGCGAAGGTTCAGGAGAAACGGCATGTCGGCCGAAGATGCGGCCTGCAAGGTGATTGGTCGGTTCATGACACGAACGACGTCGACGCGGCCTGCGCGATGCTCGCGCGCTATCCGGCAGACGAGATTGCAACCTCGGCTATCGAGCCAGGTGAGCCGGTTCGCTCGAAGCGAAAATCGCAGACGTCGAGATACACGCGCTCGCCGCGTGCGGCCGGTCCGCGACGCGTGACGGCGCGCAGGATTTTTTGCTTGCCCAGTTCAAACGCCAATAGCAATTGCGGTGGGGTGGTGTCGGCGGCGCCAAGCACGCTGCAAATGATCGTGCTTGGTAAGGCGTAGGCCCCATAGCCCCATCCGAATTGGTAAGCGGAGAACCATATGCATGAATCCCGGCATACGATCGCTGTGGTGAGACTCGGACCCGAGATGCTCATTGTGCTTGCTGACGCTTGCCGAAGGAATCCATAGACTAAGGTATGCGATGGGCGAGCGCCAGTACCAAGATGCTGTCGGATACGGCCATATCGGGTGCCACGGCAAGCGTGGTGGTCGTCGTTCACCCATTCGTACACGAATCGGCATTCTCGTTCGACAGCGTGCCGCACGATGATGCGCGCCGCCTGCCGATCGCATCGTGTCTGACTCGCGAATCGCGAACGGGCGCATGGCCGTCTCACCGGCCGTCTTGACCGATTCGAACAGGTGTTTGGCGGATTGTGCCATTCCGAAACATTCTTTCATTCGCATAACATGTGTGCGTAACGATCCTCGTGCCTAGGCTTGTACTTAGGCCCATTGTCGATGTCGTGTCGGCAATGCCTTGGTCCCGACAGCGCATCTCGTGCTGTCGGGATTTTTTTTGCAGACGGCCGGCACTCCCGCCGAGCCAGCACGGCAGCTCGATAGCGCCGGGTGCGTGGCCGAGCGAGTCACTGCTGCGCGCACCCGTGCGGATTCGCGCTGGACAAGCGCGCCGGGATTCGGAGATGATCGATCCACGCGTATCGCCCGCAAACGAGTTCAGGGAGGTCCCGATGTCGGTGTTCGCAGTGAATGGCGTCAGAATCGATCCACGCACTGGACGCGTGACCCACGTGCGATGGGGGCAGGTGAATGCCGCGGGCCATGCGTGGGTCGCAGCGCCTCGTGAAGCGCCGGTCGCGGAGGTGGTGCGTGCCGTCGTCGGAGGCGACGATGTCAATGTGATCTTCGACGCGTCGGGAAATCATGCGGTGGGACCGAAATTGAAGCGCGTCGTCTATCGCGACGCCACTGAAGGCATCGAGCTCGATGTGGATGCAACGAGAGAGGCTCGCACGCTCAGGGATCTTCCGCAGATCTGAACGGTGCGCGACGCATCGTCGAAACGAGAATCAGAACAACATTCCGACAGAGCGCAAGAAGGGACGCGGCGCAACGCCGCCTCGCGTGATGGTGCATGACGTCGATTCGCTTTCCGTCGCGTCGGTCAAAAAATCTTTGGCCCGACATGTCGATTCCGCATCCGCTCGTCCGTCGTATCGTCGGAGGCGTACGCGTCGTGCGCCACGCCTCGCCTTACAAACCGACAACCGACCGAAGGAGCGATGCTCATGTCCACGTCCGTCAAACCGATCCCCGAAGGGATGCGTACACTGACCCCTCATCTGATCTGCGCCGGCGCCGCCGATGCGATCGAGTTCTACAAGCGCGCGTTCAACGCCGTCGAGCTGTTCCGGCTGCAGGTTCCGAACGGGATGCTCGCGCACGCTTGCCTGACCATCGGCGATTCGGCGCTGATGCTCGTCGACGAGATGCCCGAGCATGGCGCGCTCGGGCCGAAGGTGCTGAAAGGCACGCCGGTCGTGCTTCATCTGTTCGTGCCGGACGTCGACGCGGCGATCGCGCAGGCAGTCGCGGCCGGCGCGACGCTCAAGATGCCGGCGGCGGACATGTTCTGGGGCGATCGCTATGGTCAGGTCGAGGATCCGTTCGGGCATCGCTGGTCGCTCGCGACGCACCAGCGCGACCTGACGCCGGAACAGATTGCCGAAGCGATGGCGAGCGCGCCGGGGTGCGGCGGCTGAGCGGTCTTGCAAGAGCGGCGTGGATCGCGCGCGAACATATCGCGCATTCCGCGCCGCGGCATCATGCGGCTGCGGGAGGCCGGCGGCGCGCACGCGGGCGGCGCATGCAGGCTCGGGCGCGTGCATCGCACTCGTGCGCGTGCTTTGAGCGTGGCCTCAAGTCGCGCGTCGCGGTGCCGTAAACAGGGCGAATTGATCTGTCCACGACAACGCCACATGGTTCGATTTCTGTACGCCGGGTATCTCGCTCTGGCGCTCTACATCCTCTATCCGATGGTTCAGACTTTCCTCGCAGCCGACGCGACCTGCGTTCGCAGCGTCGCAATGATCGATGCAGCCGGTCCGGGCGGGCATCCGGCGAGCGGCGCGCAGCAGAGCCAGCGCGACTGCGCGTTGCTGGTGTCGCGGACCAACGCCGCCGCCGGACAAGCGGGCGGGCTTCATTGAGCGAATCGGCGCCGCACGTCGTCACCGCGCCGCGCGCGTGAGGGCCGGGAATCGTTGGCCGTCCGGCCAGCTTGATCGCCGTTCGACAGTCGGCGATCATCGATCGTGTGCAGGGGCTGCTGGCGGTCGTGTCGTCGTGCGACACACGATGCCGATCGGTTTTTCAAGCGAACACGTTACTCGCGCGGCGCGCCCGACGCCTCCGATGCGACCGACCCGACCCATCCCGGGCCTGCCTCGGGCTGCACGTCGCGCGGATCGAGCGGTTCGCCGCACGCCGAGCACACCGCGACCGCGTGCATCAGGTGACCGCAGGTGCGATGGCGCAGCTGCAGCGGTGCTCCCTGACCATCGTCCTTCCAGCGGTCGCCCCACGCCATCAGCGCGAGCAGCGCGGGGTAGAGGTCGCGGCCTTTCTCGGTCAGCCGGTATTCGAAGCGCGGCGGGCGCTCCTGATATGCGCGCTTGACGAAGACACCTTCGTCGACGAGGCGGGCGAGACGTTCGGCCAGCACGTGGCGGGTCAGCCCGAGCTGCGCCTGGAACGCATCGAAGCGGCGGCAGCCGAGGAACGCGTTGCGCAGGATCAGCATGGTCCAGCGGTCGCCGAGCACGGCGAGCGTGCGCGCGACCGAGCAGTTCAGCGAGCCGATGTCATCCCATTTCATCGTCGGGCTCCGTGAGTCGGTTCAGGAAAGAGCGGGTTCGATTATAGAACCGACCCTCGGATGCATCGGCCGGCGCCGGCATTGACAGCTGGTTTTCCGTTGTGAATAATCAGTTCCAATTTGGAACTGACTAGCTGGAACTTACTCGCGCGGCAACGCGCTTGCCATCAGGAGACACCCGATGAATCCGCTTTCCATGTCCGGTCTGGAACTGTTGCGCGCGGCCGCGACGGGCGACGTGCCGCGCGCGTCGATCTCCGAAACCGTTCCGATGCAATTCGTGGCGGTCGAACTCGGCTACGTGAAGATGTCGGCGCGCGCCGACGGCCGGCACCTGAACCCGCTCGGCGGCGTGCATGGCGGATTCGCGGCGACGGTGCTCGATTCGGTCACCGGTTGCGCGGTGCATTCGATGCTCGACGCGGGCATCGGCTATGGCACGATCGACCTGCATGTGAAGATGCTGCGGCCCGTGCCGCGCGACGTCGACCTGATCGCGGAGGGCCGCGTGATTCATCTGTCGCGCTCGCTCGGCGTCGCCGAAGGCACGCTGAAGACGCCGGACGACAAGATCGTCGCGCACGCGTCGGCGACCTGTTTCATTCAGCGACCGCAGTGACCGAGCGGGGCGGCGACGCGGGAAGGGTGGGTGTCCGTTGGACCCGGCGTGTGCGCTGCCGAAGCGGCGAGGTGGGCGGGCCGGCTCGCACCGGCTCCGGAACGTCGCATTTGTTCTCGAAGGCCGCTTGTAAGCGATTGCGGCGCCGGTCTGAAGCAGACGCTTCAACGTGATAGCTTTCCTGCTTTCCACCGACGCGACAGGAACAGCATGGAATACCGCACACTTGGCGATTCGGGCATCGAAGTCAGCCTGATCGGTCTCGGTACGATGACTTGGGGCGAGCAGAACTCGGAGCGCGACGCGCACGAGCAGCTCGACTATGCGATTGCGCAAGGCGTCACGCTGATCGACGCAGCGGAAATGTATCCGGTGCCGCCGAAGCCCGAAACCCAGGGGCGCACCGAGCAATACATCGGCACCTGGCTTGCGCAGCATCGCGCGCTGCGCGACAGGATCGTGCTCGCGACGAAGATTGCCGGCCCCGCGCGGCAGCCGCACAACCCGCGCCACATTCGCGGCGAAGGCAACCAGTTCGACCGCAAGAACCTGACCGAGGCGCTCGACGGCAGCCTCAAGCGCCTGCAAACCGACTACGTCGACCTCTACCAGCTCCACTGGCCGGACCGCAGCACGACGACGTTCGGCCGTCCCGCGTATCCGTGGGTCGACGACGCATACACGGTGCCGATCGAGGAAACGCTCGGCGTGCTCGCGGAATTCGTCAGGGCAGGCAAGGTGCGCGCGATCGGCGTGTCGAACGAGACGCCATGGGGCGTCGCGCAATTCCTGCGCGCGGCTGAGAAGCTCGGGCTGCCGCGCATCGCCAGCATCCAGAATCCGTACAGCCTGCTGAACCGGACGTTCGAGAACGGGCTGTCGGAATTCACGCACCGCGACGGCGTCGGCCTGCTCGCGTATTCGCCGCTCGCGTTCGGCTGGCTGTCCGGCAAGTACGAGAACGGCGCGCGTCCGGCCGGCGCGCGCATCACGCTGTTCGAGCGCTTCCAGCGCTACAGCAAGCCGCAGGCGGTCGCGGCGACGTCGCGCTACGTCGCGCTCGCGAAGCGGCACGGCTTGTCGCCTGCGCAGCTCGCGCTCGCGTTCGTCAACAGCCGTCCGTTCCTGACCAGCAACCTGATCGGCGCGACTTCGCTCGAGCAATTGAAGGAGAACATCGGCAGCGTCGACGTCAAGCTGTCTGACGAGATCCTCGCCGAGATCGACGCGCTGCACGAACTGCAGCCGAACCCCGCCCCGTAAGGGACGTTCCGTAATCGACGTCTCGACACCTGTCACGGCCCGCAGCGCGCATCGCCGCGCGGGCCGTGACGACCGCGTCGACCGCGTCGATCAGCGCATCCGCAGCCGCGTGCGCGCGACGAACAATGCCGCGAGACTCAGTAGCGCACAGCCCATCAGGTAGAGCGCCGGCGACAGGCGGTTTCCGGTTGCGCTGATGAGCCACGTGATGACGAACGGCGCGAAGCCGCCGAACAGCGTGACGCCCGTGTTGTAGCTGACCGCAAGCCCCGTCGCGCGCGTCTGCGCCGGGAACAGTTCCGCCATCAACGCGGGCAGCGCGCCGCAATACATTGCCTTCAGCGCGCCGATCCAGATCAGCGCGGCAAGCATCGTCGCGAACGACGCATGATGCGTGAGCCACGCGAACGTCGGCCAGACGGTGACGAACAACAGCAGCGCCGCGACCGTCATCACGCGGATCCGCCCGGTGCGATCCGACCAGTGGCCGACGAGCGGCGTGACGAGCGTCAGCACGAAGCCGGTCGCGAGCGTCGCCGCAAAGCCGGTCGATGCGGGCAGGCCGAGCTGCTTGATCGCGTAAGTCGGCATGTACAGCACCATGTAGTTGACCGCGGTCGAGATCACGAGTGCGCCGATCGCGAGCAGCACGCGCATCTTCTGGCCCGCGAACAGCTCGCGCACGGGCGCCTCCGAACGGGCTTGCGTCTTGAACTCGACGCCTTCGTCGACGTAGCGGCGGATGTACAGGCCGACCGGCCCGATCGCGAGACCGAACAGGAACGGCACGCGCCAGCCCCAGCTCTCGAGCTGCGCGGGCGTCAGCGTGCTCGTCAGCAGCGCGCCGAAACCTGATGCGAGCAGCGTCGCGAGCCCCTGGCTCGCGAACTGCCAGCTCGACATGAAGCCGCGCCGCTGCGGCGCGTGCTCGACGAGGAACGCGGTCGAGCTCGCGAACTCGCCGCCCGCGGAGAAGCCCTGCATCAGGCGCGACAGCATGATCCCGAGCGGCGCGAGGATGCCGATCGACGCATAGGTCGGCATGGCCGCGATCAGCAGCGTGCCGCCCATCATCATCCCGATCGACAGCAGCAGCGATGCCTTGCGTCCGGCGCGGTCCGCGTACGCGCCGAGCACGAAGCCGCCGATCGGCCGGATCAGGTACGACAGTCCGAACGTACCGAGCGTGAGTAGCAGCGACGTCGCTTCGCTCGTCGCGGGGAAGAACAGTTTCGCGATCGTCACCGCGAAGAAACCGTAGACGATCAGGTCGAACCATTCGAGCGCGTTGCCGATCGACGCGGCGAGGATGATGCGCCGGATCTTCGCGGCGCTCGGGCGGACGACTTCAGGAGTGGTCAGCGTAGTGGTGGTCATCGTGTGTGCGTGTCCGGTGGAGGTGTGGACGACTGGCGATGCATGAAATCTCGACGGCCGCGTCGAGTCAGTGGCCGGCGCCGGTGGCATCGAGTGCGGCACGATGCCAGGACGGCGGGTGTTCGCCGAGATCCCAGAAGAGTCCCGCCATCATCCGGAGACCCTCGCGCACGACGCTGCCGAGCAGGTGCTCGTCCGGCGCGTGCTGCGCGCACGCGGGATACGAGTGCGGTACCCAGAGCGTCGGCAGCCCGAGCGTGTCGGAGAACACTTCGTTCGGCAGCGTGCCGCCGAGGTTCGGCAGGATCGCGGGCTTCTTGCCGGTCGTGCGCGCGAGCGACGCGACGGCCCAGCGCACCCACGGATCGTCGGGCGGCAGGCGTGTCGCCGGCGCGCCGCGCTCGACGTCGACGTCGACGTCGGCGAAGCCATGCGCGTCGAGGTGCGCGCGCAGGTGCGTGTGCAGCGCTTCCCAGTCGGTGCCGACGACGAAGCGCAGCTGGCAGTGCGCATGAGCGGCGGGCGGGATCGCGTTGACGGGGTGCTCGGGGTTGCCGGCCTTGAACGCGAGGATCTCGAGCGTGTTCCAGCCGAACACGCGCTCTGCGGCGCTGAGACCCGGTTCGCCCCAGTCCGCGTCGATCGTCGGGTCGCCGGGCTCGCCGCCGACCGTCAGATCGGCGAGCGCGTCGCGCACGGCGGCGGGAATCGGCGGCGGACGCAGGCCGGCGACGCGGATCGCGCCGCGCGCGTCGACGAGGCTCGCCAGCGCGTGTGCAAGCACGATCGCCGGGTTGCGCAGCAGCCCGCCCCAGTTGCCCGAATGATGCGCGCCATCGCGCGCGCGCAGGCTCAACCTGAAATTGACGGCGCCGCGCGAGCCGAGGAACACGGTAGGCCGGTCGGCGGCGATGCGCGGTCCGTCGGATGCGATCAGCACGTCGGCGGCCAGCGCGTCGCGCTCGCGGCGGCACAGTGCGTCGAGGCCAGGCGAGCCGGTTTCCTCGCCCATTTCGATCAGCAGCTTCGCGTTGAAGCCGAGCCGGCCGCCACGTGCAGCCAGCACGCTTGCGAGCGCTGCGAGGTTGATCGAGTGCTGGCCCTTGTTGTCGGCGCTGCCGCGGCCGTACCAGCGGTCGCCGTCGACGGTCAGCGACCACGGCGACAGCGGCGCGCGCCATTGCGCGTCGTAGCCGCGCACGACGTCGCCGTGGCCGTAAATCAGCACGGTCGGCAGTGTGTCGTCCTCGTGCCGCGACGCGATCAGGAACGGGCCGCCGCCGTCGACGGGGTTGTCCGCGAAGCGGATCGCGAAACCGAGGCGTTCGGCCTCGGGTGCGATCTCGTCGGTCAGGTACGCGCGCAACGCGGCGGCCGAACCGCTTTCCTGGCTTTCGGTGCGCAGGTTGACGCGGCGGCTGAGGGTTGCGAAGAACGCCCCGGATTCGAACTGGTTATGCGCGTGCTGGATGGCGGCGGTGCGGCTCAAGACGTGTCTCCTGTGTTAGCGCTTCAGCGCTTGCTCTGGTCTCATGCTTCGCACACGAGTCGCATGCAAAGCTGTCCGGTGGCAGGCCGTGGATGCTGGTGGCCTGAAATGCGATCGATTCTAGAAAGCCGTTTTATTTGTCACAATGATCGAATTTCGAACCTTTCCTTGCCGAAAAGGCAAAACGGGACCGCCACCGGCGGCCAGGGGACAGAACAATGGCGGCTTTCCTGCACGGCCTCGGATTGCGGTATTTCGTCGAAGTGGCGCGCACCGGTTCGCTCAGCGACGCGTCGGCGCGGCTGCACGTCGCGGTGTCGGCGGTCAGCCGCCAGATCGCGAAGCTCGAAAGCGATCTGGGCACGCCGCTGTTCGAGCGGCGGCCGCGCGGCATGGCCTTGTCGGAGGCGGGTGAGCGGCTGCTGAGCTTCGCGCAGCGCAGCCTGCTCGAGGCCGAGCACGTGATGAAGGAGATCGGCGGGCTCGACGCGCTGCACGGCAGCCTGCTGAAGATCGCGTGTTCGGAGGGGTTTGCGATCGATTTCCTGCCGGGCGCGCTCGCGAGCTTCAAGGCGCGCCATCCGGGCGTCGACTTCTCGGTGTGGGTCGTGTCGCCGGCCGACGCGACGCGGCGCGTGCGCGATGGCGACGCGGATGTCGCGCTGACCTTCAGCCTCGCGCCGGAGAAGGGCGTGCGCGTCGAGCACACCGAGCGCGCGCCGATCTACGCGCTGGTGCGCCGCGATCATCCGCTCGCGGCGCGTGACACGGTGTCGCTCGCCGACGTCGCGCATTACCCCCATGTGCTGCCCGAGGCCGGCACCACCGTGCGCCAGCTGATCGACATCGCATGTGCGCTCGACGGGCTGCTGCTCGAGCCCGAGCTGACGAGCAACAATACGGCGTCGATGTACCGTTACGCGCAGCATACGGGCGCCGTGATGTTCACCGGCCTGCTGTCGGTGCGCGACCGCTGCGACGCGGACGGCTTCGTCGTGGTGCCGGTGTCGAACCCGCAACTGCGCGAGCGCAGCATCCAGGTGCAGACGATGGCGGGGCGCGATCTGCCGGCCTCGGTGCGCGCGTTCCGCGATCATCTGATCGGCGCGATCACGGCGGTGCCGGCGGGGCCGTCGCCCGCGCGACGCCCGCCGGCCCGCCGCGTGAGATAATCAGCGATCCGCCCTCTGCGCCCATGCGGCACGCGACGTCGCGCCGCCTCCGTTTGACGCCAAATTGAAGAACCTGATAGTCACCCTCGATCGCGCCGGCGAGTTCGACGAGATCATCGACGTGCGCACGCCGCTCGAATTCGCCGAGGATCACATCCCCGGCGCGCTGAACGCGCCCGTGCTCAGCAACGAAGAGCGCGTGCTCGTCGGCACGATGTACCGGCAGGTGTCGCCGTACGAGGCGACGCGCGTCGGCGCGGCGATCGTCGCGCGCAACATCGCCCGTCACCTCGACACGACGTTCGCCGACCGGCCACGCAACTGGCGGCCGCTGATCTACTGCTGGCGCGGCGGCAAGCGCTCGGGCTCGATGACGACGTGGTTCAACCTGATCGGCTGGCAGGCGCGTCAGCTCGACGGCGGCTACAAGGCATACCGCCGTTCGGTCTGCGCGTCGCTCGACGCGCTGCCCGCGCGGTTGCGCTATATCGCGCTCGTCGGCCACACGGGCTGCGGCAAGACGCGGCTGCTGCAGGCGCTGCATGACGCAGGCGCACAGACGCTCGATCTCGAGGCGCTCGCATGCCATCGCGGCTCGCTGCTCGGTGCGCTGCCGGGCGTGCCGCAGCCGACGCAGAAGTCATTCGACTCGGCGCTCGTCGAGGCGCTCGAGCGCTTCGATCCGGCCTGGCCGGTATTCGTCGAATCCGAGAGCCGCAAGATCGGCCTCGTGCAGTTGCCGCTCGCGCTGCTGCAGGCGATCCAGACAGGGCCGTGGGTCCAGGTCGACGCCGCGCGCGACGAGCGCATCGCGTTCCTGCTCGACGATTACGGCCACCTGTTCGACGCGCCGGATGCGTTCAGGGCGCAGCTCGCACGGCTGATCGGCCTGCACAGCCGCGAACAGATCGCCCGCTGGGGCGCAATGATCGATGCGGATGCGCGTGCCGAGTTGTTTGGCGAACTGATCGACCGGCATTACGACCCTGCCTATGCGCGGACCTACCGCGAGCATTTCGGCAAGCCGAACCGGGCGCTCACGTTCCAGTTCCGGCCGAATGCGGGCGACGCCCGCGAACAGGCGAGTGCGCTGCTCGCGCAACTCGCGCAGTCGGGCCTGCCGGCGACGGCAGCCAGCGCGGCGCCCACTCCAGATCGTCAGGCCGGAACATGAAGAACACACGCACTCGACCCAATCCGGCGCTCGGCTGGATGACCTTCCTGCTGATTGCGGTCTCGGGACTGTTCTATGTGAAATGGTTTCCGTATTACAACAAGGCATTCGTCGCCGCCGGGCATCACTCGATCGGCCAGTCGATCCTGATGGGCGCGTCGTCGGCGGCGCCCGAACCGTCGCTGAAAGCCGCGCTCGACTACGCGTGGGCGTATGGCAAGGCGATCTGGCAAGCGATGGTGCTCGGCCTGCTGCTCGGCTCCGCGGTGCAGGCGCTGCTGCCCGCGCACTGGGTCGCGCGCGTGCTCGGCAAGACGGGTTTCGGCAGCGTTGCCGCAGGCGGCCTGCTGTCGCTGCCGGGGATGATGTGCACCTGCTGCGCGGCGCCCGTCGTCGCTGGCCTGCGCGAGCGGCACGCGTCGCCGGGTGGCGCGGTCGCGTTCTGGCTTGGCAATACCGTGCTGAACCCGGCCGCGCTGGTGTTCATGGGCTTCGTGCTCGGCTGGCACTGGAGCGCGCTGCGGCTCGTGCTCGGCATCGCGATGGTGTTCGGGATCGGCTACCTGCTGAACCGCATCGCGCGCCCCGACGACCGGATCGACGACAACCGGCTCGCGGCGCTGGTGGCCGAACAGGCGGCGGCCGGCAACGCGTTCGTGCGCTGGATCAAGCTCCTCGCTCGGATGACGGCGCGCCTCGTGCCCGAGTACATCGTGCTCGTGCTGCTGCTCGGCGCGGCCCGCGCGTGGCTGTTCCCGCACATTGGCCCGGAAATCGGCAACCACCTCGGCTGGATCGTCGCGTTCGCGGTCGTCGGCGCACTGTTCGTGATTCCGACGGCGGGCGAGGTGCCGATCATCCAGGCGATGCTGTCGCTCGGCATGGGCGTCGGTCCGGCCGGTGCACTGCTGATGACGTTGCCGCCGGTCAGCGTGCCGTCGCTCGCGATGCTCGCGCGCTCGTTCAAGCCAACCATGCTGGCGATCGTCACGGCGCTCGTCGTCGTGTTCGGGATCGTCGGCGGGCTGCTCGCGATCGCGTTGGGGTTCTAGCGGCGCGCGTCGTCGGAGCGGTCAGGCACCGTGCGTGGTACGGCTGAATCCCGACGGGGGTGCCAGATCGGCGCGCATGACCCGGAAGCGTCGCCACGATCGCCCGGCAGGACGGCATGTCATCGAAGACAACCGATCAGGCAGCCGTTCGCGAACGCGAGAGCCAGGGCATCGGGCCCGGGCCGGGCGGTTTGCGGCGTGCAGTCAGGAGCGCCGAGTCCGCGCCGCGCGGACCGGCAAAGTAATCGTCATATTCATCCGGCGCCGCCGCATCGTGCGTGCGGCGCCACTCACAAGAAGCAATCAGGAAAACGCATGACCCAACCCAAGATTCATCCTCGACTCGAAAAGGCGCTGACGCGCGGCGATCTCGCGATTCGTCAGGCCAATTCGGCGCGCGCGACTGCCGTGCTGAGCGCACTTGGCACGATGATCGTCGAGGCGTCCGCGACGATCGGCGTCGAAGCCAGCATCGACATTCCGCAGGGCGATCGCGTCTACGATCCGGTCAATGGTCTGTGGCCGCAGAAGATGCTCGTGTCGTTCGACGGCCCGATCGAGGAAGCGGATCCGGAAGAGCTGCGCTCGGTCTATCTGGTGGCGGACGATCCGGGCACGCAGTTCCGGATCGAATGGCATCGCGCCGACGGCAAGCTCGGCCGCCACGAGGGCGGCCCGCTCGCGACGGTCGCGTTCCTGACAGACGTCGAGATTCCGTGGAGCGACGACGACGAGTAATGCACGCATGCGGGGCCGCATAAGGGGCCGCATGAGGCCCGCGAGCGCATCGGGAGCGGACGATCCCGCAGCGCGATGCACGGGCCTCAGCGCATCATCCGCCGCCGGAACAGCCACGCAGACAGCAGGAAGCCGCCGATTGCATAAGCGGCCAGCACCGCGACGTGCGTGCCGACGTGCGACGCGGGCCGGCCGAGCATCGCGGGCCGGATCAGCTCGACCGTGTGGGCGAGCGGCAGCGCATACGCCGCATGCTGCGCGATCTCCGGCAATTGCGTGAGCGGGAAGAACACGCCCGACAGCAGCAGCATCGGTGTCAGCACGAGCGTCTGATAGAACATGAAGAAATCGTATGACGGCGCGAGTGCGGTGACGATCATCGCGGCGCTGGCGAACGCAAGGCCCGCGAGCGCGATCACCGGCAGCGCCGCGAGCATCGACGGGAAGCTCGCGTAGCCGAGCAGGCCGGCAACGACCATGATCGCGGCGCCCGACAGCATCGCCTTGCTGGCGGCCCAGACGATCTCGCCGAGCACGATGTCGCCGAGCGCGAGCGGCGTATGCATGATCGCTTCCCACGTGCGTTGCACGTGCATCCGCGAAAAACCCGAATACATCGCTTCGAAGCTTGCGGACATCATCACGCTCGACCCGGCCGTGCCGGCCGCGAGGAACGCGATGTACGACACGCCGTCGACGTGCCCGAGCATCAGGCCCAGGCCGAAACCGAGCCCGAACAGATAGATCATCGGGTCCGCGAGGTTGCCGATCATCGACGCGACCGCGAGCTTGCGCCAGACGAGGTAGTTGCGGCGCCAGACGGCGAACCAGTTGGTCGCATTGGACGGCATCGCGATCGCGAAGCGCGATTCGCGCAGTGGCGCGGACGGGGCGGAAGTGGAATAGTCGCGTACGTCCATGATCGGTCAGTCCTGCATTTCGCGGCCGGTCAGCCGCAGGAACACGTCCTCCAGATTGGCGGGGCGGTGCAGATAGCGCAATCCGGCGCGGCCCTTGAGCCGCGCATTGAGCGGCTCCGGATCGCTCACATAGCAGAACAGCGTCTCGCCGCTGATTTCGGTGCGCACCGCATAGGCGGCAAGCTCGTCGCGCAGCGCGGACGGTTCGGGGCCATAGATCTCGATCACGTCGCAGCCGATCTCAGATTCGATCAGCGCGTGCGGCGCACCTTCGGCGATTTTCCGGCCTTCCTCGATCACGCACAGGCGATCGCACAGACGCTCGGCTTCCTCCATGAAGTGCGTGGTGATCAGGATTGTCTTGCCGCGCGCGAGCAGCGAGCGCAACCGTTCCCACATCAGATGCCGTGCCTGCGGATCGAGCCCGGTCGTCGGCTCGTCGAGCACCAGCACATCCGGATCGTTGACGAGCGCGCGGGCGAGCGTCAGGCGCCGCTTCATGCCGCCCGACAGCTCGCTGACCTTCGCGTCCGCCTTGTTTTCGAGCTTCGCGAATTCGAGCAGCGACGGCACGAGTGCGCGCGCATCGTGCGCGGACAGGCCGAAATAGCGGCTGAACACCAGCAGATTCTCGCGAACCGTGAAATCCGGATCGAGATTGTCGAACTGGGGGACGACGCCGACGCGCTGCCGTGCATGACGTGCGCGTGACGGAACCGGTTCGCCGCATAGCGAGATTGCGCCGGCATCCGGGTATGCGATGCCGAGCAGCATTTTCAGCGTCGTGGTCTTGCCGGCGCCGTTCGGTCCGAGCAGACCGTAGCACTCTCCGGCATGCACGCGAAAGGAAAGACCATTGACGACGAGCTTGTCGCCATAGCGCTTTTCGACGTTCTGAAAATCGATCGGTGCGACAGCCATGAGCGAGATTGTCGTTGGAGGTGTAGCGTGCAATTGTGTCCGGTGAGCGCGTCCGCGAAAACCGGTGCATGAACGGTCTGGTTCGCGGTGCGGCCGGCGAGATTTCGCGAAGCGCACGCGCATTGCGAAAGTGCGATACCGACGGGCCATTCTAGTGCATCGGCTGCGTCTCTTCAGGGCGCACATGCACGATGCGCGGGCGGTGTGCGGTGGATCATGCATTGCAGCATCGCGAACAGGCCGCATGGGGCAAATCAGCGTTTTCCATCCCTTGCGTCCTGAATTGCGGCGCACCATGATGATTGCGTAGGGCTCGATGTCGCGATAGGGAGGTTTCATGGCTAGCTACAACAAGATTCTGCTGTGCTACGACGGCACGCTCGAGGGACGCAAGGCGTTGCGGTGCGGTGCCAATCTCGCGCTGGACCTGAAGGCCGAGACGCATCTGCTGTCGGTCGTCGACATGCGTTCGAGCATCGCGCAAAGCGCGGGCTTGCTGACCGACGTCGCGTGCGGCCGCTTCGAGGAAACCGCACGCGAAATCCTGCAGGAAGGGGTCGACTGGCTGCGCGAGCGGGGATTGCAGGCCGAAGGCCATTTCGCGTTCGGCTACCCGATCGACGAGATCGCGAATCTCGCGTCGGAACTGAAAGTCGACCTGATCGTGGTCGGGCACCGCTGCCGCAGCGGGCTGTCGAGATGGTGGATGGGGTCGGGCAATACGCAACTGCTCGATCGGGTGAATTGCAGCATCCTCGTGGCCTGCTCGTCGGCCGAGGAACAGAAGGCCGAAATCGCCCGCGAACGCGACGCTGCCGCGGCAACCAAATGACCCGTCTGACCGGTGCCGGCTCACGCCCGCGCGCGGGTTGCGGCCGGCAGCGGCTAGCTGCCGGCTCAGCCGTGCAGATCGATCGCGGCCAGCTTCCACGAAAACAGGCCTTCTCTGTGGAAGATCGCCGCGTAACGCGCGCCGTCGACGTTACGCTGGTAGGTCACGACAAACTCGTCGATATTCCGGTATCCGGCGCTTGTTGGCCGTCGCTCGGGCGGGATTGCTTGCGCGTGGTCGGTCGCCGTCGATGGCGAGGCGGCCGGTACGCTGCCAGCAGGCGGAGTTGCACCACTGGCGGCCTGCGTGCCGGAGGCGCTGCCCGACGGTCGGGCCATCCATTCAGGCGGACGCTCGCCCGGATTGCCGCGCGGCGGAATGCCGCTCATCAGCGCAGCGACGCCTTCGGGCGTCGCATACGCGTCAACCAGCGGCCCGATCAACGCAGAGCCGATCAATGCACCAATCACCGCGAACGGATTGTTGTCCTGCCACTTTGCGTCGATCCGGTGCATCAACTCGTCGGTGACCTGCTGCTTCAGACTGGTGCGCAGCGCCGGGAAATCGACATATTCGCTGACCGCTTGCGCGTCACGCGCGTCGATCGCCGCTTTCAGGCGACCGAGCGCGACGTACGGTGACGCATATCCGTAGCCGATCACCGCCAGCACGGCGGCCACCAGCACGACGATCAACAGGGGTTTGAGCCGCTTCGAGCGGCCCGCTGCGTGATTCACGGTGCCTCCGGTGCGGGAACGATCCGCAATCAGAGACCACCGTGCGCGGCCGAATGTTCCTCGGCAATGCAGCGATCGATCATCCGACAGACCGCATCGATCGTCCCGACCATGATCAGCCGCGACCGGCCGTGATAGACGCGCACCGGCGCACGACGCGCGGGTTCCGCGTGATTCAGGCCGGCGTTCAGCGACACCCGTGCGAACGCGGGCAGTGCCGACGGCAGCAGCGACGCCTGCTGTTCGGCTGCGACTTCTTGGCCGACGGGCACCGCGGACAGCGGCGCGCAGGGCGTGCGGCCGCGCAGGTGACGCAGACGGCCGAATTGACGGAAAGGCAGCAGGCGGGCAAGGCGTTCCATGGTGTTCTCCTGAGCGAGACGGATGGTCAGAATTCGCCTGAGCGGATCAGCCCGACGGCGATGCCTTCCAGCGCGAATTCCGCGCTGCCGGCCTTGACGAAGATGTTTTCGTAATCAGGGTTCTCCGCGATCAGCTCGAGGCCGCCTGGGCGGCGCTTCAGGCGCTTGACGGTGACGTCGTCGCCGAGGCGGGCGACGATGATCTGGCCGTCCTTCGCTTCCGTGCGCTTCTGCACCGCGAGGAGGTCGCCGTCGAGGATGCCCGCATCGCGCATCGACAGCCCGCGTACCTTCAGCAGGTAATCGGGCTTGCTGGAGAACAGCGCGGGATCGCACGCGAAATGCTGCGAGATGTGTTCCTGCGCGAGGATCGGGCTGCCTGCCGCGACCCGGCCCACGAGCGGCAGCGACAACTGCATCAGGCCCGCATGCGGCAGCGTGAACTGGTGCGGCGCGTCGTCGCCGCCGAGCAGGCGGATGCCGCGCGACGCGCCGGCCGCCAGCTCGATCACGCCTTTGCGCGCCAGCGCGCGAAGGTGCTCTTCGGCCGCATTCGGGGAGCTGAAGCCCAGCTCGGCCGCGATCTCGGCACGGGTGGGCGGATAGCCGGAGCGCTCGATCGCGCGGCGGATCAAGTCGAATACTTGCTGCTGACGGGCGGTGAGTTTGGTCATGGCTGAACTGTATGGATAGACAGTGAGCTGTATTTTTATACAGTACTTCGCGAATTTCAAGTGTTACGTGAGGTTCGTCGCGATCGCGTCGATTCCGTCGCGATCGCGCGACGTCCGGACGCCGGTTCGTTCGTTGCAACCGTCGATTCGGGCTGCGTTAGCACTTTTCAATATTAAAAAATAAGGAACGATTATTTTTAATCATGTAACCCGTTCGCTAGACTGGCCCGCAGATCGCAAGACAGACAAGATCACCGACAACACGGGAGAAGCACGGATGATGAAGCGCAACACGGGGCTGGCGAGCGGGGTACGCCGCTTGATCACGACATTCGCGCTGGGCGCGGCCGCTGCGCTCGGCGTCGCGGCGCACGCCCATGCCGATACGACGTTCCTGAACGTGTCGTACGACCCGACACGCGAGCTGTACCAGGATTTCAACCAGGCGTTCGGCAAGGAGTGGAAGGCGAAGACGGGCGAGACCGTCAACTTCAAGCAGTCGCATGGCGGCTCGGGCGCGCAGGCGCGCTCGGTGCTCGACGGGCTGCAGGCGGACGTCGTCACGCTCGCGCTCGCGTACGACATCGACGCGCTCGCGAACAAGGGGCTCGTCGGCAAGGACTGGCAGAAGCGCCTGCCGGACAACGCGTCGCCGTACACGTCGACGATCGTGTTCCTGGTGCGCAAGGGCAACCCGAAAGGCATCAAGGACTGGGACGACCTGACGAAGCCGGGCGTGTCGATCGTCACGCCGAACCCGAAGACGTCGGGAGGCGCGCGCTGGAACTACCTGGCCGCGTGGGCGTACGCGGTGCACAAGCCGGGCGGCAACGAGCAGAGCGCGAAGGACTTCATCACGAAGCTCTACAAGAACGCGGGCGTGCTCGATTCCGGTGCGCGCGGTGCGACGACGAGCTTTGTGCAGCGCGGCATCGGCGATGTGCTGATCGCGTGGGAGAACGAGGCGTTCCTGTCGTTGAAGGAATTCGGCCCCGACAAGTTCGAGATCGTCGTGCCGTCAGTGAGCATCCTCGCGGAGCCGCCGGTCGCGGTGGTCGACAAGGTGGTCGACAAGAAGGGCACGCGCAAGCTCGCCGATGCGTACCTGAATTTCCTGTACAGCCCGCAGGGCCAGGAGATCGCCGCGCGCAACTACTACCGGCCGCGTTCGAAGAACGTGCCGGCGGAGCTGACGAAGCAGTTCCCGAAACTGAAGCTGTACACGGTCGACGACACGTTCGGCGGCTGGACGAATGCGCAGAAGACGCATTTCGCGGACGGCGGCGTGTTCGACTCGATCTACAAGCCGCAGTAACGACCTGACGGCAGCAGACATAACGACAGCGGCGCGCCACATCGAGCGCGCCGCACTCCCGGCGTTCGCGCCGGACCCATGTGATTCGACCCAGCAAGAGCATCCGATGACGACGTACACCTTTCGCAAGCCGAGCGCGCTGCCCGGCTTCGGCGTGACACTCGGCATCACGGTGGCGTATTTGAGCCTCGTGGTGCTGATCCCGCTCGCCGCCACGTTCCTGAAAACCGCGACGCTGTCGTGGGACCAGTTCATCGCGGCCGTCGCGTCGCCACGCGTGCTCGCGTCGTACCGGCTGACGTTTTCGGCCGCGCTCGGCGGCGCGCTGATCAACGCCGTGTTCGGCTTTCTCGTCGCGTGGGTGCTCGTGCGCTACACGTTCCCGTTCAAGCGCGTGGTCGACGCGATCGTCGACCTGCCGTTCGCGTTGCCGACGTCGGTCGCCGGCATCTCGCTCGCGGCCGTCTACGCGACCAACGGCTGGATCGGCAAGTACCTCGTGCCGTTCGGCATCAAGATCGCGTTCACGCCGGTCGGCGTGCTGGTCGCGCTGACCTTCATCGGCCTGCCGTTCGTCGTGCGCACCGTGCAGCCGGTGCTCGAGGATTTCGAGCGCGAACAGGAAGAGGCCGCCGCATGCCTCGGCGCGTCGCGCTGGCTGACGTTCCGCCGCGTCGTGCTGCCGGCCGTGCTGCCGGCGCTGCTGACGGGCTTTGCGCTCGCGTTCGCGCGCGCGCTCGGCGAATACGGCTCGGTGATCTTCATCGCCGGCAACGTGCCGATGAAGTCCGAGATCACGTCGCTCCTCATCATCACGAAGCTCGAGCAGTACGACTACGCGGGCGCGACCGCGCTCGCGGTCGTGATGCTGGTCGTGTCGTTCCTGATGCTGCTCCTGATCAACACGCTGCAGTGGTATCTGCAGCGTCGTACGAGCCGCGGCGCAAGCGGTCCCGCGCCCGCGCTCGCTACTGCCGCCACCGTCACTGCAGGAGGCCGGCAATGAGCGAGGAGACCACCGCCGTGCTGAAAAACCCGTCCGCCGTGGCGCGTGAGCGCGCCACCCGACAGATCGATCCCGTCAGCGAGCCGCGCGCGGTGCGCTGGCTGCTCACCGGCATCGCGCTCGTGTTCCTCGGCCTGTTCCTCGTCGTGCCGCTCGCCGCTGTGTTCGCCGAGGCGCTGCACAAGGGCGTCGGCTTCTATATCGAGTCGCTCGCCGATCCGGATGCATGGTCGGCGATCAAGCTGACGCTGATCGTCTCGGCGATCGCGGTGCCGCTCAACCTCGTGTTCGGCGTCTGTGCATCGTGGGCGATCGCGAAGTTCGAATTTCGCGGCAAGGCGCTGCTGACGACGCTGATCGACCTGCCGTTCTCCGTGTCGCCGGTGATCTCGGGCCTCGTCTACGTGCTGCTGTTCGGCGCGCAGGGCTGGCTCGGGCCGTGGCTGCAGGCGCACGACGTGCAGATCATCTTCGCGGTGCCCGGCATCGTGCTCGCGACGATCTTCGTCACGTTCCCGTTCGTCGCGCGTGAACTGATCCCGCTGATGCAGGCGCAGGGCAGCGACGAGGAGGAGGCCGCACGCGTGCTCGGTGCGACCGGCTGGCAGATCTTCCGCCGCGTGACGCTGCCGAACGTCAAGTGGGGGCTGCTGTACGGCGTGATCCTGTGCAATGCGCGCGCGATGGGCGAGTTCGGCGCGGTGTCGGTCGTGTCCGGCCACATCCGCGGGCAGACCGACACGATGCCGCTGCACGTCGAGATCCTGTACAACGAATACAACTTCGCGGCCGCGTTTGCCGTCGCATCGGTGCTGGCCTTGCTCGCGCTCGTCACGCTCGCGCTGAAGCTCCTCGCGGAGCGCCACCTCGCGGCCGATCTCGCCGGCGCGCGCGATGCCGTTGCCGCACATGCCGGCCCCGCCGTCACTTCGTCGAATTCGTAAAGAGGCAACCAGAATGGGCATCACCGTACGTCATCTTCAGAAGCGCTTCGGCGATTTCACGGCACTCGACAGCGTGTCGCTCGATTTTCCGGCGGGCGAGCTCGTTGCGCTGCTCGGGCCGTCGGGCTGCGGCAAGACCACGCTGCTGCGCGTGATCGCGGGCCTCGAGCACGCGGACGCGGGGCAGGTCGTGCTGCAGGGGCAGGACGTCGCGTCGGTCGGCGCGCGCGACCGCCAGGTCGGCTTCGTGTTCCAGCACTACGCGCTGTTCCGCCACATGACCGTGTTCGAGAACGTCGCGTTCGGGCTGCGCGTGAAGCCGCGCCGCGAGCGGCCGTCGGAAGCCGCGATCCGCGACAAGGTGCATGAGCTGCTGAAGCTCGTGCAGCTCGACTGGCTCGCGCAGCGCTATCCGTCCGAGCTGTCGGGCGGGCAGCGGCAGCGCATCGCGCTTGCCCGCGCGCTCGCGGTCGAGCCGAGGGTGCTGCTGCTCGACGAGCCGTTCGGCGCGCTCGACGCGAAGGTCCGCAAGGAACTGCGCGGCTGGTTGCGGCGCCTGCACGACGACCTGCACATCTCGACGATCTTCGTCACGCACGACCAGGAGGAAGCGCTCGAGGTCGCGGACCGGATCGTCGTGCTGAACCGCGGCCGCGTCGAGCAGGTCGGCAGCCCGCAGGACGTCTATGATCATCCGCAAAGCGCGTTCGTCTACGAATTCCTCGGCGCGGCGAACCGGCTGCCGGGCACGGTCGCCAACCGCGGCTTCGTCGCCGAAGGCGCGGCCGCGCCGATCGCGGTCGATGCCGATTTCGCGGGGCCGGCGAATGCGTACGTGCGTCCGCACGACCTGCAGCTCCGGCCGGCGGGCGAAGGGCAGCGGGAAGGCATCGCAGTCGACGTGCGCCGCGTCGTCCCGCTTGGCGGCTCGGTGCGCGTCGAGCTCGAGGCACGGGCCGGCGGCGCGCTCGAGGCGGAACTCGATCGCGACGCGTGGCGCGCGCTCGCGCTGCAGGTCGGCGATGGCGCGACGGCCGTGCCGCGCGCAGTGCGCGTGTTTCCGGCACGCTGACGCCGGGCAACGCGTGGCGAAACGCGTCGCGCACCGCGGCAGGCAACGGATTCATCAAACAACCAGATAAAAGACAGCCCAAGAGGCATACCCATGAACTTTCAGCAACTGCGCTTCGTGCGCGAGGCCGTGCGCCAGAACATGAACCTGACCGAGGTCGCGAACGTGCTGTACACGTCGCAGTCGGGCGTGTCGAAGCAGATCAAGGACCTGGAGGACGAGCTCGGCGTGGACATCTTCATCCGGCGCGGCAAGCGGCTGACCGGACTCACCGAGCCCGGCAAGGCCGTGCACCAACTGATCGAGCGGATGCTGCTCGATGCGGAGAACCTGCGCCGCGTCGCGCGTCAGTTCGCGGACCAGGACAGCGGCCACCTCGTCGTCGCGACGACCCACACGCAGGCGCGCTACGCGCTGCCGAAGGTGATCCGCCAGTTCAAGGAGGTGTTCCCGAAGGTGCATCTCGCGCTGCGCCAGGGCAGCCCGCAGCAGATCGCGCAGATGATCCTGAACGGCGAGGCCGATCTCGGCATCTCGACCGAGGCGCTCGACCGCTATTCCGACATCGTCACGTTCCCGTGCTACTCGTGGCATCACACGGTGGTCGTGCCGAACGGGCATCCGCTCGTCGGCCGCGAGAACCTGTCGCTCGACGACATCGCCGAATATCCGATCATCACCTACGACCAGGACTTCACGGGCCGCTCGCACATCGACCAGGCATTCGCGCAAGCGGGCGCGGTGCCGGATGTCGTGCTGACCGCGATCGACGCCGACGTGATCAAGACCTACGTCGAACTCGGGATGGGGATCGGCGTCGTCGCGGCGATGGCGTACGATCCGCAGCGCGACACGGGCCTCGTCGCGCTCGATACGCAGCACCTGTTCGAGGCGAGCACGACGCGGGTCGGTCTGCGCAAGGGCGCGTTCCTGCGTGCGTATGCATACCGGCTGATCGAGATGTTCGCGCCGCACCTGAACGAGGCGGAGATCGCAGGCCAACTGCGCGAAGCCGTCTGACGACACCGCGCGCGTGTTGCTCGCCGCGCCCGGATGTGGCGCGGCAGGCGCCGCGCCGTTCGACCTCATGATGTTGCCGGCGCGCCCCGCAGGATCCGGCATCGCCCGCGTGACAGTGCGCAACAGTAGGCAGCCGGGCACCGGGAGCGATCGCGCGCGGCTCGCGCGGCGCCTTTCCCCGCGTGCTCCGAAAAAACCCTTAAATATTGATCAGACAGGTTGCGCGTGCGCGAGAAACGGTCCAGCATAGCCGTCACTCCGCCGGCGACCTGCCGGCGGTGGCGTGTGAACGCCCGGCGCGTGCGGCAGCCGGCCGTCTGCCCCGCATCTCTATCCGTGGTACCGACAGCATCGATGGCCATTGGGCGGGACGTGTAGCGCAAACGTTTGCTCGCTATAAAACAACAATTGGCCCCACCGGGCCAGTCGCCAGGAGATGTGTATGAATGTCGCCTTTCGCCGTCGCTTCCTGACCGCCGCGCTCGCAGCCGTCGCATTTGCCGCCGCGCCGATCGTCCATGCCGAGACCGCTGGCAAGCCGAAGGTCGCGCTCGTGATGAAGTCGCTCGCGAACGAGTTCTTCCTGACGATGGAAACCGGCGCGAAGGAATACCAGAAGCACAATGCGAGTCAGTTCGACCTGGTCACCAACGGGATCAAGGACGAGACCGACACCGCGAGCCAGATCCGCATCGTCGAGCAGATGATCGTATCGAAGGTCGATGCGATCGTGCTCGCGCCCGCCGATTCGAAGGCGCTCGTGCCGGTCGTGAAGAAGGCGGTCGACGCGGGCATCATCGTCGTCAACATCGACAACCGGCTCGATCCGGACGTGGTGAAGTCGAAGAACCTGAACGTGCCGTTCGTCGGCCCCGATAACCGCAAGGGCGCGCGCAAGGTCGGCGACTTCCTCGCGAAGAAGCTGAAGGCCGGCGACCAGGTCGGGATCGTCGAGGGCGTGTCGACGACGACCAACGCGCAGCAGCGCACGGCCGGCTTCCAGGATGCGATGAAGGCGGGCGGGATGAAGGTCGTGTCGGTGCAGTCGGGCGAATGGGAGATCGACAAGGGCAACGCGGTCGCTTCCGCGATGCTCAACGAATACCCGAACCTGAAGGCACTGCTGTGCGGCAATGACAACATGGCGATCGGCGCGGTGTCCGCGGTGCGCGCGGCCGGCAAGCAGGGCAAGGTGTCCGTGGTCGGCTACGACAACATCAACGCGATCAAGCCGATGCTGAAGGACGGCCGCGTGCTCGCGACCGCCGACCAGTACGCGGCGAAGCAGGCCGTGTTCGGCATCGACACCGCACTCAAGGCGATCGCCGAGCACCGCAAGCAGGCCGACATGTCCGGCGTGGTCGAGACGCCGGTGGACCTCGTGACCCGGTAACGCCCGCCCGGTTGCGGCCGCCGCCCTCAAGAAAGCGGCGCGGCGGCCGTTATCCGGGGTGAGCGCGATCACGGCCCCAGCGTGCCACTTGTGAGCGTCAATCCCGCGCGCCCCCGCCGCGTGCGGCCGCAACCAGGATCGCGATGGAACCGACCTTCGAACCTTCCCGTTCAGCCGTCCCCGTGCTGACCGTCTCCGGCATCGGCAAGACCTATGCCGAGCCGGTGCTCGCGGACGTCTCGCTGACGCTGGCAGCGGGCGAGGCGCTCGCGCTGACGGGCGAGAACGGCGCCGGCAAGAGCACGCTGTCGAAGATCGTCGGCGGGCTCGTCGCGCCGACGGCCGGCACGCTGCAGCTCGACGGCCGCGCGTATGCGCCCGCGAGCCGCAAGGACGCCGAAGCGCTCGGCGTGAGGATGGTGATGCAGGAGCTGAACCTGCTGCCGACGCTGTCGGTCGCCGAGAACCTGTTCCTGAACCGCTTGCCGCGCCGCTTCGGCATCATCGATCGGCAGCGGCTGCGCGATGACGCGCGCGCCGCGATGACGCAGGTCGGGCTCGACGACGTCGATCCCGACACGCCGGTCGGCGCGCTCGGGATCGGCCACCAGCAGATGGTCGAGATCGCGCGCAACCTGATCGGCGACTGCCGTGTGCTGATCCTCGACGAGCCGACCGCGATGCTGACCGCGCGCGAGGTCGAGCTGCTGTTCGAGCAGGTCGACCGGCTGAAGGCGCGCGGCGTCGCCATCGTCTATATCTCGCACCGGCTCGAGGAGCTCGCGCGCGTGGCTGAGCGGGTTGCCGTGCTGCGCGACGGGCGGCTCGTGCATCACGGCGACATGGCCGCGACGACGACCGAGCGCCTCGTCACGCTGATGGTCGGCCGCGAAGTTGGCGAGCACATCGACCTGGGCGCGCGCCACTTCGGCGCGCCGCGGCTCGTCGTGTCGGGGATGACGCGCGAGCCGGCCGTGCGCGACGTGTCGCTCGAGGTGCGCGCGGGCGAGATCTTCGGCATCTCGGGCCTGATTGGCGCCGGCCGGACCGAGCTGTTGAGGCTGATCTACGGCGCCGATACGCCGGACGCCGGGATGATCGCGACCGGTGAGCCGCTCGAGCCGGCCACGATCCGCTCGCCGGTCGACGCGGTGAAGCACGGGATCGCGCTGATCACCGAGGACCGCAAGGGCGAGGGCCTGCTGCTGTCGCAGTCGGTCACCGCGAACCTGTCGCTCGGCCAGCTCGACCGGCTCGCGCGCGCGGGCATCGTCGACGGCGCGCGCGAGGCGGCGCTCGCCGAGCAGCAGATCGACGCGCTGCGCATCCGCACCCACGGCGCGTCGCAGCCGGTCGGCGAGCTGTCGGGCGGCAACCAGCAGAAGGTCGTGATCGGCCGCTGGCTCGCGCGGGACATGGGCGTGCTGCTGTTCGACGAGCCGACGCGCGGAATCGATGTCGGCGCGAAGTTCGAGATCTACACTCTGATGGGAGCGCTCGCGCGCGAAGGCCGCGCGCTCGTCGTCGTGTCGAGCGACCTGCGCGAGCTGATGCTGATCTGCGACCGGATCGGCGTGATGTCGGCCGGCCGCATGACCGCCGTGTTCGAGCGCGGCAACTGGACCCAGGACGCGCTGCTGGCCGCCGCGTTCGCGGGCTTCGGCCGCGACGAGGCCGCGCGCGATCCCGCTGCGTGGCAGGTGCCGCGCACGGAGCCCGGCGCTTCAACGACAGGACGACCGCAATGACCCGAACCCCCGTTACCCCGACCGACGCAGCTTCGCAGCCCGCGCGCGGGCGCCGCGCGCGCACGCTGTCCGGCACGCGGCTCGGCGTGTCGAACTACCTCGGGCTTGCCGGCGCGCTCGCCGCGATGATCGCGCTGTTCTCGTCGCTGAGTTCGCACTTCCTGAGCTACGACACGTTCAGCACGATCGCAAACCAGATTCCCGATCTCGTCGTAATGTCGGTCGGGATGACCTTCGTGCTGATCATCGCGGGGATCGACCTGTCGGTCGGCTCGGTGCTTGCGCTGGCCGCATCGGTGGTCAGCGTCGCCGCGCTCAAGTGGCAGTGGGGGCCGCTGCCCGCCGCGCTGCTCGGGATCGCGGCCGCGGCCGTCACAGGCTCGCTGACGGGCGCGGTGACGGTCGGCTGGCGGATTCCGTCGTTCATCGTGTCGCTCGGCGTGCTCGAAGCCGCGCGCGGGCTCGCGTATCAGCTGACGAATTCGCGCACCGCGTACATCGGCGATGCGTTCGACTTCCTGTCGAACCCGATCGCGGTCGGGATTTCGCCGGCGTTCGTGATCGCGGTGCTGGTGATGGTCGTCGCGCAGTTCGTGCTGACGCGCACCGTGTTCGGCCGCTACCTCGTCGGGATCGGTACGAACGAGGAAGCGGTCCGGCTGGCCGGGGTAAACCCGCACCCGTATAAAATCCTCGTATTCGCGCTGATGGGCGCGCTCGCGGGGCTCGCGTCGCTGTTCCAGATCTCGCGGCTCGAGGCGGCAGATCCGAACGCCGGCATCGGGCTCGAGCTGCAGGTGATCGCGGCGGTCGTGATCGGCGGCACGAGCCTGATGGGCGGCCGCGGATCGGTGATCAGCACGTTCTTCGGCGTGTTGATCATCTCCGTGCTGGCCGCGGGGCTCGCGCAGATCGGCGCGAACGAACCGACGAAGCGGATCATCACCGGAGCGGTGATCGTGGTGGCGGTCGTGCTCGACACGTATCGCAGCCGGCGCGCACGCGCCCGGTAAAAACAACAGAGCAGACCAGAGAGAAACGGGAAATGGCGACGATCAAGGATGTTGCGGCCATGGCGGGCGTGTCGTTTACGACCGTGTCGCACGTGGTGAACAACTCGCGGCCGGTGTCCGCGGACGTGCGCGCGAAGGTCGAAGGGGCGATTCGCGAGCTGAACTACGTGCCGTCGGCGGTCGCACGCTCGCTGAAGGCGCGCGCGACGGCGACCATCGGGCTCGTCGTGCCGAACAGCACGAATCCGTACTTTGCCGAGCTCGCGCGCGGGATCGAGGATCAATGCGCGGCGAACGGCTATTGCGTGTTCTTCTGCAACTCGGACGACGACCCCGTCAAGCAGCGCAACTACCTGCGCGTGCTGCAGGAAAAGCGCATCGACGGGCTGATCGTCGCGTCGGCCGGCGAGGACGCGGTGCTCGCGCAGACGCTCGCCGACACGTACGCGCCGCTCGTCGTCGTCGACCGCAACATCGAGGGGCTCGCGGCCGACCTCGTGCAGATCGACCACGAGCGCGGCGCCTATCTTGCGACCCGCCACCTGCTCGAGCTCGGCCACGCGAAGATCGGCTGCATCACGGGGCCGACCGACACGGCCGTCAGCGCGATGCGCGTGCACGGCTTCATCCGTGCGATGGCCGAGCGCGGCATCGACATCGTGCCGGGCGCGATCGCGGAAAGCGATTTCTCGTGCCTCGGCGGCTATCACGCGGCGTCTCGGCTGTTCGAATCGGTGCGGCCGAGCGCGATCTTCGCGGGCAACGACCTGATGGGCGTCGGCGCGCTGCGCGCGGCGGCCGAGCGTGGCATTCGCGTGCCCGACGAGTGCTCGATCATCGGTTTCGACGACATTGAATTCTCCCGCTACACGTATCCGGCGCTGTCGACGGTCGGACAGTCGGTGCGCGCGCTCGGCGAGATGGCCGCGCAGACGCTGATCGAGCGGATCGGCGGCGGCTCGTCGGCCGCGCCGAGCCGCAGGCGCGTCGTGTCGCCGCGTCTCGTGCTGCGCGAATCGACGGCCGTGTACCGCGAGCCGGCGCCGGCCGGCGGCCGCGCATGACGGCGCACATGACGACGCACATGACGACGCGAGAAACGGGCGCCGGCCGCGTGGCCGTCGTCGGCAGCCTCAACATGGATCTCGTCGTGCGCGCGCCGCGGCTGCCGCTGCCGGGCGAAACGCTGGCCGGGCACGCGTTCGCGCAGGCGGCGGGCGGCAAGGGCGGCAACCAGGCCGTCGCCGCCGCGCGGCTCGGCGCGCAGGTCGCGATGATCGGCTGCGTCGGTGCCGATGCGCATGGTGAGGCGCTGCGTGCCGGTCTCGAGGCCGAAGGCATCGATTGCGCGGGGCTGGCGACGAGCGCGTCGGCGGCCACCGGCGTCGCGCTGATCGTCGTTGACGACGCGAGCCAGAACGCGATCGTGATCGTCGCGGGCGCCAATGGCGAAGTGACGCCGGACACGATCGCGCGCCACGACGCGACGATCGGCGCGGCCGACGTGCTGATCTGCCAGCTCGAGACGCCTGCGGACGCCGTGTTTGCCGCGCTGTCCGCCGGGCGGCGGCTCGGCCGCACGGTCGTGCTCAATCCCGCGCCGGCTGTCGCGCCGCTGCCGGCCGGCTGGCTCCCGCTGGTCGATTACCTGATTCCGAACGAAGTCGAGGCGGCTGCGCTGACCGGGCTGCCGGTACGCGAGCCGGCCGATGCGGAGGCGGCTGCCCGCGCGCTGCAGGCGGGCGGCGCGCGCAACGTGCTGATTACGCTCGGCGCGCGCGGTGTGCTCGCGCTGACGGCGGACGGCACGGCGCGCCACTATCCGGCGCCGGCCGTGCAGGCCGTCGATACGACGGCGGCCGGTGACACGTTCATCGGTGGTTTTTCCGCACGGCTTGCGGCCGGCGCGGACATCGACACCGCGATCCGCTTCGCGCAGCGCGCGGCGGCGATCTCCGTCACCCGCGAAGGGGCGCAGCCGTCGATCCCGACGCTCGCCGAACTCGCCGACTAGTGCGGCCGGGGCATGCGTTGTGAGCGCCCGCGGGCATGGCGCCCCGGGCGTTCTCCACGCATTTGCCTCGCATTCGCCGCACGCATGCGCCGGCGCCGCGTTCCCGCGTGATCTGCCACTGTCATCCCGTTCAATATTCGTCACGTATACGTGGCGATTGTTTCTTCTTTCGAAATCGGCAGACGAATCGCTCATAAAATTGCTGTGAACACTATCAAGTCGCACGTTTTATTGTCGTAAATGAATCGGGAGAAGCGAACGCTCCCGGGCGACGGGCTCGGCCCGTTCATGACGACGCAAGACAGGAAGGAAGATAGTGTTCAAAAACCTGACGATCCGCGCGCGCATCGGTTTCACGATGGCGTTTCTGGCCGGGCTGCTGTGCGTGATCGGCGTACTGGGCCTGTTCGGCATGGGGCGCGCGAACGACGCGAGCCACGAGATTTTCACGAACCAGATGCCGAGCGCGGTCGACGTCGCGTCGGCCGAACTGTTCGCCGCGCGCGAACGCCTCGCGCTCGATCGTGCTGCATTGCTGGCCGGCACGCCTGATGCGGCGACGGCCGTCGAGCGCAGCCGCATGTTGCGCGTACAGTCCGACGCATGGTGGCAGAAGTACCTGGACCTGCCGCGCGGCGCGGAGGAGGACCGGCTCGCGCAGGATGTCGCTGCGAAGCGGCAGGCGCTGCAGCGCGCGTTCGATGCGTTCGCGCCCGTCATCGCGGCGAACGATCACGACGGGCTTGCCAGCGGCGTGAAACAGCTGCAGGTGCTCTACAACGATCTCTCGGTGTCGGGCGAGGCGCTACGCAACTTCCAGTTCACCGACGCGCAGGCAGGCTACAGTCATGCGGAATCCGTCTACGGGACGCTGCGGATCGTATCGATCGTCGCGCTGGCCGCCGGCCTCGGTGCCGCGCTGCTGTCGTACGTCGCGCTGAGCCGCGCGATCGGCCGCCCGCTCGCGGACGCGCTCGCGCATTGCGACGCGATCGCCGCGGGCGACCTGCGGCGCCGCATCGACGTGACGCGCCACGACGAAATGGGCCAACTGCTGGACGGCCTCGCGAGGATGCAGCGTGGGCTCGTCGAGACCGTCGGCACGGTGCGCGGCGGCAGCGAGTCGATCGCGACCGCGGCCAGGCAGATCGCGGCCGGCAATATCGACCTTTCGTCGCGTACCGAGGAGCAGGCGGCGGCGCTGCAGGAAACCACGTCGAGCATGGAGCAGCTGACCGGCACCGTGAAGCAGAACGCCGACAACGCGCGCCAGGCGAGTGCGCTTGCTGCGAACGCGTCGGAGATCGCGAACAGGGGCAATGTCGTCGTCGGCCAGGTGGTCGGCACGATGGGCGAGATCAACCAGAGCTCCGCGAAGATCGCGGACATCATCACGATTATCGAGGGCATCGCGTTCCAGACCAACATCCTTGCGCTGAACGCGGCCGTCGAGGCCGCGCGCGCGGGCGAGGAGGGGCGTGGCTTCGCTGTCGTCGCGGGCGAGGTGCGCAGCCTCGCACAGCGCTCGTCGGCGGCGGCCAAGGAGATCAAGGCGCTGATCGATGCGTCGGTCGAACGCATCCGTTCCGGTTCGACGCTCGTCGACGACGCAGGGCGCACGATGACGGACGTGATTGGCGCGGTGCAGCGCGTGACCGACATCATGGGCGAGATCGCGGCCGCATCGGAAGAACAGAGCGTCGGGATCGACCAGGTCGCGCGCGCGGTCGCGCAAATGGACGAGGTCACGCAACAGAATGCGGCGCTCGTCGAGGAAGCGGCGGCCGCCGCGCAATCGCTCGACGAGCAGGCCGCGCGCCTGCGCGAGACGGTCGCGGTGTTCCAGCTCGACGACGGCGCGGTGCAGCGTCGTGCTGCCGCGCCGGCGGTCGTTCACGCAGCGCCAGCGGTCCTTCATGCGGCGCCAGCGGTCGTTCATGCAGCGCCGCGCGCACCTGCGCCGTCGCCCGCGGCAGCGCGCGACAACGTCGACGTGCCCGCGCCGCGCGCAGCCGTTACGCCGCCACCGGATCGCAAGAAGGCGGCCGCATCGCCGGCTGCCGCTCCCGCGCTCGCACCTGCGGGCGACGACGACTGGGAGACGTTCTGATATCCCGATGCAGTGGAACGATGCGCGCTTGATGCATCTATCCCCCATTTGCATCACTCGAAACGCCCGCTTCACGCGGGCGTTTTTGCATTCATCGCCGAAGCGAAGCGCGTGCATGCACGGCGGATGCGACGTCGACGACGACGCGCGCATGCATCGCCCCATACGTCATACGGGTATTTCCGTAAGGGTCCCACGCAAAAAAAATTTGTAACGGCGGGTTCTGCGTGTCGTCGGAAACGCAGGCTCGAACGTCTAGGGAAGCAGGGGAGGCGGTGATGAATTTCGCGACGGCCGGCGCGTCCAACGCATCAGACGTTCCGGTGTTCGACGAGACACGACGGATGCAGTTTCGTCTGCTCGGGAGATCGATTGTAGGGCGACGAAAAAAGTTGTCCAAGCCGTGTGTCGTCGATGACGAAGTTCATACAACGAGTTCGTGAAAAAAATTAAGAAAGGGTTTAGGATGAATTCGAACGCGCTTGCTTCTGCGCAGTCGCATGAAGGCAGGCACGTCTTCAGACTCAGGCGAGGGAGGTAGCATGGATATTTACAGCAGCTTCGCGAACCGCTTCGAAAAAACGCGAGAGGAAGAATTCTCGCTGGAGGAGTATCTCGCGCTCTGCAAGAACGATCCATCCGCGTATGCTACGGCTGGCGAACGCATGCTGGCTGCAATCGGGGAACCTGAACACATCGATACCCGCATCGAGCCGCGCCTGTCGCGGATCTTTGCGAACAAGGTCATCAAGGTCTATCCCGCATTCCGTGAGTTCTACGGAATGGAGGAGGTGATCGAGCAGGTGGTGGCGTACTTCCGCCACGCCGCGCAAGGGCTCGAAGAGAAGAAGCAGATCCTTTATCTGCTAGGCCCGGTGGGCGGCGGCAAGTCGTCGATCGCCGAGCGTCTCAAGCAGTTGATGGAACGCGTGCCGTTCTATTCGCTGAAGGGCTCGCCCGTCAACGAATCGCCGCTCGGGTTGTTCGACTACGACGAGGACGGGCCGATACTCGAGGAACAGTACGGCATTCCGCGCCGCTACCTGAGGAACATCCTGAGTCCGTGGGCCGTCAAGCGCCTGCACGAGTACAACGGCGACATCCGCCAGTTCCGCGTCGTGCGCCGCTATCCGTCGATCCTGCGGCAGATCGCGATCTCGAAGACGGAACCGGGCGACGAGAACAACCAGGACATCTCGTCGCTCGTCGGCAAGGTCGACATCCGCAAGCTCGAGCAATATGCGCAGGACGACGCCGATGCGTACAGCTACTCCGGCGGCCTGTGCCTCGCGAACCAGGGCCTGCTCGAGTTCGTCGAAATGTTCAAGGCGCCGATCAAGGTCTTGCACCCGCTCTTGACCGCGACGCAGGAAGGCAACTTCAAGGGCACCGAGGGCTTCGGCGCGATTCCGTTCGACGGGATCATCCTCGCGCACTCGAACGAGTCGGAATGGAAGGCGTTCAAGAACAACCGCAACAACGAGGCACTGCTCGACCGGATCTTCGTGGTGAAGGTGCCGTACTGCCTGCGCGTGTCGGAAGAGGTCAAGATCTACGAGAAGCTGATCCGCAACTCGTCGCTTGCCGAAGCCGTGTGCGCGCCGGGCACGCTGAAGATGATGTCGCAGTTCTCGGTGCTGTCGCGCCTGCACGAGCCGGAAAACTCGAGCCTGTTCTCGAAGATGCAGGTGTACGACGGCGAAAACCTGAAGGACACCGATCCGAAGGCGAAGTCGTACCAGGAGTACCGCGACTACGCGGGGGTCGACGAGGGTATGACGGGCGTGTCGACGCGCTTTGCGTTCAAGATCCTGTCGCGCGTGTTCAACTTCGATTCGACCGAGGTCGCGGCGAACCCCGTGCACCTGATGTACGTGCTCGAACAGCAGATCGAACGCGAGCAGTTCCCGCCGGAAACCGAGCAGAAGTACCTGTCGTTCGTGAAGGACGTGCTCGCGTCGCGCTATGCGGACTTCATCGGCAAGGAGATCCAGACGGCCTACCTCGAATCGTATTCGGAATACGGGCAGAACATCTTCGACCGCTACGTCACGTATGCGGACTTCTGGATCCAGGATCAGGAATTCCGCGATCACGACACGGGCGAGAGCTTCGACCGCGCGGCGCTGAACGCGGAGCTGGAGAAGATCGAGAAGCCGGCGGGCATCAGCAATCCGAAGGATTTCCGCAACGAGATCGTGAACTTCGTGTTGCGCGCGCGGGCCGCGAACGCCGGCAAGAACCCGGTGTGGACGAGCTACGAAAAGCTGCGCGTCGTGATCGAGAAGAAGATGTTCTCGAATACCGAGGAACTGTTGCCGGTCATTTCGTTCAACGCGAAGGGCTCGGCCGAGGAGCAACGCAAGCATGAGGACTTTGTGAACCGGATGGTCGCGAAGGGCTATACGCCGAAGCAGGTGAGGCTGCTTTGCGACTGGTACCTGCGGGTACGCAAGTCGTCATGACCTGCGTCACGCAGCGCCCGTGCGGCCGGGCCGCACGGGCATCTTCAGAGACGCCGCCCGCATGACGGGAGATGGCATGTGCGGCGAGCGTCCCGCCATATCGACATTCGAGCGGGAGACCGGGCGTGCTTCATCAAATCATCGACCGCAGGCTAGCCGGCAAGAACAAGAGCATTGCCAATCGCGAACGCTTTCTGCGTCGCGTCAAGAACTACATTCGTCGCGCCGTGTCGGACGCGGTGCGCGACCGTAGCATCAAGGATATCCAGAGCACGCAGAGCATCACGATTCCGCGCAAGGACATCGCGGAACCGACGTTCCGGCACGGGCCGGGCGGACGCCGCGAGTACGTGCATCCGGGCAACGAGGATTACGTGCGCGGCGACAAGATCCCGCGTCCGCAAGGCGGCGCGGGTGGCGGCGGCAGCCAGGCCAGCAACGAGGGCGAAGGGCAGGACGACTTCGTGTTCGAGCTGTCGCGCGACGAGTTCATGCAGTACTTCTTCGACGATCTCGAGTTGCCGCGCCTCGTGAAGACGCACCTGCTGACGGTGCCGAGCTGGAAGAACGTGCGCGCGGGCTGGGCGGCGGAAGGCACGCCGAACAACATCGATATCGTGCGTTCGCTGAGGAGCGCGCTCGGGCGCCGCATCGCGCTCGGCTCGCCGCTCGTCAACGAGCTACGCGAGCTCGAAGCGCAGCTCGAGGCGCTCAAGCACGACACCGAGGATCGGCGAGCGGAAATCGCCACGCTCGAGGACCAGATCCATCACCTGAAGGGTCGCATCTGGAGGATCCCGTTCATCGACCCGTTCGACCTGCGCTACATCAACCGTGTGAAGCAGCCGCAGCCGTCGAGCCAGGCCGTGATGTTCTGCCTGATGGACGTGTCCGGCTCGATGGACGAGCAGCGCAAGGATCTCGCGAAGCGCTTCTTCATCCTGCTGTACCTGTTCCTCAAGCGCAACTACGAGCGCATCGAGGTGGTGTTCATCCGCCACCACACACGTGCGGAGGAAGTCGACGAGGATACGTTCTTCCATTCGACCGAAAGCGGCGGCACGGTCGTGTCGAGCGCGCTCGAGCTGATGCGCAAGGTGATGAACGAGCGCTACTCGCCGACTGAATGGAACATTTACGGCGCGCAGGCGTCCGACGGCGACAACTGGACCGACGATTCGCCGAAGTGTCGCAAAATCCTGGAACAGGATATCCTCACGAAGACGCGTTACTTCGCGTACATCCAGGTCGCGCCGGAAGAGCAGAATTTGTGGCTGGAGTACGCGCAGCTGATGCAGTCGCAACCGCATCTCGCGATGAAAAAAGTGGAATCGGCTGCCGACATTTACCCGGTGTTTCGCGAATTGTTCGAAAAGCAGGTGGAAACGTCATGACCACCCGCCATCTGCACAGCGAATCGCGCGGCTACGAGCCGCGTCGATCCGGCGGAGACACCGCTGGCCATGCCGCAACGCAGCAACGCGGCCGGGCCGAACCGTCGACGCCGTCCGCCGATATGCCCGGTGCCGGGCAGAAGGAAGCGCGTATGAACGTTGCCGATCGCAGGCCGCTGCCGTGTCCGTCCGACTGGACCTTCGAGCTGCTCGAGGAGTACGACACGCACATTGCGCAGGTCGCCGAGCAGTATGAGCTCGACATCTACCCGATCCAGCTCGAGCTGATCAGCGCCGAGCAGATGATGGACGCGTACGCGTCGGTCGGGATGCCAGTCAACTACCGGCACTGGTCGTTCGGCAAGCATTTCCTGTCGACCGAGAAGAGTTACCGTCGCGGCCAGATGGGTCTCGCGTACGAGATCGTCATCAACTCGAATCCTTGCATTGCGTACCTGATGGAAGAGAACACGATGACGATGCAGGCGCTCGTCATCGCGCACGCGGCATACGGGCACAACTCGTTCTTCAAGGGCAACTACCTGTTCCGGTTGTGGACCGATGCGCACGCAATCATCGATTACCTCGTCTACGCGAAGAACTACGTCGCCGAATGCGAGGAGCGCTACGGCCTCGACCGCGTCGAGGAGCTGCTCGATTCGTGCCACGCGCTGATGAACTACGGCGTCGACCGCTACAAGCGGCCGCAGAAGCCGTCGCTGTCGAAGGAAGCGGCGCTGCGCCGCGAGCGCGAGGCGTACATGCAGTCGCAGATCAACGAACTGTGGCGCACGCTGCCGAACAAGAAGCCCGAGCTGGCCGAGGAGCAGGAAGAGCGCTATCCGCCGGAGCCGCAGGAGAACCTGCTGTATTTCGCGGAGAAGAACGCGCCGCTGCTCGAGCCGTGGGAGCGGGAAGTGATCCGCATCGTGCGCAAGATCGGCCAGTACTTCTATCCGCAGCGGCAGACCCAGGTGATGAACGAAGGCTGGGCGACGTTCTGGCATTACACGCTGCTCAACACGCTGTACAACCAGGGCAAGCTGGCCGACGGCTTCATGATGGAGTTCCTGCATTCGCACAGCAACGTGATCTACCAGCCGCCCGTCACGAAGCCGTACTACAGCGGGATCAACCCGTATGCGCTCGGCTTCTCGATGATGAGCGATATCAGGCGGATCTGCGAAGCGCCGACGGACGAGGACTACAAGTGGTTCCCCGAGATCGCGGGTACCCCGTGGCTGCCGGCGCTGCACTATGCGATGCGCAACTTCAAGGACGAGAGCTTCATCGCGCAGTATCTGTCGCCGCACCTGATCCGCGAGATGCGGCTCTTCTCGGTGCTCGACGACGACATGCGCGATTCGCTCGAAGTGTCCGCGATTCACGACGACTTCGGCTACCAGTACGTGCGGCAGTCGCTGTCGCGGCAGTACGACATCCACCACCGCGAGCCGAACATCCAGGTGTGGGCGGTCAACACGCGCGGCGACCGCAGCCTCACGCTGCGCCACTTCATGACCGACAACCGGCATCTGTCGAACGACAGCGACGAGGTGCTCAAGCACATGGCGCGGCTGTGGCAGTTCGACGTATACCTGGAAAGCGTCGACGAGGCGGGCACCGTGCGCAAGCGCTACGAGTGCCGGTACACGCCGCCGGAGATCCGCCTGTGAGCGTGGCCGCGCGCGCGGACCCTGCATCGGACGCCAGCCTGCGGGCTGGCGTTTTCAATTGATGATGCTCAGGCCTGAGAAAACGCTTCGCCATCCGGACGAACCCCGAAAGCCCGTTACTGTGCATTTCGCTAGAATCCCGGGGCGCGATGCGCCGGAACCGGTGCCACGCACATCCGCGCGCGGTGGTTTCGCAGCCGCCACGTCCCAAAGAACTTACAAGGAACAGACCATCCCATGGACGTTCAGACCGACCAAGCCGTGCTGTCCGCGCACGATACCCGGCGGCGCGTGTTCGCCATCGTCGGCGCCTCATCGGGCAACCTCGTCGAGTGGTTCGACTTCTACATCTACTCGTTCTGCGCGCTGTACTTCGCACCCGCGTTCTTCCCGAGCGGCAACACGACGACGCAGTTGCTGAACACGGCCGGCGTGTTTGCGGCGGGCTTCCTGATGCGCCCGATCGGCGGCTGGCTGTTCGGCCGCATCGCCGATCGGCACGGCCGCCGCACCGCAATGATGATCTCGGTGCTCATGATGTGCGGCGGCTCGCTCGTGATCGCGGTGATGCCGACCTACGCGCAGATCGGCGCGTTCGCGCCGCTGCTGCTGCTGATCGCGCGTCTGTTCCAGGGGCTGTCGGTGGGGGGCGAGTACGGCACCAGCGCAACCTACATGAGCGAGGTCGCGCTGAAGGGGCGGCGCGGCTTCTTCGCGTCGTTCCAGTACGTGACGCTGATCGGCGGCCAGTTGTGCGCGCTGCTCGTGCTCGTGATCCTGCAGCAGACGCTGTCGAATGCCGAGCTGAAGGCGTGGGGCTGGCGCATTCCGTTCGTGGTCGGCGCGGCGGCCGCGCTGATTTCGCTGTACCTGCGCAAGTCGCTCGACGAGACGTCGACGAGCGAATCACGCGACAAGAAGGACGCCGGCACGATCCGCGGCGTATGGCAGCACAAGGGCGCGTTCTTCACGGTGGTCGGCTTCACCGCCGGCGGCTCGCTGATCTTCTACACGTTCACGACGTACATGCAGAAGTACCTCGTGAACACGGCCGGCATGCATGCGAAGACCGCCAGCAACGTGATGACGGTCGCGCTTCTGGTTTACATGCTGCTGCAGCCGGTGTTCGGCGCGCTGTCCGACCGGATCGGCCGCCGCACGTCGATGCTCCTGTTCGGCGCATGCTCGGTGATCGGTACGGTGCCGCTGATGCATGCGCTGAAGGACGTGCAGAGCCCGGTCGCCGCGTTCGTGCTGATCACGGTCGCACTCGCGATCGTCAGCTTCTACACGTCGATCAGCGGCCTCATCAAGGCCGAGATGTTCCCGCCCGAAGTGCGTGCGATGGGCGTCGGCCTGTCGTATGCGGTCGCGAACGCGATCTTCGGCGGTTCGGCCGAGTACGTTGCGCTGTGGTTCAAGTCGATCGGCAGCGAGGAGACGTTCTACTGGTACGTGACCGTGCTGTGCGGGATCTCGCTGATCGTGTCGTACCTGATGCGCGACCCGAGCAAGGAGGGGTATCTGCGTCACGAGCCGTGATCCGGCGCGCCGCGCTTCGGTGATACATGAACGGCGTTCCGCGCGATGCGGGACGCCGTTTTTTTTGAGGGGGCGGGCAGCCCGATGGCGCGAACCCGCGCAAGCTCATCGCGCCGCATGCGATAAGGATATCGAAATCGCTTTGTTGCCGGCGCTGGGCGATCCGCTTAATCTGAACCCGTAGTTCGTGTGACACCTCCTTGACTGGGATTCGCGCCCGCTGCTTGCAGTGGGCGTTTTTTTTGCGTGCATGGTGCGGCTGCCCGCTGAACGGTGCCAGCCGCCGGCGCAATCGTGCTACGCGTGCACGTTTCCTGCTGATTCCCGTCGCCCAATCCTCGCCCGTAACACATCTCTGGCCGCCGCACAACTTGCATATGCCACCTTTATTGGCGTGTCAAATGGCGACGCGGCAAACGAAATTATGACCTTCATTGGGATTCTGAAGGGATTTAGATTGCTTTATTAAGATCTGTCTTATTTTACTCCTTGGGTATTGGTGTTGATTTAGTATTTGTCGCAGATTTCATGATTACTGTTTGTTAAATCGCTTTCTCGGCAAAAAAATTCATGAAAATCACGCGTGGATTCGTTCGGTCGTCTGGTCAGTCGTGATATCCGAAAGGAACCCGTTCACATCGTCAGCGCTCGTGGGCGCGCTGGGCGGCCGTCAGCGTGCACGGCAGCAAGCGATCGACCCGCCGTGCGGCCGCGATGCAGCAGCAGGCAGGCGTAGTCGGGGATTCAAAAGGATCGCATATGAAAGTCTGCGATTACTTCGCTATCGAGCGGCTTTCGCGTGGGTGTGAAATCGACGCCAAATTTCAAACTTGTACTATATAAAAACGGGTTGACAGTAAATACAATTGCTTCGTCGTCGAATTCGGGGTGCGGTACTCGAAGTGCTTGTTTCCTGAATCGTCGGCCCGATTGATGCCAATCATGCTTCCAATTTCAGGAAAGAGACGGGGGCGTGGCTCGATCGGCGGTGTTTCAAGTCGAAAATCAATCCACATGGAAGCAGAGAAATGAAAAAAGACTTTGTTCGTTGCTGTGTGGCGCTCGGCATTGCCGGCGCTGTAGGGGTTCCGTCGCTGGCGCATGCGTACGACGGCCAGATCGACTTCACCGGCAGCATTTCGGATGTCACCTGCAACATCAACGGCGAGGCGCCCGGCCTGGGCAACCGGACGGAGGTTTCGCTCGGCGACCGGATCAGCCCGTCCGAGTTCACCACGGTCGGCTCGACGCCGAGGCCTGTCAAATTCGATCTGAAGATCGGCGGCAATGCGAACTGCACCAACGACACCAAGGTCGTGATCGACTTCGATCCGGCTTCGGTGAATATCAATACGGCGACCGGCAACCTGAAGCTCGTCGGCACGCACCCGGCAACGGGCGTAGAGATCCAGATCAGCGACGCCGGCAACGGCAAGAACAAGAAGATCTGGCTCGGCAAGCCGCAGAGCCAGGACGACGTCCAGGTGGCGACCGTCAAGAACAACACCGCGACGCTGTCCTATTCGGCCGCCTATGTCTCGACGGTCGCCAAGGATTCGATCACGACGGGTTCGGGTAATTCGTTCATCCGCTACTCGCTCGCGTACTACTGATCGTGATTTCGCTTACTCATGCCATGACGCCGTCAAGGCGTTTTCTCGGACTCGTCGCGACGGCCTGTATCGTGGCATGGGTCGCCTGCGCCTCGCCGGCGCAGGCGGCACTCGTGCTGCAGGGAACCCGCGTCGTCTTTCCCGAGCAGGCGCGCGACGTGACGCTGCGGGTCGAGAACACGGGCGACCGGCCCGTGCTCGCGCAGAGCTGGATCGATGACGGCCGGGTCGACGTGCCACCGGAGAAATTGCAGGTGCCGTTCATCGTCGCGCCTTCGGTCGCGCGTATCGAACCCGCGAAGAGTCTCGCATTGCGTATCACGCACATGCAGGAGCCTCTGCCTGAGGATCGCGAATCGGTGTTCTGGATCAACGTGCTCGAGGTGCCCACCGTCGACGCGGAAGAGGAGAACCGGCTGCGTTTCGCGTTCCGCACGCGCATCAAGCTGTTCTATCGGCCCACGGCGTTGCGCGAAGGCGCCGACATGGCTTCCGACCAACTGGTCTGGAAGCTGGCGTCGGCCGAACTGCGTGCCAACGGGCAGCACGGCGGCTCCAAGGACCTGGCGCTCGAGGTGTCGAATCCGACGCCGTATTACATATCGTTCGGCCTGGTCGAGAGCGATATTGGCGGCACGTACGTATCGGGCGGGGGCGGCATGGTCGCTCCGTTCGGGACCGCACGGTTTCCTTTGCCGGGCGTGACCGCACGCAAGCAGCGTCATGCGTCCGTGCGCTTCATGACGATCGACGATTTCGGCGGCCGAACGACAACAACCAGAGCGCTGGCCGACTGATCGATTCGGAGAAGCAGCACTGATCTAGGAACGACAGCGCATTTTCGAAACGCCGGCGAGCACAGCTCGAAACGTTTCGTCATCCATAATATCTCGGGTTTGCATGCGAAACTTAGCAGAATTTCCGTTGCCGGACGGACGACAATCTGCGTTCCGGTGTCGCCGCGCAGCGCATCCTCGCGCGATTGCCGCGGCGATCGCCTCCATCTTCACGCCGATGGCGATGGCGGGGACGATCTCGGGCACGGTGGCGGAAGCGAGGCCGAAGGCGGACGACACGATGTCGCGCGACGAGGTGTTGCACGACGACGCGAACCTCGTCGGGGCCTTGCCACGCGTCGCGTCGGCGCCCAAAACGGTCCGTTTCGACGAATCGATGATGATGTATGGTGCGGACAGCACGCCGATCGACACGAAGCCGTTCGAAAAGGCGAACGTCGTGACGCCGGGCCGTTATCGGATCGACATCGTCGTCAACGGGCAGTGGCGCGGCATCGAGGAAGTCACGTTTGAACGCGTCGACGGCAGCGAGAGTGCGCTGCCGTGCTACGACCGCGCATTGCTGCAGCGGGTCGGCATCGATCTCGAGCGGAGCGCGCGCGGCCAGGGAGACGACGCGACGCCCAACCCGATGCCCGACGGGCTCGTCTGCGACCCGCTCGTCCGCTACGTGCCGGGCGGCGAAATGTCGTTCGATGCGGCGGACCAAAAGCTGTACGTGACGGTGCCGCAGTTCTATCTGCGCCTGTCGACGGCGACGACCTACGTCGATCCGGCGAACTGGACGACCGGCATGCCGGCCGGCATGCTCAACTACAACGCGAACGTGTTCAACTCGCGTTCGCACGGTTACGACTTCGCGCAGCTGTACACAGGCCTCAATATGGGCCTGAATATCGGTGCGCTGCGTTTCCGGCACAACGGGAACCTGACCTGGTCGCGGTCCGGCGGCACGCGCTATCAGCGCGGCAACATCTACGCGCAGACCGACCTGCCGTACTGGCGGGCGCAGTTGCTCATCGGCGAAAGCTCGACAAGCGGCGCGTTGTTCGACTCGATCTCGTTTCGCGGCGTGCAGATCGAAAGCGACGACCGGATGATGCCCGACCTGCAGCGCTATTACGCGCCCGTGGTGCGTGGCGTCGCGCAGTCGAACGCGAAGGTGTCGGTTTACCAGCGAGGCTATCTCGTCCACGAGACGACCGTGGCGCCCGGCCCGTTCGCGCTCGACGACCTGCGGGTCATGAGCTATGGCGGCGACCTCAACGTCACGATCACCGAGGCGAACGGCGAGACGCGCAGTTTCGTCGTGCCGTTCGCGACGACGGTGCAACAGTTGCGGCCCGGCACGACCCGCTTCAGCGCGATGGCGGGGCGGGCGATCGACCTGGGCTCGAATATCGGCGAGCAGTACGCGGCGCAGTTCACGCTCCAGCATGGCATCAGCAACGCGATGACCGCCTATGGCGGCGCGGCGTTCGCGACCCGCTACCAGTCGGTGCTGGCCGGCGTCTCGCTCAACACGGCGATCGGCGGCATCTCGGCGGACGTGACCATGGCGCGCACCCAGCCGCACGGCGCCGAGCGGCTCAACGGCACGAGCGTGCGCGTGTCGTACAGCAAGAACCTGCCGAACAGCGGCACGAACTTCTCGCTGCTCGCGTATCGCTATTCGACGAAGGGGTTTCTGAGCCTGCGCGACGCGCTGCAGTTGAACACGCGCGACTGGCGGATCGACGACATGGGGCGCTTCTCGCGGATGCGCAATCGCGTCGACGTCAACCTGAGCCAACAGCTCGGGCGCGCCGGCAACGTCTACCTGAACGGCTCCGCGATCAGCTACTGGGCGCGCTCCGGGCAAACGCTCAGTTTCACGCTCGGCTACAGCACGCAGTGGCGCGACATGACACTGACCACGTCACTGCAGCGCGTGCGCAACGTCTCCTCCGGCCCCGCGGCGTTCGCGCGCGATTCGACCGCCACGCTCGGGAGCGTGAGCCTGTCGATCCCGCTTGGCCGCAATTCCCGTTACGCGCCGACGCTGAACCTGCTCACGACACACGACAGCCAGGCCGGGACCAGCGCGGCGACCGGGTTGTCCGGGCGCTTCGGTGCGGCGGGTGACGGTTCGTATTCGATGTCGGCGTCGTACGACGGCAACAACCGGAATACGTCCGGCAGCTTCGGGGTCGGCTACCGGTTGCCAGTCGCGACGGTTGCGGCGAACGTCAGCATCGGGAGCGGCTACCAGCAGACGTCGGCCAGCGCGGCGGGCGGCCTCGTGTTGCACCGCGGCGGCTTGACGCCCGGGCCGACGCTCGGCGAGACGATCGGCGTCGTGAGCGCGCCACATGCGCGCGGCGCGCGGATCGGCAGCACGAACGCCTACGTGAATCGATCCGGCTATGCGATCGTGCCGAGCCTCGTGCCGTACCAGTTGAACAACGTCGATCTCGATCCGAGCGCCGTGCCGGACGACGTCGAGCTGAAAGTCTCGACGCGCAGCGTCGCGCCGCGCGCGGGCGCGGTCGTGATGCTGTCGTACGACACACTGAAGGCGCGCGCGCTGCTGATCGATGCGACGCTGCAAAACGGCCGCCCGCTGCCGTTTGCCGCCCGCGCGTTCGACGCGAAAAGCGGCGCGCAGCTCGGCGTCGTCGGGCAGGGCAGCCGCCTGTTCATCCGCAGCGGCGAGGCCGACGGGCAGATTCAGGTGAAATGGGGCGATCGCCCGGATCAGCAGTGCGCACTCGACTACGCGGTGCCGTACGACCGTCTGGCGGATACCAATTACGTCACGCTCACGCGCGTGTGCCGTCCCGCCGCTTTGCTGCCGCTGGCGGGCGCGGCCGTCGCGGAGCCTTAAGCCGATGCGTGCCGCATTCCTTCGTTTTGCATTGCAGGTGCTCCGGCGTGCGGGCAATTCGTGCAACCGTCGCATACGCCGCTTCGCAAGCTGCTTTGCATGCCGTTCCACGCTTGCGGCGGCCGTCGCACTGGCCGTATCCGCGCTGCCGTGCGCCGCGGATGCCGCGCTGTCCGTCGTCGGCACGCGCTTTGTCTACGCGGGCGATGCGAGGGCGCTGGCGATCGCCGCGCGCAACCTCGGCGATGGGCCGATTCTCGTGCAGGCCTGGCTCGACGACGGGCGTGCGGACGCCGATCCGAGCGTGATGCGCGTGCCGTTCGTCGTGACGCCGCCGCTCGTGCGAGTCGAGCCGAAGCAGCGGCTGGCGTTTCGCGTGCAAGCGGTCGGGCACGAACTCGCGGCCGATCGGGAATCGCGCTACTGGATCAACCTGCTCGAAGTGCCGCCTTCCGCCGCGCACGACGACAACACGTTGCGCATTGCCTATCGGCTGAGGATGAAGGTGCTGTTCCGGCCGACCGGACTCGCCGGCACGCCGCAGGAAGCGCCGGACCGGCTGCGCTGGACGCTCGCGGCCGCGCAGCCGCAGCCGTCGCTCGTGGCGACCAATCCGACGCCGTACTACGTGACGCTGACGCGCGTCGAGATGCGCGGCGCGGCCGTCGCGCTCGCGGGCGGCGCGATCGACGTCGCGCCGTTCGGCCAGGTCGAGATTCCGCTTGGCACGCCGCCCGGCACACAGCAGGACGAGATCGTGTTCGACGCGGTTGGCGACAACGGCGTAGTGCGCACGCGCCGCGCGCCGCTCGCGCCGCCATGACCGCCGCGAAACGTTGCGCGTGAACGTTTGCAGTACCCGTGCTGCCCGGGATCGGCAGAGATTCAATCATGACGAGGAAAAACGATAATGAACAAGACCTACGTTCTGGTCTGGAATGGCAGCCAGGGAATCTGGCAGGTGGCCGGCGAACGGGTGCGCCGGCGCGGCAAGTCGTCGACGCGCGCGAGTATCGTCGCCGTGCTTGCGTGGCTCGCGGGCAGTGTGCTGACCAGCGCACATGCGCTGCCGGTGGGCGAGAATGTCGTGTCGGGGAAGGCGGACATTCACCGCTTCGACAACGATCGTCAGATGTCGATCAACCAGCATACCGACAAGCTGATCACCGAATGGACGTCGTTCAGCGTCGACGGCGGGCAGCGCGTCACGTTCAACCAGCCGTCGACGTCGTCGATCGCACTCAACCGGGTCGTTGGCCGGGACGCGAGCCAGATCCGCGGCAACATCGACGCGAACGGCCGCGTGTTTCTTGTCAATCCGAACGGCATCCTGTTCGGCAGTTCGGCCCAGGTCAATGTGGGCGGGCTCGTGGCGTCGACGCTCGGCATCAAGAACGAAGATTTCGAAGCGGGTCGTTTCCGGTTCGTCGGCGCCTGGCCGAATGACTCCACGCGCACGGTCACGAACCATGGCCAACTGACAGCCAGCGAGGGCGGCGCGATCGCGCTGCTCGGCGCGCAGGTCATGAACGGCGGGACGGTGTTCGCGCAGATGGGAACGATCGCGCTGGGCGCGGGCAGCGACGTGACGCTGAACTTCGACGGGCGCAAGCTGCTCGGCGTGCAGATCGACAAAGGGGTCGTCGACGCACTCGTCAGCAACAACCGCTTGCTGAAGGCCGATGGCGGGCTGGTGCTGATGAGCGCGAAGGCCGCCGACACGGTGCTGAGCACCGTCGTCAACAACCAGGGCAGCATCGAGGCGCGGACCTTACGGAATACCGCCGGCCGGATCGTGCTGGACGGCAACGACGCGGGCGTCGTCAACGTCGCGGGCTCGCTGAATGCGAGCGCGGGCATGCCGATGGGAGACGGTGGCACAGTCGAGACCCGCGGCGCCGACGTGAGGGTTGCGCTCGGCGCGATGGTCGACACGCGGGCGACGAACGGCCGGACGGGGGTGTGGCGCATCGCATCGTCCGACATGACGATTCAGCCCGGCGCGAACCAGCCGGGAACGATCGTCGCCGACACACTGTCGCGCAATCTCGGCACGACCAACGTCGAGCTCGTTTCCGAGCGCGGCAACCTGTCCGCCAATGGCCCGGTGACCTGGGCGAGCGATCATCAACTGAAGCTCGTCAGCCGGCAGGGAAATGTCACGGTCAACGGCGCGCTGCGCGCGAGCGGCGCGAACGCGGGCGTTGCGCTCGATGCCGCGAAGGACGTGCTGATTGCGGCGCCGATCGCGTTGACCGGCGTGAACGCGAAGATGACGCTCGACTACGGCGGCGCGTACGCGATCGGCAAGGACGCGGCGGTGACGCTGTCGGGCCTCGGTGCGGGTTTCGAGTCGAACGGCCTCCGTTACACCGTGATTCATAACCTCAACCAGTTGCAGGCCGTCAATGCGAATCTCGACGGACTCTACGTGCTCGGCAACGACATCGCAGGCTCGTACTACGGAACCTCGTTCCAGACGCTCGGCGGCAGCAGGTCGTTTGCCGGCGTATTCGACGGCCTCGGCAACACGCTCAGCAACCTGACGATCACGAGCAGCGATCCGTATGCAGGCCTGTTCGGCAGCAACACCGGCCGGCTCGCGAACCTCAACCTGAAGTCGCTGCGCGTGAGCGCGAGCATGGGCGTTGGTGCGACCGCAATCGGCGGACTCGTGGGCGAAAACCGCGGCTCGATCGCGAACGTGACGGCGACTGGCATGCAGGTGAGCGCCGGCGCGACCCGCAGCAACGCGCTGGGCGGTCTGGTCGGCGTCAACCGCGGTCAGGTCGACGGGGCGTCGTTTACCGGAACGGTGTCGGGCAACAGCATGACTTATGCGGCCGGCGGCCTGATCGGCGAGAACGACGCGCGGTTCCACGGCGGCGACGTGTCCGGCAGCACGGCAAACGCGATGGTGTCGGGCGGCCAGTCGAACGTGGCGGCGATCGGCGGCTTCGTCGGCTTGAACCGCGGCGGCAAGATCCGCGATTCGTCGAGCCTCGGCAACACGAACGGGGCGTCTCTTACCGGCGTGAACGTTGGCGGCTTCGTCGGCACAAACCTGTCCGGCAAGCTCGACAACGTGTCCGCGTCGGGGCGAACCACGGGCGGCACGGGCGGTTCGGTAGGCGGTCTCGCCGGCTTCAACGGCGGCGACATCGTTCATTCGAACTCGACCGGCGTGGTCGACGGCCGCTACGCGGCTGCGATCGGCGGCTTCGTCGGCCTGAACCTGGGGAAGATCACCGACAGCAAGGCAATGGGCGCGGTGTCGTCAGCATCGACGAGTGCGATGGGCGGATTCGTCGGCATCAACGAGGGCCGCGATTCGTTGATCGACATGGCCGAGGCGCATGGCACGGTGTCCGGCGGCCAGGGCAGCGTCGGCGGCTTCGTCGGCCGGAACGTCGACGGCACGATCTCGCACTCGGTGGCGCGCGGCAAGACCACGGGCGGCAGCTACAGCAAGATCGGCGGCTTCGTCGGCCTCAACGAAGGCAATCTCGCGGACGTCGATGCGAGCGGAGACGTCGTCGCGGGCTCGTATTCGTCGGTCGGCGGCTTCGCAGGCGTGAACTCGGTGTCGGGCTCGATCAAGTTCGCCGCGGCGACCGGCGACGTCCGGGGGGGCACGTCGAGCGAGGTCGGCGGCTTCGCAGGCGTCAACGACGGGCACGTGTCCGACGCGTCGGCATCCGGTCCGGTCACCGGCGGCTGCTATGCGACGCTCGGCGGTCTGATCGGGCTGAATTCGGGCGCCGTCAAGCGTTCGGTCGCAAGCGGCCGCGTCAACGGCTCGAACCTGTCGTCCTGGCGCCAGACCTATGGCGGGCTCGTCGGCGTGAATCGCGGCGAGATCCGTTACAGCGGCACCTCAGGGTACGCCGCGGCGGTGCAACTGGTGGGCCTCAACCAGGGTTCGATCGAGTAACGCCGTGCAATGCGGGCGCCATCGGCGGATCGGCGCCCGCCGCACCATGACGGGAAACAGCATGAAGACTCTTTTTCAGACGACAGGGCGACGAGCCCGCGCGGCTTTGCTCGGGCTCGTCGCAGGCGGGTGCACGCTCCTGTGCAGTGCGCATGCGCAGACGCGGGACGCGACGGCGGTCGACTGCACGTTCGACAACGTCAAAGCGGGACCATGGCTCGAGATAAATAGCCTGACCAACTCGACGGCGACCGGGACGGTCCTGTATGAGCGCAACATATCGCTTTTCATCAACTACAACTACGGCCCGGGGGCTCGGGAGAAGCACGAGCTGGTGAGCGCCGGGCATTGGTTGCCGGTGGGCAGCATGGTCGCGAATGGTATCGCGGAGACGAACGTCGATGGAATCGGTTTTCAATGGGTCGGCGTTTCGGATGACAGCGAAGAGCATACGTTGCGGCAGCGCAGCCGTCCTGTCGCATTTTCGAAGCACGCCATTTTGCGGCCCGGGTCGTGGACGCCTAGCGACGCCGCGATGGCAATCTATCGTCAGAGGCTGATTCTTCAGAAGTCAGCATCGGAACTGCCGGCCGGCGATCTCGTCATCAACGATCTGCCGGGCAATCCGACCGTTACGCTCTACGCGCTCGATCTGCCGGTCAATACCGCGTCGATCGGCGGCGAGGTGGATGTACCCGCAGTCATGGACCCGCCGGGTAGTTGCAAGCTGTCGAGGACCTATCGCGGGATGGGTAACCTCACGATCGGTGGCGGCCCGATCGTGGTGCCGAAGAAATGCGAGATCGAGGATAACTGGATCATCCCGGTCAATCTCGGCCATGTCGCGATCAGCCAGTTCCCGACGCCGAATGCGGTTTCGCCGCCGGTGGAGTTCAACATCGAGTTGAGCCAGTGCGCGGCCGCGGCCAAACCGGCGATCAGTTTCCGCGACAAGTCGGGCAAGCCGAACGCGGACCCGACGCTGCTGCAGTTGAGCGGCCCGAGCGGAACCGCGCTCGCGAGCGGATTCAACATCGTGATGACGAACGTATTGACCGGGGAGCGGATCGCGTTTGGCGAACCGGGGGCGGCGCGGCAATATCCGATGCAGCGCAGCGGCACCACGGCCGTGATGCCGTTGCGCGCGCAATACATCCGGACCGGCGCGGCCGGCGAGCTCAAGCCGGGCTACGCGGGTGGCGCGGCGGAATTCACGTTCACCTTTCCGTGATGCGCGGCGCGGCGCAGTACGCGTCCAGCGCCGATCTGCAGGAGATGCACATCGACGTCGACCGCGAGCGCGATTGCGCACAGCAGAACGACCCGCACGAAGCCGGCGCGATCGTCGCGCAAAGTCGTGACGACGAACAGCATCGGCCCGCGCCCGTATTGCCGTAGCGGGCCGCAGGCACCGTCATCCCGGTCGGCCAGGCGTCATCCGCAATGGTCATGGGCCCGACCGGCAAGCGCCTGTACGTGACCGACAACGATGCGAACGCGCGCGTGGTCGTCGACGCGCGTCACCGCCGTCATCACGAAACCCGCAGAGCAAAGCAGCATTTCTTGGTTCGAATTCACACGACCCGCTGATACGTTAGCGGCTTCACGGCAGCACCCGCCGTGAACTTCCTCGAACCGGCCCCCCGCGTGATCCGTGGCGGCGCTCATAACAATTCGGTCGTGCTCATGAAATTCCACACTCTCGCCGCGTGGCTCGTCGGAGCTGCGCTCGTCACCGCGGGCACTGCTGCGCACGCGGACCGCCTGGACGACATCAGGAAAGCCGGCGTGCTGCGCGTCGCGACGTTCGACAGCAACCCGCCGTTCGGTTTCGTCGACGCGAAGAACCACCACATCGTCGGCCTCGACGTCGACTACGCGAAAGCGCTCGCCGACAAGCTCGGCGTGAAGCTGCAACTGCAGCCGACGAACCCGGCGAACCGCATTCCTTTCCTGACGTCCGGCAAGGTCGACCTCGTGCTCGCGAATTTCACGATCACCGACGAGCGCGCGAAGCAGGTCGATTTCAGCATTCCGTACTTTTCGTCGGGCCAGCAGTTCCTCGCGAAGAAGGGCGTGCTGAAATCCGCGGACCAGCTGAACGGGCTGCGAGTCGGCGCGGACAAGGGCACGACGAACGAGATCACGCTGCGCGAGAAGTATCCGAACGCGACGATCGTCGCGTACGACGACACGCCGTTCGCGTTCGCCGCGCTGCGCGCCGGCAACGTGCAGGCGATCACGCAGGATGGGCCGAAGCTGATCGGCCTGCTCGCGAACGTGCCGGACAAGCAGAACTACGAGATCCCGGCGTTTACGATCTCGAACGACTACATGGGTGTTGGCGTGCCGAAGGGCGAGACGCGCCTGCTCGGCTTCGTCAACGACACGCTGAAGGGGCTCGAGACGAGCGGGCGCGCCGCGCAGATCTACGACGCGTGGTTCGGCCCGACGACGAAGACGCCGCTCTCGCGCATCTTCCGGATCGGCGACAAGACCTGATCCTGGCATCTCCGCGCTGCGCGGCGTGGCCGGCACGCGACGCGCGGCGCATCCCGTTTCCTTCCTATGATCGCGGGCGTCGCGCGCCCGCACGACACACATGCTCGGGTTGGCTCCCAAATACCTGTGCTGGCTGTGGCAGGGCTTCCTGCTGACGCTCGGCCTCGCGGCCGCGTCGGCCGCAGCCGCGACCGCCGGCGGGCTCGCGCTCGCGATCCTGCGCCATGCGCGCCGGCACGCGCTGCGCGCCGTCGCGGCGGGCTATATCGTCACGTTCCGCAACACGCCGCTGCTCGTGCAACTGCTGTTCTGGTATTTCGGCGTCGCGTCGCTGCTGCCCGATACCTGGGTCGCATGGCTGAACGCGCGCCATGCGTGGCATGCGGGTCCGATCACGCTCGCCTGGCCGTCGTTCGAATTTGTCGCCGGTTGGGTCGGGCTGAGCGCGTACACGGCCGCGTTCGTCGCCGAGGAGTGCGAGGCCGGGCTGCGTGGCGTGCGTGCCGCGCAGCACGACGCGGCTGCGGCGCTCGGTCTCACGCCGCTGCAGTCGCTGCGCTACGTGATCCTGCCGCAGGCCGTGCGGCTCGCATTGCCGCCGCTGTTCGGGCAGTACATGAACCTGGTCAAGAACTCGTCGCTGACGATGGCGATCGGCGTCGCCGAACTGTCGTACGCGTCGCGACAGGTCGAGACCGAGACGTTCAGGACGTTCGCCGCGTTCGGCGTCGCGACCGTACTGTATGTCGCCGCGGCGGCCGCGATCGAGGCGATCGCGTATGCAGCGGCGCGATGGCGCGACCGACTCGGGCCGGCCGGCTGACGGCGGAGGATCGAAGATGGATTTCACGCTGCTTGCCGACAATCTCCCGTATCTGCTCGTCGGCGCGTTCCCGGACGGGCCACTCGGCGGCGCCGCGCTGTCGCTCGTGCTCGCGATCGCGTCCGCATGCGCGTCGGCGCTGCTGGGCGTGGCGCTCGGCGTCGCGATGGCGCTCGCGCGCAGCTGGGCGCGCGTGCTGCTGCTCGCGTTCATCGGCTTCTTCCGCGCGATTCCGGTGCTGATGCTGATCTTCTGGACGTACTTCCTGATGCCGATGCTGCTGCATACGGATGTGCCGGGGCTCGCGACGGTCGTGTGCGCGCTCGCGCTGATCGGCGGCGCCTATCTCGCGCACGCGGTGCATGCGGGGATCGTCGCGGCCGGCGCGGGGCAGTGGCAGGCCGGGCTGTCGCTCGGGCTCACGCGCTGGCAGACGGTGCGCTACGTGCTGCTGCCGCAGGCGATCCGGATCATGACGCCGTCGTTCGTGAACCAGTGGGTGTCGCTCGTGAAGGACACGTCGCTCGCGTACATCGTCGGCGTGCCGGAGCTGTCGTTCGTCGCGACGCAGGTGAACAACCGGCTGATGGTGTATCCGGCGCCGATCTTCCTGTTCGTCGCGGCGATCTATCTCGTGCTGTGCACGTCGCTCGATGGTGCCGCACGCTGGCTGCTGTCGCGCCGCCCGCGCGCGGAGCGCATCGCACGCGCGGCGGCCGGAAGCGCGCAACCGGCGCGCGGCGGGCGTCAGGACGCCGTGTAGTGCGTGTTGAAGACCGCGCGCAGCGTCGATTTGTCGCTGGCGAAGTCGCCCCATAGCGGGCCGTCGGTCTGCGCGAACGCGAATGGCGCGGTGTCGATCGACGCGAGGCGGAAGCGCCATTGCGCGGCTTCCTGGCGGAACGCGGTGAGCTGCATGTCGGACAGGCCCGTCTGCGCTTCCGCTAACGTGACGAGCGGATCGACCGGCTGGTCGGCGATCCGCACTTCGAAGTGCAGGTGCGGGCCCGTCGCCGCGCCGGTCATGCCGACCGAGCCGATGCGCTCGCCCTGCCTGACGGGCTCGCCGACCTTGAGGCCGTGCGCGAACGCGGACAGGTGCGCGTAGTAGGTCGAATAGCCGTCGGCATGATCGATGATCACGTAGCGGCCATAGCCGCCCGGATCGGTGCCGACGAATGCCACCGTGCCGTCGGCGGCCGCATCGACGCGCGTGCCGGTCGGCGCGGCAAGATCGACGCCCGTATGGAACGCCATCGCCTGCGACAGCGGATGGATGCGCTCGCCGAAGAACGAGCTGATGCGGGTCCACTTGACGGGCATCGTGAATGCGGCGGCTTCGAGCGGCGCGCCGTCGAGCGTGTAATACGCGCCCTTGTCGGCGCCGGGCGGCTTGAACCAGATCGCGCCGTACGTGTGACCAGCGACGCGCAGCTCGAGCGCGGTCAGGCGCGGCGCGCCATCGTGCGCATCGAACGCGAGGCGGTAATAGTCGCCGCGATGCGCGCTTTCGCGCATCGGCACCTTGCCGCTGACGAGATCGCCGAGCTGGATGCGTACTTCCGGCGGCAGGTCGAGGCGGTTCAGCGCGTCAGACAGCGTCAGCTCGATGCTGCCCGCGCGCAAGCCGCGCTCGGGTTCGGGTTCGGGCGTCGCGAGCGTAAACAGGCTTGCGTAGCCGAGCATGTCGTTGCGATGCGCGCTGAGCGGCGCGAACAGGCCCGGCTGCGCGGTGCGCTCGTCGATCGTCTGCGCGAGCTCGTTCGTGACGAAATGCTGCGCGGTCGGAAACGGCGTGTCCGACAGCACGCGCTGCGGCAGCGCGGTGGTGCCCGTATCGACGGCGCCCGGCAGCTGCGACACGGCGGGCGGCGTCACGGCAAGGCCGAGCGCGGCGAGCGCGCCGAGCACGGCGGCGGGCAGCATTGCGCGCACGAGATGCCACGCACGGACAGGGCGCGCTGCGGAAAATTCAGGGTACGGGGCAGACTTGACCAAGGGTGTCCACATCCAGGGAAACGTTTCGATGAAAGGGTGTGGGACAGGGTCTGTCATTCGCTTGAACAGACTCCAGGCCGCCGGTCGTACGCGCGTCAGGTGGCGACGGGACGGATGGCGGGCGTGCAACGAAACAGGCCCCGTTCGGGGCCCGTGTCGTTTCCGTTCGACCCAGCGGCGCGGGCGGCAGCCCGCTTCGAACGGCATCGTGATTGCCGGGTCAGGACCCGGTTATCACGAAGACGCTAAAGAAAAGTGACAGCGCCAGTCTACCGATGTTCCGCAAATTGTAAAAAAATTTAAATAAGGGTCGGTTTCTTCGTTCCGTAGTGCGGAAAATCAGGATAAATCAGAACGTTTTGCGTATCCGAACCTTATTTCGGCAATTTTTGCGCGTGACGCCGGAGCGCGGCAGACCCCCGCACCGCGTCGAAACCGGCGTCGAGCATCGCCTCGGCGTCGTTCCACAGATTGCCGCGCAGGCGGTTGGTCCAGACCATCGACGCGAACACGCCCTCGAGCAGCGACACCAGATAGACGGCCGCGAGATGCACGTCGAGATCGGCCGCAATGTCGCCGGCCGCGATCGCGCGCCGCAGCAGCGCCTTCGTGATCCGCAGCATCTGCATCTCCAGCAGCATCCGGCGCCGCTGCAATGCGCCGTTCTCCTCGCTCTGTTCGCACTTCGTATACAGGATCACGAGCACGCGCTGCATCGAGCCCGGCTCGCCGCATTGCTGCAGGTAGTGCGACGCGGCCCGCCGCAGCGTGTCGAGCGGGGGGAGGCCGTCGCCGGCGTCGAACCCCTCGGACGAACGCGCGAACGCGCGGTCGCACATCGCGAGACACACTTCCATCTTGTTCTTGTAGTGGCCGTAGACGGCGCCCCGCGACATCCCGGCGGCCTCCGCGAGGTCCGCCATCGCGGTTTGTGCGACGCCGCGCTCGAGCAGCACGAGTTCTGCGGCGTCGAGGATCCGGTGCTTGATGGCAAGGGATTCTTCCCGGGTCTTGCGGGCCATATTGCGAGTTTCCTTACGGTTTGCTGTCGTTTTATTGAGACAACATGACGACAAGTTTAAAGCTTGGCGTAATTAATCAGTCGTGACTGATTATAATCGGCCGCTCTGAGCCGCCGCATTTTAAGGGCGGTGCACGATCCGAGGTCCATATGAAGAACAACAATCGTTTCCTGTCGCGCCGCTGCTGGCTGGCGCCGTTCGCGCTCGCGGCCGCGCTGGCCGTCGCCGGATGTGGAAAGGGCGAACCCGACGCCGCGCCGGAGGCCGCGCAGCGCGCGACCGTGGTGACCGTACGGCCCACCGCGCTGCCGCTGTCCATCGAGTTGCCCGGCCGGCTCGAGGCGTACCGGCAGGCCGAGGTGCGGGCGCGGGTGGCGGGCATCGTCACCGCGCGCACCTACGAGGAAGGCCAGGAGGTGAAGCAGGGCGCGGTGCTGTTCCGCATCGACCCGGCGCCGCTGAAGGCCGCGCGCGATGCCGCGCAAGGCACGCTCGCGAAGGCGCAGGCCGCGGCGCTCGCGGCGAGCGACAAGCGCCGCCGCTACGACGATCTCGTGCGCGACCGCGCAGTCAGCGAGCGCGATCACACCGAGGCGGTTGCCGACGACGCGCAGGCGAAGGCCGCAGTCACGTCGGCAAAGGCAGAACTCGCGCGTGCGCAGCTGGAGCTCGACTATGCGACCGTCACCGCGCCGATCGCGGGTCGCGCGCGGCGCGCGCTCGTCACCGAGGGCGCGCTCGTCGGCCAGGACCAGGCGACGCCGCTCACGACCGTCGAACAGCTCGACCCGATCTACGTGAACTTCTCGCAGCCGGCCGCCGACGTCGATGCGCTGCGCCATGCAGTGCAGAGCGGTCACGCGACCGGCATTGCGCAGCAGGACATTGCGGTCACGCTGATGCGCGCGGACGGCACCGCGTATCCGCTGAAGGGCAAGCTGCTGTTTCGCGATCTCGCGGTCGATCCGACCACCGACACCGTCGCGATGCGCGCGCTGTTTCCGAATCCCGGGCGCGAGCTGCTGCCGGGCGCGTATGTGAGGATCGCGCTCGACAGCGCGATCGACCGCCAGGCGATTCTCGTGCCGCGCGATGCGCTGCTGCGCACGGCCGACCGCGCGTCGGTGCGGGTCGTCGGCGCCGATGGCAAGGTCAAGGACGTCGAAGTCGTCGCCGACCACATGACCGGCCGCGACTGGCGCATCGCGCGCGGATTGTCGGGCGGCGAGCGCGTGATCGTCGACAACGCCGCGCAGTTCGCGCCTGGTGCCGCGGTCACGCCTGTCGAGCGGGCGGGGCCGGCTGAGGCGGGGCCGCGTCACGCGCGGCCGGCCGAGGCCACGTCGTCCGCCACTGCGCCCGCTACCGCGCCCCCCGCGGCCGCTGCTTCGGCGGCCGCCCGTCAAACCTGACCGGTTCGAACCAACATGGCACGTTTCTTCATCGATCGCCCCGTGTTCGCGTGGGTGATCGCAATCTTCATCATGCTGGGCGGCGTGTTCGCGATCCGCGCGCTGCCCGTCGCGCAGTACCCGGACATCGCGCCGCCTGTCGTCAGCATCTACGCGACGTATCCGGGCGCGTCCGCGCAGGTCGTCGAGGAATCGGTCACCGCGCTGATCGAGCGCGAGATGAACGGCGCGCCGGGGCTGCTGTATACATCCGCGACGAGCAGCGTCGGCTCGGCGTCGCTGTACCTGACGTTCAAGCAGGGCGTGAATGCCGATCTCGCCGCGGTCGAGGTGCAGAACCGCCTGAAGACGGTCGAGGCGCGGCTGCCCGAGCCCGTGCGGCGCGACGGCATCTCGGTCGAGAAGGCCGCCGACAATATCCAGCTCGTCGTGTCGCTGACGTCCGAGGACGGCCGGATGACCGACGTGCAGCTCGGCGAATATGCGTCGGCGAACGTCGTGCAGGCGCTGCGCCGCGTCGAGGGTGTCGGCAAGGTGCAGTTCTGGGGCTCGGAATACGCGATGCGGATCTGGCCCGACCCGGTCAAGCTGGCCGGCCACGGGCTCACCGCGTCGGACATCGCGTCGGCCGTGCGCGCGCACAATGCGCGCGTGACGGTTGGCGACATCGGCCGCAGCGCGGTGCCGGACAGCGCGCCGATCGCGGCGACCGTGTTTGCCGACGCGCCGCTGAAGACACCGGCCGATTTCGGCGCGATCGCGCTGCGCTCGCAGCCCGACGGCTCCGCGCTGCTCCTGCGCGACGTCGCGCGCATCGAGTTCGGCGGCAACGACTACAACTATCCGTCCTTCGTGAACGGCAAGACCGCGGCGGGGATGGGCATCAAGCTCGCGCCGGGCTCGAACGCAGTCGCGACCGAAAAGCGCGTGCGTGCGACGATGGACGAGCTGGCGAAGTTCTTCCCGCCGGGCGTCAAGTACCAGATTCCGTACGAGACGTCGTCGTTCGTGCGCGTGTCGATGAACAAGGTCGTCACGACGCTGATCGAGGCGGGCGTGCTCGTGTTCCTCGTGATGTTCCTGTTCATGCAGAACCTGCGTGCAACGCTGATCCCGACGCTCGTCGTGCCGGTCGCGCTCGCGGGCACGTTCGGCGTGATGTTCGCGGTGGGCTTCTCGATCAACGTGCTGACGATGTTCGGGATGGTGCTCGCGATCGGGATCCTCGTCGACGACGCGATCGTCGTCGTCGAGAACGTCGAGCGGCTGATGGTCGAGGAACGGCTCGCGCCGTATGAAGCGACCGTCAAGGCGATGAAGCAGATCAGCGGCGCGATCATCGGCATCACCGTGGTGCTGACGTCGGTGTTCGTGCCGATGGCGTTTTTCGGTGGCGCGGTCGGCAACATCTACCGGCAGTTCGCGCTGTCGCTCGCGGTGTCGATCGGCTTCTCGGCGTTCCTCGCGCTGTCGCTGACGCCTGCGCTGTGCGCGACGCTGCTCAAGCCGGTCGCCGACGGTCATCACGAGAAAGGCGGCTTCTTCGGCGGGTTCAACCGCTTCGTCGCGCGCGCGACCGAGCGCTATGCGCTGCGGGTCGGCGGCGTGCTGAAGAAGCCCGTGCGCTGGCTCGTCGTGTACGGTGCGCTGACCGCGGCCGCCGCACTGATGCTGACGCAATTGCCGACCGCGTTCCTGCCGGACGAGGATCAGGGCAACTTCACGGTGATGGTGATCCGGCCGCAGGGTACGCCGCTCGCGGAAACGATGCAGAGCGTGCGCGAGGTCGATACCTACGTGCGCACGCAGGAGCCGGCCGCGTACACGTTCGCGCTCGGCGGCTACAACACGTACGGCGAGGGGGCGAACGGCGGGATGATCTTCGTGACGCTGAAGAACTGGAAGGAGCGCAAGTCCGCACGCGACCAGGTGCAGGCGATCGTCGAGCGCATCAACGAGCACTTCGCGGCGACGCCGAACACGACGGTGTTCGCGATGAACGCGCCGCCGCTGCCGGATCTCGGCTCGACGGGCGGCTTCGATTTCCGGCTGCAGAACCGCGGCGGGCTCGACTACGCGGCATTCGTCGCCGCGCGCGAGCGGCTGCTCGCCGAAGGCGGCAAGCAGCCGGCATTGACCGACCTGATGTTCGCGGGCACGCAGGACGCGCCGCAACTGAAGCTCGACATCGATCGCGCGAAGGCGTCCGCGCTCGGCGTGTCGATGGACGAGATCAACACGACGCTCGCGGTGATGTTCGGCTCCGACTATATCGGCGATTTCATGCATGGCGCGCAGGTGCGGCGCGTGATCGTGCAGGCGGACGGCCGGCACCGGCTCGATCCGGACGACGTGAAGAAGCTGCGCGTGCGCAATGCGCGCGGCGAGATGGTGCCGCTCGCCGCGTTCACGACGCTGCACTGGACGTTCGGCCCGCCGCAGCTCACACGCTACAACGGCTTCCCGTCGTTCACGATCAACGGCTCGGCCGCGCACGGCCACAGCAGCGGCGAGGCGATGGCCGCGATCGAGCAGATCGCGGGCGGGCTGCCGGCCGGCATCGGCTACGCGTGGTCGGGGCAGTCGTTCGAGGAACGGTTGTCAGGCGCGCAGGCGCCGATGCTGTTCGCGCTGTCGGTGCTCGTCGTGTTCCTCGCGCTCGCGGCGCTGTACGAGAGCTGGTCGATTCCGTTCGCGGTAATGCTGGTCGTGCCGCTCGGCTTGATCGGCGCGGTGCTCGGCGTGACGCTGCGGATGATGCCGAACGACATTTATTTCAAGGTGGGGCTGATCGCGACGATAGGGCTGTCCGCGAAGAACGCGATCCTGATCGTCGAGGTTGCGAAGGATCTCGTCGCGCAGGGAATGTCGCTCGTCGATGCGGCGCTCGAGGCCGCGCGGCTGCGGCTGCGGCCGATCGTGATGACGTCGCTTGCGTTCGGCGTCGGCGTGCTGCCGCTCGCGTTCGCATCGGGCGCGGCATCCGGCGCGCAGATGGCGATCGGCACCGGCGTGCTCGGCGGCGTGATCTCGGCGACCGTGCTCGCGGTGTTCCTCGTCCCGCTGTTTTTCGTGATCGTCGGCCGGCTGTTCAAGGTCGGCGCGCGCCGCCGCGGCGGCGCGCAACCGACGATGGAGGGTACGTCATCATGATGTTTCGACTGAAGGCGCGCGCATGCCTGCGCGCTCAGGTTGCGCTGGCCGCCGCGCTGGCGCTTGCCGGCTGCTCGCTCGCGCCGCGCTACGAGCGCCCGGCGGCACCGGTGCCGGCCGCCTACGCGCCGGCCGATGGCGCGGCGGCGGCACAGTCGTCGAAGCCGTCGACGACGTCAAGTGCAGCGCTGCTCGACGACTGGCGTGCCTACTTCACCGATCCCGCGCTGCAGGCGTGGATCGACGCGGCGCTCGCGAACAATCGCGACTTGCGGATCGCGGCCGGCCGGCTCGACGAGGCGCGCGGGATGTACGGCGTGCAGCGTGCGGAGCGGTTGCCGGCAGTCGATGCGAGCCTCGGCTATGCGCGCACGCGCCAGTACGACCCGGTGGTGCGCGAGAGCGCGATAAGCGGGCTGTATCGCGCGGGCGTCGGCATCAGCGCGTACGAGCTCGATCTGTTCGGCCGCGTGAAGAGCCTGTCCGACGCGGCGCTTGCCGACTACTTCGCGACTGCCGACGCGCAGCGCACGGTCCGCATCGGCGTGATCGCCGAAGTCGCGGGTGCGTACGTCGCGGAGCGTGCGCTGCACGAGCAGCTCGCGCTGGCACGGCGCACGCTCGACGCGCGCGAGCGCATCGCGTCGCTCACGCAGCGCCGCTACGCGGCCGGCACGAGCGACGCGATCGAGCTGCGCTCCGCGCAAATGCTGGTGGCGGCCGCGCGTGCGTCGCAGGCCGCGCTGCAGCGCGCGCATGACCAGGCCGTGCGTGCGTTGCAGCTGCTCGCGGGCGACTTTGCGCGCGAAGCGCCCGGCGACGGGCTGACGCTCGACACGATCGCGATGGCCCCCGTCGCGCCGGGTGCGCCGAGCGAACTGCTCGAGCGGCGGCCGGACATCCGGCAAGCCGAGGCGCGGCTCAAGGCCGCGAACGCGCAGATCGGCGCGGCGCGCGCGGCGTTCTTCCCGCGCATCGCGCTGACGACCGACGTCGGCTCGGTCAGCGACGCGGTCTCGAGCCTGTTCGCGAGCGGCACGAGCGTGTGGACGTTCGCGCCGAGCATCACGCTGCCGATTTTCGCGGGCGGTCGCAATCGCGCGAATCTCGACGTTGCGACCGCGCGCAAGCACATCGCGGTCGCCGAATACGAGAAGAGCGTGCAGGTCGCGTTCCGCGAAGTGGCGGACGCGTTTGCCGCGCGCGAATGGATCGACACGCAGCTTGCCGCGCAGCAGGCTGTGGTCGAAGCGGACAGCGCGCGGCTGAAGCTCGCCGAACGCCGCTACGGCAGCGGCGTCGCGACCTATCTCGAACTGCTCGACGCACAGCGCAGCACGTACGAATCCGGGCAGGAGCTGATCGGGCTGAAGCAGCTTCGGCTCGACAATGCGATCGCGCTGTACCGTGCGCTCGGCGGCGGCTGGTCGCAGGCTGCGGAGGCGGCCGGCGCCGACGCGTGACGGCGCCGCGCCGCGTTCGTCATATCCGGTGATCTGACCGCCGTCGTCGCAAAGGCGCGGCGGCGCGTTGGGTCCGGGCGTCGGCCATGCTGCGGCCCGCCTGTTCGCGTCGCCCGGTGCACTCGGCGCGGCGCAGCACACCCGCTGATTCCTTCTTTTCCACTCCTGTCTGCAGTCGTACACGCGCGGCGATTCGCGATCGCCGCGTGTGTCGATCTGCACGCCACTGCGCAACATTCATATGGCCAGGTGGCGATCGAGTATGCGTGTGATGCGGGTGTGTGCAAGAGCGTGAAGAAATGAGCGGGGGCATGCGAAGCGGGGTGGCGCTGCGGATGCCCGGCAGGCGCGTCGCGAGCCGGAGCGTGATGCTCGACGCGGTGCTGAAGTCGTTCGGACGACCGAAGATCGGGAGATTCGAAGCGTCGGCGACGGTGCGGATATTCCTGTATTGAGCCGCGTCGTGCGTTGTGCGTCGTGCGATGGCGGGATTATTCATACAAATCCGACCGTTCCAAAGGGGTATTCGGGAATCGCATTGAGAATGATTTGCGTTTACGTTAAATTTTGCTATCTCGAAATTTGACGGAGCGAATCGATGGCCATGGCCGAAGTGCCCGAACGACCGGTCACGGCAGCGGCGAACCCGTTCCGCGGCCGTCCATCCGCTCGGCCGTCCAGGTCCGCGCCGCAGGCGTGCCGCGCGGTCGGGCCGAGCGCGCAGGGCGCGCTGCTCGACGTGCTGATCGCCCACCGCGCGATGCTCGTCAACGTCGCGCGCGGTTTCGTCGGCTGTGCGAGCCGCGCCGAGGATGTCGTGCACGACGTGTTCGTGAAGCTTGTCGATTTCCCGAACCAGGATGCGGTGCGCCAGCCGGTTGCGTATGTGACGCGGATCGTGCGCAACGCGTCGATCGACGCGTGTCGCCGCCAGAACCTCGAGAGCCTTTATCGCGCGGACGAGGGCGACGGTTTCGACGTGCCGTCACCGACGCCGACGCCGGAAGCGGTGCTGATGACGCGCGACGCACTGCGGCGCGTGTGGGCCGCGCTCGACGACCTGCCGGCGCGCAGCCGCGCGGCGTTCGAGATGGTGCGGCTGCGCGAGGAAACGCTGCAGAGTGCGGCGCGCGCGCTGAACGTGTCGCAGACGCTCGTGCATTTCATGGTGCGCGACGCCGAGCGCCATTGCGCGGAATGCCTTGACGCGTGCCATCGCGGCGTCGCGTGCCCGGCGTTCTGCGGTGGTCGCGCGCGCCGCCGGTAATAAATCGTGCTGGCCTATCGTCTGTTCGACAGGGGCGGACGATTCGCTCCGCTTTCTTCAACCGCCCCCTGCGATTCCCGACCATGACGCAAACCACGCCGCCTTCCGCCGACATCGACGATCACGTCTGCACGGTCGTCGTCGCGATGGCGCACAGTTGCAGCCCGGTACGCGACGGCACGGAGGGGCAATGACGCCTTCCGCTGCACTCGCCGCGCGCGGGTTGACGGTCGGCTATCGCGACCACGTCGTGCTCGACAGCCTCGACCTGTCGATCGCGGCCGGTCGCGTGACCGCGCTGTGCGGCCCGAACGGCTGCGGCAAGAGCACGCTGCTGCGCACGCTCGCGGGCCTGCAGCCAGCGCTCGCCGGCCATGTCGAAGTCAACGGCCGTCCGCTGGCGTCGTTCAGGCGCCGCGCGCTCGCACGCGAGCTGACGATGCTCGCGCAGTTCAACCAGATTCCATCCGGCCTCACGGTGCGCGAGCTCGTCGCGTACGGGCGCTATGCCTATGGCGGCTTCCTGCGCGGGCTGTCGCGCGCGGATCGCGTCGCGATCGACGAGGCGCTCGCGACGAGCGGGCTTGCCGGCGACGCGAGCCGCGACGTCGGTGCGCTGTCCGGTGGCGAGCGGCAGCGCGCATGGATCGCGATGGCGCTCGCGCAGCAGGCGCCGATCGTGCTGCTCGACGAGCCGACCACCTATCTCGACATCCATCACCAGCTCGACATCCTCGACGCGCTGCGCCAGCTGAACCGTGCGCGCGGGCTGACGATCGTGTGGGTGCTGCACGACCTGAACCAGGCCGCCGCATACAGCGACGAGATCGTGTTGATGCGCGCGGGCCGCGTCGTCGCGCAGGGCACGCCCGACGCGATGCTCGATCCCGCGCGGCTGCGCGTGGCGTTCGGCGTCGAGATGCTGAAGCTCGCGCATCCGCAGACCGGCGCGCCGATGTGCGTGCCCGCGTACGGGCCGTCCGTCGTTGACGCGTCGCCGGCGGCCGCCGTATTCGACCGGGATCTCGCCACATGACGACGTTCGCGATGCGCAAGCGCCGCACGGCAGCCGTCGGCGGCCGGGTCGCGCAGCCGAGCCGCGCCGCGGCGCTTGCGATCGGCATGCTGCTGCTGATCGCGGGCGTCGCCGCGCTGCGCGCAGCGCCGGACCTGCGCGCGTGGTGGGGCGCCGCGCCCGGCAGCGACGCCGGCGCGCTCGCGCACGTGTTCCTGTTCGACCTGAACCTGCCGCGCATCGCGGCCGCGCTCGTCGCGGGCGGCTGCCTCGGCATCGCCGGCGCGCTGTTCCAGTCGGCGACGCGCAATCCGCTCGCGTCACCCGACCTGCTCGGCGTGACCGGTGGCGCGCAACTCGGCCTGCTCGCGGCGATGCTCGTGCCGGCGCTCGCGGGCGTCGCGTCGGTGCCGCTGCTGTTCGTCTGCGGGCTGGCCGCCGCCGCGTGCGCGATGCTCGCGGCGGGCGGCTGGCGCGCGACGCCGCTGCGGCTCGTGCTCGCGGGCAGCGTCTGCATGCTGCTGTTCGCTGCGCTGTCGACGCTGCTGCTCGCGCTGTTCGAACAGAACATCGCGGGCGCCGCGCTGTGGGCGAACGGCAGCCTCTATCAACCGGGCGCAACCGGTCTGAGGCTCGCGGCGAGCTGGCTCGTGCTGCCGCTCGCCGCGCTGCCGTTCGTGATCCGGCCGCTCGATCCGCTCGCGCTCGGCGACGACGCAGCGGCCGCGGCCGGCGTGCGCGTCGATGCGGCGCGGCTCGCCGCGACGGTCGTCGCGGTCGCGTTCACGAGCGTCGCGGTCAGCATCGCGGGGCCGCTGTCCTATGCCGGCCTCGTTGCGCCGAACCTGCTGCGCCAGATCCGCGGCGCGCGCGCCGCGCGGCTCGCCGCGCTGGTGCCGCTGTCCGCGCTCGCGGGCGGCGCGCTCGTGCTCGTGACCGACAGCGCGGTGCTCGCGTCGGGCCTCGACGCGACGCTGTCGACCGGCGTCGCGATCGCGCTCGTCGGCACGCCGCTGATGCTCGCGCTGATTCGCCGCGGCGCCGCATGGTCCGGCGTGCTGCATGCGGGCCCCGAGCGCGCGGCCGGCACGCGCGCAACGCGCGTCGTCGGCTGGCTCGACGACTTGCGCTGGCCGCGACGCACCGCGCTGTTTGCGCTGACGGGCGCGCTCGTGCTGGTCGCGGGCGCGTCGGCCGGCCCTGAATGGCTGACGCCTGCGCGCTGGCACGCGGCGCTGTCGGGCGGCGACCCGGTCGCACGGATGCTGATCGACCTGCGTGTGCCGCGGCTGCTGTGCGCGATGCTGGCCGGCGCGCTGCTCGCCGCGAGCGGCGTCGCGATGCAGAGCGTCGTGCGCAATCCGCTGGCGGGACCGGAAGTGCTCGGCGTCACGCAGGGCGCGGCGCTCGTCACGCTGTTCGCGCTGACCCGCTGGCCGCTCGCGGGCCACGGCGTGCTCGCGGGCGCGGCCTTGCTCGGCGGCGGCGTGTCGCTCGCGATCACGCTCGGCCTGAACCATCGGCATCGCTACGCGCCGCTCACGGTCGCGCTGACCGGGATCGTGATCGGCACGTTGTGGACGACGCTCGCGCAATGGCTGATCACGCAGGAAAGCGTGCAGCCGGCGCGCTTCGTCGTATGGCTCGTTGGCGGCACCTACGGACGCAGCTGGGGCGAGGTCGCGATGCTGCTGCCGTGGTGCGTGCTTGCGGTGCCGGTGTTCGCGTGGCTCGCGCAGCCGCTCGACATGCTCGCGCTCGGCGACGACCAGGCGGCCGCGCTCGGCCTGCCGATCGCCGCATTGCGACCGCTCGCGCTCGTGATCGCGACGCTCGCCGCGTGCGCGGCGGTTGCCGCGGTCGGGCCGGTCGGCTTCATCGGGCTGATGGCGCCGCACGTCGCGTCGATGCTCGGCGCGCGGCGCCATCGCACGCGCCTGTGGCTCGCGGCTGCTTGCGGTGCGCTGATTCTCGGGTTCGCGGACGTCGCGGCACGCACGGCGGTCGCGCCGCGCGAGGTGCCGGCCGGCGTGCTCACCGCGCTGATCGGTGCGCCGTATCTGCTCGGACTGCTGATCGTCGAGGCGCGCCGTGCGCGGCGCGCGGGACGATGACGCTGCGCGCGGGACGATGACGCTGCCCGAGCTGCCTGAGCTGCCTGAGCTGCCCGTGCCGCCTGAGCTGCGTGAGCCGCCGGTCCCGCCGCTGGCCATCGATGCACACGCGACGTGCTTTGCGTCGTTCGCACCGGCGGAGTTCGCGCCGTATCTCGACGCGGTCTGGCTCGGCATGCCCGGCGACGCGCGCGCGTGCGGCGGCACATTGCTCGTGCCAGTGACCGCGCTGCCCGGGCATCGCGACGCGCTGCTCGACGCGATGGTCCGCCACTACGGCGGCGATCCGGCCGCGCATGCGCGCGCGCTGCTATCGCAATGGAGCAAGTACTACTTCGGCCGCGCGGCGACCGCAGGCGTGGTCGCCGCGCTACTGCTCGGCCGTCCGCTCGACATGGCGCCCGAGCGGACGTTCGTCGTGCTCGACGACGGGATGCCGGCCGGGCTGGTGTTCGCGCCGCACGCACTCGGCGAACCCTGCGACGATCCGGCGCCGCGCTATGCGGGACTCGTCGCGCATCTCGGCGCGGTGATCGACCTGCTGGCCGAGATGGGGCGCGTCACGCCGCGCGTGCTGTGGAGTAACGCCGGCAATCTGCTCGACTACCTGCTCGATGTCTGCCGCGCACAGCGCTGTGCGGCCGATCCCGAGCGCGATGCCGCGTGGCTGTTCCGCCCGGCGTGTATCGATGGCGAACCGAATCCGCTGCGCACGCCGGTGCGCGATGCCGTGCCGCGCTCACCGCTGCTGCCGACGCCGTTCCGCGCGCGCCGCGTGTGCTGCCTGCGCTACGAAATCCCTGGAGAAACGCAACTGTGTGGAAGCTGCCCCTTGCTACTGACGATGGACGACGCGGCGCTGGCCGGGCAGGACGCGATTCGCTGACGCCGCCGGCGCAGCCCGGGCGGCGCCACGCGCTCGCGCAACTCGTGCAACTTGCGACGCTGGGCGCCGCTGGCTGGCTGGCGCCCGGCGCGCAGGCTGACACAGGCAATACGGGTGACGCGGCGCGCGGGCAGGGTGGCGGGTTGCGCGCAGTCGATGCCGTGTCTGCCCGGTATCCGGCGACCGGTGTGTCGCTGGCCGGCAACCCGGTCGTTTCGCAGGCGAGCGCGGCGATGCCGGCGCGGCCGCGGCGCGTGGTCGCGCTTGAATTCATGTTCGCGGAAAGCCTCGCGGCGCTCGACATCACGCCGGTCGGGATGGTCGACACCGCGTTCTATCCGGGCTGGCTCGGCTACGACAACGCACGATTCGTGCACGTGACGGACGTCGGTTCGCGGCAGGAGCCGGGGCTCGAGGCGATTGCCGCGGTGAAGCCCGACCTGATCATCGGCGTCGGCTTCCGGCATGCGCCGATTTTCGACGCGCTCGACCGGATCGCGCCGACGATCCTGTTCCAGTTCAGCCCGAATGTGAATGAGCGCGGCGTGCCCGTCACGCAGCTCGACTGGACCCGGCAGATCTTCCGCACGATCGGCGCGGTCACCGCGAGCAGTGCGCGCGCGCGGGCGGTCGAAGCGCAACTGGACGCCGGCCTCGCGCGCAACGCGCAGCGGCTCGCGGCAGCGGGCCGGCGCGGCGAGCGCGTTGCGCTGCTGCAGGATCTCGGGCTGCCCGACCGCTACTGGGCGTATACGGGCAACAGCACGGCGGCCGGGCTCGCGCGCGCACTGGGTCTCGAGCTGTGGCCGAACAAGCCGACCCGCGAGGGCACGCTCTACGTGACGTCGGCGGACCTGCTCGCGCAGCGCGACCTGGCGGTGCTGTTCGTGACCGCGTCGGGGCTTGACGTGCCGCTCGCCGCAAAACTCGATTCGCCAGTCTGGCAATACGTGCCCGCGCGGCGTGCCCGCCGGATCGCGCTCGTCGAGCGCAACATCTGGGGTTTCGGCGGCCCGACGTCGGCGCTGAAACTCGCCGACGTGATGACCGATACGCTGCTCGGGCTGCCGCCGGCATGATGACTACGCGCTCACTTCGTTCACTGCATCGGCGCGCTGCCGCGCCGGCCGCGTATCGCTGACGATCCGCCCGTTGTCGAGCTTCAGCACGCGGTCGGCCCGATCGAAATAGCCGTCGTCGTGCGTGATCACGACCACGGCCTTGCCGCGCGCGCGCAGCTCGGGCAGCAACTGTTCGTAGAACACGGCTTTGAATGCCGGGTCCTGATCGGCCGCCCATTCGTCGAACAGGTAACACGGCCGGTCTTCCAGATACGCGACGACGAGCGCGAGCCGCTTGCGCTGTCCGGTCGACAGCGCGCGGGTCGAGAACGCGCCGTCGACGACCCGCACCTTGTGATCGAGCGCGAGCTTCGCGACGAGCGCGTTCGCACGCGCATCGGCCTGCGCGCGCGCCGGATCGTCCGGATCGACGATCCCGAGCAGCGCATCGAACAGGTGGAAATCGTTGAATACCGCGCTGAAGCGTTGCCGGTACGCGGCGCGCTCGCGCCAGCCGATCGGCCGGCCGTCAACCTCGATCGTGCCTTCCTCGGGCTCGTAGAGCCCCGTCAGCACCTTCGCGAGCGTGGTCTTGCCGCTGCCGTTACCGCCGACGATGAACACGAGCTCGCCCGGCGCGAGCGTCAGGTCGATCGGCCCGATGCGGAACATCCGCTCGTCGCGCTCGTGGAAATACGCGTGCGTGACGCCGCGCAGCGCGACCGTCGCGGCGGGCGCGATGTTGGATGCGATGTTTGGTGCGATTTCAGGTGCGACGTCGGGCGTGCTGCTCGCGGGCGGCGCCGTGCGTAGCGTGGCGAACTCGGCCATCACGTCCTCGATGCGCGCGAGCGACACGCGCGCGGCGTTGACGGTCGGCAGGTTGTTCAGCAGGCCGTCGAGCGGCACCAGCATGAACAGGAACACGACGACGTAGCCGGCTGCCGCACCCGGATCCGCATGCACGCCGAGCTGCGGCCAGAACGCGGCCGCACCGAGGAACGCATAGAACAGGAAGATGATCCAGCCGACGCCGACCGCATACGCGCTGAACGCGCGGCGGCGATGGTCGCGCACTTCGCCGATCGCCGCGCCGAGCTGGCCGTCGACGAACTGACGCGCGCGCGCGTCGTGCAGCTTCAGCTCCTTCGCGCCGGAGAAGAGCGCGCCGAGATAGCCGAACAGGCGGTCCTGCGCGCGGCCGGCCGCTTCGAGCGACGCGATCGCGCGGCGGTCGCCCGTGTGATAGCCGAGCGAGCCCGCGACGATCGCCGTGAGCGCGAGCACGCACACGGGCCACGACAGCCACGCGAGGTAGCCGAGGCAGCCGAACACGATCGAGCCGTGCATCACGAGGTTCGGCAGCGCGAAGAACAGCATCGACACATTGGTCGCGTCGTCGGTCAGCACCGACTGCACAGGCGCCGCGCCGACGCGCTCGATGTCGCGCAGCTCGGCCGCGCCGACGCGGCGCGCGAGATGCGCGCGCAGCCGCGCCATCGTGTCTTGCGACAGCCGCGCGAACAGCACGCCCGACACGATCCGCGTGACGAGCGCGATCACGGCGCACAGCGCAAAGCGCCACGCGAGCGCCGCGTCGGCCGAGGCCGTCGGCGTGAGCGCGCGGTTCAGCGTCGCGACGAGCAGCACGCTCGCGACGCCGTTCAGCACGCACGCGACGAGCGCGAGTGCGAGCGCGGCGCGGCTTTCGCGCAGCAGCGCAAGGATCAGGCGTGCGGCCGGACGCGCGGGCGGGGCGGCATCGGCGGCATCGGCGGCAGACTGGTGGGACGGTGGGGGAGAAGGCTCGTGGGCGGCTGTCATCGGCAACGTCGGTCAGGAAAACAAGCGGGAGTGAAAGCGGGAATGAATGCGGAAACTGCGAACGGTGGCGCGATGGACTCGCAGCTTTTCTGACGAATAGACGAATGGGCGCCGCAAATTTTTAGCGCCCGCGATTTGGCGCCCATGAAATGGCTCGCGCGACGCGGCCCGGGTGGCCGTCGCAAGCGGATTGCATGCGAGACGGAAAAAGGGCGGGTAAAAAAACGGCGGCGTCGTTCGTCACACCTGTGAAGCGGCCCAGCGCGCCGCGCGGACGAGATCTGCGTGTTGCTCGAAAACGAAGCCGGGCACGCGAACGGCGACGTCGCGGCCCGGACACGACACGAAAACGGGGTGAGCGCGGGCCGGATGGCCTTCGCGCTTTGACAAGGGCGCGGTCGGGAGACCGCATGACAAGTGGAGCAGAGCAAGATGGAGTGGGCAACAGGCACGCGTTTGCGTGCGATCGCGGCCGCGGCGAGTGTGGCGTTCGGTGCGTCGTCAGGGCAGGCCGTCGCGCAGACGGCGCCGGCCGCGAACGCAGGCGCTGCGGCGTTGGCAGACAGTGCGAAGGGCGGCACGCGAGGCGACACGCAAGACGGTGCGCGGAGCGACACGCTGCCGGCGATCAACGTCAACGCGGCGTCGGAGGGCAACGGCACGGTCGGTCTCGTCGCACGGCGCAGCGCGACCGGCACGAAAACCGATACGCCGATCAACGAGATTCCGCAGACGATCAACGTCGTGACTGCGCAGCAGATCGAGATGACCGGCGCGACCGACGTGAACCAGGCGCTGCGCTACGTGCCGGGCTTCTCGTCGTTCGGCTCGGACAACCGCTCCGACTGGTATGCGGCGCTGCGCGGCTTCACGCCGACCGCGTATGTCGACGGGCTGCAGGTGCCGAATACGATCAACCTCGCGAGCTGGCGCGTCGATCCGACCATGATCGACAGCATCACCGTGCTGCGCGGGCCGACGTCGGTGCTGTACGGTGCGGGCGATCCGGGCGCGATCGTCGACGTGCACACGAAGCAGGCCGACGGCGAGCGCGTGCGTGAAGCGGGCGTGGAGGTCGGCAACTATGCGCGCAAGCAGTTCATGTTCGACATCGGCGACAAGCTCGACGCGGACGGCAAGTATGCGTACCGCTTCGTCGGCGTCGCGCGCGACGGCAACGCGCTAACGGGCCCGAACGCGGACCAGCGCGTCGCGCTCGCGCCGTCGTTCCGCTGGCGGCCGAACGCGGACACGTCGCTGACGGTGTCGGCGACCTACCTGCAGGACTGGGGCGACATCTCGTCGAACTTCCTGCCGGCGCAGGGCACGGTGCTGCCGAACCCGAACGGGCAGCTCGACCATGACGTCTATTCGGGCGATCCGGATTTCAACTATTACCGCAAGAAGCAGTGGTCGCTCGGCTACCGGTTCGAGCACAACCTGGATTCGATGTGGACGGTACGCCAGAACGTCCGCTGGATGCACCTGTCGCTCGACAACGGCTCGGTGTTCGGCAACGGCTTCGCCGACGGCAGCACGACCGACATCTCGCGCTGGGCGGGCGTGTTCCAGATGAACTACAGCCGCTTCGACATCGACAACAATGCGCAGGCGCGCTTCGGCACCGGTCCGCTCGAACATACGCTGCTGCTCGGCTTCCAGTACACGCGGCAGACGGCGACCGACAGCGAGTGGCTTGCGGCGGCGCCCGTGCTGAACCTCTACAACCCCGTCTACACGCCGGTGACGACCGCGGTGTTCTCGGATCCGGCCACCACGTTCCGCACCAACACGTACACGGCGATGAACACGTTCGGCGTGTACGCGCAGGACCAGGTCAGGTGGAACCGCTGGACGCTGACGCTCGGCGGCCGCGAGGACTGGGTGAACCTGCGGCAGGACGACCGCGAGGCCGGTACGCAGTCGAAGGCGGACGTCAGCGCGTTCACCGGGCGTGTCGGGCTCACGTACCAGGGCGACTACGGGCTGTCGCCGTACGTCAGCTACGCGACGTCGTTCAATCCGCTGATCGGCGTGAAGATGTTCGGCGGCGGCCTGCCGCAACCGACGCGCGGCAAGCAGATCGAGCTTGGGCTGCGCTGGCAGCCGCCCGGCAAGAACCTGATGCTCAATGCGGCGATCTACCAGATCAACCAGACCAACGTGCTCACGCCGACGCCGACGAACCTCGACGATACGAACACGACGTCGGTGCAGACGGGCGAGGTGCGCTCGCGCGGGATCGAGCTGAGCGCGACCGGCAAGGTCACGCCGAACCTGTCGGTGATCGCGTCGTACGTGTATCAGGACGTGAAGAACGTGCAGGCCAACGACGCGTCGCTGAACAACTGGCCGGTCGACATCCCGCGCCCGCGCCAGATGGCGTCGCTGTGGGCCGACTGGACGTGGCACGCAGGGCCGCTCGCGGGCTTCGGGCTCGGCGGCGGCGTGCGCTACCAGAGCGCGTCGGCCGGCGCGCCGGACAACTCGCTGACGGTGGCGAGCTACACGCTGTTCGACGCGGCGATCCATTACGACGTGCGCAACTGGCGTTTCGCGGTGAACGCGACGAACCTGTTCAACCGCCACTACGTCAGCGGCTGCCAGTCGTCGTCCGTCTGCCTGTTCGGCAACGAGCGCACCGTGCTCGCGACCGCGAAATACAACTGGTGACGGCGTGCGCCGCGGCTTGCAGGCCGGCCGGCGCGAGCCGGCGCACGCGAGCTGCGGCGGCGTGCGCTCATTGGCCATCCGGCCAATGGACTCCCGGGAGACGCAAATCGGCGTTGACATATGCCGACATATGTTTGGAGTGGGCGCATCGTTTTTTCCGGGGGTGGATCATGCGCACCGTTTCCATTTTCAAGAATGCCCGCAATCAGGCGATTCGCATCCCGAAGGACATGGAGTTCGAAGGGGTGACGGAACTCGAGATTCGTCGCGAGGGCGACACGTTGCTGCTGCGTCCCGTGCGGCCGAGCTGGATGTCGTTCGCGAGCGAGCCGCTCGCGGATGCCGATTTCCTCGCCGAGCGCACGGAAGTGGTCGAATCCGGTCGCTTCGACCTCTCCGGCGCCGATGACGCGCCGACGGAGTCCGGCCGGTGACGAAGCTCTACATGCTCGACACGAACATCTGTTCGTTCATCGTGCGCGAGCGACCGGCGGCGGTCCTGTCCCGGCTGCAGTCGTGCGTCAACGCGCAGCATCGGATCGTCGTGTCGGCCGTCACGTATGCGGAAATGCGTTTCGGTGCGGTCGGCAGGAAGGCGTCGCCGAAGCATGCCGACCTCGTGACCGGATTCGTTGCGCGGCTCGATGGCGTGCTGCCGTGGGACACGGCGGCGATCGAGGCGACGACCGCCATTCGCGCCGATCTCGCTGCGCGCGGCACGCCGATCGGCGCCAACGATGCGGCCATCGCGGGGCACGCGATCGCGGCCGGCGCAGTGCTGGTGACGAACAATACGCGTGAATTCAGTCGCGTCGGTGGGCTGGCGCTCGAGGACTGGGCGGTCTGAGCGCGGTGGCGCCGGCCACGTCGAAGCCGGTGTCGACGTGCGCGCAGGCCTCCCGGATGTGCCGGAGCATTGCGACGGTCGACGGCTCGAGCGGCCGGCTTGCGGCGATCTCAAGCGCCGGGCCGGGCGAGGTATCGGTCATGGATCGTTTCGGCAGTGGCGAGGTTGCGGCTGTCGCCAGTCGCCAGTCGCGACCCGATCCGCATATCTCCCGAGCATCGGTGCCCGAAGGAATCACCCCGAGTCGGGGCTCGGCGAAACGCGAAATGAAAGGCAACCGCCGGTTGCCGCGTTTACGACTATTCGTCTATCCGGTTGCCTGTCGAGCGGCTATGCTTGCCCGCACATTCCTCGCAAACCATGGACCGGAGTCGGTGCCCAAGCACGCGCTCCCGCCGACACTGGAGACGACACCGTGACGCACAGCGTGATCCCCGCAGGCCTCGCCGACGAAATGATCGAGATCCGGCACCGCATCCACGCGCACCCCGAACTCGGCTTCGAGGAACTCGCGACGAGCGACCTCGTTGCCGAAAGCCTGCAGGCATGGGGCTACACGGTGCATCGCGGGCTCGGCGGCACAGGCGTCGTCGCACAGCTGAAGGTCGGCGACGGCGCGAAGCGTCTCGGCCTGCGCGCCGACATGGACGCGCTGCCGATTCACGAAACCACCGGCCTGCCGTACCAGAGCACGATTCCCGGCAAGATGCATGCGTGCGGCCACGACGGCCACACGGCGATGCTGCTCGCGGCGGCAAAGCATCTCGCGCGCGAGCGGCGCTTCTTGGGCACGCTGAACCTGATTTTCCAGCCGGCCGAGGAAGGGCTCGGCGGCGCGAAGAAGATGCTCGACGACGGCCTGTTCGAGCAGTTCCCGTGCGATGCGATCTTCGCGATGCACAACATGCCGGGCTTCCCGACGGGCAAGTTCGGTTTCCTGCCGGGGCCGTTCATGGCGTCGTCGGATACGGTGATCGTCGACGTGCAGGGACGCGGCGGTCACGGCGCGGTGCCGCATAGGGCGATCGATCCGGTCGTCGTGTGCGCGCAGATCGTCGTTGCATTGCAGACGATCGTGTCGCGCAACGTGTCGCCGCTCGACATGGCGATCGTCACGGTCGGCGCGATCCATGCGGGCGATGCGCCGAACGTGATTCCCGACCGCGCGCAGATGCGCCTGTCGGTGCGCGCGCTGAAGCCGGACGTGCGCGACCTGCTGCAGCAGCGCATCACGGAAGTCGTGCACGCGCAGGCCGCCGTATTCGGCGCGACCGCGACGATCGACTACCAGCGCCGCTATCCGGTGCTCGTCAACGATGCGGAGATGACCGCGTTCGCGAAGGATGTCGCGCGCGAATGGGTTGGCGACGCGAATCTGATCGACGGGATGGTGCCGCTGACCGGCAGCGAGGATTTCGCGTTCCTGCTCGAGCAGCGGCCCGGCTGCTACCTGATCATCGGCAACGGCGATGGAGAGGGCGGCTGCATGGTGCACAACCCCGGCTATGACTTCAACGACGCGGCGCTGCCGACGGGGGCGTCTTACTGGGTGAAGCTGGCCGAGGCGTTTCTGGTCTGAAGGGATGGCGCTGCGCAAGCGTTGCGTAGCAATCCAATGCGGCAAACAGCACGGTCACCTGTAAGGCGGGGGCCGGCCGTACCAGCCATTCCAAAGGAACCCCGATTTCGGATCAACTGCGGCTACTCTGGTTGCAGTACAAGAATGTACCAAACTTTGGTATATGATGGCCGTGTTGAAGAGGAGGTTACACATGTCACGCAACACGTCCGTTTCGCTTGGCGACCACTTTGCCGAATTCGTCGACGCGCAGGTTCGATCGGGTCGATACGGCTCGGCGAGCGATGTCGTGCGAGCCGGGCTGCGACTCCTCGAATCACATGAAACGCAGGTTCGCGCATTGCAAGAAGCGCTAAAAGCCGGCGAAGCGTCGGGGGCACCCGCGCCATTCGATAGCGAAGCTTTCCTGGCTCGGATGCGGGCAACCCATGGCCGTTAAGGCCAGGCAACTCCGGCTGACGCCGCTGGCCGAATCCGATCTTGAGGAAATCTGGCGTTACACCTTCACAAATTGGTCGCTTGAGCAGGCCGATCAGTATCACCGCGATCTGATTGAGACAATGGAAGCCTTTGCGCGTGGCGACAAGAGCGGTCGCGTTTGTACCGTGCGAGACGGATACTTCCGGTACGCGGTCGGCTCGCACGTGGTGTTTTATCGTGAAGCGGCATACGACCTCGACGTGATTCGGATCCTGCACCAGCGGATGGACGTCGAGCGCCATTTGTAAGTCGTCGCCTGGGAGCAGAAGCGCAGGCGCAGCGTCGCAACGATCCGAGGTCTGGAGCACAGCTGAAAATGCAATTCGGCTGTGTTATAGCGATGCCGTTACTGCACGATTGCGTGCCTGTCGTCAGCGCACAACTCAGATTGTCCCGCCACTGAACAGCGCCGCCGTCGCCAGCGGATTCGACGGCCAGTACATGTGCATGTAGGTCGCGACGATCGCGCCGGCCCGATACAGGGCTTCGCCGCTGCCCGCGCCGCCATCCGGGCGGACTGCAGCCGCGACCGGCGCAAGCGGCGTGTCGAGCCGCGAATAGTGGAACGTATGCCCGCGCATCGGCCCGGTGCGCGTAGCGAGCTGCTGCATGCCCAGCGCAGCGAAGCGCCGCTGCATCGTCGCGCGGCCCGGCAGCACGCCGAGCATCGGCGTCGTCGTGCCGTCGATGTCCGTCAACGCGTCGCACAGATACACCATCCCCCCGCATTCCGCGACGATCGGCTTGCCGGCCGCCGCATGCGCGCGAATCGTCCGCGCGCTCGTCGCGTTGGCCGCGAGCGTTGCCGCGTGCAGTTCCGGATAGCCGCCCGGCACGAACAGCGCGTCGCAATCGCCGGGCACCGGCTCGTCGGCGAGCGGCGAGAAGAACCGCAACTGCGCGCCGAGCGCATCGAGCAGCGCGAGATTCGCCGGATAGATGAACGAGAACGCCGCGTCGCGCGCGATCGCGATGCGCTTGCCGGCGAGCGCGCGCGGCAGCGGCTCAGTCGCGTGCGGTTCCTCGAACGCGACAGCAGGCGGCAATTCCGCAAGCGCCGTATTCGCCAGCACGTCGGCCGCGCGGTCGAGCCGTGCGTCGAGGTCGCCGATGTCGTGCGGCTGATGCAGCCCGAGATGGCGTTCGGGCAACGCAATGCCGGCATCGGCCGGCACATGCCCGAGCCAGCGCAGATCGCCGGGCAGCGCCTGCTGCAGCAATTCCGCGTGACGCGCGGAGCCGACGCGGTTCGCCAGCACGCCATGAAACGGCAGGCCGGGCCGGAACCGCGCGAGGCCGAACGCAATCGCCGCGAAGGTCTGCGCCATCGATTTCGCCGAGATCACCGCGACGACCGGCACGCCGAACGCGACCGCGAGATCCGCGCTGCTCGGCGTGCCGTCGAACAGCCCCATCACGCCTTCGATCAGGATCAGGTCCGCGTCGCGTGCCGCGTCGGCGAGCAGCGCGCGGCAGCCGGCTTCACCGACCATCCCGAGATCGAGCGCGTGCACGGGCGCGCCGCTCGCGCGCTCGAGCAGCATCGGGTCGAGAAAATCCGGGCCGGTCTTGAACACGCGCACGCGGCGGCCGAGCCGGCGGTGCAGCCGCGCGAGGCCGGCCGTCACCGAGGTCTTGCCCTGGCCGGACGCAGGCGCGCTGACGAACAGCGCGGGGCAGGCGGGCATCGCTCAGAACTCCACGCCGCGCTGCGCCTTCACGCCTTGCTCCTTGTACGGATGCTTGACGAGCCGCATCTCGGTGACGAGGTCGGCCGCGTCGATCAGCGCGTCGGGCGCATGCCGGCCCGTCACGACGACGTGCAGCGACGCGGGGCGCGCGGCGAGCGTCGCGAGCACTTCGTCGAGCGGCAGGTATTCGTACTTGAGCACGGTGTTCAGCTCGTCGAGGATCACCATCTGGTAGTCGCCGCTTTCGATCATCCGGCGCGCCTCGTCCCAGCCCTTGCGCGCGGTCGCGATGTCGGCGTCGCGGTTCTGCGTATTCCACGTATAGCCGTCGCCCATCGTCACGAAATCGCAGTGCGCGACCGCGCCGAGGAAGTCGCGCTCGGACGTGTGCAGCGCGCCCTTGATGAACTGCACGACGCCGAGCCGCATCCCGTGGCCGAGCACGCGCACGGCCATGCCGAACGCGGCCGTGCTCTTGCCCTTGCCATTGCCGGTGTTGACGATCAGCAGGCCCTTTTCGTTGACGGCGGCGGCCTGCTTCTTCTCGTGGCCGGCGCGGCGGCGCTCGGTCATCCGCTGATGCGCTTCGGGATCGGTTTTCATCGGAATTCGTCCTGTCGTAACAAAGGGTTCAATGCGAAGGTTCAACGCGAAGGTTCAAAACGGGCCGGCGAGCGCGACCGTCACGCCGTCCCGTGCGAGTTTCGGGCCGAGCAGCCGGCCGCGCGGCGCGGCAAGCCGCGCGCATGGCTCCGCGACGCCCGCCACGCCGAAGCGGGCGAGCGCCGCAGCCGACGGGCCGCTCGCCACGAGCTCGGGGTGCGCGGCAAGCTGCGCCGCGTCGAATGCGACGAGCGGCCAGCCTCGCCGTGCGCACAGCTTGCGCAGCGCGCGTGTGCGGGCTTTGTCGGCCAGCGTCGCGACGACGGCCGGCTGCGCGTCCGGATGCTGCGCGAGCGCAGCACGGATCGCGGCGTCGAGCTGCGCGGCGCCGATGCCCGCGCGAAAGCCGAGGCCGAGCGCGACCTGCATCACGCACGCTCCGGCCGCGCGCCGTTCGCCAGCGCGGCCTGCACCGCGGGATCGGCGGCCAGCGCCGCGACGCGGCCTATCACGACGATCGCCGGCGAGCCGATGCGGGCCGCGCCGACCGCCGGGACGAGGGTCGCGAGCGTCGCCAGCACGCGCCGCTGTTCGGGCCGCGTTGCCGATTCGATTGCCGCGCACGGCGTGTCGTCCGGCAGGCCGCCCGCCTGCAGCGCGGCGGCGATCGCGCCGAGCCGGCGGATTCCCATGTAGATCACGAGCGTCATGCGGGTTGCGGCGAGCGCGCGCCAGTCGGGCTCGTCGTCGCCCGCGCCGTGCCCGGTCACGAAGATCACGCCCTGTGCGTCGCCGCGATGCGTGACCGGAATGCCGAGCGTAGCCGGCGCGGCGATGCCGGCCGTGATGCCGTTCACGACCTCGACCGGAAATCCGGCCGCGCCGAGCGCAATCAGTTCCTCGCCGCCGCGGCCGAACACGAACGGGTCGCCGCCTTTCAGGCGCGCGACGCTGCGGCCCGCGCGCAGGTGCGCGAGCATCGCGGCGACGATCGTTTCCTGCGGCGTCGACGCGTGACCGCCGCGCTTGCCGACGTGCTCGATCCGCGCATCGGCGCGCGCATGCTGCAGCACCTCGGGGTTCACGAGATCGTCGACGAGCAGCACATCGGCCGTGCCGATCGCGCGCGCTGCCTTGAGGGTCAGCAGGTCGGCGTCGCCGGGGCCTGCGCCAATCAGCCATGCGCGGCTCATCGGGGGCAGCACGGCGCGAACCGTGTCGAAGACGGGGGAAACGGCAAACGGGCGGCGCACAGGCGGCCGGCAGGCAGGCGATGCATAGCGGATCGAACGAGGCCCGTGCGAACACGGAAGACACGCGCACACAGTCCGTCCCCCGCGGACCGGGCGTTCGGCGAGCGTGTCGCTCGCCCCTTGCGTCGGCCGGTATCCGGGCTGGCCGCTTGCCAGGTCGCGGCCTTCCCACCCGAGGCAGGCGGGCAGTGGCATCGAGGGCGGCATGGGCGTGCGCGCTTGAAAGCGTGTCACGCGGGCGGCGTACCGTTGCGGGGACAGCACAGGCCGAGCGGTGGTCCACTTCCTGTTTCCCGTTTAACTGCGCCCGCCAGAGGGCAGGCGCGAGCACCGAACGCGGCGCATACGATAGCACAGGCGTGCGCCGGACAAGGGCCGGCGGAACGTCCGGACGGCCGCCGCCGCGATTCGATTCGACGTTAGCGGTAACGGATCTGTCGCGTCAGAATTTGTACGCCGCCGTCAGCATGAACATCCGCGGCGCGCCGGGCACGATCTGCGACAGGCCCGTCGCGCTGGCCCAGTAGTCGCGATCGGCCAGGTTGACGGCCGCGAGCGTCAGTTCCAGGTCGCGCGTACGGTACCCGAGCTTGCCGTCCCAGCGTGCATATGCCGGCAGCCTGAGCAGGTTGTCGCGATCGACGTACCGCGAAGCTTCGTAGATCATCCCGATTTCGGCGAAGAAGCCGAGCAGCGGCGCATAGCCGACGAACAGATTGCCGTTTGACGACGATACACCGGCCGATCGCTTGCCGATGAACGCGGCCTCGGCTTCCATGATCCGCGCGTGCTGCCAGCCAATGCCGCCGCGGACGAACCAGTTGCCCGCCAGCCTGCCGGCGATGCCCAATTCGACGCCACGATTGCGTTCGAGGCCGGTGAGGTCGAAGAATCCGGGACGTACCGGATCAGCGACGCGGCGGTTGTACAGGTCGAGCTGGAACAGCGCGAGCGTGGTGCTCAACTTGCCGCCGAGCCAGTCGCTCTTCACGCCGATCTCGTATTGGCGCGTGTATTGCGGGCCGAGATCGTTGGCATTGCCGCGCGCATTCGGCGTGATGCCGATCAGATCGCCGCCGACCGGCGCGAAGTTCTTGCTGTACGACGCATAAACGCTATGTGCGTGGAGCGGCGACCACACGACGCCGAGGCGCGGGCTCCACGCGGTCGTCGTCCGCTGCGAGCGCAGGCCGTTCAGCGCGTTGGCCGAATCGACGTCGAAACGATCGCCGCGCAGGCCGGCCAGGAGTTTCCATGACCGCCCGATGTCGATCCGGTCTTGCCCATACACCGCGTAGTCGTTGACGAGATGGCGGTTCATCGAGAATGGCCATGGCGCCGAACTGGCGAGCGCGAAATTGTCGGGATCGACGATCGAGACCGGCGCCGCGTCGGCCTGCCACAGCCGTGGCTCGCGCCTTTGCCAGCCGTATTCGATGCCGAACAGAAGATGATGCGCGACCGGCCCGGTAACAAGCTTGCCGCTCGCTTCGATACCTGTCTGAACGTTGATCTGCTTCAAGTCCTGCAGGTAGCGCGCACGTTGCACGCGGCGAAAGTCGCGCGGCTTCGCGAGATAGCCCTGCGTGACATAGGTGTTGTCGAACGTACTGTGCAGGTCGAGCACACTCAGCACTTGCTGCACCCGCCAGTCGCCGCCGAGCCGCTGCGTGAACACCGAGCGCCAGTTCATGTTGGCGTCGCGAATGAAGTCGCGGCCCGCCGCGCCGAAGAACGTACTGCGCGACGCGCTCGGCAGCGCATACGCGACGGGCTTGCCGTTGCTGTCGACCGCGGCGACCGGCGCGGGCAGGCCGCGATCCGGCACGCGCTCGTACTCGTCGTATTCGAACTGCATCAGCCAGCTGCGCCGCGCGTCCTGCCATTTGATCGACGGTGCGACATACTGGCGTGTGCCGTCGACCTGATCGCGAAAGCTGCCGTCATGCTCGCGGCCGGCATTCAGACGTGCGCTCCATTCGCTCGACAATGCGCGGTTGACGTCGAGCGCTGCGCCGAGGCGGCCGTAGCTGCCCGTCGTCGCCGACAGGCTGCCGAAACTTTCCGGCATCGGCTGCTTGGTGATCCGGTTGACGACGCCGCCGCCGCTGCCGCGTCCGTACAGTGCCGCTGCCGGCCCCTTCAGCACTTCGACGCGCTCGATATTGCCAAGGCTTCTCACGTACTGCGCGTCGTCGCGCATGCCGTCGAGCAACAGGTCGCCTGCGCTCGAAAATCCGCGGATGCGGAACGAATCGAAGCGCGTGTCCGACGTATTGGAGATGCCTGGCACGCCCGCCAGCGCGTCGGCGAGCGTGCGGCCGCCATAGGACAGCGTTTCCTCGACCGGGACGCTGTCGATCGATTGCGGGACGTCGCGCGGATCGCTCGCGCTGCGGGTCGCCGTGCTGACGTATTCGGGGCGAGGATCCAGCGGATGGCGGCGGCTGCGCACTTCTACCACCGGCAGTTCGCCTTCGTACGCTGCGGCAGCGGAAGGGCAGGGGGCGACGGAAAGGATCGAGCACAGCGACAGCGTGAGGACAGGGCAGCGGCGCCCGGATGTCTGGTGTGTTGCCATGAGAATTTCAGGATGACTGATTGACTGCCTAGCATTGCCGTTGCCTGAATCATTTTGGTAATTGAAGGCGAAGTTTATCTTGATTGGTTGAAAATGACAATCATTCGCATTTGTGGCCGGTGCGCGCCTGCCCCTCGCCTTGACGCTCCCGCCCGCGACGCCTACACTCGCACGCGTTTCGGTGCTCGCGCGCGCCCTCCGGCGCGCGCAGTCAAACGGGAAACAGGGAGCCTGCCTGCACCGCAGTCGCGCCAACCTGTGCTGCCCCCGCAACGGTAAGCGAACGCCTTGCGCCACGCGCAAGGCAGCGCCGCTTCGCCGCATGTGTGCTCGCATGCGGACGACAGCCACTGGACGCCACGCGTGTCCGGGAAGGCGAAGCGGCGTGTTCGTCAGCCCGGATACCGGCCGAGACGAGGGGTTCAGCGCCGCGGGGATGCGGCGCATCGTCCACGTCCGCAGCCACCATGCGTCCGGCTGCCCGAGCGTCTCCCGTATTCCGATCCGCCGCGCGCTTCGCGCGTGGCCGGCCCGGCATCCGGCGGCATGCGCGGGCCCGGGCACGCGGCGCCGGCCGTGTTGGCATTCATCATGTCGACCGTTCGCCAAGGAGCATCATGCTCGACTCGCTTTTCCGCCTGTTCAACGACAGCCCGTCCGGGCTGCGCGGCAAGATCATTGCCATCTATTCATTGCTCTTCGCCTTCAACGTCGGCGCGTGGATCTGGGCATTCATCGCGTTCCACGGCCAGCCGGTGCTGCTCGGCACCGCGGTGCTCGCGTACGTGTTCGGCCTGCGCCACGCGGTCGACGCCGACCACATCGCGGCCATCGACAACGTCACCCGCAAGCTGATGCAGGAAGGCCGCAGCCCGCTCGGCGCCGGCCTGTTCTTCTCGCTTGGCCATTCGACGGTCGTGATCGTGATGTCCGTCGTGGTCGCGCTGACGGCGGCGTCGCTCGCGCGCTTCGAGAGCATGAAGGCGTGGGGCGGCGTCGTCAGCACGTGCGTGTCGGCGTTCTTCCTGCTGCTGCTCGCGACCGCGAACCTGCTGATCCTGATCTCCGTGTACCGCACCTTCCGCGCGGCACGCCGCGGCGAAGCGATCGTCGATGCCGATCTCGACCTGCTGCTGAACCAGCGCGGCGTGCTCGCGCGCCTGTTCCGGCCGCTGTTCCGCCTCGTGTCGCGCAGCTGGCACCTGTATCCGGTCGGCTTCCTGTTCGGCTTCGGCTTCGACACCGCGACCGAGATCGCGCTGTTCGGCATCTCCGCGACGCAGGTGCAGGGCGGCCTGTCGTTCTGGTCGGTGATGGCGCTGCCGGCGCTGTTCACCGCGGGCATGACGCTCGTCGACACGACCGACGGCATCCTGATGATGGGCGCGTACCGCTGGGCGTACGTGCGGCCGATCCGCAAGATCTACTACAACATGACGATCACGTTCGTGTCGGTGCTGGTCGCCGCGCTGATCGGCGGCATCGAGGTGCTCGCGCTGCTCGCGGACAAGCTGTCGCTGCAAGGCCCCGTGTGGGACTTCGCGTCGATGGTGGCATCGCACTTCGGCATGCTCGGCTACTTCGTGATCGGCCTGTTCATCGCGTGCTGGCTCGTGTCGGCCGCGATCTATCGCCTGAAACGCTACGACGAGATCGACGTGACGATCTCCGCCTGACTCCCTTTTTCGACACAGGACCTTCCATGACCATGCGCAAGCTGCCCGTCACCATCGTCACGGGCTTTCTCGGCAGCGGCAAGACGACCTTGATGCGCCACATCCTGCAACACGCGCACGGCCGCCGTATCGCGGTGATCGTCAACGAGTTCGGCGAGCTCGGCATCGACGGCGAAATCCTCAAGGGCTGCGGCATCGGCTGCGAGGATACGGAGGGCGCGCAGGGCGAGGCGTCCGGTCAGCTCTACGAACTCGCGAACGGGTGCCTCTGCTGCACCGTGCAGGAGGAGTTCTACCCGGTGATGGAGGCGCTCGTCGAACGCCGCGCGGACATCGATCACGTGCTGATCGAGACGTCCGGCCTCGCGCTGCCGAAGCCGCTCGTGCAGGCGTTCAACTGGCCGACGATCCGCAACAGCTTCACCGTCGACGCAGTCGTGACCGTCGTCGACGGGCCGGCCACTGCGAGCGGGCAGTTCGCGGAAAACCCGCAGGCGGTCGACGCGCAGCGCCGCGCCGATCCAAACCTCGACCACGAATCGCCGCTGCACGAGCTGTTCGCCGACCAGCTGTCGGCTGCCGATCTCGTGATCGTCAACAAGGCTGATCTCGTCGACGACGCGCAGCTCGCACGGGTCGAGACCGCCATCCGCGAAGAAATCCCGCCGCAGGTGAAGATCGTGCGAGCGACGCGCGGCGAGCTGGATCTCGCGATGCTGCTCGGGCTCGAATCGGCGTCCGAGGACACCATTCACCTGCGCCACGACCATCACGGCTCGGCCGACGACGAAGATCACGATCACCATCACGACGACTTCGACTCGGTCGTCGTCAGCGGCGATGCGGGCTCGCGGGAAGCGACGATTGCCGCGCTCAAGCGCCTGGTCGAGACGCACACGATCTATCGCGCAAAGGGCTTCGCCGCGCTGCCGGACGCGCCGATGCGCCTCGTGATCCAGGGCGTCGGCCGCCGCTTCGACTGCTACTTCGACCGCCGCTGGCAGGACGGCGAAGCGCGCACGAGCCGCTTCGTGCTGATCGGCGAGGACCTCGACGCGGCGGAACTGCAGCGCGCGTTCGACGCGGCGCTCGCGGCCGAGCTGCAACAGGCGTAACGAACGATGCATCTGCTGCGCACCACGCCGGGCGGCTTCGTCGACGATACGCAGGGCGTCGTCCGGATCGACCAGCGGCCCGCCGAGATTGTGATCCTGAGCTCGGCGGATACGACGCTGTCGCTGCTCGCGAGCATCGTGCCGCGCTTGCCCGAAGGCTTCCCGAGCGTGCGGCTCGCGAACGTGACGTTCCTGCGCCAGCCGGCGTCGGTCGATTTCTACGTCGACGACGTGCTGCGGCACGCGAAGGCGGTCGTGATCGACCACCTCGGCGGCGAGGCGTACTGGCCGTACGGGATCGAACAGGCGATGTCGCTCGCGTCGCGGCACCGGCAGCGGCTCGCGATGTTCTCGGGCGACCTGCAGGAAGATCCGAACCTGATCGCGAAGAGCACCGTCGCGCCCGAGCTGTGCCGGATGTGGTGGCGCTATCTGCGCGAAGGCGGCGCGCACAACGCCGAAGCGCTGCTGCGCAGCATCGCGTTCCACACGCTCGGCTTCGGCGACGAGCCCGAGCCGCCGCGCCCGCTACCGGCCGCCGCGCTGTATCACCCGGCGCGCGACCCGGCCAGCATCGACGACTGGCTGCCGCGCTGGACGCCCGGCGCGCCGGTCGTCGCGATCCTGTTCTACAAGGCGCACTGGCAGGCCGCGAACACCGCGGTGTTCGACGCGCTCGCCGATGCGTTGGTCCGCGAAGGGCTGAATCCGCTGCCGATCGCGGTGACGTCGCTGAAGGACGCGGTGAGCCGCGAAGTGATCGCGCGGCTGTGCGACGCGCACGACGTCGCGCTGGTGCTGAATACGACCGCGTTCGCGGCCGGCGCGATCGATGGTCCCGAGCCCGACATTCTCGCCGGCGACGCGCCCGTGCTGCAGGTGATCCTGTCCGGCGGCAACCGCGACGCGTGGCTCGCCGACAACCAGGGCCTGCACGCGCGCGACATCGCGATGCACATCGCGTTGCCCGAGGTCGACGGGCGGATCGTGACGCGTGCGGTGAGCTTCAAGGGGCTCGCGTATCGCTGTCCGCATACCGAGGTCGACGTCGTGCGCTACCAGCCCGACGCCGAACGCGTCGGCTTCGTCGCAGCGCTCGCGCGCGGCTGGTGCCGGTTGCGCACGCTCGACAATGCAGACAAGCGCGTCGCGCTGATCCTCGCGAACTATCCGCAAAGCGAAGGCCGGATCGGCAACGGCGTCGGGCTCGACACGCCCGCGTCGGCGCTCGGCGTGCTCGCGACGCTGCGCGACGCGGGCTACCGGGTCGCGGACCTGCCGGCCGACGGCGACGCGCTGATCGCGCGACTTACCGAAGGCGTGACCAACGACCCGGCGATGCACGCGCTGCGGCCCGCGTTCCAGAGCTTCGCGCTGGCCGACTACCGCACGCACTTCGACCGGCTGCCGGCCGACGTGCGCGCGGCGCTGAACGAGCGCTGGGGGCCGCCCGAAGCCGACCCGACGCTGCGCCAGGGGCGCTTCACGATCGCGGGCTGGCGCGCGGGCAATGTGTTCGTCGGCATCCAGCCGTCGCGCTCGCGCGGCGAGAACGATTACGCGAGCTATCACGACGCGGACCTCGTGCCGCCGCACGCGTATCTCGCGTTCTATTTCTGGCTGCGTCATGCGTTCCGCGTCGACGCGGTGATTCACCTCGGCAAGCACGGCAACCTCGAATGGCTGCCGGGCAAGAGCGTCGCGCTGTCCGATGCGTGCTGGCCGGACCTGACGCTCGGGCCGCTGCCGCACCTGTATCCGTTCATCGTCAACGATCCGGGCGAGGGCAGCCAGGCGAAGCGGCGCGCGCAGGCAGTGATCATCGATCACCTGATGCCGCCGCTCACGCGCGCGGAGAACTACGGCCCGCTGCAGGACCTCGAGCGGCAGGTCGACGAATACTACGAAGCGATGATGGTCGACGCTCGGCGTGCGAAGCTGCTGCGCAAGACGATACTCGCGACGATCGCCGAGCATCGTCTGCATGACGAACTGAGCGTCGCGCCGCCGCGCGATGCGAGCGATGAAGATGCGCTGCTGACGCGCGTCGATGCGTGGCTGTGCGAGCTGAAGGAAGCGCAGATCCGCGACGGGCTGCACGTGTTCGGGATGTCGCCGGTCGATCGCCAGCGGCGCGACACGCTGCTCGCGCTCGCGCGCTTCTCCGTCGGCGACGGGCAGCAGGCGCGCGCGGGGCTGATCGGCGCGCTTGCGCGCGACCTTGCGCTCGGCGACGACTTCGATCCGCTCGCCGCCGACTGGGCCGCGCCGTGGCAGGGCCCACGTCCCGCGCTGCTGGCGGAACTCGAAGAGTCGCCGTGGCGTCATGCGGGCGATACGCGCGAGCGCCTCGAACGGCTTGCGCAGCAGTGGCTCGACCGCCTGTGTGCGAGCGGGCCGCACGCGCCGTATGAGCCATATGAACCGCCACCGGGCACGTGGACGCACACGCTGCCGGTGATCGAACGCGTGCGCGCGACGCTGATGCCTGCGCTCGATGCGTGCGGCGGCGAGGAACTGCGCCAGTTGTTACGCGGACTCGACGGCCGCTTCGTGCCGCCGGGGCCGAGCGGCTCGCCGTCGCGCGGCCGCCCCGACGTGCTGCCGACGGGCCGCAATTTCTACTCGGTCGATACGCGCGCGGTGCCGACGCAGGCCGCGTGGTCGCTCGGCCTGAAATCCGCGCGGCAGCTGATCGAGCGGCATCTGCAGGATCACGGCGACTATCCGCGCGCGATCGGCCTGTCCGTGTGGGGCACGGCGACGATGCGCACCGGCGGCGACGACATCGCGCAGGCGTTCGCGCTCATCGGCGTGCGGCCGAAATGGGCGCACGGCAGCCACCGCGTGACCGACTTCGAGATCCTGCCGATCGAGATCTTCGACCGGCCGCGCATCGACGTGACGCTGCGCGTATCGGGCTTCTTCCGCGATGCGTTCCCGAACCTGATGCATCTGTTCGATGCGGCCGTGCAGGCCGTCGCGGCGCTCGACGAGCCCGAGCATCTGAACCCGATCCGCGCGCGCATCGAACGCGAGCGCGCGACGTGGGTCGCGCAGGGCGTGCCGCCCGACGAAGCGCGGCGCCGCGCGGGCTGGCGCGTGTTCGGCGCGCGGCCCGGCAGCTACGGCGCGGGCCTGCAGGACCTGATCGACCAGCGCCGCTGGCAGACCGATGCGGATCTCGCCGACGCGTACCGCCAGTGGGGCGGCTACGCTTACGCGCAGAACAGTGCGGGCGACGCGGCGCCGGACGTGTTCGGCGAGCGGCTGGCGGCGATCGACGTCGTCGTGCAGAACCAGGACAGCCGCGAGCACGACATTCTCGATTCGAACGACTACTACCAGTTCCAGGGCGGCATGACGGCGGCGGTGCGGCATCTGTCGGGCCGGCAGCCGAGCCTTTATCACGGCGACCACGCGAACCCGGCCGCGCCGCGGATGCGCACGCTGCGCGAGGAAATCGCGCGCGTGATCCGTTCGCGCGTCGTCAATCCGAAATGGCTGGACGGCGTGAAGCGACACGGCTACAAGGGCGCGGCGGAAATGGCCGCGACCGTCGACTATCTGTATGGCTACGACGCGACCGCGCGCGTGCTCGCCGATCATCAATATGCGCTCGTCGCCAACGCGTACCTGTTCGACGACGACACCCGCGCGTTCCTCGAACGGCACAATCCGCGCGCGCTGCAGGGTATCTGCGAACGTTTCGTCGAGGCGATGCAGCGCGGGCTGTGGCAACAGCCGGGCGACTATCGCGAGCGCATCGAATCCGTGTGGCTCGCGAGCGAACAACTTCAGGAAGGGGAACGGCGATGACCGATCCGACGACGCACCGCGCCCGCGCGGTGGCGCCAGCAGTTTTTCCCGCTGTATTTCCATTTGCCGCGATCGTCGGCCAGACGGCGCTGCAACAGGCGCTGCTGCTCGCCGCGATCGATCCGTCGCTCGGCGGCGTGCTCGTCAGCGGGCCGCGCGGCACCGCGAAATCGACCGTGGCGCGCGCGCTCGCAGAGCTGCTGCCGGAAGGCCAGTTCGTGACGCTGCCGCTGTCGGCGAGCGACGAACAGGTGACGGGCACGCTCGACCTCGCGCATGCGCTCGCGGAACACGGCGTGCGCTTCCAGCCGGGGCTGCTGGCGCGCGCGCATCGTGGCGTGCTGTACGTCGACGAGGTGAACCTGCTCGCGGACGGGCTCGTCGATACGCTGCTCGACGTCGCCGCGAGCGGGATCAACATTGTCGAGCGCGATGGCGTGTCGCACGCGCACGATGCGCGCTTCGTGCTGGTCGGCACGATGAATCCGGAAGAGGGCGAACTGCGCCCGCAACTGCTCGACCGGTTCGGGCTGATGGTCGCGCTCGAGAATTGCTACGACGCGGGGCAGCGCGAGCAGATCGTGAAGGCGCGGCTCGCGTTCGACCTCGAGCCCGACGCGTTTCGTGCGCGGTACGACGCCGCGCAGCGTGAGCTGGTCGCGCGGATTCGCGCGGCGCGCGACCGGCTTCCGGCGCTCACGTTCGACGATGCCGTGCATGCGCGGGTCAGCGCGCTGTGCATCGACGCGGCCGTCGACGGGCTGCGCGCGGACCTCGTGATGTTGCGCGCCGCACGCGCGCTGGCCGCGCTCGACGGCGCGCATGCGGTGACGGTCGGGCACGTCGAGCGCGTCGCGGAAACGGTGCTGCTGCATCGGCGTCATGCGCCGCCGGTGCCGGAGTCCGCGTCGCCCTCGGCGGCGCCACAGCAGCGCACGCACGACGATCACCCGCACGGCGACGCGCGTCAGGAACGCGCAGTGTCGTCCGACTCGTCCGGCACCTCCGCGCGCGACGCAACGGATCAGCAACGCGACTGGGGCTACCTGCCGCCCGAACCGGCTGGCTTGCAGGCGGTGAAGGGCGTGGTGCCGCTGCCGCTAAAAAAGCGCTGAGCCATCGAGCCGGCGCCGCCGCGGACACGGTCCGCGGTCCTCGATGGCAGCAAGGCGCGACCGGGCGAACGCCCGGCACGGCGCGCGCCGGTGCGACCGTCGCTTGGCCGGCGACGTTCGCGGCCACGCGTGGCGAACGGTTGCATGCCGATCATCTGCGTTTCCGCAAACAGGCCGGCCCGCCACGCGCGCTGCATTGCTTCGTGCTCGACTGCTCGGCGTCGATGCTGTCGTTCGATCGACTCGCACTGGCGAAGGGGTTGATCGTCGCGTATTTCGATCAGGCTGCGCGCGCGCGTGCGGAAACCGCGCTGATCTGCTTCGGCGGGGCCGGCGCCGAGCGGCGCTTCGGGCCGGCGGTGCCGCGCTGGTGGAATGCGCGCTGGCTCGAGCCGGTCGGCGGTGGCGGCGGCACGCCGCTCGCGGATGGCATCGCGGCCGCCACGACGCTGCTCGCGCACGATGCGCGGCGCGATCCGGACAAGCAGCGGTGGTTGTGGGTGCTGACGGACGGGCGCACACACGAGATGCCGGAGAGGCCGGCGGCGGCCGATCAGGTCGTGTTCGTCGACTTCGACGATGCGGCCGTGCGGATCGGGCGCGGTGAGCGGCTCGCGGCCGCGTGGGGGGCGGAGTGGGTGGCGGCGGAAGGGCTGATGCGGGCTTGAGTGGGGGCACCGCTGCATCAACGGCGTCTGGCCGGCGAAGGCGATCAACGATCGAAGGCTGCGACGACGCCCGTGCGCGGATCGAGAATCCAGCGTCCTGCGCGCGGGCCATCATCGAAATCGAAGAATCCGTCCAGCGTGCCGGCAACCGCGTCGGCGGAACCCTCGCCGATGCGCGGCAGGCTCCAGTTGTCTTCGATGAAGCGGATGATGGAGGACTGGTCGGTCACCCGATGGTCGACGTAGTTGGTTTTCGCCCAAGGCGAGATCACCATCAGCGGCAACCGCGGGCCGTATCCGCAGCGCCCGTTTTGCGTGCCACCGGCAGGGTCGGTCGTTCCCGGCTGGCCGCAACTGCCCGGAGCCAGCAGTTGGTCATCGCTCGTGCTGGACTGATAGACGATCGGTCCAATGACATGGTCGTACCAACCATCGGAATCGTCGTACGCAATCACGATCGCGGTCTCACGCCACTCCGGTGAGCGCATGACATCGTTGACCACGCCGACGATGAAGGTCTGCTCGTCGAGTGGATCGGAATACCCGGCATGTCCGTCCTGGAATGCCGGCGCTTTCAGGAAGCTGACCGCCGGCAGATTGTGCTGCGCGAGCGCAGTGCGAAACCGGCCAAGGTCGTACTGATGGTTGGCCTGGTCGGTCCTGCCGATCGCCGCATCCGATCCCGGCGGCAAATGTTGCGCGTTCAGCGTGCTCTTCCAGTACTGAAAGAACGCGTGGTGGGGTATGTAGTCCGCGCCCGCGCTGGCACCCGACACATTGTTGTGGGCCAGCTTGCAGTTGTCGAAACCACCCATGAATGCGCCCCAGGTAATGCCTTTGGCGTTCAGCCGGTCGCCAATGTTCGACCCTGACATGGTGATCTGGGTGCGCTTCGAATTAGAGCAGATGTCGCCCGCCGGGTCCGGATCGCCGATCACCGCGCCACTGTTGACGCCGTTCGCAATATTGCCGGTCGCGGTCAGGCCGTTGGTGATCGTACCTTTGTAGGTCGTGCCGGCGACGAGGTTCAGAAGGCCGGGGGTGGACGGTCCGAAGCTCGTTCCGAACGAGTTGTCACTCATCGCATAGTGCTGCGCGTAGTTCCACAGCGCGGTCACGGTGTTGCCGTCGTAGTAGCCGAGCGTGCTGTTCGCGCCGAGGATTGCGTCCTTGCAACTGTGCGTGAGGAAGCGGTCCATGAGTCCGCCGTGAAACGCGAACTGTTCGTCTGAGTAACCGTGATCCTGATCGCACGTCACGGGCACGCTGCGGTCGATGCGGAACGGATTCGCGCCGTTCGGGTTATGGGTCAGCAAGCCTGCGCTGTGCAGGTTGTCGACCCTTGGGGTATCGCCCCGCGGTTTTCCGAAGAGGCTCGATCCATCCTTGTTGGGAACCGCATGCGGATAGGTGCCGAAGTAATGATCGAAGGAAACGTTCTCCTGAAAGATCACAACAATGTGCTTGATCGGGGTCCTGGTGGGGAATTCACTGTCCGATCGGGCCGGGATCGACGTCAACAGCCCCGCGCACATCATGGCTGCCGCCATCCCGGACAACATCAACCTGTTTGGCTTGATCGTTTTCATTGTCGGACTCCTGTCTATCGTCCATGGAATGGAGCGCTCCCGGAGCGCACGTTGTCGAGACCATCCGCGCGACGCGATCGGATCGGCGGCTGAATTCAGCCTAGGCGGCGGGTGTGGCACTACGGTGACACGCGCCCGTCGAAGCGATTTTCTTTCGACACGTTGCGACCACGTCGATCGGGCGATGTGATTCAGCAGATTCATCCAGCCGCCTCCTCACGGACACATAGTTGTCCCGTCATCGTCATGTCCGGACACTATCTTTCAACGTGGCCTGTAATTTTCCGTAACGCATCGCCTCACCGTCTCGCGCGTCCGACATCCGGCACGCCTTTCTTCAAGGAGCAATCGTGAAGAATCATTCATCCAGACACGTATTCAGGTTGTGCATCGTCGCATCGGCAGCGCTGATCGCCGTACAGGGCGCGCACGCCGATTCCGGGAACGAAAGGGAAGCCGCTGAACACAGCGGCAGGATGCCGCTGGCGACGGGCCAGTACATCACGCCCGGGCATCTCACGGGCGCGGTGCTGCAGCCGCTCAACCCGGGCCTGCCCGCGTACCCGAACTTCGTTGCCGGCGAAGCGGTGCGTTCGCAGTTGAGCCCCGACGGCACGACGCTCGCGGTGCTGTGCGCGGGGCAGAATTCGCTCTATGCGCCCGATGGCAGCGTTGACGCGGCAAACTCGACGCAATACGTGTTTCTCTACAACGTGGCGGGCGCCAATATGGCCAAGCCCGTGCTGACCCAGGTGATCAAGCAGGCCAACGCGTATGTCGGCCTGGTGTTTTCGCCGGACAGCAGCACGCTCTATGCGGCGGGTGGCGCTGACGATGCCGTGTATGCGTATCGGCGGACCGGGGGAACCTGGTCGCAGACGGCAAAAATCGCGCTCGGGCACTCGGGCCAGGGCCTGGGTCTGGGCGTACAACCCAATGCCGGCGGCCTGGGGCTGTCCGCCGACGGCAAGACGCTGGTCGTGGCCAACAACTACAACGACTCGATCAGCGTGATCGACACCACCACGCACACGGTCCGCTACGAGCACGACCTTCGCCCCTATCGTGCGAACAATGAAGGCGCCGACGGCGGCACCGGCGGAACCTTTCCGTTTGCGGTGGTCGTCAAGGGCAACGGCACCGCGTATGTGTCATCCGATCGTGATCGCGAAGTCGTCGTGGTCGACATCTCGTCGCCTGTCGCCGGCCACCTGATCAAGCGCATCAAACTCGACGGCAATGCGCTCGGGATGACGCTCGATGCGTCGCAAGCCAGGCTGTACGTGGCGCAGGACAACGCCGACCAGGTCGCTGTCATCGACACCGCGAGCAACACGGTCACCGCGAAGATCGACGCGCGCGCTCCGGCGAAGCTGCTGCACGGCACGAAGTACACGGGCGCGGCCACATTCGCGGTGACGCTTGCGAAGGATGGCAAGACGCTCTACGCAGTGAATTCCGGCGCGAACTCGGTGGCCGTGATCCCGCTCGCCGGCCCCAATGCGAACACGGTCACGGGCCTGATTCCGACGGCCTACGAACCGCACGACATTACGTTCAGCGCCGACGGCAACTGGATGTACATCGTGAACGGCAAGAGCATCACGGGCGCCAACCCCGGCCATCTGTATGGCCACACGGAACTCGTCACCAACGTGACCTTCCCGGGCGGCAACGCGGCGGCCGCGGCGGCGGCGAGGGCGTCGAACCAGTATCAGTTCCAGCTCGAACGCGCGTCGCTCGTCAGCGCGAAGGTGCCCAACGCGCAAGAGCTCCATGAGTTGACGGAGGTCGTCGCGCGGAACAACTTCTACTCGGACGATACGGCCGAGCACGGGGAGCGGAAGATCGAGTTCCTGCGCAACCGGATCAAGCACGTCATTTACATCGTCAAGGAAAACCGCACGTTCGACCAGATCCTCGGCGACCTGCACAACGGCGCGAACACCGCTCCGGCACTGACCATGTTCGGCAAGAACATCACGCCGAACTTCCACAGCCTCGCGAGCAATTTCGTCACGCTGGACAATTTCATGGATCCGGGCGACGGCAGCATGGACGGCTGGTCATGGGCGTTGCAGGGCCGCGTGACCAATACCGAAACGATCACCCAGCAGATCAACTATGCGGCCGTGAACCGTGGCTTGTCCTACGAATCCGAAGGGTCGAACCGCAACGTGCCGGTCAATCTGGCAACCGTCGCGGAACGCGACCACGCGACCAACGGTGCATACAGCAGCGGGGCCGGCGGGTTGGCCGGCGGCCCGGTCAACCTGTTGCCGGGCGTCGGCAACCACGCATCCTCCGACGCACCGTTCGGAATCCAGAAGGGCTACATCTTCAATGCCGTGCTCGAGGCAGGGGGCACCGTGCGCAATTATGGATTCCTGGTCAACAATATCGGCAGCATCGGCACCAAGAGTTCGCCGGTGTCGAATCCGTTCGCGGCCGGTATCGTGCAGGCGACCCCGCTCGAACCGACGCTCGCCGCGTTCACCGACGTCTACTTCCGCGGTTACGACCAGAACTATCCGGACCTGTGGCGGTACAACGAATGGAAACGCGAATTCGACCAGTTCGTCGCGCAGGGGAATCTGCCCAGCCTGTCGACGGTTCGCTTCAGCCATGATCACACGGGCAGCTTCGGCACCGCACTCGCCGGCGTCAACACGCCCGAAACCCAGCAGGCCGACGACGACCTGGCAGTGGGCCGGCTCGTCGAGGCCGTAGCCCACAGCCCCTATGCGGCAGACACGCTGATCATCGTCACCGAAGACGATTGCCAGGATGGCCCGGATCACGTCGATTCGCATCGAGCGACGACTTATGTGGTCGGGCCGTACGTCAAGCAGCACGCGGTGGTCAAGACGCGCTACAGCCAGGTCAATGTGCTGCGGACGATCGAGGACATTCTCGGCACGCAGCACATCAATCTGAACACGGCCTATCAGCGGCCGATGACCGATGTCTTCGACATCCATTCATCAGGGGCATGGACCTACGACGCAACCATCTCGACCGTCCTGAAGACGACGACGCTGGCGCTGGGCGGGCAGGACGGCGCCGTGCAATTCGCACGGGGTCCGGACGTCAAGCCGACGCATGACGCCGCCTATTGGGACCGCGTCACCGCCGGTTTCAATTTCGACGAGGCCGATCAGGTGCCGCCCGCCAAATACAACAAGGTGCTGTGGTCCGGCATCAAGGGCAAGCGACCGTATCCGACGGTTCTCCGCGGTCAGCAGTTTGCCGACACGGACGACTGACGCACGGCCCGACTGCGCGGGCGACGCAGTGCGCGTCGCCCGCAAGCGTGGTGGCAACACGCGCAGCAATCAGCCATGGCAGACGTCTGGCCATCGACGATTGCGGCGAAGAGCGGGCTGACAAAAAGGCGGGCTGACAAGGATCCCGTCGGAGCGACACTTCCCGTTCAACGCAGCGTGCTGACGCCGGAAGCTTGCGTCGTCAGGTCGCGATAGAACGCATCGATTGCACTCACCATCTGCGAGAGCCCCGGTTGCTCGAGCGGATTGATCGCGTACGGACGCGGCCGGAAAATCTCGCCGTCGGCGTTGCTCAAAGGCTCGCAACTGACGCAGAAGCAACTCGCCGATCCGGACTTCACGGTGCTGGCCGCGCAGGAGCTGACGGTCGCGTCGAACCTGTTGGCGCTCACCGGGCACGAAGCCGACCTCGGCCTGAAGCTCGGCCTGTCGTACCAGCTGTCGGCCTACGGATTGCTGGGATACGGGATGATGAGCAGCGCGACGGGCATGGCGGCGATTGCCCTCGCTGGCCGCTATCTGGCGCTGACCTACACCTACGTCGGGATGGCGTACCGTCGCGCAGGGCCGCACGACGTGGTCACGTTCGAGCCTGCGCCTGAGCTGTGTGCGGATCTGCAACGCTTCTTCGTCGGGCGCGCCATGGGCGCCACCTGCCGGGTGCTGCGCGACGTGATCGGCAGCGATTTCGCACTCGCGACATTCGATCTGGCTTACGACGGCGAGCCCGGCGGGAAGACCCAGGTGCTGGGCGCCAAGGTGCGGTATGGCCAGCGCGCCAGCGCGATCACCTTCGAACATGCGCACCTCGAGCGGCCGCTGCCCCAGGCAAATGCCGCCACCGCCGCGATGTGCGAGCGCATGTGCGCCGAGCTGCTCGCGCGCCGGCGGACCCGCCTCGATATCGTGTCCTTCCTGAACGAATACCTGGCCACGCACACGTTCGACTGCCCGCCGCAGCTGAAGGACATCGCGGCGCTGCTCAACACCAGCGAACGCACGCTCAAGCGCAGGCTTCAGGAGGAGGGCGCCTGCTTCCGGGACATCTCGAATGCGGTGCGCAAGACAAGGGCGCAGGCGCTGATCGTCGAGGGACGCCTGTCGATCAAGGAGATCGCGCAGGAACTGGGGTTCAGCGACGTGTCGTCGTTTTCTCAGGCCTACAAGCGGTGGACGGGCGCAGCGCCGAGTGTGACGCGGCTGCGCGCGTAGCGGGCGACGCCAGCGCGGCTCGGGGCGGCATCGGTCCACTGGTCAGTGCGCGGCTGCCTTGGCCGGTCTGTTGGATGCGTACGGGATACCGCCGCCCGTCAGCGTCTCCCCGGCCGCGCGACCTTTCGCCGAACGCGCCTGCGATGCGCGTGCGACACATGGCCAACTCGCACATCTTCGTTCCGCTGCTGGACATGATGCGCGACGGCATCCGTCACCGTCGGAAAGAAATTCAGTTGCCCGAACGTGTCGAACAATCCATAAGCGCGCAAACGGTCCTTCACCGGCCCCTTCATTTCCGCGAAACACAGTGCGATCCCGCGCTCCCCGAGTTCGTCGCGCAGTGCGACGAGCCGGTCTGCTGCGCTCACGTCGATATCGGTAACGGGCTCGGCCGCGACGACGACGCATGTGACCGGCGACGACGCGCGCGCGAGCGCGGCGTGCAGATGCTCGCAGAAGATCTCGACGTTCGCATGGAAGAGTGGGGCATCCCAGCGAAACAGCACGAGCCCCGGTGTCTGCACGGCGTCCGGATGCCGGGCAATGTCGTGATAGCCGCGGACACCCGCGAGCCGGCCGAGCACCGCATCGTACGGATGCCACGCCCGCCAGACGAACGACAGCAGCGACAGCGCGCACGCGAGCAGGATGCCCGGCACGACGCCGATGCCAATGACGCCCGCGAAACACAGCACCGCGATCAGGCATTCGCTGCGACGCATCCGGTACAGCCTTACGACACTGCCGATATCGGCGATGCCGGCCGCCGCGTAGACCACGACCGCCGCCAGCGTGGCGCGTGGCACCAGCATCAGCAGCGTCGGCGCGACAACGAGCAGCAGCACGATGCAGGCTGCCGCGACCAGATTCGTGATCTGGCTCTGCGCGCCTGCCGCCATCGCAACGGGCGTACGCGACGCGCTGCTGCTGACGGCACAGCCTTGCATCAGGCCGGCCAGCAGGTTGGCGGCGCCCAGCGCGACGAGTTCCTGATTGCGATCCGGCGTGTCGCCGGCGCGCAGGGCGAGTGCACGCGACAGCATGCTGATGTCGGCGAACGAAACGAGTGCAATCGCGATTGCGCCAGATGCAAGTGCGCTCACGTCTGCCAGCGAGACGGCGGGAAGATGCGGCGTCGGCGCACCGGCGGGCAACGCACCTACCGTCGCGACGTCGTGCAACGGCGGCAGGCGTCCAATCAGGGTTGCCGCGAGCACGGCTATCAGCATTCCCGGCCAACTTGGCGCGACGCGCTTGAGAAGCGGAATGGCTGCGAGCACACCCAGGCCGAGCACGCAATCGTTCACGGAGAACCGGCCGTGCAGGACGTGCTGGACGGTAGCCGATATGCCGCCATCCGTTACTGGCATGCCGAGCAGCTCCGGCAGCCGGCCGACGACGAGCGTGACGGCGATCCCGTTCAGGTAGCCATACTGAATCGGGCGCGACAGCAGGTCGGTCACGAAGCCGAGCCCGAGCGTGCCGATCAGGATGCAGATTGCCCCGGCCGACAGGGCCAGCGCCGCAGCGAGTGCCACGGCGCGTTGCGGGTCGTGGCCGGCAAGCGGCGCGATGGCGCCGGCAATCAGCGCGGCCAGCGCCGAATCGGGCCCGAGTACGAGAATCCGGCTCGGGCCCAGCAACGCATAGGCAAGCAATGCGGCGATCGACGCATAGAGCCCCGTCACCGCAGGCAGGCCGGCGGCCTGCGCGTAGCTCATGCCGGCCGGCACGAGCACGGCGGTCAGCGCGATGCCCGCGTACAGATCGCGCGCAAGCCACGCGCGCCGGTAGTGCGCCAGCAGCGCGATCCCCGGGAGATGTCGTGCGAGGGATTCGGGAAGAGGCCGGTTCATCGCAGGTTCGCCGGTGATATGACCGCGCGGCTCCGATGTCGTGGCGACGGGGCCGTGGCGGCCACGCGTACGGCCCGTGGTGCGTGCGCGACTCCATCGTGTCAGGAACCGTCCGGTGTCCGTTGACCCACGTCAAGCTCCGGTTTCTGCGTCGTGCGGACGAAGTGTCTGGCGACTACGCTTGAAGAAAGCGAAGCGCGCGCAACAAATGATCGCGCCGGGAGACAAGCATGCGCGAGACGTACGATATGCAAACGCCGGAAACGAAAGGTGCCGTACAGGCAATCCTCAGGGAACACCAACAACTGTCGACCATTATTTCGGGCATGCAGCGCTTCGTCGAACTTCTCGGCGCGGGTGCGAAGGCACCCGGGTTGATGGTGCTTCGGGCGATGCTGTACTACATTCGCGAATTTCCCGAGCAGGTTCATCACCCCAAGGAGGACCGCTATATCTTCGCGCGCCTGTGGCATCGTGCGTACGATCTCGATAGGACCATTGCGGATCTGGAGGAGCAGCATGTGCGAGGCGAAACGCTCGTGCGAAATATCGAGCATGCATTGACCCGATATGAACTGGCCGGCGAGTCAGCTCTCCCGGTATTGCGCAAGATGGTCGAGGACTATGCTGCGTTCTACAGAAATCACATGCGCGTGGAAGAAGAGGTGATATTACCTGCCGCAACGAAATGGCTGACGGCGCAAGACTGGCACGAAATCCATCGGGCGTTTGGCGCAAACCGCGACCCGTTCGCCGGCGTCGAGGCCGAGGAAGATCTCGGCCACCTCTTCTCATTGATCGTCAACGCCATCCCGGTGGCGTAAATCCGGGTTCCCGCCGGGCGCGAAACGGGCGGCTGTCGCAACCGGGGATCCAGCATGCGCGAGCGTCCCGAAGACGTGGATCCCAAGCAGCCGGATAACGCTTAACCGGAGGCACGTGACATGAAAGCTCTGGCGCTGACCATCACCCTTGGGCTCGTGCTTGCCGGAACGGCCTGTCACGATCTGGAGCATTCTCGGGCTGTCGACAATCCGTCTGTTTCCGGAAAGACGATCGCAGAGCAGGTTTGCTCGAACTGTCATGGCGTGACGGGCGTCGCAGTGTCGCCCATGTTCCCCAAGCTGGCGGGCCAGCAGCGGGAGTACCTTGTCAATCAATTGACGGACCTTAGAAACCGCGCCCGATCCGACCCACATGCCAAAACGTTCATGTGGGGCTTCACCCACCTGACCGATGCGCAGATCGGCGAAATCGCCAACTGGTTTTCAAGTCAGCCACCGGTCATGGGATCGCCGAGCAATCCCGCGCTCATGGAGCAAGGCCGGGCGATCTTCTTCTCCGGCCTGCCCGACAAGGGCGTTCCGGCTTGCACGACATGTCACGGGCATAGCGGCGAGGGAATGGGGCAGTTTCCGCGGCTTGCCGGCCAGCACGCGCAGTACGTCGTGACGCAACTTCTCGTGTTTCAGCGCACGGACCAAAGACCCCGCGGCGCGACGATGAAGGCGGTTTCACGGAACATGTCGGAGCAGGAGATGCGACAGGTGGCGGCTTTCGTGGAGGCTTTTCCGCCAACGGCTGGAGCGGTGAAAGGAACGCCGGCCAGCCAATAGCCCGCGCGCTCAATCGCCACCGAAGCCGGCGTTCGTCAGCAGGTCGTCGACGATGATCTCGCCGGCCGCGCGTCCGGCGCTGAGGGCATCCAGCGTGTCGGCGAACGGTTTCCCGGTATCGTCGGACAACCGCACCGGCGAGAAGAAGATCGACGACGTGTCGCCCTCGCGAACCTGCACGACGGCGACGTAGCCAGGCGCAAGCGCGGTCGCGCCGGCGTCGCCGGCCGGATGATGTTCGCAGCGGACTTCGATCGTGTACCCGCGGTAGGTGTACTTGCTGATCATGTCGGGCTCGCTAAGGGGCGCGGCGTCGGGAACGCTCACTGGGCAGCGGATTTCGGACGAACGGCGTCAGACTGGCCCTATCGGCGATAAACGGCCACAGACAGCCACAAACAGTCGTAACAGGTCTGAAGCGGTCTCAAACGGTCTCGGCGTACCTTGTCCTGAACGACGGGTCGAACTGCAGCAACTCGATGATCTTGCGCGTCGGAACACTGGCGCGCAGTGCCGCCAGTCGATCGAGCGGAAACCACTTGCAATGGACGATCTCGTTGCGGGCGCGCGGCGCCAGGTCGACGGGAACGTCGGTAACGAATACGTGGTGCAGCTTCGTGAGTCCGCCGAACTGGACTGCATAGGTAAGCGCAAGCCCCTCCAGCGCTGTTTCCTCAGACAATTCGCGATGCGCGGCCTCCAACGGCGTTTCGCCGCGCTTGATCGAGCCGCCCGGCAGCGACCAGCGCGCCGCCGTTCGCGCGACCAGCAGCACGCGGCTGTGCTGGCGGCACACAATGGTCGCCCGTTCCTTGACGAGCAAAGTGGTGTCGGTTTGCGAGTTCATGAGTATCGATGCGTTGCCGCAAGCATAGATGAATTCAGGGGGATTTGTCAGGTTCCAATCGTTCGTCATCCGAACAGGATCGTGATGGGGCGCCAATATGACTCGAACGTGTCAGCCGCGTGAACATTCACGAGCAGGCCGGCTGCATGAGCCGCCGCATCACGTGTGCCGGTAGGCCGCGTGCCGGGTATGCCTGACGTGCCGCACATGCCGGCGTTTGTGGACCGCAGGCCGGTAATGGTGCCGATGCGGTGTCACATGGTGCCGCCGCGACGCGGGTCGCGCCTCAGGCACCGCCCCCTGCGGCAGCGGCGCAACCTCGGTCGCACCCGGCAGCGGCGCGGGCTGCGCCGGCTGCGCGTCGCTTTGCGGCTGGGTCTGCCCTTCGCCGAACTGATAGGTCTGCGCGTGCGCGACACCGAGCGTCGATGCGAGCGCGATGGCGGCCAGCAGCATGCGTTTCATGAAACCTCCGGACCCGTGGGGAAGTCGTGCGACCGCAAGCTTAGCGAACGGCAGCGCATCCCCGCAACCAGATCGTGCGCGCACTCGTCGAGCAGGCCGTGCGGTGCCATGCGCAAGGCTGGGCCGACCGAGGACCGACGCGGGGCTGCGCGGGACCGACGCAGGGCGTCGTGCCCGCGCGGCATTCAGCGATACCAGCGCGGCGTATAGACCCAGTCGCGCCCGTCGCCGACCGAGAAGCGCCGGGTCGTCGATGATCCGACGATCACCATCGTGCGCATGTCGACCTGGTCGGCGCGCAGCGCGCCGAGCGTCGTATTGACGAGCGTCGCGCCGGGCCGGCCGATGTCGCGGCCGAGCACGACGACGGTATCGGCCGCGCGATGCGCGCGCACGACGTCGAGCGCGCGATCGAGCTGCCACGGCCGTGCGCGCGAGATCGGGTTGTAGAACGCCATCACCAGGTCGGCCTCGGCCGCATGCGCGAGGCGCGTCTCGATCACGTCCCACGGTTTCAGGTTGTCCGACAGCGAGATCACGCAGAAGTCGTGGCCGAGCGGCGCACCGGCCTGCGCGGCGGTCGCGAGCGACGCCGACACGCCGGGTTCGACGCGCAGATCGACCGCCGCCCAGCGCGGGTCGCGTGCTTCGTCGAGCGCTTCGAGCACAGCGGCGGCCATCGCGAACACGCCCGGGTCGCCCGACGACACGACGGCGACGCGCCTTCCTTCAGCAGCCAGTTCGAACGCGTGGCGCGCGCGCTGCATCTCTTCGCGGTTGTCCGTGCCGTGCACGCGCTGCTCCGCGCGGAACGGCCCGGCCATGTTCACGTAGGTCGTGTAGCCAAGGATGTCGGTCGCCTCCGCGAGCGCCGCGCGTGCCGCGGGCGTCAGCCATGCGGCGCTGCCGGGCCCGAGGCCGAGCACGGTCAGGCGGCCGCGCGCGCGGCCGAGCGTCGCCGGATCGACGGGTTCGGTGGCAACCGCGCAGGCCAGTCCGTCGTGCGCGTCGTTCGTGCCGTTCGAATCACGCATCGCATGCCGCACGCGCAATGCCTGTCGCAGCATGGTGGCTGCGTCGGCGCCGGCTTCGGCATCGACAAAGCGCAGTGGCGCGCCGAGCGCGTCAGCGGCCGCTTCGAGCGTCGCGTCGCCGATCATCGTCGCCGGCGCGACGAGCGCGGCCAGCGCTTGGGGTGCAAGGCCATGTGCGTCGAGCAGCGCGCCGACGCGCGAGACGAGCGGGGTGTTCTCGGCGTTCCCGGTGTCCCCAGTGTCCCCAGTGTCCTCGGTGTCCTCGGCGTCCGATACGCCGAGCCGCGCGCCAACGCCGATCACCACGCTGCGCGGATGGATCACGAGTTCGTCACGCGCGCCGCGCCATGCAAGCGGCGTCACGCGGATCGCATGCGCGGCCGCGTCGTCGCGCGGCAGCGCGACGTCGTCGAGCCACGGCGCGGCGCCGTCGACGCGCGTGGATGCGCCCGCGAGCAGGTCGGAGACGAAGCGCTTGCCTTGCGAGAGATCGGCGAGCGCATAGCCGTCGGGCGGATTGAGCACGCACGCGCCGAAGCGCAGCTCGCCGCTCGTCGTGATCGCGGGCGCGACGCCGAGCCAGTCGGCCAGCTCGCGCGCGATCGCGTTCACGCCGGTGAGGCCGCCGAGCAGCGGCACGACGGCCGAGCCGTCCTCCGCGACCGCGAGCACCGGCGGCTCGACGCCCTTGTCGGCGAGCGCGGGCGCGACGCAGCGGATCACGATGCCGGCCGCGCACAGCGCGACGATCGGCAGGCCGCGCGCATACAGTTCGCGCAGGTGTGCGCCGAGCTCGTCGAACGGCACGTCGGCGGCGACGCGCGACGCGAGGCCGTGCACCTGCGCGCCCGGATAGCGCGCCTGGATGCGCCGCGCGGTGTCGAGCGCGCCCGCGCCGAGAATCACGATCGCAGGCGGGGTCGTCATCCTTGCCATTTTTCCCCCGGCACGACGAGCAGCGAAAAATACGGCGACGCCATCGGGTCGACCTCGTCGAGCGGCACGATGCGCTGGTTCGCCATCGTCGCGCGCTCGACGTACAGCGCGCGCTTTGCCAGGCCCAGCTCGTCGAGCACGCGCCGCACCTTGTCGAAGTTGCGGCCGAGCTTCATGATCACCGCCGCGTCGGCCTGCGCGAGCCGCGCGCGCAGTTCGTCCTCCGGCAGCACGCCGGACAGCACCGACAGGCTCTGGTTGCGGTACACGAGCGGCTGGCCGAGCACGGCCGTGCCGCCGAGCATCGAGCACACGCCCGGCACGACTTCGGTGTCGTAGCGCGGCGCGAGACGATCGTGCAGATACATGTACGAGCCGTAGAAGAACGGATCGCCTTCGCAGATCACGGCGACGTCGCGGCCCGCGTCCAGATGCGCGGCGACGACGTCGGCCGCGGTGTCGTAGAAATCGGCGATCACGGTTTCGTAGCAGAGCGGCGGCGGCAGCGCTTCGGTCGTCACCGGGTAGACGAGCGGCAGTTGCACCTGCGCGTCGAGCAGATGCGCTTCGACGATGCCATACGCATTGCCTTTCTTGCCTTTCGCGACGAAATACGCGACCACCGGCGCGGCCTGCAACAGGCGCACCGCCTTCAGCGTCATCAGTTCGGGGTCGCCCGGGCCGACGCCGAGGCCGAACAGGCGTCCGCGCGCGGCCGTCATTCGACCTCCGTCGCGAGCGCGTTGACGGCGGCCGCCGCCATCGCGCTGCCGCCACGGCGGCCGAGCAGCGCGACGTACGGCACGCCGCGGCTGTCGGCCGCGAGCAGCGCCTTCGATTCGGCCGCGCCGATGAAGCCGACCGGGAAGCCGAGAATCAGCGCGGGGCGCGGCGCGCCGGCGTCGAGCAGATCGAGCAGATGGAACAGCGCGGTCGGCGCGTTGCCGATCACGACGACGCTGCCCGCGAGGTGCGGGCGCCACAGTTCGAGCGCCGCGGCCGAGCGCGTGTTGCCGAGCTGGCGGGCGAGGTCGGGCACCTCGGGCTCGCCAAGCGTGCAGAGCACGCGATTGCCGGCCGGCAGCCGCGCACGCGTGATGCCTTCCGCGACCATCTTCGCGTCGCAGAGGATCGGCGCGCCGGCGGCCAGCGCTGCGCGGCCCGCCGCGCCCGCGCCGGTGGAGAAGCGCAGGTCGTCGACGACGTCGACCATCCCGCACGCGTGGATCACGCGCACCGCGAGTTTCTCGAGGTCCGCGGGGATCCGCGACAGGTCGGCCTCGGCACGGATCGTCGCGAACGACTGGCGGTAGATTTCCTGCCCGTCGCGTATGTAGTCAAGCATCGGTGGTGTCCTGGCTTTGCCGCGCATCGCCCAGTCGGGCCGCGGCTTGGTCGATCGTCAAGTGGCGCGCGAGCGGGGCGCCGAGGCCCGCTGCGTCGTCGCGCCGGTAAAGGTCGTAGCGTGCCGGCGCGACCGCGACGAGCGTGTGCGCCGCGGGGTGCGGCAGCGCGCAATGGCGCTCGCAGCCGGTCAGGTGCACGAGGTTCACGGCGTGCACGCTGCGCGCATGGCCGACGCGCGCGGCAAGCGCGAGCGCGTCTTGCTTCGTGTCGGCACGCGCTTTCGCGCAGCCGGCGCTGCCGGCGCAGGCGACAAGCTGCGCGAGCGGATCTGTCGGCTCGCAGACGAGGCCGAGCGCGGCGAGCGCATCGCGCAGCGCGGGCGCGTCGGTTGTCGCGACGCCGTGGATGAACACGCCTTGCCAAGGTGTGATCGACAGTGTGCCGTCGCCATGCGTGTCGGCGAGCGCCGCGAGCGCGTCGAGTCGCGCCGCGTCGAGACGGCCGAGCGCGAACTGCGCGCCGACGCTGCAGCGCGACGCGTCGTTCGACGGATGCGCGCCGAAGCGCAACGCGAAACCGGACGGCGCGCGCCGCCAGTCGGCAAGCGCGGGGTCGGCTGCAAGCGGAAACGGCAGATAGGCTTGTGCGCGCTCGAGCAGCACCTGCTCGCCACATGTCGCAAGCAACGCGCGCATGCGCGTCACGTCGGTCGGCGCGAGGTCGAGGAACGCGAGCAGCAGCGCGCGCACGAGCGCGGCCGATTCCTCAGGCGAAACGTCGACGCACGCGGGCGCATCGGCGCGCGAAACCGGCGGACATCCGGCGAGCCCGGCCGCGATGCGTACGGCGCCGTCGCCGCGCCGCCATGCGGACAGCCAGATGTCATGTGGATGGTCGAGCGCCGCGACCGCTTCGCCGCCGTCGAGCTGGATCGCGAATTTCGGCGACAGCTCGAAGCGGCGCGGCTCATGCGCGAGCAGGTCGAACAGCGGCGCGGCGAGCGCGCGGCTGTCGATGAGCGCGGCGGGATCGCGCCCCGCGAGCGGGCTCAGCATCAGGTTGCGCACGTCGTCGCTCGCCGCGAGCGCGGCGGCATCGCCGCCGGCGTCGACGAGCGGGCCGAGCCCCGCATCGAGCAGCGCGCGGGTGAGCGCATCGACTTCGCCGCCGCGGATCCCGCGCAGTTGAAGGTTCGCGCGGTTGGTCGCTTCGATCACGCCGGAACCGTGCGCACGCGCGACGGCCGCGATCGCGCGCGCCTGGGCCGCGTCGACGCGGCCGCCGGACAGCTTGACCCGGCACAGTCCGCCATCGGCGGCCGGGACGACGCGCACGAGCCCCGGGCAGGCCGATGGCCGCACGGCAGGTGAAGCAGGGGACGGAACGGAGGCGGAACTCAACGGGGCACCGGGACTGTGTCGCGCCGCGGCCAACGCATCGGTACACCCCGCCCGATGCCGGCTGGCACGCACGCACTTTCAGGCCGGCAGGTCTCCTGGCTCACAGGTCGACGCCCGCTCCAGGCCTTCCCGGTGAAACCAGTGGCATCGGGTGGAGACGGGCTCGCTGCGTACAGTTGCGGGGGCAGCCACAGCAGCGCGAAGCGCCCTGTGTTCCCTCTTCGGCCCCGAAGGGCACCGGCGAACGAACGGGCGTAGGATACCCGATTTTAGAAGGGCCTTAGCGGCTGTGTCCCGTTCCGCGGATTGTTCTTTTGATGATGCCGATCGATCGATTCGCAACGGCCGTCCTGCGGAATTGCGGGCTGCGCTGGCGTGGACGACTAAAGTTCGTCCTGACCTCGTGCGCCGCGCCGAACACCCGTTAAACGCGACCTTGGCGCAGCGCTTGGGGTGGCGCCTCACTGCCGACGTTCGCCGTGACTTTGGTTAGCAGCAACGCAAGCTGCTCGCGCTCCGATAACGTCAGATTGGCGAACAAGCTCCCAATCCACCTACTGTGTTGGTCGAACATCTTCTTGGCGAGCTGTTTGCCCCTGCGCGTCAGACGAATACGCAGCGCGCGGCGATCCGTCGGATCCGCCATGCGCTCGATCAGCGCATCTTTTTCCAGCCCGTCCAGCAGCCCCGTCACCGTTGCGCGCGTCACGCCGGCCTGTTCGGCCAGGACGTTCGGGGCCAATCCTTCTCCCGCCGCCTCTAGCAGGAACAGGATGACGAAACGGCCTTCAGACAATCCATGCGGCGCCAGCAGTGACGCACAGTCGCGGTCGATGTCAGCCGACAGCGAGAGCAACTGAAAGCACAAACGGATCCCGTCCAGATTTGGGACGCTACGCCTTGCTGCTTCATGCAGTAGCGCCAGATATTTTTGTTCCATCGGAATTGGTACCGTCCCTTATTACACGGCGCCCAACTTTATCGATCATGGAATGCGCGGTCAAGCAACGAGGGGGCGTAGGGAAGAAGCGGCATTGACACGCATTGTAACGGTCGAACGGAAGCGGGTATCCCGGCCTGCTCTGCCGAGAATGACGTGCTGCTCGCTGAACGTGTGCTGCGCGCGCAGATTACAACTTCTTGACAAGTCAGGAAGGCGTCGTCAATATAGTTAGGCGCCGTACAGTATGGCGACGATCAAAATGGGAAGGTGGCACGCGCATTTGAATTCATTGGAGTGCGCTGGACTACGGTGGATGGCTTGTAGAAGGGTTGCCAATAGCCAGGAGGGCTAGGTGTTGCATTTCAATAAAGAGCGGAGCGCATCTCGATTCGCGGCCGACATAAGTCTTTTGAGAGACCGCGTTAAGTTTCGACGTAGCCTCGTACGCAGGTTAATTCCTGCCGCTGTTTATCGCAGGGAGATGGTGCGGCGCTGGGTGATCGAGAAATCCGAGCTTGATGGCATCAAGATCGGCCTTGCAGGGACGTTAGCGGAACGCGAGCAAGCCTTTCGATTGGTGCACGATTCCTATGTTGCACGAGGCATTGCATTTCCAGCGCGATCAGGTCTAAAGTTCTCTCCCCATCACATTCTTCCTGGCACGACGACCTTCGTGGCGACCCGATTCGGCCGTTTGCTCGGGACCATTTCGCTCGTCGAAGATTCGCCAATCGGCTTGCCGATGGAGGTGGTGCATGCCGCTGACATCGCGGCATTGCGACATACAGGTCGGCGATTTGCCGAGGTCAGTGCACTGTCGGTCGCTCAAGATGTTCGTGGGCGTGGTATTGCATTGTTGCTCTATAACGCGCTGTTCCGCTGGGCGCGCCGACATCGCCTGATCGAGGATTTGGTGATTGCCGTGCATCCGAAGATGCGCGAGTTCTACTGTCACGGGCTGCTGTTCGAACGCATCGGGCTGACACGAGAATATGGTGCGTTAAACAAGGCACTCTCGATGCCGTTGCGTATCGACCTAACAACAGCAGCCCCCCGCTATCGCGATATCTATGATCGCGGAGACATGGAAGTTGCTATTGCCGATCGTCGCACGAACCTATATCGCTTCTTTTTGGACGATGTACTGGACTGCATTCAGTTGCCTCGTTTTGCGCACCCTCCGTTCACCTTGTCCTCGCCACCGGCGTGGACGGATGACGAGGTCAAGGCCTATCTGATCGATTGTGGCGTCGAAGTGGCGCGTCTTCCCCGGCAAGTGCGTCGGCTCATTTTTGCGACTTACCCACGCACGGGGGAACCGGCTCCTAACGAAAGCGAAGCGATTCATCCTGGTTTCGCGGCAACCGCTTGATCGCGCAGGGGAGAAGGATGTTCATACCGGAACTGTTCAAAACTATCGTCCGTGAGGCGACGGCCCGCCAGCCTTTACTTCGTACCCCGGAACCTTTCCTTGTAATGGATGGCGAGGAATCGGTCGACGCGTATGCGAACGGCGGCCGGCAAAGCGGCGCGCTGTCGGGCGTCTACCTTTATCACCTCGCGCACATGTGCCAGATGATCCGGCCGGGTGACGTCGTGCTGGATGTAGGTTGCGGGCCGTGCAACCTGCTCGGGCAGCTTGCCGAACTCAACCCGCGCACGGAGTTCGTTGGGCTGGACATGTCGCGGACTATGCTGGCTCGGGCTGAGAAGATATTTGCGGAGAAGGAGGTGAGCAATATCGAGTTGCAATACGGCGACATGACTACCTTGAAAGGCATTCAAGATCACAGCATTGACGTCGTGGTGTCTTCGATGGCATTCCATCACCTGCCCGACGTGGATGCGCTGGGCAAGACGTTCGCTCAGATCGAGCGCGTCCTGAAACCCGACGGTGCGGTCTATTTCAACGACTTCGGCCGGCTGCGCCATCCGGCATCCGTTCAGTATTTTGTGAACCGTGCCGCAGCGGGAGAGCGTTCCGAGTTGGTTGACGATTACTACCATTCGCTGCATGCCGCATTTACGCGTGACGAGTATGAGCGCCTTGCGCGGCGCCATTTGCGCGATCGCGGGCGAGTTTATGCGACGGCCATCAGTCCGCTGCAGATCGTGATCAAGAGTCCGTCCCGACATCGTGCGGTGTCGGAGAGCGAGCTGAAAAGGCGCTTCCGCGCTTTGCCGCGCGCGCGTCGCGCCGATGTAAGGCAACTTTCGCTTTTTCTTCGTTTGGGCGGTCTTTCCGGCGCACTGTAAGGGGATGAGGCTTGTCACAAGAAATGCATGCAGCTCTATTGGCATGGCGCGCTGCACTTGGCCCGGATGCTGTGCGCGAGGATGCAGAAACCCTCGAACGATATGCCAGGGATACGAGCGACTACTCGCAACGGGCCTTGGCGGTGCTGTTTCCGGCCGATACTGAGGAAGTTCGGATCGTCGTTCGTATTGCGGCGGCGCATCGCGTACCGGTGCATCCAATCAGTACAGGGCGAAACTGGGGTTATGGCACGGCCAACCCGTATCGCAGCAATTGCGTCATCGTCGATTTGTCTCGCATGTGTGACATCCGTGCGTTCGACGCAGATCTCGGATTGATCACCCTCGAGCCAGGTGTGACGCAAGGCTCATTACGTGTCTGGCTTGACCAGCATGGCTTGCCGTTCATGGTGCCGACAACCGGCGCGGGTCCGGGTTGCAGCATCGTGGGAAATGCACTGGAACGCGGCTACGGGATCACGCCGATCGCGGATCACTTCGCTGCCGTGACCGCGCTTGAAGCAGTCTTGCCAGACGGCAGCGTGTATCGCTCGCCTATGTCTGCCCATGGCACCATGAGCGGCTTCAAATGGGGCGTTGGGCCGTATCTCGACGGCATGTTTACGCAGAGCCATGTTGGCATCGTCACCAGTATGACAGTCGCACTCTCGCGTCGTCCGGAGTGCGTCGAGGCATTCTATTTCTGGATCGATGACGATCTCAAACTGGAATCGGCAGTTGATGCGACACGACGGATCTTGCATGAGGCGGGTGCCAACGTGAGCGGCATCAATCTCATGAGCGCCGCGCGAGTGCTGGCCATGTCGGCGCAGCATCTCGACGAGAGCGGGCAGCCAACTCGCCCTGCTGCTGAATCGGATATCGAGGTGCTGGCAAGACGCGCCGGAGCAGCGCCTTGGATGGGCGCCGGCGCGCTTTACGGAACGAGCCGGCATGTAAAGGCGACGCGCAAATTGGTTCGGCAAGTGCTGACTGGCGTGGCGAGTCGAATCGTGTTCATGACGCCAGCGAAAGCCGGGCGAATCGAAACCCTGATGCGATGGTTACCGGGCACACGAGCGCGTCGGCTGGCTGGCATGGTCGACATGATGAAGCAGGGGCTGTCGCTGCTGGAAGGGATACCCGGCGAAGTCGCGTTGCCACTGGCGTACTGGAAGTCGGGTCCGCCGCCGGAGCGGGATCGACATCCATCGCGCGACGGGTGCGGCCTCCTCTGGTATGCACCGATCGTCCCGATGCGAGGGAGCGATGCGCGGCATTTTGTGGATTTGGTACGTCGCGTTTGCGCTCGCTATGGCTTCGACGCACCCATCACGTTCACAAGTGTTTCGGCTCGCAGCTTTGATTGCACGCTTCCCTTGCTGTTTGATCGTACCGACAGCGCTGCCTGCACGGCCGCGCAGGCATGTTGGGATACGCTGCTTTCTGAAGGCAGGCGATCGGGTTTCATACCGTACAGGGTACACGCACGTCATGCTGTCTCGATGGTCGACGAGGATCAACCATTCTGGACGGTTGCCCGAAAGCTGAAGGACGCTTTGGATCCTCTCCACATCCTGTCACCAGGAAGGTGGGACTCCCAGGCGAAACACGGCAGCCCCATCACCCATCTACCACGCACGGAGTGACGCAATGGTCCTTCTGGCATCTGAGAGAAAAGCCGCACTGGATAGCGGTATCGAAGCAACGAAGAACTTGGCCGAATGCCTTGCAGTCGACCAGGCCGTACTGGTCGCCACCGTCCTGCCGAGAATAGGGCTTGATCACGCCCTTGATTTTGTCCTTGCGGCGCAGGGAAAGGTTTCCGAGAAGGGCATCAGCCACCAGATCGCAGGAATTGGACTGGCCATTGGCGAGACGCTGCTGGCCATGAGGAAGCGTCAAGCGGCGATCGTGCTGGATCGGCTTTGCCATCATGCCTCCGATACGGTGCGCTCCTGGGCTGCATTTGCGGTAACGCGCGCCGACTCGTCGCTGACGCTCGGCGACCGCCTGGACGCCATTTTCCCCTTTGCGGCGGACGTGCATTTCGGCGTACGTGAATGGGCGTGGATGGCAGTGCGGCCCTATATCGCCGCGGAGATCGATCGCGCCGTTCTGCTGTTACTCGACTGGACCGGCGCGTCGGACGCCAATATCAGGCGATTTGCGGTCGAGAGTATCCGACCGCGCGGCGTTTGGAGCGAGCACATTGCGCGGCTTAAGACCTCCCCTGAAATTGCGGAGCCTTTGCTTGAGGCATTGAAGGCGGACGAGGCGCGTTACGTCCAGGATTCCGTCGCCAACTGGCTTAACGATGCCAGCAAGACATCACCTGAATGGGTACTTGAACTTTGCGAACAATGGCGGCGCGAAAGCAATCCCGCCACCGATCGCATCGTCGACAGAGCGCTACGGACTCTGCGAAAAAAAGGTCGCGTGATCGCGACATAAATACTCAACGCTAGCTCGTTTTCAAGGAGATGGTTATGTCACTTTCGTCCAAAATCAACACACTTAAGGTGTCGATGGCCGACAAGGTTCCGCTCGAAGCGCTGCAAGCCATGGGCAATGCGGCCCAGGCGCTTGCGTCTTCAGGCATTGCGCAAAAAGCTTTGAAGGTAGGCGCACGCGCGCCGACCTTTGAGCTTCCCGACGCGGACGGCCATATCGTGCCGCTGAACGATCTACTCAAGGACGGCCCGGTCGTCCTGACCTTCTATCGGGGACAGTGGTGTCCGTTCTGCAACCTGACGCTGGCGGCGTTGCAGCGTGAACTTTCTCAGATCAAAAAAACAGGCGCCACGCTGATTGCCGTCTCGCCACAAACACCGGCCGCCACGGGGGCGACCGTGAAAGCGACCAAGACTGAGTTTCCTGTTTTGAGCGATGCCGGTAACAAGGTTGCGCGAGCCTTTGGACTGGTCTTTTCTCTCTCCGCCGAGATGCGCCCCATCTACCATCAGTTGGGCGCCGATTTGCCGACCGTGAACGGTGATGCCAGCTACGAACTTCCGCTTGCAGCGACTTACGTCATTGGTCGGGATCGTCACATCGCGTATGCGTTTGTCGACAGTGACTACTCGAAGCGAATGGAACCATCGGAGATCGTGCGGGTTCTCAAGACGCTCTGAGCGACCTGAGGCCCGTGCTTTCAATATCACTATCTATAAAATAAGGACTCTTACATATGGAAAGAATCGCAATCATCGGTTCGGGCGTGTCGGGAAACCTGGCTGCCATGTATCTCCGAAAGCGATTGCCCGATGTAGAGGTGGTAGTGATTGGGAGGCATGACCGCGAGCGACCGATGGTCGGAGAATCGACAGTTGAATTGACCACTCATTTCCTCAAGGGGCTGGGACTCTCTCAGCTCCTTGAGGAGCGCCACTATCACAAGTATGGCTTGACGTACTATTTCAAGTTGTCGACGGATCCCGAGTGCAGGAAATATGTGGTTCACGAGGCACCAGGCGTCATTCGCATGCCAGCGTTCAATCTGAATCGCTGGACCTTTGATCGGGATATCCGAAAGATCAACGACGGACTGGGAATCAAACGCATCGACGGTGACGTCACCGATCTTGCACTGAATTCAGGCGCGAGAAAGATCCATCGGCTGGAGATCAAACATCAAGATGGTGGCGCGGAGTGGATAGACGCCAACTGGGTGGTCGATGCATCCGGGCGCAATCGACTGTTGGCGCGCAAGCTCGACCTGAAGAAAGAACCGACCTATCAGCGGAGTGCTTTCTGGTTTCGATTGAAGCACTTCGACCGCACGACATTGGCGAAAATCCGAGCTACGCGAGTTGCGCATCATTGCTACGACGCCTATTACGTGACCCATCACTTCTATGGACGGGGTTATTGGATATGGGTAATTCCCATTCGCTCGGAAACAGGGGAAGACTTGGTCAGTATTGGCATTACCTACCGGCCGGAGATGCATCAGCATGACGTGTCAAGCGTGGACGACTTTCTCGCCCGCATGGAGACCGAACACCCGGTATTGTGCGAACTGGTGCGATCGGGTGAAGTGCACGACGTGAATGCCTACCGTAACTATATGTACGAGTCGAAACGGTACTACTCTACCGACGGGTGGTTCCTCATCGGCGACGCTGCCTTCACATTCGACCCGGCGAACAGCGCGGGACTGGCCTACCTTGCACAACAAATTCCACATGTCGCCGCAATCATTCAGAAGGACATGGACGGCATCTTGCACCAGTCGTATGTGGACTGTCTGGAGTCACATATTCAGGCCCAGCTGGCATTGCAGGATACCTGGAGCAAATGGTACGAGGTCATGCACGACCCGATGCGCATGGCGTGGACGTTGCTGTTCGCCAACATGGCTTACTTCCACATCCTGCTGCCGACCTACGTCAATGGCGGGTTCCTCGACGGCAATCAGGCCCGCCAGCTTGCCGATTTGCTGCCGCGTTTTTCCCGCGAAGCTCAGCCGGCTCCGTATCCGTTCCCGTGTCTGATGGACGAGATTGTCGAATCCCGGCCTGATATCGGGCCGGAGTTGCTACCCAATCTCTACGATCGGTCGATCAATTTCGATTTGTATCGGGCTAAGGAAACGGCGCGTCCCCGCTATGCCGCGCGCTACTTCTGGCTGCTGGTGGTTCTGCGCCTTAGACTTATGCGCTATGTCGCGTGGAAGCCGTCGTTCAAACATGTTTCGTTGGCTTTGCGACATTTGCTTGGCGCTTGCAAGGATGCGTCGAGGAGCTTGGCGCTGCGGATCCGGCCGTCGCTGTTCTACAAGTACGGCGTGTCGCCGGCAGTGCTCGCTTCGCCGTTCGAAGCCGATGGCGGCTTTCTTCGTCTTCCGGATTTCGATCGGGCGAACACGCCGCCGCTGAACACAATGAACGCATTGCAAACCAAGGCGGAAAGGCAATCCGTGCAGAATCGCCGCAGAGATGAAGTCATCCTGGCGGACTGACGTGACAACGGATGCTACGGAGATCCGGAGTGGGGGCAATGTAGAGGATGCACGCGACGCTGACGGCCTGATCGGCCTCAGCGCGACGCAAATTGCCTCCTATGTGCGGCAGCGGGAGCTATCGCCGGTGGAAGTCGTCAGGGCGCATATCGAGCGCGCAAGACACGTCAATTCGACAATTCATGCAATCGTGCGCGAGCGATATCGGGCTGCCATCAGGGAGGCGCACAAGGCAGAGCGGATGGTGATGCGAGGCGAGGAGCTGGGCGCATTGCACGGTGTTCCATGTACGGTCAAGGAGGGGCTGGGCTTCGCGGGGTTGCCGCACACGGCCGGTTCGATGCTTCGTCGCCTGCAAAGTGCACGGGCTGACGCGACCGTTGTCGCTCGTATCAGGGCCGCCGGCGCCATTGTCATCGGGCTGACAAACCAGTCCGAAATGGCATTGTGGCCAACGGCGAGCAACCTGGTTTACGGTCGCACGGAAAATCCGTGGCAAATCGGACGAACGGCTGGCGGGAGCAGCGGCGGCGAGGCGGCCATGGTGGCGGCCGGCGGCTCGGTGTTTGGTATCGGGACGGACGGAGGCGGTTCGATTCGCATTCCGGCGGCCTACTGTGGTGTGTTCGGTCACAAGCCATCGAGTCGAACCGTGCCCCTGACCGGGCACGTACCGCTCGACGAGATGTTCGGGGTGTTGCCCGGCGCGCAGGCCATGGCGCGGTATTTCGCACCTGGACCGATTGCACGGCGCGCTGAGGATTTGATGCTGCTCCTGCGCGTGATCGCGGGGCCGGACGGGCTCGACCGCAATGTGGTGCCCCGCTCGTTGCTGGATCCCGCGCCGACACAGATGAAAGGTCGGCAGGTATTGATGTGTGACGAGCCGCCATTGGGAAGGCTGCGGTCGGTCAGCGCCGAGGCTGGCGCAGCGGTACGTCGTGCCGCCGCAGCGCTGGAAACCATCGGCGCGCACATCATCCCCTGGTCCGATCCACTTCTGGCGAAAGCATTCGATCTATGGGCAGCGGAAGTGTCAGCCAGCGATGGCCCCACGTTTCAGGCCCTGATTGGCCAAGGCCGTCCTCCGAGCCTGTGTCGTGAGTTGGGTCGCCGGCTGATAGGGAAGCCACGGCATACCGTGCCGGGAATGCTGGCCTGCGCATCGGAGCGATGGCTGTCGCCACGGGCAGCCGTCAAGTTTCAGCGCAGGCATGCGTTGACCGACTTGCGTTGTCGTCTTCTGCAGTCCCTCGGATGTGACGGTCTGCTGCTGCTGCCGCCGGTCCGTGGCGTGGCACCCGGGCATCATCATGCATTGCTTCATCCGGGAGATATCGGACTGTCTGCGTTGTTCAACGCACTGGAGCTTCCGGCGACCGTGGCGCCGGCCGGATTCTGTGCAAGAGGCATGCCGCTATCGGTGCAAATCGTCGGTCCGTGCGGCGGCGATCATCTGACGTTATCTGCTGCCTTGGCGATCGAGCAACTGCTTGGGGGCTGGCTCATGCCGGCGGTCTGAATCGCAAACCTGCGCCGACAGCCCCGTTCAAATTCATTTCCTTGGAGACATCCATGAGTCAACCCTCGGTCGCGTCCAGTGTCGCGGCACAGTCCGCTGCACTCGTAAGCCACGCACAATCCGCGGTCGGGCCTTCCGCCGAGCATTTGGTGTTGCAATTGCTTTACCAACTCATCGTCATCCTGTTGGTGACGCGAGGCGTCGTCTGGTTCGCCAGGCGTTGTCTCGGGCAAACTGCCGTAGCCGGCGAAATTCTGGCCGGCCTGGTGCTCGGGCCGAGCCTACTGGGCAAGTTCTTTCCGGAACTGATGGATGCCTTGTTCGTACCCGAAACTTCGGCAATTTTTATCGGTATTGCCCAGGTGGGATTGATTCTGCTGATGTTCCAGATTGGCCTTGAATTCGAGTTCAACGCTCAGTTGCGGCACGGGCGTTCGGCAATCGCGGTGATCAGCGTCGTGGGTATCGTGGTGCCTTTTACCTTGGGCTTCGTCGTAGCGCCATGGTTATGGGAAACGCTTGGCGAGCCGCGTCCGGACCTGCTCGCATTCCGCCTCTTCTTCGCAACTGCGATATCGATTACCGCCATCCCCATTCTCGGCCGAATCTTCATGGAGCTGGGCTTGTCGCATACACGAACGGCCGCGCTGACGATCGGTTCCGCCGCATTCGACGACATTCTGGGCTGGCTTCTGCTGGGCGCCGTCTCCACGTTGGTGATTTCCCGATTTGAACCCGCGCAGTTCGTACTTAACACGCTATTCGTGCTTGCTTACGTTGCCACAGTACTGCTGGCCATCCGTCCGCTGCTGCGATTCTGGCTCTCGCGTGCGTTATCAAGGGAAGGGCGCCTGAGCAACGGGACAATTGCCTGGGTGCTATTGGTGTTGCTCGTGTCGGCCTCGATCACCAGCAACCTGGGCATCTTCGCGATCATCGGTGGATTTGTGATCGGCATTGCATTGCATGACAACAGACAGTTCGTGGCGCAATGGAACGAACGTGTGAGCGGCTTCGTGCATGTATTTTTTATTCCCGTTTTTTTTGCGTACACAGGGCTGCGTACGGACGTAGGCACACTGGAAACGGCCCGCGACTGGGCGATTTGTGGCTTGGTTTGCCTGCTGGCGTTTGTCGCGAAATTCGGTGGGACCTACATTGCCAGCCGAGTCATGGGAGAAAGCCGGCGTTGCGCAGCGGCGATTGGCGTATCGATGAACACCCGGGCATTGATGGAATTGATCGCGTTGAACATCGGATACGACCTTGGCGTGCTTCCGAAACAGACGTTCACGATGCTGGTCATCATGGCTATCGCGAGTACCTTTATCGCAACGCCCCTCATCCGTTGGCTGATGCACGACCAACGGCGCGAGCTGATCAGTCAACCGTCGTCTGGCTCCCCTGTGAATCATATGGCCGAATCGCCGGGGCAATAGCCGGTACACCACGCACCGTGCCATATCGCGCTGGTACCTTGCGGAGTATCTCGGCAGAAAAATGGCCGGTTTGTGCCGCCGATTGCGGGGCCGGAGCGGGGTGTCTTGTCCTGGTCGAACGCACAACGGCAGATGCAGTCCGCCGGCGGTAAGGTTGGCGAAGCCGCCAGGAACCCTTCATGCCACGCCAACACTTTCAAACTGAGGCAAGTCGGCCGAAAATCCTTGTCGGACACGGTTTGCAGCCTCGTGGCGCGCGAGGGTGAAATGCGCCCCGGAACGCTGTACCATGCCGCTTTTCGCAACGCGAACAGACGCGCGGCGGCTTCGCGGCCGCCCGCAGCAACATGACGGAACTGAACGATGAGGAAGGGCGGATGACGGCGTGGCTGACGGTGGTGGGCATCGGCGACGACGGATACACGGGACTCGGTCGCGCCGCGCGCCGCGCGCTGCTAGACGCGACGCTCGTGGTCGGCGCGCCACGGCACCTCGACATGCTGCCCGCGCGGCTCGCCGCCGCGCGCGAGCCGTGGCCGTCGCCTTTCGATCTCGCCGGCGTGCTCGCGCGTCGCGGGTCGCCCGTCTGTGTGCTCGCGAGTGGCGATCCGATGCTGTTCGGCGTCGGCGCGACGCTCGCGCGCCAGCTTTCTCCCGACGAATGGCGCGTGCTGCCCGCGCCGTCGTCGCTGTCGCTGGCCGCGGCGCGCCTCGGCTGGGCGTTGCAGGACGTCGGCGCGGTGTCGCTGGTCGGCCGGCCGCTCGCGACGCTCGCGCGCCATCTGCTGCCGGGCCGCCGCCTGTTCGTGCTGAGCGCGGACGGCCGCACGCCGGCCATCGTCGCGGCCGAACTGACCGCGCGCGGCTTCGGGCCGAGCCGGATCAGCGTGTTCGAACATCTCGGCGGCCCGCTCGAGCGCCGCATCGACGCGCTCGCGCACGACTGGTCCGTTGACGAAACCGCCGCGCTGAACCTCGTCGCGCTCGACTGCCGCGCGGCGCCCGACGCCCCGCGCCGCGCGTTGACGCCCGGCCTGCCGGACGACGCGTACCGCCACGACGGCCAGCTCACCAAGCGCGACATGCGCGCGCTGACGCTCGCGCGGCTCGCGCCGGCGCCGGACGAACTGCTGTGGGACGTCGGCGCCGGCTGCGGGTCGATCGGCATCGAGTGGATGCGCGCGCACCCGTCGTGCCAGGCGATCGCGATCGAGTCGCATGCGGAGCGGCAGCGCTTCATCGAACACAATCGCGACGCGCTCGGCGTGCCGGCATTGCAACTCGTCGCGGGGCGCGCACCTGACGTGCTCGCGGGGCTCGCCGCGCCCGACGCGATCTTCATCGGCGGTGGCGCGACCGTGCCGGGCGTGCTCGACGCGTGCTGGTCGGCGCTGAAGCCGGGTGGCAGGCTCGTCGCGAACGCGGTCACGCTGCAGGGTGAAGTGGCGCTCGCCGCGTGGCGCGACGCGCACGGCGGCACGCTCACGCGCGTGTCGCTCGCGCATGCGGAACCGCTCGGCCACTTCGACACCTGGCGGCAGCCGTTGCCCGTCACGCTGTACGACGTGCGCAAGCCCCAGGCGGCCGACATCGCCGACGTGACGGACGCCGCGTGATGCGCGACGAAACCCCCGAACAGCCCGCGCCGCTGCGCTTCGGCTATACGACCGGCAGTTGCGCGACCGCGACGTCGCTCGCGGCCGCGCGCCTGCTGCTGGCGGGCAGCGCGGACGACGCCGTTGAAATCGTGTTGCCGAAAGGGCAGCGCGTGATGATGCGCATCGAATTCTGCCGGTTAACGACAGGGACCGGGACAGGGACCGGGACAGGGACCGAGACAGAGACGGGGACCGACGTCGCCGAGGCCGGCACGATCAAGGACGCCGGCGACGATCCGGACGTCACGCACGGCGCGCTGGTGTTCGCGCGCGTCGCGCTCGCGGCGGCGCCCGGTGTGCGCTTTCATGCGGGGCCGGGCGTCGGCACGGTCACCCGCGCGGGGCTCACGCTGCCGGTCGGCGAGCCGGCGATCAACCCGGTGCCGCGCGAGATGATGACGGCGCACCTGACCGCGCTCGCGGCCGAGCACGGCTACGCGGGCGGCTTCGACGTGACGATCGGCGTCGAGGGCGGCGAAGCGCTCGCGCTGAAGACAATGAACCCGCGGCTCGGCATCGTCGGCGGGCTGTCGATCCTCGGCACGACCGGCATCGTGCGGCCGTTCTCGTGCTCCGCGTACATCGCGTCGATTCATCAGGGCATCGACGTCGCGCGCGCGAACGGCGTCGGCCACATCGCCGCATGCACGGGCAACGCGAGCGAGGACGCGATGCGCGCGCACTACCGGCTGCCGGACATGGCGCTGATCGAGATGGGCGATTTCGCGGGCGCGGTGCTGAAGCACCTGCGGCGCGCGCCGGTCGCGCGGCTGTCGATGTGCGGCGGCTTCGGCAAGCTCAGCAAGCTCGCGGCCGGGCATCTCGACCTGCACAGCCGTCATTCGAGCATCGACTTGCCGCTGCTCGCGCAATGGGCGGCCGAGGCCGGCGCGAGCGACGCGCTGCAGGCCGCGATGCGCGCCGCGAACACGAGCCAGGAGGCGCTGAAGCTCGCGCAGGCGGACGGCGTGCCGCTCGGCGACATCGTGTGCACACAGGCGCTCCACGTCGCCCGCGACATCGTGCCCGCGTCGGTCGCGGTCGAGATGTTCGCGATCGACCGGCAGGGCCGCTTCGTCGGGAGCGCACGATGAGCGCGCGGATCCTGCTGCTCGGTGGCACCGGCGACGCGCTGAAGATCGCCCGCGCGCTTGGGCCCCGGCACGTGTACAGTCTCGCCGGGCTCGGCAAGGTGCCGGCCGATCTCGCGTGCGAAGTCCGCGTCGGCGGCTTCGGCGGGGCGGCGGGGCTGGCCGCATACCTGCACGACGCCGGCATCGGCCTCGTGATCGACGCGACCCATCCGTATGCGGCGCGGATCAGCGCGAACGCGGCGGCCGCCGCGCGCGACGCGGGCGTGCCGTGCTGGGCGCTGCGCCGCGCGCCGTGGCAGCCGCAGCCGGGCGACGACTGGCGGATGGTCGACGACTGGGCCGGCATCGAGGCCGCGCTCGCGCCGTTTCGCCGGCCGCTGTTTACGCTCGGGCGCGAACCGCTCGCGCATCTCGACGCGATTCCTGCGCACCAGTTCTGGCTCGTGCGCTGCCTCGATCCGCATCCGGGCAACGCGCACGCGCAGATCGTCGCCGCGCGTGGGCCGTTCACGCTCGACGGCGAGCGCGCGCTGTTCGCGCTCGCGGGCATCGACGTGATCGTCAGCAAGAACAGCGGCGGCAGCGCGACCGAAGCGAAGCTCGACGTCGCGCGCGAGCGCCGGCTGCCGGTGGTGATGCTGCGCCGGCCGCCGCTGCCCGATGTCGACCGCGCGTTCGACTCGCCCGCCGCGCTGCTCGAGGCGCTCGATCCGGCGGCACGCGCATGACGCCGCACATGACGCCGCACATGATGCCGCGCAAGCGGTCGCAAACGAATTGACGGAGTTTTTTCGATGACGGTGTATTTCATCGGCGCGGGTCCCGGCGACCCGGAGCTGATTACAGTGAAGGGCCAGCGCCTCGTGCGCACGTGCCCGGTGATCCTGTATGCGGGTTCGCTCGTGCCCGAGGCCGTGCTCGACGGCCATCGCGCGGAGCAGGTCGTCAACACGGCGGAGCTCGATCTCGACGCGATCGTCGCGCTGCTCGCCGACGCGCACGCGAAAGGGCAGGACGTCGCGCGCGTGCATTCCGGCGATCCGTCGCTGTACGGTGCGATCGGCGAGCAGATCCGCCGGCTGAAGGTGCTCGGAATTCCGTATGAAATCGTGCCGGGCGTGACGGCCACCGCCGCGTGCGCGGCAACGCTCGGCTGCGAACTGACGCTGCCCGGCATCGCGCAGACGGTGATCCTCACGCGCTACGCGGGCAAGACGACGATGCCGGAAGGCGAGGCGCTCGGCGCGCTGGCCGCGCATCGCGCGACGCTCGCGATCCATCTCGGCGTGCGCCATCTCGCGCGCATCGTCGACGAGGTGCTGCCGCATTACGGGCCCGATTGCCCGGTTGCGGTGATCTACCGCGCAAGCTGGCCCGACGAGGAGCGCGTCACCGGCACGCTTGCCGACATCGTCGGCAAGGTCGCGGGCACGCGCATCGAGCGCACCGCGCTGATTCTTATTGGCCGGGTGCTCGATGCGGAAGGCTTTGCCGATTCGACGCTGTACGCAAGCGCGGGCTGAAGCAGCGTCCCGTCAATGATCGGCGGCGGCCGGGCAGCGCCGGCCGTCATTCACGCACCGGCGCGGCGCCTCCGCTCACGCGCGCGCGACGCGCCGCGCAACCTGCGGCGCGAAGCCGGCCGCGAGCGCGAACAGCGCGATGCACAGGCACGCCATCGCGATCCACGCGGGCGTCAGGTCCGCGAGATGCTGCCGGACGATCCCCGCCGCGAACGGAAACAGCCCCGCAATCAGGTAGCCGATACCTTGCACGAAACCGGTCAGCGGCGCCGTGTCGGCCGGCGTCGCCGCATGGTCGACCGTGACGATCAGCGACAGCGGGAACAGCGCGCCGATGCCCGCGCCCATCAGCAGCGCGGCGGGCAGCGCGAGCCGCTCCGGTTCCACGAGCATCAGCACGAGCCCGACGAGCAGCGCCGCGATTGCCGCGATCAGCGCCGGCCGGCGATCGGGCACGCGGTCGATCGTCGCGGATATCGTCAGGCCGGCCACGACTTCCGCGAGCGTGACGCCGCCGAGCAGTCCGCCCGCCGCCGCGGGCGACCAGCCGAGCCGCATGTAGAACGGCGGCAGCCACGCGAGCACGAGCGTATACGCGCCGGTCGCAATCCCGAAGAACAGCGCAAGCCGCCACGCACGTGCGGAGCGCGACGGCTGCGACGCGGTGGCGGACGGCGCGGCGATCGCCACGCCGCCGCGGCTCGCGACCGGCCACGCGAGTGCGGCCACGACCGCCGGCACGACCCAGCACGCGAGCGCCGCGAGCCAGCCCCAGCGCGTCGCGACAAGCGGCGCGGCCACACTTGCAAGCACCGCGCCGCCCATGATCGACGTCGAGTAGACGCCCATCACGCCGCCGATGCGCGTCGCAAAGTTGGCCTTCACGAAACCGGGCAGCAGCGCCTGCACCATCGCAATGCCGACGCCCGCGCAGCATGCGCTCGCGAGCAGCAGCCACGCATGCTGCGCACCGACGCGCGCCGCGCACGCGAGCCCCATCAGCACGATGCCGATTCCCACGCCGCCCGCGATCCCGGGCGAGCGCTGCAGGCGGCGCGCGCATAGTGCGCCGAGCCCCATCAGCACGATCGGGATCGTCGTGAGCAGGCTCGCCGTGCTGTCGGCGATGCCGGTCGCGCGCTGGATCATGTCGAGCAGCGGGCCGACCGCCGCGAGCGCGGGGCGCAGGTTCAGCCCGACCAGCACGATGGCGGCGAGCCGCCATCCGGGTGTATTGAAACGATTCATCGTATAGCCCTCGGTGTCAAACGCGGCGCCGAATCGTGGTGCCGCGCGTTTTCGTGTAAATTGTCTCGACGTCAAGATAAATGCCGATTTATCTCGACGTCAAGATAACTTGTTCGCCGAGGAGGGTTAATGGATGGCACCTCAATGGAGGGAACGTCAATGGATCGAGCCGCACAGGCAGTCGCGCAATGGCGCGACGCGCGTCCGGATCTCGACGCATCGTCGATGCTCGTGATGGGGCGGATGCAGGAAGTGGCGCTCGTGATTGCGCGCGACCGTCTCAATCCGCTGTTTGCGCGCTACGGGATGCAGCCGGGGGAATTCGACGTGCTCGCGACGCTGCGCCGCAGCGGCGCGCCGTTCGCGCTGACGCCGACCGCGCTGTACGACGCGCTGATGATGTCGTCGGGCGGCATGACTGCGCGCATCGACCGGCTGCAGAAGGCCGGCTGGGTCGAGCGCCGGCCGAATCCGGCCGACGGGCGCGGCACGCTCGTCGCGCTGACGGACGCGGGCCGCGCGCTGATCGATGACGCCGTGGTCGCGCATGTCGACAACCAGCGGGCGATGCTCGCGTCGCTGACCGACGAGGAAGAGGCGCAGCTCGCGCGGCTGCTCGGCAAGTTGCTGGCGGGATTGGGCGAGGCCGGCGGCGATCCCGACTAGGCGGCTGCATCGCCGGTTGCGGCGCGGCGGTGACTCACGCTGCGGTTCGGGAATTCGGGGAACGGCCGGCCGGGCTGCGCGACGCGGCGGGTATGCGGTGGCCGGCGCGGCGAACGCGCGACCGGCCGGGCCGATCAGTCGCGCGCAGGAATATTGAGCCCGCGTGCGACGGCCGGGCGCGCAACGAACGCGTCGAGCGCGCGCGCCACGTGGCGGAATTCGCCGAAGCCGACCAGGTCGCCCGCTTCGTAGAAGCCGACGAGGTTGCGCACCCACGGGAAGATCGCGATGTCGGCGATCGTGTACGTGTCGCCCATCATCCACTTGCGCTGCGCGAGGTGCGCGTCGAGCACGCCGAGCAGGCGCTTCGACTCGGCGACGTAGCGGTCGCGCGGACGCTTGTCCTCGTAGTCGCGGCCCGCAAACTTGTGGAAGAAGCCGACCTGGCCGAACATCGGGCCGATGCCGCCCATCTGGAACATCACCCACTGGATCGTCTCGTAGCGGCCCGCGAGATCCTTCGGGATCAGCTGGCCGGTCTTGTCGGCGAGGTAGATCAGGATCGCGCCGGATTCGAACAGCGCGAGCGGCTTGCCGTCCGGGCCGTTCGGGTCGATGATCGCCGGGATCTTGTTGTTCGGGTTCAGCGACAGGAAGGCCGGCGACAGCTGGTCGTTCGTGTCGAAGCGCACGAGATGCGGCTCGTACGGCAGGCCGGTTTCCTCGAGCATGATCGACACCTTGACGCCGTTCGGCGTCGGCAGCGAGTACAGCTGCAGGCGGTCGGGCTGCTGGGCCGGCCATTTTTGCGTGATCGGGAAGGCGGACAGGTCGGGCATGGAAGATTCGCTCGTCGAGATGGATCATCCGCGATCCGCCGCACCGCGGCGTGACGCGCCCGTCCGCGAGAGCGGAACGGGGCGGCGATGCCGGGCGGCGCGGCGGGGCGCGCCAAGCCGGCCACTGTAGCCGATCTGCGCAATCGGTGCAGCCGGCGGGCGCCGGGGCTTGCTTGCCGTAAGCTTCGCCGCCGGCCGTGCGCACCGGGTCGGGCGTCCTGAACGAGGCGTCTCCGGGTACGCGCCCCGAGCCAGGCGCCCCCAGCTACGCGCCCCGCTCAAAAGTTATGCCGGATCCCGATCATCGCGGCCGTCGTGCCGACACCCGGCGCGACCGGCTGCCCGTACGCGAGCATCTGGTCCATCGTGCCGCGGTTGTTCACGTGGCCGACCTGCGCATAAACCATCGTGCGCTTCGACAGGCTGTAGTCGGCCGCCAGCACGACCGACGTCGATTTGTTCGCCGAACGATTGCGGTCCTTCAGGTAGTACACGGCCGACGTGACCTGCAGCGCGGGCGTGAAGCGATAGCCGACACCGGCCGACAGCATGTCGAAATTCGCCTGGTCCGAATGCGCCGGATTCTTGCCGTTCCCGTACGACGCGGACACCGAGAAATCGTGGATCGTATACTTCGCGCCGAAGTACATGAAGCGGTTGTTGTTCACGCCGGTCGGCGTCGAGCCGGGCGCCGGATTCGCATCGTGGCCGTTGTAGTAGACGGCCGCGGCATTCAGTCCGTAGTTCGAGTACTTGAGCACGACCGACTCGCGCGTGCCGCCCTGGATCTGCCCGGCGACGCCGCCCGGCGCATATTCGAGCGCGATCGATACGCCGCCGAACGTCGGCGACTGGTAGACGAGCGCATTGCTGTCGTACAGCGCGCCGATCGCGCCGTTGGTGCTCGTGCCGGGCCAGCCCGCCGCAGTGTTGATGCCGAGCCATGCCGTCAGCGTGCTGCCGAAGAACTCCGCGTTGCGCACGTCGGTATCGGCCATCGCGTAGATCATCGGCACGATCTGGCGGCCCGCGGTGAATGTGCCGAACGGGCCGGACACGCCGACCGACGCGACCTGGTTGAAGATCGCGACCGCGCCCGGCGTGTCGCTCAACTGGAGCTTGCCGGTGCCGCTGTCGAACGAGCCCTGCAGCTTGAAATTGATCGCATACCCGCCGCCGATGTCCTCACGCCCCTTGATTCCCCAGAAGCTCGAATAGATCCCGCCGTCCTTCATCCGGAACACCTTGCCGGTGTTCGGCGCGGTGGGGCTGAACGAAGCGGCCGAGGTGCTCTGGTACAGCATGCCCGTATCGACCACGCCGTACAGCGTGACGGAGGATTGCGCGTGCGCGCCCGCCGAACAGGCGGCAAGCGCGGCGAGCGCGGCCAGTTTCGTCTTCATCGAAGTCTCCATATTGGTGTGATGGCCGGACGGGAGCGAGCCTGCCCGGTTCAAGCGGGGGAAATCGTCAGGCGAGGTGCGCCGACGTCGCGGGCGACGTCGGGTTGCGTCATGCGGAAAGACTACGCAAAGGCGCGCGGCCGCTCCCCCCCACGCGCGGGGGGCAGGGTTACGGAGAATCGACGGGGAAGGGAGGCGCTACTGCGCGCTTTCGAGGAGACCGAGCACCAGCGCGCGGCGCACCGCATGCTTGCGGGAACTGGCGTCGAGCTTGCCGAACAGGTTCTTCAGGTGCCATTTCACGGTTTCCTCGCCGACGGCGAGCGCGACCGCGATTTCCTTGTTCGACAGGTTGCGCGCGAGCAATTCGAGGATCGCGCGCTCCTTCGGCGTCAGCACGACGCTCGGCACCGCGCGCGGTCCGGCGGCGCTGCGCGGCGCGGGCGGCACGACGCGCGGCGGCGGCAACGCATGGCGCGTCTGGCCCGCCAGGCCCGCGCCCGCGGCGTCCTCGTCGCTGACCCGGCGCGCCCAGTCCGCGACGGCCGGATGCGCGTCGGCAAGCGTGCGCGTCAGGCCGAACACGTCCGCGAGGTTCATCGCCTCGACGAGCCGCGCGCGGCCGCCCTGGCCCGACTGCTCGAGCGCGAACGCGTTGAGCGCCATGATCTCGATGCGCGCGCGGCCGACGTTCATCTCGCGGGCGAGCGCCGCCGCTTCGTCGAGCGCCGCACATGCGTCGTCCCAGCGGCGCGCGGCAAGCGCCGCGCCCGCATGCGCGGTCGCCTGCAGCAGCACGACGGGGCGCCGCCACAGCGGCCCGTGCGCCGGGAATTCGGCCGCGGCGATCGCATCGATCCGCTCGACCAGCGCGTGACAGGTCGCCTCGCGGTAGCGCGCCGCGTGGATCCGCACCTGCTCGGCGAGGCTCGCGACCGACAGCCGCGGCAGCTCGCGGGCGACGCCCATCGCGTCCAGCGCTTCGAGCAGGTCGATCGCGCGATGCTCGACGCCGCGCAGCATCGCGATGCGCGCCGCGGTGCAGTAGCCGAGCAGCACCGTGTCGGGGATGCCCGCGTGCTCGAGCACGTCGAGCCGGTTCGCGAGCAGCGCGGCCGCCTGGTCGACGCGATCGGCCTCGTACGCGATCGCCGCGCACAGTGCGGCGAACATGCAGGTCAGCGGATGGCGGCGGCCGAGATCGGCTTCCGCGCGGGCCAGCGCGGGCGACAGCACGTCGTCCGCGAGTTGCACCTGTCCTTCCGACAGGTAGCTGAGGCCGGTGATCAGCTCGCCCCAGCGCGCGACATAGCCGAACCCGGCCGCCGTTTCGCCGCGCGGCGCGCTCTGCTGGAAGCGGCGCGCCTGCGCCGGCTCGCCGAGGATGATCGCGCGCGCCGACAGCCGGTTCGCGTGCATCTGCGCGAGCCAGGTCGCGGCCGGCGGCGCAAACTCGGCCCACGGCTCGAACAGCTCGACGAACCGGTCGATCTCGTCCGCGTAATACGCGGCCGCGCTCAGGATCAGCGCGCATTCGTAACGCATCGCGCGCGGCGTGTCGGGCGCCGCGAGGATGCCCGCGATCTGGCGACGCGCCTCGACGTGCCGCTCGCCGAGCGCCAGTGCCCACGCAACCGCGACCCGCAGCGTCGGGCGCTTGTCGAGCTCCGCGTCGGGCAGGCGCGCGAGCCAGTCGAGCACGTCGTTGATGCGGCCTTCCTTGATCGCGTCCTCGAGGCAGCGCTGCGCGAGCGCATAAGCCGTCTCGAGCTGGCCGGCCGCATACGCATGGCGGGCCGCCTCGTCCGTCATCCCGTGCGCGTCGAGCCAGCCGGCCGCGCGCGCGTGCAGGCCGCTGCGCACCGCGTCCGGGCCGGCCGCGAGGCGATCGCGCAGCGCGTCGCGCACGAGCGGATGCAGCCGGCACCAGTCCGAGTCGTCCGACGCGATGAACAGCGGCGTGTCGCGGGCGAGGCGGGCGAGGCGCGCGGACGCGCCGGCATCGTCGAGCAGCGCGTCGCACAGCGACGGGTGCAGCCGGTCGACGACGCTCACGTGCGTGAGGAACGTCGTATCGTCGGCGGACAGGTTTGCAAGCAGCAACTCGACGAGCCGGTCGCGCGTGCCGCCCGCGCGCGCGGCGAGCGCGTCGACGGCCTGGCGCGGATCGGCCGCGCGCGCCATCGCGGCCATCGCGAGCTGCAGCCCGAGCGGCCAGCCGTCGACGCGCTCGAACAGCCGCGCGCACGCATCGGCATCGACGCGCTGCGCGAAGCGCGCGCCGACGAGCGCGATCGTCTCGTCGAGCGTGAAGCGCAGCCAGTCGGCGCCGACCAGCAGGCACTGGCCGCCCGCGAGCAGGTCAGCGGCCGCCTGGTCGAGCCCGCGCCGCGCGGCGACGACGACGCGCAGGTTCTGCGGCGCGTTGTGCAGCACGTAGGTCAGCGCGTCGAGGCCGGCGGCCGGCAGCCGCTCCGCCTCGTCGACGATCAGCAGCGCATCGATCGACAGTTGCGCGACTTCGGCGAGCCACGCGGTCATCCCTTCCAGCGCGCGTGCCGCATCGGGCGCGCCGCGCGCGATCAGGCGTCCGAACGCGGGCCGCGCGCAGCCGGTCCGCACGGCCTGCACGAGCCCCTGCAGCAGCCGCGGCGCGTCGTCGCGCTCGTCCGCCGACAGCCACACGACCGCGCGGCCGAGCGCCAGGTATTCGCGGCGCCATTGCGCGAGCAGCGACGTCTTGCCGTAGCCGGCCGGCGCCTGCACGAGCGTGATCGGGCGTTCGTCGCAGCCCGGCGCGGCGAGGCTCAGCCGCGCGCGGGCGAGCAGTTGCGCCGGCACGCGCGGCGCGGTCGTTTTCAGGACCAGCTCGGTGGGGGCGGTATCGACGCGATCGGGTGGGTGGGCCATCTGCGGAGCAAGTCGGGAAGCTAGTCGGGGGAGCAGGTCGGAATCCCGGCCGTGCCGTGCTGGCCAGCGTCCGGTGTGGAACGTGGAGGGAAGGATCGGTCGAACCCCCTCCTTGCGTCAATCCCCCCCGTCGCGAGTGGGGCCGCAACGGCCCCGCGCCGATAGCATGGGTTCCGACGAATCACGAATCCGACGAGGAGAGCCCCCATGACGACTGCATCGACCGGCACGCGAACCCGCGTCCCGCTCGCCGGATAAGCGGAGCAGCACGATGTATCGCCATCTGCTCGTGAAGGTCGACGGCGCGCCCGGCGGCATCGACGCGGTCGGGCACGCGCTGGAGCTGGCGCGGGCGATGAGCGCGCGGGTCACGTTCGTGCTGCCCGACGCCGCGCCGGACTCGTATTTACCCGGAGCGCGGACGCCGGAGCACGGTGCGAAAGTGGAAGCGGCCGCGCAGGCGCAGGGCGTCTCGTATGCGATCGCGCCGGCTTGCGGGGCTCCGCTCTGGGAGCTTGCCCGCCAGCTCGGCTGCGACCTGATCTGCGTCGCGGCGCTGCCTTCCGGTGCCAATGCAGGCGCCGATGCAGGCGCCGACGCAGACGCCTGCACGCAGCGGCAGCGTCTGTGCGCGGCGAGCGGCGTGCCGGTGCTCGTGTGCGCGGTGTCGCACTCGCCGGCCGCGGCGCGCGTGATCGCCCGCTGTCTCGACGCGCATCGCGCGGTGGCCGCGCTGCTGCATGCGTTGACGAGCTGTGCCGCGCATGCCGGCGAGCCGGGACGCGATGCCGCCGCGTGCCGCAGCGTGCTCGCGGATCTCGCGGGCCTGCAGGCGGAACGCTTCGGCGCGGGCGCCGAGGCACGATTGTTCGCCGCGTTGCGCTCGCGCACCGAAAGCGTCGAGGCCGAACTCGACGAACTCGACCGCCAGCATCGCCGCGACGCGCAAGCGCTCGACGCGCTGGCGCGGATGGCCGACGCCGTGCTGCCGTCCGCCGCGTTCGACGCGGCACTCGCCCGCTACGCGCGCGGCGTGTTCGAGCAGATGGGACGCAAGGAAGGCGTGATTTTCCCGGCGGCGCGCCGCTATCTGAGCGACGCCGACTGGACGAAACTGGACGAGGGCCCGGCGGGCGACACAGCCGCGACGCGGGGCACGGACGAACCCGAGGGTGCGCAACGCGCATCCGACTGACATACCACGGAGAAACACATGGCACATGCAGTGCGATTCCATCAGACCGGCGGCCCGGAAGTGCTGCGCTGGGAAACCGTCGAGGTCGGCGATCCGGGGCCCGGCGAGGTGCGCGTGAAGCACGCGGCGGTCGGCCTGAACTTCGCGGACACCTATTTCCGCAGCGGGCTCTACCCGGTGCCGCTGCCGTCCGGCATCGGCGTGGAAGCGGCGGGCGTGGTCGAGGCCATCGGCGACGGCGTGACGAATGTCGCGGTCGGCGACCGCGTGACCTATACGGGCTTCATCAACACGCTCGGCGCATACAGCACCGAACGCCTCGTGCCGGCCGCGCCGCTGATCCGGCTGCCCGATGCGATCGCGTGCGACACCGCGGCCGCGATGACGATGCGCGGCCTCACGTCCGCGTACCTGATGCGCCGCATCCATGCGTTCAACGCGGGCGACAGCATCCTGCTGCACGCGGCGGCCGGCGGCGTGGGCCTGATCGTGTCGCAGTGGGCGAAGCTGCTCGGGCTGACCGTGATCGGCACGGTGTCGAGCGAAGCGAAGGCGGAAGTCGCGCGGGCCAACGGCTGCGATCACGTGATCCTCTACCGGCAGGAAGACATCGCGGGCCGCGTGCGCGAGCTGACGGACGGCAAGGGTGTCGACGTCGTGTTCGACAGCGTCGGCAAGGACACCTTCGACGCGTCGCTGGATTCGCTGAAGCGCCGCGGCCTGATGGTGTGCGTCGGCACCGCGTCGGGCCCGATCCCGCCGTTCAATCCGCAGCTGCTCGCGATGAAGGGCTCGCTCTATCTGACGCGCCCCGCGCTCGCCGACTACATCGCCGACCCGGCCGAGAAGGCGGCGCTGGCGGGCGAGCTGTTCGATCACGTCGCCGCGGGCCGCATCCGGATCGAGATCAACCAGCGCTACGCGCTCGAGGACGCCGTGCGCGCGCACCGCGACCTCGAGGCGGGCAAGACCACGGGTTCGTCGGTGTTCGACGTCTGAGGAGCCGGCCATGCGAGTCGAACAACTGACGTGTGCGATCGGCGCGGAACTGTCCGGCGTCAGCCTCGCGGACGCCGTGCACGACGACGGCCTGTTCGCCGAGATCCGCGCACTGCTGCTGAAGCACCGCGTGCTGTTCCTGCGTGACCAGGACATCACGCGCGCCGAGCACGTCGCGTTCGCGCGGCGCTTCGGCGAGCTCGAGGACCATCCGGTCGCGGGCAGCGACCCCGAGCATCCGGGCCTCGTGCGGATCTACAAGTCGCCGGACCAGCCGAACGACCGCTACGAGAACGCGTGGCACAGCGATGCGAGCTGGCGCGTGGCGCCGCCGTTCGGCTGTGTGCTGCGCTGCGTCGAGTGTCCGCCGGTCGGCGGCGACACGATGTGGGCAAACATGGTGCTTGCATACGAGAACCTGCCCGCGCACGTGAAGCAGCAGATCGAGGGCCTGCGCGCGCGACACAGCATCGAGGCGAGTTTTGGCGCGGCGATGCCGATCGACAAGCGGCTCGCACTGAAGGCGCAGTATCCGGACGCCGAGCATCCGGTCGTGCGCACGCATCCGGAGACTGGCGAAAAGGTGCTGTACGTGAACGCGTTCACGACGCACTTCACGAACTTCCATACGCCGGAGCGGGTGCGCTTCGGGCAGGACGCGAACCCGGGCGCGGGCCAGCTGCTGCAGTACCTGATCAGCCAGGCCTATATCCCCGAATACCAGGTGCGCTGGCGCTGGGCGAAGAACAGCGTCGCGATCTGGGACAACCGCAGCACCCAGCATTACGCGGTGATGGACTACCCGCGGTGCGTGCGCAAGATGGAACGCGCGGGGATCGTCGGCGACGTGCCGTTCTGAGCCCGCATCGACACGAAACACAAGCACAACGATTCAAACTGGAGGACGACATGCAATTTCTCGACGATTCGCTGCACCCGGAGAACCAGGACAAGGTAGTCATCACGGTCGCGCCGTACGGCCCCGAATGGATGCCGGAGGATTTCCCGGAAGACATTCCGGTGACGATGGACGAGCACGTGCAGAAGGCGGTGGATTGCTACAACGCGGGCGCGACGGTGCTGCACCTGCACGTGCGCGAGCCGGACGGCAAGGGCAGCAAGCGGCTGTCGAAATTCAACGAGCTGCTCGGCCGGCTGCGCGAAGCGGTGCCCGACATGATCCTGCAGGTCGGCGGCTCGATCTCGTTCGCACCGGAAGGCGAGGGCGCCGACGCGAAGTGGCTGTCCGACGACACGCGCCACATGCTCGCCGAGCTGACCCCGAAGCCTGACCAGGTGACGGTCGCGATCAACACGGTGCAGATGAACATCACCGAGCTGATGAACCGCCAGGAGATCGCCGGCACGTCGCTGAACGAAGCCGCGTACTGGGAAGCGTATCGCGAGATGACGGTGCCGGCCGGCCCCGGCTGGGCCGACGAGCATCTGCGCCGGCTGCAGGCGGCCGGCATCCAGCCGCACTTCCAGCTCACCGGCATGCATGCGCTCGAAACGCTCGAACGGATGATCCGCCGTGGCGTGTACCGCGGCCCGCTGAACGTCACGTGGGTCGGCATCGGCGGCGGCTTCGACGGCCCGAACCCATATAACTTCATGGAATTCGTGCGGCGCTGCCCGGACGGCGCGTGCATCACGCTCGAATCGCTGATGAAGAACGTGCTGCCGATCAACACGATCGCGATGGCGATGGGCCTGCATCCGCGCTGCGGGATCGAGGACACGATCATCGACCAGAAGGGCAACCGGATGACATCGGTGCAGCAGGTCGAGCAGTGCGTGCGGATCGCGCGCGAGCTGGGCCGCGAGATCGCGACCGGCAAGGAAGCGAAGGCGATCTACAAGATCGGCGTGCAGTACGACACCGTCGACGAGACGCTCGCGCAGCTCGGGATGGCGCCGAACCGCCGACCGGGCCAGGTCAACGTGCCGCTGCGCGCGGCCTGACGCCATCGCACAGCCGGACCGCAGCCGGACGGCGGCTCGCCAGCGCCGCCGTCCGCCGATCGAATACTCCATGGCGCGCCCGCGACTCCGGCCAACGGAGCCGGGCGAACCGAGCGGCGTCACGAAGCGCCGCCGCGCGCCGGACACTGGAGGAGACATTCATGCTGATTCATCACGCCGAGCCGGCGATGCAGGACGTGCCCGCGCAACGCAGCCGCACGTCCGCGTTCGCCTGGATCGTGTTCGGATTGACCGTCGGGCTGCTGCTGTCCGATTACATGTCGCGGCAGGTGCTCAATGCCGTGTTTCCGCTGCTGAAGCACGCGTGGGGGCTGTCCGACACGCAGCTCGGCTCGCTGAGCGGCGTCGTCGCGCTGCTGGTCGGCGTGCTGACGTTTCCGCTGTCGGTGCTCGCCGACCGCTTCGGCCGCGTGCGCAGCATCGTGCTGATGGCCGCGCTGTGGAGCCTTGCCACGCTCGGCTGCGCACTGTCGACCAACTACACGGAAATGCTCGTGTCGCGCGGGTTCGTCGGGCTCGGCGAGGCCGCGTACGGCAGCGTCGGGATCGCGCTGATCCTGAGCATCTTCCCCGCGCATCTGCGCGCGACGCTGACGGGTGCGTTCATGGCCGGCGGCGCGTTCGGCTCCGTGTTCGGCATGGCGCTCGGCGGCGTGGTCGGCGCGCATCTCGGCTGGCGCTGGTCGTTCGGCGTGATGGCCGCGCTCGGGATCGTGCTGCTCGTCGCGTACCGCGGCGTCGTCACCGAGCGGCGCCTCGCGGCCTGCCGGGTCGAGCCGTGCCGGCGCGACTCGCATGCGCCGCCCGGGATGCGCGGCAGCCTCCGCGCGCTGATGTCGGGCCTGTTCTCGTCGCGCTCGGTGATCTGCGCGTATGTCGGCAGCGGGCTGCACCTGTTCGTGCCCGGCGCGATGTTCGCGTGGCTGCCGAGCTACTTGAACCGCTATTACGCGATGGCGCCCGACCGGGCCGCGGTGACCGCGGCGGGTTTCGTGCTGCTGGCCGGCGTCGGCATGGTCATGTGCGGGATCGTCACCGACCGGATCAGCAAGGCCGACGGCGCGCGCAAATGGATGACCGCGATCGCGTACTGCCTGCTGACGTGTTGCTGCCTGGCGATCGCGTTCCGCCTGCCGCCCGGGCCGCTGCAGCTCGCGCTGATCGGTGCGGGGATGATGGTCGGCGCGGGCGCGTCAGGCGCCTCCGGCGCGATGGTCGCGAACCTCACGCCGGCCGCGATCCACGCGTCGGCCTTCGCGACCCTGACGCTCGCGAACAACCTGCTCGGCATGGCGCCCGGGCCGCTGCTGACCGGCTGGGTGGCCGATCACGTCGGGCTCGTCGGCGCGCTGCAATGGATTCCTGCCGTGCCGCTCGCGGCTGCCGTGATCTTCGTGATCGGGCGTGCGAGCTATGCGGCCGATCTCGGGCGTCTGTCGCGGTTGCGGCAGGCGCCGGACAACTCCCGTTGATTCTCTTTGGATTTTTGGAGGCAGCATGACATTGGCGACCACGCCCACCATCCTGATCGTGCCCGGCTTGCGCGATCACGTCGAAGACCACTGGCAAACCCATCTCGAACGGCGCCTGCCGAACGCGCGGTCGGTCGCGCCGCTCGAACACGACAAGCTGAGCCGCGCCGCGCGCGTCGCAGCGCTCGATGCGGCGCTGGCGGCGATCGACGGCCCGGTCATTCTGGTTGCGCACAGTGCCGGCGTGATGATCACCGTGCATTGGGCGCAGCAGGCGACGCGCCCGATCCTGGGCGCCGTGCTCGCGACGCCGGCGGATCTCGATACGCCGATGCCCGCAGGTTATCCGACGCCCGACGCGCTTGCGCCACACGGCTGGACGCCGGTACCGCGCCGGCCGCTGCCGTTTCCGAGCATCGTCGCGGCGAGCCGCAACGATCCGCTCGCGCGCTTCGAGCGCGTCGAGGCAATGGCGGCGGAGTGGGGCAGCGGACTCGTCGACCTGGGGGAGGTCGGGCATCTGAATCCGGCGTCAGGCTATGGCGAGTGGCCCGGGGCGCTTGCGTTGATCGCCGAGGTTCAGGCGGTGGGCGCGGGTTGAGCGGCAGTCGCGCGCCTGGCGGGTGGTCTCGCCGCGGCGCGGGCCGGGTCGCCTGCCCGACGACGCCACGCGCCAGGCGGTGGCCGCGGATTGCCTAGGCGACCGAAACCGGACTCAGCGCCTGCAACCACGCGACGATGCGTCCGAACGCGTCGCGCACGTTGGCCGGACTCGCGAAGATGTGATCCTCGCCCCAGTAGCGGACGAACTCGACAGGTTTGCCGAGTCGGTGAAGCGCATGAAACATCGCTTCGGACTGCGTGATCGGCGGATACGAATCGAGATCGCCATGCAGCATGAGCAGCGGCGCGTCGATCGATGCGGCGCGGAACAGCGGACTGTTGCGGATGTAGGCGTCGGCATGCTGCGCGGGCGGCCCGGGGAGCGCGAAGCTGTTCTCGCAGGGTTCGTCGAGCGCGATTGCGTCGCAGCGTTCCCGGTACCGCCAACGGCTGTCCAGTTGGCCATGCAGCGCGATCAGATCGGAGAACCCGGCGAGCGAGATGCCCGACCGGAATCTCGCCGTCGTCGCCAGCAATCCCATCGCCGCCCATCCGCCCCGGCTGTGCCCGAGTGCGTGTACGTGCGCGCGATCGATCAGGCCCGCTTCGGCAGCGGCGTCGAGCGCCGGTTCCACACCCGCGGCAAGCGAATCGATCAGATCGGCCTTGCCGTCGCGGCTGAAGGGCAGGCTCGGTTCGAGAACCACGTACCCTTGCGCCGCCAGAAGATGCAGATTCAGCCATCCGGGCTGGTCCGGCATCCGGTGCTCCGGCGACCCGACGTCGCGGCAGATTTCCGGATAGACGAACACGATAGCGGGACGCCGCTGCCCCTCTCGCCAGCCCGGCGGCAGGATGCAGCGGGTCACGGCGGTTGCGCCGCCTGGCAGGCGATACGTCAGATCCCGAACGGCGCTTTTCCGGACGCCGGCAAGATGGAGATTGCAGCGGATCAGTGCGAGGTCGTCGCTCGCGCCGTTCGGGCGCCACTTCAGCGTGGTCGTGCCGTCACCGGACCGGGCGACGCTCAAGACCTGTCCGGTCGCTGCATCGGAGAACAGGATTCTGTCCTTTGCATAAAGGTCCTCGATCTGCGCATCCACTGTTGTGAACGGCATCGGTCGATTCGCAAAATCCGCCACGGCGTTCGGCATCGCATTTGCGTCAGGGAACGACTCGATCGAGCCGGTTGCAATGTCGATCACCGTGATGTCGGCGCGTTCTTCATCGGCGCCCGCCTGCAATGCGCTGGCTGTCGCCTGTTGCCCCTCAAGCTGCTGACGCCACGCAGCAGACGCCCGTTTGCGCGTGTCGTGCGTCAGGCGAATCGCGTCGATCTGCGCGCCGGGTGGCAACAGGCGGCAGACGAGTGCGGTCTCGCTGATCCAGCACATTCCCGCCACCGGGCTGAAGTCGATGCGCAGATCCTGCTCGCCGAGCAGGCGCGCGTGTCCCGATCCCACCTCCACCACGCAGAGCCGCGTGCTTTCGCCGTTCGATGCCGCCGCGGCAATCCTCGTTCCGCAGGGCGACCAGACCGGCGAAAAGAGGCTGTAGCCGTCGGGCCCGTTCAGATGCCGGACCTCGCGCGTCGTCAGGTCGATCACGCACAGGTGCGTTCGATCGACGCCTGTCAGCAGCGGCGGGCTGGCGCGTGGCACGGACGATAGCCCGCCGGTCAGCGCAATGGCCACGTGCGTTCGGCGCCCGATGCGGCAACGGTGTGCCTGACGTTTCGCTTGCGGCGAGCATAGCGTGTCGGTGCGCCCGGACTTAAGGTTGACGCGGATTCGCGGCCGGCAACGGCAGTCACCCTCACAGTTCCGGAGCCGGTTTGCCTGGTGCTATGATTGCCAGTACCGCCGCGACCGCAGAAAAATTCGGGATAAGCAATTGATTTATATTGCATTCGACGAAAATGGGGAACCATTATGACCACCAAAAGGAAGGAACTGTACGGGGTTGAGTTGAAGCCCCGTACGATCATCCGCCCTACAACTGAGGTAAAGGCTTCGACGGCCGCTGAGAAGAGCGATGTTCTACGTGCCGCACGGAAAGTCATTTCGGAACATCGAGACGTGCTGATTGCATTGAAGGATCGTTGACTTGCTGGACCTCGACTACGTCATCACCATCCACGACGAAATCATTCGGGACTTTGGCGGTCTTGGAGGCTTCGCTCATGCTGGTCGCGGCGGCGTCGAGGCGGCATTGCATCGTGTCGAAAACCATGCACACTACGCTGGTCTTGACGATGTGTTCGGTATAGCCGCGACGTATGCGGTCGCAATCGCTCGTGGCCATGTATTCAATGATGCAAACAAACGTACAGGCTTGACCTGCGCGCTGACGTATATGGAGCGGACCACGCATTGCCGATCTTGAAGAGATCATGGTCGACGTTGCGGATGGACGTGTGACGAGCGAGGATCTTGCCGAGTACTTCAGTGCTGTCTGGGAAATGTCCAAGTCACTTTGACGACGACATCACCCCCCGAGCCGGACGACGGTTGCTGCGACCGCGGGCCGGCTGGCTTCCGACTTGTGAATCCAGTAAGCGCGCCGCACCGCACACACATGGAACTTCGGCCGTCAGAAATCAAGATGGCGCGTCGTTTTCCCATGCTGATCATTCTGGTCACATCCGACATTCAGCAACGCTTGCAGCAATGCATCATCTCGACTGAAATCGCTGTGCAGGCAACCCCGACCCAGTCGTCGGGTCGAGCCATTTGATTGAACCGGTTCCATAGTGTCGTGCATTGATGTATGACGTCTTAACACAATGGGCCGCAGTCGCCGGAATTGCGTCAACTCGGTCATGTTCACGAATCGAAGCCCGTTGGAAGGCCTTTGTTAGGGAAACTCCCGCCCCGTCCGTCACGGTTTTTTGTTGACCGACATCGTATAACAAAGTCATGATTTCCCAAAAGAAAGGTCCCATCCACCTGACCACAAGCGAGGAGACATGAACTCATCCAGGATCGCGCGCCGCGTCCGCCGCATCGCATTGGCGCTGGGCTTCACGCTGTCGGCTGCCGCGGCTGTCGCCGCGCCGGTTTCGATCAACATCGTCGACGTCGCAGGCAATCTGCAGCTCACGCAAAAGGCGATCGAGGCGTTCAGGGACAAGAACCCGAACCTCGTGTCGAGCGTCACGTTCACGAACGCGCCGGCGCCGCAGTTGCCCGGCAAGATCAAGGCGATGCAGGCGGCCGGCCGCTCCGACATCGACCTCGTGCTGACCGGCACCGACGCGCTTGCGGCCGGCATCGAGCAGAACCTGTGGCTGAAGCTCCTGCCCGACAACGCGGGCGCGTTCCCCGGTGTGCTCGACAAATACGCGCCGGGCCCGCGCAAGATGCAGGATCTCGCGCAGGGCTTCGGCCTCGAAGTCACATACATGCCGGCCGGGCCGCTGCTCGAATACAACCCCGCGAAAGTCAGCGATCCGCCAAAGACGCCCGCGCAACTGCTCGCGTGGTGCAACGCGCATCCGAACAAGCTGATCTACGCGCGCCCGGCGAACTCGGGCCCGGGGCGCACGTTCCTGATGGGGCTGCCATATGTGCTCGGCGACAAGAATCCGCAAGACCCGATCAACGGCTGGGACAAGACCTGGGCGTTCCTCAAGCAGCTGAACGACTGCATCCCGTATTACCCGGGCGGCACGTCGGCCGTGATGAAGGAGCTCGGCGAAGGCACCCGCGACATGACGGTGACCGTCACCGGCTGGGACCTGAACCCGCGCGCGCTCGGCATCGTGCCGGCCGACGTCAAGGTTCAGGCGTTCGACAACATGACGTGGGTCAACGACGCGCACTACATGGTGATTCCGAAGGGCGTGCCGAAAGAGAAGCTCGACGTGCTGTTCAAGCTGATGAACTTCCTGCTCGAACCGCCGCAGCAGGCAATGACCTACGACGACGGCTACTTCTATCCGGGCCCGGCCGTGAAAGGCGTGACGCTCGACATGGCGCCCGCGCACAGCCAGGAAGCCGTCAGGAAATTCGGCCGCCCCGAGTACGCGAAGCTCCTCGCCGACCGTCCGCACGTGCAGCCGCTGAACGCGCAGGCGATGGTCGCCGCGTTCCAGAAATGGGACCGCGAGATCGGTTCGCAGAAGTCGAAGTAGCGCACTGAAGCAGATACCGAAGCAGATACGACCGGGCGGGCGCCGCGGCGCCCGCGTCATCGGAGGCAGTCAGGAACACGTGATGAAGCACACTTTCGAACAGCTGCGCCTCGACTCCGTATGCCGCAGCTTCACCAATACGGAAGGCGCGCAGGTCGCCGCGCTGAGCGGGCTCGACCTCGACATCCGGCGCGGCGAGTTCATCGCGCTGCTCGGCCCGTCCGGCTGCGGCAAGTCGACGGCGCTCAACTGCATCGCGGGCCTGCAGCCGCTCACGAGCGGCGGCATCTGGCTCGACGACGAACGTATCGACGTGCTGCCGCCCGAGCGCCGCGGGTTCGGCATGGTGTTCCAGAACTACGCGCTGTTCCCGCACATGTCGGTGCTCGACAACGTCGGTTTCGGCCTCAAGATGCGCGGCGTGTCGAAGCAGGACACCCGCCGGCGCGCGCAGGAGGCGCTCGAGCTCGTGCAGCTCGTCGGCCACGAGCGCAAGCTGCCCGGCCAGCTGTCGGGCGGCCAGCAGCAGCGCGTCGCGATCGCGCGCGCGATCGTGATCGAGCCGCCGCTCGTGCTGATGGACGAGCCGCTGTCGAATCTCGACACGAAACTGCGCATCGAGATGCGCGCGGAGATCCGCCGCATCCACACGCAGCTCGAGCGCGCGACGATCTACGTGACGCACGACCAGGACGAGGCGCTGTCGATGGCCGACCGGATCGTCGTGATGAAGGAGGGCGTCGTGCAGCAGGTCGCGTCGCCGAAGGAGGTCTACACGCGGCCGCACAACCTGCACGTCGCGCGCTTCATGGGCTATCGCAACGTGCTGCCGTTCACGCTCGAAGGGATGGCCGGCGACTACGTGACGGTCGCCGCTTCAGGGGTGCGGCTCACCGGCGTGCCGATGGCCGGCTTCGACCGCAAGGACGTCGCGGTCGCGCTGCGCCCCGACGATTTCGCGCGCGCCGACACGGCGGACGACAATGCGTTCGACGCGACGGTCGAGACCGTCGAGTACGGCGGCCGCGATTCGCTGCTGCGCGCGGTCGCGCCGTTCGGCAAGATCTGGGCGCGCGTGGCCGGCGAATTCGGCGAAGGCGAGCGCCTGCGGCTGCGCGTCGCGCCGGAGCGCACGCTGGTCTACGCGGGAGAAACGGCATGAGCACGCTCCTCGCGCCCGGCGGCGCGCCGCGCGACGCGAAAGGCTGGCTCGTCACGCCCGCGCTCGGCTTCATCGTCGCGCTGTTCATCTATCCGTTCGCGTACGGGCTCGTGCTGTCGTTCCAGCCGATGAACGGCGGCGGCGCGCTCGCGAACTACGTGCAGTTCTTCACCGACACTGCGATGTGGCCGACCGTGATCGTCACGCTGAAGCTCGCGGTGCCGGCGACGCTGATCAACGTCGGCGTGTCGGTGCCGGTCGCGTTCGCGCTGCGCCGCAGTTCGCCGTACCAGAAGCTCGTAACGACGCTGCTCGTGATCCCGGTCACGCTCGGCACGGTGCTCGTCGCGGACGGGATGCTCACGTACTTCGGCCCGAACGGCTGGTTCCCGCAGGCGCTGCAGGGGCTGCACCTGTACACCGACGAAGTGCGCCTCACGCACAACTACTGGGGCGTGCTGGTGTCGCTGATCGTGTCGGGTTTTCCGTTCGCGTTCCTGCTGATGCTGTCGTACATCAGCGGCATCGACCCGACGCTCGCACGCGCGGCCGCGACGCTCGGCGCGAACCCGTGGCAGCAGTTCCGCCGGATCTACCTGCCGCTCCTCGTGCCGGGGCTCACGATGGCCGCATGCCTGTCGTTCGTGCAGGCGTTCTCGGTGTTTCCGTCGGCCGTGCTGCTCGGCGCGCCGGCCGGCCCGACGCGCGTGATCTCGATCGCCGCGGCCGAAGCCGCGTTCGAGAGCTACGACTATTCGCTCGCGTCGGCGATCGCGATCGTGATGGGTTTCGTGCAGCTGCTGGTGGTCGCGTCGATGCTCGGCGCGCGCCGCTTCTTCTATACCGGGCCGGTGACGGGAGGCAAGGGCTGATGGCAACCGACAATCATGCCGCGCGGACGTGGCCTTCGCAGTCCGGCCAGCACGACGCGCGACGCGACGACGGCACGCGGCCTGTCAACGCGATGAAACCGCAAAAGGTGCGCGGCAACGTGGGCGCCCGCGCCTGGAAGGCGCTCGTCTGGGGCGTGATGGCGTTCTTCCTGCTGAACGTGATGCTGCTGATCGCAACCGTCGCGGTCAATTCGGTCGCGACGCGCTGGTTCGGCACGCCGCTGCCGCAGGGTTTCACGCTGCACTGGTACGCGAAGGCATGGGAGGACTTCCAGCTCGCGAGCGTGCTGTGGGTGACGGTCGAAGTGGTCGGCGCGGTCGTGCTGCTGTCGATCGCGCTCGGCGTGCCGGCTGCGTATGCACTTGCGCGCGCGCAGTTTCCGGGCAAGCGCTTCGCGTTGCTCGTGTTCCTGCTGCCGCTGATGGTGCCGCCCGTCACGTACGGGATTCCGATGGCGACCGTGATGTACAAGGTCGGGATTGCGGGCACGCTGTCCGGCGTGATCCTCGCGAACCTCGTGCCGGCGCTGCCGTTCGTGATCCTCGTGATGACGCCGTTCATCGAGCAGATCGACCCGAACCTCGAATCGGCCGCGCGCATCTTCGGCGCGAACACGTGGCGCTATTTCCGCTACGTGCTGCTGCCGCTGCTGGTGCCGGGCATGCTCGCCGCCGCGCTGCTCGTGCTCGTGCGCACGATCGGGATGTTCGAGCTGACGTTCTTCACGGCCGGGCCGAGCACGCAGACGCTCGTCGTCGCGCTGTATTACGCGGTGTTCTCGACCGGCGTGCGCGCGCCTCAGTCGATCGATGCGATGGCGATGATCTACATGGCGATCACGCTCGTGTGGGTCGTGATCGCGCTGCAGTTCGTGAGCCCGACGCAACTCGTGAGCCGTGTGAAGCAGGAGCGGCAGTAACGGGCCGCGCGCTGCGTGCAATTGGTTACAAATGGATACCGCGTGCGGGGCGCGATCGTTGCAGACTACGCGACATACCGGCGCGCGGCCGGCGTCTTGCGGGGCGCGGGCGCGGTGCGCTTTCCGACGCTCACCGAATCACGAACCACCATGAAGCTCCACACGCTGCTGACGCTCGGCGTCTCGACGATGCTCGTCGCCGCCTGCAACCTGTTCCACGACGGCCCCGGCACGCGCGACGTCGACGCGGCCGTGCGCCGCGCGCTCGAAGCCGAAAACCACGGCGGCCTCAACGCGCTGCTCGGCCAGCCGCTACCGGTGTCGGCCGACGTCGTGTCGATCCAGCCCGACGGCGACTGCAAGAAGGTCAGCGAGCGCACCTACGCGTGCAACGTCGTGTTCACGTGGCGCGACCCCGACGCCGCGCCGACGCACGCGCAACTGACGTTCGTGCAGGGCGCCGACGGCGCGTGGCAGACGTCGAACGTCGACGCGGCGCTCGCGACGGGCGCGGCGAAATCGCTGATCGACCGGATCGGCAAGGCTTGGCCAGGGAACGCGGCGAGCGCGGCATCGGCGCCGCGGTAAGCGGCTGCGCTGCGCCGCCACGTCAGGGAAAACCCTTATTTTGAGATATAATGTCGACCTGGATGAAAGGTCGAATCATGCCCGAACGTTTACAAGCCATTGAAAGAATTGCCTTTTCGCTGATCTGCATGTCCGCGGTCGTGTGTTCCGCATTCATCGCGTACGCGCAGCATCCGGAGATCAAGGATGCGCTGCACGAGGGTGAAGCGCTGATGCGCGAAAGCGCGAAGTATTCCGCCGTTTGCGCACCGAGTTCGGTCGACCCGTGCGTCGAGATGTCCGCGTACTGAGCCGGAGATCCTGATGCTGGCGCGTCCTGCCGCTTCAGGCTCCGGATGCGCGCATGCCGCATCACCCGCGTGCAGGTCGCCTGACCTCGCGTGCATCGAAATCACCTCATCTATCACGTCAACTCTCTGCATCGCAGCGCACGCCATGCGCCGAGCCTGAAGCCATCCGCTCACGTCGACCCGCTCCGGCCGTCTGACGCAATGCTGCGGATGCACTCTCAATCACTCTGACTGGCTCCCGTTCCTCGTGCGTGGTGGCGTGCTCGCCCTTTGCACGATCGCACTTTCCGGTACGGAAAGCCGGACCGGCGCGATCTGCGCGTTTGCGTGCCGCGCGTCACGGCAACGCCGAAACCGGCTTGCGCAGGCCGGTTCGGAACGCGCGCGCATGCCCGGCCGCCGGCGATCCGTGCGGTAGACTGCACGCTCGACTGTTCTGCCGACCCTGATCCGACATGGACCGAATCGATGCGATGAAGGTGTTCGTCGCCACGCTGGACGAGGGCAGCCTCGCGGGCGCAGGCCGCCGGCTCGGCCGCTCGCCCGCGGCGGTGAGCCGGGCGATCGCGTTTCTCGAGGCGCACACGGGCACCGCGTTGCTGTACCGCACGACGCGGACGATCCGGCTCAGCGAGACTGGCGAGCGGTATGCGGCCGCGTGCCGCCGCATCCTCGCCGACCTCGAGGAAGCCGACATGCTGGTGGCCGACGAGCAGTCGGCGCCGCGCGGGCTCCTGACCGTGACGGCCCCGGTCGCCGCCGGCGAGGACGTGCTGCGCCCGCTCGTCGACGAATTCATCGACCGCCATCCGGCCGTGTCGATCCGCCTGCAGCTGCTCGACCGTCCCGTCAGCCTGATCGACGAGGGCATCGACGTCGCGCTGCGCATCGCGCACCTGGCCGATTCGACGCTCGTTGCGATTCCGGTCGGCGCGGTGCGGCGCGTCGTGGTTGCGTCGCCGGACTATCTCGCGACGCATCCGCCGATCAACGCGCCGGCCGATCTCGCACAGCACCAGATCGTCTCGATGACGCACTTCGGGCTCGATTCATGGAGCTTCCCTCAGTCGGGCCAGGCCGCGATCCCGCAGGTGGTCCAGTTCACGCCGCGCTTCATCGTCAACACGATCCGCGGCGCGGTTGCGTCGGCGGTCGCCGGCCGCGGCGTCACGCGGATGTTCTCGTATCACGTTGCCGACCAGGTCAACGCCGGCACGCTGAAGATCGTGCTGCGCGACAGCGAGCATGCGCCGCTGCCCATTCATCTGCTGACGCCGCACGGGCGGCTGTCGGTCCCGAAGGTCAGGGCGTTCGTCGATTTCGCGGCGCCGCGGCTGCGCGAGCACTTCGCGCGGCTCGCGTCGATCACCGACGGCGTTTGAGCCGTGTGCCCGAAGCCTGCTTCCGGCGCCCGGCGGTTCGCGCCTTGGCCGTTCCTTCCCGTTGCTCGTTTCCCGGCCGGCATCGCACGCGATCGACGGTCGAATTGAAAGGTGGTGTATCCGCGCACGGCGGAGATACATCGCGATACATGACGATCCTCGGCCTGCGCTATAACAGAGGCTCCACCTGATACGGAGCGCACCATGCAAGAAGCTGCCTGGCTCAAAGGGTCCTGCCATTGCGGGGCCGTGAAATTCGAAGTCCGCACCGCCATCACGCCGGCGGGCCGCTGCAACTGCAGCCTGTGCCGCCGCAAGGGCGTCCTGATGAGCCCGATGTTCGACGGCAGCAACCTCAGGATCCTGGAAGGCGAAAGCGAGCTGACGCTGTATCAGTTCAACACGCGCGTGGCGCGGCACTATTTCTGCAAGCATTGCGGGATCCATCCGTTCCATCAGACGCGCAAGGATCCGGCCCTCTGGCGCGTCAACCTCGGCTGCGTCGACGGCGTCGATCCGTACGCGCTCGACGCCACGGTCGCGGATGGCGCGAGCCTGTCCGTCGTGGACGACGCATGAGGCGCCTGCTCGCCATCGTCCTGTTCGTCGCGGGCGGGTTCGCAACCGAGATCGCCCATCCGGTGCAGTGTTCGCTGATTTCCGAAAGCTGCACGCGGATCGGCGGAACAGCCAAACGCACCGGCGAACGCGGGAAGCGATCGCACGCGCATTAAACCGCCTGCGCAGTGGTGCCCGGTCAAATTCCAACCGCTTCCGATAAGATCGCACGCGATATATAATGTCGATATTCGCGAGCCATCTTTGCAGAGGAGCACGCTCTTGAAATCGACCGACACGAATCCGCGCACCACCCCGAAGCTGTCCGACTTCCTGTGTTTTGCCGTCTATTCGGCGAACCTCGCGTTCGGCAAGGCCTACAAGCCCATCCTCGAGGAACTGGGCCTCACGTACACGCAATACATCACGATCATTGCGCTGTGGGAAGAAGACAACCAGACCGTCGGCAGCCTCGGCGAAAAACTGTTCCTCGAATCCAATACGCTGACGCCGATCCTCAAGAAGCTCGAGGCGATGGGCTACCTGGAGCGCCGGCGCGATCCCGCCGACGAGCGGCAAGTCCTCGTCAGCCTGACGAAAAACGGCCGGCGCCTGCGCGAAAAGGGCCTCAACATGGATCTCGTCGAAGCCACCGGCCTGAAGCCCGATGAATTCGCGAAGATGCAGAAGGGCATCGTCACGCTGCGCAACAACCTCATTCGTTCCGTCGAAGAGCAGGAACAGGCGTGACGTGGGGCGGCGGCGCGGCCGCCGTTCCGCGGAACAGGCATTCGTGATCGGTGGAGAGGAGCGGCGGGCCGGGAATATCCCCGGTCCTACGCGTGTAAGCCGGGGGTTTTCATAATACGAAGCGACTCGATTAAATATCGCATGTGACTACATCGCATGCGATATTTATGCAGGACTTCAGTGACACCAACGCTTGCGAGACGACATCCCGCTCGGTCATTCGCAAACCGTCCTGACAGCATTTGCCCGACCGGCGATCCGCTCAATGACCGAAGTAAATCGAACGTTCGGCGCTGCGCATCACATTCGGGCGACCGCCTTCCGTGACGGCACCGCCGTCGCTGCCATAGCCGGACGCAGACGTATCGACGGCCACGGCGTCACTCGTGTGAATCTGCCGCAGCGCTGCCTGGATGTCGTCCGGATAGTGCGGATCGTTCGGGCGGTTCGGCCGGAAGCCCGCCTCGGCAAGCTGGGCCAGTTCCGCGCGAACTTGCGCGCGGGTGACCGTGCCGGATGACGCGGCGTCGCCGTTGGCGAACGCGGGAGTGGTAACGGACGCCGCAGCAGCGACGAGAAGGGCAGCAATCAGTTGGATCTTCATGGTTGACCTCGACAGGAGAGATTCGGTTGCATTCGCGCCGACGGGCCGGGCCGGCAGGCCGCGGTCGTCCGGCAGGTTCATGGATGTGCTCAGACGATGTTGATCGCGACGTCGATGTTGCCCCGCGTCGCCTTCGAGTACGGGCAGGTCTGATGCGCAGTATCGACGATGCGCTGCGCGACATCCCGATCGAGGCCAGGCAGGCTGACGTTCAGGCGCGCCTGGATGAAATACGCGCCGTCTGCCGTGCCCAGATCCACCTCGGCATCGACCGCGAGATCCGCCGGCAGCGTGATCTTCGACGCACGCGCGGCAAGCTGCATCGCGCCGATGAAACAGGCCGACCAGCCTGCGGCGAACAGTTGTTCCGGATTCGTGCCGCGGCCGGCGCTGCCCGGCGACGACAGTTGAAGATCCAGCCGGCCGTCGGAACTGCGCACCGCGCCGTCACGGCCACCGGAAGAGGTATGCGTCTTGCCGGTGTACAGCACATTTTCGATCCTGCTCATCGTGAACTCCTTGGGAGAAGAAAGGTTTTTAACGCATGCGATTTAATCGCATGCGATGCATATTGGACGAGAAGAGCAGCGATGTCAAGCGCATTCGAGTACATCGCATGCGACTTAAATCGGGTTCGCAATGAAATGGGCGGGACGCGTCGCTTGCACGCACGGTGCGCGCATCCCGGAGCGAAGGGCGTCGCGCCCCCGCGGCACATGCGTCCGCCGCGGGGGCGCGCGGGTTTCAGGCCGGCAGGATCTGCGCGATCACGACGATCTCGATCGCTGCATTGCCGGGCAACTGAGCGTGCGAGAACGCGGAACGTGCATGTCCGGCCTTGTCGCCCAGCACGGCCGCGAACAGGTCCGACGCGCCGTCGATCACCGCTGGCTGGCCGTGGAATCCTGCCGCGGAGCTCACGTGGCCTTCGACGCGTACGATGTGATGCAGGCGATCGAATCCGCCCAGATGTCGGTCGATCTGCGCCAGCACGTTCAACGCGGCGAGCTGCGCCGCGCGCTGGCCTTCTTCGACGGACAGCTGCTCGCCGACGCGTCCCGCATAGGCGATCTTCCCGTCCGCGAGCGGCACCTGCCCGGAAATGAACAGCAGATTGCCGGCTTCGCTGACGGCCGTGTAGTTGCCCATCGGTTGGGGCGGAACGGGCAGGGTGTGGCCGAGTTCGGCGAGTTTTTGCTGGACAGTCATGTCGTTCTCCTTTGCGGTATGGAAGCAAGCGTGGTCGGGTGGCGCGGTGTGCTGCACGCCGAATGCCTGTCAGGCACTGTAGTTGCGCGACCGCCAGCGGTAAATGTCATCGGTGCAAAGGTATCGGGACGCGATGTAACGAATGCAGCGGAACCCGGCGGAATGCGGCGCCGGCGTCGCCTTGGTCATGTCGGGGGCGGCTTTATTCCCGCACGATCTTCGTGCACACTCAGCGCAGCGCTCGCGCGTGCCCGCGTTTCAATGCCGGCGGACCCGCGCCGGCCCCAGCGACGCACCTGAGACGCCACGGAACAGCGCATGCAACGAAAATTCGACGACCTGCTGCTCGGCAGCATCGAGCTGTTCTGCCTGGCGGCGGAACTCGGCAGCTTCACGCTGGCGGCGACCGCCGCAAGCGTCACGCCGGCGGCCGTGAGCCGCTCGGTTGCGCGGCTGGAGGAGCGTCTCGGCGTACGCCTGTTCGTGCGCACGACGCGGCAGATTCGCCTGACCGACTCGGGGCGGCGCTATTTCGAGCAATGCCGGCAGGCACTGTCGCAACTCGTCGATGCGGAGCGCGAAGCGACGGGCCAGCAAACCACGCCCGCCGGCGTCGTCCGGATCAGCATGCCGACGCCTTATGGACACTATCGCGTACTGCCGCTGCTGCCGGCGTTCCGCGCGCAGTATCCGGACGTCGAAGTCGAAGCGCACCTGAGCAACCGCAACATCGACTTCGCCGACGAGGGCTTCGATCTCGCGATTCGGGGCCGTGCGCCGGACGATTCGAGCCTGATCGCGCGCAAGCTCGAAGATGCCGAGATGGTCGTGGTCGGGACGCCCGGCTACCTGAAGCGCGCGGGCAAGCCGAAATCGATCGACGATCTGCAGGCGCACGACTGCATCCAGTTCGAACTGCCGAGCAGCGGCCGCAACCTGCTGTGGGCATTCCGGGACGCGTCCGGCGAACTCGACGTCGCGACGAAAGGCGCGTACGGCACGTCCGGCGACGTGTTGTCCGGCGTGACGCTCGCGCGCAGCGGGGCGGGGCTGTTCCAGACGTACCGCTTCATCGTCGAACAGGACCTGCGCGACGGGCGGCTCGTGGAGGTGCTTGCCGACTACGGCGGCAGGTCGCGGCCGTTCATCCTGCTCTATCCGCATGCGCGCTATCTGTCGTCGCGCGTGCGGGTGTTCGTCGATTACCTCGTCGAGCATCTGGCGCAGGCGCCGGGCAAGCGGGCGCGCTGAGGCTGGGCGGCAGGCCGCTCCCGCCGCTCACGTCACACTCGAACGACGCACGGCCGTGCTCAGTGGCCGGCGCTCTGGCCGCCATCGACGTGCAGGATCTCGCCGGTCACGAACGGTGCCGAGTCGAGATAGAGCAGCGCGCCGACGATGTCGCTCATCTCGCCCATCCGGCCGACCGGATGCAGCGCAGCCAGCGTCGGATGGCTTTCGACCGCGTGCATCGGCGACTTGATGATGCCCGGCGACACGGCATTGACGCGAATGCCTGCCTTCGCATACTCGATCGCGAGCGATTTCGTTGCGGCGTTCAGGCCGCCCTTCGTCAACGACGCGAGCACCGACGGCACGTTGCTGTTCGCGTGATCGACGAGGCTCGTCGTGATGCTGACCACGTGGCCGCCGCCGTTCTTCTGCATCGCGTCGATCGCGCGCTGCGTGATATAGAAGAAGCCGTTCAGGTTCACGTTGTTGATCGCTGCGTATTCTTCCGCCGTGTATTGCGTGAACGGTTTCGCGATGAAGATGCCCGCGTTGTTGACGAGCGTGTCGACGCGGCCGAAACGTTCGATCGCGGTCGCGACGACGCGGCGCGCGGTGTCCGGATCGCCGATGTCGCCGGCGACGGTAACGAGATCGGGACCGTTCGACGGTTCGATCGAACGGGACGTCGCGACGACGCGATAGCCGCGTGCGCGGAACGCCTTCACGGTTTCGGCGCCGATGCCTTGCGACGCGCCGGTGACGATGACGACTTTGGATGCGCTCATGATTTGCCTCGATTGTTCAATGGATTTCGGCTTCAGTGCCGACCGGATCAACGAATCCGATGGAACGAAATTTAGGCGCATCCGGACCGGCTACGAAGACCCACCATGGAGCAACAGTCTTGCGTCGCGGTAACAAATGGTGGCGGCGAACGTCAACGGGTGATCGGGAAGGATGGGGCACTCACCGGTTGGTGGCGGGCTCGCCCGCAAGCAGTGGCTTCTGGAGCATGAGAAGCGCCATGCATAGCGGGCGCTGCGGCATTCCCGGCCCATCTTCCGGCCCAGCTTCCAGTCCATCCCGCATGGCTGATCCGCGTCACAGCACTTCGATCGCGAGCGCAATGCCCTGGCCACCGCCGATGCAAAGCGTCACGACGCCGCGCGTGATGCCGTCGCGCTTCATCGAATGGATCAGGCGGGTCGTGAGCACCGCGCCCGTCGCGCCGATCGGATGGCCGTGCGCGACCGCACCGCCTTCGACGTTGACGATCTCCTCGTCGATGCCGAGCTGACCGGCGACCGCGATCGGCACGACCGCAAACGCTTCGTTGATCTCGAAACGCTGGACATCCCGCAGCACCCAGCCGGCTCGCTCGAGCGCGATCTTCACCGCCGGCACGGGGCCGAGACCGAACATGCCGGGTTCGACAGCGGCGACGCCGAACGACACGAGCCGGGCGCTCGGCACGATCCCGTGCGCATCGGCAAACGCGCGATCCGCAACCAGCATCGCCGATGCGCCGCTGTTGAGGCCCGGCGCGTTGCCCGCGGTAATCGTGCCGTCCGGGCGGAACGCGGGCTTCAGTTTCGCGAGGGTGTCGAGCGTCGTATCGGGGCGGGGCGTCTCGTCACGGGCGAACGCAATGCGCGTCTTGCGCTGCTGGATGTCGACCGGCACGATTTCGGCATCGAACTTCCCACCCGCGAGCGCGGCAGAGAAGCGCTGCTGGGAGCGGAGCGCCCAGCGGTCCTGACGGTCGCGCGAGATCTCGAGCTGGCTCGCGAGATCTTCGGTATGCCACCCCGAATGCTTGTCGGAGAACGCATCGACGAGACCGTCGCGCAGCATGCTGTCATGGATCGGCGCTTCGCCCATCCGGTAGCCCCAGCGCGCGCCGTCGAGCAGGTACGGCGCACGTTCCATGCTCTCCATGCCGCCCGCGACTGCAGCCTGCGCGAAGCCCAGCATGATCTCCTGCGCGGCAGTCGTGATCGCCTGCGCGCCGGATCCGCAGACCCGGTTGACCGTCAGCGCGGGAACCTGCACGGGTACGCCCGCGCCGATCGACGCCTGCCGTGCGGGGTTCATCTTGTTGCCGGCCTGGATCACGTTGCCCATCACGACCGTATCGACAGCCGCGCCGTCGAGGCCGCTGCGCCGCAGGGTTTCGTGCACGGCAATCGAGCCGAGTTCGGTCGCGGGCGTGTCCTTCAGCGATCCATTGAACGTGCCGATCGGCGTGCGGACGGGGTGGCAAATCACGACTTCGCGTGTACTCATGATGCGTTCCTCGCTTGCGTTGACAGGTGCGCTGCATGTGACGGATAGTTACCTATGCATATGCATACTGTCAACGTGGAATTTCGCGGCTGGGCTGCAGAAGGGCGGCTGAACGCCGTTAGCGCGCTGAATGGCGTCGGGCGATGCGCATCACGCGGGGCGGCGCTCGACGATCATCCTGGCGGTCAGGTCCTGCACCACTTCGCCATGCTGGTTGATCGTCTTGCAGCGCAGCGCCAGCGTCCCGTAGTTCGGGCGCGAGCGGGAAGGGGTCAGTTCAGCCACTTCGCTTTCGACGTGCAGCACGTCGCCGGCGCGCGTCGGCAGCTTCCATGCGATCTCGACGCCGGTGCCGAGCATGCCATTGGCCAGCTTCGGTCCGCTGGCGACCAGCAGCCGCATCGTGATGGCCGCGGTATGCCAGCCGCTCGCGGCGAGCCCGCGGAACATCGTGTCGCGCGCGGCATCTTCGTCGAGGTGGAACGGCTGCGGGTCGAATTCCGCCGCGAAGCGCTTGATGTCCGATGCGCTCACTTCGTGTGCGCCGGTGACGAAGGTGTCGCCGAGCGCGAGATCGTCGAAATAGAGAGGCCGTGAAGTCATGGGCAGATCCGTTTCAGAGGGAAAGGCGATCCGGACGGCGGCGCTGGCGTGCTGTCGTTCCGGGGCGCTCCTGGCTTGGGGCAACTTTGGCAACTGTAGGAAACCCTCCGGCGCGCGGGAAGAGGAGCGCTCGGAATGCGGAATTCCTGATCTGACAATAATGAGCGCGGACGCTCGCGGGCGCCACCGATTGGAATGAACACTCGATACGGTGTTTCGGCGGCGTGATTCGTGCGATTTCGAGATGGGTCAGTTTGCGATTCCATCATCCTCTTGAGATAAGTTTTTTATCAATACAGCACGATTGTTGTACAAAACTGGGCGATCGGAAAACGCGTCTGGTCTCGATACCGCCTGACGAAGCCGAACGTTTACCCGAACGTCTAGCGCGGACACGGAATTTCCAGGCGTGCATCCGCTTCCCGCGCCCCCGAGTGGCTCATCCGCTCTGATATGACGAAAGCCCGCCGCGTTCCCGACGCCCGCGACAGCCCGACGGCCGCGCGCCAACCCCCGTGCGGAGCAAAGCGCCTCCCCATTCGCTAGGCACCCCCCTATTCAAAAGTAGGGGGGTGCCCCATCCCGGCCTGTCGCGCGCATCTGCAGAATCCAGATACGGGTCAGTGCGAAGACGTCACCAGCCCGCGTTCGCAGCAGAGCATGGCGTCCAGCGCGTATCGCTGGTTGACCCCAAGGATGGAGGTCATATGTTCAGTACCCGCATGGCTTGCAGCAGTGTGGCGGCACTGCTGTGTCTGATGTGCGCAGTCCCGTCGTTCGCGCAGTCGTTTCGCGTCCAGTGTCCGTTCACCACGCCATCCCACCCGACTGCGCTGGCGCCCGGCGTAGGCGAACCGGCCTACACGAAGCCGACCTATACAGGACAGAACTCCACCGCAACCGGCACCGTGAACGGCGCGATCAAGTGCCAGCAGATCTCGGGCGGCGACGGTTATGCGACGATGGCCAATGGCGTGCAGACCTACCTGTTCGCGTTTGGTCCGCTGTCCGGGCTCGCGGACATCCGGGCCGGCCTGCCCGGCACGGAGCTCGCGTCGGTGTTCAACACGGTCGGCGATCCCAAAAACGATTTGACCTACAACGGCGCGGTCGGCCTCGTGCCCGATCCGGAGGCCGCCGCCGCCGGGCTGACCGGCAACGCCCTGCTGACCGGTCACGTCGATCCGCGTCAGATCATGGACATCGGCGTGATGAACGGCAACGAACCGGCGCCGCTGATGGCGATCGACGAAGACGACGAGTTCTTCCTCACGCTGACGAACGTCGGGATGATCATGCGCCCGGACCTGTTCGAACGGCACACGGTGCACTTCCACGGCTATCCGAACGCATCGTCGTTCTATGACGGCGTGCCGGATGCGTCGGTCGCGATCAACATCGGCGCGAGCTTCACCTACTACTACCTCGCACCGGATGCGGGCACCTACTTCTGGCACTGCCACATCACGCCGCCTGAGCACCTGCAGATGGGCATGGTCGGCCAGATCTTCGTGCGGCCGCGCCAGGACCGCGTGCCCCAGGGCCAGTCGTTATACGCGTCACTGGTCACCCAGCAGTCCGACCTGCGAACCCGCTGCGGCAACGACATTCTGTGCTCGACACCGCTGCCGCCGAAGGACAACGGGGCCGCACGCATACCCAACGCCAACATCACCGTGGCCCCGGGGGCTGCGACGCCGCAACTGCCGCTTTATGCGTACAACGACGGCGACGGCTCGACTGCGTACGACGTCGAATATCCGGTCCAGATACACGGTTTCGATCCGAACTTCCACTTCGTCGGCATGACGTTCAATCCGGAGCCGTTCACCGACATGAAGGACAAGTTCTTCCTGCTGAACGGCCGCAGCTATCCGGACACGGTGACCGAAGGGTCGATGCAGACACCCTCATCGGATGCCGCGATGCATTTCTCGCAACCGTTGCCATCGGTCATCAACATTCCGGCTGGCGGCAGGGCGCTGTTGCGGATCTCGGATCTCGACGTCACGGAATACCAGACGCTGGCGTCGCTCGGCATCCCGATGCATGTGATCGGGATCAACGCCCGCCTGCTGCGCGACATGGCCGGCAACAACATGGCATACGACACGAACTCGATCACGCTCGGCGGCGGCGAGTCGCTCGACCTGATTCTCGATGCCAGCGACCCGGGTAAATACCACGCGGGTCAGGTTTTCTACCTGTACACGCCGAATCTCGACCATCTGTCGAACGATCAGGAGAATTTCGGCGGATTGATGACCGAGGTCCACATCTGCAAGTCGGTGGATCCGAGCTTGAAGCTTTGCAATTGATGACCACGGCCCGCCCGCGTCATCGGGCAGGCCAGGCCGGGAAGTCCTGCACTGAGGAGAAAAGCCGTGGGACACATCACTCACCGCGCGTGGACAGCGACGCTCGCGCACCTTGGACGGTTTGCACGCGTCGGTGTCGCAACGCTTGCCGCGTTGCTGTCGCTGCACGCGCAAGCCGCCGCGCCGGGCATTACCGGCAAGGTCTTCAACCTCACCGCCGCGGAAGCGCGCATCACGCAGCCCGACGGCACAAGCGTCTATTCGTGGGGCTACGGCTGCACGGCGGGCGGCACGCCGCCCGTCTTCTCGCCGTCGACGATCACAGGTGCGACCTGTCCGACGATGCAGATTCCCGGTCCGACGCTGATCGTCAGGCAGGGCGACACCATCACCGTGACGCTCACCAACAATCTGCCCGCTGCGGCTGGCAACACGTCGATCCTCTTTCCGGGGTTCGTCGTGTCCGCTACCAACGGCGTGCCCGGGTTGCTGGCGCAGGAGGCAGCGAACGGCGGCGGGACGGTCACTTACACGTTCGTCGCCTCGACGCCGGGCACGCATACCTATTACAGCGGCACGCAGGGCGACCTGCAGGTCGAGATGGGAATGTACGGCGCGATCATCGTGCTGCCGAATACATCGGTCAACACGGCGGGCTGCATGGCGTTCCCTGATACGGGCAGGCCCTTCAGCCAGCACGATTTCCGCAACGCGCCGGCGGCATTCGACAACAGCGCGGCCTGCTACGATCGTGAGTATCTATTTCAGTTCTCCGAAATGGATCCGAAGATCCACCAGCAGGCCGAGCAGCAGGTTTTGGTGAATTCGTCGTGCAAGAAACCGACCGGCTGCATGACCGTCGAGACCGAGCCGTATCACCCGGCGTACTTCATGGTCAATGGCCGTTCGATGCCGGACGACATGGATCCGAACTACGCGCCGCAGTATCCGCACCAGCCGTATAACGGCAACCCGCACATGCATCCGGGCGAACTGGTGCTGTTGCGGATCATCGGCACGGGCCGCTGGCAGCATCCGTTCCACGAGCACGGCAACCACGTGCGCGTGCTCGCGCGCGACGGCAACCTGCTGCTGAGCCCGGTCGACCCGACCAACCCGACGAAGCCGCAACTGCCGGCCGGCCCGCTGCTGTTCACGACGACCACGACGCCGGGCCTGACGATGGACGGGATCTTCTACTGGACCGGCAAGGGCCTGAACTGGGACGTCTACGGGCACGGCTACCCGGGCGACACCAGCGTCTGCGTCCCGGACGCGAACGGCTACTACACGACCGCGTCGGGGGCCCCGCGCAACGCGCCGAACTACTACGAGTGGTGCCAGGACCATGGCAAGGCGCTCGAGAAGGCGCCGTTCGGCAAGGTCGCCAGCGGCGGGCCGGTCACGCTGCCGGACTCGAACATCCTGACGAACGGCTTCTGGTATGGCGGCAGTCCGTATCTCGGACCGGACGCGACCGTGCGCGCGACAGGGCCGAACGGTACGACGCCACCCAGCGGCACGGTCCTGAACTCGCCGTCGCAGGAAGCAGGCTTCGCATTCATGTGGCACTCGCATAACGAGCGCGAGATCACGACGAACAACATCTTCCCAGGCGGAATGATGATGATGATGCTCGTCGATCCCCCGGTATTTCCGATCGACGAATCCAATTAGTGGTGGGGAGAAAGGCGATGAGGTCCATCAAGCTCACAGCGACGCTCCTTGATCTGTTCAAGGCAGGGGTCGCGGCATCGATGTTGCTGTCGGCCGGCGACGCATGTTTCGCACAGGCGGCCGCCCCGCAGCCGGCGGTCGTCAATCTGACGGCAAAAGCCTCCACCGCGCTGTTGCCGGACGGACAGTCCGTGCCGATGTGGGGTTACACCTGCACGACGGCTGCCAACGCAACGGTGCCGGCCGCGAATGCGACCTGCGCGGCGGCAAATACGACCGCCGGCGCGAACTGGTCGCCGGTGGTGATTACCGTGTCGGCCGGGCCGTTGCAGATCAACCTGACGAACAACCTGCCGACCCCGGTGCCGACGTCGCTCGTCATCGTCGGGCAACTGGGCGGCGGGCTGGGCGACCATGCGACGTCCGTAGCGAGTCCGGTGCATCCGACGCAAACCGCGACGACCTGGCCGATCGTCACGTCTACCTCATCTGCGCCGACCGCGTACACGTCGCCACCCGCGGCATTCACGCCACCCTCGCAAGGGCCTCGCGTCCAGTCGTTCGCAACCGAGGTGGCGCCGACGACCGATCCGAAGGCGTACACGACGCTCACCTGGGCGAACCTCAAGCCCGGAACCTATTTGCTCGAATCGGGCACGCACCCGTCGATCCAGGGGCCGATGGGCCTGTACGGCGTGCTGGTCGTGAAGAGCCCGAGCGTCGCCACCACGACCTGCAAGTCGACGATGGAGGCCTATCCGCAACCGGCGACCTCGAATACGCCGACCTGCTATGACGCCGACGTACCGCTCGTCATGAGCGAAATCGATCCGGTTCAGAATGCAGCGGTCGCCGCGGCCGTTGCAACCAAAGGCTTCAGCGAAACGGCCGCGTGGTCGGGGCAACCCGGCGGGTGCGGCGATTCGAAGTCCGTGTCGTTCGGCACCTGCTATCCGCCGGCAGTGAACTACGATCCGCGCTATTACCTGATCAACGGCGTCGCGTTCGACCGCACGAACCCGAACGTGTCGGCCTTTCCACCGAGCGCGACCGTGACGGCATCGACCGGGCAGATCCTCGTGCGCCTCGTGAACGCCGGCCTGCGCATGCACATTCCCGCGGTGGTCGGCGCGCAAACGGGCGCCGCGTCGCCTGTTCCCGGGTTCTCGCTCATCGCCGAGGACGGCAACCTGCTGCCTGGTAATCCGCGCATTCAGAATTCCGTGTTCATGGCCGCCGGCAAGACGAGCGACGTGATCGTGAACGCGCCGGCCGCGGGAGTGTTGCCTGTGTACGACCGCGAGCTGAGCCTGTCGACCAACAATCTCCGCGACGGCGGGATGCAAGGTTACATCGCGGTCAACAACGCGATGCCGTCGGCAACCGCAGGCATCGGTGAAACCCCGTCCACCACGCCCGCAACCTACTACTTCGTGCCGAACGTGACCCTGACGGTCTCGGACCCGGCCAAGGGGGTGATCGCGAGCGATACTGGCGTATACGGTGTGACGCTCGCGACCGCGCCTAAATTCGCTGTCCCTAACGGTTTCACCCTGAACACTGACGGCACGTTCACCTATCTTTCCGCCGGCACGACCGACGACACCTTCACCTATCAATCGACGAACGGCGCGAAAGCGGCGACGGGGATGGTGACGGGGACGGTAACGCTGAAGGCCTGCACCAGCAGCAACGGTTGCATGTCGATGCCAACGGCGGGCAACGCCAGCTTCACGAGCAACATCGCATTGCAAATGCAGGTCGGCGCGCCCGGCGTGCTCGCCAGCGCGAGCGATCCGGCCGGGCTGCCGCTCACGGCGCAGCTCGTCGGGACGACGCAGAACGGCACTGTGACGCTGAATCCGGACGGATCGTTTACTGCCACGCCGACGACGCCGCCGCTTGCCACCAGCAACGCAGCTGCGCAGACGGTAACGTTCCAGTACAAGGTCACCAATACGCAAAAGGTGCAAAGCACGACCACGGGAACAGTGACAGTCACCTTCAATCCCGGTAGCGGGCTCGTGGTCAACGTGATGGATGCGCCGAGCATGGCGCCCGATGCCGTGTTCCCCAACAAGGCGGTCAAGCTCACCGACTATCGCTGGATCATCGAGGAAGACCGCACGATGCAGATCGATCCGGCCTGCCAGGTGAACTCGTCGACGGGGCGGCCGTCTTACTGTCCGCCTCTGCCGGTCCCGAGTCTCGGCACGAATTTCCACACGAGCTACATGCCGGTGGTGGCCGCGGGCTGCGTCGGCGTGGTCGCGTGCGAATCCGGCCAGACCGTGTACGACCCGACGCACCAAAAGCATATGGCAGCCGTCTGCGACGTCGGCAACGGCGTGTGCCGCACCACCGGCCTGAACCCCACACAACAGGCGCCCGTCGATCCGAAATACGTCGCGCTCGATCCGACCAAGCACTACTACATCTCGATCATGCCTGGCGACGCCGGCAACACGTTTGTGAACGCCGGCGGCGCACCGTACAACGGCGCGCGGCAGTTCAGCATTGCGCTGGACTGCCCGTCGGGCCCGATCGGCCCGGATTTTGCGCCGGGCACCGGCAAGTGCGGGCACAGCATGGGCGGCGCGCCGATCGCGCCCGCGCAGATCGCGGCCGCGCGGGCCGGACAGACCGCGGCCGGACAAGCAGGGCAACTCAACGTGCTGCTGACGGAAACGCCGTATCAGACCGCGAAGCTCTCGGTGTTCGTGTTCGAGGACGATGCGCCGCTCAACGGTGAAGTGGACGTCAGCGGCGGTTCGGACGGCTTCGGCACGGCGCGTGAACCCGGTCTCGGCGGATTCGAGATCAAGCTCTGGGACGACGCCGGGGGCACGGGCGACCCGACCGGGCAGATGACCTACGACATGTTCAACATGCCGCTGTCGAATTCGCTGCAGGGCACCATCGACCCGCTCACCGGGCTCAACGCATGCCCGATCACGGCGCAGGCCGGCGGCCTGGTCGGCATGATCCCGACCTGCCCGAAATACGAATCCGACGGCAAGACGCTGTCGCCGCTCGTCGGTCAGGCCGTCATTGCGAACCTGATGCCGGGCCGCTACGGCGTGATCGCGACGCCGGCGGCTGACCGGATCGGCCGCGGGGAGGAATGGCTGCAGACCAACACGCTCGACGGACAGAAGGCGCATGACGCGTTCATCAAGGTCGGCGGGCCCGCGTACTTCCAGGAGTTCGGGCCGGCCGGCTATCACGTGTCGATCGGCTTCGCGAATCCGCAGACCATCAACGCGCGGCGGACCAATGCGTCGAAGACAGGTCTGTGCGACACGGGCCCGTGCCCGAACACGATCACGGGCACCGTCACGAACCTGCACTACAGCCGTCCGCCGAACGAAAACCTGTACAGCAGCGGGTCGCACGATTCGCTGGCCTTCTCGCAGTGCTACGTGAGCGTCGGCGACCCCGACGGCGAGGATTACGGCTTCACGAAATGCGACGACAAGGGCAAGTTCACGATCAGCAACCTGCCCAGCGGCACGACGCGCATCACGATCTTCGATCAATGGAACGACCAGATCGTCGACGGGCTCGCGAAGGCGGTGCAGCTTCCTGCTGCCAACGGGAGCACGACGGTCGACCTTGGCGAGATTCCGGTGCTTCAGTGGCAGACGAACCTCTATACACGGACCTTCATTGACAAGAACCTGACAGGCATCTGGGACGAAACCAACGACGCGCCCATCGCACTGGCCTCGGTCAATATGCGGTTTCGCGACGGCAGCTTCTCGAACTTCAACAATACGGACGCCAACGGCATCGCGCCGTTCAACGAAGTGTTTCCGCTGTTCAACTGGTACGTGGTGGACGACGACATGACGCGCTATGCGCCGACAGGCACGCACGTGGTCTATGACGCGGGCGGCGTGGTCGACAGCACCACGGTGCCGGGCGCCCGGACGTCGACGATTGCCGCGAACCTCGCGAACACGGCCGAGCGCTTCTCGCTGCCGGCAAACCTGCAGGTGCCGGGTGCCCGGTACTGCGCGGACGCAGACTGCAGCACCACCGGCACCGGTTCGACCGGCCGGGTCGATCCGCCGTGGGTGACGTCGGAGGCGTGGCAGGGCTTCTCCGGCCAGAACTCGTTCATCGAGTACGGCAAGAGACTGTTTGCGCCGAATGAGAACGGCGGGATCCGCGGCGAGGTGATCTACGCATCGACGCGGCCGTTCGACGATCCGACGCTGCTCATCCACACGAAATGGACGCCCGACGTGCCGAACGTCACGGTGAACCTGTACCAGGAGGGCACCGCCACGGACGGCACCACGAACCTGACGCTGGTGGACACGACCAAGACATCGAGCTGGGACGACTGGGCGCAGGGCTTCCGCGCCGACAAGGTGACGCCGAACATGAACTGCCCGGGACAGGATCCGAACGACCCGTTCATGTTCACGCTGCAGAAGAGCACCAACTGGCTCGATCCGCTGCATCGTCAGTTGCCCTCGAGCGCGCAATACAAGTGCTATGACGGCATGCACGTGTTCAACCAGATCCAGCCGGCGCCGTATGACGGAGCGTACAAGTTCCCGAGCGTGACGGCGACGGATTCAAGCGGCAAGCCGACGGCAACGGGGACGAATTGCAAGATCTGCACGACGAACCTGAATCCCGTCGACCATACGCCGATGCTGCCTCCGGGCAAGTACGTGGTCGAGATCATCGTGCCGCCGGGCTACGAACTGGTGAAGGAGGAGGACAAGAACATCCTGATCGGCGACAACTACATCGCGCCGGTGACGCAGCAGTTCGGCGGGATCGGCAACATCTTCATCCTCCCCGACCAGGCTGCGGTGAACTCGACCTACAACATCAACAACGCGCAGAACCCGACCACGAACCTCGGTTCGACGCCGCATGCCGAAGGCGACACCGGCAGCGTCGAGCGGTTCTGGCCGTGCGTCGGCGCGCTGCGCATCGTGCCGGACTACATCAGCCTGTTCCCGGGATCGCAGGAGGTCGCGCCGTTCGCGGGTGCATCGCGGCATCTGTGCGATCGCAAGGAAGTGGTGCTCACGAACGAGGAATCGGTGCTCGCGAAGTTCTGGATCTTCAGCTCGACGCATGTGTCCGCGCACTATACGGGCTTCATGCTCGACGACTTCTCGTCGGAGTTCGATCCGTATTCGCCGCAGTTCGGCGAGAAGTTCGCGGTGCCGAACGTGCCGGTTTCGTTCAAGGATTTCTCCGGCAATGAAATCTCGCGCACGTATTCGGATCAATGGGGCATCTACAACGGGCTGACGTTCTCGACCTGGGAAGTCAATCCTCCGAACCCGACCGGCTATGCACCGACGATGATGGTCGCGTGCATGAACGACCCGGGCCCGATCCCCGATCCAAAGAACCCCGGCAAGACGATTGCCGATCCGATGTACAACCCGGCATACAGCCAGTTCTGCTACGAGATTCCGTTCATGCCTGGACAGACGCAGTACATGGATACGCCGGTGGTGCCGGTGCAGGCCTTCGCTGACGGATACAACCAGCCCGACTGTGCGTATCCGGATGCGACGCCCGCGATCTCGAGCGCGAACGGCGACGGTGTGGGCCCGTGGGTCAGCGCACCCGGCAAGACGCTGACGATCACCGCGCTGGGCGACCAGCAGGTGCCGAACAATGCGTACTCGGGACCTAGCACGCCCACGCCGCCGTTCAACCAGAAGTTCATCACGCGCCACTACGGCTTCGGAGGTACGCAGGGAAAGGTGACGATCGCAGGTGTCAATGCGCATGTCGTGAGGTGGAGCGACCAGACGATCGTCGTCAATGTGCCCGACCTGAGCATCCCGCTCCCGCCGACGATGAAGGCACCCTCGACCTGCACGATCCAGCAGATGGGCGTGACTACACCGACACAGTGCGGCGAGCTCGTGATCACGGCCAGCAACGGCAAGCGGTCGATCGACACGGTCACCGTGACGATCGGCGGCAAGGCGCCGACCTACGTCAACGGCGAGAACGGCGCGAACAACGCGATCCAGAGCGCGATCGACAGCGCGAACGCGGGCGACCTGATCGTCGTCGGTCCGGGGACGTACAACGAGATGCTGGTGATGTGGAAGCCGGTCCGGCTGCAAGGTGTCGGCGCGCCGTCGGTGACGGTCAACGCGAACACGCATCCGTCGGGCAAGCTGGATCCGTGGCGCAGGCTGATCGCGTGCCTGTTCGGCACGTCGCTGAACGGCGGGCCGATTACGGCCAACAACCCGTATGATCCGTCCGGCACCTATCAGAACCAGTGCACGGCGGACAAGCAGGGCCACGCGGATCCGATCCCGTTCGAGCCGACCATCGGTTGGGACGGCATGCAAAACGGCAACCTCGGCGAACTGCTGATGGAGCCGTCACTGATGGGTGCGTATGAAGGCGCGGGCATCACGGTGCTGGCGAAGGGCGTGCAGCCGAGCACGGACTGCAAGGCAAACGGCATCTGCACGCCGCTCAAGACGAGCGATTGCACGACGGACAAGAACAACCCGAACTACAGCAGCTTCATCTGCAATCCGTCGCGCATCGACGGGATCACGTTCACCAACAGCTCGCAAGGCGGCGGCGGGATCTTCCTGCATGGCTGGAACCATTACACGGAGGTATCGAACAACCGCGTGACAGGCAATGCCGGCACGCTGACGGGCGGCATCACGATCGGCCAGGTCGAGGTGCCGGACGGGTCCATCGCGCCGGACGGCGTGACGCAACTGCCGTTCCTGTACAACACGAACGTCAACGTCCATCACAACGCGGTCACGTCGAACGCTTCGTATGGGGACGAAATCAATTCGACCACGCCAGCGTCGGCCGGCGGCGTGACCTTCTGCTCGGGTGCCGACTACTACCACTTCAACTACAACTGGGTATGCGGTAACGTCAGCGGCGGTGACGGCGGCGGCGTCGCGCACTTCGGGTTCAGCTACAACGGCGACCTGTCGCACAACGTGGTGTTGTTCAACCAGAGCAACAACCCGACGCTCCCGACATATGGCGGAGGCATGATCGTGGAAGGCGTGCCGCCTGACGGCACGTTCTGCGAGAACTCCACCGTCGACGTCGATTGCGCGCCGCAGCTGTCCGACGGCGTCGGCCCGGATATCCTGGTCGACGGCAACCTGATCATGGGCAACACCGCGGAAAGCGGGAAGGGCGGCGGCCTGCGGCTGCAGAACGTCAACGGCACGGATGTGCAGCGCAACCTCGGCAACCCGCAGAAGTGGTATCGGGTCAACGTGATCAACAACATCATCGCGGACAACGTGGCAGGCTGGTCGGGCGGCGGCGTATCGCTGCAGGATGCGTTGCGCGTGAACTTCATCAACAACACGGTGATCGCGAACGATGCGACGGCGTCGGCGGGCGTGCTCTTCAATACGCCGGCTGCGTCGCAATCGAACGTGCTGCCGCCGGGATGCACGACCAGCCCGAACAGCTCGGAAACGACGTGCACGAGCTACATCGAGAAGTCGACGCCGCAGCCGGCCGGCCTGGAGACCGCACCCAACTCGCAGCTCCTCATGGCCGCGCTCACGCCGCCCGTGGGCTTCACCGGGACCGTCGGGTGTCCGGTGCGAAACGACCTGACCTGCAAGAAGTTCTCGAACCCGGTGCTGACCAACGACCTGTTCTGGCAAAACCGCTCGTTCTATATCTCGGTGAGCGCGAAACCGGACCCGACCATCCCGGGCGTGCAGAACGCGGTCACGTTGAACCCGGTGCTGAACCAGAAGGGAACGTCGACCGGCTTCTGCGTGACGGGTGGCACGACTCCGCCCGCCTACTGGGACATCGGCGCGTACGGCGATACGGGGCCCGGCAACCACAGTTCGGGGCTAACGATGACGCCGCAGCACTCGATCCTGACCAGCACGCAAGGTTACGCAGGGAACGGCAACATTGCGAAGAACCCGCAGACGATCGGCCAGTACTGCAACGGCTCGCGCGTGCCGCCGGAACTCAACGGAAACGGCTTTGCCGTGCCGCCCGGGATTGCCGACGCGGTGCTGCCGAACCCGTTGTTCGGGTTGATGCCGACGGCGACGCCCGATGAAGGCAACCAGTGGATCAACATGTCGTACGGACCGTTGTCGCTGTTCAACGAGGCGCTGGCGGGCAAGCCTGGCTATAACGTGATGATGGGCAACTACTCGATCCAGAGCACGTCGCCGGCGATCGGCGCAGCCACGGGAGCCGGCGCACCGAATCACGACATCTTCGGCACGCCACGTCCACAAGGCTTGCAAGGCCAACAGGGGCAACAAGGGCAACAAGGGCAACAGGGACAAGACAGCGGTTACGACATCGGCGCGGTCGAGTTCGTGCGGTCCGGGGCGCTCGGCAGCAACCCGATCGATCCGCTCGCGTTGGGGAGTCAGCCGTCCGGCCTGGCCAGCCTTCTCCCGCAGATCCTCGCGCCAGTGGCGGCACCGCTCAACAACGTGCGGCTTCCGGCGCCAGCGGCGTTGCCGGTCATTAACGTGCCGGTTCCCGCGCCGGCGGCGGTGCCGGTCATTAACGTGCCGGCCCCCGCGATTAACGTGCCGGCACCCGCGCCATTGCCAGCGGCGCTCAACAACGTATTGGGAACGCTGCCATGAAGCGCGCGCCCCTCCACATGGCAACGGCGCTGCTGCTCGCGAGCGGCGCCTGCCTCGCCACGGTCCGGCCTCTGCCGGCCGCGGCCGGGCAGGCCGGGCAGGGCACGCCGGCCGCTCGCGTGCACTCGCCGTACGCGCCCGTGAGCCTGCCGCGAGAGGCGAAGGCGTATTACCAATTGGCGAAAGGCATCAGCGACCTGCACGTGCGCAGCACCGCATCGGGCAACCTGATCCGCTTCAGCTACCGGGTGACCGATCCGCAGAAGGCGCAGCAACTCGCCGACCCCAAGGCAACTGCCTATCTGTACGGGGAAGCGAGCCACGCGATGCTCGTGGTTCCGGTGATGGACCAGATCGGTGCGCTGCGACAGTCGGGCCAGCTGGAGGCGGGTCAGGAGTACTGGATGGTGTTTTCCAACAAGGGAGGGCCGATCAAGCGCGGCGACCGGGTCAGCGTGCTGGTCGGTTCGCTCCATATCGACGGTCTGGTGGTCGAGTAATCACACCCAAGCGCAGCAGGCCGCACGGCGGGGGCCGGCGGATTGCCTGCGAGGAGACAAGTCATGAACCGGTTTCTTTTCAAGTCGATCCCGGCGGCGTGCGTCGCCGGCATTTTGGCTTGCAGCCAGGCCGCCTTCGCGGCATCGGCAGCGGGGAATGCCCAGGCGCCATCGGCATCGCATCTGAGCGTGGCGCAGATCGTCGAACGCAATGTCGCGGCCCGCGGAGGGCTGCAGGCGTGGCGAGCGGTGTCGTCGATGAAGATGACGGGCGAGCTCGATGCGGGCGGCAAAAAGAACGTCAAGCTGCCGTTCACGCTGACGTTGAAGCGTCCGCACAAGAGCCGGCTCGAAATCCAGTTCGAGCAGCAGACGGCGCTGCAGGTGTTCGACGGCGCGCAAGGCTGGACCGTCAAGCCGTTCCTCGGACGCAACGAGGTCGTGCCGTATACGCCGGCGCAGCTCAAGTCCGCCGCCGCATCCGCCGAGCTCGACGGCCCGTTGATCGACTACGCGAACAAGGGCACGACGATCCAGGCGCTCGGCACCGAGCAGGTGGAAGGCCACCGCGCGTACGTGCTGAAGCTGACGACGAAGGAAGGCGCGGAGCGCCGCCTGTGGGTCGATGCGGCGAGCTTTCTCGAACTGAAGATCGAAGGCGAGCCGCGCGTGCTCGACGGCAAGACGCACAGCGTTGCCGTCTTCTATCGCGATTACAAGAAGGAGAACGGCGTCGTCGTGCCGCACACGCTCGAGACTGTCGTCAGCGGCGTCAAGCAGACGCACAAGATCACGATCGACCATGTCGCGATGAACCAGCCGGCCGACGACACGCTGTTCGGCAAGCCGCCGCTCTCCTTTGCCAAGGTGACGAGCCAAGCGCCCGATATCCGGACGAGGTGAAGGCCATGACACGAATCCGATCGTGGGTGGTCGCCGCCTGCGCGGCGGCGGCCTTGTGTGCGTGCGAGCAAATACCGGGGCAAGGTCTGAGTGCGGACCAGGTCGTCGAGAAGAACATCGCGGCGCGAGGTGGGCTCGACGCGTGGCGCAACATCCAGACGATGGTCTGGTCGGGCCATGTGGACAGCGCGAACTCGCCGGTGCGGGACATGCCGTTCATCCTCGCGATGAAACGCCCGAACAAGACGCGCTTCGAGATCACCGTGTACAACCAGAAGGCCGTGCGCGTGTTCGACGGCCACGAAGGCTGGAAGCTGGGCGCGCGCAGCGGGGGCGGCGCAAACGTGCGGCCTTATACGGTGGACGAACTGACGTCCGCGCGCGACGAGCAGGTGATCGACGGGCTGCTGATCGACCATGACGCGAAGGGCGTCGGCGTGACGCTGGACGGCGTCGATCAGCTGGACGGGCACAGTGCGTATCGCCTTGCGGTGAAGCTGCCTTCCGGCGCGATTCGCCATCTGTGGATCGACGGCCAGACGTTCCTGGACGTGAAGGCCGACCGCCAGGTGCGCAGCCCGCGCGGCGTGGTCACGGTCGAGATGACCTACAGCAACTACAAGCGTATCGACGGGTTGCAGATACCGCTGAAAATCGAAAGCGGTGCGGCGGCGTCGCCGAACAAGGACACGCTGTTCATCGACAAGGTGACGCTGAACCCGCCGCTCGACGACATGATCTTCGCCCGGCCCGCAACGCCGGGGCAGCGCCGTCCGGTTTCGATCGATGCCAACGCGGCACCGGCGCAGCCGGCCACCGGCCATCCGACGCCACAGCCATGAACGGCATCCGCCAGCGACTGCGCGCTCTCGTGGGCGCGCGCCCGCTCGCGTCGCGCATGCTCGTGCGGTGCATGCTGCTGGCCGCGCTGAGCGTGATCGCGGGCGAGGCGGCCTGCGGCGAGGTGGCGGCGACTATCGCACCGCTGGATGCGGGGGAGGCCATTTTCCAGCGCGGCATTCTCGGCTCGGGCGAGCCGCTCGAAGCAGTGCACGCAGACGGCGTGCGCCTGCACGGCGCCGCCGCCGCGTGCATCAATTGTCACCGGCGCAGCGGTCTGGGCTCGAAGGAAGGCAACAACACGATCCCGCCGATCACGTGGCGCTACCTGGTTCATCCGCGCGCGCAAACCGCGGAGGATCTCGACATTCCGTATGTTACGGGCATGCGCACCGATCGCGAGCCGTACACACAAGAATTGCTCGCGAGAGCGATACGCGAAGGAGTCGACTCGGAAGGCCGGCCGCTCGGCAACCTGATGCCGCACTACGCGCTCAGCGACGCCGACATGGCTGCGCTGACCGGCTATCTGCAACGCCTCGACCAGCACAAGCCGTCGGGCGTGACGGACACGGTGCTGCATTTCGCGACGATCGTCACGCCCGATGCGGACCCGGTGAAGCGGGCGGGCATGCTCGACGTGCTTCAGCATTACTTCGCGGAAAAGAATACGTTTCCGTTCGGCACGACGCCGGCGCTGCGCTCGACGCGCAAGATGATGTTCATGGTCAATCGCCGCTGGGAACTGCACGTGTGGGAGCTCAAGGGGCCGCCCGACACGTGGCATGAGCAGTTGAGACAGTTTCTCGCGCGACAACCCGTGCTGGCCGTCGTGTCGGGACTGGGCGGCCGGAACTGGGCGCCCGTCCACGACTTCTGCGAACAGGAGGCCGTGCCTTGCCTGTTTCCGAACGTCGAAGTGCCGGTCGGGACGGATCACGACTTCTATTCCGTGTACTTCTCGAGGGGCGTGCTGCTCGAGGCCGATCTGATCGCGAAGCGCATTCTCGACGAAGCCGATACAAGGCCGGCGCCAAAAGCGGTGAAGAAGGTGTGGCAGGTCTATCGCGCGGGCGACAACGGCGAGCGGGGCGCACAGGCGCTGGCTGCGGCGCTGAAAGGCCACGGCATCGCGGTGTCGAACCACGTGCTCGCCCGCGGCGACAGCGTCGCACACGCGTTGCATCGGATATCGCGCGACGACGTGCTCGTGCTGTGGCTGCGGCCGCCCGACATCGCGGCGCTCGACCATGTGCAGCCCGTGTCGGACACGGTCTTCATGTCGGGGCTCCTCGGCGGGCTCGACAACACGCCGTTGCCGACGAGCTGGCGCGGCGTGACGCGGCTCGCGTACCCGTTCGACTTGCCCGAAGGACGGCGCGTGCGCGTCGACTTTGCGTTCGGCTGGTTCACGATCCGGCAGATCCCGATGGTCGCGCCGCAGGTGCAGGCGGACACGTATCTCGCGTGCGGCCTGCTCGCCGAGACGCTCAGCCATCTGGTCGACGCGTTCGTACGCGAGTACCTCGTCGAGCGCATCCAGGACATGCTCGAACGCCGCATCCTGACCGGCTACTATCCGCGCCTGACGCTCGCGTCCGGACAAACCTTCGCGTCGAAGGGCGGCTATATCGTGCGGTTCGCCGGGCCGGATCGCATGAAAGTCTCGGCTGACGGGGACTGGATCGTCCCTTGATCGCTTCCTGAGCAGCCACGTTGCGCGCGGATCGGGTAGAAATCAGATCGTAATAAGAGGGGGTTGCCCCATGCCGCCTCCGGTCGGCTGCTCGCACAATGAAGACACCATGTGACGTTCGAACGTCACGCCGGAGCGTAACGACACAGGGCGTTGGGGGAGGGAATCAGCCATGACAAGCATTCTTGTCGGCCGTGGCACGCGACATCACTGGCTACGTCGTGGCTGGACGGTCGTGCTCGCGGCGCTCGCATTGCTGCAGGTGTCCATCGCACAGGCGCTGCCGATCTTCGCGCGCCAGACCGGACAAAGCTGCGTCGCCTGTCATGCCGGTGGGCAGTTCCCGGAACTCACGCCGTATGGGCGCATGTTCAAGCTGAACGGCTATACGCTCGGCGAGCGCACGATTCCGATCGCCGCGATGGCCGTCGGCGACCTGAGCAAGACGAGAGCCAACAGCGACGCGAACGGCAATCCGATCACGCCGAAGAATGGCCTGCCGATTTTCGATTTTGCGAGCGTGTTCCTCGCCGGAAAGATCACCGACAAGATCGGCGGCTTCGCTCAGTTCACCTATGCGAACTACGATCATCAGGACCCCGGCAGCGGGAAATGGAAAGGTTGGTGGGCATCGGACAACACCGATTTCCGCTTCGTCGACCGGATCATGTCGCCGTCGAACGATCTGATCCTCGGCCTGACGCTGCACAACAATCCGACCGTGCAGGACGTCTTCAACACCGCGCCGGCCTGGAGCTATCCGTACGTCGGGTCGGCGATCAGCCCGGTTGCCGGCGTTCCGGCCACGCCGATCATCGAAGGGGGCCTCGCGATGCAGGTCGTCGGCACGGGTGCGTACCTGTACTGGAACAAGACGGTTTATGCCGAGCTGACCGCATACAGCACGGCCGACGGCATCTGGTCGTTCCTGAGCAAGGGCAACCGGGCAGGGAACCCGGACCACCCGCAGACCTATCTGCGCGGCTACAACCCGTATGCGCGCATTGCACTGACGCACGACTGGGGGCCCCATAGCGTGATGGTTGGTGCGTTCGGGTTCAGCGTCAACGTCTATCCGAACGACCCGAACAATTTCCCGATTTTCGGCACGGGTGCGACACGCTATCGCGACTACGGCTTCGACGCGCAGTACCAGTACCTGCTGGAACCGCACACGGTCACCGCGCAGGCGCGCTACGTGCGTGAAAACATTCACGATCCGAACAATTTCGTGCTGGCCGACAACACGGCGGCGAATCTCAACTCGCTGCGGCTCAAGGCGTCGTACATCTACCAGGCCAAATACGGCGTGAGCCTGTCGTTCTTCAATACGACCGGCACGCCGGACAGCACGCTGTACTCGGCCAGCGCGAATTTCCATCCGAACACGCAGGGCTGGACGCCGGAAATCTTCTGGATACCCGTTCAGTACGTGCGCGTCGGCCTGCAATACACGCATTTCACCAAGTTCCTCGGTGCGACCACCAACTACGACGGCAACGGGCGCAATGCGAGGGACAACGACACGCTGTTTCTCTATCTATGGGTCGCTTCGTTCTGACATCCCGTCCGGCGTTTCCCGTGCGCCCGGCCGACTGGAGCACGCGTAACGAGCGGGCGGCGCGCATCTCGCATCGCGTGTCGATGCGCATGCGCGCCACCGCCGAACGGGATCGATCGAGGGCGCGGCAAAAATCGCGGCAAGGAGGTTCGTAACATGAACAGGATGGCCCATATCGTCTCGCTTGCGATGCTGCTCGCAGGGTCGGCCTGTCACGACCTGGAGCGGTCGCGGCAGATCGACAACGCAGCCGTGTCGGGCAAGACCATCGCGTTGCAGGTGTGCTCGAACTGCCATGGCGCGACCGGCGTGTCGGTGTCGCCGATGTTTCCGAAGCTCGCCGGACAGCGCAAGGAATACCTCGTCGATCAACTGGCCGACTTCAAGAATCACGCGCGTTCCGATCCGAATGCGAAGCGGTACATGTGGGGCTTCACGCATCTGACCGACGCGCAGATCGATGAAATCGCAACGTATTTTTCAAGCCAGCCGACGACGCTCGGCGACGTCGTAGATCTCACGCTCATCAGCGAGGGCAAGGCGATCTTCCTGTCGGGCCTGCCGGACAAGGGCGTCGCGGCGTGCATCGCATGTCACGGCCAGCACGGCGAGGGGGTGGAGCGGTTTCCGCGTCTCGCCGGGCAACATGCGGACTACGTGATAAAGCAGCTCAAGGTCTTCCGTGAAACCGATACACGGCCCCGCGGCAAGATCATGAAGGACGTGTGTGCAAACATGTCGGAGCAGGACATGCGTGCCGTCGCGGCTTACGTCGAGGCATTTCCGCCGGAGGCAGAGGTTTCGACGAGCCCACCGGCCGATCAATGATCGCACTGCACCAGACCAGCGCCGCCTGCGGCACGCGCTGCAGGCCGTATGGACAAAACGGCGCTGGCGGTGATCGTTTCGGTGTCTCGTCTCCCCCGGGGCGGGGCACTGTTTTTTTATTCCGGTAGTACGCGGTTCCATCCTGGTGAATGACCATGAAGGCGATTCAATCCTCTCGTGGAGGTACGGCGCCAGTCGACAGGCCCCCACATCAGCAACACGCCGCGTCGGGCACCGTTCGCGCATCTGCGCCGGACGACGCGCGTCAATTCCGTGTGCGGCAGTTCCTCGCGCGAGTGTCGCCGCTCGACTGGTTGTTCGCGCTCGCGATGGTCGCGGGCGCAGGTTTCGCGCTGTCGCGCTATTACGCGTCCATGAACGACTACGACAGGCTCGTGCTCGCGTGCGCGGTACCGGCGCTCATCACGCTCGGCTGGCGCTGGAAGCCGGCGCAGCTGCTGATGGCGTCGATCGCGGCGCTGTCGTTGCTGTCGATCCAGATCTACCATGGCGACCTCGCGCGCGCGGATTCGGCGTTCTTTCTCAAGTATTTCCTGTCGAGCCAGTCCGCGATCCTGTGGATGAGCGCACTGTTCGTGCTCGCGACGACCTTCTACTGGATCGGCACGCTGGCGCGCGCGGAATCAGGCGGTGCGATCGGCCAGAAGCTCACGTGGGCCGCGGTGCTGATGGGCTTCACCGGCCTGATGGTGCGCTGGTACGAGTCGTACCTGATCGGCACCGACGTCGGCCACATTCCGATTTCGAACCTCTATGAAGTGTTCGTGCTGTTCTGCGTGATCACGGCACTCTTTTACCTCTACTACGAACAGCACTACGGCACGCGTGCGCTCGGCGCATTCGTGCTGCTGATCATCAGCGCCGCGGTGGGCTTCCTGATGTGGTATTCGATCGCGCGCGACGCGCAGCAGATCCAGCCGCTCGTGCCGGCGCTGCAGAGCTGGTGGATGAAGATCCACGTGCCGGCGAACTTCATCGGCTACGGCAGCTTCGCGCTGTCGGCGATGGTGTCGGTCGCGTACCTGATGAAGGAGCGCGGCGTGCTCGCCGATCGGCTGCCAGCGCTCGACGTGCTCGACGACGTGATGTACAAGTCGATCGCGGTCGGCTTCGCGTTCTTCACGATCGCGACGATCCTCGGCGCGCTGTGGGCGGCCGAGGCATGGGGCGGCTACTGGAGCTGGGACCCGAAGGAAACCTGGGCGCTGATCGTGTGGCTGAACTACGCGGCATGGCTGCACATGCGCCAGATGAAAGGCCTGCGCGGCACGGCCGCCGCATGGTGGGCGCTGACCGGGCTCGTCGTCACGACGTTCGCGTTCCTCGGCGTCAACATGTTCCTGTCGGGGCTGCACAGCTACGGCAAACTTTGAAGCGCCCGCGAGATGGCGTCTACTGCGGGCGTCTACTGCGTTCTACCCATGCATTTCGGCGAGTCTTCCCACTACAAGCGGGGGGCGCGCCGGACCAGAATGTCATCAGGAACACCCAGGCATTCCTGACGCACGGTAGGGGTCGTAGCCATGAGACGCGTATATTTCCTGTTGCCGACGCCGCAATGCGCGCAGTCGGTCGTAACCGAGCTTCTGGTGCAGCGAGTCGAGTGGCGGCACATCCACGTGATCGCAAACCACAGCGTGCTGCGCGACGGTTTGCCCGAGGCCACGCTCGCGCAACGCAGCGACCTGCTGCCGTCGCTGGCCCGAGGCACGGCGGTCGGTTGCGCGACCGGGATGCTGCTGGCGCTGCTCGCGCTGGCATTTCCGCCAGCGGGCTTGCCGATCGCCGGCGGCGCCTTCGTGACGATCACGTTGTCCGGCGCCGGCTTCGGCGCATGGGCGGCGTCGATGATTGGCGTCGATGTGCCGAGTTCACGCCTGAAGCGTTTCGAAGAAGGGATCGAGCGCGGCGAGCTGCTGATGATGATCGACATCCCGAAGGATCGCGTCCACGAGATCGAGGAATTGATCAAGCTTCACCATGCCGAAGCGCATCTCCAGGGCGAGGATCCGACCATTCCCGCGTTTCCTTGAGCCGCCTTGAGCCGCCTTGAGCCGCCTTGAGCCGCCTTGGGCCTGTTAACCAGCCGGAGGGGATCGGCACGCGTTGCCGGGCGTCGCCCCGACACGACGCCCGGCAATGCCCGGCAACCTATTCGTGCGCGCTGACGGCACGGATCATCAGCTCGACGCGAGAAGCTGCTTGTAACGCGCAAGCACGCGCGGGACATACTGGCGCGTCTGCGGCAACGACGGGACGCGATAGCCGGCGCGAATCACCGCGTTCTCTCCGGCGTTGTATGCGGCCACCGTGAGCTCGACATTCTCCTTGAACAGGTCGAGCAGGAATCGCAGATACCGCGCGCCGGCGAGCACGTTGTCGCGCGGGTTGAGCATGTCTCCGCTCGAAAACCGTCGCGCGGTGCCCGGCATCAGCTGCATGAGCCCGAGCGCGCCTTTATCCGACACTGCCTTCGGGTTGTATCCCGATTCGACGTCGATCACCGCGCGAAGGAGTTCGGACGGAACGTGAAACGCGCGGCTCGCTTCCTCGATCACGTCCGCGAACAAGGACAGCGCGGCGCCGCCTGACAGCTTCGAAGCCGCATGCTTCGCACCGGGCTCGGCGGGCGGGTCGCCCGCGACGATCACCTTCAGGCTGGCGTTGCCAGGCTCGTTCGTCAGGACAATTGCGCCACTGTGCGTGACCGTGCCGAATATCTGTGCATGCGCAACCGACGACCAAGCCGCGCCGAGCCCCACGCATGCGGCAACGATCGCGATTCCCAGTCGGGATGAAGGACAATGGTGCATCTTCCAGGTCTCCTGCACCTGGATTGTGGTTGATGAAAAATCGGATCGGCAATGGGGCACCTCCCTACACTTCGATTCCGGAATGGCCGTTACGCAAAGCGGTGCAAGATTGTTACATTCAATATGGGCGGTAACGGATGGTAATAAACGAAAATTGACAATCCTTACGGCGCGCTGTTTTTTTCTTCTATTTCCGGCGTCGCAACAGCCAATTTCTTTTCCCCAATCTTGAAAGGCGAGCGGCATTTCCGCTATCCGTAGTCACACTGACGCACCGGAAAAGGTCTACTGATTCAATTGTGAAACACTCCCGACGGGCTGCATCGGTTCGCGGCGGGCACGCCTGAGCGTCATCCCTGCTGCCACTGGTTCGCCACGCAATGGCACGAAGCTTGCGGATGCCAACCGCATAGCAGTCGGTTGTCGGAAATTTCACTTAATAAATTGCGCCGGGAAACACCCGGCGAGAGTTTCCGGAACTGCGCAATCCGTGTCCACGATGAACGGAGCGCAGCAGCCCGGGGGGTGGCAACCGGGAGTTGAAGTCGTGAATACCAAATATCGCGTGGTTATCGCAGAGGACCATGATCTGTTGAGAAATGGCCTGCGATCGATGCTTTGCGCGCAAGGCGATTACGACGTCGTCGGCGAAGCAAGGGATGGCAAGGAGGCGTGTCATCAGGCGATGACGCTCGCCCCCGATCTGATCCTGATGGATCTGTCGATGCGCGGGATGAACGGCATCGATGCGAGCGCAACGATCAAACGACGATCGCCGAACGTGCGGATCGTCGCGCTCACGGTTCACCAGAGCGAGGAGTATGTGCGGGAAGCGCTGCGTGCAGGCGTCGACGGCTACGTGCTCAAGGACGTCTCATTCGACGAGCTGCTGCTCGCGATGCGAACGGTCATGCTGGGCAAGAAGCACCTGAGCGCGGACGTGTACGGGTACATGGTCGACTCGTTCGTGACGGGCCGGGAGATGCCTGCGCCGAGAAAGGCGTGGGACATCCTGACCGCGCGCGAGCGCAGCGTGCTGAAGCTGATTGCGGAAGGGCGCACCAACAGGCAGGTCGGCCAATACCTGAACCTGAGCCCGAAGACGATCGAGAAGTATCGCGCGAGCATGATGCACAAGCTCCATATCGCGAACCTGACGGAGCTGGTGCTCGTCGCGATGAGCATGGGCATGTTGACCACGCTCGCGGCGAAGTGCGCGGAGCCAAATGCGGACGACGTGCCCACGCACCAGACCGACACCGACGCTCAGACGCTAGCCGCCGGCGCGCGCATGCAGATGGACGATTATCCGCTCGGCGAAGCGAAGGGCTGAGGGCTGAGGGCCGAGGGCCGAGCGTGATCGCGTGTGTCAGAGCGCCCAGCGCGCCGAGACGAGCGTGCCGGCCGTCGCCGGCGACACGATCGAAAACGTGCCGCCGTGCGACTCGACGCGGTGCTGCATGCCGATCAGGCCGAGCCCGCTGGTGTGTGCGTCTTCGGTCGTCAGCGGGCGGTTCTCGTAGCCGATGCCATTGTCCTGGATCGTCAGCAGCAGGCCGCCCGCGTCGTGTCGCAAGCCGAGCGCGATTTCGGTGGCCCCCGCATGCTTGACGATGTTGTTGAGCGCCTCCTGTGCGACCCGGAACATGTCCGCCTTCAGATGCTCCGGCACGTCGTCGTCGTCGACGTCGCAATTGAACTCGACCGACAGCACTTCCGCGTCGCGTTCGATACGCCGGCACAGCGACGCCAATGCCGCGGGCAGGCCGAGCTTGTCGAGCATCGGCGGGCGCAGCTCGCCGCATATCTGCCGCACTTCGCCGATCGTCTCGCGGATCCGGAAGACGGTGGCATCGAGCAAGTTCGCGGCGTCTTCGATCTCGCCGCGACGAATGCGCATCAGTGCGTCCTCGTTCATCAGCTTGATGAGCGTCAATGCCTGACCGAGGCCGTCGTGCAGTTCCGCGGCAAGCCGATGGCGTTCCTTCTGCTGGCCCATCGCCAGCCACGTCTGGCAGGTGCGCGCACTCGCATCGGGCGGCTCGGCCGCCTCGCGCGGATCGGACTCGAAGGCCAGGGGTTCTTCGAAAAGCGTCAGCAACAGGCCGACGCCCGCTGCCGTGTCGGGAAGCGCTTGCTGATGCAGCACGAGATGGGCGGGATTGCCGGTTCGCCCGCTGAGCGTCGCCTCGAACGAATGGCACTGGCTGGCGGCGCTCGTCGACAATTCACCTGCCAATTCGGCGCGGGCGTCGTCAGGCGCCATGTCGAACAGATGCTTGCCGATCAGGTCGGCGCTCGAATAGCCCAACAGCGATGCCGTGCTGTGATTGGCCGATACGAAGATTCCGTCGGCCGTGAGAATCGCAAGCGCTGCCCCGCGCGCATCGGTGACGACGGCGCCGCGATTGCTGGAACCGACCGCGCCGCGAAGCTTGCGCATCGCATCGATCAGATCGAGCAGCTTTATCTGCGGCCCGTCAGGCTGGCGTTCAATCATGGGAGCCCCCTGCGCGCGGTTTTCAGGAAACCGTAAGGTTCTGCCATTCTAGGACGCGATCCACGCAAGTCGCAACAGGGTGATTGCGGAGTCGTCATGCGGGGATTTCCCCGCAGCACACTGCGGGTGTTCCAGCAAGCGGACATACCCTACCGGCGTTTGGGGGTCGTCATCCCATGACGCTTTCGTCCGAATTCAGGACACTGCACTTGCGAGGTAATGAAACCGTCACGGTGTTGCGCATCGCCAGGGAGACCGACATGAAAAGCATTGCCAGATCGACGATGGGGGCATTCGTAGTCGCGGGCATAACGCTCGCCGCGAGCGCAGCATGGTCCGCGACGACCGACAGTGCCGTTGAAAGCGCTGTCGAAAGCACCGGCGAGAACGCCACCGCGAATGCTGCCGAAAGCGCGGCCATGAGTGCCGGAGCGAACGCCCCGCAGGGCACCGTCGAAGGCGTCGTCGAGAAGGCCACGGAGAGCACGACCGAGAGCACCACGGAAAGCACCACCGGGGGCGCGGCGGAAGGCACCGACATGCAGATGTCCCACGATGCCATGCCGGGCATGATGCAGACGCCCGAGAGCGCCGGCGAGAGCGCCACGCAGAATACCAGGCAGAACGCGACCGGCACCGTTAGCGAGAAGGCCACGGAGAGCGCGACCGGAAAATCCGAAGGTGACGCCGCTGAAAGCGCCGTCGAGGGCACCACGGTCAACACGACCGAAGATGCCCACATGCACATGCATCACGCCGTGATGCCGGGCACGACGCAAATGCGGGCCCAATACACGCTGCCATCGGTCGAGCTCGTGCGGGACGACGGCAAGGCCGTGTCGCTGGTCGATGAACTGAACGACGGCCGGCCGGTGATCCTGACTTTCATCTACACGACCTGCACGACCATCTGCCCGATGATCAGCCAGACGCTCGAGCAACTGCAGAGCGAGCTCGGCCCCGACCGCGACAAGGTGCACATCGTGTCGATCTCGATCGACCCGGAAGAGGACACGCCAGCACGGCTCAAAGCGTATGCGGCGCGCTTCGAGGCCGGGCCCGAGTGGCAGCACTACACGGGCACGGTCGACGCGAGCATCGCCGCGCAGCGCGCGTTCAACGTCTACCGTGGCGACAAGATGAATCACACGCCGGTGACGTTCCTGCGGGCCGCGCCCGGCCAGTCGTGGCTGCGCATCGACGGCTTCGCGACGCCGTCGGAACTGCTCGATGCGTATCACGACGTCGTCGCATCCAACTAGGCCCTGTTTAGGCCCTGTTCACGCTGATAAATAACGGGCTTGCGCCGGCCGCCAGAGCGGCCGGGCGCAAGGAATCCCACGCGCAACGCGTTCGGCAAGGAGCAGCGAAATTGGACAAGAAGCATCGCGTGCTGATTGTCGAGGACCAGCATCTGCTGCGCATCGGCCTGAGCCGCATGGTTTCCGAGCTGGACGACTACTGCATTGCCGGCGAGGCGAGCGGCGGGATCGAAGCCTGCCGTCTCGCCGCGCTGACGCTGCCCGACCTGATCCTGATGGATCTGTCGATGCCGGGCGGCAGCGGCTTTGAAGCGATCGCGACGATCAAGCGCGATACGCCGCATACGCGGATCATCGTCCTCACCGTTCACCACAGCGAAGACAACGTGCGGGAGGCGTTCGCGTCCGGTGCGGACGGGTACGTGGTCAAGGACTCGTCGTTCGCCGATCTGGTCCGCGAAATGCGTTTCGTGATGCAGGGCAAATGCGTGGTCAGTCTCGACGCGTACCGTTCGCGTGTCGGCCTCCAGGGATTGCGCGACGAGAACGCGCACAAGGCGCGGTTGTGGAATACGCTGACGAGCCGCGAGCGTACGGTGATGCGGCTCGTCGTCGAAGGGCACACGAGCCGGCAGGTCGGCGAGTGTCTGAAGATCAGCCCGAAAACGGTCGAGAAGCATCGCGCGAACCTGATGCACAAGCTCGGCATCGCGAACCTGACCGGCCTTGTCCACTTCGCGATCGACATCGGCGTGCTCGCGCTGAACGACGACGGGCGTGTGTGAAAACCCTCCAAAAAGGGACCGCGCAACTGGGGGGGCTTTACCCATGTCGATGGACGGCACTCCCTACTTCTGACCCGTATCGCCCTGAACAAGAATGCATTCAACGGCTTCAGCGTTGCTGAAGCCGCAGGTCGATACAGGGAGGGGGCCGTGCGCAACGAATCGTCCTCGATCCAGCCCGGCATGCCCGGGCATCCGCGGCATCCGCGGGTTTGCGCCGAGCGCGCTCGGCGCACGCGCGCAAGCCGCGGCTTCACGTTGCTCGAACTGCTCGTCGTGATGGTCATCATCGGCCTGCTCGCGGGCCTCGTCGCGCCACGGTATTTCGAACAGGTCGGCAAGTCGAACGTGAAGGTCGCGCGTGCGCAGATCGTGTCGCTCGGCCAGGCGCTCGACCAGTACCGGCTCGATGTCGGCGCGTACCCGTCGACCGAAGAAGGTCTGGACGCGCTCGTGAACAAGCCGCAGAACGAGCCGCGGTGGAGCGGCCCGTACCTGCAGAAGGCCGTTCCGGTGGATCCGTGGGATCGTCCGTACCAGTATCGTTCGCCGGGCGAGCACGGCGACTACGACCTGTATTCGCTCGGCAAGGACGGGCGCGGCGGCGGCACCGGCGAGAACGTGACGATCTCGTCGTGGTAGCGATGCGTGGCGCCGCCACGCGCGTCGTGAGCAAGTCTGCAAGGAGAGTCGACGTGAAGTTCGTGCTGCGTGTCTTCGATACGAATGGCTCGGTCCAGACGCTTCGCATCGACAGCGATTCATCGGCGAGCGCGGCAGCGCTCGCGCGCTCGCGCGGCCTTCGCGTCGTCTCGGTGAGCGCGGATGCCCGCCGGCAGCGGCGCGGCGCGAGCCGGCTCCGGATGCCGAGCGCGCGGTTCAACGTCGAGATGTTCGCGCGCGAGCTCGCGGCGCTGCTCGAAGCGGGCGTGGGCGTCGTCGACGCCTTGCGCACGCTCGGCGGCAACGCGCGACGCGAAGCGTCCGCGCAGGTGTATCGCGATCTGCTGCGGCAACTGGAAGAGGGGCAGTCGCTGTCCGCGGCGCTCGAACACGCGAGCCACATCTTCCCGCCAGTGATGGTGGCGTGCGTGAAGGCGAGCGAACAGACCGGCGGTCTCGCCGATAGCCTGACCCGCTACTCGCGCAACAGCGCGACACTCCACGAGCTGCGCGCGCGCGTCGTGTCCGCGGCGATCTATCCGACGGTTCTGCTGTTCGTCGGCGCGGCCGTCGTGCTGTTTCTGCTCGGCTTCGTCGTGCCGCGGTTCGCGACGCTGCTCGAACACAGCGGGCGCGAACTGCCGCTGATGTCGCGCCTGCTGATGGCGTGGGGCAGCATGGTGCACGCGCACGGAACCGAGCTCGGCGTCGGTCTCGCGGTGCTGGCCGTCGCGACCGGCATCGCGTTGCGTCGTCCGGCGCTGCGGATCTGGATCGCCGATCGCCTGTTGGCGCTGCCTGGCATCGGGCAACACTTCCGCGTGTTTCGCCAGTCGCAGTTCTATCGCACGACGTCGATGCTGGTGGACGGCGGCATTCCGGCCGTCCGCGCGTTCGACCTCGCGCGCGGCCTCGTCGGCCACGCGGACCAGGCCGCGCTTGCGGGCGCGCTGCAGCAGGTGCGCAACGGCGCGAGGATCTCCGATGCGTTCCAGCAGGCCGGCCTCGCGAACGCGATTGCGTACCGCCTGCTGACGGTGGCCGAGAAGACGGGCGGCCTCGGGCCCGTGCTCGACCGGATCGCCGCGTTCCAGGAAGCGCAGGTGTCCCGCACGATCGATCTGATCTCGCGACTCATCGAGCCCGCGATGATGATCGTGATCGGCGTGGTCATCGGTGGAATCGTCGTGCTGATGTACCTGCCGATCTTCGAGATCGCGTCGAGCATTCAGTAGATCGTCATTGGGGAAAACGCGTGGATACCGTCACCACCACACCGGAAAACCTCCCCGACGCGCGCGCGGAATTGCGTGACATGCTGCGCGCGCTCGGCGAACAGCACGGCTCCGGCATTCGTGCGCTCGAAGTGCTGATGGCGCAATCGGCGCTCAGCGCGGACGAGCTGCGCGCGCAGCTCGCCGCGCAATTCCGGATGAGGCCGATCGGGATGCGTGAACTCGCTCGCCTCGAGCCGGACTTCGACATGGTGCCGTTCGTCGACGCGACGACGCGCCTGTGCGTGTGCTTTCGCGATCCGGACGGCGGCAACGCGCTGCTGTTCGCGATCGCCGATCCGCTCGATGCCCGCACGCGCGGCTGGATCGAACACCGGATGCGCGCGCGGCCCGCGGTGCCGTACAGCTGGGCGCTCGCGAGCGCAGGGGACATCAACGCGTATCTGACCGTGCGCGAGAAGGACGTGCGCGCGATGGACTCGCTCGCGTTCGACGATCCGATCCAGAGCACGCCCGACCCGGCGTCGCTCGCGCTGACCCTGCAGGGCATCAGCAGCGACGACAGTGCGGTCGTGCGGCTACTCAATTCGACGATCTACGACGCGCTCAAGATGCTCGCGAGCGACATCCACCTCGAATGCCGCGCGAACGGGTTGATGATCAAGTGCCGTGTCGACGGCGTGCTCACCGTGGTGGGCCGCGTCGAGGGGCGCGACGTCGCGGACCAGGTGCTGTCGCGCGTGAAGGTGATCTCCGAACTCGATATCGCGGAGCGCCGCGTGCCGCAGGACGGGCGCTTCAAGGCGTCGTACGCGGGCCGCGACATCGATTTCCGCGTGTCGATCATGCCGAACCAGTTCGGCGAGGACGCGGTGCTGCGGATTCTCGACCGCTACCAGCTTTCCCAGGCGTCAGGCGGCCTGACGCTCGAGGCGCTGGGATTCCAGCCGGACGACACGCGCTTCATGCGCTCGATCGCGTCGATGCCCTACGGGATGCTGCTCGTCACCGGGCCGACCGGCAGCGGCAAGACCACGACGCTCTACGCGATTCTCACCGAGATCAACAACGGCCTCGAGAAGATCGTGACCATCGAGGATCCGGTCGAATACCAGTTGGGCGAGATCCTGCAGATTCCGGTCAACGAGGCGAAAGGCCTGACGTTCGCGCGCGGGCTGCGATCGATCCTGCGGCACGACCCCGACAAGATCATGGTCGGCGAGATCCGCGATCCGGAAACCGCACAGATCGCGGTGCAGGCCGCGCTCACCGGCCACCAGGTGTTCACGACCGTCCACGCGAACAACGTGTTCGACGTGATCGGCCGCTTCACGAACATGGAGGTCGATCCATACAGCTTCGTGTCCGCGCTGAACGGTGTGGTTGCGCAGCGGCTGCTGCGCCAGTGCTGCCCCGATTGCCTGACCGAGGACGAGGTCGACGCGGATACGCTCGCCCGCTCGGGCATCGACCCAGGCACGAGCGGCAGCTATCTGTTCCGCCGCGGCGCAGGCTGCGCGATGTGCCGCGGCAGTGGCTATCGCGGGCGCCGCGCAATCGCGGAGGCGCTGCGCATGAACGACGAGCTGAGGCAGTTGCTGTCGGAACGCGCGCCGCTCGGGCACATCAAGGCGGCGGCGCTGCGCTACGGGATGAAGACGCTGCGCTCGGCGGCGGTCGAGCTGGTCAGGCGCGGCGAGACGACACTCGAGGAGATCAACCGTGTCACGATGGTCGAATAGTCCGGTTGCGATCGGAGTCGGTACGCGCGAGATCGTCGTCGGAGTCCGCGCGCCCGGACTGTGGCACCCGCGCAAGTACCTGCCCGCCGCCGATCCGGTCAGCATCGCCATCCCCGACGAGCAGTTCGGCAGCGAAGCGGGCGTGCTCGATGCCCTGCGCGCAGCGCTTGCCACCCAGCCCGGCACCGCTGCCGCCGACGCGCAGACGAGCGCGGCGAAGCCGCTCAAGCGCAGCGCGCACATCGTGCTCGACGATTTCTGGTGCCACCACGCGATACTGCGCGGCGACTTCCGCACGCTGCGCATGCGCGAGCTCGAAGAAGTCGCGCATGCGCATTTCTCCGACACGTACGGAATCGACGGTGCATCGCTGGTCGTGCGCTTCTGCGTGCAACATGGCGGCCGCGCGCTGTTTGCGAGCGCGATGTCGCGCACGCTGCATGACGGCGTGCACGACCTGGGCGCATCCGGAGACGTCCGCATCCGCAGCTTGAGAGCGTGTCTTCCGGAGATGCTGAATCGCGTCGCGGTGAACACCGACGGCGATGCGCTGCTGCTGTTCGTCGCCGACGAGCTGCTGCAGGCCGTGATGATCGAACGCGGCGGCTGGGCCGCTTATGACGCGCAGCGCCTCTTTCCCGGCGATGCGAGCGACGCGTCGCGGCTCGCCGAACTCGCGGAGCAGCTGTTCGAACGTTCGGCGACGCGCTCGGGCCTCAAGCGCGAAGACTGCAAGGTCTATCTGTGCGGAATCGACGCGGATTCCGCGCCGTTCGAAGCGCTGCTCGAAGCTCGATTTGCGGCCGCGATACGGCCTGCCATGCCGGCGAACGACGGTTCACCCGCGCGTCGGCTGATGGAGTACGCGCAATGATGCGAAGCCTCGAAATCGACTTTTGCCGGCACCGCGCCCGCACCGGGACGAGCGGCCTGATCCTGCTGGGCGCGGCCGCGCTGCTGCTGGCCGTGTGCGGTGCACGGCTGTGGCATGCGTACGCGGAAAACGGGCGCATCCACGCGGAAGTGGAGGCCGTCCGGCACCGGACGCTCGCGCAGCGGCATGTCGTGAAGCCGCCGCCGACGCCGGCCGCAAAGCTGGCGGAAAAGCAGACCCAGGCGGTTCTGCGCGAACTGACCGTGCCGTGGCAGGAGCTCTTTTCGATCGTCGAGGACTACCCGGACCATGACGTTGCGCTGATCGGCATCGACCAGAACCCGGCGCAGGCCCAGATCCGCATCACGGCCGAAGCGAAGGATCTCGACGCGATGATCGCGTACCTGAAGTATCTGCAGACGAGCGTGCTGCTGCGCGAAGCGGCGCTCAACGGTCACATCGTCGAGAACAACGTGCCGGGCAAGCCCGTGCGGTTCCAGGTCACGGCCGTCTGGAGAAAATCATGAAAGCGGATTGGTTGCGGGACAGGCTGCTCACGCTGGGTTTCGAGTTGCGGCGCGCTTTCGGTCTGCCGGGATTCGCCGGCGTACTGATGATCGGTGCAGCGGCGATCGTGTACACGGCGATCGCCAGCCTGGAAGCCGATACCCGCGCACTGCAGGATCCTGTCGGGCTCGTGCGCGCGATGCACAGCCATCGTCCGGTCGGCGAGCGCAGCGCGGCAGCGGATGCGGTGGCGCTCGACGCGCTGCCCGACCTGTTCCCGCGCTTCTCGCAGAGCGCGGACGACATCGCATCGATCTTCGCGCAGGCGCGCGACAGCCATCTGACGCTCGGCTCCGCCGAGTACCTGGTGACGACCGATTCCGGCGCGCGCTTCGCGCGCTATCAGGTGCTGCTGCCCGTCAAGGACCAGTACGGCGCAATCCGGCATTTTCTTGCGTCGGTGCTCAACAACGTGCCGAACGCGGCGCTGCAGGAAATCCACGTCGAGCGCCCCGCCGTGGGCAGCGACATCCTCGACGCGCGCGTGCGTTTCGAGCTCATCTACCGGAGCGCGCAGCCATGAATGCCTCCGCCATCAAGCCCGCTTCGCGCCGGCAGATCGCGCTGGCGCTGGGTTGCATCGTCGCTGCCGGCGCCGGCTATTGCGTGCTGGTCGCGGCGACGCGGGGGCCGGCGCCTGTCTCGGCCTACGCCGCCATGCATCGCGACGGCGCGCGCACACCGACGCCCCGGGGGGCCACGCACGCCGCGGCGGCCGCGCCCGCGTCGCAACCGGCATCGTCCGGCACGGCGGCGTCGGCGGCAGAGGTGGCAGCGCCGCAAGAAAAGCTCGCCGCATTGCGTGCGCCGGTTGCCGTCGAAGCGGCGCACGACCCGTTCACCGCTTCGTCATGGCTGCCGCCGCCGCCCGTCGTGGTGCCGACGCTTCCCGAAACGCGTCCGGCGCCGCCGTCGGCGCCACCGGTGCCGTTCGCCTACGTCGGCGAACTCGATGCCAAGGCGGCGAAGCCGCAAGTATTTCTCAGTAACGGCGAACAGTTGCTGATCGTTTCGCCCGGCGACGTGATCGACGGCCAGTATCGCGTCGAGTCCGTTTCGGAGTCGAACGTGGTGCTCACCTATCTGCCGCTGAACCAGATCCAGGTGGTGTCCATTCCAGGGGAAGGAAAGTGATGAAAACCTCACGCACACGGGGTGCGCGCCGCGACGGCAATAGCGGCCCATCGACACGCCTGTCGCCTGCCACCCCGATCGATCCCCGGCGCACGCCGCCAGGCCGGACCACGACGAAACGCGCGCTGGCGGTCGCCGTGGCCGTGCTCGCCTGCGGCGGCTGCGCACACGTGCCGAACGTTCAAGACGATCCGACCAACGCGCAGGTGAAGATCGACGCGATGCACAATCGCGACACCGACGTCAACCAGCTCCTCGACAACGCCGACAAGTTCCGTCAGGAGAACCAGTTCGATGACGCGGCCCGGTCCGTCTATATGGCGACCGAGCTCGATCCGACCAGCGAGCGCGCACGCAAGGTCGGCGCGATGATCGAGCAGGACCGCAAGCATCTGGCGATCCTGCAGGAAGCCGACCGCATGATGAAGCGCGGCTCGTACGCGCAGGCGGCCGATCGCGTGCACCGCGTGCTGGCCGAGGATCCGGCCAATGCGATGGCGTTGCGGATGCAACGGGAACTCGACGAAAAACGCCGCCAACAGCACGCGGAAAAGGACGACAAGCTCGCCGCTTCGTCGATCATGCGCACGCCGGTGTCGCTGCAGTTCCGCGACGCGAACGTGCGGATGGTGTTCGAAGCGCTGTCGCGCACGTCGGGACTGAACGTCATTTTCGACCGCGACGTGCGGGCCGACCTGAAGACGACGATCTTCGTGCAGAACGCGTCGCTGCAGGACACGGTCGACATGATCCTGTTGCAGAACCAGCTCGACAAGAAGCAGATGAACGCGAACACGCTGTTCATCTACCCGGCGACCCCCGCGAAGGAGCTCGAGTATCAGGAGCTCAAGGTGCGCACGTTCCAGTTGTCGAACGTCGATGCGAAGCAGATCCAGTCGCTGCTGAAGAGCCTGCTGAAGTTGAAGGAGGTCGTGATCGACGAGCGCGCGAACACCGTGACGATCCGCGGCACGCCGGACATGATCAAGGTCGCCGACGAGATGATCGCCGCGCAGGACCTGCCGGAGCCGGAGGTGATGCTCGAAGTCGAGGTGCTGGAGGTGTCGCACGATCGGATGTCGCAGCTCGGGATCAACTGGCCCAACTCGTTCACGGTGTCGACCCCGAGTTCGACCGATACATGGGGCGCGCTGCACCATCTGCCGGTCAATGCGCTGAATGTCAGCGGCCTCTCGGCCACCGCCGATTTCAAGCTCACGGATACCGACGCGAACCTGCTCGCAAGCCCGCGCATCCGCACGCGCAACAAGGAGAAGGCGCGCATCATGATCGGCGACAAGGTGCCGGTGATTTCGAGCTCGAGCACGCCGAGCACGAGCGGCCCGTCGTTCACGCAGATGATTCAGTACCTCGACGTCGGTATCAAGCTCGAAGTCGAGCCGCAGGTCTATCGTGACGGTGACGTGGGCATCAAGATGAATCTCGAAGTCAGCAACATCACCAATACGATCTCGAGCGGCAATTCGCAAGGCCTGAGTTCCCTCGCGTATCAGATCGGTACGCGCAGCGCGTCGACGAGCCTGCGCCTTCGGGATGGTGAAACCCAGATCATGGGCGGACTGATCTCGGACGAGGACCGCCGCAACGCGAACAAGGTGCCGGGCCTCGGTCAGCTGCCGTTGCTCGGCCGGCTGTTCTCGGATCATGGAGGCGACCACAAGAAGACCGAGATCGTGCTGCAGATCACGCCGCACATCGTCCGGCCGCAGGTCGCCGCGGATGCGGACACGCAGGAAGTGTGGTCGGGCACCGACGTCAACGTGCACGCCGACGAATTGCGGCTCGATCCGGTGTCGCTGAACGCGGAAGCGCCCGCAGCACCGGACGCAGCCGCGAAGCCCAGGGTGAGGGCGGTGCCCGGCAGCGTGGGCGGTGGCACGTCGGGCGGCAGTGCGGCCCCGTCCCCGGCATTGGGCGCGGCGGCGCAACGTGCGCAGCCGTCGCCGGAGAACGGCGCGTTCGGGCAGTTGCCGCCGGCGCCTCGCACGACGCCGCCGCCCGAACCGTACGGCGGGCGTTTCTCGCGACAGCCGCCCGCGCTGCCCGCGCCCGCGGCGGGCGCGACGCCTGCGCAGGGGGCGGCGCCAGCGGGCAGCGCGCCGCAGGCGGCTGAAGCGGCGGGTAACGCGGCGGGTAGCGCGGCGGGTAACGAAGTGGAGCCGGCCCCCGGCACCAGCGTCACGCCGGTGGCGACGCCGCAGCCGGCCGCGCCTGCGGCAGCGGCGGCTGCCGCGGCACCTGCTGCGGCTGCAGCGCCGCCGACGCTGCAGATGCCGGCGGGCGACATCCCGAGCGAAAACCCGCTTCACTCGATCCAGAACGGGAATTGAACCGTGGCCACGCGGAACGGCACGACGCGCGTCGGCGGCACCGGTCGTCATGGCCGGCGCGGCCGGCGCGGCTTCACGCTGATCGAGATGGTGATCACGCTAGCGCTCGTGGGGATTCTTGCGCTCGCGATCATGCCGTTTTCCGAACTGATCGTGCAGCGGCAGAGGGAGCAGGAGTTGAGCGCCGCGTTGCGAGAGATCCGCACCGCAGTCGACGCGTACAAGGACGCGAGCGACGCGGGAAAGATCGACAAGGACGCGGAGGCATCCGGCTATCCGCCGTCGCTGACCGTGCTCGTCACGGGCGTGAAGGACGCGCGGGATCCGAAAGGCGGCCTGTTGATGTTCCTGCGCCGGGTGCCGCGCGATCCGTTCTTCGCGGGCGACCCGGATACGCCGGCCGAGGACACCTGGGCCGTGCGCGCGTACGGAACGCCGCCGGATCAGGCGGCTGGCGACGTGTCCGGGAGCGCGGACGCCGGCAAGGACGTGTTCGACGTGACCTCGAAATCCGATCGCGTCGGCATCAACGGCATTCCGTACAAACAATGGTGACCGTAGATCATGAAACCCGCTCGCATGCGCAGGCCGCGCGGATTCACGCTGATTGAAATCGTGGTCGTGATGGCCATCATCGGCCTGCTTCTGACGTTGGCGCTGCCACGTTACATGCATGCGATCGAGCGCGGGAAGGAGCAGGTGCGGCAGCAGAACGTCGCGGTGGTGCGCAACGCGATCGACCAATACTACGGCGACAACGGCGAGTACCCGGAAACGCTCGACGCACTGGTCGCGAAGCATTACTTGCGCGCGATCCCGCTCGATCCGGTGAACGGCGACGACAAATGGGCGGTGATCGCTTCGCCGGACGAGACCAAGCCGGGTGTCTACGACATTGCACCCGCGAGCAGCCCGCAGGGCGAGCCGCCGCATACGGTGGGAGCGGCGGGAGCGGCGAAATGAGCGATGCCAGCCGGGCTGCCTGCCGCATCGCGCGCGCAAAGGCGCATGCAAAAGTGCATGCACGGGCACATGCAATTCGCTGCCGCCCGCATGCCGCGCGTCAGCGCGGGCTCGTGCTGCTGGCGCTGCTGATCGCGCTGATGCTGATGTCGATCGCATTGTCCGGCGCGCTGGATGTGTGGGCGCTGCAACGGCGCCGCGAGCAGGAGAAGCAGTTGCTGTTCGTCGGCGACCAGTACCGGCGGGCGATCGTGCGCTACTACCAGCTGGGTCGCGCTTACCCACAGACAGTCGACGATCTGCTGGAAGATACCCGCACGCCGAAGCCGCTGCATCATCTGCGCCGCGCGTATCCGGATCCGCTCACCGGACGCAACGACTGGAGCTTCCTGTGGCGGGGCGATCGCTTTTATGGCATCTACAGCAGCTCGGATCTGGCGAGCGTCAAGCGCGCGGGATTCCCGCAGCGCTACTCGGATTTCGAGGGCGAGGAGACTTACAGGAAGTGGAAGTTCCTTTACCTCGCGCCCGGCCTGAGCTTGCCGGCCAGCGATGCGGTGGCGGCCGCGCCCGCTCAGGCGGCCAGCTTCCCGAGCTTGTCCGGGTTCGCGGGCGGATTCCTGCCGGGGCAGGCGCCGAGTGGCCTGCGTTGACGGCTGGTCGGGCGATCTCGCCGACTGGCTCGGACTGAGCGTGCCCGAGCTCGACTGGCTCGCCGATCGCTGGCGGGTCGCGCCACGCAGCAGCGAAATGCCGCTGCATCACTACACGTACCGCGCGTTCGACAAGCGCGACGGCGGTTGCCGTCTCGTCGAGATTCCGAAAGGGCACCTGCGCGAAGCGCAACGCCACATCCTGCACGGATTGCTCGATCGCGTACCGCCGCATCACGCTGCGCACGGCTTTCGCAAAGGACGCGGCATCGTATCGTTCGCCGCACCGCACGCAGATCGCGACGTCGTGATCCGCTTCGATCTCGCCGATTTCTTCGTGTCGATCCGTGCGGCGCGCATCCATGCGCTGTTCCGCACGCTCGGCTATCCGCTCGAAGTTGCAAGGGCGCTGACCGCGCTGTGCACCAACCGCGTGCCGTCGGCGCGGCTGCTGGCGCCCGACTTGCGCGACAGGCTCGACTGGTCCGGCCGTCAGCGCTATCGCAACCGGCATCTGCCGCAGGGCGCGCCGACGTCGCCCGCGCTCGCGAACCTGTGCGCATTCCGGCTCGACACGCGGCTTGCCGCGCTGGCGCGTTCGCTCGACGCGAGCTATACGCGCTATGCCGACGATCTCGCGTTTTCCGGTGGCGCTGTCCTGGCACGTACGGCCGACCGGTTGCCGGCCAGGGTCGGCGCGATCGCGCTCGAGGAGGGGTTCGCGCTGCAGTGGCGCAAGACGCGCGTGATGCGCCGAGGCGTGCGACAGCGGCTCGCGGGCGTCGTCGTCAACCGGCACCCGAATCTTGCCCGCGACGAATTCGACACGCTGAAGGCGATGCTGACCAACTGCGTCCGGCACGGGCCGGCATCGCAGAACCGCGTCGCGCATCCGGATTTTCGCTATCTCGCGGGACGTGTCGCGCACGCGACGATGCTAAACGACGCGCGCGGAGCGAAGCTGCAGGCGATCTTCGACAGGATCGTGTGGGATAAGGGTGACGGCACCGCGTGAGCGGGCCAGGATCGGTATTTACCCTGAATAACTACGTAGTCATCCGAAATATATTCGAGCATGGTCTTTTGACCGACGATGGAGGGGCGTTTCCAGCGATGCCGGAAACGCAGGCTGGGCGGTTGAATGTCTGGTCATATGCGGGTCAGGCAAGAGCGGGTGCGTGTGGGGACGGTGAGTAAGCTCCCTGAGGGGTGTCGGCAACCTTCCTGCAAGCCAAAACCCGACACCTCGTTCCGGCACTTTTTTCAGAAAAAAAAATATCTTTCGGGCAATCGTTTGCGCCCAGCCGCCCGGCATTCAGTTAATTCATCACATGCCGATACCTTGAAGGCGTTCCTGATCGAAGCGGCATCGCCTCGCCGTTTCGATCAGGAACGGCATCAGCCAACGCGACGGATAGGGGAAGGAAGGTTTTGGCGACAGTTTTCGGGTGCATCGTTCATCGGCACAATCTCTGGCTGGTGTTGCTTGCCGCGCTGTTGTGCGGGGCCGGCTCGTGGGTCACCGCACGCCTGTTCCAGCGCACGGTAAACACGACCGGCACGCAGCGGCTCGGCTGGCATGTGCTGACGGCCATCTCGGCCGGCGTCGCAATCTGGTGCACGCACTTCGTCGCGATGCTCGGCTTCGACGCCGGCGCGCCCGTGCACTTCAACCTGCCGCTCACGCTCCTGTCGCTGCTCATCGCGGTCGGCGGCAGCACGATCGGCTTCGCGCTGACGACCTGCCGCACCGTGAAGGCCGCGCCCGCGGTCGGCGGCGCGATCGTCGGCATCGCGATCGTGCTGATGCACTACACCGGCATGCTCGCGTGGCGGGTCGAGGGTATCGTGTCGTGGGACGTCGACTACCTGATCGCGTCGGTGCTGCTGTCGATGACCCTCGCGGCGCTCGCGCTGCACCTCGCGCTGCGGCCGTCGCCGCACGCAGTCAACCAGATGGCCGGCGTGCTGTCGCTCGCGATCCTTGCACTGCATTTCACCGGGATGTCCGCGCTACGCATCACGCCGCTGACGCTCGACGGCGCGTGGACCGACATGAGCACGCTGCGCCCGCTGGCGCTGGCAGTCGCGGGCATGTCGCTCGTGATCGTCTGCACGGGGCTCGTGAGCTACGTGATCGACAGCAACGTGCGGGCCGAATCGCTCGAGCACCTGCGCCGGCTGGCGCTGAGCGACATGCTGACCGGCCTGCCGAACCGGGCCAGCTTCAACGAACGGCTGGACCTCGAAATCGGGCTCGCGCAAGAGCACGGCACGAAGCTCGCGCTGATCGGCATCGACCTGAACCGCTTCAAGGAAATCAACGACCTGCGCGGCCACCACGCCGGCGACGAGGTGCTGCGCATCCTCGCGCGGCGCATGACGAACCTGCTGTGCGACGGCGAATTCGTCGCCCGCATCGGCGGCGACGAATTCGCGGCGCTCTGCCGGATGGACGACGGCACGCGCCTGATGGATCTGCTCGGGCGGCTCGAGGCGGCGCTCTACAAGCCGGTCAGGGTGGACGACTACGAAGTCGTGCCGGGCGCGAGCTTCGGCGTCGCCATCTACCCGGACGACGCGACCACCAAGGCAATCCTCATCAACAGCGCGGACCTCGCGATGTACCGCGCCAAGGGCAGCATCGCGCAACCGATCTGCTTCTACGAGCCGGCGATGGACCTGATCGTCCGTGCGCGCCGCAGCCTCGCGGCCGACCTGCGCCGCGCGGTGGCCGACAACCAGCTGAGCATCCACTACCAGGTGCAGACTTCGCTCGCGACCGGCGAGATCCGCGGCTACGAGGCGCTGCTGCGCTGGCAGCATGCGACGCTCGGAACGATTCCGCCCACGGAGTTCATTCCGCTCGCCGAGGAAAACGGCGTCATCCTGGACATCGGCGCGTGGGTGCTGCGCGAAGCGTGCGCGCGGGCGGCCACGTGGGAGCCGCCCTATGCCGTCGCCGTGAACGTATCCGCCATGCAGTTCATGCACACCGACCTGACGGCGCTCGTGGCGCAGGTGCTCGAGGAAACCGGCCTGCCGGCGTCGCGCCTGCAGCTCGAACTGACCGAGTCGACGATCTTCGCCGGCCGCGAGCGCGCATTGGACACGCTGCGGCAGATCAAGGCGCTGGGCGTGAGCATCGCGCTCGACGACTTCGGCACCGGATATTCGTCGCTCGACACGCTGCGCTCGTTCCCGTTCGATCGCATCAAGCTCGACCAGTCGTTCGTCGCGGACGCGGAAGCGAAACCGCAGGATCGCGCGATCATCCGGGCCGTGCTCGCGCTCGGCAAGAGCCTGGGCATTCCGATCCTGGCCGAAGGCATCGAAACGCACAACCAGCTTTCGCTGCTGGCCGAGGAAGGCTGCGACGAAGCGCAGGGCTTTCTCCTCGGCCGGCCCGCACCACTCAACGAGATTGTCGGCAGCGGGCAGATTTCGCTGACCGGCAACAACAGCGCCCGCGCGCCGGCTCCCGTGCCTGAAGCGGCTGTCATGGCCGACATGGAACCGGGCCAGCGCGGGCACCCGACGACGCCGGACACGGCAACCTGAACCCGGGTTGCAGCAGGCTAGGCTCACATGAAAAACCACAAAGCACGGATGGCAAGACTGGCAAGCATCGCGGCGCCGGCCCGGAACCCGGATCTGCTCGCGGCGCAATACCGGGTATTCGCCGGCCAGCTCCCGGTGATGTACCTGATCCTCGTCTCGAGCACCTGGAGCCTCGCCGTCACGCACCTGGGCAGTGCGCCGCTCTGGCTGACGGTCGCGATGCCGGCCGCGATGACGCTCGCGTCGCTTGCGCGCCTGCTGCACTGGCGGAAGGCCCGGCTCCTGGAGCCGACGCCGGAAACCGTGTCGCGCGCGCTCACGGTCACGACCTGGCTGGTGATCCCGATCGCGGTGACGTTCACCACGTGGGCACTGCTGCTGTTCCCGTACGGCGACGCGTGGCAACAGGCCCAGGTCGCGTTCTACATGGCGATCACGGTGATCGGCTGCATCTTCAGCCTGATGTACCTGCGCACGGCCGCGCTGAGCGTGGCCGTGATCGTCAATGTCGCGTTCATCGCGTTCTTCATCTCGACGCGCCAGCCGACGCTCGTCGCCACCGCGCTCAACATGGCCTTCGTGTCGGCGGCGCTGATCGCCGTCATCTCGGTCAACTACCGTGGCTTCCTGCGCACCGTTGACGCGCAGGCCGAATCGCGCATTCGCGAGCAGGCGCAGACGCGGCTGATGCGGATGATCGACGACATGCCGGTCGCCGTGATGACGGCCGACCCGGAGACGTTCCGCATCAACTACCTGAACGCGACGTCGCGCAACCTGCTGCGCTCGATCGAGCACCTGCTGCCGATCCGCGCAGACGACGCGCTGGGCGCGTCGATCGACTTCTTCCACCCGCACCCGCAACACCAGCGCCGCATGCTCGCCGATCCGGCGAACCTGCCGCATCGCGCCCGCATCCGGCTCGGGCCGGAGGTGCTCGACATCCAGGTCTCGGCCGTGCGCGACACCGAAGGGCGCTACATCGGCCCGATGCTGTCGTGGTCGATCGTCACGCAGCAGGCCGAGGCGGAGGCGCGGATCCATCAGCTCGCCCATCACGATTCGCTCACCGGCCTGCCGAACCGCGCGACGTTCCTCGCCGAGTTCGACGCGAGCCTGCGCCGCTCGGACAAGGTGCTCGCGCTGCTCTTCATCGACCTCGACGGCTTCAAGCTCATCAACGACGCGCGCGGGCATTCGGCGGGCGACGAGGTGCTGCGCCAGGTCGCGGAACGCCTGCGCGGGCAGTGCCCCGAGCCGGGCATGATGCTCGGGCGCATCGGCGGCGACGAATTCGCGGTACTGCTGCGCGACACCGATGCGGACGGCGCGATGGGCGCGGCCGCGCGGCTCGTGGACACGCTCGTCGCGCCCTACGCGCCGTCGCCCGATCAGCAGATCCGCATCGGCGCGTCGATCGGCTGCGTGCTGGCGCCACATCACGGCGACGCCGCCGGGGTGCTGCTGTCGCGCGCGGACATGGCGCTCTACGCGGCCAAAAAAGCAGGCAAGGGCACGTACCGGATGTTCTCGCCGGACATGGAAACGAGCGCGCAGGAACAGGTCGCGCTCGAGTCGCAGCTGCGCTTCGCGCTGGACGAGAACCAAGGGCTGTACGTGTTCTACCAGCCGATCGTCGATGTCCGGACCCGCCAGATCACGACGCGCGAGGCGCTGCTGCGCTGGCATCACCCGCGCTCCGGCTGGATTTCGCCGGGCCGCTTCATTCCGGTGGCCGAGCGCGGCGGCCTGATCGACCGGCTCGGCCGCTTCGTGCTCGACCAGGCATGCCGGCAGGCGGCGCGCTGGCCGGACGGCGCGCGCGTCGCCGTCAACGTGTCGGCGGGGCAGCTCGGCCACGGCACGATCGCGCCGGCCTTCGCGGCGGCGCTGGCCGGCGCGGGCCTTACGCCCGACCGGCTGGAAATCGAGGTGACGGAAACCGCGCTGCTGCACGACGAGGGCAAGGCCATTGCGGACTTGCGCGCGCTGCGTTCGATGGGCGTGCGCGTCGCCCTCGACGACTTCGGCACGGGCTTCTCGTCGCTCGCGCATCTGCGCGCGTTCCCGTTCGACAAGATCAAGATCGACGGCAGCTTCGTGCGCGATGCGGTCACGCGCCCGGACTGCGCGGCCGTCGTGCGCGCGGTGGCCGATCTCGGCAAGCGTCTCGGCGTGACGACCGTCGCGGAAGGCGTCGAGACGGAGGAGCAATTGGCGTGCATCACGGAAGCCGGCTGCCGCGAGGTGCAGGGCTTCCTGATCGGCAAGCCCGCGCCGGGCGAGCACGATGCGGCGGCCATCAGCTGGATCGAGCGGGCCGCGCTGGCCGCGCAGGCCACGACCAGGCGGGCGTGAGCACCAACAGAACGACCGGATTACTGAATACCCGATATGGATCGTCAGGCGTGAGTGCAGCAGCCATCGAAGCTCCCGGCGCCGAGCAACCGGCGGCCGCTAAAGCTCACGCAGTGTCGAAGAGCTGATCTTGGACGGGCAGGGCGCTGACGTCTGATCCGCCGTCCCTTGCAGACCGACGACCAGGTCAACCTGCTGCGCAGCGAGAGCCCCGCATCCGCGCGCTGGAACGTTGCGCCTTGCTGCGTTGCGGGCAACCAAGTACTGGAACTCGAGGCTCTGGATCTCCTTCTGGACGCGCTGCCAGTTCTCCTGATCGGTCACCACGATCTTGATGTTGGACTCTGCGTATGGGTTCTCCACACCCTCGTACTTGGCTTGCTCCATGCGCTTGCTCGAGATGCTGCGCAGCATGGGTGCAAGCGCTTGTGCTGTCTTGGCCAGGCGATCCTTTTCGGCGCCCATGGTTACCGGCCTCAGCATACTTCGCGAGCAGGAACCGCAGATCGGTAGCATCTCTGGCATGTTGCGTGTGTCTGTCTCGCCACGCGATGATCTTTAACATCGCGAGGGCAGGCAATGAGGCGACGAGAACGACAAGATCGGAGGCTAATTCAATCTCCAGGGCCGCCTGCAGCGCTTCTTCAAAACCTGCGACGTTCATCCGAACCGCCCCATCCGGGGGCCAACCGATCTCTCGCTCACCGTCTTCCTCGATGCCCCCAAACGGCACGATGTCCAGCCACGTCCGGTGCTCGATTTCCGGAACAACGTAGTTCAGTCGTTGCGCCTCTTCGCTTTGCTCAAATCGCCCCGTTGCGACAAGGGTGGCGCGCAGTGCTCGGTCGCCTTGCCAGTTCCCAATGCTCACGCCAATATCGACGTCGGCGGTAGCGCGCGACTGTTCGATGCCGAAGCGGTGCGTGGTAAGGATGTCGCGCGCCGTCGCGCCGCCGACGAACCATTGCGCACCGGCGGCATTCGCTGCGAATGAGACTTCACGCAATACGGCAACTGAGATCTCGGGAAATGGGTGGCTATCAAGCAGCTTGATTGGCATGTTTGATGTATTGGTCACGAATCATCCGGGCGGTTTCGAGGTTGCGCGAATCACCGCTTGCGACGAGATCCGCGTAGACGAGCGCGGGATAGACGACGTTATCGACGAGACCTGGAGTAGGGCCCAATACGACTGGTGTCGTCAGAACTTCAACGTTGCCCGTCGGATCTGGCCGCAGCCGGGCGCGAGTGATCAGCTCCTTGGGGATACCTTTTTGGCTGTACACCGTGATCATCTCGGGTTTCAGGTAGTGCGTCACGAGTGCCGCGGCCGACTCGCCGCCGAACATCCAGTCGGAATTGGGGGAGGCCATCTCGGCCCACCAGTCCGGGGCCGCCGCACGATACCGGCCGAGTTGCAGAGACGGTCGCAGCAGCGAGGGATACAAGGTGACCCATTCATCAAGCAACCGGTCGTAATCGGCGAAGGCCGTCGATCCGTCGGAGCGCTGGATCAGGTCCCTGCGCTGCAATAAGGTCTGCACCGTGATCTGCGCGGTACCCGTGCTGACTTTGGCAAATCCAGCGATGTCGCGTCGGCCCTGGTTGACCAACGCGGGCTTGACCAGCAGCGCCAGGATGACCTGCAAGGACCGCTTGGACCACCGGCTGGGCCTGGAACGACCAACCGTCGTTGCACGCGGCCGGCCTGATACCAGAATGATGTTCTTCTGCTCGCGCAGAAATGCGTTGCCGGACGCGTCGATCGCATTGATCCCAAGCGTGCGGCAGGCGTCAATGAGGATCGGCGTGAGATACGACGTGACGAGCAGTAAATGTCCCGCATCTTGCATTCGGGCTCGGGCGGTGGCGGTTACGGCCGCGAGTCGCTCCTGACGGTCAATTGACTGGACCACCATAGCCAGGCGGCTGATTCGAGGTTCCAGCCCGAATTCAACAGTTCCATCGTACTTCGTATGGGGGGGCGGCGCGCTCACACACGTGTCAATGCCCGAGGCTGCACTGAAAGCCTGCGCGGCCGCCTCAACCAGTGGATGTGGCTCAACCGTTGATGTGTTCATCAACAACTCCGTTCAGTTTTCTTGAGTGCACACGCACCGTGAACGGATTGAAATGTTGAACACGCCAATGGTTCAAGAATACCCGTCGTTCACGAATCTTGAACATCAAGAAAAATTGAACCAACCCTGGCCAGCGCGGGTGACGGGGATGTTCCCTGGCGCCGCAAGCGCCGCGGCACATAAGTGCTTCCATCTATCGTCGTAAGTATCCGAGCGAATTTACCGGCCATATACGACCTCCTACGCTACGCATAACCTCAACAAACAGGAGACACGCAACGTGAGAAGGATCGGAATCGTAGGAGGCGGGCAGGCCGGGTTTCATCTGGCGTTCGGTTTGCTCGATCGCGGATACGACATCACGCTGTATACGGACCGCACGCCTGATCAACTGCTCGCGGGCAAGATCCCGAGCACCGCGTTTCTGTTCAATGAAACGCTGGATTGGGAGCGCCGGCTCGGCCTGAATTTCTGGGAAGACGTGGCGCCCGCCGGTGAAGGGATGCTCGTCGATTTCCGCGAGCCGTCTGGCGCGAGCGTGATGACAGTCAAGGGCCGGCTGCATGACCGGTCGGGGCTGGCAATCGACCAGCGCACGAAGTTTGCCCGCTGGACCCAGGAATTCGAACGGCGCGGCGGCAACCTCGTCTTTCAATCAGTCGACATCGGCGAGCTGAACGACATCGCCGGTGCCAATGACTTGACGCTCATCGGGTCCGGCAAAGGTGCGATCAATGCGCTGTTCGCGCGCGACGAGGTGCGAAGCGTGCACGACAAGCCGCCGCGGAACCTCGCGGCGATGCTGCTCAAGGGCCCCCGGATTGTCGGCGACCGCCCGTGGCCGAAGGCCGACTTTCGGCCGCTGCGGTTCAATTTCGTGTTCGGCGTCGGCGAGTTCTTTTCGCTGCCGTTTTACACGCATGCCGCTGGCGAATGCCGGAGCTTCCTGTTCGAAGCACGCCCCGGCGGCGAGATGGATCGCTTCCAGTCCGCGACGGACGGCAACGAACTGCTCGAGATCGCCCGCGGCGTCATGCGTGATTTCTCGCCGGAAGACGCAAGCCTGCTCGACGATGCGCAACTGACCGACCCGAACGCGTGGCTCAAAGGCGCATTCACGCCGACGGTACGCCATCCCGTCGGCCGCCTCGATTCCGGGCGCGTCGTGATGGGCGTCGGTGACACGGTGTGCCTGAACGATCCGATTGCGGGACAGGGCGCGAACAACGCGTCGCGCATGGCGGTGCATCTGATCGACGCAATCGACGCGCACGGTCGCGAGCCGTTCGACGCCACGTGGATGCAGCGGACGTTCGACGCGTTCTGGGATGCGTCGGCGAGCTACACGACGGCCTTCACGAATGCGCTGCTCGAGCCGCCGGGCGATGCGGTGATGCACGTATTGCGCGCAGCGGCGAGCCAGCGTGCGGTGGCCGACGACTTCGTGCGCTGCTTCCAGCGTCCGAGCGAGTTCTGGCCGTGGATCGCCGACTTGTCGGAGGCGCGGCGCTTCGTCGCGGAGCGGGTGGCGTGCGATGCAGCCTGAACACGACATCGTCGCGCGCGCATGGCGCCATCATCACGAGATTCCGCAGGCGCCCGGTGATTTCCGGCGCGCACTCGGTTGCTTCGCCACGGGCGTGACCGTCGTCACGACCGTCGATGACGAGGGCCGCCGGATCGGGCTCACGGCGAATTCGTTTTCGTCGGTATCGATCGACCCGCCGCTGATCCTGTGGAGTCTGGCGCGACGCTCGCCGAATGTGCGCGCGTTCGAGCGTTGCCGGTTCTTCGCGGTCAACGTGCTTGCTGGCTCCCAACTGGATATATGTGCGCGCTTTTCAAGGCCGATCGACGACAGGTTTTCCGGCGTCGACGCGGTCGACGGGCAGGGCGGTGTGCCGCTGATCGCGGGCGCCGTTGCGCAGTTCGAATGTGAGAACGAGGCCGTGCACGCGGGCGGCGATCACGTGATATTCGTCGGCCGGGTCAACCGCTTCCGCTGGCACGAGCAAGCGCCGCTGGTCTTCTGCATGGGCGCATTGCGTCAGCTGGACACGGACCTTCAGGAAACCTGAAATGAATCCATCAACATGCTGGGGCATCGACGGAAAGACCGCAATCGTGACGGGGGGCTCGACGTTGATCGGCGCCGCTGTCGCGCGTGCGCTGTGCGACGGTGGTGCGAATGTCGTGGTCGCCGACATCGACGTCGAGCGTGGCCTCGCGCTGGCCGATTCGCTGGGCACACGTGCGATGTTCATCGAAACGGATCTCGCCGACGATGCGGCTGTTCGTGGTTGCGTGCAGGCCGCACACACGCGGTTTGGCCGCATCGACATTCTGGTCAATGTGGCCTGCGCGTATGTCGACGAAGCACTCGCGTCGACGCGCGCGCAATGGCACGCGGCCTTCGATATCAACGTGGTTGGCGCGTGCCTGCTGCTGCAGGCCGCGCATCCGTTCATGTGCGAAGCCGGTGGCGGCGCAGTCGTGAATTTCGGATCGACGAGCGCGTCTGCCGCGCAGGCGGGGCGCTGGTTGTATCCGGCCAGCAAGGCGGCAATTCTGCAATTGACGCGCAGCCAGGCGCTCGATCTCGCTCGGGACAAGATCCGCGTCAATGCGGTGTCGCCGGGATGGACGTGGTCCGGCGTGCTCGATGCGATTTCCGGCGGTGACAAACGCAAGGCCAATGCCGTCGCCGAGAAATTCCATATGCTCGGCCGCATTGGGGAGCCGGAGGAAGTCGCCAATGCCGTGCTGTTTCTCGTGTCCGACAACGCATCGTTCATCACCGGGGCGAATCTGGCCGTTGACGGCGGCTATTCGGCGATGGGCCCCGAGCAAGGCCTGTCGCCGATCGCCGAACTGATGGCGCCGTCCGCCTGAACGGCACGCGTCGGTCAGCAGTTTCGAGACCGACGCGTTTCCTTTCCCTTTTCCCATTCCCCCGCGTCAATTTTCCGATTTCCTGATTGCAGCACGTGCTTCGACGCGAAAAGCGCGGCGCGGCATCGATGGACATCGTTTCGACACCTGAATACCGCAAACAAAGCGCCCGAAGCCGACCGGTATCGGGCAAACGAATGCAACATCGCCGCGGGCTGGGCGGGTAACCGCACAGAATGACGCGTGTCACCTTTGCCGGATCGGTTTTCCGAGAAAGCGATCCGGCGGCCTTTCAATGATGATGCTTGAGTGGTCACCCGGTCTTCACCGGGTTTCTTCCTCGCCCACACGCTCGACGCGATATTTCAGCACGATGATCACGACGGCCAACAGGAGGACGACCGCATTGTTCAGCACGACCGGCAGCGCGCCGATCACAATGCCGTAGTACAGCCACAAACTCACGCCCGCGATGAAGCACGTGTACATCGCGTACGAAATATCTCGAGCAGAGCGTGAACGCCTGATCTTGACGACTTGCGGAATGAACGAAAGGGTCGTCAGGATCCCGGCGATCAGGCCGACGGCATCAGTCGTATTCATGGAGCGGCACCGGTAACGTGAGCATGGCGGGTCAGAAGAATCGGTCGAAATGCACCTGCGACATCGGTACACGATGGCGGGTGTGCAGCATGTCCAGCAGCGCCTGGATCATCGGTGGCGGGCCGGCCAAGTAGTATTCGTGGGCGGCCAGGTTCGCGCCGAGAACGTCCTCGACATACTGGTGCACGAAGCCGGTGCGGCCAGACCATCCATCGGCGCCGTCGGGCGACGATACCGCCGGATGGAACGTGAGGTGTTCGCCGTAGCCCGGCAGCGCGCGCAATTGCGCATCACCGCATACGTCGCGCGGCGTGCGTGCGCCATAGAAGAAGTGCAGCCGGTGTGCGCCCAGCATGCCGGCGTCGGTCATGCCGCGCGCGATCGACAGCATCGGCGCAAGGCCCGATCCGCCTGCGATGCAAACGACGTCGCGCGCCGGTTCCGTCCGCAGGAATGCCATGCCATAAGGGCCATCGAGCGTCACGCGGTCGCCCGGCTTCAAGCGGTCGAACAACATCGCCGACCCGGCGCCGCGTTCGACGCGGCGTACCTGAAAATGCCAGTCGCCGTCGTCGTTCGGCAGGTTCGCCATCGAATACGCACGCGTGCCGGCGATTCCCGGCAATTGCAACACGGCAAATTGTCCCGGGCGAAACACGGCGGACGACGCAGCGCGGAAGCGGAACTCGCGGATGTCATGCGTGACGTCGTCCGTCGCGACCAACGTCACGACCTGTTTGAGAGGCGGCTGCTCGGGGCGGCACGCGTCGTCGAGCCGGATCTTGATACGGCAGTCGCTTGTCGGGCGGCATTGACAGGCGAGCTGCCGTCCCTTCGCGCGATCGCGTGCCGAGAGCCCGGGCGCGTCTTCCCACAGCACGTCGACGGTGCCTTCAAGCAGCTCGAACTTGCAGGTGCCGCATGCGCCCGCGGTGCATTCGTAGGGCATGCCCAAACCGGCCCGCAAGCCGGCGCCGAGCACGGTGTCGTCGGGATCGCACGCAAAGCGGTGCGCCGATCCGTCGAGAAGGATCTCCGGCATGTCGATACCCTCCGTCAATCGGTGATGCGAATGCCGATGGCATCGTCTTCGACGACGACGGCATACGTTTTCAGATCGACGATGCAGGGGGCGCCCACGGCCTTGCCCGAGCGGATGTCGAATGCGCCTTGGTGGAATGGGCATTCGACGACGTCGCCGTCGATCTCGCCGTCGCAAAGGGAGGCTTCGCCGTGCGTGCACGTATCGTCGGTCACGTGGAACTGGCCGTCGAGGTTGTAGACCGCAACCGGCGCGCGGCCGGCGAGTTCGATGCGTTTCGCGCATCCGCGCGGCACGTCGGAGGTGTGGCAAAGAAAGTGAATCGTGTGCTCGGCTACCGTCATGATGGTGTTCCCTGGTTGTCGACGTGCACGGATCGGCACGCGGTGCCGCTCCGATTCCGCTGCATGCGGGACGTCATGGCTTCAGGGTAGTGACGGCTTCCTGACGGGTAAATTGGATCGACTGCTTAGCGAATACAGGTTTTCGCTTATCGTGGCCGCGCGTCGATCAAGCAGCCGCAGCCGCTATGCACCGGCCGTACGCGGCAGCATCACGTGGAAGCGGGTGCCGGGCGGCGTCTCCGCGCTCGTGACCCACAGATGCCCGCCGTGCGTGTCGACGATCGAATGACAAAGCGACAGTCCGAGGCCGAGGCCGGCGTGCTTGGTCGAGAAGAATGACGCGAAGATCCGGTCGGGGCTCACGCGCGGCAAGCCAGGGCCGGTATCGGCAACGGTGATCTGCACATTCCCGTTGGCCCGTTTCGCAACCGAGATGTGCAGTTCACGGCGCTCGAGCGGGGAGCCGGCCATCGCTTCGATCCCGTTGACGGCGAGGTTGATCACGACCTGCTGGATCAGCACATCATCGCATTCGATTTCACACGGTGCGTCATCCAGCGCGTAGGCGACCGTCACGTCGTTTTGCCGGGCCCGCAACGCGATCAGGTCGGCGAGGTCATGCACGAGCGTGCGTACATCGATGAGCTGGCGCTGGTAAGTGCGGTTGCACGTGAATTCGCGCACCTTGTTGATGATGCGGCCGGCGCGCTCGGCCTCGTGTTGCGCCAGCTCCAGCGCGCGCAGCAGATCCCCGGCCGAAAAATTGCCGGACTGGATGCGCCGGCGGCAACCCGCGACGAAATTGACGATCGCAAAGAACGGCTGGTTCAGTTCGTGCGCGAGCGCGGTGGCCATCTCGCCGGTTGTCGAGATGCGCGCGATCCGGCTGAGTTCGAGCTCGCGCGCGCGCGCCGTTTCCTCGGCCCTGACGCGCTCGGTGATGTCGCGGAAATTGACCAGGATCCCGTTCACGGCGGGATCGTCGAGCAGGTTCCGGCAGCGCGCCTCGTGGATCCGCCACGTGCCGTTGCGGTGCCGGATGCGGTAGCCGAGGTTGACGCTCGCGCCTGGCGCGAGCGAGCGCAGTGCATCGCGAACCGGTTCGACGTTTTCCGGCGCGATGAACGCGTATACCGACCGGCCGACGAGCACCCGCGCCGACACACCGAGCAGCGAATGGATCGACGGCCCGAGGAAACGGATGACGCCGTCGGCGGAAAGGATCGCGATGCCGTCGGACGAGCTCTCGATCAGCTTGCGGTAGTACCGCTCGCGCTCCTTGAGCGCGGCATGGGCCTCCTTGCGCTCGGTGATGTCGCGGGCCATCGCAATGACCCGGTCGATGCCGTTCAGCGTGATGCGCTTGAGGCTCACCTCGACGGGCGTTTCGCGACCGGCCGCATTGCGGATCACCCATTCGAAGATCACGGTGTCGCCGGAATCGCGCGCTTCCCAGACGCGCGCCAAGCCTCCTTCCGTGTCGTAAGGGTAATGGTTCCGGGTCAGATCGCCGATCGACATCCCGCGCAATTCCTCGATCGTGTGGCCGTACATCTCGCACGCCTTGCGGTTGGCTTCGAGAATCTCGCCGGTGTCCATGTCGTGGATCACCATGATGTCGTTCGCGTAGACGAAGACTTCCTGGTAGTTGGTCCTGCTCAGGTGACTGACGGCATTCATGGCATCGGCGCTCGCGGTAATTCGTTTGTCAGCATAGCACCGGGAAAGCGGCGCCCTGCGTCCCGGCACGCCGTTAAGTGTTATCACCTAACGCGCTAATTGTCCGACCGGATAACGGCCCGCAGGCGATTTCCCTACGCTTGAGTGCACTGATCAACATGAAGCGGAAGGCGGGGCGCGATGCCTCGCTCCGCACTCGAGCGAGGAGACAACAATGAGCCATCCCCAGTCGGCAGCGCCTCGGGACGTCGTCGAGGTGAGCGCCTATACGCGGGGCGTCATCGGGCCACGCCTGACCATGCTCGGCCCCGTCAGGAACGGCGGGCGCATCGTGACGGGCACGCCCCCCGGTTGCTGGGGGCCGATGATCACGCCGATCTTCCAGGGCGGACACGAGGTCACGCAGCCCGTCGCCGTCGACGGCGCCGAAATTGGCGACGCGGTGGCGCTGAAGATCCTGCGCTGCGACGTGACGTCGCTCGCGACGTCGTCAGGCGTGATGGCGTTTGTCGAAGGCCGCTACGTCGGCGACCCGTTCGTCGCGAAGCGCTGCACCACATGCGGAACCGAAAGCCCGCCGAGCCATGTCGAGGGGACAGGCGACGACGCGATCCACTGCAGCGTCTGCGGCGCCGAGGTCAACGCGTTCCGCTTCAGCCACGGTTACGTCATCGTGCTCGACCGCGAGAACCGTGTGTCGCTGACCGTCGACAAGGATGCCGCGCAACGCATCGCCGGGATGCCGGGCAAGATGGCGCGCTTGCCGGAGCTGTCCGAGCAGCATTCGATCCTGTCGCTCGCCCGCGCGGATCTGAGCGGGTTGGCGGCGCACATGCAGCCGTTTCTCGGCAACATCGGGACGATCCCGTCGGTCGACATGCCGGACTCGCACAACGCCGGCGACTTCGGGGCATTCCTCGTCGATGCGCCACATGCGTTCGGCATGTCGCGCGAAACGCTCGACGCCAACAAGACCGACGGACACATGGACACCAACAGCGTCCGCGAGGGGGCGATCGTCATTTGCCCCGTCAAGGTGCCCGGGGCCGGCGTGTACATGGGCGACATGCACGCGCAACAAGGCAACGGGGAGATCGCCGGCCACGCGACCGACGTCGCAGGCGAGGTCGAACTGCAGGTCGAGGTGATCAAGGGGCTGACGCTCGACGGGCCGATCCTGCTCCAGCGGCCGGACGACCTGCCGCCGATGGCGCGGCCGATGAACGCGGCGCAGCGGGCACACGTGAGGGCGCTCGCCGAGCGCTACGGACAGCACGAGATCGAAGAAAACGCCCCGATCACCTTCATCGGATCGGGGGCCACGCTCAACGACGCAACGAAGAACGGCCTGCAGCGTGCGGCGAACGTCACGGGCCTTGCGTACGACGAGATTCTGAACCGGGCCACGATCGCCGGCTCGATCGAGATCAGCCGATTGCCGGGCGTCGTGCGGGTCACGTTCCTGTGCCCGATGGCCATTCTCGAGCGGCTCGGCATCGCGCACCTGGCGCGCGCGCAATACGGGCTCGATGACGGCGCGCCAGAGCGCGCGTGAGCCGCGCGCCGGCCATCAGGACAACAGACGACGAATCGATTCATTGAGAGGAGCAGCGATGGACACAACCACCCATACCCTGAGATGGGCAGCCAAGTACCCCGAACTCGGCACGGAGCCGATTCCCGTGGAGCCATGCGTATCGCCTGAATTCTACGAACGCGAAAAGGAACGCGTGTTTTCGAAGACGTGGCTGAAGGTCGGGCGCATCGAGGAAATTCCGAACGTCGGCGACTACAAGGTCAAGAAGATCCACTTCGCGAAGACGTCGGTGATCCTGATGCACGGCAAGGACGGCAAGATCCGAGGCTTTCACAACACCTGCTCGCACCGGGGCAACAAGGTCGTCGTCGAGCAGGGCGAGGAAACCTTCGGCCGGAACAAGGCCGCGGTCGTCACATGCCGGTTCCACGGCTGGGTCTACGACGGCCAGGGCAAGCTCGTGCAGGTGCCGGAGGAAGAGCGCTTTCCGTCGTGCTTCGAGAAATCGTCGAGCGGCCTGACGCCGGTTCATACGGATGTGTGGGAGGGCTTCATCTTCATCAACCTGAGCGCGGAGCCGGAGCGGTCGCTGCAGGACTACCTCGGCGGCCTCGGCCATCATCTCGCGGGTTTTCCGTTCCAGGAGATGAGCCAGTGCTTCAGCTACAACACGGTGCTCGACTGCAACTGGAAGATCGCGCTCGACGCGTTCTCCGAGGCCTATCACGTGTCGACCATCCATGCCGGCTCGTTTCCGAACGTGTTTTCGAGCGGGCTCACTGACGTCGCGCTGTTCGGCGAGCACCGTACGACGGGCATTTGCCTGACGCTCAATGCCACGCCGACGCCGGTCGCCGGCATCGCGAACGGCATCACGGGGGCGTCGCTCGTCGCGCAACGGGGCTCGTCGATGTTGCCGCCGGGCGTCAACCCTGACCGCCGCGGTGATTTCTCGTTCGAGCTGAGCGTGGTGTTCCCGAATATCCTGATCCACATTTCGGAAGGCATCTGGTTCACCCATCAGTTCTGGCCGCTCGCGCACAACAAGACGCTGTGGGAAGGCAAGTATTACGTGAAGCCGCCGAAGACCAACAGTGAACGCTGGGCCGTGGAGTTTGCGCAGGTGCTGCAGCGGAACGCGTGGCTCGAGGATACAGCCACCATGGAGGACACGCATGCCGCACTCGAATCCGGTGCCAAGCAGCACATGTTTCTTCAGGATGAGGAAATCCTCCTCCGGCATGGCTACAAGGTCCTCGAGCAATACATGGAACAATGACGGAGACGCACGCAATGGACAATCTGCTTCCGAAGGAATTCGACATGCTCGAGCCGCTCGTCGCGGCGTGGGCGCTTCCGACCCAGAATGAACGGCAGCAACGCCGCATCGCGTCGTCGCGCGGCGAGCTTCGCTACTTCTACGACAACATGCTGCCGCGCCTGCCGGCCATCCTGACGTACCTCGACACGTTTCCCATCGGCGAGCTGCCGGCGCAGGGCGCGCGTCTGATGTCGCTGGCGCTGTCGCTCGCGGAGGTCGCGCCGCACATCGAACTGTACCGCGGCGATCCGAATGTGCCGTACAGCTTCGACGAAGCGCGCTTCGTCGCCGAACACGGCGACGCAAGGTACTGAGCCGGCGCCGCTCGACCGCACACCCGCGATGTCCTGCAGGAAATCGCGGGCATTCTTGCAAGGAGACATGCGGATGGCCGCATCGACACTCGCCCGGCGCATGGCCCGGCTCGAGGCAATTGCCGACGTCAGCCAGCTTGTTGGCCGCTATGCCCACGGGGCAGATCGTCGCAATGATCCGGCGCTGATGGCACCGCTGTTCAGCCGCGATGCCGTGTGGGAGGCAGGCGGCTTCGGGCGTCACGAAGGCCGCGATGTCATTGCTGCGCAGCTCGCGCGCATCGGCACGGAGCAGATCGTCTGGAGCCTGCATTACATGACCGCGCCGGTGATCGAGATCGACGACGCTCTGCGGAACGGACGGTGCCGATGGCATCTGTGGGAGCTGGCGCAGATCCGCCAGGGCCATGACGTTGCCGAGCCGCCGGCTGCATACTGGATCGGCGGCGAGTACGACAGCCGCGTCGTGATCGAGGAGGGGCAGTGGTGCTTTCAGAGCGTCTTTCTCGATCTGCGACTCATCCATCGACACGACGCGGCGTGGTTGCCACGTCCATCGACGTAACCGGTTTTGCGCCGAATTACGAGAGCTTCACTCGGGCCGCGTACGGACGCGGCTTTTTTCATGGCGGCACGCGACGCAGTGCCGTTCGGCCATCACGGCGATTCAAAAGACAAATAAGTATTCCCATCTAGCTTCTTACGTGCGCGACCGAATGTCGGTGCCAATTTCGGCTTCTTAAGTTTGAGGTCATGCGTATCCGCCGAATTCGTGAACGGATCGGACCGTGCGTCGATGCATGCGCGGGTCGACCGTTTCCGGCAAGCGCAAACAGGCATGACTCGAACTACCGACAACCCGGGAGACACACAGTGAAGAAAACCAGATGGATCGTGATGGCCGTCATGGGGGTACCGCTGGCGGCCGCCGCGCAAAGTAGCGTTACGTTGTATGGCCTGCTGGATGCCGGCGTGACGTTCATCAGCAATCAGGGCGGCGGCCGTAATACGGTTCTGTCGACCGGGATGCAGGTTCCCAACCTGTTCGGTCTGCAAGGCACCGAGGATCTGGGAGGCGGTCTCAAGGCGATCTTCAAGCTGGAAGGGCAGTTCGGCGTCGAGAACGGCCAATCCATCGGCGGCGGCACCTTCGGCCGGCAGACGTATGTCGGGCTGGCGAGCCCGTGGGGCACGCTGATGTTGGGGAACCAGTATGAGTTCATGTTCGAGTCGCTGTCGGCCAAGCGTCTTGGCCAGTCGCTCGGCTACGTCAGCCTTTATAACCTGCAGCAGGGGCCATTTCAGGGGCTGGGTACGCCGGTCGGCGGCCTCGACTTCAACCGCGTTGCCGGGGCATTCCGTGTCGCCAACTCCGTGAAGTACGAGACGCCGGACTACCGGGGGCTGAATGCCGGCGTCATGTACGGCTTCGGCGGCGTCGCCGGCTCGTTCGGAACCGACAGTACGATCAGCGCCGGCGTCAACTATGCGAACGGGCCGGTCGGCCTGAATGCGGCCTACACCTATGCGAAGGACCCGTCGATCAATAACGGACACGAGGGCATCCGCAACTGGGGGCTCGGCGGCCGGTACACGATCGGCAAGCTGCAGCTGGACGCGATGTACACCAATACGCGGAACACGTTCAACAACGCGCACGTCGACGTTTATCAGGCGGGTATCGACTACATGTTTTCACCGTTCACGATCCTGCACGGCGACTACCAATACATGAAGGGCAACGAGCATCTCGGCAACAACAAGGCACACCAGTTCGGCGTGACGCTCGACTACTGGCTGTCGAAGAGCACGGATGTCTACACGAATCTCGTTTATCAGCGCGCGAGCGGCAATGCCGATGCGAACGCGTGGATCCCCGGACTGGCGGGACCTGCCGCCGGCGGCAACCAAATGGCCGTGCGTGTCGGCATGCGCCACCTTTTCTGAGCACAGGGGACTTCATCATGCATAGCGAATCCAACATCACGTCGCGTACCGACGATCATGCGCTGGAAGCCGTTCCGGACAGCGAGCGCCAGAACTGGCTGCAATTGTCGTGGAGTACCGCGGGCATCGTCACGACGCTGATTCAGTTGTTCGTCGGCGCACTCGTCACGTTCGTTGCCGGAATCCGGATCGGGCTGCTCGCCGGCGTATTCGTGGCCGTGATCGGCGCATTGCTCGGCTGGGGCGCCGGCCATATCGCGTACCGCACCGGGTTGTCGAGCACCGTGCTTTCGCGCGAGCACGGCCTTGGGCAACGCGGCTCGGCGCTGCTTGCCCTCGTGTTCGGTTTCATGATCACGGGGTTCATCGCCCTCGAGAACGCACTGCTTTACAAGGGCTTCCTGTTCTACCTCAACCAGCCCGATACGCTTGCGATGCGCATCGTCGTGTACGGTGCGTTGTCAGTTGCGTGGGTCCTGCTGACGGCGTTCGGCTTCACGCTCGTCGCACGTGTGTCGTCGATGGCGCTGCTGGCATTCCTGGCCGTGCTCGCCTACATGATGGTCGAGGTGATCACTGCGTCGGGCCAAACCTGGGCGTCGGTCACGCAATTCGGCGCGCAGATGCCGGTCGACGCGCTTCGCGCGCTTGGTGCGGACACCGACGCCGGCAAGTTCAGCTTCTGCGTGAACGTGATGATCGGCTCGGCAGGCGCACTGGCACTCATCGACGCCGACCTCGGGCGCTATGCGAAGTCGTCGCGGGATATCGCGATTGCCGCGGTCATCGGCAATATCTTCATGGATGTCGTGATGGTCGCCGTTGGCGGGATCGTCATGTATGCAGGGATGGACCAGATCGTCGCCCATCACGTGAAGGTCGGCGGCATGACCGAGGCTGCCGCGCGGGCGCTCGCGCTGCAAAGCCCCGATAGCGTTGCCGTTGCATTCATCGTGTTCGGCGGCATGCTCGGCACGTTGCTGATGGTGTTTGCGCAGTCGAAGGCGCAGGTGCTCAACACGTACAGTGCGTCGCTGTCGCTGACCAACCTCGCCGACGCGCTGTTCGGCTGGCGGCCCGGCCGATTCACGTTCGTCGTCCTGGCCAACGTGTTCGCGTGCCTGATGCTGGTTGGCTCCATCCTCGCGTGGTTCAACTCGTTCATCACCGTGCTGGGTGTCCTGACCACGTGCTTCGCGGGCATCATCATCGCCGACTATCTGTTCGTCAAGCGCAAGCTCGGATTTTCCGCGCCGGCGGGGGAGGAGATCAACTGGGCCGGCGTCGTGACTGTCGCGACGGGCTTCGTGCTCGCGCACTACGTGCTCGAACGTCTCGTGCCGATCGAGTTCTTCACGTCGCTGTTCACGTCGTTCGTGCTGTATCCGGTGCTGCGCCTCGGCATGCTGCGCCGCGTGAACCCGGCGCGCGGCTAGATCGCGGGTTGACTGGCGGCAACGCGTTCGTCCGGCACATCCCGCAGGAGATGCCGGACGAATCGGAACGACTCAGTCCTGGTGCTGCGTCGCTCCGCGCATTCCGAGCCGCACGAGTTCGGCGAGCGACGTCGCGCCGAGCTTCTCGCGGATGTGCGCGCGATGCACTTCGACCGTCTTGTAGCTGATATTCAGCTCGGCGGCTATCACCTTCGAGGCCTTGCCCTCGATGAGCAGGTCGAACACTTCGCGCTCACGGGCCGATAATTGCTTGAGCAGGTCCTGCGTCTGGCTGTTCGCCTGGGCCTGCCGGTATTCGCGCATGCCGACCTTCAGCGCGTCGGCGACCTTGTCGATCAGGTCCTGATCGTTGTAGGGCTTTTCGAGGAAGTCGTAGGCGCCGCCCTTCATTGCGCGAACGGTCATCGGAATGTCACCGTGGGCGGTCAGGAAGATGATCGGCAACCGGAATCCGGTGGAACGCATGCTTTCCTGCAGCTCGAATCCGCCCATATAGGGCATGCGGATGTCGAGCAGCACACAACCAGGGGTACGGGGATCGGCGCCGGAGAGAAATTCGCGCCCGTTCGAAAACACGTCGACCTTGTGTCCAACCGATTCGAGCAGCCATCGCAGCGACACGCGAACCGCTTCGTCGTCGTCCACGATGTAGACCTTCGGCTCACATTCGGAAGGAGGGGTGTTCGATCGACGGCTGTCCATGTGGGTTCCCTGTCTCGTCGCTACTTGTCGGGAAAGTGAGCGGGGGAGTTTGATGTGTTGATTCTGGATTGACGTCACGATTCGTTCGAGGCGCATGCCGCGCGACGCGCGCTCAATCGCAGATGGGCGGATGGGGAAATTCTAACGTCTCAATATTCCCGCAGACAGCCGGGAAAATCCTCACGGCTTGTCGTAGACGAAGCAGGTGATCGCCAATGTGGGACAGGCAAAGCAGCGCGGCTGCCGCTCAGGATGCGCAGGTCTCGGCAATTGCACCGAATTCACGTGGGCGGCACGTCGGCTGCATGACGCGATGCGGGTTTGATTCGATGAAGATGCCGCATTTTATGTGTGCATGGATGCGCCCGAGCGGCATCCAGATTTCATCCTGATTCGCTGTGGAACGGATAATCTGGATATCGAATTAAAACGGCGCGGATATGAGGACCGGGGAATCGAGCCGATTTTTCTCCTTGCACAGCAGCAGGCCGATTTCAGTTCGTACATCGCACGCCCAAAGTGCGTCGCCCGGTTGCCGGTCTTGCCCGGATTCACGTTGCGGAACACGCTGGCCTTGTCGCTATAGAACGCCACCGGCTTGCCATGCCGTTCGAGATACGCGCGCGTCGCCTCGAAGTAGCTGAAGGTCGACTCGGTCGCCGTGAAGTGCAGGTGCATCAGCCGGCTCGTCGCGTCATCGACGTACACCAGCAACGTGCATTGCGGCACCCGGTCCTCGAACCAACGATGCTCGCTGCCGTCGATCTGGATCAGCTCGCCCAGGCACGCGCGTCGCGCCCGCGGCTGGTAGACCTTGGGCGGGCGCTGCCGCCTCGGCACCCAGAGGCCGAATCTGCCGCGTCGTCAGCCCGAGTCGCTCGGCCGCGCGCCACGGCTTGAGCTTGCCGTCCGCGACGTCCTGAATGACCTTGAATCGGTCCAGTTCTCGCATCGTCATCGTGATCCGTTCTGTCGCAGCCATCGAAGCTCCCAGCGCCGGACAACCGGCGGCCGCTCAGCTTACGATGGACCGAAAAGCGGACATTTGAACTTAGCTAGAAACGGACATAATGAAATGGCCAGCCCGATCCCTGCGACCGTTCTACGATAGGCAATTCGGTCCGAAGTAGAGGAGAGCGCCATGAACGAGATCACGCTGATCGGCATCGATCTGGGCAAGCATGTCTTCCATCTGCACGCACAAGATGCCAAGGGACACGAGGTGTTTCGCAAGAAGCTCTCGCGCGTACAGTTGCTCCCGTTCTTCAGCAATCTCAAGGCGGTTACCGTCGTCATGGAGGCTTGTGCGGGTTCGCACTGGCTCGCGCGCAAGCTCAATGCGATGGGGCACGAGGCGAAGCTGATTTCAGCTCAATACGTGCGGCCTTTCGTGAAGAGCAACAAGAACGACTACATCGATGCCGAAGCGATTTGCGAAGCAGCGTGCCGCCCCTCGATGCGCTTCGTCGAGCCTCGAACGGAGGCACAACAACTTCTAGCCGCCTTGCATCGGGCGCGTGAGGGACTGGTAGCAGAGCGCACAGCCACCATCAACCGGATTCACGGAATCCTGCTCGAGTTCGGCATCGTCGTTCCTCTGTCGAGGGCCACGCTACGCCGGCTGCCCGATGTGCTTGCAGTACACGATCTGCCACCGCGGCTGCTCCAGCTCATCCACCGACTCCATGCTCACTATTGTTACCTGGATCAGCAGGTTGATGATCTCGAGCGGGATCTGACGGTACAGCTTCGCGAAGACGAGAACGCAGCCCGGTTACTGTCCATCCCCGGCATCGGCACCATCACGGCAAGCCTTCTCGCGTCGGAAGTCGGCAACGTCGCCCAGTTCGAGGGCAGCCGGAACTTTGCAGCTTCGATCGGGTTGGTGCCGCGTCAGCACAGCACGGGTGGACGAAGTGTCCTGTGCGGCATCAGCAAGCGAGGCGACAGGCATCTGCGACACTTGCTCGTGCAAGGCGCCCGAGCCGTTATCCAGCGCGTGGAAAAGCGTACGGACAGGCTCGGGGAATGGATTCGCTCGATGTTGACTCGTCGGCACTCAAACGTGGTCGCGTGTGCCGTCGCGAACAAGCTCGCGCGTATCGCCTGGGCGGTGCTAACCAGACACACCACATACGATCCCGCGCGCTTGAAGCTCGCGGACTGAGTCGCCGTTTCACCCAACAAGGTTTTGCGACTGCTGGCAATTTGATGATCCAACGGCACAGCGACCGGACGAAGAACCTGACAAGTTGTACAGCTCACAGCAGCTGCCGACATTTTGAGGATCGACCGGTGCGGTTTTCATCGCGGAACAACGATTCCGGATAGATTTGCGCAAGCCATGAGGACATCAGAACCAGGGGTTGCAAAATTCGGGCTGGCCATAGATTACAACTTAGCCGCTACAGATTTAACGGCGATAATTCACCTTATGTCAAATACAATATCCACCCGATTCTACGGACCCTCCCGCGTCGAACCCCGTCGCTAACCGCGGCCGACGCGCCCCAAATCCCGCACACGAACACCCGCCCGCGTCCGTCCATCAGACGCGGGCACGGCTCAAACGGCCCCCCCCGCGGCCGCCATTCCAGCCGTCGTCAGCCAACCGACCGCCAAACCGCCGCTCAAGACACCATGCCTTGCATCTTGTGCGAAAAATGCGCGCGCTCGGCCGTTTCCATCAATGTCAGGAATTCATCCTGCATCATATGGATCAGCGCTTCGTGGTCGCCGGCCTCGAAATAGACTTCCGGCTGCGTGGCCAGATTTTCCTCGAGGAACGTCTGCATGCCATACGCCATGCAGACCGGCGGCAATGCGCCCGCATCGCAATCCTTGAACAGCTCGCGCAGTTCCATTTCCTTCGCCAGCACGAGATGCCGGCCGGTCTTTGCCCAAAGATCCGACAAGCGCACCGCATGCGTCGTCGGCAACACGGCCGCGACGTAGCCGTCGTCGTCTTCGAGCAGCACCGTTTTGGCGAGACGATCGCCGGGGATATGCGCGGCCGCGGCCGTCTCCATGCTCGTATGGCTATATGGGTGGTACACGACTTCGTACCGCGATGACTTCTGACGCAGGCAATCCTGCAACGTGGCAGACATGGACATGGCACACCTCGTCTGGGCGAAACGGGCGAACGGCGTTCGCACCGGATTCGTTCAGCATAGGTCGCATTCGCGCGGATGGAAATCCTCGGTGCCCCGTTTCCTCACACGGGCTCCAACCCCTTTTCGCGCAGCCATTCGCGATTGAAAAGCCGCGCGCGGTAGATGTCGCCGCGATCGCACAGCAGCGTCACGATCGTGTGTCCCGGCCCCATCTGTCGAGCAAGCCAGACCGCCGCCGCGACGTTGATGCCGCTCGATCCGCCGACGTACAGTCCTTCCTCGCGCAGCAGCCGGTAGACCATCGTCACGCACTGCCGGTCGTCGATCCGCACCGCGTCGTCGATCGGCGCGCCCGCGAGATTCGCGGTGACGCGCGTCGAGCCGATGCCCTCGGTGATCGAGTTGCCTTCGGCCTTGATTTCGCCCGTTTTCACCTGGCTGTAAAGCCCGCTGCCATACGGATCGGCGAGCACGATCCGCACCTCCGGATTCTGCTCCTTCAGGTAGCGGCTCACGCCGGCCAGCGTGCCGCCCGTGCCGGTCGCGCAGACGAACGCATCGACGGTGCCCGCCGTATCGCGCCAGATTTCCGGCCCGGTCGTCTCGTAGTGCGCCTGCCGGTTGACCACGTTGTCGAACTGGTTGGCCCACACCGCGTTGTCGAGCTCGTCCGCGAGCCGACCGGCAATCTTCTGATAATTGTTCGGATCGCGGTACGGCACGGCCGGCACCGGACGCACGTCGGCGCCGAGCGTGCGCAGGATCTCCATCTTTTCCGGCGATTGCGTTTCCGGAATCACGATCACGCAGCGATAGCCGCGCGCCGCGCAGATATGCGCAAGACCGATGCCCGTATTACCCGCCGTGCCCTCGACAACGGTGCCGCCCGGCATGAGCGTGCCGCGCCGCTCGGCGTCACGGATGATGTAGAGCGCCGCGCGATCCTTGACCGACCCGCCCGGATTCATGAATTCCGCCTTGCCCAGGATCTCGCAACCCGTCTCGGCGCAGAGCTTCGCCAGCCGGATCAGCGGCGTGCGCCCCACGCAGTCGACGAAGCCTTCTCGCACGTCCATGATGCCTCCTTCCCGCCGCGCATCGCTCGCGCCACAGAACGAAGGATAGGACGCGACCGCCGGCCCTGCCGCTTTCACCGCTTTCGCCGCCCACCGCCGCGTACTAAGCTTGGAGAGCCCATCGCGACGCCCGCGCCGCATCGCCACACGAGGTCCGCCATGCTGCAGCTGCAAGCCGTTGCCGTCGAGAAGCCCGAAACGCTGAACTTCATCCTCGGCCAGTCGCATTTCATCAAGTCCGTCGAAGACATTCACGAGGCGCTCGTCGGCACCGTGCCAGGCATCCGCTTCGGACTCGCGTTCTGCGAGGCGTCCGGCAAGCGGCTCGTGCGCCGCTCCGGCACCGATGCCGACCTCGTCGAGCTCGCATGCCGGAACGCCAGCGCGATCGGCGCCGGTCATGCGTTCATCGTGTTCCTCGGCGACGGTTTCTATCCGGTCAACGTGCTCAACGCGATCAAGGCCGTGCCGGAGGTTTGCCGGATCTATTGCGCGACCGCGAACCCGACTGAAGTGATCGTCACGGAAACCGCGCAAGGCCGCGCGATCGTCGGCGTCGTCGACGGCTTTCCGCCGCTCGGCATCGAAACCGAGGCCGATGTGCGCTGGCGCAAGGACCTGCTGCGCACGATCGGCTACAAGGCGTGACTGCATAAAGGCATAAACGCGTCGGGCATGGCTCGACGCCGATCGATCGATTCCGATCCCGGCACCCCGCTCTTCCCTGCAGGCAAGCCGGGAAATGCATTGCTTCGACGCGCAAGCTCGAGTCAATCCGCTGGTGGAATCGCACTCGACCGTTAGTTGCATTTAGCGAGGCAGCGTGATTTCCATGACTCTCCGGGATGCCCGGTCGAGCATTCGTACCAGCGCCCGAAACCATCCAGCACACGGCACACGCGTGCCCTATACTGACTTCGACATCCGCCAGCGGACGCCACACTGCCTGCCGTCCGCCGCTGGCCGGCAGCCCGCCGACTCATGGAGCCATTCATGCATTACCAGTTGATCTACGAACTCGTCGACGACTACCTGTCGAAACGCGAACCGTTCCGCGCCGAGCACCTCGCGCTTGCGCATGCTGCCACCGAGCGCGGCGAACTGGTGCTCGCGGGCGCGTTCGCGGACCCGGCCGACCAGGCCGTGCTCGTCTTCGAAGGCGATTCGGCCGAAGTGGCCGAATCGTTCGCGCGCGCCGATCCGTACGTGCAGCACGGCCTCGTCAAGGCGTGGCGCGTGCGTCCGTGGCGCGTCGTGATCGGCAAGCACGCGCCGCGCTAGAAGGGCCTGTTCCCGCTTAGCGTGAACAGACCCTTCTATGGGGAGTCAGAAGTCAAGCCCCGTCTGAGATATACATTTCGTCATGCAAAGTAATGTTCCTTACCTGTCGCCTGCTACGACCAGACTTGGAGAGGCGGCAGACGACCTGTGA
>NZ_QTQP01000039.1 GCF_003854275.1 Burkholderia sp. Bp8963
GGATGGCCAAGGGGCTGTATCTCGGCACGCTGATGGTCGGGCTCGAGCAGAAGGTGATGGGCGGCAACGTGCCGTGGACGCTGCACCACAAGCACGCGGACCACGAGATGCTGAAGCCGGCGTCGCAATGCCAGCCGATCGAGTATCCGAAGCCGGACGGCAAGCTGACGTTCGACCGGCTGTCGTCGGTGTTCATCTCGAACACGAACCACGAGGAGAACCAGCCAGCGCACCTGACACTGAAGGATGCGAACGTGCCGGTGAACGTGAACCTGCGCACGTACGCGGGGCCGGAAGGCCGGTTCTGCCCGGCGGCGGTGTATGAATTCGTGAAGAACGACGACGGCAGCGATCGCCTGGTGATCAACGCGCAGAACTGCGTGCACTGCAAGACCTGCGACATCAAGGACCCGACGCAGAACATCGTGTGGGTCACGCCGGAAGGTGGCGGCGGGCCGAATTACCCGAACATGTAACGCAGCCAAGCGCCGCCACGAGCGGCGCTTTTTTTTGTCACTCAATCGAAGCGGGGCGCCGTTCGATGCAGCGCCCCGCTCCCTTTCGCGCGCGCGACTCGCGCATCTCGCTGGCACCAGTCGCGTGCAGACGCAACACGCGATACCGCGTGCGCTATCGCGCCGCGATCCGCCGGCGGAAGTGTTCGGTACCGTCCACGATCTTGTCGAGCACGGCGTCCAGGGCCCAGAACCGCTCGCGGATGTCGTAGTCGATCGCGCGGCAACGGATCGACTCGAACGTGCCGATTCGCTGATGGTAGAGCTTCGCGAGCGCCGGGTAGCCGAGCGCCTCCGACACGGCCGCAACGACGAGGAACGTCGAGAGTTCGTCGGCCAGCGCCGGATCCGACTCGCCGTGCACGCGCAGCCACCGATAGAGATCCGGGTGGAAATTGGTGAACACGCCGTTGAAACCGGCGGAGCCCGCTTTCATCGCGTCCCATGCAATCGCGGCGTTCGCGTTCAGGATCTTCAGCGGCGACCCGGCCGCAATGGCAACGCGCCGCTTCACGGTTTCCAGATCGCAGCTCACGTCCTTGAGCATCACGAAGCGGCCGGTGTCGATGCAGGCGCGCAGCTCGTCGTCGGACAGCAGCCGCCGGTAAGGCGCCGGACACTCGTACAGGCCGAGCGGCAGATCCGACGGCAGCTGCGCGAGCAGCTTGTGCAGATGGTCGAGAAACGCCGCGCTGCCCTTGCGTTCCGGATCGAGCCGGTTGGTGACGAGCACGACGCCTTGCGCGCCCGATTCGGCTGCCGCGCGCAGTTCTTCGACCTGCGCGTCGAGGCTGTCGCTGACATGTCCCGACGCGACGACGGGCACGCGCCCGGCGACCCGGTCGACCACGAAGCGTGCGAGCTCCGCGCGTTCGGCGAGGCTCAGGAACTGCATCTCGCTCGACTGCGCGACCGCGAACAGCGCATCCGCGCCGTGCGCCAGATACCATTCGATGAGCCGCTCGAGTCCTGCATAGTCGATCGCGCCGGCGTCGTCGAACGGCGTCAGCATCACCGGCACGATTCCCTCGATCGTGACGGCCGATTGCCGCTGTGCTTGCATCTGTTTCTCCTTCCTTCAGTGAATGCGTGTTGCGAATGCCGCGCTCACGCGGGCAGCGGCCCGTGCTCGGCGCTCGCGGACTGTTCGGGTATCGGCTTGCGCACCAGCAGCAGATACGCGATCGCGCCCGCGAACGCGATCGCCGCCGCGGTCAGCAGCGCCGGCACGAACGACCATTTCTGCGCGATGAGGCCGGTCAGGATCGGCGCCAGCGCACCGCCGATGAAGCCGCCGAAGTTCTGGATCGCGCCGAGCGATGCGACCCGGCTCGGCGGCGCAGCCGCCGTCGCGAGTGCCCACGAGCAGGCCGACGCCGCGTTCGCGAGAAAGATCACGACCGAAATGCACGCGAGCGCGACCGTGTTGCTTTCGACGAGCGCGGCCGGAATCGTGAACGCGACCATCCCGAGCATCGCGACCACGACCGCGTTGCGCCGGCTCGACACTGGCGAGCGACTGTGGCGCGTGACCAGATCCGAGAACCAGCCGGCAACGAGCGAGCCGACGAACCCGCACAGGAACGGCACCGACGCGGCAAAGCCGGTGCGGATCAGGCTCATGTGCCGCTCCATCGTCAGGTAGCCCGGCAGCCAGGTCAGATAGACCCAGTTCAGGTACACGGACCCGAAATAGCCGATCAGCATCCCCCAGGTCGTCCCGTGCGAGAACAGGCTGCGCCAGTCGCCGAAGGTCAGCTTCGGCGTGGCGATCGCGCTGTCCGCACCGGCGTCGAGATAGCCGCGTTCGGCCGCGGTCAGTTGCGAGCGTGCCGGATCACGGTACAACGCGAACCACGCGACGGCGACGACGAGGCCGAGCGCGCCGGTCGCGATGAACGCCCAGCGCCAGTTGAACGACACGACGAGGATCGACAGCACCAGCGGCGCGAGTGCGGTGCCGAGCGGCGACGCCGAGTTGAAGATCCCGGTCGGCGTGCCGCGCGCGCGCAGCGGAAACCAGTTGCTGACCACTCGCGCGGCGGACGGGAACTGCGGCGCCTCGCCGATGCCGAGCACGATGCGCGCGACGATGAACCAGCCGAACGTCGACACGATGCCGCCCGCCGCCTGCGCGAGCGACCAGACGATCAGCCCGATGCCGAGCAGCCGGCGCGGCCCGATGCGGTCGACGAGGCCGCCGATCGGCAACTGGCACAGCGCATAGCTCCACGAGAACGCCGACAACAGCAGCCCCATCTGCCCGAGCGACAGGCCGAGGTCGCCGCGGATCGCCGCATTCGCGACGGCCAGCGTGCCGCGATCGAGGTAGTTGACGATCCCGCTCACCATCAGCAGCGCAAGCGCGATGCGCTGGCCGCGCCGGATGCGAGGCGGCGCGCTCGGAAGGGTTTGAGCTTCGCTCATGACGATTGTCTCCATGTCGTAGGTATCGGCCAGTCACGGCCGTTGTGGTCGCAGGCGGCGCCTAAGTGGCCGCGTGCGCGCCGGGAACCTCTTCGCGCGTCGGGATCGACGTCTGCGCGCCGTGACGCGTGACGCTGATCGCGGCCGCGCGCTGGCCGAAGTCGATCGCGTCGTCCATCGACGCACCGCTGGCGCGGGCCGCCGCGAACCCGCCGACGAACGTGTCGCCGGCAGCGGTCGTGTCGACCGCGACCACCGCCTCTGCGCGACGACTCCCGCAGCCCGCGTCGCCGCGCCAGCAGACGCCGCGTGCGCCGAGCGTGACGAGCACGTTGCCGACACCCTTCGCGCGCAGCGCATCGGCTGCGCGCACCGCGGACGCATCGTCGTCGACGCCGATGCCGGTCAGCGACGCCGCTTCGCTTTCGTTGACGACGAGGTAGTCGACCTGCGCCAGCAATGCATCGGGCAATGGCTGCGCAGGCGCCGGATTGAGCAGCACGGGCGTGCGATACGCGGCCGCGCAGGCGATCGCGTGCGCGACGGTCGCGATCGGCACTTCGAGCTGGCACACCAGCAGCGCGGCCTGCGCGATCGTCTCGCGCACCGCGTCGATATGCGCGGCGTCGACGCATGCATTCGCGCCCGGCACGACGACGATGCTGTTCGCGCCGCCGTCGCCGACCGTGATTGCGGCGACGCCCGTTGTCGCGCCGGCAACACGAAGCAGGTGCGTGACGTCGATCCGTTCCGCCGCGAGCGCGTCGTGCAGACGCGCGCCGAACGCGTCGTCGCCGACGCAGCCGATCATCGCGACCGACGCGCCGAGGCGCGCGGCGGCGACCGCCTGGTTTGCCCCCTTCCCGCCGTGAACGGTCTGGAATGTGCTGCCGAGCAGCGTTTCGCCCGGTAGCGGCAGGCGCGGCGCGCGCACCACGAGGTCGATGTTCGCGCTGCCGACGACGGTGACGAGGGGTGGGTTCATGGTGCTCATCTACAAATGTAATCGCTTACATTCGCGCCGGACAAAACGGCCGAAAAAACCGGCACCAACAAAATCCGTGCGGTATTGATGGAATTTGCGTCCGACATAGGGCGGGTTATCATGGTGGATAGCGCTTACATTCTCACAGGCGTGTACTGTGATGCAAGCACGGCCACCATAAATCGAGGGTAAACGATGACGCTTTTGACAACTTGCGACGCCGGCCGGACGTCGCCGCCGGGAGCCAGCCGATGAGCGACGCCCCGCCCCGCGGCGGCACGTCGCGCGCCCGCCGCGGCACCGGCCGTTCGGTGCTCGGCGACGTCGCGAAGCTCGCCGGCGTGTCGACCGCGACCGTCTCGCGCGTCTACAACGATCCCGGCAAGGTGTCGGCCGACGTGCAGCAGCGCGTGCGCGACGCGGCGCGCGCGCTGAACTGGATCCCGAACGCGGCCGGCCGCGCGCTCGCGTCGACCCGCACGCACATCACGGGCGCGATCATTCCGACGCTCGACGATCAAGTCTTCGCGTCGCAGGTCGCCGGCATGCAGGCGGTGATGGCCGAGCACGGCATCACGCTGTTCCTGGGCTGCTCGAACTACGATCCCGCGCAGGCACTTGCGCAAGTGCGTGCGATGCTTGCGCGCGGCGTGGAAGCCGTGTCGCTGGTCGGCGAGGCCTATCCGCCGGAACTGTTCGAACTGCTCGCGCTGCATCGCGTGCCGTATGTCGTCACCTACGCGTATCGCGACGACAGTCCGCATTGCTGCGTCGGATTCGACAACCGCGCGGCGTTCGCCCGGCTCGCCGGGCACCTGCTCGGCCTCGGGCATCGCGATTTTGCGATCATCATGCAGCCGTCGGCCGACAACGACCGCGTGCAGGCGCGCCTGCGCGGCATTCACGAGACGCTCGCCGCGCACGGGCTCGCGGTCCGCCCCGCACATCTGCACGAAGGGCCTGCGTCGATCGCGTTCGGTCGCGCGAGCCTGCGCGCGATCGTCGACGGCACGGCACCGCAGCCCACCGCGGTCATCTGCGGCAATGACGCGCTGGCGCTCGGTGCGTTGCTCGAGGCGCAGGCGCTCGGCATCGACGTGCCGTCGCAACTGTCGATCACCGGATTCGACGACATCGCGCTCGCCCGCGAGATCCGGCCATCGCTGACGACGATGTGGGTCGATACCGATGCGATCGGACGCAAGGCCGCGCACGCATTGCTCGACGCGCTCGAAAACGGCGTGCCCGGGCCGGGTTGCGCGGTGTTGCCCGAATTGCGCACGAGGGAATCGGTCGCACCGCCGGGACGGGCCGGTGCGGCACCGGATTGACGGACTGCAGGGAACCGGCCGATTTGGCGTGCCGCCAGACGAACCGGCACTGCAAACGGATCGTGACGGAATGCGACGATCCCCAAAAACAAACGGGGCGCTGCCTGCCGCAGCGCCCCGTTGTGCTTCGATTCGATGAGATTGGCGTCGCCCCGAGGCGCCTGCCCCGGCCGCGTCAGGTCGCGCTGCCGGCGATCTTCGGCGTCTGCGTTTCGACGTCGCCGCATTGCGCGCGATGGCGCAGCGCGTGATCGATCAGCACGAGCGCGAGCATCGATTCGGCGATCGGCGTCGCGCGAATGCCGACGCACGGGTCGTGGCGGCCGAACGTTTCGACGGTCGCCGGTTCGCCGGCCTTCGTGATCGACCGGCGCGGCGTGCGGATGCTCGACGTCGGCTTGATCGCGATCGATACGGTGATGTCCTGCCCGGTCGAAATGCCGCCGAGCACGCCGCCCGCGTGATTGCCGACGAAGCCGTCCGGCGTCAGCTCGTCGCCGTGCACGGAACCGCGCTGCGCGACGCTGGCGAACCCGGCGCCGATCTCGACGCCCTTCACCGCGTTGATGCTCATCATCGCCTTCGCGATGTCCGCGTCGAGTCGGTCGAACACCGGCTCGCCCCAGCCGACCGGCACGCCCGACGCGACGACGTCGATCCGCGCGCCGATCGAGTCGCCGTCCTTGCGCAGCGCGTCCATGTACGCCTCGAGCTGCGGGACGATGTCCGCGTTCGGCGCGAAGAACGGATTCTCGTGCACGTGCGACCAGTCGACGAACGGCACGTCGATCTCGCCGAGCGCGCTCATGTAGCCGCGCACCTCGACGCCGAAGCGCTCGCGCAGCCATTTCTTCGCGACCGCGCCTGCACCGACGATCGGCGCGGTCAGCCGCGCGGACGAACGGCCACCGCCGCGATAGTCGCGGATCCCGTACTTCTGCCAGTAGGTGTAATCGGCGTGGCCCGGGCGGAACGTCTCGACGATGTTGCCGTAATCCTTGCTGCGCTGGTCGGTGTTGCGGATCAGCAGCGCGATCGGCGCGCCGGTCGTCGTGCCTTCGAACACGCCGGACAGGATCTCGACCTCGTCGGCCTCCTGCCGCTGCGTGACGTGCCGCGACGTGCCGGGTTTGCGGCGGTCGAGCTCGCCCTGGATGTCGACTTCGGTCAGCCCCATGCCCGGCGGGCAGCCGTCGATCACGCAGCCGATCGCGGGACCGTGCGACTCGCCGAAGGTCGTGACAGTGAAAAGCGTGCCGAGGGTATTGCCGGACATGGTGGGACCGCCCAAAGAGAGATAGGCAAACCGATGCGCCGCCCGCCGAAACGCGTGCAGATCGATCGTTCGCCGGTCGAAAGATTAGCTGAGCCGCTATTATGCCAGCCGTCCCGGCGGCGCGGGCCGCGCGATGCGGCCGCTATTCCCGCCGCTATTTCCGCGCGCCGCGCAACTCGGCCACCGCGGCCTGCAGCGCTTCCGGCGTCGCGACTGTCGCTGGCATCGGCTCGCCGACCGCAAGCGTCAACCGGCTCATCACGCCCCGTTTGGCCGGCCGCGGCCAGCGCGCATCCGCGTGTCGCGAGAACACGCTGCCCCACAGCCCGCGCAGCGCCATCGGGATCACGGGCGCCTGCGTGCGGCGCAGGATCTCGGTGATGCCGTGATGGAACGTGTTGATGTCGCCCGTTTTCGTCAGCTTGCCTTCCGGGAAGATGCACACGAGCTCCCCGTCGTTGAGCGCCGCCTCGCACGCATCGTATGCGCGCGCGAGCAGCTCGGGATCCTCGTGGCGCGGCGCGATCGGAATGGCCTTCGCGTGCCGGAACACCCAGCCTGCGAAGCGCGTCTTGAAGATCCGGTGATCCATCACGAAGCGGATCGGCCGCGGGCTCGCGGCCGCGAGCACCAGCGCGTCGACATAGCTGACGTGATTGCACACGAGCACGGCCGCCCCCTCTTCCGGAATCCGCTCCGCATGCACGAGCCGGATCCGGTAGAACGTATGCACGAGCACCCACGCGACGAAGCGCAGCAGGAATTCGGGCACGAGCAGGTAGATGTACGCGGCGACCACGACGTTGAGCAGCGCGGTCACGAGGAAGATGCCGGGAATGTCGACGCCGGCCTTGGTGAGGCCCATCGCCATCACCGCCGACACGATCATGAACAGTGCGTTCAGGATGTTGTTCGCGGCGATGATCCGCGCGCGGTGCGTCGGCGCGCTGCGGCTCTGGATCAGCGCATAGAGCGGCACGCTGTAGAAGCCGCCGAACATCGCGAGCAGGAACAGGTCGGCGAGGATGCGCCAGTGGCGCGCGCCGGCGAGGAATTCGCCGACCGACAGCAGGTGGCCAGGCACCGGCAGCGCATGGCTCGCGAAATACAGTTCGATCGCGAAGAAGCTGATGCCGATCGAGCCGAGCGGCACGAGGCCGATCTCGACGCGGCGTTGCGACAGCCGCTCGCACAGCAGCGAACCGAGGCCGATGCCGACCGAGAACGTCGCGAGCAGGATCGTGACGACGTCGGGGCTCGCGGACAGCACGTCCTTCGCGAAGTTGAAGAACGACGTGAGGAACGTCGCGCCGACGAACCACAGCCACGAGATGCCGAGCAGGCTCAGGAACACCGTGCGGTTCTGCCCCGCGAGCGCGAGATTGCGCCACGTTTCGGTGAACGGATTCCAGTTGATCACGAGATCGGGCTGCGGCGCGGGCGTCGGCGGCACGCGCTGCGCGACGAGTCGCCCCGCGAGTGCGATCACGACGACGCTGACGGCCAGCACGAGCTCGCCGCTGCCGGCGAGCCCCGCGGCGGCGCCGCCGATGATCGTGCCGATCAGGATCGCGATGAACGTGCCCATCTCGACGAGACCGTTGCCGCCGACCAGTTCGTGATCGTTCAGGTGCTGCGGCAGGTACGAATACTTGACGGGCCCGAACAGCGTCGAGTGCATCCCCATCATGAACGTGCACAGATACAGCAGCGCCGCGCTGTGCGTGACGAAGCCCGCGGCCCCGACGAGCATCAGCACGATCTCGAAGGTCTTCACGAAGCGCGTGAGGCGCGCCTTGTCGTACTTGTCGGCGATCTGGCCGGACGTCGCGGAGAACAGCACGAACGGCAGAATGAAGATCGCGGAGATCAGGAACGCGGCGGTCTTCGCGTCGACGCCGGAAAACCGCGCGGTTTGGTAGGTAACGAGCGACGTGAAGCCGATCTTGAAGACGTTGTCGTTCAATGCACCCAGGAACTGGGTCGTGAAGAACGGCGCGAAACGGCGCTCGCGCAGCAGGTCGAACTGGGACGCGTGCGCGCGCCGTTCGCTGCGGCGCTCGGACGAGGCTGTCGTGTGATCGCTCATGCGGAATGCGCGCGCTTCGTTGCGGCGAAGCTGCGCGGGCCCTGTGTTGTTGGTGTTGTCATCGAGAAGTCAGCCCCGGAAGAAAGGCTCATGCGCGGCCCGCGCCACCGCATGCCGGAAAGTCGCGCCCGTGCGAGCGGCCCGGGCGCAACGTTCAGCCGGCGACCGGCTTGTGGGCTTCGGTTTCCGGCTCCGGCCAGTCGCGGATATACGCCTTCAGCATCCGGTTCTCGAAGCTCTGCGCCTCGACGACCGTCTTCGCGACGTCGTAGAACGAAATGACGCCCATCAGCACCTTCTGGTCGAGCACCGGCATGTAGCGCGCATGGCGCTCGAGCATCATGCGGCGCACTTCGTTGACGTCCGTTTCCGGCGTGCACGTGAGCGGCTCGTCCATCACCTTGCGCACCTGCACGTCGCCGATCGCGCCGCCGTTCTCGCGCAGGCGGATGATGATCTCGCGGAACGTCAGCATCCCGACGAGATCGCCGTACTCCATCACGACGAGCGAACCGATATCGTGTTCGGCCATCGTATCGACCGCTTCGCGCAGCGGCTTATCGGGCGTCACCGTAAACAGCGTGTTGCCCTTCACTTTCAGAATGTCGCTGACGCGCATCGTAGTCCCCTCATGCATATATGCAAAACCGGCTTTCGATCCTATCGGAAAGCATGTCAAAAAGAAAGCGGCGGCGGCCGCCAACGCCCGTCCGCGCGCGGCGGGCGTCGCGCCCCGGCGCCAGCCGGCCCGCTTGCGGACACCCGGCGCTCGCCGCACAATGACCCCATGGACAGCGGCCCGAGGAGACGGCCATGGCGCATACGCATACGGAGCATTTCGCCAGCTTCGCTGATTTCTACCCGTACTACCTGAACGAACACCAGAACCTGACGTCGCGGCGGCTGCACTTCATCGGCTCGCTCGGCGTGATCGGCTGCGTCGCAATGGCGATCGCGACCGGCGGCTGGCTGTGGCTGCCGGCCGCTGTCGTCTGCGGCTATGCGTTCGCGTGGGTCGGACACTTCTTCTTCGAGAAGAACCGCCCGGCCACCTTCCGCCACCCGATCTACAGCCTGATGGGCGACTGGGTGATGTTCAGGGACATCTGCACGGGCAAGATCCCGCTTTGATCCAGCGTCGATCCCGCCCTGACCGCGCCGGCGCCGCGCGCGATCCGCGCACGGCCCGCGCTTACGCGGTGCGGTGCGGCCGTGCGTGCGCGTCCGCCACGTCCGGCGCGTGCGCGCGGGCGGCCGCGTCCGCGACCGGATGCGCGCCCGCGAGCCGGTGCGCGGCGATCAGCGACGCGAGCGACACGTCGAGGCGGTCGCTCGACAGCACGGCGAGCAGCGCCGCGCCGTCGACGTGGGTGCGGCGCCGCTGCAGCTGGTAGGTCAGCTCGGTGCGGTCGATCACCAGCACGTCGAACAGCTGCGCGAGCGTCAGCTGGTCGGGATTCGCGAGCAGCACGTAGCGCGACCCGCCGTTGCCGCCCTCCAGCCGCGCGATCCACTCCTTCTCCTCCAGCAACGCCAGCAGGCGTTGCGCGGTTTCCATGTCGCAGCGCAGCATCGCCGCGAGCATCACCGCCGAATAGCCCGGCTTGCCGGCCGCGCGCGCCTCGGCGAGCCGTGCGAGCAGCTCCAGTGCGTCGAGCAGGTCGCTGCCCGGGTAATGGACGCGGTGGAACTGGCCGACGCGAATCGCCGGCAGTGCCGACGTCACCATCGCGCCCAGCAGCGCGATGAACCAGCTCAGATACATCCACAACAGGAACACCGGCAACGCGGCGAACGCGCCGTATACGGCCGTGTAGGTCGGAATCCGGCGCACGTAGTAGCCGAAGCCGCGCTTCGCGAACTCGAACGCAATCGCCGCGAACAGCCCGCCGATCACCGCGTCGCGCCACGCGACCGTGCAGTTGGGGAGATATACGTAAAGGAGCGTGAATGCGAGCACCGTCAGCGGCAGCGACAGGAACGTGAGCATCCATTCGACGACGGGCGGCGTCGACTGTGCGCCCGTGAACGCGAGCGACTGCGTGAACAGGTACGACGAAATCGACAGGCTCACGCCGAACAGCAGCGGACCGAGCGTGATCAGCGCCCAGTACGCGAGCACGCGCTGCGCGAACGGCCGCGGCTTGCGCACGCGCCAGATCAGGTTGAACGCGGATTCGATCGTCATCATCGTCATCACGGACGTGACGACGAGCACGATCAGGCCGGCCGTCGTCAGCCCTTTCGCCTTCGACGCGAACTGGTTCAGGTACTTGAAGATCTGGGTGTTGAACTGCGCGGGCATCAGGTGATCGGCGAGAAACCCCTGCAGCGAGATCTGGAACGACGCGAACATCGGGAACGCGGTGAACAGCGCGAACGCGACCGTCACGAGCGGCACGAGCGCCAGCATCGTCGTGAACGTGAGGCTGCCCGCCACTTGCGGGATGCGGTCCTCGGCGCTGCGTTTCGCGGCAAAGCGCGCGAGGCGCTTGAGGGTGTCGAGATCGACGCTCAACTTCGGCAAACGGCTTCCTCCTTCGACGTACGCTGCGCCACACGGCGCGCACCGTCGCTTCGCACGACGGCTTCAGCCCCTATAATAGCCGCTCAATCCGGCAGGGGCGGGTCGCGCAACGCGCGTGCAGGCGCTGCCGCGAAAACGCCCCTTTGCCCATGAAAGACATTCTCGTCCTTTATTACAGCCGTCATGGCGCGACGCGCGACCTCGCGCTCGCGATCGCGAACGGCATCGACAGCGTGCCGGGCATGCAGGCGCGCATCCGCACCGTGCCGCCCGTCTCCACCGTCTGCGAGGCGAGCGCGCCCGACATCCCCGAAGACGGCCCGCCGTACGCGGAGTTGCGCGATCTCGAAGAATGCGCGGGCCTCGCGCTCGGCTCGCCGACCCGCTTCGGCAACATGGCCGCATCGCTCAAGTATTTCCTCGACGGCACGACGCCGCAATGGCTGGCCGGCGCGCTGACCGGCAAGCCCGCGTGCGTGTTCACGTCGACCGGCAGCCTGCATGGCGGCCAGGAATCGACGCTGCTGTCGATGATGCTGCCGCTGCTCCATCACGGGATGATGATCGTCGGCATCCCGTACACCGAATCCGCGCTCAGCACGACGCAGACGGGCGGCACGCCGTACGGCGCGTCGCATGTGTCGCGGCACGAGCGCGCCGCGCCCGGCGGGCTGTCCGCCGACGAAAAGGCGCTCGCGGCCGCACTCGGCGTGCGGCTCGCCCGCACGGCCGCCGCCCTTGCCGACGCGCAGGCCGCCGCATGAATCCGCCCGGGCCCGCCGTCCCTACTCCGGCCACTACGGCCCCTCCGGCCGCCCGGCCGCGCTACGCGCAGGCCGCAGCCGCGTGCGTCGTCGCGCTGATCGCGCTGTCGCTCGCGTGGGAGCTGTGGCTCGCGCCGCTGCGTCCCGGCGGCTCGGCGCTGATGCTGAAGGCGGTACCGCTCGCGCTCGCGCTGCCCGGCGTCTGGCGGCGTAACATCTACACGATGCAATGGGCGAGCATGCTGATCCTCGCCTACTTCGCCGAAGGCGTCGTGCGCGGCATGTCCGATCGCGGGCTGTCCGCGACGCTCGGCTGGTGCGAGACCGCGCTCGCCGTCGGCTTCTTCGCGGCGGCGCTTGCGTACGTCGCACCGTTCAAACGCGCGGCAAAGCAGCAAAAGCAGCAGAAACAGCAACGCGCCACGCCCTGACCCTTACGCGACCCTACGCGACCGAACGTCATGAATTCTTCCGAAGCTTTTGTCTCCGCCTGCCGGCAGGCGATCGGCGCCGACCACGTGCTGACCGATCCGCACGATACCGAACCGTTTCTCACCGACTGGCGCCGCCGCTACCAGGGCGCCGCGTGCGCGGTGCTGAAGCCCGCGAACACCGATGAAGTCGCGGCGCTCGTGAAGCTCGCGAACACGTACGGCGTCGCGCTCGTGCCGCAAGGCGGCAATACGGGCCTCGCCGGCGGTGCGACGCCCGACGCGAGCGGCAGCCAGGCCGTGCTGAGCCTCGCGCGCCTCAATCGCGTGCGTGCGCTCGATCCGCACAACAGCACGATCACCGTCGAAGCCGGCGTGATCCTCGCCGACGTGCAGGCGCGCGCGCGCGACGCCGGGCGGCTGTTCGCGCTGAGCCTCGCGGCCGAGGGCAGCTGCACGATCGGCGGCAACCTCGCGACCAATGCGGGCGGCACCGCGGTGCTGCGCTACGGCAATGCGCGCGAGCTGTGCCTCGGGCTCGAGGTCGTGACGCCGCAGGGCGAGATCTGGGACGGCCTGCGCGGACTGCGCAAGGACAACACCGGCTACGACCTGCGCGACCTGTTCATCGGCGCCGAAGGCACGCTCGGCATCATCACCGCGGCCGTGATGAAGCTGCATCCGCTGCCGGCCGCGCAGGTCACCGCACTCGCCGCGCTCGACTCGCCGCATGCGGCGCTCGACTTCCTCGCGCTCGCGCAGCGCGCGGCCGGGCCGCTGCTGACCGGCTTCGAGCTGATGTCGGATTTCTGCATGCAGCTCGTCGGCAAGCACTATCCGCAGCTGCGCTATCCGTTCGACCGGACCCACCCGCAGACGGTGCTGCTCGAACTGTCGGACAACGAAGGCGAAGCGCATGCGCGCGCGCTGTTCGAGAAGCTGATGGAAGAGGCGTTCGAAGCCGGTATCGTCGTCGATGCGGTGGTCGCGGAGAATCTCGCGCAATCGCGCGCGTTCTGGGACCTGCGCGAACACATCCCGCTCGCGCAGGCCGACGAAGGGCTCAACATCAAGCACGACATCGCGGTGCCGATCTCGTCGATCGCGCGCTTCATCGACGAAACCGACGCGGCGATCCAGCAGGCGGCGCCGGGCGCGCGGATGGTGACGTTCGGCCACCTCGGCGACGGCAACCTCCACTACAACGTGCAGACGCCTGAAGGCGGCGACGCGAAGGCGTTCCTCGCCGAATACCAGGCGCCGGTCAACCGGATCGTCTACGACAACGTGCACCGCCACCGCGGCACGATCAGCGCGGAACACGGGATCGGCCAGCTGAAGATCGACGACGCGCAGCGCTACAAGTCGCCGGTCGAGATCGGGCTGATGCGCGCGCTGAAGGCCGCGCTCGATCCGCGCGGCCTGATGAACCCCGGCAAAGTGCTACGCTGAAGACAACCGTTCCGGAGCGACGCCAGTGAAAGTTCGCGTGCTGTCCGACCTGCATCTCGAAGGCAACCTGCCCGAAGTCATCCCGCATGCCGACGCGGATCTCGTCGTGCTGGCCGGCGACATCCACAACCACGCGGAAGGCCTGCGCTGGGCCGCCGAGACGTTCGACCCCGACGTGCCCGTGATCTACGTGCCGGGCAATCACGAGTACTACGACGGTGAATTCGGCGCGCTCGAAGCGGCGATGCGCGACGCGGCGCGCGCGCTCGACAACGTGCACTACCTGAACAACGACGTCTACGTCGATCCGGCCGGGCGCTTCCGGGTGCTCGGCACGACGTTCTGGACCGACTTCGCGCTGTTCGGCGATGACGCCGCCGGGATCGCGCATGCGATCGACGCGGCATCGCGCGTGATGCTCGACTTCAAGGGACTGATCCAGGTGACGTGGCCGCACGACGCGGCGCTGCATGCCGGCAAGGATGCGCCGGAGCGCGGCGCCGAGCGCGATTTCACGCCGGCCGATGCGCTCGCGCTGCACCGCCGCTCGCGCGCGTGGCTCGAAGCGCAGCTCGCGACGCCGTTCGCGGGCACGACGATCGTCGTCACCCACCACGCGCCGCACCGGCGTTCGCTCGCCGAGCGCTACGCGCAGGATCCGGTATCGGCAGGGTTCGTCAACGATCTGGCGGGACTCGTGCGGGCGCCGGTCGCACTGTGGGTGCACGGCCACACGCATACGTCATTCGACTACGTGACGGAGGACGGCACACGCGTCGTCTGCAATCCGCGCGGCTACATTCACCGGCGCAGCGGCGAGCGGGAAAACACCGCGTTCGCGTGGGACAAGGTCGTGACGCTCGACGTGCCGGCCATCCGCGAGCCGGCGCCCGCCGAGCGTCAGGACTGAAGGTGTGATACGGGGTGTGATTCGGGGTGTAATTCGGCGCGTGCTTCGAAGAGGCGATTCGAACGCGTCATTCGCGACGTTTCAACGCCCGAGCCGGCGCGCGGCCTCCGACGCCGAGCGCACCCGCACCGGTGCCGGCTGCATCCGCGCCTTCATCGCGCGCAGCAGGTCGCGCGACGCGACGGCGGCGATCACGCCGAACAGGATTCCAAGGCCGATCATCAGGTGCGTATTCATTGCTACTCCGGGTTGCAGGTCACTCTGGATCAGACAGTATCAAACTGCCGGCCGGACGAAGGTAAAAAAGTGTTGCACGAAGGACAAATCTCGTTAGATTGCGCAACAACGCGACATCATGTCGCGCGCGCGAACTGCTCGAGCGCGGCCTCGTCGGCCTCGAGCGTCGCCGGTATCTCGTCGCGCAGGAAATCGACCCAGGTCCGGATCTTCGCGTCGAGGTACTGGCGTGACGGATACAGCGCGTAGATGCCCATCACGTGCGACCGGTATTCGGGCATCACGCGCACGAAACTGCCGTTGCGCAGCCCGGCGATCGCCGAGTACAGCGGCAGCACGCCGATCCCCATCCCTTCCCGCACGGCCACCGCGAGTGCCTCGGCGACGTTCACGCGGAACGGCGGCCCCGACAGCGCGACGCGCTCGTCGCCGTTCGGCCCGGACAGCGTCCATTCGTCGTATTGAAAACCGGGCGCGACCATCCCGAGGCAGACGTGCTGCGCGAGATCCTGCGGCCGCTGCGGCACGCCATGCTGCTCGAGGTATCGGGGCGACGCGCAGGCGACGCTGTAGGTTTCGCCGAGCCGTTGCGACACGAGCCCCGAATCCGGCAGCTCGCGGCCGACGACGATGGCGACGTCGTAGCCTTCGTCGAGCAGGTCCGGCATCCGCTGCGCGAGCGTCAGATCGACGTGCACGTCCGGATAGCGCTCGCGATAACGCGACACGGCCGGCACCGTGTAGTGCTGGCCGAGGCTCGTGAAGCAATGCACCTTCAGCTTGCCCGACGGGTGCGCATGCGCGTCGCTCGCCTCCGCTTCCGCCTGGTCGACGTACGCGAGGATCTGCTCGCAGCGCTGCAGATAGCGTTCGCCGGCCTCGGTCAGCGCGATCCGGCGCGTGGTCCGGTTCAGGAGCCGCGTGCGCAGGTGCGCCTCCAGGTCCGAGACGGCGCGCGACGCGTAGGCGGTCGTCGAATTCATCTGCTGTGCGGCCGCGGTGAAGCTGCCGGCGTCGACCACGCGGACGAATACCCGCATGTTCTGTAACGTATCCATGCCATTACCCGTTTGAATCCGACAGGATTGTTGCACAGGGGCGTACAAATATTATCTCAGCATTCGTAAAAATGACTTGCACCGTTGTCCATTTATTCAGGAATCGCTGAAAAATATAATCCTATCCGGCTCATCTATATCCGAAAGGGAGAAAATCGTGCAGTCTCCGGCAATAAAAGGGACGCTCGCAGCCGCGGTTCTTGCAGTCTCATTAATAATGGCCGGATGCGCGAGCATGGGCGACAACAAGCCGCAGTCCACACAGACCGACCCGGCATCGCTCGACGCCGGTGCGGCCATCCGCGCGGCCGATCGCGACGCCGGCTGGCCCGCGGCCGACTGGTGGCGCGCGTATCACGATCCGCAGCTCGATGCGTGGATCGCCGCCGCGCAGGCCGGCAACCCGTCGCTCGCGGCCGCGCAGGCGCGCGTGCGCGAGGCGCAGGCGATGGCCCGCGTCGCGCACTCAGCCGAACTGCCGCAGATCAACGGCAACCTGTCGCTGATGCGCGAGCACTGGCCCGACAACGTGTTCTACGGCCCGGGGCCGCTCGCGAACGCCGACACCTGGAACAACACCGGCACGCTCGGCCTGTCGTATCACCTCGACCTGTGGGGCAAGGACAAGAACGCGACCGAGCGCGCGCTCGACGTCGCGCATGCGACCGCGGCCGATGCCCGCGCGGCGCGGCTCGAGCTCGAGGTCAACGTCGTGCGCGCGTATGTCGGCTTGTCGATGAACTACGCGCTGCTCGACCTCGCGCACGAGACGTTCGAGCGCCAGCGCGCGGTCGCCGATCTCGCGCGCAAGCGGCTGCAGGCCGGCATCGGTACGCAGCTCGAAGTCAGCCAGGCGGAATCGACGCTGCCCGACTACGAGCGCCAGATCGATTCGTACGAGGAAGCGATCCAGCTCGCGCGCCACCAGCTTGCCGCGCTCGCCGGCAAGGGCCCGGGCGCCGGCGATTCGATCACGCGGCCGAAGCTCGCGCTCGACGCGCCGGCCAGCCTGCCGTCCGCCATGCCGGCCGACCTGCTCGGCCGCCGGCCGGACGTCGTCGCGGCGCGCTGGAAGGTCGACGCGCAAGCGCGCGGCATCGACGTCGCGAAGGCCGCGTTCTACCCGAACATCGACCTGCTCGCGACCGTCGGCGGCTTCGGCGTGACCGCGCCGTTCGCCGACTTCCTGCGCGCGATGAACGGCGGCTGGACGGCCGGCCCCGCGCTGTCGCTGCCGATCTTCGAAGGCGGCCGCCTGCGCGCGCAGCTCGGCGCGGCGTCGGCCGGCTACGACCAGGCGGTCGAGCAATACAACCAGACGATCGTCGGCGCGCTGAAGGACATCGCCGACCAGGTCGTGCGGATCCGCTCGCTCGACACGCAGAAGAAGGATGCCGCGCGCTCGGTGGCCGCGAACGACCGCAGCTACCAGCTGTCGCGCGAGGGCTTCCGGCGCGGGCTGACCGACTACGTGAACGTGCTGGTCGCGCAGCAGCAACTGCTGCGTGCGCAGGAAACGGCCGCGCGGATCGATGCGGAACGCCTGGCCGCGCATGCGCAGCTGATGGCCGCGCTCGGCGGCGGCGTCGAGACGGGCGAGGACGGACAGGGCGGCCAGCCGCAGCATGATGCAGCACCCGCTGCCGCCGCATCGAATGCCGGCGCGCATGGCGCCCAGGCGCCTGCCGCCACGTCCGGCGCGAAGCCCGTGGCGTCGGCCGCCCGGCCCGCGCAGGTCGCAACCGCCAGCGCGACCGGCACGCCGGCCGCACGGTAACGCGGAGCGCGAGCCATGTCAGCCTCCTCCCCCGCTTCCACGCACGCCGGCGGCTCGCTGTCGGCCTGGTACGCCGCGTTCGGCGACTGGGCACGCACCGACGGCGCCGCATGGCTCTACCTCGCCAAGGCGCTGCTCGCCGCGTTCATCTCGGTCGGCGTGTCGATGCGGCTCGACCTGCCGGCACCGAAGACGGCGATGACCACGGTGTTCATCGTGATGCAGCCGCAAAGCGGCGCCGTGCTCGCGAAGAGTTTCTACCGCGTGGCCGGCACGATCTTCGGCCTCATCGCGACGCTCACGTTCGTCGGGCTGTTCCCGCAGCAGCCGCAACTGTTCCTGCTGTCCATCGCGCTGTGGATCGCGCTGTGCACGGCCGGCGCCGCACGCAACCGCAACTTCCGCAGCTACGGCTTCCTGCTCGCCGGTTATACGACAGCGCTGATCGGCCTGCCCGCGTCGCAGCACCCGGACAGCGCATTCATGAGCGCGATGACGCGTGTCTCCGAGGTCATCGTCGGGATCGTGTCGGCCGGTGTCGTCAGCGCGCTCGTGTTTCCGCAGTACACGGGCGAGCAGATGCGCACGACGGTGCGCAAGCGTTTCGGGAGTTTCGTCGACTACGTCGCGTCGGCGCTGTCCGGCCAGCTCGACCGCACACACATCGAAACCATCCATACCCGCTTCGTCGCCGACGTGGTCGGTTTCGAGGCCGCGCGCAGCATGGCGGTATTCGAGAACCCCGACACGCGCATGCGCAGCGGCCGCCTCGCGCGGCTGAACAGCGAGTTCATGAGCGCATCGAGCCGTTTCCACGCGCTGCACCAGCTGATGAACCGGCTGCACGCGGCCGGCGCGCAGGCCGCGATCGATGCGATCGAGCCGTATTTCCGCGAGATCGCGCCGCTGCTCACGCGCAACGGCGAACCCGTGCGCACGTCGGCGGACGCCGAGCACTCGGCCGAGCAACTGCTCGCGTGGCGCGACGCGCTGCCGCGCCGCATCCGCGCGACGCGTGCGGAACTCGAAACGCAGCCGGACTTCCCGCTGCTCGACTTCGACACGGCCGCCGAGCTGCTGTACCGCTTCATCACCGATCTGCAAGAGTATGCGGCGACCTATGCGTCGCTCGCGACCGCGACGCACGAGCGCGAACGCTGGATCGAGCGCTACGAGCCGCGCACCAACCTGACGGCTGCGCTGATCGCGGGCATCCGCACCGCGACCGTGATCCTCGTGCTCGGCTGGTTCTGGATCGAGACCGCATGGCCAAGCGGCGTCACGATGGTGCTGACGGCGGCGGCGACCTGCGCACTCGCGTCGTCGACGCCGCGCCCGACCGCGATGTCCGCTCAAATGGGCATCGGCACGGCCCTCGCGGTCTGCACGGGTTTTCTGCTGATGTTCGGGATCTACCCGCGGATCGACGGCTTCGTCCTGCTGTGCGTGGCGCTCGCGCCGCTGCTCGCGATCGGCATCTACATGACGCTGAAGCCAAAGCTCGCGGGCTACGGCATGGGCTACCTGATCTTCTTCTGCTTCCTGGCCGGCCCGGACAGCGTCACGCACTACGACCCGAGCGGATTCATGAACGACGCGCTCGCGCTCGTGCTGTCGATGCTCGTGTCGGCGATCGCGTTCGCGGTGCTGTTCCCGCCGACCGCGCCGTGGCTGAAGAAGCGCCTGTTCGCGGACCTGCGCCACCAGGCCGTCGCGGCCTGCCACGCACGCCTCGCCGGGCTGCGCACGCGCTTCGAGAGCGGCGCGCGCGACCTGATGTACCAGGCGCACGTGATCTCGGCCGACCAGCCGGACGCGCAACGCGACGCGCTGCGCTGGATGTTCGCCGTGCTCGAGGCGGGCAACGCAGCGATCGACCTGCGCGACGAACTCGCGACGCTGCCGCCCGACCCGCGCTACGCGGCAACGATGCCGTGGCGCCGCGCGATCGAAACAATGCGCACGGCGCTCGCCGCGCTGTTCTCGAAGCCGTCCGCGGACCGCTTCGACACGACGCTCGCCGCAACGGAGGCCGCGATCGACGCGACCCGGCAGGCGCTCGTCGCGTTCGCGCCGCCGCGCGACGAACGCCACCAGCTGCAGCGGATCCTGAGCCACCTGCATTTCGTGCGCACCGCGCTGCTCGATCAGGAATCGCCGCTCGCGTCGCTGAACCGCAGCCGCGCTGCGCGCCCCCAACCAGGAGCCTTGTCATGATGCCGCGTGAAATCGCCATCCTCGATGCCTACATGCCCACGGTCGTGCTGATGTTCGTCGTCGGCGCGCTGGGCACGTGGGCAGTCGACCGCCTGCTCGCCTACACCGGGCTCTACCGTGTCGTCTGGCACCCGTCGCTGTTCCGGGCCTGCCTCCTCGTCTGCATCTGCGGCGGACTGAGTCTCGCCGTTTACCGTTGATATAGAACAATCATGATCCTGCGCAAACTCTTCGGCTTCGTCGCGACAGCCGTCATCCTCATCGTCGCGATACTGATCGGGCGCTCGCTCTGGGTGCACTACATGGACGATCCATGGACCCGCGACGGACGCGTGCGCGCCGAGATCGTCAACGTCGCGCCGGACGTGTCGGGCGCGATCGTCGAGCTGCCCGTGCACGACAACCAGCTCGTGAAGAAAGGCGACCTGATCATGCAGATCGACCCGTCGCATTACCAGATCGCGGTCGAGCAGGCCCAGGCCGCCGTCGCCGCCCGCCGCGCGGAACTGCAGATGCGGCGCGACGACGCGGCCCGCCGCGCGGACCTCGATGCGCTCGTCGTGTCGAAGGAAAACCGCGAGAACGCAGCGCACAGCGCATCGAGCGCCGATGCGCAGTATCAGCAGGCGCTCGCCGCGCTCGACGCCGCGAAGCTCAACCTCGAGCGCACGCGCGTCGTCGCGCCGGTCGACGGCTACATCACGAACCTGCAGACGTTCAACGGCAACTACGCGACCGCCGGCCAGGCCAAGCTCGCGATCGTCGACAGCCACTCGTTCTGGGTCTACGGCTATTTCGAGGAAACCAAGCTGCCGCGCGTGAAGGTCGGCGCGCCGGCCGAGATGCGGCTGATGAGCGGCGGCGTGCTGAAGGGCCATGTCGAGAGCATCTCGCGCGGCATCTACGACCGCGACAACCCGCAAAGCCGCGATCTCGTCGCCGACGTGAACCCGACCTTCAACTGGGTGCGCCTCGCGCAGCGCGTGCCGGTGCGGATCAAGATCGACGAGGTGCCGGACGGCGTGCTGCTGTCGGCCGGCACGACGTGCACGGTCGTCATCGATCCGGACAACAAGCAGAAGAAGTCGTAACGACGGCGGTCATGCGCGCGGCCGCGGCGGAGGGTGGACCATCCGCGCGGCGGCGTCACTCCCAGAAGAACCGGTAAGGCAGGAACGGCGACGGGCCGATCCCGTACTCCGCCAGCATGTTGCGCAGCCGCAGCGCGAAGCCGACCGCGCCGAGCACGACGAGCGCCACGATCACCCAGCGACGGTTCACGTCCGGCACGCGCAGCAGCGGCACGAAGTGGCAGCCCATCGCGAACAGCACGAGCCACTGGAAGCGCAGGCCCGCGTAGCTGATGCGCGCGAGCAGGAAGCTCGCGATCTCGCACGCGAACAGGAACACCAGCGTGCGCGGCATGCGTCCGAGCAAGGCCCAGCCCGCGCCGAGCACCAGCAGCGCGAGCAGCAGCGGCGCCGCCCCCGACATCTGCGCGGGCGGCGTGAACGCCGCGTAGGTGCCGAACTTGATCATCAGTTCCTTGTGACGCGCGGCGAACGTCACGATGGCGATCGCAGCCATCAGGCCGACATAGCGCATTGCGCGTATCCGCCGGATCTGCAGCAGCGTGACGAGCAGCACCGCCGATATATGCATGCCCGTTGCCGCGACCGCCAGCGCGATCGACGTGCCGTGCCTGCGCCGGTCCCACGCGTCGGATGCGATCTTCGCGACGCAGAACGCGAGCCCGTAACGCAGCCCGTTCATCGCCATGTCGTAGAAGAACAGCGGGAAGATCACCGTGGCAAAAACGAGCGCGTCGCCGTCGCTGCGTCCGAACGCCACGATGCACGCGATCACGACCAGCAGCGTGACGATCGCGACCGTGATGCGCGGGTCGTGCCCGATCCATTCGAGCGCACGGACGAGCCAGACGAACCCCGGCTCGAGCGTGCGCACGGTCTTGACCGGATTGCCGGTCCGGATGCCCTCGATGATGTCGAGATACGACGCCGTGTCGGTGCCCGTCGCGCCGCGCAGCATCGCCATCACCGCGGCCGGCGCAATGCCGGCCGCAAGCCATCGCCAGCCGGCGACACGCATCCGGGTGCCGGCCGCGGCCGCCGCAAGCATGCACAGGTATCCCGTCAGATAAGCAATCATCGTTATGTCGATCGACCCGCTCGTCGCGCGTGCCCGTTGCGGTACACTGCGCATCGCAGGTCCTGGCCCCCAATCTGTCTCGACGCGCATTTTATGAGATAGCGCGCGCCGTGACTGTCGGGTTTTGTCCCTGATCGACAAGATTGACGCTATCGAACGATATCGCGCGGGCCTGACGGGCACCGCCCCGCGCCGCGCCTGTCAGGCTGCGTACCGGAAGCGCCCGACCAGTGCCTTGAGGGACTGCGCCTGCTCGTCGAGCGCGCGTGCGGCAGCCGCCGCCTGCTCGACGAGCGCCGCATTCTGCTGGGTGCCGTCATCCATCTGCGTGACCGCGCGGCCGATCTCGTCGATGCCCGCGCTCTGCTCGCTCGACGCGGCCGAGATTTCACCCATGATGTCGGTCACGCGCTTCACCGCGCGCACCACGTCGTCCATCGTGCGGCCGGCATCGTGCGCGAGCGTCGCGCCGTTCGCGACGCGCTCGACCGATGCGCCGATCAGCGACCGGATCTCCTTCGCCGCGGTCGCCGCACGCTGTGCGAGCGAGCGCACCTCGCCGGCGACCACCGAGAAGCCGCGCCCCTGCTCGCCGGCGCGCGCCGCCTCGACGGCCGCATTCAGCGCGAGGATGTTGGTCTGGAACGCGATGCCCTCGATCACGCCGATGATGTCGCGGATGCTCTTCGCGCTGTCGTCGATCTCGCTCATCGTCGCGACCACCCGGCCGACGACTTCGCCGCCCGCTTCCGCGACCGCCGACGCGTTCGCCGCGAGCGCGCTCGCCTGGCGCGCGTTCTCGGCGTTCTGGCGCACGGTCGACGTCAGTTGCTCCATGCTGGCCGCGGTCCGCTCGAGCGCGACCGCCTGCTGCTCGGTGCGCTGCGACAGGTCGAGGTTACCCATCGAGATCTCGCCGGACGCGGCCGCGATCGCCTCGGCGCTGACGGCGATCTCGCCGACGGTCGACGCGAGCCCCGCCTGCATCTCGGACAGCGCGCGGACCATGCTGTCGCGGTCATGCTTGCCGAGCGCGATCGGCCGCGTCAGGTCGCCGCGCGCGATGTCCGCCGCGATCGCCTTCGCATACGCGGGCTCGCCTCCGAGCTGCGCGACGAGGCGGCGCACGACGCGCTCGGCAACCACGAACGCCAGCACGAACAGCGCGGCGGTCATCGCGGCGATCAACGCGATCGACGACGAGAAGATCGTTGCGGACGCATCGAGCGTCGCCTTCGACTTGGCACCACGCGTCTTCACGAGATCGGCGACGAGCTTCTCGAGCTTGCCGGTTTCGACGAGCAGCGACACGTCCTGCGTGCCGACCTGCCAGTTCATCTGCGACAGGTCGAGCGGCTGCGCGCGCACGAGCGTCACGAAATCGCGCAGATGGCCGCTCCACGTGCCGACCGCCGACGCGAACGCGCGCAGCCGCGCCGAATCGTCCGCGTCCGCCGGATCCGCGTAGCGCTGCAGCGTGCCGAGCGCGCGGCCGATCGACGCCAGTCCCGCGTCGATCTCCGCGCCGAGATCGTCGCGTTCCTTCGCGGTCGTCGCGGTCAGCAGCGACTTCTGCGCGCGGCTCGCGCGCAGCACCTCGGCCCGCACCTCCTCCGCCGCGCGGCTCGCAACGTGGCCCTGCTCGTAGACCGACGCAATCGAGCCGTTCAGCCGGTTGATCTGCGCGAGCGAAAACACGCCGATCGCGAGCGTGCCGGCCAGCAGCACCGCGAACGCGGCGCGCAGCGCCGCCTTGACGCTCCAGGGTTGGCGTCCGCGCGTGGCAGCGCGCGCGGCGCCGCTGTCGGTCATGACGGCCGGAGCGCCCGGCTGCGGGCGCAGTGAAGCTGCTTTCATCGATATATCCCCGTATTGTTCACGCTGCCGGAAAGATCGGTTCCGGCGTCATCCGCTGGCTGCCGCGCCCGCGCGTCCGGCCCGGTGCGGTTCGGCATGTTGTTATGGTGATGCGTCAGTTCTACGGCGGCCGGCCGCTTTACTTGAGTCCGGTAAAACACGCATCCGGCACGACGCCGCGCGGTTGCCGCTGCGTCTGTGCGCCGCCAGCGTTATAGCCGGCCAAAATGTCGGGCAGATATCGATTTACGTTGCCGATGGCCGATTCGTGGGATCGATGGCCGATTCACGACAAAACTTGGCCTGACATTCGTCATGCGCCACATTACACTTCTTTGACGCCGCAACGATTCCAACGCGCCGTTTCACAAGAGCGCATCCCCACCTCAACTCGCTCAGCTCACATGGAAACCAGCCTCGACACGCGTGCCGCCAGCCAGGCCACTCAGCCCACCACCCAACCGCCCGCAGCCCGCATCGCCTACCCGGTGCTCGGCGCGATCAGCTTCTCGCACATGCTCAACGACATGATCCAGTCGTTGATCCTCGCGATCTATCCGATGCTCAAGAGCCAGTTCTCGCTGTCGTTCGCGCAGATCGGGCTGATCACGCTCGTCTACCAGATCACCGCGTCGCTGCTGCAGCCGGTCGTCGGCCTCTATACGGACAAGCGCCCGCAGCCGTACTCGCTGCCGATCGGGATGGGCTTCACGCTGTCGGGGCTGCTGCTGATGTCGGTCGCGCCGAGCTTCCCGATGCTGCTCGCGGCCGCGGCGCTCGTCGGCTGCGGGTCGTCGGTGTTCCATCCGGAATCGTCGCGCGTCGCGCGGATGGCGTCGGGCGGCCAGCACGGGCTCGCGCAGTCGGTGTTCCAGGTCGGCGGCAATGCGGGCTCCGCACTCGGGCCGCTGCTCGCCGCGCTCGTGGTCATTCCGCACGGCCAGCACAGCATCGCGTGGTTCTCGGCGGCCGCGCTCGTCGCGATGATCGTCCTCACGCAGATCGGCCACTGGTACAAGAAGCATCCGTCGATCAGGAAGAAGGCCGCGCACGCGGCGCACGCGACGCTGTCACGCGGCCGCGTGATGGCCGCGATGAGCGTGCTGGTGCTGCTCGTGTTCTCGAAATACTTCTATCTCGCGAGCATCAACAGCTATTTCACGTTCTACCTGATCGACAAGTTCCACCTGTCGGTGCAGGCCGCGCAGTTCCACCTGTTCGTGTTCCTCGCAGCCGTGGCCGCCGGCACGCTGATCGGCGGGCCGGTCGGCGACCGCATCGGCCGCAAGTACGTGATCTGGGTGTCGATCCTCGGCGTCGCGCCGTTCACGCTGCTGCTGCCGTACGCGAACCTGTTCTGGACCAGCGTGCTGAGCGTGATCATCGGTGTCGTGCTCGCGTCGGCGTTCGCGGCGATCCTCGTCTACGCGACGGAACTGATGCCCGGCAAGGTCGGCACGGTCGCCGGGCTGTTCTTCGGCTTCGCGTTCGGGCTCGGCGGCGTCGGCGCCGCGGTGCTCGGCCAGCTCGCCGACGCGACGAGCATCGCGTTCGTCTACAAGGTGTGCTCGTTCCTGCCGCTCATCGGCGTGCTGACGGTGTTTCTGCCGGATCTCGAAGGAAGCCGGCGCGCGAAGAAGGCTTGACGTGACATGCGCTGCCCCGGCGCGCGACGACGCGCGCCGGGGTCATGCAGATGAGCGTACGACGAGTACGACGGCGGGAACGATGGCGGCTACGACAGCGGCGGCGCTCAGGCCGCCGTCGCCGCATGCAGCTTCAGGAAACGCTTCAGGATGCCGGACGAATACGTGCCCGCGATCGCCGACAGGAAGTGCGAGAACGACTGGGTTGCGTGATCGTCGGCGGTGTCCGAAATCGTGCGCACGAGCGCGAACGGCACGTCGTGTTCAGCGCACACCTGCGCGATCGCGGCGCCTTCCATCTCGACTGCCAGCGCATCGGGCAGCGCATCGCGCAACGCGATGACTTCCCGCTCGCTCGACACGAAGCGATCGCCGCTGATCACGAGCCCGCTGCGCATCTGCGCGCCGGCCAGCCGGAAGCGCTCGGCGAGCACACCGCCCTCCTCGGCGATGAATTGCGCACACGCGTCCTTCAGCCGGGCCGTCAGCCCCGGATCGGTTTCGAAATGCGTGATGCCGAGCAGCGGCACCTCGTAGCGCGGAAACAGCGGCGACGCATCGAGATCGTGCTGCATCAGCGTGTCCGCGACGACGACGTCGCCGACCCGCACCGCGTGCGCGACGCCGCCGGCGACGCCGGTAAACACGATCCCCGCGACGCCGAACACGTGGATCAGTGCGCTGACCGTCGCAGCGGCTGCGACCTTGCCGATCCGCGCGAGCGTGACGACGCACGCGGCGCCGTGCACGGTGCCGAGGTGATAGTCGCGACGGCCGAACGTGATCGTCCTGACCACGCCCTCCGCGCGCATTTCGGCGATCAGGTCGCCGAGTTCTTCGGGCAACGCGGCGAGAATGCCGAGCGGCCGGGTGGACATTGCAGAACTCATGTATGCGCTCATTCAACCGCCTGCAGTTTCGCGACCGCGAGTGCGAGCCACTTCTCGCCATGCCGCTTGAATTTCACCTGGGCCTTCGCATCCGCGCCGCTGCCTTCGAGCGCGGTAACGGTGCCTTCGCCGAACTTGTTGTGGAACACCTGCTGGCCGACGCGGAAACCGCTGCCGGCCGCGCGCTGCTGGTCCGCGAACGCGGGCAGCGGCGCCGACACGGCGGCATCGACGATCTGCTCGCGCCCGGCGCCCGGCCGCGCGAACCAGTCGCGGCCCCAGCCCGCGTTGTCGCTGCGGCCGCCGCCCCAGCGCGCGCCCGCCTCGACCTTCGGCGTCAGCCACTTCAGCACGTGCTGCGGCAGTTCGTCGAAGAACCGCGAGCGCACGTTGTAGCGCGTTTGCCCGTGCAGCATCCGGCTCTGCGCGAACGACAGGTAGAGCCGCTCCTTCGCGCGCGTGATCGCGACGTACATCAGACGCCGCTCTTCCTCGAGACCGGCCGCTTCCATCGCGCTGTTCTCGTGCGGGAACAGCCCCTCCTCGAGGCCGGTGATGAACACCGCCGCGAACTCGAGCCCCTTCGCCGCGTGCACGGTCATCAGCTGCACCGCGTCCTGCCCGGCCTGCGCCTGGTTGTCGCCGGCCTCGAGCGAGGCGTGCGACAGGAAGCCCGCGAGCGGCGTCATCGTATCGGGGTTCTGTGAGGGGTCGCCGAGCGCGGCCGGGTCCAGCACATCGGCTGCCGCGCTGTCCGGCGCCGCGGCGATTTCCGGCGCGGCGATCGCGCCCGCGCGCAGCGGGATCGAGCGGGCCGGCGTGTCGAGACCGTAGCCCTCCTCGCTGACGAACGCCGTCGCCGCGTTGACGAGTTCCTGCAGGTTCTCGAGCCGGTCCTGGCCTTCGCGCTCGCCCTGGTAGAAATCGGCGAGACCGCTCGCGCGCACGACATACTCGACCGTCTCGGGCAGGCTCATCTGCTGCGTGTCGGCTCGCATCTTCGCGACCAGGTTCGCGAACGCGCCGAGGCTCGTGCCGGCCTTGCCCGTCACGTACGGGATCGCCGCGGCCATCGCGCAGCCGTACAGCCGCGCGGCATCCGCGAGCTGCTCGATCGAGCGCGCGCCGATGCCGCGCGCCGGAAAGTTCACGACGCGCGCGAACGCGGTGTCGTCGTTCGGGTTGTCGATCAGGCGCAGATACGCGAGCGCGTGCTTGATTTCCTGCCGCTCGAAGAAGCGCAGCCCGCCGTACACGCGGTACGGGATGCCGGCCGTCATCAGCGTGTGCTCGATCGCGCGCGACTGCGCGTTGCTGCGGTACAGGACCGCGACCTCGCTGCGCGCCATGCCGGTGTTGATCAGCGAGCGGATCTCCTCGACGATCCAGCCGGCCTCCTGCGAATCGGTCGACGCCTCGTACACGCGCACGGGCTCGCCGTGGCCGGCGTCGGTGCGCAGGTTCTTGCCGAGCCGGTGCGCGTTGTTCGAGATCAGCTGGTTCGCCGCGTCGAGGATGTTGCCGTGCGACCGGTAGTTCTGCTCGAGCTTGATCAGGTTGCGCACGCGGAACTCGTTCTCGAAGTCGCGCATGTTGCCAACGTTTGCGCCGCGGAACGCGTAGATCGACTGGTCGTCGTCGCCGACCGCGAAGATCGCGTTCTGGCCGCCCGCGAGCAGCTTGAGCCACGCGTACTGCAGCTTGTTCGTATCCTGGAACTCGTCGACGAGGATGTGCCTGAAGCGCGCCTGGTAATGCGCGCGCAGCGGCGGGTTGTGCGCGAGCAGCTCGTAGCAGCGCAGCAGCAGCTCGGGGAAATCGACGACGCCTTCGCGCTGGCATTGCTGGTCGTATGCGTGGTAGAGCTCGACGAACTTGCGGTTGAAGCTGTCGGTCGCGTCGACCTTGTCGGGCCGCAGCCCCTGCTCTTTCGCGTTGTTGATGAAGTACTGGACGTTCTTCGGCGGATACTTCTCGTCGTCGACGTTCGCGGCCTTCATCAGCCGCTTGATCGCGGACAGCTGGTCGGCCGTGTCGAGGATCTGGAACGTCTGCGGCAGGCCCGCGTCGCGGTAGTGCGCGCGCAGCATCCGGTTGCACAGCCCGTGGAACGTGCCGATCCACATGCCGCGCGTATCGATCGGCATCATCGCCGACAGGCGCGCCATCATCTCGCGCGCGGCCTTGTTCGTGAAGGTGACGGCGAGCACCGTCGAGGGTGACGCGTAGCCGTGCTGGATCAGCCACGCGATCCGCGTGATCAGCACGCGGGTCTTGCCGCTGCCCGCCCCTGCGAGGATCAGCGCCGGTTCGTTCGGCAACGTGACGGCGGCGTATTGTTCAGGGTTCAGGTTGGCGAGCAGATCGGGCATGGAGCGGCAGCGGACGTGCGTAAGGAAAGCGGACCCGACATTATAAGTCCGCCGCGCGCGATGCTCGGACTGTCGCGTGCAATCCCCCCTGTCGATCCGCGCGATGCCGCGCCACGACGGGCTCTCGACGCGCCCGCACGGGCCGGGCGATGGCTGGCCGATGTGCATCCATTTATAATCGTCGGATTCAGCATCCAATTCACGCAATTTTCAGCAGATTTCCGACCATGAGCGACAGCACGCTGGCGAAGAGTTTCGAGCCCCACACCATCGAGTCCCAATGGGGGCCGGAGTGGGAAAAACGCGGCTATGCCGCCCCGGCCTTCGATCCGGCCAAGCCTGATTTCGCGATCCAGCTGCCGCCGCCGAACGTGACGGGCACGCTGCACATGGGGCACGCGTTCAACCAGACGATCATGGACGGCCTCACGCGCTACCACCGGATGCTCGGCGAGAACACGCTGTGGGTGCCGGGCACCGACCACGCGGGGATCGCGACCCAGATCGTCGTCGAGCGCCAGCTCGACGCGCAGGGCGTGTCGCGCCACGACCTCGGCCGCGAGAAGTTCGTCGAGCGCGTGTGGGAATGGAAGCAGCAGTCCGGCTCGACGATCACGGGCCAGGTGCGCCGCCTCGGCGCGTCGCCCGACTGGTCGCGCGAATACTTCACGATGGACGACAAGATGTCGGCCGCCGTGCGCGACGTGTTCGTCACGCTCTATGAACAGGGCCTGATCTACCGCGGCAAGCGCCTCGTCAACTGGGATCCGGTGCTGCTGACGGCCGTGTCCGACCTCGAGGTCGCGAGCGAAGAAGAGAACGGCCACCTGTGGCACATCCGCTACCCGCTCGTCGACGGCTCGGGCTCGCTGACGGTTGCGACCACGCGCCCCGAGACGATGCTCGGCGACGTCGCGGTGATGGTCCACCCGGAAGACGAGCGCTACAAGCACCTGATCGGCCAGTTCGTGAAGCTGCCGCTGACCGGCCGCGAGATCCCGGTGATCGCCGACGACTACGTCGACCTCGAATTCGGCACCGGCGTCGTGAAGGTCACGCCCGCGCACGACTTCAACGACTACCAGGTCGGCCTGCGCCACAACTTCGCGCCGATCGAGATCCTGACGCTCGACGCGAAGATCAACGACAACGGCCCCGAGCAATACCGCGGCCTCGACCGCTTCGACGCGCGCAAGGCGATCGTCGCCGATCTCGACGCGCAGGGCTTCCTCGAATCCGTGAAGCCGCACAAGCTGATGGTGCCGCGCGGCGACCGCACGGGCGTCGTGATCGAGCCGATGCTGACCGACCAGTGGTTCGTCGCGATGACGAAGCCCGCGCCGGAGGGCACGTTCAACCCGGGCAAGTCGATCACCGACGTGTCGCTCGACGTCGTGCGCAACGGCCAGATCAAGTTCGTGCCGGAAAACTGGACGACCACGTACTACCAGTGGCTCGAGAACATCCAGGACTGGTGTATCTCGCGCCAGCTGTGGTGGGGCCACCAGATCCCCGCGTGGTATGGCGAGAACGGCGAGGTATTCGTCGCACGCAACGAGGAAGACGCGCGCGCGCAGGCCGCCGCGAAGGGCTACACGGGTGCATTGAAGCGTGACGACGACGTGCTCGACACATGGTTCTCGTCGGCGCTCGTGCCGTTCTCGTCGCTCGGCTGGCCGAACGAAACGCCGGAGCTCGCGCACTTCCTGCCGTCGTCGGTGCTCGTCACCGGCTTCGACATCATCTTCTTCTGGGTTGCCCGGATGGTGATGATGACGACCCACTTCACCGGCAAGGTGCCCTTCCACACCGTCTACGTGCACGGCCTCGTGCGCGACGCGGAAGGCCAGAAGATGTCGAAGAGCAAGGGCAACACGCTCGACCCGATCGACATCGTCGACGGCATCGACCTCGAAACGCTGGTCGCGAAGCGCACGACGGGCCTGATGAATCCGAAGCAGGCTGCGACGATCGAGAAGAAGACGCGCAAGGAATTCCCGGACGGCATCGCCGCGTTCGGCACCGACGCGCTGCGCTTCACGATGGCGTCGATGGCGACGCTCGGCCGCAACGTGAACTTCGACCTCGCGCGCTGCGAAGGCTACCGCAACTTCTGCAACAAGCTGTGGAACGCGACGCGCTTCGTGCTGATGAACTGCGAAGGCCACGACTGCGGGCTCGACAAGCCGGAAGTGTGCGGCGCGGGCGACTGCGGCCCGGGCGGCTATCTCGACTTCTCGGCGGCCGACCGCTGGATCGTGTCGCTGCTGCAGCGCACCGAAGCCGACATCGCAAAGGGCTTCGCCGACTACCGCTTCGACAACATCGCGACCAGCATCTACAAGTTCGTCTGGGACGAGTACTGCGACTGGTATCTCGAACTCGCGAAGGTGCAGATCCAGAACGGCACGCCCGAGCAGCAGCGCGCGACGCGCCGCACGCTGCTGCGCGTGCTGGAAACGGTGCTGCGCCTCGCGCACCCGATCATCCCGTTCATCACCGAGGCGCTCTGGCAGAAGGTCGCGCCGCTCGCGGGCCGATATCCGGAGGGCAAGACCGACGGCGAAGCGTCGCTGATGACGCAGGCGTACCCGATCGCGGATCTCAAGAAGATCGACGAGGCGTCCGAACAATGGGCGGCCGACCTGAAGGCGATCATCGACGCGTGCCGCAACCTGCGCGGCGAGATGAACCTGTCGCCGGCAACCAAGGTGCCGCTGCTCGCGGCGGGCGAAGCCGAGCGCCTGCGCGCGTTCGCGCCCTATGTGCAGGCCCTCGCCCGCCTGTCGGAGGTGCAGATCCTCGCCGACGAGGCCGCGCTCGACAAGGAAGCGCACGGCGCGCCGATCGCGATCGTCGGTCAGAACAAGCTCGTGCTGAAGGTGGAAATCGACGTCGCAGCGGAACGCGAGCGGCTGTCGAAGGAAGTCGCGCGCCTGACGGGCGAGATCGCCAAGTGCAGCGCGAAGCTCGGCAACGAGGCGTTCGTCGCGAAGGCGCCGCCGGCGGTGGTCGAGCAGGAGCAGAAACGGCTTGCCGAGTTCCAGAGCACGCTCGCGAAACTCAGCGCGCAGCTCGAACGCCTGCCTGCGTAACAAACCGTAAGGTCATTTGCGTTCACTATAATTCGCAAATGACCATAGACCCGCTTGACGAGTCGGAAAAGGAACAAAGGATCGATCATGTTGAAAGTCACCAAGGCAGTCTTCCCGGTCGCAGGCCTAGGCACGCGCTTCCTGCCCGCGACGAAGGCCAGCCCGAAGGAAATGCTGCCCGTCGTCGACAAGCCCCTGATCCAGTACGCGGTCGAGGAAGCGATTGCCGCGGGCATCACGGAAATGATCTTCGTCACCGGGCGCAGCAAGCGCGCGATCGAGGACCATTTCGACAAGTCATACGAGATCGAGGCTGAACTCGAGGCGCGCGGCAAGGAAAAACTGCTCGAGCTGGTGCGCAGCATCAAGCCGAGCCACGTCGACTGCTTCTACGTGCGCCAGCCGGAAGCGCTCGGCCTCGGCCACGCGGTGCTGTGCGCGGAGAAGCTCGTCGCGGACAACCCGTTCGCGGTGATCCTCGCCGACGACCTGCTCGACGGCACCCCGCCCGTGATGAAGCAGATGGTCGACGTGTTCGACCACTATCACAGCTCGGTGATCGGCGTCGAAGAGATCCCGCCGTCGGAGACGAAGTCGTACGGCATCGTCGACGGCAAGGAATGGGAGGAGTCGATCATCAAGATGTCGGCGATCGTCGAGAAGCCGGAGCCGGAAGTCGCGCCGTCGAACCTCGGCGTGGTCGGCCGCTACGTGCTGAAGCCGCGGATCTTCCAGCACCTGCGCGCGCTGAAGCCGGGCGCGGGCGGCGAGCTGCAGCTGACCGACGCGATCGAGGCGCTGCTCGCCGACGAGCAGGTGCTGGCGTACAAGTACCAGGGCACCCGCTACGACTGCGGCAGCAAGCTCGGCTACCTGAAGGCGACCGTCGAATTCGCGCTGCGCCACCCCGAAGTCGCGACGGAGTTCGAGGCCTACCTGCGCTCGCGCGGCGTCGAGCAGCCCGCTGCCTGAATACCCGCCTGAATATCGCCTGAATATCCCGAAGTACTGCCGGCGCCCGCGGCACCGCGGGCTTCGGCAGCGGGTGCCGCGCTCAGTGTGCGGCGGCCGGTTTCACCGAGACGACGCCCGGCATCCCGCCCGCGTCGTCTTTTTTCGTCTTCACGAGCCAGCCGTCGCCTGCGTCGAACGGCAGCTTCGCGAGCGCGCTCTTCACGAGCGCCGGCGCCGCCTGCTGCGCACCCGGCTCGCGGTCGCGCAGCGCCGCCGACACGCGGTACACATCCGCACCCGACTTCGCATCGACGAAACGCAGCGTCAGCACGTGACGGTAGACCTTGCCCGCGAACGGCAGCCCGATCGGCGCCGGCCCGTCGGTGGCGACGCACGCGCTGCTCGCGCCGCCGCACTGCTCGGCCATCGTCGCGACCGCGGCGGGTTGCGTCGCAAAGGCGATCGACAGCCGGTAGCGCGCGTCGTTGAGCGGCTGCGCGTCGAAACCGCGGCGCGCGAGCTCGTCGTGCACGAGCGTCTCGATCTGCCGGTATTGCGCGTCGTCCGATTGCGCTGCGGTGCGCGCGAAACCGTAGCCGTGCGCGCCCGACGCGAACGCATCCGGCTGGCCGACCGCGGTCACGCCGGCCGTCATGCCGGCGCAGCCCGTCAACAGCGCCGCCGCGAGCGCAGCCGCCGTCCATTCGATTTTCATGACTTTCCCCAAATGCTTGCCGCCGCGCCCGCCCTGTCAGGCCGGCGGCTCGTCGATCGCGGGCAGCGCCACCGTCACCGCGGTGCCGACGCCCACTTTGCTGTCGACCGACACGCTGCCGCCATGGCGCGTGACGACCGTCTTCACGAATGCCATGCCGAGCCCCGACCCGGAAATCTCGGGCCGTTCGCCGGCATGGAACCGCTTGAAACGTTCGAACAGATGCCGCTGATCTTCCGGCGCAATCCCGTACCCCTGATCGCGAATCGTACAGAACATCCGCTTCGATGCGTGCTCGACCGTCAGCGTACACACGATCACCGTATCGGCCGGACTGTACTTGACCGCATTGTTCAGCAGGTTCACGAACGCGCGCGTGATCAGCGAACGATCCGCGTGCACCCAGCCCATTTCGTTGCCGACGTCGGTATCGATGCGGATGCGCTTGGCCTGCGCCTGCGGCCACACCTCGTCGCACGCGTCGATCAGCACGTCGACGAAACTCGTCGCCTCGAGCTGGTACACCTGCGATTCCGCGCGCGCGAGCTGCACGAATTCGTCGGCGAGCGACAGCGCGCGGTGCGCATAGCGCTCGATGCGCGCGAGCAGCCCGCGCACGTCGTCGGATTGGACGCGCTGCCGTTCGATCTCGACGAGCGCGAGGATCGACGACTGCGGCGAACGCATGTCGTGCGACAGCAGGTGCAGCGCCTCCTCGCGCTGGCGCTCGGCCGCATGCAGCTCGGTCACGTCGACGAGGCCGGCGATCCAGCCCGTCACCCGCCCCTGCGCGTTCGTGCAAGGCGCGTAGCGTAGCAGATGATCGAGGCCGTCGCGATCGCGCACCTCGATGCCGCGCGCCAACGCGCCGCTTTCCGCCTCGAGTGTCGGGTCGAGCGCGGCCGGCCAGTGCAGGCGGATCTCCGCGTCGTGCTCCGCATTGCCTTCGACTGTCTTGACGAAGGTCAGCTCGCCGAGCGCGGCGCGCAGCGGGCGCCCTTCCGGCAGCGGCAGCGCGAGCCGCGACCCGTAGCGTTTCGCCGCATGGTTCGCGATCAGCACGGTGCCGGCGAGGTCGGTGACGAAAATCGGCTCGGGCATGCTGTCGAGGCTGTCCCACACGAAGCGCTTCATGTCCTGCACGCGCTGCGCGGCCTGCGCCATCAGCGCCATCTGCCGTTCCAGCACGTCGCCGCCGACGCTGCGCGTGCGCGGCGCCTCCGGCAGCAGGTGCGGCTCGTCCGCGAGCCGTTGCAGCTCGCGGCGCAGGTACGACATCGTCATCTCGAGCCGGCGCCAGTTCCAGATCGGATACACGGCCACCAGCCCGAAGATCGCGGGCGCGGGTGACAGCCACAGCCGTGCTTCGTACAGCAGCGCCGCGCTCGCGACGACGGACAGCCCCGCCAGACTCAGCGTCAGCAGCAGCGCGCGCCACGGCGACAGCATCAGGAAACCCGCGAGCAGCACCGCGAGCGGCAGCAGCGACACCGCAAACAGCCCCGCGCGCGGCGCCGGCGAGATCGCGCGGCCCGTCGTCAGCATGTCGAGCACGCCGGCGTGAATGTAGACCCCCGCTAGCGGGCCGAAGTCGCCGGACACCGGCGTCGCGAACCGGTCGTAGAGCCCCGACGCGGTCACGCCGACCACGACGATCTTGCCGCGCAGCGTTTCCGGTTTCACGCGGCCTTCGAGCACGTCGTCGAACGACAGCGTCGGATAGGCCGGCGTATTACGGCTGAACGGGATCAGGTAGCGGCCCTCGCCGCTCGCCGAGTGCGCTAGGTCATGCGCGCGCGCATTGGGCGCCCCGCCCGCCGGATTCAGCTTGCCGGACGCGATCGATTCGAACACGGGCACCATCAGTTGCGGCCAGCGCACGCGGCCGTCGCTTTCGAACAGCGCGACGCTACGCACGATGCCGTCGGGATCGACTTCGAGGTTGATGTGGCCGAGGCCCGCCGCACGCGCCGCGAGCGCGGCCACCGGCGGATCGACACTGCGCGTGCCGTCCGCGCGCTCGGGGCTCAGCAGGATCGGCAGGAAGGTCGGCACGCGGCCGAGGCCGTCCGCGAACGTGCGGTCGTCCGGCGACGGCTCCGTGAACAGCACGTCGTAGACCACGGCCGCCGGCTGCGCGCGAACAAGCGTATCGAGCAGCCGCGCATGCACGCTGCGCGGCCACGGCCAGCGGCCGAGCGCCTGGACGCTCGGGTTGTCGATGTCGACGACGACGATGTCGGGCGACAGCGGCAGGCTGCGCAGCATCAGCAGCCGGTCGTAGATCAGCCCGTCGACGCTCGTCGACGCGCGGCCGATCGCGCACGCGACGATCACCGCGATCCCGAGGCAGCCGATCGCGATCCATTCGAACAGGAAGCGGCGGCCGAGCCGCCGCCGCGGAGACACGGTTTCGGGTTTCATGCTCCGCGGGTCAGCGCGACAGCGTGAACGCGCTGACCGGACTCGTCTTCTCGTAGAACTTGCCGCCTTCGAATTCCTCGACGGTCACCGCCCAGAAATACTCGCCGGGCGGCAGATTCGCGACCGTGATCGTCCGCGCCTGCAGGCCGACCTGGTCGACGACCGGCGCGCTCAGGTCCTTCGACTTCGACAGCACGAACCGGTAGCGCGCGCTCGCGCCCGCGCCGTTCGGCGACCAGCGGAACACATAGCCGCCCGCGCCGGGCCCGGCGGTCGCGTCGAGGCCCATCTGGCGCCGTTCGAACGCGTAGGTGCGCGGCAGGCCCTCGAGGCCGTTGTCGTCGATCGCGGCGATTCGCACGAAGTACATCCCGTTCGGCACGCCGTGGAACACCGCGCGTTGCGTATCGGTGCGCGTTTCGCTGAACAGGTCGAGCAGCCCGGCGTCGTGCGCAAGCTGCACGCGGTATGCATGCGCGCGCGGCAGCGGCGCGAGATCGAACGCGACGTCCGGCTCGTCCTGCACCTTCGCGGGATGCTCGAGCGCGGGCGCCGGCAGCAGCTCGACGGGCGCGCCCACCGTGCCGGACGACGTCGCGACGCTGCCGTAGTGCGCATGCACGAGCGTCGTATCCGCCGGGCGCCGGTTGCCCGCGACGCCCACCGCGCCGTCCAGCACTTCGACGCGCGTCGTCGCATTGCCGGCGGCGTCGTAATTGACACGGAAGCGCGTGCCGCGCACGCCGGCCACGACCGACGGCGAGCGGATCTGGAACCGGTCGTCGCGCTTCTTCAGATGGGTGACCTCGCTGTCGACCGAGCCGCGCGTCAGCTCGAACTCGCGGTCGAGCGTGCCGGTCAGCACGGTGCGGCGCAGCGTCTTCAGGTCGAGCTGGCTGTCGGGCGGCAGGCTCATGTGCGTGCCGTCGGCCAGCTCGAGCGTCACGAAGCCGTTCGCGCCGGTGCGCACGCGGTCGCCTTCGGCCAGCGTCGCGTCGGCCGCAAGCGGCACGTACGCGTCGCCGGACGCGCGCTCGGCCGGACCCTGCACGGCCACCACCCGCGCGGTCAGCCGCTCCTTGCGCAGCCGCGCGACCGGAAGCTTCAGAGCGATGCCCGGCTGCAGGCGCTTCGGCGCCGGCACGCCGTTCAGCTGCTGGAGCACCTGCCAGTCATCCGGGCCCTGCAGGTAGCGCGCGGCAACGTCGTACAGCGTGTCGCCGCCGCGCGTCGTATAGATGACCGTCTTGCCCGCCCCACTGCCGGACGGCGGCGCGGCGAGCGCCTGCTGGACCGCGATCGCGGCGGCGAGCACGCATGCTCCCCGCAGGCCCGCCGCGCGCCATCCGCGTTGCGTGATCGACATGGTCACTCCGGTTCCCCCTGGCCGACCCGTTCGAGGCGATAGCCGTAGCCGTAGATCGGCGCGAGGCGGTAGCCGTTCTCCGGCCGCAGGCCGAGCTTCGTGCGCAGCATCGAGATGTGCGTATCCATCGTACGCGACGGAATGTCGGTGGCCTGCTTCCAGACGAGATCGAGAATGTGCGCGCGCGACAGCGGCCGGTCGAGATGCTGGAACAGCAGCAGCGCGAGCTCGAATTCCTTCTGCGTGAGGCTCACCGGCTTGTCGCCGACGTACGCCTGCTTCAGGTTCACGTCGAAGCGGAACTGGTCGAATTCGCGCACCGTCGACTCGGCGTTGACCGGGTATGCGCGGCGCAGCAGCGAGCCGATCCGCGCGCGCAGGATCGGGCCGGACACCGGCTTGACGACGTAGTCGTCCGCGCCGGCGTTGAGGATCTGCGTGATCCCCGCTTCATCGTCGCGGCTCGTCATGAAGATGATCGGCAGGCTGTGCTCGGTCTGATTGGCACGCACCCACTTCAGCACTTCCTCGCCGGACATGTCGGGCACGTTCCAGTCGAGCACGAGCAGATCGAACGTCTCGCGCTGCAAGCGCTTCTTCAGCGCCTTGCCTTCCTTGAACGCATAGCAGGTATGGCCCGCGGCCGTCAGCGTTTGACTGACGAAGTCCGTCTGGGCCGGATCGTCATCCAGTACAGCAATTCTCATAGCACCCCGCAAAACGAAATCCATCCGTCCAGTTCGGCCCCTCGCGCTCACCGCCGTGCTGCCTGTACGACAGGCGCACCGGCATCGGTACCGCCAGGCCGGCAAGCTGCATCTGCACCCGCGTGCGCGGCGCGCTAGCGGGTGAAACCGGCAAATATCTCAAAAACGGGGCGCGGACGAACCGGCGATTTCAGCATAGTAGTATGAAATACGCCAAGGATTTGCGCGGACCAGGGTCCTTTCTTCGAATAATCCTTACTGCAACGCGGTCCGCCCGCCTACTCGGCGCGCGCGATACACGCTTGCCCGCCTGCCGCCGCAGGCTGTCGCAGCGCGGGCTGCCCCAGCACCCGCAGCAACTGGCCGCGCACCCGTTCCCACGCAGCAGCAGCGTAGTCGGGCTGACTCGCCGCCCATGCATGGGCCAGGTCGAACACGCGTTCGACGGTGGCCCCGCAATGCGTGAGGCCCGGCTCCCCGTCCGGTGCGGCTTCGCGCAGCCATTCGGCGAGCCACGGCATGTCCGCCGCGGCAGAATCGGCATAGGCTTCCAGTGCGGCGCGCGCATGACGGTCATGTCGCGGGTCGAGCTCGATACGGCTCAACCCGAGCGCGCGCGTTGGCGCGGTGCGCTCCGCTGCGGACGGACGTCGAATTGTCCCTGGTCTGAAGGACATGTTCTCTCCCCGTTGTACGACGGCAGCGTCAGGCATGGGCCCCCGTGCCCGCCTCGAATCGACGTACCGTGGCCGGTGCATGCGTCGAGCGCGGACGACCGGCCGGGTCAGTATACGTAGCCGGCAGCAAAGCGAGGTTTAAGAATTGTCAGAGGCGCGACCGCGCGGAACCGGGCACCGCCCGCATCGGGAGCAGGCCAGGAGAAGGCCGGGAGAGCGCCGCGTGGCGCGGCGCAAGGCGCCGGCCGTCAGCGGCGGCGCATCAGGAACACGAAGGTCTTGTCCTGCGTCGACGACTCGACGATCTCGTTGCCCGTCTGTTTTGCGAACGCGGCAAAATCGCGCTGCGAGCCGGGATCGGTCGCAAGCACCTTGAGAATCTGCCCGCTTTCCATGTCCGCGAGCGCTTTCTTCGCGCGCAGGATCGGCAGCGGGCAATTGAGCCCGCGCGCGTCCACTTCCTTGTGAATCTGCATCGCCTGTCGACCTTCGAATGACGCGCCGCACGCGGCGCTGGAGGAATCTGCGATTTTACCGCAGCCCCGCCGCGCCTGCCGGACCCGTCCGTCAGGTCGTCTCCTTGGTGTCGCGCGAGCTGCCGGTCGTCGTCGGCAGATAAGAAAGCTCGAGCCGGTAGGCCAGCGCGACGAACAGGCTCTGCGCAAGGCCCATCGTGGCCGTCAGCGCGCGAAATCCGAACGTCGCGCTGTCCTGCACGAGCAGCGTCGCCTCAGCGTCGCGCGCGAGCGGGCTCATCCGGCTGTCGGTGATCGCGATCACGCGTGCGCCGCGCTGTGCGGCCTGCTGCGCGACCTGCACCGTCTCTTCCGCATACGGCATGAACGAAATCGCGATCAGCACGTCGCCGGCGCGCACCGAGCGGATCTGTCCGAGCTGCATGCTGCCGAGCGCGCTGAACAGGCCGATGCGCTTGTCGGTGTGCTGCAGCGCGTAATCGAGGTACGCGGCGATCGGAAACGCGCGCCGGGAGCCGGCGATCCAGATCGCCTGCGTATCGGCCAGCAGGTCGACGGCCTGCGCGAACGCTTTCGGATCCAGCGTCTGGCGCAGCTGCTGCATGCCGGCAATGCTGCCCTTGATGAACTCGTCGACGATCTGCTCGGGTTGCAGGCTCGACGAACCCGATTCGATCACGTCGCGCAGGCGCAGGTTGTACGCACGCCCCGGCGCAATCTGCTGCGCGAGCCCGTCGCGGAACAGCCGCTGCATCTCGGAAAAGCCCGAGAAGCCGAAATGCTTCGCAAAGCGTACGACCGCGGACGGCTGCACGCCGCATTGCTCGGCGAGCGACTGGATGCCTTCGAGGCCAAGCTGGTCCCGTTGCGTCTCGACATGACGCGCAATCACCTTGAGGCGATTGCTCAGCCCGTCATATTCCTGCGTCAGACGCTGCAGGAACTGCTCGACGGTGGCGGGAGGATTCTGGGATGGACTCATCGGTTGGCGCGTAGTTGACAGTCCCGGCACTCGCCTCCTGCGGCGGAGGACCGGCCAGGGCTCACCTGAACACATGCGTGGTGCGCGATTCTAATCCCGTTGCCCGGGCAACGTCGTCACGTCGCCGCATCCACGCGCTCGATCACCGCTTGCCTGCACTGCGCGACACGATTGGAAATTATTTTCCAACGCTCGCCAGGCGCCGTAAATATTAGGGCGTCTACCAATGTGCGTGCGGCCGCGCGACGACGCGCAGTCGCAGGTGCGCGTCGCGCTGCGGCCGGTTGTCATACGTCCGATCAGCGATAGTCGATCCAGACGCCGCCCTCGTCCGCGGAGCGCACGCAGTTCTCGACCCAGCGCACCCCTTCGACGCCGGCATGGACGTCCGGATAGCGGATGCCTTTCAGCGTCTCCGTATCGCGCCGGTCGGTCGCGTCCATCGCGAGCGCGAACCGCGAGTACAGATTCGACCATGCTTCGAACAGGCCTTCCGGGTGCCCCGCGCCGATCCGGTCGTCGCGCAGCGCGTGCGGATGCAGGTAGCCCATTCCGCGATCGAGGATCTGCGCCGGCTGCCCCTGGACCTCGTAGCGCAGCTGGTTCGGATGCTCGTCCCACCATTCGATGCTCGCCTTCGAGCCGATCACGCGCACCTTCTGGCTGTGCATCGAGCCCGCGTTCACCGCGCTCGACCACACGTAACCGATCGCGCCGCTGTCGTATTCCATGATCGTGAACGCATTGTCCTCGAGCGGCGCGCGGCTCTTCACGAAGCTCTGCCGCGAGCACATCAGCCGCCTGATCTTCAGGTCCGGCACCATCACTTCGGAGATGTACAGCGGGTGCGTGCCGATGTCGCCGAGCACGTAGCTCGGGCCCGCGAACTTCGGATCCACGCGCCAGCGCGTCGCGGGGTTCGCGGCTTCGACGCCCTCGCTGTGAAAACCGTGCGCAAACTGCATCTGCACGATGCGGATCTCGCCAAGATCGCCGCGCGCGATCATCTCGCGCGCCTGCTCGATCATCTGGTGTCCGGAATAACCGTACGCGACGCCGACGATCTTGTTCTGCTCGGCCGCGAGGCGCTGCAGTTCCTCGGCCTCGGCCGTCGTGAAGCACAGCGGCTTCTCGCAGACCACGTGCAGCCCCGCGTTCAGCGCGGCCCGGCAAATCTCGAAGTGCGTGTTGTTCGGCGTCGCGATCGACACCGCGCGAATGCCGTCCGGGCGGCGCGCCTCGACCTCGAACATCGTCCGGTAGTCGTCGTAGCAACGCTCGGCGGCCACGCCCAGCTTCACGCCGAACGGGCGGCCGCGCTGCGGATCGATGTCGAACGCGCCTGCGACAAGCTGGAAACTGCCGTCGCGCAACGCGGCCGAGCGGTGGCTGTAGCCGATCTGGCTGCCAAGGCCGCCGCCGACCATGCCCCAGGGAATCGAGTGTCCGAGCAAAATCTGTCCGTCGATCATGATGATTGCAATCCTTGTATGTGGTTCACGCAAATCCCGCCGATGCGAGGAACGCGCGGCTTGCCGCGACGTCGCGCAGGCTGGTGCCCGCGTTGCGCGGATCGCGTTCCTGCTCGATCGTGATGTAGCCGGCATAGCCGATGTCGTCGAGCGTGCGCTTGATGGCCGGGTAGTCGAGCACGCCCTTGCCGATCGGGCACATCACGCCGCGCGCGCACGCGGCGAAAAACGCGATGTGCTCGCCCATCACCGCGTCGTAGGTCGACGCGTCGATGTCCTTGAAATGGACGTATTCGATGCGTTCGGCATACCGGCGCAGCCACGTTTCCGGGTCCATGCCCGAGTAGTAGAGATGGCCGGTGTCGAGACACAGGCCGGCCGTTTCGGCCGGGATGTCGGCGACGATCCGGTCGATCTCGTCAGCGAATTCGATATGGCCGCCCGCATGCGGATGGACGACCGCGCGCACGCCGAACTCATCGCGCGCGATTGCCGCGATCTGCCGGATGTGCTCGACCATGCCCGCCCAGCGCGCGTCGGACAGGCGCGGCGCGCGGTCCGCATGGCCGGCCGCGTAATCGCGCTCCGGGTGCCCCCAGTCCATCACGACGAGGTATGGCGCCGCGTAGCGCTGCCCGTCCTGGGTCGGCAATTGCGGCAGTTGCGTGATCAGCGCGCAGATCTCGCGCGTCTGGCGCAGCAGGCTCGGCAGGTTCTCCGGCGACACCAGATCGTCGAAGATCGTGCCGGCCGTGATGCTCAGGCGCTGCCGTTCCAGTTCCGCGCGAACGACGTCCGGCTGCAGCGGGATGTAGCCGTACGGGCCGAGCTCGATGCCCGAGTACCCGGCTTCGGACGCCTCGGACAGCACGTGCTGCCACGCCGGCAGGTGCGGGTTCTTCACGTCGTCGACGCCCCAGCAGCAGGGCGCGCAACCTATTTTCATCGTCATGTCAGTCTGTCGAAGAAGATCCCGGCCTGCGGCCGGGTGGTGAAAACGGCGCCGCCGTCACGCCCCGTAAAACGCCGGGCGCTCGGCCATCGCGATCGGCTCGACCGCACCGCTCTGCTGCGCGCGCACGCACGCGTCCGCGGCCGCTGCGGCCGCATACCCGTCCCATGCCGACGGCCCCGTCAGCGCGCCCTGCCGCACGCCGTCGACGAACGCCTGCAGCTCGACGTCGTACGACGCGATGAAGCGCTCCTTCCAGTCGGTCATGATCGCCGTCGCATGCCGGGCCGCGTGCTTCATCGATACCGCCGGCGGGTCGGGTAGCTTCGCGATGCCGTCCTCGCCCACCACTTCGCACTGGATGTCGTAGCCGTACTGGCAATTGACGAAGATCTCGACGTCGATGCGCACGCCGTTCGCCGTTTCGAGCAGCACGATCTGCGGATCGGCGAGGTGTGCCGACGCATGGCGGGTCTTCTTCGGGTACACGACCTGTGCACTCACATAGTCGTCGTCGAGCAGCCAGCGCAGCACGTCGAGTTCGTGGATCAGCGTGTCGGTGATCGCCATGTCCGTCGTGTAGCGGTCGCCGACCGACTGGTTGCGGTGCGCGCAATGCAGCATCAGCGGCGCGCCGATCGTGCCGCTCGCGATCACCTGCTTCAACGCGCGGTAGCCTTCGTCGTACGGGCGCATGAAGCCGACCTGCACGAGCCGGCGGCCATGCGCCTGCTCCGCTTCGACGATCCGCAGGCAGCCTTCGGCGGTGGTCGCGAGCGGCTTCTCGCAGAACACCGGCTTGCCGCGCGCGATCGCCTTCAGCACGAATTCTTCGTGCGTCGGGCCCCACGACGTGACGAGCACCGCCTGCACGTCCGCCGCATCGATCACCTGATGTCCGTCGCCGTAAACCTCGGCCGACAGCCCGTATTTCGTCACGGCGTCGTGCGCCTGTCGCAGGTCGATGTCGGTCACCGCGACCACCGTGGCACCCGACAGCGTCCGGGTCAGCCTGCGAATGTGATCCTGGCCGATCGCGCCGCAACCGATCACGCCAATTTGCAAAGTCATGTTTGTCTCCACGTTGTCAGACCCGCGCGGCGCGCGGGTCACCGATGCTTTCCGCCGACTTGTCGCCGACGCGATCGCGCCGGCAAGTTCACCGCGCCGCGGCGCGGAAATACTGGCCGATATAGCGCTGCATCTCGTCGCGCATGAAGCGGGACGACGCATCCGCGCGCTCTTCCCACGCAAACACGCAGGACGACATCACGCCGTCGAAACCGACCTCGCCGAGCGTGCGGAAGAACACGTCCCAGTCGATCTCGCCCTGCCCGATGTCCAGATGCTGGTGCACGCGGATCTGTGTCGAGCCCGGCGGGTTGACGATGTAGCGGAGCTGGCTGCTCTTCTTGTGATCGAACGTATCGGCGACGCGCACGTGCGCGAGCACCGGCGCGGCCTCGCGGATCATCGCCGCCATGTCGTCGCCGTAATGGAACGTATGCGGCGCGATATACGAAATCTTCAGCGCGGACGAGCCGATGTTCTTCACGATGTCGACGGCCGGCTGAAGCTGCTCGATCCAGTCCTCGGGGTGCGGCTCGACCGACAGCGTGATGCGTTCGCGCTCGAGGATCGGCAGCAGCTCGTCCATCGAACGGAACCACGCGGCTTCGCACAGCTCCTTCGGGTTCGCGCCCGGCCGCTCGCCGACCGAGCGTTCCGGCGACGCGCCGCGGCCGAACTCCGACACCATCAGCGGGCATTCCATTTCGACGGCGACCTCGATCGCCCTCTTCCAGCAGCGCACCGCCCATTGCCGCTCGTCGTCGAACGGGCTCGCCCAGCGGTACATCGGCTGCAGCGACGCGAGGCCCACGCCGCTCGCGTGCAGCGCCTGCCGGAACGCCGTCATGCGTTCGCGGGTTGCGCGCGGCATCACCCACCAGTCGAGGAAGTCGCTGCGCGGCGAAAGCTCGATCTGGTCGTAGCCGAGCTCCGCCACCGCGTGCGGCAGCCGGTCGAGCGGCACGTGGCGGATCATGTAGGGATCCAGAGCAATCTTCATGGCTATCCTTGGTCGATTCCCGTGTCGGCGGCCGTCGCGGGCCTCAGCGGCGCGCTTTCTTGTTGCGGTACTGGTCGGCGATCACGGCCGCGACGATGATCGCGCCCTTGACCATCTCCTGGTAGTACGCGTCGATGCGGATGAACGTGAAGCCCGACGTCATCACGCCGAGGATCAGCACGCCGATCACGGTGCCCGTCACGCGCCCGAGGCCGCCCGACAGCGACGTACCGCCGATCACGACCGCCGCGATCGCATCCAGCTCGTACATCACGCCCATCCCCGACTGGCCGGAGATCGCGCGTGCCGCGGTCACGGTGCCCGCGATGCCGCTCAGCAGGCCGGCGATCGCATACACGAATATCAGGTGACGGGTCACGTTGATGCCCGACACGACCGCCGCCTGACGGTTCGCGCCGATCGCATACGTGTACTTGCCGAACCGCGTGTAGCGCAGCACCACGTGGAAGATCGCCGCGATCACGATGAAGATGATCACCGGATTGGCGCCCGAGCCGATCGCCGCGAACGGGTCGGTCAGCATCGACACTGGCATGCCGTTGGTGAACCATTTCGCGAAGCCGCGCGCGGCGACCATCGTGCCGAGCGTCGCGATAAACGGCGGGATCCCGGTAAACGCAATCAGCGAACCGTTGAGCAGGCCGACCAGCAGCCCGACGCACACGCCGGCGAGCACCGGCCAGATCACCGGCAGATCCGTCAGGTGTGGAAACACCGCGCGCGGAAAGTCGGACACCTGCGCGAGGCTCGCGGACACCACCGCCGCCGCCGCGACCACGGACCCCGACGACAGATCGATGCCGCTCGTGATGATCACGAGGTTGACGCCCACCGCGATGATGCCGATCACAGCCATCTGCAGCACGATGATCTCGAGCCGTTCCGCGTTGAAGATGAAGCTCTGGCCGACGACGATCCAGCCCGCCACCTCGAAGAACAGGCTGATGCCCACCAGCACGAGGAAGATGCTGAGTTCCGGCGGCCACTTCGCGCGCCGGGTCTTGGCCGTCATGGACTGTGCGTCCGCGATCGAATTGAGGTTGCCCATTTCAGTTGTCTCCATGCTTTGTTCGAGTCACCGTGATCACCGTGATGCCAGGTCCATGATGCGCACCTGGTCGGCGTCCTTGCGCTCGACGATGCCCGTCATCCGGCCTTCGTGCATGACCATGATCCGGTCGCTCATGCCGAGCACCTCCGGCATCTCCGACGAGATCATCAGCACCGCGACGCCCTTGCCGGCCAGCGCGCTCACGAGGCGGTGGATCTCGGCCTTCGCGCCGACGTCGATGCCACGCGTCGGCTCGTCGAGGATCAGGATCCGCGGCTGGGTCAGCAGCCACCGCCCGATCAGTACCTTCTGCTGGTTGCCGCCCGACAGGTTCTGGATTTCCTCGTGCAGCCCCGGCGACTTCACGCGCAGCATCCGGCTCATCTCCTCGCAGTCGCGCTTCAGCTGCGCGTGCTGCACGAAGTTGAACTTCACGTAGCGGTTCTTCAGCACCGCCGCTTCCATGTTCGCGAGCAGGTCGAGGTTCAGGAAGCAGCCCGTGTCCTTGCGGTCCTCGGTGAGGAACGCCATCCCGTGCTTCATCGCCTGCGCGGGCGATGCGATCCGCACCGGCTTGCCGTCGATGCGGATCGCGCCGGAAGTCGCCGGCACGACGCCGAACAGCGCCTCCGCGACGTTCGAGCGCCCCGAGCCGACGAGACCCGCGACGCCGAGAATCTCGCCCGCGCGCAGCTCGAAGCTCACGTCGCGGAACACGCCGCTCACACCGAGGTTCTTCACCGACAGCACGACGTCGCCGATCGGCACTTCTTCCTTCGGGAACATCTGCGTGATCTCGCGCCCGACCATCATCCGGATGATGTCATCGCGCGTGACGTCGCTCGACGCATGTGTGCCGATGTACTTGCCGTCGCGGAACACCGAGAACTCGTCGGCGATCTCGAACAGCTCGTTCATCTTGTGCGTGATGTAGACGATGCCCTTGCCCTGCTCGCGCAGCTGGCGAATGATGCGGAACAGGTGGACGACTTCCTTGTCGGTCAGCGCCGACGTCGGCTCGTCCATGATCAGCACGTCCGAGTCGAACGACACCGCCTTCGCGATCTCGACCATCTGGCGGCTCGCGACGGTCAGCGTGCGCACCTCGGCGTCCGGGTCGACATCGATCGACAGGCGCTCGAACAGCGCCGCGGTCTTGCTGCGCAGCGCCGCATGGTCGATCAGCCCGAAGCGGTTCTTCGGTTCGCGGCGGATCCAGATGTTCTCCGCGACCGTCATGTACGGCATCAGGTTGAGTTCCTGGTGGATCATCGCGATGCCGCGGTCGAGCGCGTCGAGCGGGCCGTTCAGCGTGACCGGCTCGCCTTTCAGGCGAATCTCGCCCTTGTCCGGCGTGTAGACGCCGGCGATGATCTTCATCAGCGTCGACTTGCCGGCGCCGTTCTCGCCCATCAGCGCATGAACAGTGCCGCGCCGCACGCGGAACTGCACGCCGTCGAGCGCGACGACGCCGGGAAAGGATTTGCCCACGCCGCGGACTTCCAGCAGGCAGTCAGCGGCGGACGGGGTGGACGAAGCGCCCGGCGTGTCCTCGCTGGACATCGGCCGGGCCATCATCTTGGCTGGGGACATGGACGTTCCTCGGAAGTCGCGCGCGGGCCGCGTCGCCGCCGGCCCGTGCGCTGCAACGGATGGCCGGTCAATGCTTCGCGTACTGGCTCATGTTGTCGGGCGTGACGAGCTCGAACGGCACGTTCACGAAACGGTCCACCTTCTGCTTCTTCGCGAGCTTGAGCGCGGCGTCGACGGCCTGCGACCCCTGCCCGGCCGCGTTCTGGAACACCGACACCTTCAGCTCGCCGCTCTTCATCGACGCGAGCCCGTCAGGCGTCGCGTCGATGCCCGCGACGATCGTCTTCGGCGTCCACTTGCGCGCGGCCTTCAGCGCGTTGATCGCGCCGATCGCCATTTCGTCGTTGTTGGAGACGATCGCGTCGAACTTCGTGCCGGAGCTCAGCCAGTTCATCGTGATGTCCTGGCCCTGCGTGCGGCTCCACTTGCCTTCGCGCTTGTCGACGATCCGCATGCCCGAGCAGTCCTTGCCGGCGAGCACGTCCTCGATGTCCTTGGTCCGCGCGCGCGCCGCTTCATTGGACAGCTCGCCCATCAGCACCAGGATGTCGCCCTTGCCGCCGAGCAGCTTGCACACCTGGCGGGCCTGCAGCGTGCCCGACTGCTTCTCGTCCGACGCGACGACCGCGACGCCGGCCGGCAGCTTCTCGAAATCGACCGGCTTGCGGTTCACGTAGACGAGCGGAATCTTCGCTTCGGCAACCATCTTCGTGATCTTCGGCGTCGCATCGGTGTCGACCGGGTTCACGATGATCGCGTCGACCTTCTGCGCGATCATGTTCTGCACCTGGCTGAGCTGCTTGCCGACGTCGTTGCCGGCATCCTCGATCTGCACGCCGGCGCCGTCCTTTTTCGCGGCGTCGCCGATGCTGTTGCGCAGGATCGTCAGGAACGTGTCGTCGAAGGACGCCATCGTTACCCCGATCTTCTCGGCATGAGCAAGCGGCATTGCAAGGATCGCGGCGGCAGCGGCAGCCATCAGCTTGGTTTTCATGATCAATCTGTCTCCTTCATCTTCTCTGTGGCGGAAAGTGGTGACCGATGCACCACCAGACCGAGTCCGATACGGAACCAAAGCGCGGACCGAAGCGCGGACCGAAGCTTCAGGACGAAACTGTAAAGCACTCCGACTATTTTTTGGAAAATAATTTCTACGTGATTTCACCTAGGGAACTGGATTTCCAAAAACACTAGACTTCGTCCGTAGCCCCGAATCCCCGGAGGGCGGATCTCCGTCGCGCCAGGCGCCAGCGTCTGGCCGACGTCTGGAAACACGATCCGCCCGCCCTCCTCAACCTGCCGGCAAGGTCAGACGCCGGCCGCGAGCGTGACGAGTGATATGAGCCTGTTGAACTTTCCGAGTGGTCGCCCCATCGATCTGGCCTGTCTCGGCCGGGTGGCCGTGGACCTTTATGCACAGCAGTACGGCAGCCGTCTCGAAGACGCACGCACCTTCCAGATGTATCTGGGCGGCTCGTCGGGCAACGTCGCGTTCGGCGTCGCGCGCCTGGGCCTGAAGACCGCGATGATCTCGCGCGTCGGCGACGAGCAGATGGGCCGCTTTCTGCGCGAGACGCTCGAGCGTGAAGGCTGCGACACGAGCCAGCTGCAGACCGACCCCGAGCGCCTCACCGCGCTGGTGCTGCTCGGGCTGAAGGACCGCGACACGTTTCCGCTGCTGTTCGTGCGCGAGAACTGCGCCGACATGGCCGTGCGCGCCGACGAGATCCGCGAGGACTTCATCGCCGGCTGCCGCGCGCTGGCGATCACGGGCACGCATCTGTCCACGCCGGCCACGCGCGAGGCGTCGCTGACGGCGCTCGACTACGCGCGCCGCCACGGCGTCGTGCGAGTCCTCGACATCGACTACCGCCCCGTGTTGTGGGGCCTGACCGGCCGCGGCGCCGGCGAGAACCGCTACGTCCCGGACGAGCACGTATCGCGGCAACTGCAGCAGGTGCTCGGCGAGTTCGACCTGCTGGTCGGCACCGAGGAGGAGTTCCTGATCGCGGGCGGCGTGCCGCACGACCTGATCGCGTCGCTGCGCGCGGTCCGCCAGACCACCGATGCGGTGCTGGTCGTCAAGCGCGGCGCGCTCGGCTGCTGCGTGATCGAAGGCGCGATTCCCGAGCGCATCGACGACGCGCCGACCTTTGCCGGCGAACGTGTCGAAGTGCTGAACGTGCTCGGCGCGGGCGACGCGTTCCTGTCGGGCCTGCTGTCCGGCCTGCTGCGCGGCCGCGACTGGGCCGAAGCCACGCGCATCGCGAATGCGTGCGGCGCGATCGTCGTGTCGCGTCATGCGTGCTCGGCCGCGATGCCGACGCCCGCGGAGCTGGACCACTGGTTCAACGGCAGCCGCAACCCGCTCGTCGATGCGGATCGCGAACTCGCGCACCTGCACCGCGTGAGCGTCGCGCGCCGCGACTGGAACGATCTGTGCGTGATGGCGTTCGACCACCGCAGCCAGTTCTACGACCTCGCCGTGCAGGCCGGCGCCGACGAAGCGCGGATCAAGACGCTCAAGCGGCTGCTGGTGCGTGCCGCCGAGCAGGTCGAGCGCGACCGCGGCATCCAGGGCCATGTCGGCGTGCTGATCGACGGCGGCGCGTATGGCAGCGACGCGCTTGCGTCCGCGACCGGGCGCGGCTGGTGGGTCGGCCGGCCGGTCGAACTGCCGGGCTCCCGGCCGCTGCGCTTCGACGACACGCGCTCGGTCGGCTCCACCCTCACCCACTGGCCGACGGAACAGGTCGTCAAGTGTCTCGTGCACTATCACCCTGACGACGCGGTCGACCTGCGCGTCGCACAGGAGCAGCGCGTGCTCGAACTGTGGGAGGCGACCCGCGAGAGCGGCAACGAGCTGCTGCTGGAAATCATCCCGCCGCGCGCGGTCACGCCGGCCGGCACCGAAGACGACGCGGTGCTGCGCACGGTCGCGCGCTTCTACAACCTCGGCGTGCGGCCCGAATGGTGGAAGCTCGCGCCGATGAGCGCCGACGGCTGGGCACGGCTCGAGACACTGATCGCCGAGCGCGACCCGCATTGCCGCGGCGCGGTGATCCTCGGGCTGAACCAGCCGCTGCAATACCTGGTCGACAGCTTCCGTTTCGCGACCAACCCGATCGTCAAGGGCTTCATGATCGGGCGCACGCTGTGGGCGGACGCGTCGCTGAAGTGGCTGGGCGGCGACATCGGCGACCAGGCGCTCATCGACGAGGTGGCCGGCAATTTCGCGCAACTGGTCGACGCGTGGCTGGACCGGCGCACGCTCGCGCGGCCCGCGGCCTGAGCGCCGGCGTCACGACGTCACGACATACGAGATCGACAGACGATGACAACAACCGTGAGACTGACTGTCAGCCAGGCGCTCGTGCGCTACCTGGCTGCACTGCGCGCCGAAGTGGTCCAGCCGGACGGCCGCACCGAAATCCTGCCGTATTGCGGCGGCGTGTTCGCGATCTTCGGCCACGGCAACGTGGCCGGGCTCGGCGAGGCGCTGCAGGCCGAGCAGCACCGGCTGCCGACCTTGCGCGCGCACAACGAGCAAGGGATGGCCAACGCGGCGGTCGCGTTCGCGAAAGCGAACTTCCGCCAGCGCATGATGGCCGCGACGTCGAGCATCGGCCCCGGCGCGACCAACATGCTGACGTCGGCCGCGCTCGCGCACGTCGCGCGGCTGCCGCTGCTGCTGCTGCCGGGCGACGTGTTCGTGTCGCGCCAGCCGGACCCCGTGCTGCAGCAGGTCGAGAGCTTCGAGCAGGGCGACGTCAGCGCGAACGACTGCTTCCGCCCGGTCACGCGCTACTTCGACCGGATCACGTCGCCCGAGCAATTGCTGGTCGCGCTGCCGCGCGCGATCCAGGTGATGACCGACCCCGCGCAGTGCGGGCCCGTGTGTCTCGCGCTGCCGCAGGACGTGCAGACCTTCGCGTATGACTGGCCGGAAGATTTCTTCGCACCGCCGCTAATCCGGATGCGGCGCCCGCCGGCCGACGCCGTCGAGCTGGCCGACGCGATCGACCTGCTCAAGTCCGCGAAGCAGCCGTTGATCGTCGCCGGCGGCGGCGTGCTGTACAGCCACGCGTGGGATGCGCTGCGCGCGTTCGTCGACACACATGGCGTGCCGGTCGCCGAATCGCAGGCCGGCAAGGGCAGCCTCGCTTGGGATCACCCGTTGAACCTCGGCTCGATCGGCGTGACGGGCTCGCCCGCCGCGAACCGCGCGGCCGCGCAATGCGACGTCGTATTCGCGGTCGGCACCCGGCTGCAGGACTTCACGACCGGCTCGCACGCGCTCTACGGCCACGCGAAGCTGCTGAGCCTGAACGTGCAGCCGTTCGACGCGGGCAAGAAGCGCGGCCAGCAGCTCGTCGCGGACGCGCGCACGGGGCTCGGCCAGGTGTCCGCCGCGCTCGCCGGCTGGCGCGCCGACCCCGCGTGGACAGCAAGCTGCCGCGACCAGGCCGCCGCGTGGGTTGCCCGCGTGACCGAACTGACGAACCACGTGCCGAACGACACGCTGCCGTACGACGCCGAGGTGATCGGCGCGGTGCGCGAGTCGGCCGCCGACGCGGGCGTCGACAGCGCCCGCGACGACCTCGTCGTGTGCGCGGCCGGCACGCTGCCGGCCGAGCTGCACAAGCTGTGGCGCAGCGGCCTGCCCGGCAACTACCACATGGACTACGCGTATTCGTGCATGGGCTACGAAGTCGCGGGCGGCCTCGGCGCGAAGCTCGCGCGGCCGGAACGCGAAGTGATCGTGATGGTCGGCGACGGCTCGTACATGATGCTGAACGCCGAACTCGCGACGTCGGTGATGCTCGGCCGCAAGATCATCGTCGTGATCCTCGACAACCGCGGCTACGGCTGCATCGAGCGCCTGCAGCTGAAGTGCGGCGGCGCGAGCTTCAACAACATGCTCGACGACTGCGTGCCGGAAGGCGGCGCACGCTCGACGATCGATTTCGCGATGCACGCGCGCGCGATGGGCGCCGAAGCCGTGCACGTGCGCGACGTCGCGGAACTGCGCCACGAGCTGCGCCGCGCGCGCGCGGCGACGACGAGCCAGGTGCTCGTGATCGACACGACCCACCATCGCACGACCGACGACGGCGGCGCATGGTGGGAGGTCGCGGTGCCACAGGTGTCCGCGCGGCCCGACGTCGAGCGCGCGCATCGCGACTATCTCGACGAGAAGACCCGACAGCGGCGCTGACCAGCAGGCGCCGCGCGCGTGCCCGCACCGCGTCCCATCACCCGAACCAAGGAAAGATCCATGAGCTGGAACGTTCGCATCGGCATCAACCCCCTGTCGTGGATGAACGACGACCTGCCGTCCCTCGGCGGCGAAACGCCGCTCGAAACGGCGCTGAAGGAAGGCGCGGAAATCGGCTATGCCGGTTTCGAGCTCGGCAACAAATTTCCGAAGACCGGCCCCGCGCTGAAGGCCAAGCTCGCCGAATACGGCCTCGTCTGCGTGTCGGGCTGGTACTCGGGCTTTCTCGCGGAAGTCCCGCCCGGCATCAGCGACGCGCAGGCCGTCGCCGCCGAGATCGAGCGCTGCCACGCGCACATGGCGAAGCTGCAGTACAACGACGTGAAGGTGGTCGTGTACGGCGAGTGCGCGGGCACGATCCAGGGCAACATCGACACGCCCGTCGCGAAGCGGCCGCGCTTCATCGACGACGAATCGTGGCAGCGCTACGCCGCGCGCCTGGACGCGTTCGGCGCGCACCTGCTGTCGACCTACGGGATCAGGCTCGCCTATCACCACCACATGGGCGCATACGTCGAATCGCCCGACGATGTCGACCGCCTGATGGCCCTCACCGATCCGGCAAAGGTGTTCCTGCTGTTCGACACGGGCCATGCTTACTTCGGCGGCGCAGCCGATCCGGTCGCACTGCTGAAGAAGCACGTCGCGCGCGTCGTCCACGTGCATTGCAAGGACGTGCGGGCGCAGGTCGTCACGCAGGCGCGCAACGACGGCTGGAGCTTCCTGAACGGCGTGATCAACGGCACCTTCACCGTGCCCGGCGACGGCGCGCTCGATTACGAGGCGACGCTGCGCGCACTCAAGGAAGCGAACTACGAAGGCTGGCTGGTGGTCGAGGCCGAGCAGGATCCCGCCGTCGCGCCGAGCTACCCGTATGCGAAGAAGGGCTACGACACGCTGCGCGCGATCGTCGACAAGCTGAGCGCTTGAGCCCCCTCTTAGCCCCCTGCCACCGAATTGCGGAGCCTCTTCCATGACGATCTCCCCCCTGCTGGTCAAGGCGTCGCCCGACCGCGAAATCTGCAACGTCACGCCTGAATCGGCCGGCTGGAAGCACGTCGGCTTTCGTGTGCTGCGCCTGAAAGCCGGCGACAGCGAAACCGTCGACACCGGCTCGCGCGAGCTGTGCGTGGTCGTGCTCACCGGCACGGTGCGCGCGGAAACCGGCGGCGCCACGTTCGACGGCCTCGGCCAGCGCGACAGCGTGTTCGACGAGGTCTCGCCCGACGCGCTGTACGTGCCGGGCGGACACACCGTCACCGTGACCGCGACGCGCGACGCGGAAGTCGCGCTGTGCACCGCGCCGTACGTGAGCGGCGACAAGACGGTGCGCCGCCTCGACGGTGAACACATGCGCCGGATGGTGCGCGGGAAAGGCACCAACACGCGCTACGTGTGCGACATCCTGATGGGCGACAACCCGGCGGCCGACCGGCTGCTCGTCGTCGAGGTAATCACGCCGGCCAGCCATTCGAGCAGCTATCCGCCGCACAAGCACGACCGCGACGCCGCGCCCGACGAAACCGTGCTCGAGGAAACCTACTATCACCGGATCGATCCGCCGCAGGGTTTCGCGTTCCAGCGCGTCTATACCGACGACCGCAGCCTCGACGAAGCCTGCGTCGTCGAGAACCACGACGTCGTGATGGTGCCGCGCGGCTACCATCCGGTCGTCGCGCCGCACGGCTACAACCTGTACTACCTGAACGTGATGGCCGGCCCGAGCCGAGCATGGGCGTTCAAGAACGATCCGGCCCACGAGTGGATGCTCGATACGCCGGCGGGTGGTTGAGCGGGCTGCGGCGGCCAGCGTGGCGAGCAGGAGTTGTCGTGACAGGAGATAAAGATGAGGCGATTCTTCCCCATCGATGACGAGACTTTCGAACAGCAGGCGTCGAGCACGATGCTGCCGTGCTTCAACGCCGATGCCGCGCGCAGGCTCGGCGACATCGCCATCAACATCGCGTCGCGCCGCGGCCTGGCCGTTGCGGTGAGCGTCATGTCCGCCCGCGCACCGCTGTTCTACTGCGCGCTCGACGGCAGCGGCGCGGCGTGCTGCGAAGCGATCCGGCGCAAGCAGAACACGGTGTTCCGGTTCGGCAAGAGCTCGCTCGAAGTGGGTATCGCATTTGCGCGCGACGGACTGTCGCTGCGCTCCGAAGGGCTGTCCGGCGACGATTACGCGCTGGAAGGCGGCGGCGTGCCGCTACGCGTCGCGGCCACCGAACTGGCTGGCACGATGACGATCGCCGGACTCGATTCGGTTCGCAATCACGAACTCGCCGTCGAGAGCATCCGGTGGTACGTCGGCTCGGCCAGCCTGCTGCGGATCGCGTAGGCGCCCGCGAACCTGCCTGTCGGCTCAGCGCATGCCGCCGCTCGCGCGAACGAGTTCGCCCGTCATCCAGCGCGCGTCGTCCGATGCGAGAAAGACGGCGATCGACGCGATGTCGTCCGGCTGCCCCACGCGGCCCAGCGGCGTCTGACTGAGCGCGGACGCTTCGAGTTCGGAGCCGACGATCCCCGCGCTGTGCGTGCCCTCAGTCACGACCACGCCCGGGTTGATCGCGTTCACGCGGATCTTGCGCGGGCCGAGTTCGCGCGCGAGCACGCCCGTGATCGCGTCCACGGCGCCCTTCGTGCCGCTGTAGACCGCGCTTGCCGGCGGCGTGATGGTGGTCACCACCGAGCTGATGTTGATGATGCTCGCGCCGTCGCCGAGATGCTTCACGGCCGCCTGCGTCGTCAACAGCACGCCCAGTACGTTCGTGTCGAACTGTTTGCGGAAATGCTCTTCCGTGATCGCCTCGATCGGCGCGAACTCGTAGATGCCGGAATTGTTGACGAGGATATCGAGGCGGCCGTACGTTTCGACGGCCGTGTCGATGATGCGCTGCGCGTCGGCTGCCTTCGACACGTCGCCGCCGACAGCGACCGCATTGCCGCCCTCCGCGCCGATCGCGCTCACGACGGCCTCCGCGCCGGCCTTGCTGCTCGCATAGTTGACGACGACCGACGCGCCTTCGGCGGCGAGGGCCTTTGCAATTGCGGCGCCAATACCCTTGGAACCGCCCGTCACGACCGCGACCTTGCCTGCAAGCTTGCTCATGATTTCCATCCTCAATTCGTTATCGCATGATGAATCGGACCGGCTGTCCTGGCGAAGCAGGGAACCGGCGATGACGAAAATCTATGCGCTTCGTCGATGTCGATAAAGGCGCTCGGGACGAATTGAGTTGCGGGATCGCACGAACAATCGCCGGGCGCAAGACGTCAGACCCCGCTCGGCCGGTGGTGAGTCCGTGGTTAGCCCGCACTCAGCCACGTATCAACCACTTCCCCCTGCAGCCCGTCGAGCGTGCCGTCGTACACGATCCTGCCGCGCCCCATCACCGCGACCCGCCGCGTCAGCCGCGGCGCGAGCTGCAGCCGCTGTTCGATCAGCACGATCGCGACGCCGTCCGCCTGCAGTGCCGCGAGACACGCGCCGATCTCGTCGACCGCGAGCGGCGCGAGCCCTTCCGCGGGCTCGTCGACGATCAGCACGCGCGGCCCGCCCGCGAGCGCGCGCACCAGCGCGAGCACCTGCTGCTCGCCGCCCGACAGGCGGCCGGCCTTCACGTCCGCGCGCGCGGCGAGCAGCGGAAAGCGCGCGAACAGACTGTCGAGCTCCGCGCGCGCCGCCGCGCCGCGAACCCCGCGCAACCCGAGCAGCAGGTTGTCGCGCACGCTCAGCAGCGGGAACACGTCGCGGCTCTCGGCGACGTACGCGACACCGCGCCGCGCAATCTCGAAGGTCCGCGCGCCCGCGCATTCGATGCCCGCGATCCGCACCGATCCGGCGATGCGCACGAGCCCCATCACCGCCTTCGCGAGCGTCGAGCGGCCCGATCCGTTGCGCCCGATCAGCGCGAGCGTCTCGCCCGGCGCCAGCGCGAGGTCGACGCCATCGAGCACGGGCTGCATCCCGTACCACGCACGCAGGCCGCGAAGCTCGAGCAACGCGCTCATGCGAAGCCGTCGCCGAGATAGGCTGCGCGCACGGCCGGATCGGCGCGGATCGCGTCCGGCGCACCGGTGGCGACCACGACCCCGCGCACGAGCACCGTGATCCGTTCCGCGAAGCCGAACACCGTGTCCATGTCGTGCTCGATCATCAGCACCGTGCGGCCACGCGTCGTCGCGCGGATCAGCTCGATCATCCGCGCGGCCTGCGCGCGATTCATGCCGGCCGTCGGCTCGTCGAGCAGCAGCGTGCGCGCACCGCTCGCGAGCGCGATCCCGAGATCGAGCGCGCGCTGCTCCGCGTAGCCGAGTGCGGCGGCCGGCGTGTCGCGGTACGCATCGAGGCCGACGTCGTGCAGCACCTGCGCGGCCGCGCGGTCGACCGACGCGGATTCGCGCACGCGGTTCCACCAGCGCCGCCGCTCGGCCGGCGCATGCAGCGCCGCGCAGCGCAGGTTGTCGAATACGGTGAGGCGCGCAAACGCGCTCGTCTGCTGGAAGCTGCGGCCGATGCCGAGCCGGCTCGCGGCGACGGGCCCGCGTCCGCGCAGCTCGACGCCGTGCAGCACGACACGCCCGCGCGTCGGCCGCACGGCGCCCGCGATCACGTTGAAGAGCGTCGACTTGCCGGCACCGTTCGGCCCGATCAGCGCATGACGCTCGCCGGCCGCCACCGCCAGCTCGACACCATCGAGCACCGTGTGCGCGCCGAAGCGCTGCGCGATGCCGTGCAGCGCGACCGCGTTGCCGTTCATCGTCCGTCCTCCAGCCCGCCCGGCGCGAGCCGCGCGCGCCAGCCCCACAGCAGCGCGCCGATCGCGGCGGCCGAGCCTGCGACGGCCCAGCCGACCGGGGTGTCGGCGTCGATGCGCCACGCGCCGAACGCGGTGCCTGCGCCGTCCTCCAGCGCGAAACGCCAGGCATAGCCGAGTTCGGCCGCACCGACGACCGCGACGCACCAGAACGCGCTCGCGGCGACGCCGCACAGCATGCGCCATCGTTCGACCGCCGGCGCGCCGCGGCGCAGCGCGTGCGCGATATCCGCCGCGATGCCCGCGAGCCCACGCGGCGCGGCGACCACGACGACGACGAACAGCAGCCCCAGATACAGCGGCCACGCACGCGACACGCCCGCGACCGCGACGCTCAATCCCGTCAGCACGGCCGCGCCGGCCGCCGGCCCGAAGAACGAGCCCGTGCCGCCGATCACCGCGGCGATCAGCACGGTCGCCGAACGGGTCATCGCGGCGCTGTCGGGCGTCGCGAGCTCGACGTCGATCAGCGTCAGCGTGCCGGCAACGCCCGCAAAGAACGATGCGCACGCAACCATCGCGAGCCGCACGCGGCGCGGATCGGTGCCGAGCGCGGCAACGCGCGCCGGGTTGTCGCGCACCGCGTTCGCGACACGCGCGAACGGCGTGCGCGTCAGCGCGTACATCGCGAGCGCTGACGCAAAACACCACGCTGCAATCACCGCATACGCGTGCGCCGGCGCGCCGAACTGCCAGCCACCGACCGGCATGCCGCTCGCCCGGTCGATCGGCACGCCGCCGACGCCGCCGAACCACGCGGGCATGCTCCACGCGGCAGCCGCGACGCACTCGCCGAGGCCGAGCGTGATCATCGCGAACGCAGTGCCGGCGCGGCGCGTCGCGAGCACGCCGAACAGCAGGCCGAAGCCCGCGCCCGCCACGCCGCCGGCGAGCGGCAACAGCGGCAGCGGGCCGCCGAAGCGGTTGAACCAGTGCGCGGCCGCGAACGCGCCGAGGCCCGCGAACGCCGCATGGCCGAACGACAGCAGGCCGGTCGTGCCGAGCTGCAGGTTGTACGACAGCGCGAGCACGACGAGCGCGGCCGTCTGCGACAGATAGCCGAGCATCCAGCCGTGCGGCCACAGCCACGCGGGCAGCGCGAGGCAGCCGGCGAACAGCGCCCAGCGCAGGCAACCCGGAAACATGCGGCTACGCATCGGCACGCTCGCCGAACAGGCCGCGCGGCCGCACGACCAGCACCGCGACGAGCAGCAGGTACGGGACTAGCGGCGCGAGTTGCGCGACCGTCACCGCGGCGACGCTGTCCGGCAGCGCGACGCCCGTCCATTGCACGACGTCGTGCAGCGACATGTCGCTCGCGGCCGCGAAAGTCTGTGCGACGCCCACCGCGAGCGACGCAGCGAACGCACCGCCGAGCGAACCGAGCCCGCCGATCACGACCACCGCGAATACGATCGAGCCGACCGTCTCGGCGAGCGCGGGCTCGATCACCGCGAGCGGCGCGCCGATCACGCCGGCCAGCGCCGCGAGCGCGGTGCCCGCGCCGAACAGGCCCGTCATCAGGCGCGGTACGTCGTAGCCGAGCGTCTCGACGGCCGCGCGATGCGTGAGCGCCGCGCGCACGACCAGGCCGATGCGCGACGCGCGCAGCAGGCCCGCGAGCGCGACCAGCATCGCGGCGGACATCGTCATCATGAACAGCCGGTAACGCGGCAGCGCGACGCCGAGCACCGTCACCGGCGCGCCGTCGAACAGCGGCGGCACCGGCGCGGGCAACGGCGCGAGGCCCCACACGAGCTTCGCGCCCTCGCCGATCAGGTACGCGAGCCCGAACGTCAGCAGCAGCTCGCCCGTATGGCCGTGCGCCCGGACGCGGCGCAGCAGCGTGCGTTCGCAGGCCGCGCCAGCGCCGCCGACCGCGAGCGGCGCAAGCACGAGCGCGGGCCAGAAGCCGACGCGCGCGGCAATGCTGTAGCCGACATACGCGCCGAGCATGTAGAAGCTCGCGTGTGCGAAGTTGAGCACGCCCTGTACGCTGAAGATCAGCGTGAGGCCCGCCGACAGCATGAACAGCAGCAAGCCGTAGCTGAGGCCGTTGAAGGCCTGGAGCGCGAACGTGTGCAACGCGCGTGCCGTCAGGCGGCGAGCGGGTCGAGCGCGGCGCGCAGCGCGTCGGACAGCGGCACGGGCCGGCGCGTGTCGCGATCGACGTACACGTGGACGAAATGGCCCTGCGCGGCCGGCGCGGTTTCGCCGTGCGCGAACAGCCCGATCTCGTAGCGCACGCTCGACGTGCCGAGCTTCGCGACGCGCAGCCCCGCTTCGACTGTCTGCGGGAACACGAGCGGCGCGAAGTAGTTGCACTGCGTCTCGACGACGAGCCCGATCGTCTGCGCGCGCTCGATGTCGAGCACGCCGGCGCGGATCAGGTATTCGTTCACGACCGTGTCGAAGTAGCTGTAGTAGACGACGTTGTTCACGTGCCCGTAGACGTCGTTATCCATCCAGCGGGTCGTGATCGGCAGGAAGTGGCGGTAGGCGTCGCGGGAACGCGGCTGCGGCTTGTCGGACATGGCGATGGCGGTCAGAGTCGGGACGATGGGCGCGCGCGGGTCATTGCCCGGGCCGGTCGACGAACTCGAAATCGAGCCCGCGCGCGCGCATCCAGTCCGCGAGCGCGTAGCCGGTGCCGGCACGCCACGGGCGCAGCAGCGGCGGCTCGACGAGCCGGTATTCGAGCAGCTCCGGCGACAGCGTGATCGCTCCCGATGCGCGCACGTGGTACGCGATGATCAGTTCGTTCTTGCGGATGAATTCGTAGACGCCGACGAGCGAAATCTGCTCGGCCTTCAGCGCGGTTTCCTCGCGCACCTCGCGCGCGATGCCGTCCTCGGGCGTCTCGCCGCGCTCGAGGAACCCGGTGATCAGCGCGAACATCCCTTCCGGCCACGCGGCGTTGCGCGCGAGCAGGATCTTGCCGTCGATCTCGACGATCGCAGCAACGACGGGCAGCGGGTTGTTCCAGTGGACGTAGCCGCAGGTTTCGTCCGGACAGGCCTGGCGGAGGCGGCCGCCCTCCTCGGCGGGATCGGCGCGCTCGGTGAGCGGTTTCGCGCAGCGCGGGCAAAAGCGGTAGTCGGCGAGAGTCATCGATGGGGACATGGCGGACGCCGCAATGCCGCCCGCAGGACGGCCCGCACGCCCGCTCGGCACGGGAAAGGCTTCATTCTAGCGAGTTTGCCCGCGATGCTGCGGATCTGGCCCCGGTCATGACAGGGTTGATCGTGCGCGTCCCGCGACGGATACGCCCATGCCACGCCCCTGTCCATGGTCGTGCTTCGCGCTTGGTCAGGCCTTGCGCCGCGCGCGCCACGCGAACCCCGCTGTGCCGACGACAAGCGATGCCACCGCAACCCACAGCGCAGGCGTGAAGGTGCCCGCATATGCGACCAGCGGTGCCGCAACGAGCGGCCCGGCAATCTGCCCGATCCCGTACGACGCAGTCGCATAACCCATCAGCCCGGCCGCGCGATCACCATGCAGCCGGCGCGCTTCGCGCATCGCGAACAGCGTGATCGCGGTGAACGGCAGCCCGAGCAGCATGCTGCCGAGCGCGAGGCCCGGCGCGCTCGGCCAGACGATCCCGAGCGCGATCCCGGCCGCCTGCACCGCACAGCCGCCCGCGAGCAGCAGCCGGTTGTCCCAGTGCGCGGGCAGCCGAGCAGCAGCCACCGCGCCGACGCTCACCGCCGCGCCGAACATCGGCCAGAACAGGTCGGGCCACGGCGAGCCGGCCGGCAGCACCGCGCGCGCGATCACCGGCAGGAACGTCGCGGTGATGATGTAGCCGAAGCCCGGCAACCCGTACAGCACGACGAGCCAGATCGCATCGGCGCGCTGCGGCTGCGCGGCGGCCCGGGCGGAATTGGCCGGCGTGTGCGGCGAACCGGCCGGCGCGTGTGGCGAACCGGCCGGCGTGGCGCTGCCGAAAACGCGCCAGATCGCGGCCGACAGCACGGCGGCCAGCGCCGCGAAGCCGAGCCAGCCCGCCGCCGCACGATGGCCGGCCAGCGCGCTGCCGATCAGCCCAGTCAACACGATGCCGAGGCCGGGCCCCGCAAAGATCACGCCGCCCCATTCCGGCGCGTGCAGTTCCGCAAGCCGCCGCAAGCCCCATTGCGATGCGAACACGAACGTCCATGCGCTGACGGCGCCCGCGACGAACCGCACCGCGAGCCACACGGGCAGCAAGTGGCCGACGCCCATCGCGGCGGTCAGCAGCACGGTCGCCACGAGCCCGAAGCGGACCATGGACGCCGGCGCGACCCGCAGCGCCGCGCAACTGAGCGCGCCGGCGAAATAGCCCGCGTAATTCGCGGATGCGAGCCAGCCGCCGGCCTTCAGGCCGATCGAGCCGTCGCCGAGCATCAGCGGCAGCAGCGGCGTGAATGCGAAGCGGCCGACGCCCAGCGCGACCGCGAGCCCGATCATGCACGCGAGCGCGGCGGTGCGGGCGCGCCGGTCGGCGTCACGGAGCGGAAGTGCGGAAGCGGCAGCAGGCGGGAAATCGGGGCGTGACATGGCGCGGTGCTGGCCGGCGCGAGCACGCCCGGCCGGAACGGAAGTCGGAATGCTTCGATCGTAGCTTGACCAAACATTCTCGAAAAATGAATAATTGTGAATCCACTCATCGCTCGGAGAGAATCATGGACCTGGCGGCGCTGGCGATTTTCCGGGCCGTCGTGCGCGAGAACGGCGTCACGCGCGCGGCGGCGAAGCTCAATCGCGTGCAGTCGAACGTCACGACCCGCATCAAGCAGCTCGAGGAGGAACTCGGCGCGGCGCTGTTCGTGCGCGACGGCCGGCGGCTCGTGCTGACGCCGGCGGGCCGGACGCTGCTGCCGTATGCGGAGCGCCTGCTCGCGCTCGCCGACGAGGCGCGCCACGCGGTGCGCGAGGACCACCCGCGCGGCCGCCTGCGGCTCGGCACGATGGAGAGCACGGCTGCGAGCCGCCTGCCCGGCGTGCTCGCCCGCTACCACCAGGCCTGGCCGGACGTCACGCTCGAGCTCGTGACGGGCACGACCTGCAGCCTGATCGAGCGGGTCCGCGAATTCGAGATCGACGCCGCGCTGGTCGCGCGGCCGCCTGCGCCGGTCGAGCTGCCGGACACGTTCGACGTGGTGCCGATATTCCGCGAGGATCTGCTGCTGCTCACGCCGCGCGGGCATCCGCCGGTGCGCACGCCACGCGACGTGATCCTGCCGACGCTGATCGCGTTCGAGCGCGGCTGCACGTACCGCGCCTACGTCGAGCAATGGTATGCGGCGCACGGCGTGAAGCCGGCGCGTGTGCTGGAGCTCGGTTCATATCACGCAATCGTCGCGTGCGTCGCCGCTGGAGCGGGCGTCGCGGTCGCACCGCGCTCGGTGCTCGACCTGCAACCGGAAGCCGACAACGTGACGCTGCACGCGGTGCCCGAGTTCGACGGCATCGACACGCTGCTCGTGTGGCGACAAGGCCATGCGTCGGCCGCGCTCGACGCGCTGCAGGATGCGCTCGTCGCGGCGGCACGGGGCACGCAGGTGGAGGCCGCTGCGGCCGGCGCGCCGCCACGCGCGACGCCGGTTCCTGCGTGAAGGAAGGGGTCGCAACACGTAGACGCAAAACGGCCCGACCGGCAATTGCCGGTCGGGCCGTCGTCATCTTGCTATCGCGACGCCCTTGCGGGCGCCGCCGCTGACATCAGAGCCGCTCTTCGACCCAGCCCTTGACGCCCGCAAGCGCCGCCGGCAGGTTCGCCGGCTCGGTGCCGCCTGCCTGCGCCATGTCCGGACGGCCGCCGCCCTTGCCGCCGACCTGCTGCGCGACGAAGTTCACGAGCTCGCCGGCCTTGACCTTCTTGCTCGCATCGGCCGTCACGCCCGCGATCAGGCTGACCTTGCCGCCTTCGACCGCCGCCAGCACGATCGCCGCGCTCTTCAGCTTGTCCTTCAGCTTGTCGACCGTCTCGCGCAGCGTCTTCGCATCGGCGCCGTCGAGCGTCGCGGCCAGCACGTGCACGCCGGCGATTTCGACGGCCTGCTGCGCGAGCTCGTCGCCCTGGCTCGATGCGAGCTTCGACTTCAGCGCGCCCAGTTCCTTCTCGAGCGACTTCACCTGGTCCTGCACCTGCGCAATGCGCTGCGTCAGTTCCGACGGCTGCGCCTTCAGCGCGGCTGCCGCTTCGTTCATGCGCGCGTCGAGGTCCTGCACGTAGCGCACCGCGTTGTCGCCGGTGATCGCCTCGACGCGGCGGATGCCGGCCGCGACGCCGCCTTCGACGACGATCTTGAAGAAGCCGATGTCCCCCGTGCGGCTCACGTGCGTGCCGCCGCACAGTTCGCGCGAGAAGCCGAGGTCGAGCACGCGCACTTCGTCGCCGTACTTCTCGCCGAACAGCGCCATCGCACCGCCCTTCACGGCTTCGTCGTACGGCATCACGCGCACGATGCCCGGCGCGTTCGCGAGGATTTCATCGTTGACGATCCGCTCGACACGGCGGATCTCGTCGTCGGTCAGCGGCGCGTTGTGCGCGAAGTCGAAGCGGGTCTTGTCCGCATCGACGAGCGAGCCCTTCTGCTGCACGTGCGAGCCGAGCACTTCGCGCAGCGCCTTGTGCATCAGGTGGGTCGCCGAGTGATTGCGCTGGGTGCGCGCGCGGCGATGCGCGTCGATCTCGGCGCGCAGCACGTCGCCAACCTTCAGCGTGCCCTGCTCGAGCGTGCCGTGGTGGCCGATCACATCGGCCTGCACCTTCAGCGTGTCGGCCACCGCGAAGCGCGTCGCGGCATTCGCGAGCACGCCCTGGTCGCCGACCTGGCCGCCCGATTCCGCGTAGAACGGCGTGTGGTCGAGCACGACCACCGCGTCCTGGCCGGTCTTCACTTCATTGACGGACGAACCGTCGACATACAGCGCGACGACCTTCGCGTCGTCGAACGCGATTTCTTCGTAGCCGTGGAACGTGGTCTTCGCGCCCGTGTATTCGAGGCCCTGCGTGGCCTTGAACTTGCCGGCCGCACGGGCCTGCTCGCGCTGGCGCGCCATTGCATCGTCGAACGCCGGCTCGTCGACCGTCATGCCGCGCTCGCGGCACACGTCGGCCGTCAGGTCGAGCGGGAAGCCGTAGGTATCGTGCAGCTTGAACGCGAGCTCGCCGTCGAGCACCTTGCCGCCCTTGCCTTCGACCTCGGCCAGCGCGCCTTCGAGGATCGACATCCCGTGCTCGATCGTCTCGAAGAAGCGCTCTTCTTCCTGGCGCAGCACGTCGGTCACGCGCTGTTCCGCTTCCTTCAGTTCCGGATACGCGACGCCCATCTCGGCGACGAGGTCGGTTACCAGCTTGTGGAAGAACGAACCCTTGCGGCCGAGCTTGTAGCCGTGGCGGATCGCGCGGCGCACGATCCGGCGCAGCACGTAGCCGCGGCCTTCGTTGCCGGGAATCACGCCGTCGACGATCAGGAACGAGCACGCGCGGATGTGATCGGCGATCACCTTCAGCGAGTTGTTGTTCAGGTCGCTGATTTCAGTGACGCGCGCGGCGGCCTTGATCAGGTTCTGGAACAGGTCGATCTCGTAGTTGCTGTGCACGTGCTGCAGCACCGCGGCGAGACGCTCGAGGCCCATGCCGGTGTCGACCGACTGCTTCGGCAGGCGCGTCATGTTGCCCTGCGCGTCACGGTTGAACTGCATGAACACGAGGTTCCAGATCTCGATGTAGCGGTCGCCGTCTTCCTCAGGCGACCCCGGCGGGCCACCCCACACGTCCGGGCCGTGATCGTAGAAGATCTCGGTGCACGGGCCGCACGGGCCCGTGTCGCCCATCGTCCAGAAGTTGTCCGACGCGTAGCGCGCGCCCTTGTTGTCGCCGATCCGGATGATCCGCTCGGTCGGCACGCCGACTTCCTTCGCCCAGATGTCGTACGCCTCGTCGTCTTCCTGGTAGACGGTGACCCACAGCTTTTCCTTCGGCAGCTGGTAGACCGTGGTCAGCAGTTCCCACGCGAACTTGATCGCGTCCTGCTTGAAGTAGTCGCCGAACGAGAAGTTGCCGAGCATCTCGAAGAACGTGTGGTGGCGCGCCGTATAGCCGACGTTCTCGAGGTCGTTGTGCTTGCCGCCCGCGCGCACGCTGCGCTGCGCCGTCGTGGCGCGCGAGTACGGACGCTGGTCCGTGCCGAGGAACACGTCCTTGAACTGGACCATGCCCGAGTTCGTGAACATCAGCGTGGGGTCGTTACCGGGCACGAGGCTCGACGAACGGACGATCGTGTGGCCCTTCGATTCGAAGAACTTGAGGAATTTCTCTCGGATTTCGGCAGCTTTCATGGCGTGCGGGGAATGTCTGGCTGAGACGGCTTCAAACGCCGGCCGTCCTTGCGGACGCACGGCGGCAAATATCGTAAACGATCGATTATACGATACAGACTGCCGGCCACAGACGGCGGTCTCGCGCCCGCGACCCGCGTGCCCGGCCGGCCGCGCGAGCCAGGCGGCTCGGCGATTTGGCCGGCCCGGCTGGGCCACTCGCGCGAACGTTTCGCCTTAAGATGCTCGGCATGCCAATTCGCCTTGCGCGGCAAGGTCAAATCATGAAAGGAGACGAACCGACGATGGGAGCCCTCAGCCATATCCGCGTGCTGGACCTGACCCGCGTGCTCGCGGGCCCGTGGTGCGCGCAGACGCTAGCCGACTTCGGCGCCGACGTGATCAAGGTCGAGCGCCCGGGCGCCGGCGACGACACGCGCCACTGGGGGCCGCCGTACCTGAAGGACGCGAACGGCGCGGACACCGCCGAGGCCGCCTACTATCTCGCCGCGAACCGCAACAAGCGCTCGGTCACGGTCGACATCGCGACGCCCGAAGGCCAGCGGATCGTCCGCGAGCTCGCCGCGCAGTGCGACGTCGTGCTCGAGAACTACAAGGTCGGCCAGTTGAAGAAATACGGGCTCGACTACGAATCGCTGCGCGCGGTGAAGCCCGATCTCGTCTACTGCTCGGTCACGGGCTTCGGCCAGACCGGCCCGTATGCGCACCGCGCGGGCTACGACTTCATCATCCAGGGCATCGGCGGCTTCATGAGCATCACGGGCGAGCGCGACGGCCAGCCGGGCGGCGGCCCGCAGAAGGCCGGCGTCGCGATCGCCGACCTCGCGACGGGCCTCTACTCGACGATCGCCGTGCTCGCGGCGCTCGCGCACCGCGACCGCACGGGCGAAGGCCAGCACGTCGACATGGCGCTGCTCGACGTGCAGGTCGCGCTGCTCGCGAACATGAACACCAACTTCCTCGCGAGCGGCCAGCCGCCCGTGCGCTGGGGCAACGCGCATCCGAACATCGTCCCGTACCAGACGTTCCAGACGAGCGACGGCTGGATCATCGTCGCGGTCGGCAACGACGGGCAGTTCCGCAAGTTCGTCGAGGCCGGCGGCCGCCCCGAGCTCGCCGACGACGAACGCTTCGCGACCAATCCCGCGCGCGTGCGCCACCGCGACACGCTGGTGCCGATCCTCGCGGAGATGGTGAAGACGCGCGGCAAGGACGCGTGGATCGGCGTGCTGGAAGCGGCCGGCGTGCCGTGCGGGCCGATCAACGACCTGGACGAGGTGTTCGACAACGAGCAGGTCGTCGCGCGCGGGATGCAGGTCGAGCTGCCGCATCCGTGCGGCGCGAACGTGAAGCTCGTGCGCAATCCGATCCGGATGAGCGCGACGCCGCCCGAGGTCCGCTCGGCCCCGCCGCTGCTCGGCGCGCAGACCGACGACGTGCTGCGCGAGCTGCTCGGCTACGACGACGCGCAGCTCGCGGAACTGAAGGCAAAGCAGGCGATCTGACGGCGCGCGGCCGCGGGACGGCGCGCATCGTGTGGATCGCACCCGGCATCCGCGGTGTGAGCGGCAGGTGGCAGGTGGCAGGTGGCAGGTTCTGGCAGGGTCCGTCGACGGTCGTTGCGTTGTTGTGATCGGTCGACGGACTGTCGCACATCCGTTCCTCCCTGATGCTGCCTGTCCAGACACGAATCATCGGAAGGATGTGCGTCGGCGGCGGAGCCCCGCCGCCGTCAGTCAGCGAACGTCAGCGCACGCCGGCGCCGACGAGGCCGCCCGCCGCGGCGCCCGCGACCGTGCCGACCGGGCCGCCCGTGATCAGGTAGCCGAGCGCGCCGCCTGCGGCCGCGCCGATGCCGGCGTTACGTTGCGTATGCGTCATCGCGCATGCGCCGAGCTGGGACAGGGCCGCGACGATTACCGCGGTGCGAACGAGAAAGGTGGTCTTCTTCATGGTTCTTGAGGTCCTCCGGCCGCACGGATCGCGTACGGCGGCATTGAAACGAGTGACCCATCATAGAAAGCGCCGAACGGCCCGGGCAATCCGATTTACGTCGTGTTACAGCAGACACAATGTCGAGATATTGCAGGCGATGCGCCGCTTCGCACGCGACACGCGGCGCGAGCCGCGCGGGCCGGACCCCGGTCAGGTAGAATTGCGGGATTAAACCGGCGCAGCACGCGCCGATCCAAACCTGACTCCATCCGCATGAGCACCGAACGCAACGACGCCCCCGCGGCTTCCAATTTCATCCGCAACATCATCGACGACGACAACCGCACCGGCAAATGGGGTGGCCGCGTCGAGACACGCTTCCCGCCCGAGCCGAACGGCTACCTGCACATCGGCCACGCGAAGAGCATCTGTCTGAACTTCGGCGTCGCGCGCGCGTACGGCGGCGTGTGCCACCTGCGCTTCGACGACACGAACCCGGAAAAGGAAAGCATCGAATACGTCGACTCGATCGTCGACGCGGTGCGCTGGCTCGGCTTCGACTGGCGCAAGGACGCGGTCGACCATCAGTATTTCGCGAGCGACTACTACGACAAGCTCTACCAGTTCGCCGAGCTGCTGATCCAGCGCGGCAAGGCGTACGTCGACAGCCAGAGCGCGGAAGAAATGCGCGCGAACCGCGGCTCGCTGACGGAAGGCGGCAAGCCGTCGCCGTATCGCGACCGCACGCCGGAAGAGAACCTCGACCTGTTCCGCCGGATGAAGGCCGGCGAGTTCAAGGAAGGCGAGCACGTGCTGCGCGCGAAGATCGACATGGCTTCGCCGAACATGAACATGCGCGACCCGGTCATCTACCGGATCCGCTATGCGCACCACTACCGCACCGGCGACGCATGGTGCGTGTACCCGATGTACGACTACACGCACTGCATCTCGGATGCGCTCGAAGGCATCACGCACTCGCTGTGCACGCTCGAGTTCGAGGATCACCGTCCGCTGTACGACTGGGTGCTCAACGAGCTGGCCGACGCCGGCGAGTTCACGCGCCCGCTGCCGCAACAGATCGAATTCTCGCGGCTGAACCTCACGTACGCGATCACCAGCAAGCGCAAGCTGCTGCAGCTCGTGACCGAAGGCCACGTCGACGGCTGGGACGACCCGCGGATGCCGACCATCGTCGGCGTGCGCCGCCGCGGCTTCACGCCGGAAAGCATCCAGCTGTTCTGCGAGCGGATCGGCGTGACGAAGGTCGATTCGTGGATCGACATGAGCGTGTTCGAAGGCGCGCTGCGCGACGACCTCGACGACAAGGCCGCGCGGACGGCCGCGGTGCTCGATCCGTTGAAGCTCGTGATCGACAACTATCCGGAAGACCTCGAGGAGCCGTGCACGGCGCCCGTGCATCCGCACCATCCGGAGCGCGGCCTGCGCACGTTCCCGATCTCGCGCGAGCTGTGGATCGAGCGCGAGGACTTCGTCGAGAATCCGCCGAAGGGCTATTTCCGCCTGTTCCCCGGCAACAAGGTGCGGCTGCGCTACGGCTACGTGATCGAATGCACGGGCTTCGACAAGGATGCGGACGGTAACGTGACGGCCGTGCACTGCAACTACTTCCCGGACAGCAAGTCGGGCACCGAAGGCGCGAACAGCTACAAGGTGAAGGGCAACATCCACTGGGTGAGCGCGAAGCATGCACAGCCGGCCGAAGTGCGGATCTACGATCGCCTGTTCAAGGAGCCGCATCCGGACGCGGGCGGCGCGAACTTCCTCGACGCGCTGAACCCCGATTCGAAGAAGATCGTCCACGCATACGTCGAGCCGGGCGCCGGCGACGTCGCACCGGAGACCCATCTCCAGTTCGAGCGGCACGGCTACTTCGTCGCGGACCGCGTCGATTCGAAGCCGGGCAAGCCCGTGTTCAACCGGATCGTCGGGCTGCGCGACAGCTGGGGCAAACCGGCCTGACGGCGCGCAATGCCCACGCTGCGCGGCACGCCGCCGCGCAGCGCGTAACCGATAAAAAAACCGGCTTTCGAGCCGGTTTTTTATTGCGTGCCTATTGCCTGCCTATTGCCTGCCTATTGCCTGCCTATTGCCTGCTGCGGCGATCAAGCCGATCAAGCGCCCGGCAAGCGCCGGTGCAGATCCGCGAGCTGCAGCTTCGTGCGGAACAGCCGCGCGAGACTGCGGCTCGCGTATGCGTCGATGTCGCCGGGCGCGGTCCAGCGGTATGCGTCCATCTCGGGAATCATCGAGCCGTCCCTGCGGCTCGGAAACAGCGACGTGCAGATGCAGCGTGCGGGATCCACTTCGTCGTCGGCGATACGCACTGCGAACAGATGCAGGTCCTTGTCGTGCCGGTACGCGAAGCGGCCGAGATCGACGAGCCGCGCGGGCGCGAGCGCGATGCCGGTTTCCTCCAGCAACTCGCGCAGCGCCGCCTGCAGCGGCGACTCGCCGGGCTCGCCCTGCCCCTTCGGGATGTCCCAGTGCGTCGTGTCCGTCGCATGTGCGAGGAACACGCGCCCGGCCCCGTCGAGCATTACGACGCCGCACGACACCGTGCGCGGCGTACCGTGCAGTCTCATCGCCGCAGCCTCATCGCCGCCTAACGAACGTTCGCCCGTCGCTCAGCGCTTCTGCAGTTGCCACTTGCCCGCTGCGGTCTTGCAGTAGACCGGCTTGAGCGTAACCGTCTGGCCCTTCGCGTCGATCTGGGTCGTGATCTCGCGGCAGGTCTTGCCGTCCTTCTCGGCCGTCGCGGGCGTGAGCTTCGCGTCGATCTGCGCGCGGCCGCCGCTGTTCTGCCACGTCTCGGTCTCGCCGTCCTTGCCTTCGTCGCGGACCTTCTGCACGGCCTTCGTCAGCGACGCGAGGTCGGCCTTGCTGAAGTAGCTGAGCGGCGTGTCGTTCAGGAAGTTCAGGTTGTTCTGCGCCTGCGCGGGCAGCATGGCGGCGACACACGCGGCGCCGGCCAGCACACGCGCGATGACGGAAAGGGATGCACGCATCGACATGTTGTTCTCCTTGACTGATCGATCGAATGGCGTGGCGCGAACCACGGTGCGCCACGCCCGTCAGCCCGCGAGGATAGCATGCGAGCCGCGGCCGGCGCCTCCTGGGGGCTGGTCACCCTAGCGCTTCGCCTGCGTCGACGTGGCCTGATATCCGTCGGTCAGCGTGTTCAGGAACGCGATCACGTCCTTGATCTCGGCCTCGTCGAGCGCTGGCTTGTCGCCCGGCTTGCGGTCGAACGGCGGCTCCCGGTTGATGTTGGTCCAGTAGCGCCGCGGCAGGTCGTCGAACTTCTGCACCTTGCCGTGCACGACCGGATAGAACTTCTCCGGATGGATGTCGCGCTCGGCGTAGAAACGCATCACGTCCTCGAGCGAGTGATAGACGCCGTTGTGGAAGAACGTCTTGCGCGTCGCGACGTTGCGCAGCGACGGCGTGCGGAACAGGCCGCAGAATTCGTCACGGCCCTTCAGGTCGGTGCGCTCCGGGCCGCATGCGCCGAGATCGTGGAAGCGCGGGTCGCGGTTCACGGGCAGCGCACGGTTGCGCGGCACGCCGACCGCGATCAGCCCGAAATCGCTGAACTGCGGCGGGCCGCCTTCGAGCGTGCGCTGGCTCACGTGGCAGCTCGCGCAGTTGCCCTTCTGCTCGTCGTTGAACAGCTTCAGCCCGCGCAGCTCGGCGGGCGTGAGCTGCGCGCGGCCGGCCAGGTACGCGTCGTACTTGCTCGTGTACGGATCGAACAGCGCCGGCTGCTGCTGGAACGCGTCGAGCGCACGCAGCACCGCGTCGAAGGTCGCCTGGTCGTTGGCGAGCACCTTGTCGCCGAACGCGTTGCGGAACGCGTCCGCATACGGCGCCGCGCGGACGGCCTTCGCGACCCGCGCCGGCGAGCTGCTCATCTCGAACGGCGACGTCAGCGGAATGCGCGCCTGTGCGTCGCGCGTGTCGACGCGGCCGTCCCACGTGAGGCCGCCCGTCGGCCCCGCATCGATGCTCTCGTCGCCCTCGTCGGGCGAATCGTGGAAATGTTCGCTGAACGGAGGAATGCCGCGCAGGTATTTCAGCGACGGCACCGCACGGAACCCCGTGCGATGCATGTCGTCGCCGCCGAGCTGCACGGATAGCGCGTTCGGCGGCCCGAACGCGTGTTCGGGGCTGTGACACGACGCGCATGCGAGCTTGCCGGACCCCGACAGCGACGGATCGAAGAACAGCTGCTTGCCGAGCGCCGTCATCTGCTTCACGCCCTCGAACACCTGCGCGCGCGTCTGCGGCTGGCTGGCTGCCGCGACCGCGGGCGCGGCCTGAGCGGCCTGCACGACTTGTGCGCTCGCGCCGGGTTGCGCATCACAGCCCGCGAGCGCCGCAAGCCCGGCGGCCAGCGCCAGCGTCGCCGCGGCATGGATCAACGATCGCGCGGACGCGAAGGATGTCGAGTTGCAGTGCATCGTCGTTCTTCTTGTAGCGGTGGGAAATCGGGGTGGGAAATCGGCCGGAGCTTATGTCAGTTCCGTGACCAGTGCGTGACGATCAACCGACAGTCAATTGAAAGCGTCCCTACACCCGCCTGTCAAAACGGTTCCAGATAATGCGCGCAGCTTTTGGCGCACATCGGTCGCGATTCGCGCGTCCCGCGCCAGCTCCACCACCATCCGGTTCCCACACGCGACAACAAAGAGAGAGAACGACGCATGAAGAAGCACGCCTGGATTCGCTATACGCCGATCGCCCTCGCGGCGGCCCTCAGCCTGACGGCCTGCGGCGGCGACGACGTCACGCAGCAAGGCCTGTCGGCTGTCAAGAACGTGGTCGTGATCTACGCGGAAAACCGCAGCTTCGACAACCTGTACGGCAATTTCCCGGGCGCGAACGGCGTGCAGAACGCGACGACCGCGAACTCGGTGCAGAAAGATCGCGACGGCTCGACGATGCCGACGCTGCCGAAAATCTGGGGCGGGCTGACCGCGACCGGCATCACGCCGGCGGTCACCGAAGCGATGACGGCGAACCTGCCGAACGCACCGTTCGCGATCGACGACCCGAAGGGGTTCAACCAGTCGATGAACATCGCGACGCGCGACATCGTGCACCGCTTCTACCAGGACCAGATGCAGATCAACGGCGGCAAGAACGACATGTACGCCGCATGGACCGACGCGGGCGGCCTGACGATGGGCCGCTACACGGCGGATCCGACCAAGCTGCCGCTGTGGAAGATCGCGCAGCAGTACGTGCTCGCCGACAACTTCTTCATGGGCGCGTTCGGCGGCTCGTTCCTGAACCACCAGTACCTGATCTGCGCGTGCGCGCCGCTCTATGCGAACGCGAGCACGAGCCCGGCGGCCGGCAAGATCGCGGTGCTGAACGCGGACGGCAAGTCGCTGAAGGTGGCCACGAACTCGCCGGCGTCGGCCCTCAGCGGCCCGCCGAAGTTCGTCAATGACGGCGCGCTGACGCCGGACTTCTACGCGGTCAACACGATGCAGCCGCCGTACCAGCCGAGCGGCAACAAGGCGGCCACGGGCGGCGATCCGCTGCTCGCCGATCCGGCCAACGCGTCGACGATGCCGGCGCAGACGGCGACCAACATCGGCGACCTGCTGACCAACGCGGGCGTGTCGTGGGCGTGGTATGGCGGCGCGTGGGGCCAGGCGCTGCAGGCGAGCCAAAGTGGCACGTCGAACGTGATCTACGGCGCGGACCTGTCGACGCCGAACTTCCAGCCGCACCACCAGCCGTTCAACTACTTCGCGAACCAGGCGCCGGGCACCGCGAGCCGCGCGCAGCACCTGCTCGACGGCGGCGCGAACGGTGCCGAATTCATCAAGGCGATCGACGCCGGCACGCTGCCTGCGGTTGCGTTCTACAAGCCGCAAGGCAACCTGAACGAGCACCCGGGCTACACGGACGTCACGTCCGGCGACCAGCACATCGCCGACGTGATCGCGCACCTGCAGGCAAGCCCGCAGTGGAAGAACATGGTCGTGGTCGTTACCTACGACGAGAACGGCGGCTTCTGGGATCACGCCGCGCCGCCCAGCGGCGACCGCTGGGGCCCGGGCACGCGCATCCCGGCGCTGATCGTGTCGCCGTTCGCGAAGAAGGGCTTCGTCGACCACACGCAGTACGACACAGGCTCGATCCTGCGCTTCATCACGCGCCGCTATTCGCTGCCGCGCCTCGCCGGCCTGCAGCAACGCGACGACGCGTTGAAGGCGAACGGCGCGCAGCCGATGGGCGACCTGACGAACGCGCTGCAACTGGCGCCCAACCTGTAACGGCACACGGGCCGGCGCAGCACGCCGGCCCGCATCGCGCGGCGCGTCCGTCCGGGTTGCCGCAACGGCGGCATGATCACCGGCTTGGCGCGCCGCGCTCCCGTTTCATGCAGTTGCGATGCCACCGCCTTCGAGCGCAGTGGCAAGGATCATCGCTCGCGCATTCAATGGCGCCGGGCGCCCGCTCGGCCTGAAGATCGCGTCACCGCTTGCGATCGTCGCTCCCGACAGCACGCAGACGCCCGAACGCGACGCGCGAGCTGCCCGCCATTTCTGTTCGCCATAGTGCGCACGTCCGGATTCCACCCACCGCACCAGCAGCAGCGCGTCCGAACGCTCGAGGACCTGGACGTGCGGACGGGCTGCCGGCTGGCGAGCCGGGTCGAGCGCCGCGGCAAGAATCATCGCGTGCGCCCGCGCCGGCGCGCGGCCACCCGGGCTGAAGATGGTGTCGCCGCACACGATCTTCGCGCCGGACAACGCGCACTGACCGGAGCGCACTGCACGCCCCGGCTTCCAGCGCTGTTCATGGTGGCCGAAAGCGCCGGGCTCGTGCCAGCGCACGAGCAGCACGTCATCCGAATACGCCAGTACCTGCACCCGTGCACTCATTCGACGTCACACGCTGCACGATCTTCTGACGGCCGCCGCGATCCCGCGAACGGCGCGTCGCGCTCCGGTGAACCGGCTCCTACCAGCCATACTTGAGCTCCAGACCTGCATAGTCGGCGTTGTGCCCACCCGCCTGCCGGATCGCGTCGCCAACCTGGAAATGCACGGCTTCGATCGAGCCGATCAGGTTCGCCGCAATCGTCCAGTCCGCACGCAGCTGCACATACATCCCCGTCCACAGCCCGCCTTTGCCGGCGGTGCCCGGCACGGCCTGATTCGCCTGCTGATAGACGGCGTCGCCAGTCGTCTCGCGCCACTGGAAGCCGAGCGCGCCGAGCAGCGACAGGTTCGCCGACGGCTTGAGCGTGACCGACGGCTTCACGTGAATCAGGTTCGCATAGCCCGTATACCCGGCAAGCGTGAAGTAGTAGCCGTTCGGAAACAGCGAGTTGAAGGTCTCGACCCGGCCGTCGTGCGGATGCCGGTCGCCCGACGCGGCGTCGACCTGCAGCGCGACGCGTGGCGACCACGGCATGTCGAGCTTGTAGCCCGCGATCGAGCCGACCGCCCACGCGCCGATCGTGTCGCGGCCGACCGTACCCGTCTGCAGCATCGCTTCGATATCCCAATCGAAGCGGCCGCGCGTGCCGGAATAGCGCAGGTCCCACACGTCGCGATGCTCGGGGCCGCTCGCATCGATGAAACGCGCTTTGTTGCGGTTGTAAC
>NZ_QTQP01000040.1 GCF_003854275.1 Burkholderia sp. Bp8963
CCTGGTCCCAGACACGTCAGACCAACGGGTTCCTGGAAGCCATCAACGGCCTGTTTCAGGCCGCCAAACGACGTGCTCGCGGCTACACGAACTTCGAAACTATGCGCACCGTGCTGTTCCTGATCGCTGGCAAGCTCGACTTCACTTCGATCAACCCGCATACCGCATAACCCATTCAGATTTCAAAAGAGCCGCAAAAACTCCTTTCAGTGGAATGACCTTTGGGCTGACGACGTTGCGTGCAAAGTCGTTGCCGTCTGCGAGCATCTACTCGAATTCGCACCTTGAGAACGCCGACGCGTGGACCTGTCCTGGGACCAGCGATACGTATGGAAGAACGCCCTGGGGCGTCCGGAACGAGAAGGAGGCGCGGCGCAAGACGGATTGTCGAACTCACAATCAAATTGTGCAATCGACAGTGTAATTGTGTAATGCACAATCTCGACACGTATGACGAGGGATGGACCCGACCGGGCCGTCGCGACCGGAAAACTGTCGCCGATCGCAGACGCGTAAATTTCGACTTGCGTCGCGATCGGCCAGGCGTTGAGCACGGCTGCAAGTGGCCGGCCAACCCATGGTTGGACCGATCCGTGTGACGCGCCGTTCGTATGCCCTGGGGCACTACAAAAACAAACGATAGGAAGGGTTATCGCTTTCCTCGACATACGCATAACCAAGCGTCGCGAGGAAGCGGTCGAATTCAACGTTGTCCACCGGCGGTACCTGAATGCCGACGAGAATCGAGCCGTAATCCGCGCCCTTATTCCGGTAATGGAACAGGCTGATGTTCCATTCCGGCGCCATCGCCGACAGGAACTTCATCAGCGCGCCCGGGCGCTCCGGGAATTCGAAGCGGAACAAGCGCTCATCGTTAGCGAGTGGTGAAGGACCGCCAACCATATAACGGACATGCTGCTTCGACAACTCGTCGCCGGTCAGGTCGACGGTCTGGAAGCCGTGCGATTCGAAGTTCGCGGCGATCTCCGCCGATTCGCCGCGCCGCTTGATCTGCACGCCAACGAAGATGTGAGCAGACTGCGCATCGGCGATCCGGTAATTGAATTCGGTCACGTTCCGATCACCCACCAGCGCACAGAAGCGCTTGAAACTGCCACGCTCCTCGGGGATCGTGACCGCGAACACGGCTTCGCGCGCTTCGCCGACCTCCGCGCGCTCCGCGACGAAGCGCATCCGGTCGAAGTTGATGTTTGCGCCCGATGTAATCGCAACCAGCGCCTGGTTCTCGATTCCTTCGCGCTCCGCGTAGCGCTTCGCGCCGGCGACCGACAGCGAGCCGGCTGGCTCGAGTACGCTCCGCGTGTCCTGGAACACATCCTTGATCGCCGCGCACAGCGCATCGGTATCGACCGTGATCACCTCGTCGAGCAATTCGGCGCATAGCCGGAAGGTTTCCTCGCCGACGAGTTTCACCGCAGTGCCGTCCGAGAACAAGCCGACCTCGGTCAGCTCGACGCGCTTGCCGGCATCCATCGACTGCGCCATTGCGCACGAGTCTTCCGTCTGCACGCCAATCACCTTGATCTCGGGGCGCACGGCCTTCACGTAGGCTGCAACGCCAGAAGCCAGGCTACCGCCACCGATCGGCACGAAGATCGCGTGAATCGGCCCCTGATGCTGACGCAGGATCTCCATCGCGACTGTGCCTTGGCCGGCGATCACATGCGGGTCGTCGAACGGATGCACGAAAGTCAGGCCGCGCGCCTCCTGCAGCTTGACCGCGTGCGCGTACGCGTCGCTGTACGATTCGCCGATCTGAATCACCTCGGCGTTCGGGCCACCGTGTGCGCGCACCGCGTCAACCTTCACCTGCGGCGTCGTGACCGGCACGACGATCACCGCCTTCACGCCCATTCGCGCGGCCGAGAACGCGACGCCCTGCGCGTGGTTGCCGGCCGACGCGGTGATCACGCCACGTGCGAGTGCATCAGCGGGAATGTGCGCCATCTTGTTGTACGCGCCGCGCAGCTTGAACGAGAACACCGGCTGATTGTCCTCGCGTTTCAGGTAAACGGGGTTGCGCAGCCGCGTGGACAGGTTGCGCGCCAGTTCGAGTTCGGTCTCGAACGCAACGTCGTAGACGCGTGCCGTGAGGATATTTTTGACGTACTCGCTTGGCGTGAGGGCGCGCCCGACGGGTTGAGCGCAAGTGTCCAATGAGTTTCGGTACGAAGGCACAATGATTTCCTCTCCAGATCGCGTTTGATGTAACCGGAGGCGGAAATAAAAAAACCCGCCTCTCGGCGGGTTATCGTCATTGCGCGCAGATGTGCACTAACCCACCATTCTGAGAATGGCGGGAATAATCAGCGCGATAGCGAATGTTCGATAGTTCATGTCGAGAATCTTTGACCATTGCTCTGGCGTTGTCAACGGCTTGTTTCGGACGAGCCGGTTCGCGTCGGCCGTCATACGGTGCGCAACCGCATCGTGTCGGTGCCTCGCGACCGTGTGCCGCGGCGGCGCGCATGCTCAAAATGGTTCGTAGCATTCGACACGCGTCTGCCATGCGCGTCGCTTAATTTGGATGCGCACCGGCCGCCGCCACGCCGCGCGACGCGGGCCGGCGCATCGATATCCGAGACCTGACTGACGCAGTGGTGCCGCGAACGGGTGACCAACGGGGGCGCATGCGTGACGACCGATCGACAGACGTGGGCCATGTGCGGCGACCAGGCAGACCAAGCATTCCAACCAGACCGAAGAGACCATGACGCCAGCCGCGTCCGTCGCGTGCCGCACGCAACGCCGCTGCCGCAAACGGGCTTCACGCTGATCGAGGTGCTGGTCGCGCTCGCGATCGTCGCGGTCGCGCTGGGCGCGGTGATGCGCGCGATCGGTTCGCTCGCGTCCGATACCGACACCGCGCGCATGCGGCTGCTCGCGCTCTGGAGCGCGGACAACGCGCTCGGCGCGATCCGCATCGCGTCGGGCTGGCCGCCCGTCGGCAGCGACATGTTCGCGTGTCCGCAGGGGCCGTACCGGTTCGTGTGTCGCCAGTCGGTGACGGCGCTGCCGAGCCCGCTCGTGCGCGAGGTGACGGTCAGCGTCTATCCGTCCGCGTCGAGCCGCACGGTGCTCGCGCAGATGACTACCGTGGTGCAGGATGAAGCGCGGCACTGAAGCGCGCGTGCCGCGGCGCGCGCGCGGCTTCACGCTGATCGAGATGCTGGTCGCGATCGCGCTGCTGGCGGTGATCGCGCTGCTGTCGTGGCGCGGGCTCGACGCGACGATCCGCGGACGGGACACGATCGCGTCGACGCTGTCGCAAACGCGTCTGCTCGGCCGCTATTTCTCGCAACTGCAGTTCGATCTGCTGAACCTCGTGACGGCCGACGAGGTGTTCGGGCCGCCGCTGCGGCTGCGTCCGAACGAGCTGGTGCTCGTGCGGCATGTCGGCGTCGGCGGCGGGCCGACGCACGTGCAGGTGGTGCGCTACGCGCTGAACGGGCGCGAGCTGACGCGCAGCGCGTCGCAGCCGCTTGCGTCGCTCGCCGAGCTCGAGGACGCGCTGCATCACATGGACGCGTTCGCGAGCGTGGTCGTGAGCCGCGACGCGCGCGCGATGCAGCTGTCGGTATGGATCGCGCCGGGCGGGTGGACGGCCAGCCAGGCCGTCGTCGAAGAGACGTACGCAAAGTTTCTCGCGCAGCACGGCATCAGCAACATCACGTCGCTCGGGATGCCGCTGCCGCGCGGCATCCGGTTCGCGGTCCAGATCGGGACGCCGCCCGTCGAATACGTGCGCACGATGCCGATCGGCCAGTGAGCGGCTGGTGCGGGTGCGGGGTTGCCGTTATGCGAATTTGCGGATTTGCGGATTTGCGGTATTCGGCCGCTCGATACGTCTTGGTTAACGTGAGCCGGACGGAGGTTCGGCGTGCGGTATTGAAGCGTTGAGGAGTTGAATTCGTGAAATCAGTTGTCGAAGGTATCTGCAAGGCAGCGCACGCCGTGTTGCGGCAGCGTCCGGGTTTCGTGCTGCGATTCGTTTGCCTGCTGCTGACCGGTGCCGTGACGGCCTGCGCAGCGGAGGGTGGCGCCGATGCCGCTGACGCCGGCGCGGGGGCCCGGCGGGTGAAGGTCGCCTGCGTGACGGCAGCGCGCCGTGGCGAATCGCCGTGTGCGGAAAACGCGGTGCGCGCGTGCGGCGGCCCCGCGACGTTGCGTACGGTCACGCTCAACGCAGCCATTCCGGTGACTGAAGGTGTCGATCAGCATCCGGCGCCGATGTATCAGTATTCGGCGATCTATACCTGCGGCACGGATACCGGGAAGTAGCGCAATCAGTCGCCACCCGTCGCGCCGACAAGCGGTTTGTCATGTTCGCGTCAGGTCATATCGATGTCATCGGGCGCCTTTACGATCGCGTGATCCGTTCCACGCGTGGCGCTGGTGTCGCGCGCGACGGGCTGATCTCTTTTCCCTGTCGATCCGATGAGCCGGACCTGGGCTTCAATTGCGGTCTTGGCGGCGGCCCTTGCTTCCGTCGCGTTGCCCGAAGCGGTGCGGGCCCAGGCGTCGTCGACGTCGATCGCGGCTCCCGCGGGCGGCGACGGCGGCGGCCCGGTCGATTTCGATATTCCCGTGCTGCCGCTTGCCGCGGCGCTCAAACTCTTCAGCCAGAGAAGCAACTTGTCCGTGATGGCGCAAAGCAGCCTGCTGGATCAGCACACGAGCACCGCGGTGCACGGCGTCTACACGCCGCGCGACGCGTTGCAGCGTCTGCTCGGCAACACGGGGCTGGAGGCTCGCTTCCCGTCGTCGAGCGCGGCGGCGATCGTGCCGTCGCCGGCTGTGCCGTCCCCGTCGTCCGGGGCGATCACTGCCGACTCGCCGCTGTCGTTCGAGATCGCCGAGTCGGCGATCGACGGGATCCATCGCGGCGGCGCGGATTACGGCCCGTACGTCGCGTCGATGCAGGCGGCGCTGATCGGTGCACTGTGCCGCTCGCCGCGGACGCGCCCCGGCGCGTACCGGCTGGCGGTGCAACTGCGCATCGGCCCGGCGGGCGACGTGAGCGCGTTTCGCACGGCGGGTTCGACCGGCGATGCGACGCGCGACGCCGCGATCGGGCGTGCGATCCGGTCGCTCGCACTCGACGCGCCGCCGCCCGGCATGCCGCAACCGGTGACGATCCTGCTGCGTCCGGCGCAGGGTGGCGTCGTGCCGGGCTGCGCGTCGCAGGACGGAGGCTAGCGATGGCCGAAGACGCGCGAACCCGCTTGCGCTCGCTGTTCGTCGCGAAGTACGCGCACCTGCGCCGCCGGCTCGAGTTCATCGTCGGTTCGCGCGATGGCGCGGCCGACGCGATGCAGGAGACGTGGCTGCGGCTCGACACGATGAACGATCCGGCGCAGGTCGCCAATGCCGACGCGTATCTGCTGCGGATGGCGGCGAACGTCGCGATCGACCAGCACCGGCGCGAGCAGCGGCACCTGAGCGCGGGCGAGGTCGACGAGCTGTTCGAGGTGCGGGACGAACTGGCCGATCCCGACCGGATCGTCTCCGCGCGCCGCGACGTCGACGCGCTGCAGCAGGTGCTCGACACGTTGCCGTCCCGGCAGCGGGGGATTCTGGTCGCCGCGCGGATCGACGGGCTGCTCAATCGCGAGATCGCCGAGCGCTTCGGCATTTCGGAGAGCCTCGTCGAAAAGGAGCTACGCTATGCGTTGCGCGCGTGCCGCGACGGCCTGCGGCAGCAGATGGCGCTGGAAGATGGCAGCACGCGCGGGCGGCGCAAATTCTGATGACTTTCTCGATGACGAACACCGAAAGCTCGCGGCAGGACGCGATCGACGAACAGGCGGAGTCGTGGCTGATCCGGCTGCGCTCGGGCTCGGCGTCGCCCGAAGACGCCGCGGCGTTCCGGCATTGGTGCGAACAGGATCCGCGTCATCGCGAGGCCGCGCAGCTGCTCGGCCGTATGTGGGGCAACCTCGCGCCCGCGCTTCGCGAAGCGGCGCCGGCGCGCGGCGCGGCCGCGCAGTCCGGCCGCCGGCTTGCCGCAGGCGGCCGTGCGCAGATGGGCCGGCGCCTGTTCGTCGGCGGCGCGGTGGCGGCCGCGGCCGGCTGGCTCGCGTTGCGGCCGCCGCTCGCGCTGTGGCCGTCCGTCGCCGATCTCGCGGCCGACTACCGCACCGGAACGGGCGAGCAGCGCAAGCTGACGCTCGCGCACGACGTCGTCGTCGACCTGAATACCCGAACCCGGGTCGACCTGCTGTCGTCGGCGGCGCCTGCGGCCGGGATCCGGCTGCTGGCCGGCGAGGCCGACATCCAGACGGACATCTCCGGCACGCCAGGCGCGGCGGCCCGCCCGTTCGACGTCGTGGCCGCCAGCGGACGGGTGCGTGCGTGGCGGGCCGGGTTCAATGTGCGGCTGTCCGGCGATGCCGGCTGTGTCACGTGCGTGACGGGCACAGTCGAGCTGCGGCATCCGCACGGCCGGGCGACGCTGTCGGCCGGGCAGCAGGTCGTTTATGACGATCGCGCAGTGCACGCGCCGTCGAACGTCGATACCGCGAGCGTGACCGCGTGGCGTCGGGGCGTGCTCGTGTTCGACGACGTGCCGCTTGCCGCCGTGATCGACGAGATCAACCGCTACCGGCCGGGCAAGCTCGTGCTGCGCAATCCGCAGCTCGGCGACGCGCGCGTGCAGGCGCAATTCTCGCTGCGCCGGCTCGACGACGCGATCGTGATGGTGCGCGACGTGTTCGGCGCCCATGTGACGACGCTGCCGGGCGGCATCGTGCTGCTTAGCTGATCGGGCGGTCGGGCGATCGGGCGATCCGGCGATCCGGCGTGCGCCAGGACGAGCGGCGCGGCCGGCTGGGCCGGGCTGCCGCACGCCGCAAACCAGTGTGTGGTCGAACTCCGCTGACCGAAAAACCGGGTTCCGTGTTGCACGGGACCCGGTTTTCTTTGTGCCTCATTCGAAACCTCGAGACCAACAGCTCAGGAATGGCACAACCGCAACGTCACCTGCACGTCGAGAGCGCACCCGTCGTGAAACAAACATACATGTTTGTTTAAACCCTGCCGTCGCTGACTTGGGAACCTTCGGGTCGGCGTGACACAGGCAACGACAAGGATTCACCCGATGTTCAAGTTTCTCCGGGCAGGCTGGCTGTCCGCCACCTGCGTGGCCCTCGGCGCTGCTTTCGCGCTCGCGGCCGCTTCCCGCGCATTCCATGTGACACAGTCATGACTATTCCATTCTCGAACGATCGCCGGCGATTCTTTGGTCAGAGCACCGCCGTGATCCGCAGCGGGTTGCTGTCCGCGTGCGGCGGCGACATGAGCGGATCGCTCCCGACCTTCCCCGACGGTTTCGTATGGGGCGTCGCGACGGCGGCGGCACAGACCGAAAGCCGCGACGGCCGCGGGCAAAGCAATTGGGACGTGTTTGCCGACCAGCCCGGCAAGATCGCCGACGGCTCCACGAACGCACGGTGCATCGAATTCGAAAAGCGCTATCCGGGCGACCTGGCGCTTCTCGGGCAGGCCGACATCCAGGCGTTTCGCTTCTCGGTCGCGTGGCCTCGCGTGCAACCGGATGGCCCCGGAACAGTGAGCAAAACGGGCCTGTCGACCTACGACCGCATGGTCGGCACCATGCTGGCGAACAACCTCACGCCGTACCTGATTCTCTTTCACTGGGACATCCCGGTCTGGGCAGGCGACTTCCGGAGTCGCGACATCGCGTATCGCCTGCCCGTCGAGGCCGCGGCCGTCATCCCAACAGCGGATGAACTCGCCTCGAAGGTCGGGAAGACGGAACGTATTGCTGCCGTTGCCCGTGGAGAAGCAGCCGGTGCGGCCGTTGTGCCAATCGGCATCCGACACAATCGTGCCGCTTGCCTGCGCATAGGCCCAGAGGACGGGATAGTCCACGCGCTTCAGTTCGGCACCATTCAGCTTCAGGTAGCCCACCCGGGCCGCTGTACGCGCTTCCCATACGATCTGGCCGATCTGAGCGTTGAGCAATGCCGCCGCGAACCAGGCGGACGTGATGAGCTTGTTCGAGCTGTCGCCGGCCGGCGAGGCGCCCGCCGCGCTCAGGCCGCCAACGTTGACGAGTACCGACGCGGGATCCTTGGCCGGCGCGACTAACACGCGGCCGCCGTTTTGCATGAGCGCCATATTGCCAACCGAGTAGCCGCTGCCACGTGTGATCGAGATCGCATTCTGCGAACTGCAATATTTCCAGAGCCCTTCGAGATCTTGACGGGGCCGGTGAAGCGGGCGTCGGTGAGCGCTGCGTATCTGTTCGCCGCGGTCTTCGGCGTCAATGCGCGCGTGTCGTCGGTTCCGGCGTCGACCTCGGCCTGCGTCGCGATTTTGATTACGCCTTTCTGCTCCGTCGTCGCTGGCGGATTGAGGAGCGTCGTCGGCCCGAACGCCGGGTTCGAGATGTCGATCGATTTGAAGACGGCAACAGCCTCGAGATCGAACCGTTGAAGGCGAGCCTGCGCGAGGTGAACGACTGGCTCGGGATAGAAGTCGTGCGCTTCAGGGACTTCGAGACGCCGACGGGCTGACGCCCGACCGCGCAACCGGCAGAGAGAAGCCGCCGGGTACTTCGGTGCCGGCGGTTTATTTGAGTCTGGCGTCCGTGCGCGGGCGCGGCGGAATAGGGCGCCTCAGAGCGGCCGTTGGGCTGGCCGTCGGCGCACCTGCCGAGCCTGCTGCAGGGCCGTAGCGGGCCGCCTGACGCGCTGGGGAGGCATTAATGGAGCCGGACCCTGTCAGGATGCTGCTGATCTCGACCCCGCGCGCAGTTGTGCCCACGCCCCACCTGCCCGCAAAAACGAGCGTTTTTTTGCATACATGCAGTGGGCGCTCCAGCTCGGCCGGCGCGGGCTGTGCGGGGATCGATCGATTTTGATGTGCAGTTTTATGCACGTTGGTTATGCAGGCTCGAAAAAGCATTACCGTTTCAACAGATATCATCAGTAAGGGGTGAAAATAGTTGCATACGTAAGTAACGTTTGCTAGAGTTCGCTGCATCTAGCCCTTGGCAGTACGCCGACGCACCATATCCAGCGCCGCGCCGAACCCTTGGGCTTTTTTGCGCTCTGGGGTCAGAAATAGACAAGAGTCGGGGACAACGATGCCAACTGCGATCCTTATCGACGGCGCATTCTTCATCAAGCGCTTCCGCGCCATCGAGCCGCAGAACGCGCACAACGCGCGGCGAGCTGCCGAATGCGCACACCGATGGGCATGCGCCCACCTCACACCACCGACTCGACCCGGGCGGCGAAATCCTGGCGAGGCTCCAGATCCTGATCGTCAGCCAGTTCGTCAGCAACGACACGAGCTGTACCGCATCTTCTTCTACGATTGCCCGCCGCTCGACAAGAAGATGCACAACCCGATCAGCAAGCAATCGGTCGACTTCGGTAAGTCGAATGAAGCAGCATTCCGACTCGAGTTGCACGAGCACCTTCGCGGCAAGCGCAAGGTCGCACTGCGCTTGGGCCATCTGTCAGCATTCACTCAATGGATCATTAAGCCGGACAAGGTCGCGGCGCTGCTGGCGGGGCGCATTGAGATGAAGGACATTACACCCGACGACGTGACGGTGGACGTTCGCCAGAAGGGTGTCGACATGCGGATAGGTGTAGACGTGTCGTCACTTGCGTTCAAGAAGCAGGTCGACCAAATCGTATTGATTGCAGGTGATGCCGATTTTGTTCCTGCAGCGAAACAGGCGCGCCGTGAGGGAATCGACTTTATCCTCGATCCAATGTGGCAGCGCATCCCGCCGAATCTCAACGAACATATCGACGGGCTACGATCGACCTGCCCACAACAGCGCAGACCTGGTCTACAGCCGGCTGCACAGCAGGCACAACAGGCCCAGCAACAACCCGACCCGGAGGAGTGAACTGCCACCGGCGTCGAGGTAACGCGGTTCCGGCCTGTCAGACTGGCCGTCAGTCACTACCAGATCAGGTCAATCTGACAATGGTGTCTGACCAGCGCATGTAAAAAAGCATGTAGGGATCTCGAATGTTCAGGACTTCATTGTCGCTGTCCCATTCGATCAACACCTTCGACTGACCGTCGTTCGCAAGCTGCGCGATGTGCAAACAAGCGCCTGACGTGCTTGAGCCTGATGGAGTCGTGGTTTTGCACACATCGCCGATGCGCGCGAGTAACTGCGAGTACGTAAATCGAAACTGTGGCGGATCTGCGGCAAGCGCGCGGAGCACAATCGTATATACGTCGCCGTTATCCCCGTCGGCCAGACGGTAGTTCAACCGCTCTGTCCCACCCGTTTTCGGGCCTTCGCGCAGTTTCTCCATGGTGCTAGAGAAGTCGGTGCTGGACGTTCGGCTGCAGACGTCCTTGATAAACTGCTTGTCGTCCGGCACGTTGAGCGGCGGCTGCCTAGTTTCGCGTGAGTCGAGCTGAAAGCACGCATTGAGACATATCGACTGCATGAGCTGCGGCGACCCCGCGGCTTCGCCGGCGAATGCCGCCATGAGTCCAGCGTCGACGTTCAGGCCGAGCTCGGCGAATCCGCGCTCGGCGATCTGCGTCAACGTCGGCGTATCCCAATAGTCGAAGTCGATGGCTATGAATCGGCCTTGCAGGTCGGGGTTCGCGCGAAGCATGTCCTCAGAATGATACGGAACCGACGCACCGACTATTTCGACGCCCTTGTCGATCGCTTCCTTGATCTGTTCGGCGACTTGCTTCTGCACGTCGCGAGGGATGTAGTGAAAGTCGTCAATGAATACGACAAGGCCTGTCCCGGCAAGCTCCTTGATCAGCAACTGTAAGGTGATCATATGCGACCGCCGCGATGGTATCTACGGACTTTGTGCCGGACGCGTGTGTGACGTTGCCGTTCAGTTCGACGCTGGCACCGAAAAGCTTGAGTTGTCCCTTGCCGCCGCCAGTTCCAGACGTCGAACTGTTCGCTTCCGCCGACGACGTCGTTGGGACAGTAGTGCCGATCTGGTGAAATACTTTCAGCCAGAGTTGATCTGGCGATTGCACACCCGCGCCCGTAACGGACACGAGGTTGTCGGCACCGACTACGTTGCGGACGAAAACCGTCTTGCCTGACTTTGAGGGCCCCGAGATCGTGATCAGCAAATGCTGCTCTCGTGCATCCCTGAACGTCTGTTCTCGGCGCTCGAGGTGATCTCGAACGAAGGTAACGGTGGGCGTTTGCCCAGGGGTGAAAACTTCAGTCGCCCGCATGGACTGGCTCTCCATATAGTGGTGCACAGTCATCCATCGGACGGGCTGTTGGTGCAAGCAATCGCTGTCTAACTTGCGTTGGAAGACTGGCGGAGATCCGCGCCGGATGCTGCTCAAAATTTCCGCAAAATGTTAGAGAGGTTTGTGTAATGCTTTGATTTTCCTAGATTTTGGATCCGTAAGGCGTGCGGCTTGGCGGGGTGTTCTATTGGGCCGGCCTCGACAGTTGGGAGTGGGGCAGCGGGTTCACGAAGAAATTCGGCCTGATTCACGTTGACCCGAACACCCAGCAACGCGTCCCGGAGCGCAGCCTCGCCTACTATTCGCGCTGCATCGCGGCCAACGCGGTCGCCTAGGCGCGATCGCGCTGGCGCCGGCCAATCCCGGCCCGGCGCGCCGCGCGTGCATACACGCGACATACGGCTCCGCAAGAATTCCCCCATCGGCTGTCCGGCGCCGTGCCGGTTCCGACCCGGTCGCCACACAGAAATGCGATATCCCGCGAGCCGCTTCGTCAGGGCGTTAGATGACGGATGTTGCTAACGGGGAATTCGCTATGAGCGGTCGTACGCAGAGGCAGTCGAAATCGGTCCAATCCGCCGCGCAAGCGCGCTTGCTTCGGGTCCGCCCGCTGTGTCATGCGATCGCGCTGATGCTCGCGGCGGGCGTCGGCGCGCATGCGCACGCGGCGGGCATCATGAATCTCGGGCAGGCCACGGCGCGCGCGTCCGGCGGCGGCACGGGCGGGGTCGGCGGCGTGCCGGGCATGCCGAACCTCGGGGTGTCACCGCAGCAGGCGCTGCAGGCGAGCCAGCCGTCGATCCGCAACCTCGGGCACGCAGCGCAGGCGGTCGCCGCGCAAATCGCCGCGCAACAGAGTGCGGCCGCGGCTGTGGCCGGGTTGCCGTCGACCGTGCCGAACGGGCTCGTGCCGGGCGGCCTGCAGGTGGCTCCGGGCATCACCTTCGTGACGAACGACAAAGGCGACCGGGTCAGCCAGAACACCGACGCGAGCAATCCGCTGTTGTGGGTCAACGCGAACGGGCCGCAGCAGACGATCGACAGCAGCGGCCACGTGAACGTCGACGTGAAGCAGACCGGACAGAACGCGGTGCTGACGTGGGAGACGATGAACGTTGGCCGGCAGACGACACTGAACTTCGACCAGTCGGCAGGCAAGCAGACGAACGGCGCGAACAACTGGGCGGTGCTGAACCGGATCAATGATCCGAGCGGGCGCCCGAGCCAGATTCTCGGCAACGTGAACGCGCAGGGCGCGGTGTATGTGATCAACCGCAACGGCGTGCTGTTCGGCGCGGGTTCGCAGGTGAACGTGCATTCGCTGGTGGCGTCGTCGCTCGACCTGCTGAACATGAACGACTACAACCAGACGTTCGTCAACCGTCTCCCGGTGGTGGTCGGCAACATGATCCAGGACGCGGCCGGCATCGCCGCGAGCAACCAGCAGTTCCTGAGCCTGCCGGCCGGCACGACGGGCGGACTCGCATATCCGGCATCGGGATCGTCGGGGACGGTGCAGGGCGTGGGTGGTGTGCCGTACGAACTGCTCGGGCTCGGCAATCAGGTCGGCGTGAGTTCGCTGAGCCAGTATCAGCCGCCTGGCGACATCACGATCGAGCCGGGCGCATCGATCACCACGCACATCAACGGCACGATCAGTGACGGCGGCTTCGTGCTGGTGGCAGCACCCAACGTGAGCAACGGTGGGCACATTACCGCGACCGCCGGCCAGGTGGTGCTGGCCGCGGGCGTCGGCGTGAGCCTGCGGCCGAACGTGGACAACCCGCAGGTGCTGCTGCCGGAACTAAGCGGCAGGATCATGATTCCGATCGACCCATACACGTCGATCGATCTCACACCGCCTGGCACACTGACCAATACCGGGATTATCGAGGCCGCGCGCGGCAACGTGAACCTGCTAGGCAGCCGCGTCGCGCAGAACGGCGTGGTGGGCGTGACGACGAGCGTGAACGCGCCGGGCACGATCACGATCTCGACGGTCGACGAATACAACGCGAACAACCCGGCCGGCAATGCGTATCTCGGCAGGGGCTTGCTGACAGCGAGCGACGGATCGGGCGTGAACGACACCAACCGCGCAGGATTGCTGAGCTTTGGCCCGACCTCGGTGACCGCCGTCCTGGCCGATCAGGACGGCCAGACGGTGACATCGTCGCCGGGCACGACCTTCACGCCCGGTGCGCTCAAGGTGACCGCCGGCTCGGTCTGGTTCCAGGGCGGCTCGCTCGTCGAGGCGCCGGGTTCGACCGTTTCCGTCGCGGCACTGTCCGCCACGACTTACGCACCGTCGCCGGACATCCAGGCCGTGGGCGGCCGGATCTACGTGGACAACGGCGCGACGATCGACGTATCGGGGCTCGCGAACGTCGAACTGCCGATCTCCGATACGCTGGTGACGGTCGGCCGCGTCGGCCTGAACGAGCTCGCGGATTCGCCGCTGCTGCGCGACGGTTTCCTGTTCGGACTGAAGAATGTCGTCGTCGACAGCACGCTGACCGGCACGCGCAGCGACGGCGTGCAATGGGTCGGCAGCCCGATCCTGAACCTGTCGGGCTACGTGAACCTGATCCCGCGCACGGTGGACCAGCTGCTGATCAACGGCGGCACGATCACGCTCGCGGGCAACGATGTGATGACGGCGCAGGGTTCGTCGCTGAATCTGAACGGCGGGTACATCCACTACGACGGCGGGATCGTGAACACGACGCGCCTCGTCGACGCGAACGGCGCGCTCGTGCCGATCGGTCAGGCGAGCCCGTACGACACCTACGTGGGCATCGCCGGCCAGTTCACCGAGACTCACCCCCGCTGGGGCGTGACGAAGACCTGGTACAACCCGCTGCTCTCCGGCGGCATGTTCGCGAGCGACTACATCGTCGGCGGCAACGCCGGCACGTTGAACGTATTCGCGTCGCAGGCGCTGGTGCTCGACGGCGACATCAGCGCGCAGGCGTTCGCCGGATCGAAGCAGGTGCAGGGCAATGCCGAGCCGACGGGCGGCACATTCAGCCTCGGCGGCAACGCGCAGCTCACGCAGGGCAACTCCGCGACGACGTCGGGCGATCAGAGCCTCGTGATCCTTCAGCCGCAGGCGCCGCAACTGGACTCCGTTGCACCCGGCTTCGGGATCGCGACACCACTTGACCGGAACGCGCTGAATGCGCTGCCCGACACCGATCCGGACAACCTGCTCGCGACGCACGTCGTGCCGGTCGACACGCTGAACAGCGGCGGATTCTCGAAGCTCAACGTCATCGAGGACAAGATGGGGGGCAAGGGGTATGTCGTCACGGACGGGACGCAGCTGAAGCTGCAGCCGGGCGGCAGCATCACGCTCGCCACAGGCGCGCTCAGTAAACGCCCGATCACGGTGCTCGGGGATCTGGTCGTGCCGTCGGGCACGATTGCGCTGTCGACCGCGGGCGACATCGTTGTGGGCACCGACGCGCTGCTCAGCGTCGCCGGCCAGTGGGTCAACAACGACACGCAGACCGCGGCCGGCACGACGCCGGGCGGCAGCCACTACGTGAACGGCGGCAGCATCACGCTGTCGGCCGGTGGTGGTGTCGACCTGCAGGCGGCCAGCGTGCTCGACGTGTCGAGCGGCGGGCAGATGCTGTCGAATGGCCGGCTGCTGTCGAGCAACGGCATTCCGGTCGGCAAGGGCGGCAACGTGTCGCTGATCGCGGACGCGAACCCGCTGTCGTACCTCGCGCCGCCGCCGGACGTCAACCTGAAGATGGACGGCACGATCCGCAGCTTCGGGTTTGCCGGCGGCGGTGCGCTGACGTTGCAGACGTCGGGATTCCAGATCGGCGGCGACGCGGCGTCGGCGCCCGCGTGGGCGCTCGCGTTGCCGACCGATTTCTTCGCGAGGCAGGGCTTCGGCAGCTATGTGCTGAAGGCAATGTTCGATGCGAGCGTGGCACCGGACACGACGGTGTTCGTCACCCAGCAGAACCTGATTCCGAACGTGCCTGCGCTGCAGCAGGCGGCGAGTGGCGCGAATCTCGCATCGGGCGGCCTCACGTCGATCGGCGCGATCGACGCGTATCACCGGCAGCCGACGAGTACCGTGCTCACCGGCGGGAACTACCTGTGGGCCGGGCCGAACTACCTCAACATGACAGGGCTTTCGGCCGGACCCGTGCCGATCTACCCGGACGCGACCGGCCGAGTGATCGTCGGTCATGGTGCGTCGATCGTCACCGATCCGGGCGGTAGCATCGGGCTCGGTTCGCCCGTGCAGGTTACCGTGCTCGGATCGCTGGTGGCGCCGGGCGGCGCGATCACGCTGAGCGCCGACTCGCACACCAACAGCCCGTACTCGCAGAGCGGACAGTTCGACTCCGGCTATGCGAGTGCCGGCAAGTCGGTGTGGCTGGGATCGGACGCGGTGCTCGACGTGTCCGGGGTCGCGCTGACGAACCCGCTCGCGGCGCCGGTGAAGAACGGCCAGACGACCTACCTGCCCGTGACGGGCAAGGTTCTGCCGGGCGGCACGGTGGCGCTGTCCGACGATTCGGGTTACGTGGTCACACAGGCGGGTTCGAAGATCGACGTGTCGGGCGCGTCGGCGAACTTCGACCAGTTGCAGGCGAACGGCACGTACGCGTCGCAGCCGGTGTGGAGCGATGCCGGCTCGATCGCGCTGGCGGTGTCGCAGGGCCTGTTCCTCGACGCCACGCTCGACGCGCATCCCGGCGCGGCGCAGGCGAAAGGCGGCGCACTGACGATCCTGCCGCGTCAGAACTACAGCGGGATCGGCGCGACCGCGCTGGTCGTGCGGCAAGGTGGCACGCTCGTGCCGGCCGGATTGACGCCTGGTCAGGATTTCGCGACGGCGATCGATCCGACGACCGGGCTGCCGCTCGTCACGAAGGGCGGCGTGATCCAGTTCGCGGCCGATCGCCTGAATGGCTCGGAAATCGCCCGTCTCGTGCTCGGCGATGCGAACGTGGTCGGCAGCCCGGTTCCGATCGCCTTTGCCGGCGACGTCGATCTGAAGCTGGCGGAATCGGTGATCGTGAATACCGGACGCATCGCCGCGATCAGCGACGCGCAACTGAATACGCTGCTGTCGACGGTGCCGCCGCAACCCGACCCGAACTCGGCCCCGACGCCCGTGCTGCCGACCCTGCTCGCGCAGCCGCAACACGCGATCGGCAGCACGGTGACGATCGATGCGCCTTATGTCGCGTTCGCCGGGCCGGCGATCACGGGATCGTCGGCGCAGTTCAGCCCGGTCGCCGCGGCCTCCGATGCGACGCTGAACGTGAACGCCGCGTTCATCGATCTCGAGAACCAGTTCCAGCTCAACAACTTCGGCAATGCGAACTTCACGAGCCGCGGCGACATCCGGCTCAGCTCGACGAACCCGCCGCTCACGACGAATGCGTCGCTTGCGCCCGGCAAGCTCTATACGCCCGGCAACCTGACGTTCAAGGCGGCCGACGTGTATCCGGCGACCGGCAGTACGTTCATCGTCGACGCCGTTGGCCCGACCGATCCGGTCACGGGCACGCCCGCGCCGACGACGGTCACGTTCGCGTCGAACGGCCCGTCGGGCACGCCGCTGTCGGCGGGCGGCACGCTGCTGGTGGACGCGACGAACATCGTGCAGGGCGGCACGGTGCGCGCGCCGTCGGGCACGCTCGTGTTCGGCGTGGGCGACCCGACGAACGCCGCGACGAAAGCGCAGTTCGACAACTTGCCGCTCGTCGTGACCGATTCGGTGACGCTGGCCAACGGCAGCGTGACGTCGGTCTCGAACAGCGGACTGACGCTCCCTTACGGCACGACCCTGGACGGCGTCGAGTGGCAGTTCAACCCGTCGGCGGCCGATTCCCGCGCGGACCTGACGGCGCCGCCGGCGAAGACCATCGGCGTGAACGGCAGCCGCGTGGCGCTCGACAAGGGTGCGACGATCGACCTGTCGGGCGGCGGCGGCCTGCAGGCGGCCGAGTGGGTGCCGGGCACGGGCGGCACGCGCGATGTGCTGTCGCAATACAACGTCAGCTATGCGACCAACGCGTCGGGTGTCGCGCTACCGGTGAACGTCGGGGCGAGCAACGTCTATGCGATCGTGCCGGGCGCGCAGTCGCCGGTCGCCGCTTACGATCCGGTATTCGCGCAGACGCTGCAGCCGGCGACGAACGCGAACGGCACGGTAGGCTCGCAAACGCTCAGCGCAGGCGTGGGCCAGGCGTCGCTGACGAGCGCGGTCGGGCAGGCCGTGTATCTGTCGGGTGTGCCGGGGCTCGCGGCGGGCTATTACACGTTGCTGCCGGGCAAGTACGCGACGCTGCCGGGCGCGTACCGCGTGACGGCGTCGAGCATGACGGGCAACGTTGCGCCGGGCGCGAGCAAGGTGCTGCCGGACGGCACTGTGGTGACGTCCGGTTACTTCGCCGACGCGATCACGGGCAGCCGCAGTGCGACACCGACGCTGTTCAGCGTGCAGTCGGGGCCGGTGTGGCAGCAGTATGCGCAGTACACGCTGACCGACGCGAATCGCTTTTTCCCGGCGCTTGCGGCAAGCAAGGGGAACGTGACGCCGCCGTTGCCGAGGGATGGCGGGCAACTGGTGCTGGCCGCGACGAAGGCGCTCACGCTCGGCGCGACGCTGAACATGGCAGCCGCCGCCGGCGGTGCGCCGGCAGAAGTCGATATCGCGTCGCAGGACATTCAGGTCACCGGCAATGGCGCACCGGCGCTGGCCGGCTATCTGCAGATCAGCGGCGATGCACTGGATTCGCTGAACGCGGGAAGCCTGCTGATCGGCGGCACGCGCGCGGCGACGACGAATGGCGTGACGATCACGCCGATTGCGAACAGCGTGGTGGTGTCGAACGACGGCAACACGTCGCTGAAGGGACCGGAAATCCTGCTGGTCACGAAGACCGATGCGAGCAGTACGGATCCGAACGCGGCGAACGGGCTGCGCGTCGATGCGGGCGCATCGATTGCGGCAACGGGCGATTACCCGGCCGCGCAGGACCAGCCGCTCACGATTGCGGGCGATGGCGCGCTGCTGCGCGTGTCGAACGGCGCGATGGCGCCGCTCAAGCGCACGGGCGGCACGGGTACGGGCCTGATGACGGTCGGCGCGGGCGCGACGCTCGCGGGCGGTCAGGCGCTGACGCTCGATTCATCGGGTGACCTGAAGGTCGATCCGAGCGCCGTGCTGTCGGCGAAGGCGATCACGGCGGACGGCTCGGCGATCACGTTCACGAGCGCGAATGGCGCGGCTGCCGCGAGCCTGCCGGGCTTCGTGATCGATCCGACGGGGCTCGCGCAGTTCGCGAACACGCAGCAGGTGACGCTGCGCAGCTATGGCGCGATCGGCTTCGTCGGCGACGTGAATGCAACGTTCGGCAATAGCGTCGACCTGAGCGCGGGCACGTTCACGAGCGACGGCGGGCATGTGACGCTGAACGCGCCGCAGATCGCGTTCACGAACGAGACGGGCGCGGCGAACGCGACGGCCGTGCCGGGCAACGGCACGCTGACGGTCAACGCGAAGGAGATCGACTTCGGCACCGGCACGAAGACGGTGAGCGGATTCTCGTCGGCGACCATGACCGCGACCGGCGGCATCGTCGGGCAGGGTACGGGCACGTTCGATTTCGGTGTGCTGCCGGTGACGCTAAATGCGCCGGTGTATCTGGCCGACACGAGTTCGGCATCGACCGTGAAGACGACGGGCGCGCTGACACTGAATGGCGCGACCGGCACGGCACTGACGAAGACGCCGGTGGGTGGCGCATTCAGCTTCATTGGCGGCACGCTCGCCGACAACGGCGCGACGATTACGGCGCCCGCGGGCAACGTGAGCCTGGAAGCAACGAGCGGCAACCTGACGATCGGCAGCGGCGCGACCGTGAGTTCGGCGGGGGTGTCGAAGCAGTTCTTCGATGTGACGCAATACGCGCCGGCTGGCGCGATCACGCTGACGGCCGACAAAGGCACGGTGGACGTGCAATCCGGCTCAACGCTGGACTTCTCGGGCGCGACCGGCGGTGGCGCGGCCGGCAGCCTGACGCTGTCGGCACCGCAGCAGGTGGTGAACCTGAACGGCACGATCAAGGGCGGCGCGGCGGCAGGCTTCACGGGCGGCTCGCTGTCGCTCGACACGGGTGGCGCGGCGGACCTGGACGCGCTTGCGAAGACGCTCGCGTCGAGCGGCGTGAACCAGTCGATCGCAGTCCATACGAAGACGGGCAACCTGACGCTGTCGGCCGGCAACGCACTGACCGCACGCACGGTATCGCTGACGGCGGACGGCGGCGCGGGCAACGCGTCGGATACGGCGAACGGCAACGTGAACGTGCTGGGCACGATCGACGCATCGGGCAACGCGGGCGGAGGAATCGACCTGTACGGCAAGAGCGGCGTGGATATCGAAGGCACGCTGCTCGCGCGCGGCTCGGATCCGAACCAGCGCGGCGGCAAGGTGAACATCGGCACCAGCGCGGTGTTCGATCCGACCGTCGCAAATCCCTACAACGCGACCTATGGTTACGAGAACATCGATCCGTCGCGCGCGGGGCTGATCCGCGTCGGCGCGAACGCGTTGATCGATGTATCGGGCGGCACGGCCGGCGGATTGTCGGGCGGTACGGTGAATTTCCGCGCGCCGCTGCTGGCGGACGGCACGGTGAACGTATCGCTGCCGGCATCGGGTTTCAACGCGGGCAAGGGAATCGCGGGCTCGCGCGCGACGACGCTCGAAGCGTATGCGGTGTGGAGCACGACCGACGCAACGACAGGCGCACAGCACTTCGACGGCATCATCGATCCGGCCGGATGGTATGACGCGACGGGCAGCCTGGTGTCGGGAACGTTCACCGACGGCAGCGGCAACACGGTGCTGAACTACACGGCCGGCAGTCTGACTGCGGACCAGCTCCGGGCGTACCTGAACGCCGACTATTTCGTGCCGGCAACGGCGAATGCCGAACACCAGACCTTCTACGGCTATCAGCACGGCGACGCGACGGCGGCGGTGCCGGGCACGCTGATGGCCTTCGTCCGGCACGGACTCGACGCGACCGCGAATCCGTTTGCCGGCGCGAACGTGGCGAACGCGCGCGTGGTGCCGGGCATCGAGCTCGACAACCCGAGCCCGTCGATCAATGGCGGGAATATTCAGGTGCTGACGAACTGGAACCTCGGGGCCGGCACGTCGCAGGCCGATCCCGTGTTCCGTTTCCATGGCCAGGCGCCGATCGTGACGCTGCGCGCCGAGAACAACGTCAAGCTCAACGCGAGCCTGACGGACGGCTTCTTCCAGATCGGGAATCCGTTAGGCGGCGGGACGATCCCGGTTCCGCCACTCTCGTCGCAGAGCGCGGCGCTGCACACTTACCTGGCACCGTCCGGCACTTACGCGAACATGGGATATGGAATTTCCTACTACGGAAACAACCAGACCGGGCCGAATCACAACCTGGCCATCGGGCCCGGTCAGCCAGCCGGTGGCACACCCGACGAAATCGCGGAGTACTACACGCTTTACACGGCGTACGCGGGCTATCTGGGCCAGACGGCGTCTGCCGATATTACCGCTCCGCTCGGCTGGCAGCCGAACAACAGCACGATCCAGATCATCAGTCAGTTTCATGCTTACGGAAAGCCCATGCCTGGCGCACCTGTTGCACCCGTCGCGCCTTCCGCCGCAGAACAGGCCTCGAATCCGGCTTCCTACTTGATCTACCTGAACGACTACAACAAGTTTCTCGTGGCGGCGAGTCAGTTTTTCATCAAGACCCGGCAGACGCCCCTTACTCCCACTGTCACACCGCCGGCAGTGCAACCGGTCGCGGTGATCACGTCGACGACGATCGACCTGCCTGTCCAGACCGACAACACGCCGTCGCCTGTTGCCACTGCGACGAATCCGCTGCCGCTTCAATCCGCGTCGCTGGCGGGCGGGGACAGCAGCTCGTTCCGGGTGGTGGCAGGCGCCAACCTGGGTAGCACGAACCCGCTGGCGCTCCAGGCCCGATCGACCTTCAACGGTGCAGCGGACAGCGGGAGCGTGACGTTCGACGGGCATACGGCGTATCTCGACGGCAGCGGCATGCTGCTGCTTGCGCCGACGATGCTGCGCACCGGCACCGGTTCGATCGACGTGGCTGCGGGCAACAATATCGCGCTGTTCAACGCAGCCAGCACGACCGATCCTGCCGGCCCGATCGTGCCGGGCGTGATCTATACCGCGGGTGCCCGCAATCCGAATGCGCCCGCGATGGGGACGTCAACGGTGATCGTCAGCGCCGGCAACAACTCGCAGTTCCCGGATATTCTGGTTTCGCCGATGGTCAATCCGGACTCGGCGGGCGACATCAGCCTGCGCGCACAAGGCAATATCACCGGCATCGAATACACGACCGACACGACCGGGCTGGTCACCGGCACGGTGGGCACGAACACCAGCCAGTACTGGTGGCAGTGGATGGAGATCACCCCATACCGCACTTCCAACAGCAACAGCAGTGGCGCGATTACCTATTTGCCGATCACGCGCACGTCGATCGACTTCGGTGCGTTCGACCAGGGGGTGATGAGCGTTGGCGGCAACGTGTCGGTCAGCGCGGGCGGCAACATCGCCGATCTCGGCGTGTCGTTGCCGACCACCTGGTATCTGGACGGCGGCGGCAACCCGGTGACGGTCGGCGGCGGCAACCTGAGCGTGCATGCGGGTGGGGATATCCTGAGCGGCGACTATTTCGTCGCGAAGGGAACGGGCACGCTGACCGCGGGCGGTCGGATTGCCGCCGATTTCAGCGTGCCGCCCGCGTACCTCGGGCAGCCGCCGCTTGCGACGTCCACGGTGCTTGCCGTGCAGGACGGGATCTTCAATGTGAGCGCGCGTCAGGGTGTCGATATCGGCGCGGTCATGAACCCGTCCTACACGAGCGGAAGCGTCGGGCGCTACATGCAGTACGCCGACGGGCAAGGATACTCGTCGACGTCGGCGGTCGACGTGCTGTCGACCACCGGCGACGTGCAGTTCGGCACGCTCGGCAATTACCTGGTGGGCGGCGGGACGGTCATGCCTGCGAGCCTGAACCTGACGGCGCTCACGGGCGGCATCACGGTCGAGTCGAGCGGCATGCTGTATCCGTCCGCCGTCGGTCAATTGAACCTGATCGCCGATCAGACGGTGAATCTGTCGAGCGCGGGCATCGATGCGTCGGGAACCTTCGGCATGTCGGATTCGGATCCGGCTGCGATGCCGTCGCCGACGCAGCCGCATGCCATCGCGAATGCACACGGGACGAGCGCGCTGCACGCGAACGATACGGAACCGGTGCGTATCTACAGCCTGAACGGAAGCATCGTCGACGGCTTGCCGCCGGCTGCGGGCGACGCGAGCGGGGGCGCCTACCTGAAGCTCGTCAAGGTTGCGGTCGGCAAGCCCGCGCTGATCCAGGCCGGCCAGGACATCGTGAACCTGGCCTTCGAAGGACAGAACCTGCGCGCGGCCGACGTCACGCGTATCGTGGCCGGGCGTGATATCTACGATACGCCGGCGGTGGAGGTCGACGTCGGTGCGCCGCAACTCGTGCTGGCCGGCCCCGGTACGTTCGATATCGAAGCCGGCCGCGACATCGGGCCGCTGACGAACCAGGCGCAGCTCTACGCGTCGATGCGCGCGGGATATCGCGCGACGCCCACCGGCATCGACGCGATCGGCAACGCCGACAACCCGGCGTTGCCGCACGAGAGCGCGAACATCAACGTGCTGTTCGGCGTCGGGCCGGGCGTCGACAATGCCGCGTTCATCTCGGCGTATATCGATCCGGCGAGCGCGGTGCCCGGCGTGCCGAGCGCGACGTCGGCGCTGATCGCGTTCATGGAGCAATACGATGCCGGGCAGGTCGTCGACACCGGGTTGGCAAAGGACAAGCAGGCCGCGCAGCAGAGCGTGGGCACGCTCACGGCTGCCGACGCATGGAAGCAATTCCAGGCGCTGCCCACCTATGTGCAGCAGCTCTTTGCCGAGCAGGTGCTGTTCAGCGTGCTGAGTCGCGTCGGGCTCGACTACAACGATTCGGCGAGCCCGTACTACCAGCAGTACGCGCGTGGCTACCAGGCGATCAACACGCTGTTCCCGAGCGCGCTCGGCTACACGGCGAACAACCTCGGCGGCGGCAGCAATGGTGCGAACAAGCTGGTGACCACCGGCAACCTGGATATCCGCAGTACGACGATCCAGACGCAGCAAGGCGGCAACATCTCGATCCTCGGGCCCGGTGGACGGGCGCTGGTGGGCAGCACGTCGGCACCGCCCGCGATCGTCGGCTCGTACGGCAAGGTCGTGGCTGGCCCCGGCACGATGGGTATCCTGACGCTCGAGCAGGGTGACATCGACATCTTCACCGACCAGAGCGTGCTGCTCGCGCAAAGCCGGATCTTCACCGAGCAGGGCGGCAACATGACGATCTGGAGTTCGAACGGTGACATCAACGCCGGCAAGGGCTCGAAATCGGTCGCCGATACGCCCGCGCCGAATTACGTGTGCGACCCGAACCATTACTGCACGATCGACGCGCGTGGCGAGGTGACGGGCGCCGGCATCGCGACGTTGCAGACGATTCCGGGCGCGCCGGTGAGCGACGCGAACCTGATTGCGCCGCGCGGCACGGTCGACGCGGGTGATGCGGGGATTCGTGTTTCCGGGAACCTGAACGTCGCGGCGCTGCATGTCGCGAACGCCGACAACATCCAGGTGCAGGGCAAGGCGACCGGCATTCCGGTGGTGCAGGCGGTGAACACGGGTGCGCTGACTGCGGCGAGTTCGGCTGCGTCGGCAGCGAGCCAGATGGCGCAGGACCTCGCGAAGAACAACGCGGCGCACGGCAACCAGCGGCGCTGGACGATCTCGGTGCAGGTCGAGGGTTTTGGCGATGGCGGCGCTGCCGATCAGAAGAAGCGGCGCGGGAGCGAAACGCTAGGCTATCGGCCGAACGCGTCGGTCGCGGTGCTTGGCCTCGGCGGCCCCGGTGATACGCAGCGGCGGTTTCTGACACGGGAGGAGCAGAACCGTTTGAGTGGGGGCTAAGCGGCGGGTCTTGCCGCTTGAACGGAGGCTTGCGCGTTCAAGCGTAGCGGCGCGGTCCGACCTCTCGGCCCGCGCCGATTGCGAGCAGTCGCCGCGCCGATGTTTACTCGCGACCGCGCACGCGGCGCTGGAACGGATGGACCGGCACCGAAGGTCCGGACGGCATGCCGGGGGGATAGCCTCATTGGCCTGTGGCGCATGGAGTAGGACGGTAATGCCCTGGGTCAATCGACAGAATGATCTGCGAGCAGTTGCCCGGATGGACCGCCACTCGCTTTCGCTTCTATTCTTGTTCGGCGCTGCGTGCTATTCGGCGATCCCGCCGCGGCGTTCGGTCTGGCTCTGGCTGAAGCTGAATTTCTGCAGGATGCCATCCGTGTCAAACATCAGCACGAGTTGCTTCTTGTTGACATCGGCACCGTGCGAAAAAAGGCTGACGATCGGGACGTAGCTCGCGACGGTTGGCGTCGAATGCGCGTAGACGTATGTCCAGACTTCGCGACCGCCGTCCGTGTATCCGACAGCGGAAGGATCACCAAATGCGTCACGGACCTCCTGCTTCGTCGTTTTGCCCTGGACGAGCTTTTGATCAAGCGACTCCCGCGTCGTCTCCTTCAGTTGAGTGTTGCCGGTACTTGCGCAGCCGACGAGCGCGCCGACAGCAAGCACGATTGCAAGAGTAGCTAACGTATTCTTCATGATGTGGTATCCGTACCTCGCGATTGAAATCAACTGGTTAATAATTGGAATTTCACCCTGCTCGCCCGTCCCCGTCTGAAGTAGGAATTAGACAGGCCGTGATCGGCAGATCTACCCCGTGGTCTGGTAGTTCGCTTGACGTGGCGGCGGACCGGAGCGCCAAGAATATCGTCGCAATGTCGCTTGTGACCATCGGGCGGTAGAGGACGTCTCGGCAGGGGATTCCGTGCGGCATCCACATCGGCGTGCCGGGTTGATCTACACCAGAGGCATCGGAATGGAGCCTGGGTCTGGCGTGCAACACCAGCAATGATTTCGGGTGTGAGACGCGGCATGGAGTAAGAGAAACTCACGTCTGGTTTATCGACAAGATCGCATTGTCCACCCCATATTTGGGAGACAATTTCTTGTATTCCGCCGCCAGGTATCCATATCGAGTGGTTGCGAACACCGAGACGATGGTTAAAAACATCTCCCTGCCCGCGCGTCCCTGAAGTAGGGATTCGACACTCGGGATCAGCGGGTCTACTGCGAAGCCTGTTGAATCGCTCGACATGGCGGCGTACCAACGTGTCGTCGATGGCGTCGCGATGTCGCTTGCGATAATTTGGGCGACGAAGAGCGTCGCTACAAGTGCTTGCGTTCGACCGGTGGATCAACAACGTGAGTTCCACGGTGTCAGTATGTGGAGAGGAAAGCCCTGGCCTTCGTCGCAAGACGATGGTGAAACCAGTCTCGTTAAAGCAGGAAATCGGCCTTGTTCCTGTTCGAGAGGGAATGTGCAAGTCCGACGGAACAGTACCTCGCCACAGAATTGGGCCCAAAAATTTACTAGTCGGCGGTTGCGGACGGTTCACCGTTTTCCGCCAAGTGAACCAATTACTTCGGATTGTCACATCCGGTTTCTAGGATATGCCGTCCAGTTTGATGCGGATGGCGCGTTGGAGACCACGACACGCCGAACCTATTTTCCGGTTTCGAGCTATGACAGGCTACCGGGCGGCGGCCGGTGCGCTGGCGCTTGCCGTATGCGTCGGATGGTGGGGTTTCCTGACGACGCAGTGTGCCTGGGCGCGGGACGCCGATGAGGCCGACGTAGCCAACGCGCCGGGCGCGCGGCACTTCGATCTTCCGGCGCAGCCGCTGGCGGAGCTGTTGCGGGCGTTCTACTCGACGAGCCTCGTGGTGGTGGCGCCGAAGCCGCTGATTGACGGCCGGGTCAGCGCGCCGGTTCACGGCACCTATCTGCCGGCGGACGCGTTGCGCGTGGCGCTGGCCGGCACCGGACTGCGGGCGAAAATCGTCGGCGCCGATCAGGCGGTCATCGAGCAGGACGATGCGGCGCCGGCACCGCCGGCCCGTCCGCAGCCAACGACGAACAACACCGACGGTGCGCTGGATGGCGGCGACTACCGTCCATATATCGCGATGATCCAGGCGAACCTGACCACTGCACTGTGCGCGACACCGCTGACCCGGCCGGGTGATTACCGGCTGGCCGCGCAATTGCAGATCGACCGCGGCGGCAAGGTCACGATGGTCGACCTGCTCGCATCGACCGGCATGCCGGCGCGGGACGCCGCGATCGGCCGTGCGCTCCGCGCGCTGACGATCGACGCGCCGCCGCCCGCGGGATTCCCCGTGCCGGTGACGATTCTGCTGCGCCCGGCCGGCAACGGGATCCACGCCGACTGTCCGCCTGCCGACCAGGAGGCGCGGTAACGCATCATGACCGACAGCACCCGCAGCCACCTGAAGAAGCTGCTCGAATCCCGCTACGCGCACTGGCTTCGCCGCTTCGAGCGCCTGGTCGGCACGCGGGATCGCGCGGCCGACCTGTTGCACGAAACCTGGCTGAAGCTGGAGAATGCCAGCGTGCCCGGCACCGTGTCGAATTCCGAAGCGTATCTGATGCGCATGGCGAACAACCTCGCGATCGACCAGCATCGCCGCGACCAGCATTACGTCGATCAGGCGGACATCGACGAGGTGCTGGAGATTCCCGACGATCGCGCGGACCCCGAGCGGATCGTCGGCGCGCGGCTGACCATCGACCTGCTGACCGAGGTGCTGCAGGAACTGCCGCCGCGGCGCAGGGCGATCCTGCTGGCTGCCCGCGTCGAAGGCCAACTGAACAAGGAAATCGCCGAGCGGATGGGGATTTCGCTTCGGCTCGTCGAGCTCGAGCTCCGTCAAGCGATCGGCCATTGCCTCGAGCGCATGAACGAGCGCGGCGAGAGTGGCGAGAGCCATACCAGCGGGCGGCGGAAATTTTGAATACCACGATGATGACCCACTCGGACGACCCTCGCGACGACGTACAGGCCCAGGCGGCGATGTGGCTCGTGCATCTGCGCTCGGGGCAGGTCACGCCGGACCAGCTCAACGCGTTCAAGGACTGGTGCGCCGCGAATCCGCAGACGGCAGCGACGGTGCGCGAGATGTGGGCCGGCCTGCGGCCGGCCGGCGTTCGCGTCGCCGAGCAGGAGGCAGCGACGGCAGCGGCCGCGGCCGCGCGGTCGGCCGTGGGCCAACCCCGCCGGCAGCCAGCGTTGCGGCCCGGCCGGCGCGCGTTCGTCGGCTTCGCGGTCGCGGCGGGCGCGTCGTGGCTCGCGTTGCGTCCGCCGTTCGAGTTGTGGCCCGCGCTCACGGATCTCGTCGCCGACTATCGGACGGGCACCGGCGAGCAACGCCAGATCGCCGTCGGTGAAGGGGTGACGGTCGCGATGAGCGCGCAGACGCGGATCGATGCGCTGCGCGTTTCGTCCGGATCCGCGCCGCACCGCGGGATCGACCTGCTGGCCGGCGAGGCGGAGATCGTCGCCGAGCCGCCGGCGCGCGAGCCGGGGGGCACGGGCGGGTTCGTCGTCGTCGCGGGCCGGGGCCGGATGCTCGCGACGCGGGCCCGGTTCGACGTCCGTCGCGGCGGTGACGGGCAGGTCTGTGTCACCTGCGTGTCCGGCTCGGTCGCGTTCGAGCATCCGCACACCCGCCTGACCTTGTCGGCCGCGCAGCAGCTCGTGTATGACGACCGCGTCGTCCATCCCGTTTCCACCGTCGATCCCGCTGCTGTCGTCGCGTGGCGCCGCGGGATGCTCGTGTTCGATGGCGTGCCGCTCGCGCAGGTCATCGACGAAATCAACCGCTATCGCCCCGGGCGGGTGGTTCTCAGGAACGCGTCGTTGGGCCGCATGAGCGTGGCCGCGCAGGCGCCGATTGCCCGCCTCGATGCGCTGATCGACACGCTGAGCCAGGCGTACGGCGCGCGCATCACGCGGCTCCCCGGCGGCATCGTCGTTCTCACCTGACGCGCGTCCGTCTGCCGTCCGCCGGCGGCACCCGCGGGCCACGCGCTTGCGGTATTCGGCGCGTCACCCGTCATCTCCCATGAGGCCGTGAAATCCGGCGCCTCGCATCGCGCGCGTGCAACACGCGGATGAGAGGCTGCGGATCAGGGCTGTGCGCGTCCGGACGGCCGTCGTTCGAGCAACGCCATTTCGCAATCTCTTGCGGTATCCGGATTCTCGCGCGTCATCGTAAATGAGTCGTCCAGTTCCGGCCTCGTGCTCCCGAGCCTGCCCGGTATCGGCGCGTGCGTTTGCGCACGCACGCCGGTATCCGCTGCTCGTCCCGTGCGAGGCGGAGGGCTGCCTGTCCTCGAACTGGCCATCCATTCGTTGTCGTTTGCCTAACCAAATCGGGTTCGTTATGCCATCGCGGGTGTCGGAAAGCAGCGGTCGTACCAGCCAGCAGTCGGGCGCAGCCAGGGTCGCTCAGGAAGCGTTTTTGCTGCGGCTTCGGCCGCTCCGTCATGCCGTGGTGCTGATGCTCGCGGCGGGCGTCGCCGCGCATGTGCAGGCAGCCGGCATCATGAATCTCGGGCAGGCGACGGCGCGTGCGTCGGGCGGCGGTGCGGGCGGCAGCGGCGTGCCGGGCGTGCCGAACCTCGGCGTGTCGGCGCAGCAGGCGTTGCAGGCGAGCCAGCCGTCGATCCGCAATCTCGGGCATGCGGCGCAGGCAGTGGCCGCGCAAATCGCCGCGCAGCAGAGTGCGGCTGCTGCGGTGGCCGGGCTGCCGTCGACCGTGCCGAACGGGCTCGTGCCGGGCGGGTTGCAAGTGGCGCCGGGCATCACCTTCGCGAAGGACAACAACGGCAACCTGATCAGCCAGAACACCGACGCGAGCAATCCGCTGCTGTGGGTCAACGCAAACGGGCCGCAGCAGACGGTGGACAGCAGCGGCCACGTGAACGTGGACGTCAAGCAGACCGGACAGAACGCGGTGCTGACGTGGGAGACGATGAACGTCGGCCGGCAGACGACGCTGAACTTCGACCAGTCGGCGGGCAAGCAGACGAACGGCGCGAACAACTGGGCGGTGCTGAACCGGATCAACGATCCGAGCGGGCGGCCGAGCCAGATTCTCGGCAACGTCACCGCACAGGGCGCGGTGTACGTGATCAACCGCAACGGCGCGCTGTTCGGCGCGGGGTCGCAGGTGAACGTGCATTCGCTGGTCGCGTCGTCGCTGAACCTGCTCGACATGAAGAACCAGCCGGTGCCGACGCCCGACGGGATCGCCGCGAGCAACCAGCAGTTCCTGAGCCTGCCGGCGGGCACGACGGGTGGCCTCGCGTATCCGGAGTCTGGAAATTCGACCACGGTGCAAGGGGCGGCCGGGGTACCGAACGAAGTGCTGGGCCTCGGCAACACGGCGAACGTCAGCGGTCCGTATCAGGCGCCGGGCGACATCACGATCGAGCCGGGCGCATCGATCACGACGCATACCAACGGCACGGTCAGCGACGGCGGCTTTGTGCTGGTGGCGGCGCCGAACGTGACGAACGGCGGCAGCATCACGGCAACGGCCGGGCAGGTCGTGCTTGCGGCGGGCGTGGGTGTCAGCGTCCGGCCCAACGCGTTCGGCGCGAAGAATCCGCAGATCCTGCTGCCGGAGTTGAGCGGACAGCTCGTGACGACTGACCTGCAAAGCGGCGCGTCGATCGACATCACGCCGGCCGGCACATTGACCAATACGGGCATCGTGCAGGCCGCACGCGGCAACGTGAACCTGCTGGGCAGCCGCGTCGCGCAGAACGGCGTGGTGGGCGTGACGACGAGCGTGAACACGCCGGGCACGATCACGATCTCGACGGCCGACGAGTACAGCTCGAACAATCCGTCGGGTAACGCGTATCCGGGACGAGGGCAGGCGACGGGCGGGGTCGGCGGCGCGGACGATGTGCACCGTGCGGGCCTGCTGAGCTTCGGCCCCGGATCGGTGACGATGGTGCTGCCGGACGACAACGGGCAGACGGCGACGTCGACGCCGGGCACGGTGTTCACGCCGGGCAGCATCGCGATGACGGCGGGCGCGGTGTGGTTCCAGGGCGGGGCGTTGGTCGAGGCGCCGGGTTCGAGCGTGACGGTGACGGCATTGACGCCGTCGGTTGCCGGTGTCGTCCCGCCGGGGCAAACCGCGGTGCCCGGCCGGATCTATCTGGACGACGGCGCGACGATCGACGTGTCGGGCCTCGCGAACGTCGAGTTGCCGATTTCGAAGACGCTGCTCACGATCGACCGGATCGGCCAGAACGAGCTGGCGGATTCACCGCTGCTGCGCAACGGGTTCCTGTTTGGCTTGAAGGGCGTAGTGGTCGACAGCACGCTGACAGGCACCCGTAGCGACGGCGTGCAGTGGGTCGGCAGCCCGATCCTGAACCTGTCGGGTTACGCGAACCTGATGCCGCGCACGGTCGATCAGCTGCTGACGAACGGCGGCACGATCACGCTGTCGGGCAACGAAGTGATGACGGCCGCCGGTTCATCGATGAACCTGAACGGCGGCTACGTGCATTACGACGGCGGGATGGTCAACACGACACGGCTCGTCGATGCGAACGGCGCGATCGTGCCGATCGGACAGGCGAATCCGTACGATACCTATGTCGGCATTGCCGGCGAGTTCACCGAATCGCATCCGCGCTGGGGCGTGACGAAGTCGTGGTACAACCCGCTGCAAACGGGGGGCGTGTACCAGGGCGACTACATCGTCGGCGGCAACGCGGGCACGCTCGATCTGTATGCGTCGCAGGCGCTGGTGCTCGACGGCGACATCAGCGCACAGGCGTTCGGCGGATCGAAGCAGGTGCAGGGCAACAGCCTGCCGTCGGGCGGCACGCTCAACCTCGGCGTCGATCCGAAGCTCGGCAGCGGCGCGGTGATCGGCCTCGCATGGAACAAGAGCAGCGGCGCGCCGTCCGGTGTTTCGGGCCTCGTGATCCTGCAGGACCAGGCGCCGCCGCTGGACGATCTGATGCCGGGTTTTTCGATCGATACGCCGCTCGCAGGGAGCGCGTCGCCAACGCCGGCCGCCAGCGATCCGCAAAGCCTGCTGACGACGATGGTGGTGCCGGTCGCGACGCTGAACAACGGCGGCTTCGCGAACCTGAGCGTGACCGAGGACTACACCGCGGGCAAGGGCATCGTGGTCGGGCAGGGCACACAACTGAACCTGCAGCCGGGCGGTTCCATTACGCTCAGCAGCCCGCCGGTCGGCGCGGACGTCAACGTGGCGGGGCGTCTGTCCGCGCCGTCGGGCACGATTTCGATCGCGAGCGGCGGCAACGTCGTGGTGGGACCGCAGGGCGTGATCAGTGCCGCCGGCCAGTGGGTGAACAACGACGTGCGGGTGCTGCCGGGCACGACGCCCGGAAACAGCCAGTTCATCAACGGCGGCAGCATTTCGCTGTCGGCGAACGAGAGCTCGGTCGGGTTGAGCGACGGCACTTACTCGGACACGACCGGCTCGATCGTGCTGCAGCCGGGCAGCGTGCTGGACGTGTCGGGCGGCGGCGAGATGCTCGCGAACGGCCAGCTGCTGATGCAGAACGGCGTGCCGATGGGGCGGGCCGGCAATGTGTCGCTGAGCACGTACGTGGCGCCGCAGAACCTGCAATTCGGACATATCGACGTTCACGGGCACTACCTGCCCACCGCGCAGCCGACGGCCGGCACGCTCGCGCTGGGCGGCACGATCCTGAGCGAAGGATTTTCCGGCGGCGGCACGTTGACGCTGCAGGCACTCGGCTTCCGGATCGGCGGCGATCCGTCGGCGGCGTCGCCATGGGACGTTTATCTGCCCGCGAGCTTCTTCTCGCAGCAGGGCTTCGGCAAGTACGTGCTGAACGCGTTCTACGACACGACAGTGGCGCCCGGTACATCGATCGTGCTGACGCAGCAGAACCGCCTCCCGGACGTGCTGGCGCTGCAGCAGGCGGGCACGGGCACGAACCTGTCGACGGCGGGCCTGACGACGAGCGGCCAGTTCGATGCGTATCACCGGCAGGCGACGAGCCTCGTGCTGACGGCGGGCAGCGACGTGTCGTGGCAGGCATCGCCGACTACGCTGCCGTCTTATCCGGACGTGACCGGCGCGGTCACGCTGTCGGCCGGCGCGTCGATCCAGGCGGATGCCGGTGCGAGCATCGGCTTCGGTTCGCCGACGCAGGTGACGGTGCTGGGTTCCGTGCATGCGCCGGGCGGTTCGATCATGCTGAGCGCGGACTCGGGCGGCTCGTTTGCGCAGCCAGGGCAGTTCAGCGTCTACGTCACGAGCAACAGCCGGTCGGTCTGGCTCGGCCCCGATGCGACGCTCGACGTGTCGGGCGTTGCGCTGGCCAATCCGCTCGCCGCGCCGGTCAAGGCAGGCGGTCAAACTGTCTTGCCGAACATCGGCAAGGTATTGCCGGGAGGTTCGGTGACGCTGTCGAGCGATGCCGGCTATGTCGTCGCGCAGGCCGGTTCGAAGATCGACGTGTCGGGCACGGTGGCGCACTTCGACCAGTTGCAGGCGAACGGCACGGTTGCGTCGCAGCCGGTGTGGAGCAACGCAGGCTCGATTACGCTGTCCGCCGCAAACGGCCTGTTTGCGGATGCAACGCTGTCCGCCCACGCCGGCGCTGCACAGGCAGGCGGTGGCACGCTGACGGTCCTGCCGCGCCAGAACGGTGGCGTGCCGGGCGCGACCGCGCTGGTCGTGCGGCAGAGCGGGACGCTCGCGCCCGCCGGGCTGGCGCCGGGCCAGGACTTTACGACGGCGATCGACCCGACCACCGGTCAGCCGATCGGGCAGCCGACCGGCGTGATCCAGTTCGCCGCCGATCGCCTGAACGGCTCGGGGATTTCGAACCTCGTGCTGGGCGACAGCACACCGCCTCCGCTCCCGATGCCGTTCACGCCGATCGCGTTTGCCGGCAACGTGAACCTGACGTTGCCGGGGTCGGTGACGCTGAATACCAGCCGGATCGCCGCACTGGGCCTCGACCAGCTCGACACGCTGCTGTCGACGCCGGCTCAGCAGTGGGGCAGCAACACGGCGCTGTCGGCCATGCTCGCGCAAGCGCCGGCGAATCCGCTCGGCACGCATGTGACGATCGACGCGCCGTATGTCGCGGTGGTCGGGCCGGTGAATACGTCGTTGTCTCCTCAATTCACGCCGGTCGCGACGGTGTCGGATGCGACGCTGAACGTCAATGCGTCGTTCATCGACCTGCGCAATCAGGTCCAGCTGAACAACTTCGGGCACGCGAACTTCGACAGCCACGGCGATATCCGGTTGAGCTCGACGAACGTGGCGACGAACGGCCCCGTCGCGCTGATGCCCGGCGCGTTGTATACGCCCGGCGATCTGACGTTCAACGCGGCAAGCGTGTATCCGGCGACGGGCAGCACGTTCATCGTCGACGCGGTCGGGCCGGCCGATCCGGTCACGGGCACGCCCGCGCCCACGACGGTCACGTTCGCGTCGAACGGCGCGTCAGGCACACCGCTGTCGGCCGGCGGTGCGCTGCTGGTGGACGCGACGAACATCGTGCAGGGCGGCGCGGTGCACGCGCCGTTCGGCACGCTCGTGTTCGGCGTGGGCGACCCGACGAACGCTGCGACGCTGGCGCAGTTCAACAGCCTGCCGCTGGTCGCGACCGATTCGGTGCGGTTCGCGAACGGCAGCATCACGTCGGTATCGGGCAGCGGCGCGATCATTCCGTACGGCACGACAATCGACGGTGTCGAGTGGCGGTTCAGTCCGCTCGCGGGCGTGACGGCGTACGATCTGAGCGCGCCGCCGGCGAAGTTCATTGGTGTGAACGGCAGCCGCGTCGCACTCGACAAGGGCGCAACAATCGACCTGTCGGGCGGCGGCGACCTGCAGGCGGCCGAGTGGGTGCCGGGCACGGGCGGCACGCGGGACGTGCTGTCGCAGTACAACATCAGCTACGCGAGCGGCAAAGGCGCGACGGCCATGCCGATCAACGTGGGCGCGGGGAGCGTCTACGCGATCGTGCCGGGCGCGCAGTCGCCGGTGGCGGCGTACGACCCGGTGTTTGCGCAGACCGTGCAACCGGACGTCGCCAGCAATGGCACGGCGACGACCACGACCGTGACGCTCGGTGTCGGCCAGGCGGGCCTGAATGACGCGATTGGCAAGGCCGTGTATCTGGCCGGCGTGCCGGGGCTGGCGCCGGGCTACTACACGCTGCTGCCGGGCAAGTACGCGACGTTGCGCGGTGCGTATCGGGTGACGGTGTCGAGCATGACGGGCAACGTGGCGCCGGGCGCGAGCAAGGTGCTGCCGGATGGCACGGTGGTGACGGCAGGCTACTTTGCGGATGCGGTCACGGGCAGCCGCAGCGCGACGCCCACGCTGTTCAACGTGCAATCGGGGCCGGTGTGGCAGCAGTACTCGCAGTACACGCTGAGGGACGCCAACAGCTTCTTCACGTCGCTTGCGGCAAGCAAGGGGAACGTGACGCCGCCGCTACCGATGGATAGCGGGCAACTGGTGCTGGCCGCGACGAAGGCACTGGCGCTCGGTGCGACGCTGAATACGGCGGCCGCTACAGGCGGTGCGCCGGCGGAAGTCGATATCGCGTCGCAGGACATCCAGATCACGGGCAATGGCGCGCTGGCGCTGGCGGGCTATCTGCAGATCAGCGGTGACGCGCTCGATTCGCTGAACGCGGGCAGCCTGCTGATCGGTGGCACGCGCACCGCGACGACGAGCGGTGTGACGATCACGCCGATTGCGAACAGCGTGGTGGTGTCGAACAACGGCAACACGTCGCTGAAGGGACCGGAAATCCTGCTGGTCACGAAGACCGATGCGAGCGGCACGGACCCGAATGCCGCGAACGGGCTGCGCGTGGATGCGGGCGCGTCGATCGCGGGCACGGGTGATTACCCGGCCGCGAAGGATCAGCCGATCACGATCGTGGGCGATGGTGCGCTGCTGCGCGTGTCGAACGGCGCGATGGCACCGCTCACGCGTACGGGCGGTAAGGGCACGGGTCTGCTGACCGTGGGCGCCGGTGCGACGCTCGCGGGCGGTCAGGCGCTGACGCTCGATTCGTCTGGAAACCTGAAGGTCGATCCGAGCGCGGTGCTGTCGGCGAAGGCAATTACGGCGGACGGCTCGGCGATCACGTTCACGAGCGCGAACGGCGCGGTTGCGGCAAACCTGCCGGGCTTCGTGATCGATCCGGCGGGGCTCGCGCAGTTCGCGAACGCACAGCAGGTAACGCTGCGCAGCTATGGCGCAATCGGCTTCATCGGCGACGTGAACGCGACGTTCGGCAACAGCGTGGACTTGAGCGCCGGCACGTTCACGAGCGACGGCGGGCATGTGACGCTGAACGCGCCGCAGATCGAGCTTACGAACGAGACCGGGGCACCTGTCGGAACGGCGACGTCGGGCAACGGCACGTTGACCGTGAACGCGAAGGAAATTGACTTCGGCGCGGGCACGAAGACGGTGAGCGGATTCGGGAGCGTGTCGATGACGGGCACGGGCGGCATCGTCGGTCAGAACACGGGCACGTTCGACTTCGGCGCGCTGCCGGTGACGCTCGCAGCGCCCGTGTATCTGGCCGATACGAGTTCGGCATCGACGGTGAAGACGACCGGTACGCTGACGCTGAATGGCGCGACCGGCACGGCCCTGACGAAGACGCCGGTGGGTGGCGCATTCAGCTTCATCGGCGGCACGGTCAGCGACAACGGCGCGACGCTTGCCGCGCCGGCGGGCAACGTGAGCCTGGTCGCAACGAGCGGGAATCTGACGATCGGCAGCGGCTCGACGGTGAGTTCGGCGGGCGTATCGAAGCAGTTCTTCGACGTGACACGGTATGCGCCGGCGGGGTCGATCACATTGACGGCGGACCACGGTACGGTGGACGTGCAATCCGGCTCGACGCTGGACTTCTCGGGCGCGAACGGCGGCGGCGCGGCCGGCAGCCTGACGCTGTCGGCACCGCAACAGGTCGTGAACCTGAACGGCACGATCAAGGGCGGTGCGGCGGCGGGCTACACGGGCGGCTCGCTGTCGCTCGACACGGCCGGTGCGGTGGATCTCGATGGCCTCGCGAAGACGCTCGCATCGAGCGGCGTGAACCAGTCGATCACGGTCCACACGAAGTCGGGCAACCTGACGCTGTCGGCCGGCAACGCACTGACCGCACGCACGGTATCGCTGACGGCGGACGGCGGCGCGGGCAACGCATCGGATACGGCGAACGGCAACGTGAACGTGCTGGGTACGATCGACGCATCGGGCAACGCGGGCGGCGAGATCGATCTGTACGGCAGGAGCGGGGTGGACATCGAAGGCACGCTGCTCGCGCGCGGATCGGATCCGACCCAGCGAGGCGGCAAGGTGAACGTCGGCACGAGCGCGGTGTTCGATCCGACGATTGTCGATCCGGCGACACACCAATCGATCGCGACCAATGCGACCTACGGCTACGAGAACATCGAGCAGGCCAACTCCGGCCGGATCGTGCTGGGCGCGAACGCGCTGATCGACGTATCGGGCGGCACTGCGGGCGGGCTGTCGGGCGGCACGGTGAATTTCCGTGCGCCGCTGCTGATGGACGGCTCGGTCAACGTCACATTGAATTCGCCGTCGGAGCCGAAGTACGGCATCAAGGGTACGCGCGCGACGACGCTCGAAGCATACGCGGTATGGAGCACGACCGACGCGAGCACCGGCGCGAAACATTTCGACGGCATCGTCGATCCGGCCGGCTGGTACGACAGCAACGGGCACCTGCTGGCCGGCACGTTTACCGCGCAAGGCACCAATCCGCCGACTTTCACATTCACACCGAATGCGACCGGTGATGGCGGCGGCACGTTGACGAACAACGCGACCGGTGCGCAGGCGAACCTGACCGGCAGTCAGGCCGATCTTGCGTCGCTGCACAGCGGTATCGCGGCGATCGGTTTCGCAGGAATGGACAGCACGTACTTCGCGCCGACCAATCCGAACACCGATCACCAGACGTACTACGGCGGACAGATCGTGAAGGCCAGCGACGGCACGCTGTCGATGATGCCCGGCACGCTGATGGACTTCGTCCAGAACGGTGTCGGCGTTAATGGGCCGAAGCTGCAGGGATCCACGGCGAACGTCGCGAATTTCCGGGTGGCGCCTGGCATCGAGTTCGACAATCCGAGCACGGCGATCAACGGCGGCAACATCTCGATCCTGTCGAACTGGAATCTGGGAACCGGGTTGCCGAACAATAACGGAACGATCGTGCCCGTCTATCGCTACCAGCACACGATCGCGCCGATGCTGACGTTCCGGGCTGCGAACAATTTCGATGCGCAGGCCAGCATAACGGACGGGTTTTACCAGAGCGCGGTGGCGACGATCCTGGGGGCGGCGGGAAGTGCGTCGGCCACCGGCACCTATACCGATGCCGTGTCGCTGTACGACAGCCTGATGTCGCTCGACGATCCGGCATCGATCACGGTGCAGTTCACCGACGGGACGAGTCAATCCCTGACTTCAATCAGCAGCGACGCGACGAACCCGCTCCATGACCCGAATGTCGCGCTGAGTGCACCGCTGAAGAATCAGTCGGCCGACTACTACTCCGACTATCTGCAGTATGCGAATTCGTGGGGGACGTATTACGGAGACTGGGCGAGCGGACGCTACGCGCTCCATATCATGCCTTGGTCCCCTTTGCGTGTCGCGGCTCCCGTTCTTTCGGACTATTCGTCCTATCAGGATTATCTGGCGGCATACAACGGGCCGGGCAGCTGGTTGTGGGGATATACGAGTGTGACCGTCACCGGGATAGTCCGAAACGGGGTAGTCCTTTTCCACAAGTTCGGCACACCGACGCCGCCGGTTTTTTCGTCGAGTCCTGGCGATTACGGACAATACATCTCCGTCTATAACGCCTATCTGGATCGGGTATCCGGTACAAAATCCCTACCGGTACCGCTCGCGAACCCGAAGAACGCGTACAGCTTCTTCTACGCGCCGACGGCACCGTTGTCGATCCCCTATACGGGGATCAATATCGGCACCTTGCCCGGCAATGTGCCAGCCAATGTCGCGACGGCCGACAACCCGCTGCCGATCAGTTTTGCGGCGCTGCTGGGCGGCCAGAGTTCGTCGTACCGGATCGTCGCCGGCGCCGACGTCGCGAGCGCCAACCCGCTCGCGGTGCAGCCGATCGCCGCGTTCGGCGCCGGCAGCGCATCGGGCGGCAACGTGACGCTGAGCCAGCATTCGGCCTACGTGGAGTCGAACGGGCTCACGCTGCTGCAGCCGACGACGATTCGCACCGGTACGGGGTCGATCGACATTGCCGCGGGCAACGCTTTCACGCTGGCGGATACCACCGCGCCCGGCGTGGTGTATACGGCCGGCGCGCCGACCCAGGCCGGGCCGCCGCCGGGCATTGTCTCGGCGGTCATGAGCGGAGGGGCGGGGAAGCCCGACATCCTGGCCACGCCGACCGTCAATCCGGATTCGGCCGGCGACATCACGATTCGCGCGCAGGGAGACATCAACGGTGTCGAATACGTGACCGATACGACGGGCGCGGTGACGGGTAGCGCCGGCAACAGCATCAGCCAGTACTGGTGGCAGTGGATGCAGATCTCGCCGGGCAAGACCACCGATATCAACTCCGGTGTGCCAGTCGCGCCGTTGACGCGCACATCGATCGACTTCGGCACCTTCGATCAAGGCGTGATGAGCGTCGGCGGCAACGTGTCCGTCAGCGCGGGCGGCAACATTTCGGACCTGGCAGTGTCCTTGCCGACCACGTGGTACAAGGATGACACCGGCAACCCGGTCACCGTCGGCGGCGGCAACCTGACGGTGCGCGCCGGCGGCAATATTCTGAGCGGCGACTATTTCGTCGCGAAGGGAACCGGCACGATCTCGGCCGGCGGCAGCATCGGGTCGGATATCTCCGTGGCTTCCCGATCCCTTGGCCAGGGGTCGGTTGCCGTATCGACGATCCTTGCGGCGCAGGACGGCGTGTTCAACGTGACCGCGCGGCAAGGCGTCGAGATCGGCGCGGTGCTCGATCCGTCGTATTCGAGCAGCTTCGTGCAGGCTGGCGGTTCGCCGACACCTGTCGTGACCCTCGCGAATTATTCGCAGTACGCCGACAGTCAAGGTTACTCGTCGACTTCCGCGGTGAACGTGCTGTCCACGACCGGCGATGTCAGGCTCGGCGGGCTCGGCGGCATGTTGACCGGCGCGACCGGGGTGCTGCCCGCCAGCGTGAAGCTGACGGCGTTCGATGGCGGCGTCGACGTCGTATCGGGCGGCACGCTGTATCCGTCTGCGGTCGGGCAGTTGAACCTGATTGCCAATCAGTCGGTGACGCTGTCGAACGTCGCGGGGCTCGCCACCGGGGTGGGCCTGTCCAGCAACCTGGGCATGTCCGATGCCGATCCTGCGATGATGCCGTCGCCGACGAACCCGCAAGCAACGGTTCCGCGGTTGACGGACACGACGCTCGGCGCCCATGCGCTCGAGGCATTGCACAACGACGACACGACGCCTGTGCGGATCTACAGCCTGAACGGGAGCATCGTCAACGGTACGCTCGATACGTTCGGCGGCAGCGACGGCTTCTACCGGAATCTCGTCACGCTGTCGATCGACAAGCCGGCGCTCGTGCAGGCCGGGCAGGACATCGTCAACCTGGCGTTCCTCGGCCAGAACCTGCGTAGTTCGGATGTGACCCGTATCGTGGCCGGCCGCGACATCTACGACACACCGCTCCCGAATAACGGCGGTGGCGCCGTGCCGGTGCTGGCGATCGGCGGGCCGGGCTGGCTCGATGTGCAGGCCGGTCGCAATATCGGTCCGCTGACGAGCCGGGTCGAACTGTACAACACGCACGCGGACACCGGCTCGGTCACCCAGGTATTCACCGGCATCGACGCGGTTGGCAATGCGAACAATCCGAACCTGCCCCATGAAAGCGCGAACGTCAACGTGCTGTTCGGCGTCGGGCCCGGCGTCGATCTGTCGGGGTTCATCTCCACCTACATCGCGCCGGGCAGCTCGGTCGCGGGCGTGCCGAGCGTGACGCCGGCGCTGATCGCATTCATGAAGGACTACGACGCGGGGCAGATCGTCGACACCGGTTTGGCAAAGGACCTGCAGGACGCGCAGGCGAAGGTGGACAAGATGACGGCCGACGATGCGTGGAAGCAGTTCCAGGCGTTGCCGTCTTACGTGCAGCAGTTCTTTGCGGAAAAAGTGCTGTTCAACGTGCTGACCCAGGTCGGGGAGGACTACAACAATGCCGCGAGCCCGTATTACCGGAAGTACGCACGGGGCTACGAGGCGCTCAACGCGATGTTCCCGGGGTCACTGGGCTATACGGCGAACAATCTCGGCGGCGGCAGCAATGGCGCGAACAAGCAGGTCAGCACCGGCAACCTCGACATGCGCAGCACGACGATCCAGACGCAGCAAGGCGGCAACATCTCGATCCTCGGGCCGGGTGGGCAGGCGCTGGTGGGCAGCTCGTCGGCGCCGCCGCAGATCGTCGACGGCTACGGGAACGTCATCGCCGGCCCCGGCACGATGGGTATCCTGACATTCGAGAAGGGCGACGTGAACATCTTCACGGACCAGAGCCTGCTGCTCGCGCAAAGCCGCGTGTTCACCGAGCAGGGCGGCGACATGACGATCTGGAGCTCGAACGGCGACATCAACGCGGGCAAGGGCTCAAAGTCGTCGGCCGATACGCCTGCGCCGCAGTATGTGTGCGATGCGAACCACTATTGCACGGTCGATGCGCGCGGCGAGGTGACGGGCGCGGGCATCGCGACGCTGCAGAGTGTGCCGGGCGTGCCGCCGGGCACGGTGAACCTGATCGCGCCGCGCGGCACGGTGGACGCAGGCGACGCGGGGATTCGCGCGGGCAACCTGAACGTCGCGGCGCTGCGCGTGGCGAACGCGGACAACATCCAGGTGACGGGCAAGGCGACCGGCATCCCGGTGGTGCAGGCGGTGAACACGGGTGCGCTGACTGCCGCCAGCTCGGCCGCGTCGGCGGCTAGCCAGATGGCGCAGGACATCGCAAGGAACAACGCGTCTGGCGGCAGCCAGCGGCGCTGGACGATCTCCGTGCAGGTCGAGGGCTTTGGGGAGCAGGGCGGCGACGACAAGCGGCGGGGCCGCGGCACGCAGCAGCTCGGCTACGACGCTTCCAGTGCGGTTGCCGTCCTCGGGGTGGGCGCGGTTGGCGACGCACAGCGCACGTTCCTGAATCCGGGCGAGCGGGCGAAGCTGGGGAGAACGATCAAGGTCGGCAGGCTCTGATGCGGGTTTGCGTCGCTGGATACGTCTTGTGCGTATGGCGGCATTTCCACGCGTGCGAAGCGTACGAAGAGAGCGAAGAGAGGTGAACGATGCGCAAGACCCTGGAAACGATCACCCCGCTCACGGACGCGGACCTGGCGGTATTCGACAGGATGAGGCGGTGGCTGCTCGAGCCGCTCGATGACGGCCACGAATTCCTGTACGACAGCATCAGGGGAAAGCTGCTGATCGTCCAGGCGGTCTTGATGGCCAAACGCTTCGGTCCGCACAACGTGCTCGAGCTGCAGGCGCTCGGCGTTGCGTTCGGCGACGCCCTCGCGCAGAAGCTGGATCTGGCCTGGATGATTTCCGACAGTGCGCACTTCGGAAGGGAGCCGGTACTCAATCTGCCCGGTACCAGCCTCGCGATCGGCGCCTTTACGGCGATCCAGAAAAGGGTGGTGCAAGGCGAGCCGGTCGACGTACCTGCGCTGTTCGACGCATTCTGCCAGTCGACGGAGCGGCTGATCCGGCCCAGGCGATCGCTTTGGGGGCGCGTGTTCGGGAGGCGGCTCGCCTGATTGAAATGGCATTCGGGAACGCAACCGGTGGGCGCAGCGGCATCGAGGCGACGGCGAATCCTGACTTGTCGCTGACACATGCCGTTTCTGCGCTACGGCGTCCATGCCGCGCTTCGACGCTTGCGAAGCGCTGTACTTTCTTACCGGTTTCCCAACATTCCAGGTGACGGGCAAGGCGACCGGCATCCCGGTGGTGGCGGCGGTGAACACGGGTGCGCTGACCGCGGCCAGCTCGGCCACATCGGCAGCAAGCCAGATGGCGCAGGACATCGCGAAGAACAGCGCGGCGCACGGCAGCCAGCGGCGCTGGACGATCTCGGCGGTACAGATGGAGGGTTTCGGCGACACCGGGGGCAATGACCGTCAGCGCTGAAAGCGACAATGGGTACGGAGGGGACCATGCCGATGACGATGGAGTCGGGCCGCGCTGCCACGGACGGCATGTGTGGCAGCGCGGCGATCCGTGCCGGGCGGCGTCGGGCGTCCGCGGTGAAAGGGTTGTCCCGCGCGGGGTGGGCGGCGATGATTTTCGCCACCGCCGCGATAGCCCAGACGACACGCGAGCCCGCCATGATCGCGCCGTCGAAACAGATCGACGGGTTCGCGCTCGAAGCCAACGCGACAGGCTTTTTCGTGAATGAGCAGGGCGACATGCTGACGGCGCGTCATGTCGTCGAGACGTGCAAGACGCTGTTCGTGATCAAGGATGCACGGGTCGCCCGAGCGACGGTCAAGGCAGTGAGCCGCGATCAGGATCTGGCGGTGATCACGAGCACGATCCGGCCGTTGCTGGCGGCAAGCTTCGCGACGAGCGGGACCGTGAGAGGCGCGCAGCCCGTATTCGCGGCGGGCTACGAAGTGCTGCGGCACATGCCTGACCGGGCGACGGCAATGTACAACGCATTCACGCGCACCGACGCGCGCAACGACGCATCGGGCGAATTCACGCTGATGTCATCGGCGACCAACGGCGCGAGCGGCTCCCCGGTGCTGGATCAGGCGGGGCTGGTGGTGGGCGTGATTACCGATCGGGCGACGGTGTCCGGCGACGATGCGCGTTCGGTGGCGACACGCTCAGGCGCGGCGAGCTACGTGATTGCGATCCCGGGCGATCCGATCAAGACATTTCTGAGAACCTCAGGGGTGCCGTTCACGGAATCCGACCAGCCGCAACTCGAGCCGATGCAGGCACACGCGCCGCGCGCGGCGACGGTGGAGGCGGGCGTGTTGTGCGGTGGGTGAGTGCCAGGTGTGGCGAATCGACACCATGCGACTCTGGCAGCATTGCTGACCCGCGTTTGATCCCGCGCTGCAGGCCAGCCCTTCCGCCTCACGGAAAGTCAAACTGACAAGCGTTGCGTATCGAACGCAAGCCATGCGTGCAGCACACTCGCCGGCATGAAAGACAACAAACCGAACGCGAGGGTCACAATCGCGGTCCACAGCGTCGGACCCAGCGGGCCCACGATTCCGAACGTCACACCGAGCGGCCCGGCGAACGCCTCCAGTACGCCCGCCATCCACGCCAGCAGCAGGAACAGCGCACAGCCCACGTGCATGCCGATGCCGAGGTAATGCCGGACGATCTGCGCGGAGCCGGCGAACGGCCGACGATGATGGCGCTGATTCGTGTGCACGATCGCGATCGCGTTGGTCATCGCGATGATGGCCATCAGCGAAGGCCAGAAGAAAGGCTGATCGCTATGCGGGTTGATCGCAAGCAGCGAGCCGACTACCCAGAACGGCGGCGCGAGCAGCGTGCCGGTTAGCCAGGACAGGATCTGCCACGCAAGCCACGGCGAACGCCAGCGCGCGGCGCGGAACGTCAGCGAGCAGGACGCGCGATGCAACCCGCCGCTGGCGTTCGCAGAAGAGCGGGCTGGACGTGCAGGACGCGCAACGTGCCCCCACCATGCCGCAATCCGTCGCAGGAATATTGAAGCGATTGACATGCGAATTCTCCGGTGCACGGTTGTGCCATCAGGGAGCGAGCAATTGGCGGACGCGACACGTTGCGACGTCGATGCGCGGCTGGCGTCTGCGACGCATGCCACTCACACTTCGCATGAGGTCCACATCTCTATAGCCAAGACGGGTTGGACATGAAAATGCCGCACATGTCGATGTGTCGACGATGGATGGAGCACGGGCAAAGGGAACGGCGAATGGCAGTTGCCTCGCAGTTCAGCGAGGTCTTCACGGCGGAGAGTGTGAAAGCAGGTTGAAGCCTGGCGCTAGAAATCGGTCGGGCAGAGCGGGACACGCTTGCCGTCGGCAGCAAAGCCGCGGTTTGTTACGGCTCGCGAAATTCTGTCGGACTCGCGCTCGAATATCTGTTTCAGATGTGTGCCGCTGGTGTCTGATGCACCGAGCTTGACGCGCGCGACCTCGCGGGGAATCTCGAACGCGGTGTAACCCCATCCGAGGTGGTACGCGGAGAACCACAAGTTGCTGTCTTCCGTGACGAAGGGTGCCGTCAGCGATACGCTCGTTTCGTGCATGGTTCGGAAGTCGCTCCTGGATGACACGATGGAATTATCCGGCTTTATTGCGAAAGCGCAATATCGACTCGAGCGCGAAGGACGCAGATCGATTCCGGTCGCCGATCGTCCTGCCTCGGAGGATCGTGAGGAATCCTGTGGTTCGTTTGGAGAGTGCGGTGGCGACGGTTGTGCCGGTGCAATCCTCGCAGTAGAGGCCGCCGAACCCGGCAACGTGCCGTCGCGTCTGGAAACGGGCGACTCGTCGTTTATCGGCACGAGTGCGGGCGGCAACCGGGCGGTCGACATGCCGCCGCGTGTCGGCTTTGTGTCCAGTCGACCCTGCGCGAGGCGCTTCGAAACATACTGGTCATTACCTATTTGAACTGAGCCGTGACCCGACACTTCCGATACGGGTCATCGGTCATCTCCCCGCATTCGGTGACTCCGTCCTGCCTATCGTGACGCAGTCACGGAACAAGACAGGCTTGCGTCAAGCCATTTGCAGGGCAGAACACGGAAAGCCCCGTTTCATCGGGGCTTTCCCACATCGCAGGACGACATCAGCCCTGGATCGTCGACGCGAGGAAATTCCAGTCGTGCAAGAAAATCTGCTGGAAATAGGCCGCTGCGTCGGCATGGTAAATGATCAAGCCGGCATCGCGGTTTCGCAGGGTGCCGTCTGCGGACCAGTTCTGGCTGCTCACCATCACCTTGTCGCCGTCCACCACGATGCCCTTGTTGTGTACATTGGCCTGGCGACGCAGGACCGACGAGGGTATGCCGGCTTGCACGAGCTTGTCGACCCACGCATCGGTCTGGTACTCGCTCGTGATCAACCGCACGTCGAGTCCGCGGTCGATGAGGTCCTTGACCGCGGCGATGAGCGCGTCATGCTTTTCGTCGTCGGGGTGACCGCTCGGATGGATGTATTGCGTCTGCATGTAGAACGAACGCTTCGCGGACGCGATCAGCGCCTCGACGTGCTCGCTATAGTTGTCGGGCGTGAGGAGCGGTTGAATGCGGATGGTGTCCGTCAGCGTGCGCGGTGTGAAAAATTGCTGCGGGGCCTTGCCGGCGGCGAACATTTCGACGGGAACGCCCTGCTGCAGGACTTGCTCCATCGCAGCCCGCGCGCCTGCCGCCTGCGCCGCAAGCTCGGCGATGTTCTCCCTGGCGATGTCGAAATCGTGCTGAAGAAAGGCGCGAAATGTTTCGGCCAGTTTCGGGCTGGCGGCGATGACATGCCAGTCGCGGTCGCTGACGGCCGCAATTTTGCGGGCGGATGCCGGATCCGACAGATCGATCTCCGGCTGGTTACTGTTGTTCCAGTTACCGGACGAAAGCCAGAAGGTGTCGTCCTCCCGCACGGCCACCTTGATGTGATACGCATTCGGGTAGATCCAGACCGGCGCCTTCGGGTCGGAGTTCGTGAGTGCCCAGGTGCCTGCAAAGTTGCCGCCGAGCGACTCGTGCAGGGCGTGTTGAGTCTCTTCGTCGGTCTGATCCGCAGTGTGGTTTTTCGCGGGGTGATCGAGCGTGAGCGTCAATTTCTTGCCGCCCGCAAGCGCGTCTTCGACCGCCGTGAGGATGTGTGCCGACGTGAAATCGTACATGCCGACCACGAGTTCCTCGCGAACGCCCGCGATGAAATTCGACAACTGCGACCAGCCCGCGTCCGGACTCGCGTGCAGGACGAGCGTGACCGGCGCAGTGACCTCGTCGAGGGTGGCTTCAGGGGCAGGCGTGTAAGGGATTTGCTCCTTGTGAGCGCGCGCGGTGGCGAACGCCGTGAGCGGCGCCGGATGGTCCTGAACGGCGTTGCCTTTGCCGTCGAAGAAAACCTCGCCGTCGAAGTCGGGTTGCCGAAGCTCGTGCCGTGCATCGGCAATGGCGAGATAGCGGCCCGGATCCAGCACGCGCATCTCCTCCATCGCATTCGCGGCGCGAACTTCGACCGGCACGTTGTCCAGCGTAGCGGGCAGTTGCGCGCGCAACGCTACAACCTGGTCGGGTTGCGCAGTGACCACGATGGTGTGTCGGGGGGCAGCGGGCGGAAGGGGCCAGGAAAGTCCTGCACGTACCGACAGTACGCCCTCGTTTGCGAAGACAGGTCGGTTGGCGGCCAGCGCGTCGAGCGCGGCCTGTGCGGTTCCCGCTTCGGCTTGCCGATTCGCGGCGGCATCCGCGGCTGCCTGCTTCGCGCTCTCGAGCGCCGCGGAGAACATCTGGCCGCGTGCGGGGGCGGCCATCGCGAACATCGCGCGCCGCGCATCGCGTCGTTCGACCGCCGGGGCGGCCGACGTGAGCTGCGAGAGGCAGCGCGGCGGCGGGGTCATCGCGTCGACGAAGCTGCGCAGCGAACGGCCGCCAGTCAGAGAACCGGCGCCGGGCTCGTTCTTCGCGAGATCGACGATCTCCGGTGCACCGAAATGGCGCACCTGGCGCAGCGTGTGGGTCTGTGGGTCGAACCACGTGAGATAGCCGTTCGGCAGCACCTGGCGAGGCCGCGAGATGCGTCCGCTGAAGCTGTAGCGTGCGCCTGAAGTGCCGGCAGGTTCGAAGAAGTGAGGCGTATAGAAGTCGGAGACGAGTACCTCGTCAATCAGATAGGCGTAAGCGGGATCTTCGGACGGGTCGCAGATCTCGACGAGGTATTCGACCTTGCCATCGCCGTCCTGCACCTCGTTATTGACGATTTTTACCGCGTTCGCCGCCGTCAGGCGATTGCCGCTCGGGTCGACCAGCATCTCGAGCGTTTCGTGGCTCGCGGAGAGCGACCAGGTCGCGCCCGACTGGACAATCGCATAGGGTTGGTTGTGTTCTGTGAGATGGAAACCGGCGGTGCCCTCCGGAACCTCGTCAACGATATACACGGGCCAGAGGCCGGGATCGAGCCTGTCTGGCGAATCGAGCGCCATCACCGTGCCGGAAACGTCCCAGATCGGAGCCAGATCGCGATTGACCTGCAGGTTCAGCGCTTGGGCGACGCGTACAAGATCGGCATAAGCGACGCTTGCGGATTGCGATACGAGTGCGATTCGTGCTGGAAGCATGGCAGTCCCCTCCGTGCGTGATGGATCCGTTGACACCGGTGTTACGTCCGCTAATCGGACGATTCGTTTTTTCCAGCGTGCGACGCGCATGTGGCAGCATCATGACGCCCCGCACCCAGTGAAACTACCTACTGCTTGCCTGCACGTGCCGCGACACCGGCTGGCCTGTCGGCTTGGCGATTTGCCTCGGGTCGGTATTGCCGCGCTTCGTCGATTGCGACACGGAACCTGTCGACGCATTGCGCCTGAAAGGCGTAAGTCAGCTTCATGTCGATGGGGGGTGTTGAGCGACGCGCTGGCAAAAATGGTCCGTAACATTCGTCACACGCGTGTTGCGGCCCGCCCGCTAGTCTGATGCAGGAACGAGCGGCCACCCGAAGCAATCGCTTCGAGCGACAGGTGGCGTTGCGTTGTGCAACACGACGAGGGGGCGAAGATGGAGGTTGAGTACCCGCATGACGCAGGGGCAGGCGCGCCCGTGGCCAGCGCGTCCGAGAGCCGCAACCGGGCGGCGAACCTGTCGCGCGCACGGGACTGGCACGCGGCCGGCCGGTTCGACGACGCGGCGCGCGAATACGAAGGCGTGCTCGCGAACGAGCCGGATCGCGCGGATGCGTTGCATCTGTTTGGGGTTCTTCAGCATCAGCGCGGCAACACGGCCGACGCGAAGCGGCTGATTCGACGGGCCGTGTCGATCGCGCCGGACGCCGGCGCATTGTCGGACCTGGGCGTGCTGCTGGCGGCGGATGGCGACTTCGATGCGGCGCAGGCGAATTTCGAGGCGGCATTGCAACTCGATCCGCATCATGTGCAGACGCTGGTACGCCGCGGCAACGCGTTGATCGGCATGCGCCGATACGCGGCGGCGCTGGCGGATTACGACCGCGCGCTGGATGCGTCGCCGCTGTTGCTGGATGCGCTGTGCAACCGGGGCGCGGCGCTGCGTGCGCTTGGACGGCTTCAGGACGCGCTCGATACGTATGAGCGCGCGCTGACCGTCGAGCCCCGTTCGTTCGAATCGATGTACAACCTCGGGAACGTGCTGCGGGATCTGCAGCGCCATGCCGAGGCGCTGTTCAACTACGAGCGCGCGCTCGAGTTTGCGCCGAACCATCCGGAGATCCTGTCCGTGAAAGGCCGCACGCTCGTCGATCTCGGACGCCCGAAGGAAGCGCTCGCGAGCTTCAACGAAGCGATCGCGTCGAAGCCGGATTCCGTCGAAGCGCTGTACAACAGCGCGGTCGCGCTGGAGCGGCTCGGGCGCGCGGAAGAAGCGATGAAGCGTTGCGATCGGGTGCTGATGCTCGAGCCGCGTCACGCGAAGGCGTATGCGACCCGCGGCAATGCGCTGCTGAGCCTGAAACGGCACGAAGACGCGCTCGCCGACTATACCCGCGCGCTCGACATCGAGCCCGGCGCGGTGGACGTGTTGTGCAATCAAGGCACTGCGTTGCGCGAGCTCGAGCGTCATGACGCGGCGTTGCAGAGCTATGACGCCGCGCTCGCCTCAAACACGGAGTTTGCGGAGGCCTGGTGCAATCGCGGCAACGTGTTGCAGGATCTGCATCGTTACGACACCGCGCTGGCGTCGTTCGACCGGGCGCTCACGATCAATCCGAAGTACGCGATGGCGTGGTTCAACCGGGGCAGCGTGCTGCTCGAGATGCTCAGGTTCGATGACGCGCTGGAGTCCTTCGATCGCGCGATCGCTTTCGATCCGAACTACGTCGACGCGCATTTCGCGCAGGGTTTCATCCACTTGCGACGAGGTGACTTCGCGCGCGGATGGCCGAAGTACGAATGGCGGCTGCGGGATCCGAAATCCGAACATCATGACCGTGTGTTTTCCCAACCGCGCTGGACCGGAGGCGAGTCGCTCGATGGCCGCACGATCCTGATTCATGCGGAACAGGGTTTCGGCGACACGATACAGTTCTGCCGCTATGCGGAGCGCCTGGCCGACGCGGGCGCGCAGGTCGTGCTGGAAGTGCAGCCGGCGCTTCGCTCGTTGATGGCGTCGCTGCGTGGCCCGGTGCGTGTGATCGCGCGGGGCGAGCCGTTGCCGGCCTTCGATTTCCACTGCCCGCTGCTCAGCCTGCCGTTCGCATTCCAGACGGATTTGCCGACCATTCCGGCCAGCACGCCGTACCTTCACGCGGATGCGGGCCTGATCCAGAAATGGGAAACCACGCTCGGTGCGCGGCGGAGCCTGCGCGTGGGCCTCGCATGGTCCGGCAATCCGGAACACCGCAATGATCGCAACCGTTCGATTGGCCTTGCCGACCTGATGCCGCTGCTCGATCTGGACGTCGAATGGATCAGCCTGCAGAAGGTCGTGCGCGATCGCGACGCAGCGTTGCTCGAACAGAGCCCGATCGACAGCTTCGATGCGGATCTGCGGGATTTTTCGGACACCGCGGCGCTGGTTCAGTCGCTGGACCTGGTCGTTTCGGTCGATACGGCTGTTGCGCACTTGGCCGGTGCGCTTAACCGTCCGGTCTGGATACTCGTGACCCATCTTTCCGAATGGCGCTGGATGAGCGAGCGCAATGACAGTCCGTGGTACCCGAGTGCGAGACTGTTCCGGCAACCCGCTCCGGGACGCTGGCAAGACGTGATCGAATCGGTGCGAGCGGAGATCGCCAGCTTGATTTAGCCGCATGAAAAAGGGCGCATAGCGTCCAGGAGATAGACAAATGGGGTCTCGGGTGGGTAGCGGTTCGCAGCGCGAAGCGCGTCCGCGGACGGCGTCGACGACGGTCGACGGTGCGTTGCGACGCGCGCGTGCGTCTCACGAGCGTGGCGCGCTGCTGGATGCGGAACGGGGATATCGCGAGGTGCTCGGCGTCGATCCGGATCATGCGGAGGCGTGGCATCTGCTGGGCGTGCTGCACTTTCAGCATGGCCGGATGGGCGAGGCCGACGCGGCGATGCGGCGTTCGATCGAGCGCATGCCGTCGGCGCTTGCGCTGGCCAATCATGCGTCGGTGCTCGTCAGTCTCGGCCGCCGGGACGAAGCGCTGACACGGCTCGATGCCGCGCTGTCGCTCAATCCTGCGCACCTGCGCGCGCTGCTGTTGCGGGCGGGGGTGCTGGCGGATCTGGGGCGTCACGCCGAAGCCATCGCGGCGTACGACCGTTTGCTCGAACTCGCGCCGACGTTGATCGAAGCGTTGTGGCGGCGTGCGGCCGCGCTGCAGGCGTTGCAGCGTCATGTGGAGGCGCTTGAATCCTGCGATCGGGCGCTGGCGGTTGATCGCCGGTCGTTCGACGCACATCGGCAGCGGGCGCAGATACTGCGCGAGCTGGGCAGGTTCGACGACGCGCTCGAGCACTATGCGCGCGCACTGGCGGTTACGCCGAACAGCGCGGAGATGCTGCTGATGCAGGGGATGACGCTGGCGGATCTCGGTCGGCTCGATCAGGCGCTGGCCAGCCTGAATGAAGCGATTGCGGGGCAGCCGGATTTTGTCGACGCGCTTTACAACAGCGGGGTGATGCTCGAACGTGTCGGCCGTTATGAGGATGCGCTGGCGCGCTGCGATCGCGTGATCGCGCTGGATGCGCGGCACGCGGGGGCGCTTGCCAACCGAGGGAATGCGCTGTTTGGGCTTGCGCGGTACGCGGAGGCGCTGGCGAGCTATGACGCGTCGCTGGACGTTGCGCCCAAATTCGTTGAAGTGCTGTGCAATCGCGCCAGAACGCTGACGCGCATGCGGCGTGAGACGGAAGCACTCGAGAGTTGCGATCGGGCCATCGAGATCAATGAGGCCTATGCACTGGCGTGGTTTACGCGCGGTCGCATATTGCAGCGGCTACACCGCTACGACGGCGCACTCGCCAGCTACGATCGCGTACTCGCGATCGACGTCGCTGACCAGTTGGCTCACTATCAGCGCGGTAACGTGTTGCGCTCGATGATGCGCCACGAAGAAGCACTGATCGCATACGACCGTGTGGTCGCGCTGGACCCGGAGAACATCGCCGCGAATTTTACGAAGGCGTTCGTCTATCTGCAGATGGGCGATTTCGAGCGGGGATGGCCGGCCTACGAATGGCGCTGGCGCGAAGATCAGGTCGGTGCGCACAAGCGGGCGTTCGCGCAGCCGCTATGGCTCGGGAAAGAAGCGATCGATGGCAAGACGATCCTGCTGCATGCGGAACAGGGCCTTGGCGATACGCTGCATTTCTGCCGCTATGCGAAGTTCGTCAAGGCGCTCGGCGCCCGCGTGATCATCGAGGTGCAGGGCGCACTGAAGTCGGTGCTGGCGGATGTCGAGGGTGTCGACGAGGTGGTCGGCTATGGGGAACCGTTGCCGCCGTTCGATGTGCACTGTCCGTTGCTGAGTCTGCCGCTCGTGTTCCAAACCGATCTGGCGTCGATGCCGTCCGACGTGCCTTACTTGCGGGCGCGGCCCGAGAAAGTCGAGAAGTGGCAAACCCGGTTGGGCGAGCGGACCCGTGCGCGTGTCGGCATCGCATGGTCGGGCAACCCGAACCATCTGGACGATCACAATCGCTCGATTCTGCTCGAACATCTGTTGCCGCTGCTTACCGACGAGGTCGAGTGGATCAGCATCCAGAAGGTGGTGCGCGACGAGGATCGGCCGGTGCTGGAAGCATCGCGTATCCGGCACTTCGGCGACGAGCTTGGATCGTTTGCCGATACAGCTGCGCTGATGGAGTGTCTCGACTGCATCGTGAGCGTGGATACGTCGGTCGCTCACCTGGCCGGCGCGCTGGGCAAGCCGTTGTGGATCATGTTGCCGTACCTGCCCGACTGGCGCTGGCTGCTCGATCGCGACGACAGTCCGTGGTACCCGAGCGCGCGGCTGTTCAGGCAGTCGCGCGCGGGGGAATGGAGCGACGTGTTCGACCGGATCGGGGCGGCATTGCGGTCCGTGGCGAATTCGTCGCCGGCTGCATTGCCGACGTGAACGGGTGAGCGATGGAGCGCGAAAAGAGGCATGAGGATCGGGCGCGCGGCGGGCGCACAGCGGAATCCAGCGCGGCCGTGATGGACGTGACGGGCGGCCGCGCCGCCGTGATGGGTGCGGCGATACGCCATTCGCTGCAAAAAGCGCGCGCGTTGCTTGAGCGTGGCGAGTTCGCGCAGGCGCAGCAGCTCTATCGCGGCGTGCTCGCGATCGATCCTGAGAATACGGAAGCATTGCTGCTGCTCGGTGCGGCCTGCGATCAAAGTGGCGATTGTGTCGAGGCGGAACGCCTGATGGCTCGCGCGCTGCGGACCGAGCGGCGTTACGCATGGGCGTTCGCCAACTACGGCCTGGTGCTCGTTAAGCTCGGGCGCCACGAAGCCGCGCTTGCGCCGCTTCGGGAAGCGATGCGTCTGGACGGGCGGCATGCATCCGCGCATGTCAGCCTCGGTAACGCCCTGCTCGGGCTCGAACGCTATGCCGAAGCGCAGAAGGCCTATGAGCAGGCGTTGGCGATTTCTCCGGGGCTCGCAGAGGCATGGAGCAACCGGGGCAACGCATTGCGTGCGCTCGGCCGCCCCGCGGATGCACTGATCAGCTTCGATCGTGCGCTGGCGATTTCCCAACGCGATTTTGCGACCCATACGAATCGCGGTCACGCGCTGCGCGATCTTGGCCGGCACGACGAGGCGTTGCGCAGCTACCGTCTTGCGCTGGTCATTCGACCGCGCGTGCCCGAGCTGCTGTCGCAGTGCGGGATGATGCTTCTTGCACTCGGAAACGATGCGCAGGCGCTGGTCTTTTTCAACCAGGCGCTCGAGGTGAAACCGGACGACGTCGACATCCTCTACAAAGCCTCTGTTGCACTTGACCTGCTGCACCGCCATGAGGAATTGCTCGAGCATTGCGATCGCATTCTGTCGCTCCCATCGAATCACGCGGGAGCATGGTTGGGACGGGCGAATGCACTGCACGGATTGCGTCGTCACGCGGAGGCGGCTGACGCCTATGCTCGGGCGCTCACCCATGATCCAAACCTGCTCGCTGCGCTAAGCAACCAGGGTGTTGCCTTGCGGATGCTGGAGCGCTATGCCGACGCGCTGGATAGCTACGACGGCGCCCTTGAGCAGATCGGGGCGAATGCGCAACTGCTGATGAGCCGTGGGCATACGTTGCAGAAACTCGGGAGATACGACGACGCGCTCGCGAGCTTCGCAGAGGCGGCCGCTGTCGAGCCGCTCGACGCCAACGGTTGGGCGCTGCGGGGCGCAGCATTGCAGCAGCTGTGGCGTTTCGACGACGCAATTGACTGCTACCGCCAGATGCAGTCGTTGGAGCCCACCAAAGGCGCGGGACATCACGAAGAAGCGTACTGCCGTCTGCTGATCGGGGACTTCTCCGAAGGGTGGAAAAAATACGAATACCGCTGGGTGGACGCGGTCGCCGCCCGGTCACGCCGTCACGCCAACCGGCCATTCTGGTCGGGGCGGGAGCCGGTTGCCGGCAAGACGATCCTGCTCCATTCGGAGCAAGGCTACGGAGATACGCTGCAGTTTTGCCGCTACGCAAGGCTTGTCGAAGCGCGTGGCGCGAATGTCGTGCTCGAGGTGCCGCCAGCCCTGAAGGAGTTGTTGTCGTCGCTGCAGGGCGTGCCGCAACTTGTCGCAATGGGTGAACCGCTGCCGGCCTTCGACCTGCAATGTCCGCTGCTGAGCGTGCCGCTGGCTTTGGGTACCGATCTGGAAACCATTCCGGGACATACGCCCTATCTGCATGCGGACCTCACGCGTGTGCGCAACTGGCAGCGCCGGCTGGAAGGGCTGGGGGCGTCGGGGCAACTCAAGGTGGGACTCGCGTGGTCGGGTAATGCCGCGCACAACAACGACGTGAATCGGTCAATCGCGTTGGCGGCGCTCGCGCAACTGTATCGGCAGCGCGCGACGTTTGTCAGCCTGCATCAGCAGGTGCGCGAGCGCGACGCAGCGACGCTTTCGGAAAGCGGCATGCTCCATTTCGGTGCCGATCTGCAGGATTTCGCGGATACGGCGGCACTGATCGCATGTCTCGATCTGGTCATCTCGGTCGACACGTCGGTGGTGCACCTTGCCGGTGCACTCGGCAAGCCGGTCTGGGTGTTGTTGCCGCGCGTGCCCGACTGGCGCTGGCTGTTGAAGCGGGAAGACAGCCCGTGGTATCCGACGGCGCGGTTGTTTCGCCAGGACAAGCCGGGCGACTGGCCCGCCGTGATCGAGCGTGTCGGGCAGGCGCTGGCGCAACACATCGATGAAGCGATGGTTCGGGCTGAAGGCGGCCTTGCGAACGGGGCTGGCTGAATCGTCCGGATTTGGACGGCCCGAAAAGGTACGGACCTTTCCGGACGGCCAAAATCGTTCGTAACACCCGAAACGCGTCTGCCACGTCAAGTCCGTACCTTTTGCATATTTGCCGGCCGATTCGGATGGGCGTCGTCGGGGCTGCGTTTCGGCCCGCGCGATGGGCGCCTGTCGGATGCGGCGCTCCATTCATTGTGTTCGGGACAGTCAACAATGGCAGCACGTGTGCGCGTACAACGAGCGGTTTTCCACTCAGAGGCAGGTTTGGGATCGAATCTCCGGCCGCTGTGTCAGGCAATCGCGTTGATGCTGGCGGCGGTTGTGCCGGCGCACGCGCACGCGGCGGGGATCATGAATCTCGGGCAGGCGACGGCGCGCGCGTCGGGCGGTGGCGCGGGAGGCGTTGGCGGTGTGCCGGGCGTGCCGAATCTTGGGGTGTCGCCGCAGCAGGCGCTGCAGGCGAGCCAGCCGTCGATCCGCAACCTCGGGCATGCGGCGCAGGCGGTTGCCGCGCAGATCGCCGCGCAGCAGGGTGCGGCGGCGGCCGCGGCGGCGCTGCCGTCGACCGTGCCGAACGGGCTCGTGCCGGGCGGGCTGCAGGTGGCGGCGGGCGCGACGAACGACCCGAACAATCCGGTGCTGTGGTTCAACGCGAATGGGCCGACGCAAAGCGTCGACGCGTCTGGCCACGTGAATGTGGACGTGAAGCAGACGGGGCAGAACGCGGTGCTGACGTGGGAGACGATGAACGTCGGCCGGCAGACGACACTTAATTTCGATCAGTCGGCGGGGACGCAGACGAACGGGGCCAACAACTGGGCAGTGCTGAACCGGATCAACGATCCGAGTGGTCGGCCGAGCCAGATTCTGGGGAACATCACCGCGCAAGGGGCGGTGTATGTGATCAACCGCAACGGTGTGCTGTTTGGGGCGGGTTCGCAGGTGAATGCGCATTCGCTGGTGGCGTCGTCGCTGGATTTCCTCAATAAAACGGATTTCCAGAACGGCACCTCAAGCACCGTCGTCGGGAATTTGGTACAGAGTCCTGCTGACATTGCCGCGAGTAATCAACTGTTCCTGAGCACACAGGGCGGACTCGCGGGGCTCGAAGCGGGGGCGAGTCAGGTTGGTTCCTCGGTCGGCAGTCCAAATGAAGTGCTCGGCCTGGGCGGTCAGGTTTCGGTGAACTCGGCCAGTCAATATCAGGCGCCGGGCGACATCACGATCGAACCGGGGGCGTCGATCACGACGCATACCAATGGCACGGCCAGCGACGGCGGGCTTGTGCTGGTGGCGGCGCCGAACGTGACGAATGGCGGTAGCATCACGGCAACGGCGGGCCAAGTCGTGCTGGCCGCAGGCGTCGGCGTGAGCCTGAGGCCGAATCCAGGCAATCCGCAGGTGTTGTTGCCGGTGCTGAGCGGTCAGTTGTTGACGGGCAGTGGCGCAAGCCAGGCGGATATTACACCGGCAGGCACGTTGACCAACACCGGGATCATTCAGGCGGCCCGCGGCAACATCAACATGCTTGGCAGCAACGTGGCGCAGAACGGTGTCGTGGGGGTGACGACGAGCGTCAACACGCCGGGCAACATCACGATCTCGACAGGCGACGAATACGTCTCGAACAACCCGCTGGGACAGTCCTATACCGGCGGGAATCCAGTTTCGGCGGCCGACCAGACGAACCGCGCTGGCCTGTTGAGCTTCGGTCCGAATTCGGTGACAACGGTGCTGCCGGACAACAATGGCCAGACGGCGACGTCGTCGCCGGGCACGGTCTTCACGCCCGGCGGCATCATGATGACGGCGGGCTCTGTGTGGTTCCAGGGCGGGTCGCTGATCGAGGCGCCGGGCTCGACGGTATCCGTTGCGGCGCTGACGCCGTCGGCCGCGCTGAACAGGACCCCGCCCGGCGATACGGCGGTGCCCGGCCGGATTTATGTGGACGCCGGTGCGACGATCGACGTGTCGGGTCTCGCGAACGTCGAGGTGCCGATCTCGAGCATCCTGGTCACGATTCCGCGCGTTGGCCAGAACGAGCTGGCCGATTCACCACTGTTGCGCAACAGTTTCCTGTTCGGCTTGAAGGGCGTGGTGGTCGACAGCACGTTGACGGGCACGCGTAGCGATGGCGTGCAGTGGGTCGGCAGCCCGATCCTGAACCTGTCAGGTTACGTGAACCTGATGCCGCGCACGGTCGACCAACTGCTGACGAACGGCGGCACGATCATCCTGTCGGGCAACGAGGTGATGACCGCGACGGGTTCGTCGATGAACCTGAATGGCGGGTATGTTCACTACGACGGCGGGATGGTGAACACGACGCGCCTCGTCGATGCGAACGGTGCGATCGTGCCGATCGGGCAGGCGAATCCGTACGACACCTATGTCGGCATTGCCGGCGAGTTCACCGAATCGCATCCGCGCTGGGGCGTGACGAAGACCTGGTACAACCCACTGCAGACGGGTAGCGTGTACGAGGGCGATTACATCGTCGGCGGCAATGCGGGCACGCTCGATCTGTTTGCGACGCAGGCCATGGTACTCGACGGCGACGTCAGCGCGCAGGCATTCGGCGGATCGAAGCAGGTGCAGGGAAACAGCCAGCCCATGGGGGGGATGTTCAACCTGGGTATCTACGCGTCGCTGACGCAGGGTGTCAATACGTCCACCGGCGGGGAATCGGGTCTGGTGATTCTCCAGGACTCTGCGCCGCAACTCGGTAGCCTGTCACCAGCCTTCTCGATTGACACGCCGCTCGATCCAGTCGCGCTCGGCGTGCTGTCGAGCACCGATCCGAACAACGTGCTGGCCACGACAGTGATGCCGGTGAGCACGCTGAACGCGGGCGGGTTCGCGCAGCTGAAGGTCACCGAAGACAAGACGACCGGCAAAGGATACGTGGTGGCCGACGGCACGCAGCTGAAGCTTCAGCCTGGCGGCAGTGTCAGTTTCGGCGGCGCGCTATACGGTAGCACGCTCGTGGCCGGCTCGATGGTCGTGCCGTCGGGTACGGTTTCGATCTCAACCGGCGGAAACATCACGGTGGGTCCAAACGCGTTGCTCAGCACGGCGGGCCAGTGGGTCAACAACGACGCGCAGACGGCGACGGGTACGACGCCAGGCAATAGCGCGTACCTCAACGGCGGCAGCGTCACGCTGTCGGCGACGGGCAGCGTCGATCTGCAGCCGGGCAGCGTGATCGACGTGTCGGGCGGCGGTGAACTGCAGGCGAACGGCCAACTGTTGATGAGCAACGGCATTCCACAGGGCCGGGGCGGTAGCGTGTCGCTGGTCACCTATGCCGGCCAGTCCAGTTTCGGTTTCCCGGCGCAGTTGCCCGCGGACCCTCGCCTGAAATTGGACGGGACGATCCGCAGCTTGGGCTTTGCAGGGGGCGGCACGTTGACGCTGCAGGCGCCGGGCTTTCAGATTGGCGGCGATCCGGCGTCCGCGCCAGCGTGGGCGATGGCGCTGCCGGTCGTCTTCTTCGCGCAACAGGGATTCGGCAAATACGTGCTGAATGCGCTGTTCGATGTGAGCGTGGCGCCGGGTGCGGTGGTAGATGTGACGCAGCAGAACCTGATCCCCAACGTACCGGCGCTGCGGCAGGTGGCGAGCGGCGCCGGACTGTTGTCGGACGGCCTGACCACAGTGAGGACGCTCGACACCTATCATCGTCAGCCGACGAGCCTTGTCATGACGGGTGGCGGCTATCTGGCCTGGCGAGGCGATGGCTCGATTGGCCCGGTTCAACCGGTCCCCAACTATCCCGGCGTGACCGGCGGCGTGAGCATCGGGCAGGGCGCGTTGATCGTCGCCGACGCGGGGGCGAGCATCGGGCTGGGTTCGCCCGCGCAGGTGACGGTGCTCGGTTCGATCGTCGCGCGCGGCGGCGCGATTACGCTGAGCGCGGATAGTGGAGGTACCTACGCTCAAAGCGGTCAGTACAACGGAAATGCGGGCGCATTTACCAGTCCAGGCCAGTCATTGTGGCTGGGGCCGAACGCGGTGCTGGACGTGTCGGGCGTGGCGCTGACCAATCCGCTCGCCGCGCCGGTCAAGAACGGGCTGACGACAATCACGCCGAACACGGGCAAGGTGTTGCCGGGCGGCGCGGTGACGCTCTCGGACAATTCGGGATATGTGGTCGCGCAGGCGGGCTCACGGATCAACGTGTCGGGGGCAGCGGCGAACTTCGATCAGTTGCAGGCCAATGGCACGTACGTGTCGCAACCGGTGTGGAGCGATGCGGGTTCCATTACGCTCGCGTCATCGAATGGGCTGCTGTTCGACGGCACACTGAAGGCGCTGCCGGGCGCCGCACAGGCGCAGGGCGGAGCGCTCGCGCTGATTCCGGAGGGGAGCGCCACGGCCCTTGTCTTGCAGCAGAGTGGCAATTTCGTGCCGACCGGACTAGCGCCCGGGCAGGACATCGTGGCAGCAGTCGGCGCACTGAGCGGCAGCGGCAGCGCGCTCGTCAGGCAGCCAACCGGCGTCGTGCAGTTCGCGGCGGATCGTTTGGCCGGCTCGGGCATCGCGACGCTCGTGTTGGGCGCCAGTGCATCAACCACATCCGTGCCGGTCGCCTTTGCCGGTGACGTCAACGTGACGGTACCAAAGGCGATCCAGATCTACACCAATCAGATCGTGGCGCTCAACAGCGATCAGCTTGGCCAGTTGACGCACGGGGTGAAGGACACGGCCGGCAGTTACTCGATTCCCACGGTCGGCTCGCTGCTGAACAACGAGCTGACGGCGCCCACGACGATTCGTTCGACCGTGACCCTTGATGCCCCGTATGTGGCGGTTGTCGGCCCGACGCAGATCAACCCGATACCGCTGGGTACGGTCGCCGCTGTGTCCGATGCGACGCTGAAAGTGAACGCGTCGTTCATCGACTTCGCGAACCAGTTCCAGCTGAACAACTTCGGGCACGCGAATTTCACGAGCCGCGGCGACATTCGCCTGAGCTCGACGAATTCGGTCAACAGTGCCCTTCAGCCGGGCGAGCTGTACACGCCGGGCAACCTGACGTTCAAGGCGGCGGACCTGTACCCGTCGACCGGCAACACGTTCATTCTTGATGCAGTGGGGCCTGCACCGACAACGATGGCGTTCGAATCGAACGGCCCGTCGGGCGTGCCGCTGTCGGCGGGCGGCACGCTGCTGATGGATGCGACGAACATCGTGCAGGGCGGTACGGTGCGCGCGCCATCGGGCACGCTGGTGTTCGGCGTGGGCGATCCTTCCAGTTCCGCCACGAAGACGCAGTTCAACGGTCTGCCGCTGGTGGCGACGGATTCGGTGACGTTCGCCAACGGCAGCGTGACGTCGGTATCGAACGGCAACGCGGTCATCCCGTACGGCGCGACGGTCGATGGCGTGGAGTGGCAGTTCAATCCGGTGGTGGGCGCCGCGCAGCCCGACGTGACTGCGCCGCCGTCGAAATACATTGGTGTGAATGGCAGCAGCGTGGCGCTTGCCAAGGGTGCGATGATCGACCTGTCGGGCGGCGGCAATCTGCAGGCGGCCGAATGGGTGCCGGGCACGGGCGGCACGCGGGACGTGCTGTCGCAGTACACCGTCAGCTATGCGAACAACGCAACGGGGACGGCGGTGCCGGTGAATGCTGGCGCAGGGAACGTCTACGCGATCCTGCCGGGTACGCAGTCACCGGTGGCGGCGTACGATCCGGTGTTCGCGCAGACGGTCCAGCCGGCGACGAATGGGAACGGCACGGTGGGCTCGCAAACGGTCAGCACGGGCGTGGGCCAGGCGTCGTTGACGAGCGCGGTAGGGCAGGCCGTGTACCTGTCCGGTGTGCCGGGGCTGGCCGGGGGCTACTACACGCTGCTGCCGGGCAAGTACGCGACGCTGCCGGGGGCATATCGGGTGACGGTATCGGCCACGAGCGGCAACGTCGCGCCGGGCGCGAGCAAGGTGCTGCCGGACGGCACGGTGGTGACGGCAGGCTACTATGCCGACGCGGTCACGGGTAGCCGCAGCGCGACGCCGACGCTGTTCACCGTGCAGTCGGGGCCGGTGTGGCAGCAGTACTCGCAATACACGATGAAGGACGCCAACAGCTTCTTCACGGCGCTGGCCGCGAAGAACGGCAACGTGACGCCGCCGTTACCGATGGACGGTGGTCAACTGGTGCTGGCCGCGACGAAGGCGCTTGCGCTCGGTGCAACGCTGAACACGGTGGCCGCTAAAGATGGTGCACCGGCGGAAGTCGATATCGCGTCGCAGGACATCCAGATCATCGGCGATGGCGCGCCGGCGCTGGCGGGCTATCTGCAGATCAGCGGTGATGCGCTGGACTCGCTGAACGCAGGCAGCTTGCTGATCGGCGGCACGCGCGCGGCGACAACGAACGGTGTCACGATCACGCCGATCGCGAACAGCGTGGTGGTGTCGAACGACGGCAACACGTCGCTGAAGGGGCCGGAAATCCTGCTGGTCACGAAGACCGACGCGAGCGGCACGGATCCGAACGCGGCGAACGGGTTGCGCGTCGATGCGGGTGCATCGATTGCGGCAGCGGGCGATTACCCGGCTGCGAAGGACCAGCCGATCACGATTGCGGGCGATGGCGCGCTGCTGCGCGTGTCGAACGGCGCGATGGCGCCGCTCACGCGGACGGGCGGCACGGGTACGGGCCTGATGACGGTTGGCGCGGGCGCGACGCTCGCGGGTGGGCAGGCGCTGACGCTGGATTCGTCCGGAAACCTGAAGGTCGATCCAAGCGCCGTGCTGTCGGCGAAGGCGATCACGGCGGATGGCTCGGCGATCACGTTCACGAACGCAAACGGTGCCGCTGCGGCAAACCTGCCGGGCTTCGCGATCGATCCGGCGGGCTTGGCTCAGTTCGCGAACGCGCAACAGGTGACATTGCGCAGCTATGGCGCAATCGGCTTCATCGGTGACGTGAACGCGACGTTCGGCAACAGCGTGAATCTGAGCGCGGGCACGTTCACGAGCGACGGCGGGCACGTGGCGCTGAACGCGCCGCAGATCGCGTTCACGAACGAGACGGGGGCGCCGAACGGGACAGCGACGCCCGGCAACGGCACGTTGACCGTGAACGCGAAGGAAATCGACTTCGGTGCGGGCACGAAGACGGTGAGCGGATTCGGGAGCGTGTCGATGGCCGCGACCGGCGGAATCGTCGGTCAGAACACGGGCACGTTCGATTTCGGTGTGCTGCCGGTGACGCTGAATGCACCCGTATATCTGGCCGACACGAGTTCGGCGTCGACCGTGAAGACGAGCGGTGCGCTGATGCTGAACGGTGCAGCAGGTACCGCACTGAAGAAGACGCTGGTGGGTGGCGCATTCAGCTTCATCGGCGGCACGGTCAACGACAACGGCGCGACGCTCGCCGCACCGGCCGGCAACGTGAGTCTGGAAGCGACGAGCGGCAACCTGACGATCGGCAGCGGCGCGACCGTGAGTTCGGCGGGCGTATCGAAGGAGTTCTTCGATGTGACGCAATACGCGCCGGGCGGCGCGATCACGCTGACGGCCGACAAAGGCACGGTCGACGTGCAGTCGGGTGCGACGCTCGACTTCTCGGGCGCGAACGGTGGCGGTGCGGCAGGCAGCCTGACGCTGTCGGCACCGCAGCAAGTCGTGAACCTGAACGGCGCAATCAAGGGCGGCGCGGCGAGCGGCTACACGGGCGGCGCGTTCTCGCTCGACACGGGCGGTGCGGCCAACCTGGACAGCCTGGCGACGACGCTGGCATCGAGCGGCGTGAACAGCGCGATCACGGTTCACACGAAGGCGGGGAACCTGACGCTGTCGCCGGGCAATACCCTGACCGCACACTCGGTATCGCTGACGGCGGACGGTGGCCCGGGTGGACAGGATCCCAACAACGGCAATGTCGGCATTCTCGGCACTATCAACGCATCGGGCAGCGCGGGCGGCGAGATCAATCTGTATGGCAGAAGCGGCGTCGATATCGAGGGTTCGCTGATCGCGCGGGGCACGAGCGCGACCCAGCGTGGCGGCACGGTCAAGATCGGCACGGCGGGCAGTCCCGACACGGTCGGCGGCGTGGTGCAGATTGATCCGACCTATGGCTATGAGCTGATGTCGAAGACAAACTCCGGGGCAATCACTGTCGGTGTGAACGCGCTGATCGACGTCTCGGGCGGTATGGCGGGTGGATTGTCGGGCGGCACGGTGAGCTTCCGCACGCCGCTACTGGGTGATCGCTCGGTAAATCTGACGATCAAGCCGGGGGCAACGATTACTGGTGCGCGCGCGGTCAATCTCGAAGCCTTCGCGGTGTGGAGCACGACGGATCCTTCTACCGGTGCCCGGCATTTCGACGGGATCATCGATCCCGCCGGGTGGTACGACAGCAAGGGTCACCTGCTTGCCGGCACATTTGCCGCTCAGGGCACGGGTGGCGCCACATTCAGCTTTGTGCCCGATGCGAATGGCGACGGCGGCGGCACGCTCACGAACAACACGACCGGCGCCCAAGTGGTACTGACGGACAGCCCGCAGGATCAGGCGCAACTGTACACCGGTGTTGCGGCCATCGGATTCGATGGCATGTACAAAACGTACTTCTCGCCAACGACCGGCAACACCGACCACCAGATGTTCTATGGCGGCCAGATTACGGCAAACAGCGATGGCAGCGCGACGGTCACGGCCGGTACGCTGATGGGATTCGCCCAGAACGGCTTGAGCACCAATCCCTCGTTGGGCATGAGTTTCCCGGGCAGCGCGAGCCTGCATGTTGCACCCGGCATCGAACTCGTTAATCCCGGTAAATCGATCGATAGCAACAGCGGCAATATCTCGATCCTGAGCAACTGGAACCTGGGTGCCGGCACACCGAACAGCAGTGGATCGATCACGCCGGTTTTCCGCTATCGCGGAACGATCGCCCCGATGATTACGCTTCGTGCGGCCGGCAATGTGATCGCTGATGCAAGTATCACGGACGGATTCGTCCAGAATCAGATTGCCACGATTCTCGGCGGGCAACCGCCGGCAGGGGGCGGTTCGAATACGTATGCCTCCGATCTGGCGGCCTACACGGCTGCGCTGTCGCTGGACGGTGCCGCAGTGACGATTACGTATCTGAACGGGACAACACAGGCGCTTACTTCAGTTGATCCGTTGTCGACGCTAGGCGCACCCTTGCAAGGACAATCGTCGGTTTACTATGACGACTATTTCGCCTATCTCACCGCCTGGCAGCGGTACTACGTTAGCGTGAGTTCATCGAGATTCGTCGGGCATCTTTACCAACCGAATATACCGCTTGCCGATCCGTCCGCCCTCCCTGTGCTGACACCGTCAAACGCCGCAACCTACTATGGCGATGCGGCGACCCAGGGAAGCTATCTGAACTGGCTCAGCACGCTGAACATCAGTAACGCGGACTCATTCGGTACACCACCAGCGCTGGCATTCCCGACTGGTTTAACTGCGCTGTATCCGGACTACATCACGGCCTACGCCAGCTACCTGACGAAGGCCACGAATTTCAATTCCCGAAGCAGGGCGGACCGTGCATGGAATTTCTTCTGGGCGCCGCAAGCTCCCGAACAGATAGCCGCTTCCGGCAACAGCGTCGGTGTTCTGCCGGGGAACATGCCGGCGAACGTACCGACGGCGAACAATCCCTTGCCGATTGCGTTCGCAACGCTGGCAGGCGGTGAGAGTTCATCGTACCGGATCGTTGCCGGCGCCGATGCGGCAAGCGCGAATCCGCTCGGGCTGCAGGCGGCTTCGCTGTTTAGCGCCACTGGCGGGACACAGAGTGGCTCGGGCAACGTGGTACTGAATGGCCATACGGCTTATATCGATTCCAACGGACTCACACTGCTGGAACCGATGACCATTCGCACGGGTACAGGCTCGATCGATGTTGCTGCGGGAAACAGCGTGGCATTCGTCGACCAGACCGCACCGGCCGTCATCTATACGGCGGGGGCGCCATCTGTGGGCGCCCCGGCGGGAGCCCCGGCCACGATCGTGGCCGGGAATCTATCTCAAGGCAAGCCGGATCTGCTTGTTACGGCCAGCGTCAGTCCGGATTCCGCCGGTGATATCAGGATTCGCGCGCAGGGCAATATCACGGGTATCGAAAACGTGATCGACCAGACCGGCGCAATATCGGGCCTGCCGGGCAACAACATCAGCCAGTTCTGGTGGCAGTGGATGGAAGTCGGCAATCCGACCGGCTCGGTTGGCCGCAGCAAGCCCGCGACGCAGACGGTTCAGACGTCGATCAACTTTGGCGCGTTCGATCAGGGGGTGATGAGCGTCGGCGGCAATGTTTCGGTGACGGCCGGCGGCAACATCACGGACCTGGCGGTGTCGCTGCCCACCACGTGGTATCTCACCAATGCCAATACGGATACTCCGACCGTCAATACGGTCGGTGGCGGTAATCTGTCCGTGCGTGCGGGCGGAAACATCCTGAGCGGTGACTACTTCGTTGCGAAAGGAACAGGAACGATCACGGCGGGCGGGCGGATCGATACGGATGGCGTGAACTACACGACTTACAATCCGAACAATGGCAATGTCGGGCAGCCTCCCACTTTATCGTTGGGACAGGTGGCTACGCTACTTGCAACGCAGGATGGAGTACTGAACGTCAGTGCACGGCAAGGCGTAAACATCGGGGCAGTGTTCAATCCATCCTACTTGGCGGGTGGAGATGGTCAAGGATACTCGGCGGCGTCATCGGCAAGCGTCGCATCGACGACGGGGGACATCGTCGTCGGAACGCTGAGTTCTGGCGCAAAGGCATTGCTTGAAGCAAATAATGGGGCGAGCGCAATTTTGCCTGCGACGATCAGTCTGACTGCTTTCACCGGCGGTCTGGCGATCGAATCCAGTGGCGAACTCTATCCGTCTGCCAGCGGAAATTTGAGCCTGATTGCGGACCAGTCGATCGAATTTTCTAGTCTGAATGGCTTGGCTTCTAGTTTGCAGGGAACAGCGTATGCGACCAAACCTGTATTCGGGATGCTTGATGAGGATCCGTCGTCGATGCCGTCACCGTTGAACCCGAATGCTAGTGTTCCGTTTGCGACGGATAGCACGATCGCAGCTCATGCAGAAACTCCGTTGCATGCGAATGACACGGCTCCGGCGCGCATTTACAGCCTGAACGGCAGCATTGTCAACGGGGTCCTTGAACAGGCTAGCGCACAGAGTGCGGGTTTCTACGACAACTTGGTTACCGTCTCAGTTGCGAAGCCGGCCTTGATCCAGGCGGGGCAGGACATCGTGAACCTGGCGTTCCAGGGGCAGAACCTTCGTCGTTCAGACGTGACGCGCATTGTGGCCGGGCGCGATATTTACGACGCGTCGAACTCGTATACCGGAACCGGAGCGGTGCCGGCGCTAGTGATCGGCGGTCCCGGCTGGTTCGATGTACAGGCGGGGCGCAATATCGGGCCGTTGACTACGGCGAGTGTGGCCGCGGGAGCGGCGCTGACCGGCATCGACGCGGTTGGCAACGCGAACAACCCGAACTTGCCGCACGAGAGCGCGAACATCAACGTGCTGTTCGGTGTCGGGCCCGGCGTCGATCTGTCGGGATTCATCTCCACCTATATCGCGCCGGGTAGCTCGGTTATTGGTGTGCCAAGCGCGACACCCGCGCTGATCGCGTTCATGGAACAGTACGATGCCGGGCTCGGCGTCGACACCGGATTGCAGGTGGACAAGCAGGCGGCACAGCAGCATGTGGGCACGCTGACGACCGACGAAGCATGGAAGCAATTCCAGGGGTTGCCGTTGTATGTGCAGCAACTCTTTGCCGAGCAGGTGCTGTTCAGCGTGCTGACGCGAGTCGGCGAGGATTTCAACGACGCATCCAGTCCGTACCATGGCCAGTACGCGAGAGGCTATCAAGCGATCAATACACTGTTTCCGGCATCGCTAGGCTACACGGCGAACAACCTCGGTGGCGGCACGAACGGCGAGAACAAGCTTACTGACACGGGCAATCTCGACATGCGCAGCACGACGATCCAGACGCAGCAGGGTGGCAATGTGTCGATCCTCGGGCCCGGTGGACAGGCGTTGGTGGGCAGCGCGTTGGCGCCGCCGCAGATCGTCGACAGTAACGGGAAGGTGGTGGCGGGCCCCGGCACGATGGGTATCCTGACGCTGGAGAACGGCGACATCAATATCTTCACGGACCAGAGCTTGCTGCTCGCGCAAAGTCGCGTCTTCACCGAGCAGGGCGGCGACATGACAATCTGGAGCTCGAACGGCGACATCAACGCAGGCAAGGGGGCAAAGTCGTCCGCGGATGTGCCTGCGCCGCAGTACGTGTGCGATGCGAACCACTACTGCACGGTCGATGCACGCGGTGAGGTTACTGGCGCGGGGATCAGCACAATTCCGACGCTGCCGGGCATAGCGGCGGGCGAGCTCAACCTGATCGCACCACGCGGGACGGTCGATGCGGGGGATGCGGGGATTCGGGCGAGCAACATTAACGTCGCTGCACTGCATGTGGCAAATGCGGACAACATCCAGGTGACGGGTAAGGCGACCGGTATTCCGATGGTGCAGGCGGTGAACACGGGTGCGCTGACCGCAGCCAGTTCGGCCGCCTCAGCGGCGAGCCAGATGGCGCAGGACATCGCGAAGAACAGTGCTTCTGGTGCCGGCCAACGGCGCTGGACGATCAGTGTCCAAGTGGAAGGATTCGGAGACGCTTCCGGCGGTGACATGCGCAAGAAGTCGCGGCAGGGACAGACCGCCTACGATTCGTCGAATGCCGTTTCCATCCTGGGGTTCGGTGGGGCTGGGCAGACGCAGCGATCAGTGTTGAACCAGGATGAACGACGAAGGCTTGGGAAGATCTAGCAAAAGTTGCGGCATGTGCGACTCGAATCTGTTTGAACGGAGCGTGCCTCCAGTGTTTTTCGTCAAGTGTTAGGGCTTGGCTCGGGTTCGCAAAACGTGTCGTTGGGCAGGGTGGCGAACAGGACGAGCACAGTGTCGGAGTACCAGCGCAATCAGTGCTTGGTTGAGGAGCTTGCCCTGCTCGACTCTCTCGCTCGTTCATGCTGTGCGCACGCATCGCGGTGAGCTTGTGGGCGAACCCGATGAAACGCTGTTCGCCCTTCGCGACAAGCTCCAGATCGAAGGTGCGTTCGCGGTCGCATGGAATTTCCGGATCGCGCGTATCGTCCTTGTCCGGCTTTCTCCACAGCCTGCAACTGAATTTCCAACTCCTTGATTCGTCGATCGGCCGCAACTAGTGCCAATTTCGGCGGAAGGTATCAATCCATCATCGAACGAAGGCAAACGAGACACCTGCTGATGTCGTGGCCGGAGTGTCATGTTGACCGCCGAATAACTTTAGGGGGAAATACGGAGAGTCACTGCGGATGCCGTGCCCGAAGTCGACGCGAAGCTGCCGGGCGGGCCGACCTACGTCGGTAACACGCCGCGCGCGAGCGGTGACCACGTGATCACGCAGGTATTCCGCCTGAAAAACGCATCGGCGACCAACCTGCCATCAGTGCTGAAGTCGCTCGTCAGCCCGAACTTCGTCGATTGGACGTGAGTAGCGCCAATTCCGGCGAGTGGTATTGATCCCTGCCAGGACGGGGCACTCGCTTTAACAAAGGGCCAAAAAAATCACGGCTCGGAGAATCCCGAGCCGTGACAGACAGGCTAATAAACCGCGCGTCAGATCATCGGATTAACGCCCAACGACGGTACCCTTACAAGTGGCGGTGTCGCCGATATCCAGCCCAAGTCCGCTCGTATTGCTGAGGAAATCAGCCTGGATGGCCGTCTGGAAGGACGACGGCACTGCATCGAAGCCATTGCCGTGAATGATCGAGGCATTGCTGTTGTAGTGCAGCGTCAGGAAATCGATGACAGACGCGGCAACCGTCGGCGTATTGCTGTGGTTCTGATAGCACTGGCTGACGATGATCTGGCTCGTGCCCGAGATCGGGTAGCCGGCGGCCGGGTTGCTGGCGTTCGGCACCCATTGCGTCGGATCGGTCGGATCATTCGTGTTTTGGGTCGTTCCCGGCGGATAGACCGTGCCGACGGCCGTCGTCGCGTTCTGATACGTCGGCGTGATGTCCTTGCCGGTCGTGGCGTTACGCAGGCTCGCCACCGACAGGTTGTTGGTCTGGGCCGGCGAGCTCAACGGTGCGAGGAACGTGTTCGTGTAGTCCGGGCTCAGATAGGCGACTGCGTAAGTGGTCGAGGTGGTCGTCGTCTTGTAGTTGACCAGTTGGGCTGCCACACCACCGCTACCCGTTGCACCGACGAAATTCGCCGGAGCGCCGCTCGGGAAAATCGCATCCGCCACGACCGTCGCCGACGAGCCCGCGAAATGTTGCGTCTCGTGGAAGGTGACACCCGACGCCGTGTTGGACGTATTGCAGACCTTCTGGAGGTGGGCCGTCAGCAGATCCGTCGTGCCGCTGGAGTCAGCGCGATAGACGACCTTGATCGGGGCGTTCAGCGAGTACGTCGCGTTGGTGTCGGGGTTGGTGACCTGATTCCAGTTCGTCAGTTTGCCCGAGAAAATCCCGCACAGATCGTTGTCGTTCAGCGCGACGGTCGGCGTCGAGCTGCCCGGCAGCGTCGGACCTGTGCCCGTCGGCGCGTTCACGAGGGGAATCGTGATCGGCGTGACGATGTACGGAATCTGGATCAGAGGACCGTTGGTGACGCCAAGGCCACCCGTCGACGTGTAAGCCGAGACCTGCGCAGACGACAGCGGCGCATCGCTGTTGGCGAAATCGACCGCGCCGGTGACCGTCGAGCCAAAGGACGTCGGTTGGTTTTTCAGAAATGCGTTCTGGCCAGTGCCCGAGCCGACGGAATAGTACTTGGCCGTACCGTCAGCGGCGGGGAACACCGAGATTTCCTGCTGGATCGTCGGGTTGACGAGCGACGAGCCGCCGCCGAGCAGCGATGGCGCGGTTTGCGCCATGGCAGCCGAAGCGCCGAGCGCGGAAATGATGAGAGCGACAGCTTGACAGATCTTGCGCTTGCTGGATTTCATGAAAATTTCCTTGAACGAAGATAAACGAGAAGCCTGCTGATGCTGCGGCCGGAGTTCCGTGTTGACCGCCGAATAACTGTAGGGGGAAATTCGGAAATCGCGTGTGAATATTTCATAACGAATGGTACGGAACATTTTTGCCAGTGAAGCGATCGGCTTATTCCGCTTGATAAAGCGACGGCATAAGACGCGTTCACGCCAGAATTCAAATTCCAAATTTCGGGAACAGTGGAGCAGGCAACCGCGCGCGAGCTGCCCGGGAGCGCTCTGCAGTAAGCCAGGAGCCACGTTGCGCCATTAACGCGACGCGTGCGCCAGCTCGCTTAGCGCGGTACCAAGTCGTTTTCATGGCAGATGCTACGGAACATTTCTGTCGCCCGAAATTCTCGGGATCTGTTCTCAAGCTTCCACGCGCAAATATGGAATCTAAAGCGAGATTCTCGATGAATATTTATTGAGGCTGCTTGTCTGGATTGACGAATAAAAGTAAGCCAAGAAATAAAATCACCAACAGCGCTAAAGAAAGCACATCAAGGAATAACCGCCTCCGCCCAAAAAGGTAGCCCAACATTCGTCACAAATTTGCTCTACTTCCCTCCTTAGTCTTTCCCGGCACTTCCGTCCGGCACGCATCACGCCAACGGACCCGACCAGCAAACGCGGCCTGCGGGGTGAATGCCGGCGTACCGATGCGCGCGTCGGGCGCGTTCGCCACAGCCCCCTGCCGCCCGTCACCCTGCCCAGATGACACGCACACGCTCCGGTTTCAGCCGTCTCTCGTATCGCTGCACGTGGTTGGCTATCGGTCTCCTCGTCATTCGATTCGCACACGCACAGGTCCTGCTGAATTTCGCGAACGCCGACGTGAGCCTGGTCGCGAAGGCGATCGGCGCGGCCACCGACACGACGATCATCGTCGACCCGCGCGTGAAAGGGCAGATCAACCTCGTGTCCGACAACCCGGTCACGAAGGAACGCGCGCTGAAGAGCCTCGAAGCGTCGCTGCGCATGCAAGGCTTTGCGCTCGTGCGCGATCATGGCGTGCTGAAGGTCGTGCCCGAAGCCGACGCGAAGCTGCAGGGCGGCCCGACCTACGTCGGCAACACGCCGCGCGCGAGCGGCGACCACGTGATCACGCAGGTGTTTCGCTTGCGAAACGAATCGGCGACGAACCTGCTGCCGGTGCTGAAGCCGCTCGTCAGCCCGAACAACGCGATAAGCGCGTATCCGAATGACAACTCGATCGTCGTGACCGACTACGCGGACAACGTGCGCCGCATCGCGGAGATCATCAACGGCATCGACGCGGGCGCGGCGCAGAAGGTCGCGGTCGTGCCGCTGCGTCACGAAAGCGCGGTCGATCTCGCGCCGATCGTGCAGAAGATGCTCGACCCGAGCGCGACCGGCAACACCGATGCGACGCTGAAGGTATCGGTGAGCGCGAACCCGCGCCTGAACGCGATCCTGCTGCGCGCGACGGACCCGGGCCGCATCGCAGATGCGAAGACGCTGATCGCGCAGCTCGACGCGCCGACGCGCGTGCCGGGCAACATGCATGTCGTACGCCTGCAGAATGCGAACGCGACCGAGCTCGCGAAAGTGCTGCGCGGGATGATGGGGATGGCGGCGGACACGGGCACGTCGTCTTCCGACAAATCGGCGTTCAAGAGTCTCGGCGACCCGGCCGGCAGCGCAAGCAAGAGCGGCTCGGGCAGCACGAGCACGTCGACCGGTACGCCGGGCCTGCCACCGCTGCCGGGCACGACCGACTCCGCGTCAGCTTCGCTGAGCGGCGATCCGCCAACGAGCCGCGGCGGCCTGCTCGCGGGCGCGACGGGCGGCTCGGACACGAGCGCCGGCACGATCCAGGCCGACCCGGCGACGAACTCGCTCGTGATCACCGCGCCCGAGCCCGTCTACCAGAACATCCGCAACGTGATCGACCAGCTCGACCTGCGGCGCGCGCAGGTCTATCTCGAGGCGATGATCGTCGAGCTGAGCGCGACGGATGCCGCGAATCTCGGCGTGCAATGGCAGGGCGCGCTGCAGTCGGGCAACGGCAACAACGCGCTGTACGGCAGCACGAACTTCAACACGTCGACGAGCCAGGGCATCGTCAACCTGACCGCGCAAGGCCAGTCGCTCGGGCAAACGCTGTCGAATGCGACGGCCACGACGCTGCTGAACAACGGCATCAACATCGGCCTGCTGCACAAATTCGGCAAGTTCTTCGGGCTTGGCGCGCTGGTGCAGGCACTCGCGACGGTCAGCAATGCGTCGATCCTTTCGTCGCCGAACCTGATCACGCTCGACAACGAAGAGGCGCGCATCGTCGTGGGCGCGAACGTGCCGGTGCAGACCGGTTCGTATTCGACGGCAACCGCGGTGTCGAGCACGGGCGTGAACGCGTTCAACACGTTCGACCGCAAGGACGTCGGCATCGTGCTGCACGTGAAGCCGCAAATCACGAAGGGCGGCGTGATCAAGCTGCAGATCTACTCGGAGGATTCGTCGGTCGACGCGACGTCGGTGAACAACCCGGGCGGCGTGACGATCATCAAGCGCTCGGTGCAGTCGACGGTGCTGTCCGACGACGGCGAGATCATCGTGCTTGGCGGGCTGATCCAAGACAACTACTCGGACGGCAACAACAAGGTGCCGTTTCTCGGCAACCTGCCGCTGATCGGGTCGCTGTTTCGCGCGGAGAGCAAGAACCGCACGAAGACCAACGTGATGGTGTTCCTGCGCCCGGTGATCCTGCCGGACAGCGACACGACGGCGGCCATCTCCAGTGATCGCTACGACATGCTGCAGCAGCAGATGAACGACTACCGGTCGGACAACCGGATCGAGCGCGACCGCGACAGCCCGGCGCTGCCGCCGCGCGCGCCGGGGCCTGCACAGGGTGCGCCGGCCGCGGGCGGGATCTTCGACTTGAATCGGATGACGCGTCGCGAGCCGGCCGCGCCGGGTAGCGCTGTGCTGCCGGGCGCGCGGACGGGTGGAACGAGCGGAACCGGTGGAACGGGTGGCTCGCGCAACGAACAAGCGCCGCCACTGGTCACTGGCGACTCGCCCGCCATCGACACAACGAAGAGGCAGCCATGAGCACGGACGCGCTGATCGATCCTGTTGTATCGTCGCCTACCGCTGCGCGCGCCGATGCGCGGCCGCAAACGCCGACGTTGCCGTACGGCTTCGCACGCGACGGCCGGATCCTGATCGCGAGCGAAAACGCGCGTGCGCATCCGGACATGCGCGAAGTGTGGGTCAGCGACCGCACGCCGCCGAGCGCGATCGCGGAGGTCGCACGGCGCGTGGGCCGCATCTCGCTGGTTCGCGTACCCGACGATGAGTTGGCCGATGCGATCAACCACGCCTACGCGCGCCAGGACGGCAGCGCCGCGCAGGTGGTCGGCGAGGTCGAAGGCGAAGTCGACCTGTCGCGGCTGATGCAGGACATCCCCGAAGTCGAGGATTTGCTCGAATCGGAAGACGACGCGCCGATCATCCGGATGATCAACGCGCTGCTCACGCAAGCGGCGCGCGAACAGGCGTCGGACATCCACATCGAGCCGTTCGAGAATGCGTCGGTGGTGCGCTTCCGAGTCGACGGCACGCTGCGCGACGTCGTGCGCCCGAAGAAGGCACTGCACGGCGCGCTGATCTCGCGGATCAAGATCATGGCGCAGCTCGACATCGCCGAGAAGCGCTTGCCGCAGGATGGCCGCATCACGCTGCGGGTTGGCGGCCGGCCGGTCGACGTGCGCGTGTCGACGCTGCCGACCGGGCACGGCGAGCGCGCGGTGCTGCGTCTGCTCGAAAAAGACGCGGCGCGCCTGAACCTCGAAGCGCTCGGGATGGGCCGCGACACGCTCGGCCAGTTCGACAAGCTGATCTCGCGCCCGCACGGCATCGTGCTCGTCACGGGCCCGACGGGTTCGGGCAAGACGACGACGCTGTACGCGTCGATGTCGCGGCTCGAGACCGCGACGACCAACATCATGACGGTCGAGGATCCGATCGAATACGACCTGTCCGGCATCGGCCAGACGCAGGTGAACGAGCGGATCGGGATGACCTTCGCGCGCGCGCTGCGCTCGATCCTGCGTCAGG
>NZ_QTQP01000041.1 GCF_003854275.1 Burkholderia sp. Bp8963
CCGGCGACGGCACCGTGCGCGACAAGGACACGGGCTACTTCACGATCATGGGCCGGATCGACGACGTGCTGAACGTGTCGGGCCACCGGCTCGGCACGATGGAGATCGAGTCGGCGCTGGTCGCGCACGAGCTCGTGGCCGAGGCAGCCGTGGTCGGCCGGCCGGACGAGACGACCGGCGAAGCGGTGGTCGCGTTCGTCGTGCTCAAGCGCACGCGTCCGGAGGGTGACGAGGCCGCGAAGCTCGCGAAGGAACTGCGCGACTGGGTCGGCAAGCAGATCGGGCCGATCGCGAAGCCGAAGGACATCCGCTTCGGCGACAACCTGCCGAAGACGCGTTCGGGCAAGATCATGCGCCGGCTGCTGCGCTCGCTCGCGAAGGGCGAGGCGATCACGCAGGATACGTCCACGCTCGAGAACCCAGCGATCCTCGATCAGTTGAACCGTTCGATGTAACGCCGCTCGCTCCGGCGGGCGATCCCCGCCGTGCGCGGCGCCGGCCGGCGGCGGCGGTCATCCCGGCCGCCGGCCGGCCCGCACCGGGCGCGCCGCTTGCACCGTTTTTATCGTTTTCACCGTGCGTCTACCCACCGCACGGCATTGACGCGGCATCCGATGCCGCCGCTCTCGCAGCATTGATTAGCTTTACTGATTACAAAACTCAACAACACGGAGACAGACGATGAAGAGCAGGACCCGGAACATTTCACGGACGAATTCATGGACGATTTGTGCGGCGGCGTTGCTCGGCGCGACGGCGAGCACGAGCGCTTTCGCGCAGAGCAGCGTGACGCTGTACGGCAACCTGGACGTCGCGTTGCTGTATACGAACAAGACGCTCGACACGGCCACCGGCGCGAACGCGGGCCGTCAGTTCGCGATGACCGACACCGGCCTGACGCCGACGACGTTCGGGCTGACCGGCGTCGAGGATCTGGGCGGCGGCCTGAAGGCGAAGTTCAAGCTCGAAAGCGGCTTCAGTGTCGCGAACGGTGCGTTCAATCACTCGAACGGTAACTTCTTCGGCCGCCAGGCGTGGGTGTCGCTGGACAGCGCTTACGGCGAACTGAAGGCCGGCCTGCAGTTCTCGCCGTTCCTGCTCGCGATCGATGATTCCGATCCGCGCAGCTTTGCGCACTTCGGCAGCGGACTGATCAACTACGTCGACAACGTGCTCGTCACGGGCCTGTTCAACGCGAATGCGGTGTCGTATACGAGCCCGACGATCGCCGGCCTGACCGGCAGCGCGATGTTCGCGTTCGGCGGCCAGGCCGGCAACTTCCAGGCCGGCCGGCAGTATTCGGCGAGCCTGAAGTACGAGATCGGCGGCCTGATGGTCAATGCCGCGTTCTACGACGGCAACAGCGGCGGCACCGCGGCGACGCCGATTCCAAGCACGGTCGCGTTCGTCGGCCGCACGCTCGGCGCCGCATACAACTTCGGCCCAGTCACCGCCAAAGCCTCGTTCACGAGCTACAAGGTCGGCGGCTCGTTCAGCAACAACGTATACGGCGGCGGCCTCGATTACCAGGCGACGCCCGCCGTCGACCTGAACGGCGGCGTGTGGGTGACGAGCGATCGCAACGATACCCACAATCATTCGGTGCTCGCCGCGCTCGGCACGACCTACAGCCTGTCGAAAGCGACCGCGCTGTACGCGCAGGTCGCGATGGTCAACAACCACGGCGCGATGAACACCGGGCTCGGGATCAACAACGCGCTGTTCGGCGTGGAGGGCACGACGGTCGGCGCGAACCTCGGGATCCGCCACACGTTCTGACCGCCGCGCGGCCGCCCGGCATCGATCCGGCCGGCCGCGCGCCATTTGATTCGGGCGCCGCCGTACCGCCGGCGCTCGCGCATCGTACCCCCGCCCCACCGCACAGAACGCCAGCCCGCAGCCACGGAAGGAGACGACATGCCGCAACGGCAAGCTTCGCTGCACCGCGGACTCGAGGAGCGCCACATCAACCTGATGGCGCTGGGCACGGCGATCGGCGTCGGCCTGTTCCTCGGCTCGGCCAGCGCGATCAAAACGGCCGGCCCTGCGATCCTGCTCAGCTACGCGCTCGCGGGCGTCGCGATCTTCATCATCATGCGCGCGCTCGGCGAAATGGCGGTCACGAACCCCGTCGCGGGATCGTTCAGCCGCTATGCGCAGGACTACCTCGGCCCGCTGCCCGGCTACCTGACCGGCTGGACCTACTGGCTTACCGCGCTCGTCGGCAGCATGTGCGAGATCACCGCGGCCGGCGAGGCGCGCAACCCGGAGAAGACGCTCGCGCGCGCGGTGAACTCGGTGTTCTGGCGCGTGCTGATCTTCTACGTCGGCGCGCTGTTCGTGATCATGTCGATCTACCCGTGGAACCAGATCGGCACGCAGGGCAGCCCGTTCGTGCTGACCTTCGACCGCCTCGGCATCCATTCGGCCGCCGGCATCGTCAACTTCGTCGTGCTGACCGCCGCGCTGTCGTCGTGCAACAGCAACCTGTACGGCACGTCGCGGCTGCTGTACAACCTCGCACTGCAGAAGCAGGCGCCGGCGCTGTTCGCGCGCATCTCGCGCAACGGCATTCCGGCGGTCGCGCTGGTGTTCTCGTGCGCATGCTCGCTGGTCGGCGTGTTCCTGAACTACGTGAGCCCGAAGCAGGTGTTCGTGTGGCTGACCGCGGTGTCGACGTTCGGCGCACTGTGGACGTGGGGCATCATCCTCGTGTCGCATTACCGGTTCCGCAAGACGCTGCAGATGCTGGACTTGTCGAAGCTGCCGTGCCGCGTGCCGTTGTTCCCGTACTGCAACGCGCTCGCGATGGCGTTTCTGCTGATCGTGATCGCGCTGATGGCCGCGTTTGCCGACACGCGCATCGCGGTGATCGTCGGGCCGATCTGGATCGCGATGGTCACCGCGATCTTCTACGCGACGAAGGGGCAGCGTGCCGGCGCGGCGTCTGCGGGCTTTGTTGCGCGCCGGGCGACAGTCCGTTCCGCACGCTCCCGCTAGCGGACTCTGTCACGACGATGTAAGGTTGCGATCGGATCGCGCGACTGGCTGGCCGACCCGCCGGACCGATGGCCCGTTGGCCAGCCAGTTGCGCGAATGCGCGATCGGCCCGCCGCGTCGCGCACGCATACGGACACTCGCATTCGATCAGGAGCACATCATGGAATTTCTGCTCGACCACGCCATCGACGACGCAGCACAGCAGGACATCGCACACCAGATCCGGACCGTCGACCCGGACGCCACGGTTCAGGTCGACCAGGCGAACCGGATGGTCCACGTCGAATCGTGGCTGTTCGCCGAGGAGTTCTTCGTTGCGTTCGACGATGCCGGCTACGCGGTCGTCCGGATCGAGGACCGCTGATCCGCGACCGATCCGCGACACCCGGCCGCCCCGATTCCGTTCGCTTTCCCCTTCACCAGGATTCCCCATGGCAAATTCGACCGTCGTCGCGCATCTCGGCGCGATCCGCTACCGCGTCACGCTGACGTCCGGCGCCCACGAATGGCAAAGCGACGTGCCGGCCACTCTCGGCGGCGCCGACAGCGGCCCCGATCCGCACGACCTGCTGCTGTCCGCGCTCGGCTCCTGCACCGCGATCACCGTCGCGATGTACGCGCAGCGCAAGGAGCTGCCGCTCGACGGCATCGACGTGCGTCTCGCGATCACCGACGAGCGCCCCGGTTCGCCGACGAAGATCGCTCGCGACATCACGCTGAGCGGCAACCTGACGGCCGAGCAGCGCGAGCGGTTGCTGGAAATCGCGAACGTGTGCCCGATTCACCGGCTGCTCACCGGCGACGTCGAAATCGACAGCCGCCTGAGCGCGTGACATCGGCGGTCGCGGCGTCGAACCGCCGTAGAAATGACCGGAGGCGCCGCACGCAAGCGGCGCGGCGCCTCATCTATTGCTCGAGCCCAACCGCCAGCGGCCGCTGGTCGCTGCGGCCGTGGTCGTCGACCACCCGCACGGTAAAGCTTCCGGCCGTTCCCGGCTGCCAGAACAGCGCGTCGCCCGGCGCGCTGCGGCCGACGTATGCATCGTTGACGAACCAGTAGAGCGCGTGCGCGCTCGCATCGGCAGTCGCGTTGAACGCGATGCGCGTGCCGCCCGCATCCTTCACGCGCATCGCATACGTGCTGCCGCGCAACGGCGACGTGATCCGCGGCGGATCGCCGTCGATCTGCCCCGCGTTGCCGCAATCCGGATTCTGCGGCGGGCGCCGGCGCGGAACGCCCGCCTGCGCGAACACCTGCTGCAGATCCGACGGCCAGAACTCGAACACCTCGGTATGCGTGCGCTTGCCGTCATACGGCGGGCACGCGGGGCGGCCGGTCGCGTCGTCGATCACGACGGGGCGGTGCACGGTGCTCACGCGGATCGGCGACGTGCCCGGGATGAACCACGTCCAGCCCTGCTGCGGACACCACTCGTTCGGCAGGTCGCCGCTCGCGAGACAGATCCGCACGCGCTTCACGCGCGGCGGCGCCGGTCGCGGCGGTTCGGCGAGCGCACGCTCGGCGTTCAGCGCATCGACGATCTGGAAGAACAGCGGCGCGGCCGCGTCGACGCCGACGAACGCCGTGTTGGTCGAGTTGTCGAAATTGCCGACCCAGACGACCAGCACGTACGGCCCGAACACGCCGGCCGTCCACGCATCGCGGAACGACCACGACGTGCCGGTCTTCCAGTACACGGGCAGCCGCCCGGGCTGCGCGCCGCTCGTCTCGTCGGGGCGCAGGTGCTGGCGCAGCATGTCCATCGTCATGAAGCTCGCTTCCGCGCTCAGCAGGCGCCGGCCCGGCGCGACCGGCTCGTCGTCGCGCAGCCGCAGCGGCCGCAGCACGCCGCCGTTCGCGAGCATCGCGTACAGGCGTGCCAGATCCTGCATCGTGACCTCGCCGCCGCCGAGCACGAGCGCGAGCCCGTAGTGCTGCGCGCTCGCGAGCCGGCGCACGCCGGCTTCCTGCAGGAACCGGTACAGATCGGGCTGCCTGAGCTGCGACGCGACCCACACGGCCGGCACGTTGCGGCTGCGGTTCAGCGCATCGGTCGCGGTGATCGGCCCGAGGAAGTGGCCGTCGAAGTTCTCCGGCGCGTATGGGCCGAACGACGTCGGCACGTCGCGCAGCACCGTCTGCGGATGCAGCACGCCCTGGTCGAAGCCGAGCGCGTAGATGAACGGCTTGAGCGTCGAGCCCGGCGAGCGCCGCGCGAGCGTGCCGTTCACCTGCCCCTGGATCATGCGATCGAAGAAGTTCGCGGAACCGACGAGCGCCTTCACGCCCATGTCGCGCGTATCGACGAGGATTGCCGCCGCGTTGCGGATGCCCTGCGTGTCGTTGCGCGCGACGTAGCGGCCGATCTGCCGTTCGAGCGCACGCTGCAGATCGAGATCGAGCGTCGTGACGATGCGCGCACCGTCGCGTTCCTTATCGTCGCCGTCGTCGCCGTCGCCCCCATCGTCCGCCCGGGTGTGCCACGCGTCGCGCTCGGCCAGCGCCTGGTCGACCGCATGCGGTGCATCGAACGGCAGCGCCGCGAACGGGCGCATCGCGAGCGGCAGTGCAAACAGCGGCCGCAACGCCGCATCGCGCGAATGACGCATGAGCCAGCGCGCGTATAGCCGGTTGCGCGACGCGGCGAGTGTGCGGTTGATCTCGTCCTGCCCCACGCCGCCACGCACGCGCCGCGCCGGATCCTGCGGGATCACCGCGAGCGCGAGCGCCTCGGGCAGCGTCAGCGCCGCTGCCTGCCGGTCGAAATACACGAGGCTCGCGGTGCCCGCGCCTTCGACGTTGCGGCCGTATGGCGCGTCGTTCAGGTAGGCCTCGAGGATCTGCCGCTTCGAGTAGAACAGTTCGAGCTGCAGCGCGCGGCCGACCTGTTGAAGTTTGCCGAGCGGCGTGCGCGTGTTGAGCCGCCACAGCGAGCGCGCGAGCTGCATCGTCAGCGTCGAGCCGCCCTGCGGATTGCCGCCGCGCACATAGGTGACCCACACGCCGCGCGCGAGGCCGTACGGGTTGAAGCCCGGATGCCACCAGAACCAGCGGTCCTCGTGCAGCAGCACCGCTTCGACGAGCTGCGGCGACATCCGTTCGAGCGGCACCCACAGCCGGTAGCGGTCGTCCTTCGCGAGCGTGAGCCGCAACAGCCGCCCGTGCGCATCGAACACGGCGGTCGACGACGGCTTCCAGTCGCGCAGCGACGGATGCGGCCACAGCCGGAATCCGGCCAGCACCGCCACGACGAGCAGCCCGCCCGCGATCCAGTTCTGCCAGCGATGCAGCCAGCGGCCGGCGGCGCGCCGCGCCCGCCCGAATACGGAATCCTCAGCCACGCACCGGTACTCCTTGCGCCGGGCGCGGCGTGTGCAATGCGCCGATGCCTGCGCCTGTCATCGCGCGCACCCGGCGCAGAACACACAGTGCGCCCATGCCTGCACCCGTCAACGCACACGTCCGACCGTCAGCGTCGCGCCGCCCGGCGACTGTGCCTGCACGCGCCGGTCATACATCGACTCGCCGTACGCGGGCGGCACGACGAAGCGGCCCGCGTTGCTCGCCTTGATCCGGTACACGAACTCGCGCACATCGGTCGTCGCGGTGCCGTAGATCACCACCCGATCCTCGCGCACGTCCGCATACTCCGGCTGCCAGGTCGAGCCCGCGACGCCCACCGGCGATTGCCACGGCGCATTCGCCGCGCTGGCCGCATCCGCGCCGCCGGCATCGCCGCTGCCGTCCTGCACGTCGGTCGCGGGCGGCGGCGCGATCACCGGATCGAAGCCGCCCGGCAGCAGGTCGACGATCGCGACGTTGCCGACCCTCGCCGAGCCCGTCGCGCGGATCTTCAGGTGCACGTCGATCTCCTGGCCGAGCGTCACCTTGTCGAGCGGCTTGCCGTTCGTATCGCTGTACTCGCGCACGATCTCGAGGCCGTTGCGGATCGCCTTCGTCGACGTGCCGCGGTCGTAGCCCGACTGGCTCGCGATCCACCACGCGGGCAGCGCGCTGCCGTTCACGAAGTCGACCCGCGATGCGCCGGCGCCCCAGGTGCCCGAGCGCACGAGGTTCGCCTGCACCGACGACACGTCCTTCGGCGCGCCGCCCGCGCGCACCTCCGCTCGCACCTCGTTAATCGCGAGCTTGTCGAGGCCGCCCGCGGCCGAGCCCGCGTACGCGTCGAGCGCGAGGATCGTCATCGCCGACGACAGCGTGTTGTAGCGGTTGCGTTCGAGCGGCGCCGCGACGTTCTCCATCACGCGCGGCGACAGCTTGCGCACGCGCTCGGGGAAGTGCTTCGCGAGCAGGTACAGCACGCTCGCGTCGCGCGTCAGCGGATCGATGTAGTAGCCGTAGTCGTACGCCTCGTTGCGCGCCGCCTTGCGCTCGAGCAGCCCCTGCGGCCCCGCGATCAGCGCCGCCGCCTCCTTGTCCTGCTTCAGCAGCTGGTACGACGCGGCGAGCCACGCGGCCGCGAGATCGTTCTTCCAGTCGTTCGGATACGCGTCCTGCAGGCGCTTCTGCACCGCCGCGAGGCTGTTGGTCGTCACGTTGCCCTCGCGCGTCAGCAGGTACACCGCGTACGCGCGCTGCCGCAGCAGGTCGAGCGAGCCGAGCCGGTCGTTCGCCGCGAGCTGCTGCAGGTACGTGTTGCCCGCGTCGACCATGTCCTTCGGCACGGCCACGCCGCGCTCGCGCGCGTCGACCAGCACGTGCATCGCATACGCGGACACGAACGGATCGGCATCCGGCGTCGCGCTCCACAGCCCGAAGCCGCCCTGTGCGTTCTGCCGCGTGCGCAGCGCGCCGAAGAACTGCGCGGTCGCGTCCGCCGCGGCTTTCTCGGCCGACGCGGCCGACGCGGCCGAAGCAGCCGAAGCAGCCGAAGTGGCCGAAGTGGCCTGCAGCTGCCGCGGGCTCGCCAGCGCGCGCACCGACAGCCACTTCGACGCGAACACGCGCGGCACGATCGCGCTGACCATCTGCTCGCTGCAGTAATGGTCGAAGTTGACGAGATACGACGACAGCCCCTCCGACAGCACGAGCGGCGCGGTCGAGATGCTCGCGTCGCGCGCCGCATACGCGTCGTACATGCTGCGCAGGTTCGGCACGCTCGCCTTCTTGCCCGCGTCGAGCCGCGCGAAGTCGAGCTGCGTGCGGAACGCGGCGGCCGGCCGCACCGACACGTCGACGCGCTGCTGCGCGGCCTTCGCGCCATAGCGCGCGCCGAACGACAGCGTGCCGGAGCCGAGCGCGTCGGTCGCCTTCACGCGGAACAGCGCGACACCTTCGTGCATGGGCGCGAGCGTCACGTTCTGCGTCGCCGGGCCGACCACCTGCAGCTGCGGGCCCGTCTTCAGCGTGACCGCGACCGGCACCGGCGCGTTGCCGGCGCCCGTCAGGTTGTTCGCGACGCCGACGCTCACTTCCGCCTCGTCGCCCGGCGCGAGCGTGGTCGGCACGTTCGGCGACAGCACAAAATCGCCGCGCACGGTCGTCGCGCCTTCGTAGGTGCCGATCAGGTCCGGCGACACCGACACGGCCATCACGCGCAGCCGGCCGTTAAAGTAGTCGGGCACCGTGTAGCTGACGCGCGCGTCGCCGTTCACGTCGACGATCCCCGACCAGTAGACGACCGGCTTGTCGCGCTTGCGCTTGAACGGATTGAGCTGGCGGCCGAGCGCATCGTCGGCGTCGCCGCCGGGTGCTGCCATCGACATCAGCTTCTCGAAGTCCGGCAGGATCAGGTCGAGGATCTGCGACGTCCCGACTTCGAGCATCCGCTTGCGGAAGAAGAACTTCAGCGGATCGCCGAGCTTGTAGCGCGCGACCTGCAGGATCCCTTCGTCGACCGCGAACACGACAACCTTCGCGGGCCTCGCCGAATGCACGGTGAAGGTCGCGGTGTCGCCCGGCTTCACGAGCGCGGGCGCGTCGACGGTCAACGCGTTGCGGCGCGCGTCGAGGTTCACCGAGAACGGCACGACGCCATAGCTCAGCGGGCTCATGAAGATCTCGTCCGACGACGGATCGCGGATGTACTGCACGTTGATGTAGCCGTTGCCCTCGAAGCCGGCCGGCACCGTGATGTGCTGGATCGAGCTCGTCGTGTCCGCATGGAACCACGCGTGCGCGTACACCTTGTCGCGCTCGATCGTGATCAGGCCGCTGCCCGCATACGGCGCGCGGATCGCGATCTCGACCTGCTCGCCCGGCTTGTAGTCGTGCTTCGCGAGACTCACCTGCAGCTCCGCGTTGCGGTCGAGCGAGCGCGTCACGTTCGCGTCGCCCGCAACCGTGTACTCGATGCGGTTCACCGCGGTGCCGTCCGCGCGGCGGATCACCAGCGCGTAGCTGCCGGGCTTGTCGGTACGCAGCGCGAAGTCGAGGCCCGCGGCCGGAATCGTCAGCGGCTTCTCGTCGACCGGCACTTCCTTCAGCCGCGAGTCGTACTTGTACGCGCCGGAATCCTGCTTCGTCAGCACCGACACGTAGCGCTGCTCGACGAGCTGTGCGCGCAGGTCCTTCACGTCGATCGCCTTCGCGCGCGGATCGATCGCGACGAGCCGCACCGTGCGCGGGCTGCCGCGCTTCACGTAGCCGAGATCGTCGACCGACTTGTAGCCGACCAGCCAGTCGTTGTTCGACACGAGCGCCTGCGCGTTCGCGGCGACGCTGCGCCCGCCTTCCGCTTCATAGGTCTTTGCCTGGAAGTAGAGCTGGTAGGTCGCGTCCGCGTACTTGCCGAGGTCGAGATCGAACTCCGCATGGCCCTTGTCGTCGGTCTGGCCGTCCTGCAGCGTGGTCGTATAGCCTTCCTTCGCACGGCGCGCGTCGAAGAAACGGAAATCCTGCCAGCTGCGGAACGACGGCCACACGGGCCGCAGCGTCAGCGTCGCCGCGACGCGGCGCTTCTCCGCCGGCGTGCCGAACAGGTTCTGCGCATCGACGAGCCCCTTCAGCCCCTCCGGCTTCACCCAGCCTTCGACGACCTGCTGCGACAGCTTCGCGTCGACCTTCATCCGGTCCGGCAGGAACTCCTTCACCTGCACTGTCGTGCTGCCGATCGGCGCGTCGCCCGGCTGGCCGTCCTTGACGATGTACAGGTTGATCGTCCACGCGCCGGTCGGCGCGGTGTCGGCCGTCGTGTAGCCGAGCTCGGTGAAGCCCGTCGCGTCGACGGTCACCGGCCGCCGCTCCACGGGAACCCCGCGCGGATCGACGATTTCCGCCTGCAGCGGCACGCCGGACGGGCTGCGCGCCCAGTTCGCCGCGCGCACGATCAGGCCGATATGGAACGGGTCGCCCGGACGGTACAGCCCGCGGTCCGAGAACAGGTACGCGGACAGCTGCCCCTGGCCGGTCGCGTTGCGCTCGCCGCCGACGTCGAAGCGCGAGAAGTCGAGCTGGCGGTCGTGACCGGACACGGGCAGGAACGACAGGTCGCCGTCCTTCTTCACGACATAGAGCTGCGGCCGCTTCTCGCGCTCGAGGCCCTTGAACGCCGGGAAATGCACGACGCCGTCCGCGCCGGTCGACTGCGTGAACAGCGGCTGGCCGTTCACGGCGAGCACCGACACCGTCGCACCCGCGACCGGGCGGCCCGAGCGGATCGACTGGATAAATACGTCCTGGCTGCCGTCGAGCGCGCGCTTGACGAGCATCCCGAGGTCCGTCACGACGATCAGGCGCGTGTCGCCGACGGAGCTGTCGCTGTCGCCGCTGCCATAGCCACTATCGCCGTCGTCGTTACCGCCCCCATCGGCGCTGTCGGCCGAGTCCTGGCTGCCGTTGCCGTCCGCCGACGCGTCGTCGCCCTTCGCCGCGTCCGCCTTCTTCTTCTCCGCGGCCGGATCGTATTTCGACAGGTGCAGCAGGAACACGCCGCGCTTGCCGCCCTTCAGGTACTGGCCGAGATCGACGCCCTCGTAGTGCGCCTTGCCCGGCTCGCCGGCCGGGAATGCGCGCGTCTGCACGAAGCGCTCGACAATGTGGTCTTCGTTGAACGAATACGACAGCGACGGGCGCGCATAGGTGCCCTGGTTGAAGCTGACGAGGTGCTGCAGCTGGTCGGGCACGACGCGGCCGATCTCGACCTTCATCCCCGGCAGGTTGCGCGACACGACCGAGAGCCGCTTGCTGCCGCTCATCGACAGCAGCGAGCCGTCCGCCATGAAACGCAGGAGCTTCGGATAGTCGGGCACCGTGAATGCGTGCGCGACCGGCTTGCCGAGCAGGTAGCCGCCTGCCGACTTCAGGCCGTCGTCGAAGCGCACGTAGATGCGATCGCCGGGCGTCGCGTGGTATTTGAAGCTCTGCAGCGTCGCGTAATCGTTCTCGGTCGGCACCGCCTCGAGCGGCAGCGGCTTCGCCTGCTTCAGCACCGCGTCGCCCACGTCCGCGACGTTCCATTCGTACGGCGGATCGTCGTCCGGCTGGTCGACGCCCGGCTTGCGCTTCGGCAACACCCACGCCTTCGCGCGCGCGGCGAGGTCCGCGCTGCGCACGCCATCGGACGTTTCCGCGACGAGCACCTGTTCCGGCTCGTAGCGGTCATTGTCGACGAGCGTCGGCGACACGTTGTCGATCGACAGGCTATAGAGGCCCGGCACGCCGACCGACGCGTGCAGCGCGTCCTTCGTGCCGTCGCCGCCGCGCGCGCTCTTCACGCCCTTGTCGACGTCGAGCCGCACCGACAGCGGGTCGTGCGGAATCTCGAGCGGCTGAGACTGGACCCACGCGCTCAGCTTGTTCGCGTCGTAGTTGACCGTATAGCGCAGCGGCGTCGTGCTCTTGCCGTCACGGCCGACCAGCACGAGCCCGATGCGCTTCTCGAACGCGGCCGGATCGACCGGATAGTTGAAGCGGACCTGCAGCATCGCCTGCTTCTGCGCGGGGTTCTCCGGGTCCTGGTAGAACTGGTTGCTGCCCGACTGCGCGGTGAACGCAGGCACGTCGAACGCGAATCGGTCGTCGGCCATCGTGACCTGCGGCGCGAATGCCTCGTGCACCGCGAAGCGCCCTTCGACATGCGCGCCGACCGGCCAGTCGGCCGCCGGCGTGAAGCGCAGCGTCTTGTCGTCGACCCATTGCCACACGCCCTTCAGCGCGGGCGTGATCTCGATTCCGCGCTCGACCGGCTTGCCGACGAGTTCGAGCGGCGCGGCCGAGCGCGAGAACGCGATGTCGAGCGGATGGACCGTGACCTTCGGCTTGCCGCTCTCGTCGGTCTCGTAGGTCGTCATGGCGAGCGGCTTTACGGTGAAGCTGACGGTTTCCGGCTCGGGCGGTTTCGGACGGTGCTTGTACCAGTGCCAGCCGTAGGCCAGCGCGACGCCGAGCAGCACGGCGCCGCCGGCATGCCACGGGCGGCGGCGCACCACCGCGGCGGTGACGCCCATCCACGCGGGCGCGGCCCAGGACACATTGCCGACGACCGGCCGCAGCACGCGGCCGAGCAGACGCCAGACGAAACCGGCCGCGCGAAACGGCAGGCGCAGCAGAAAGCGCAGCAAATCCATGTTGTTGTTTCCTTGTCAAGGACGTGCTGCCGGCTTCGGCGACGTTCCCCGAATCGTTCTCTCTGTGACGGCGCGGCCCAGTTGCGCCGTGGATGCTTCGTATGCTTGGTGTAAGTCTCGCCGCGCGGGTCGCGCAGGCCGGCTTCGGGAGAAGCGCGGGCCTGCCGGTCGGGGCGGGACGCTGGATTATCGCGGAACGTGCGTGAATCGCGCCAGTTGGCGCGGCGCGACTGTTGTTTGTGCGCTCACGGGGAGGCGGGAGGAGTGGCCGACGTGTGCGGCGGGTGCGAGATGGGCGATCGGCCGCCCGTTACCGGGCCGGCCGTGGGTGATCGTGTCGGAGTGTCACACGTCGAACCGGCAGGGAATGACACTGAACACCGGGCACCGAACACCGGGCACCGAACACTGGCAGTCGAACACCAGCCGGCCTGCGGTCGGCGCCGCGGAGTGCATGCCGATCACGCGCGTCGGCTTATCGGCGTATCGGCGAATTGCTCGAAAAACCGAGCCGCGTGATCAGGCTGCCGCAGCTGCCGGCACGTCCTCGCTGCGTACGAGCAGCACCGGGCAGCTCGACCCGCGCACGAAGCGCTCCGCGACGCTGCCGAGCACCATCCGGCGGATGCCGCGCCGCCCGTGCGTGCCGACCACGGCCAGGTCGATCGCGTTCTCGTCGACATAGCGCTGCAGACGTTCCGCGATGTCCTCGCCGATGCTGTCCGTTCCGATGAGTTCCGTCTCGCCGCTCACCGCCGCATTCGCGATGATCTGCTCGACGTCATGCAGCACCGCTGCGCCGTCGCGCCGGATTTCCTCGAGCAACGTGTGCGGATCAACGCGCCCCGCATAAGTGAACAACACCGACTGGTCGACGACGTATACCGCGACGATGCGCGCATCGCTGCCCTTGGCCAGCTTCAGCGCTTCATCGAGCGCCTGCTTCGACGACGTGCTGCCGTCCACGGCCACCATGATCTTCTTGTACATACGACCTCCGCTGGGTAGATTGCCACGCGTTCTGGTTGTGCGCGGCTTCACCACCATCATCGGCGGCTGCACGCGCCGACGCTTGATGCCGGTCAAGCGGGACGAAGCGTGAAGGCGCGACGAACTGCCGCAAGAGCCGGTGCAGTATCAGACGGGCACAAATGCACCGCCGCGCTCGGGTTATCCCCCACATCGGCCGGGGCACGCCGCCGCCCGCGGTTTGCCAAAGCACACTCTCTCAAGTAAGTTTCTGCGTACGCTCCCCCGTTCCTGGAGATTGCCCCCATGAAGCTCGCCCTGCCCGCCCGCATGCTGGGTCTCGCGTTCGCCGCTGCCGTCGCGGCGCCCGGCGCACATGCCGCCGACGCCGTCGTGGTGTCGTCGAAGATCGACACCGAGGGCAACCTGCTCGGCAACCTCATCGCGCAGGTGCTGAAGGCCCACGGCATTCCCGTCACCGAAAAGATCGCGCTCGGCGCGACGCCGATCGTGCGCAAGGCGCTCGTCAGCGGCGAGATCGACATCTATCCCGAGTACACGGGCAACGCCGCATTCTTCTTCAACAAGGCCGACGATCCGGTCTGGAAGAATGCCGCGCAGGCCTACGACACCGCGAAGAAGCTCGACTACGCGGCGAATCACCTCGTCTGGCTCACACCGTCGCCCGCGAACAATACGTGGGGCGTCGCGGTGCTCGCGCCGCTCGCGCAGTCGCAGCACCTGAAGACGTTCTCCGATTTCGGCAAGTGGGTGGCGGGCGGCGGCAAGGTGAAGCTCGCCGCGTCGGCCGAATTCGTCAACAGCGCGTCCGCGCTGCCGTCGTTCGAGAAGGCGTACGGCTTCAAGCTGAAGCCCGACCAGCTCGTCGTGCTGTCCGGCGGCGACACGGCGGCAACGATCAAGGCGGCCGCGAACCAGACCGACGGCGTGAACGCGGCGATGGTCTACGGCACCGACGGCGGAATCGCCGCGAGCGGCCTCACGGTGCTCGACGACGACAAGCACGTGCAGCCCGTGTACGCGCCCGCACCGGTGATTCGCGAAGCGGTGCTGAAGGCGCATCCGCAGATCGCCGACTACCTGAAGCCGGTGTTCGCGAGCCTCGACCTGAAGACGCTGCAGGCGCTCAACGCCCGCATCCAGATCAATGGCGAACCCGCCGCGGGCGTGGCCACGCAATACCTGAAAGCGAAGGGTTTCGTGAAATGACCGCACGCGCGGCGGCCTCCGCGCGACGCGTGGCACCCGACAAGGTCGGCGTGCTGATCGGCCTGCTGACGATCGGAGCGGTGCTGTTCGCGCCGTTCGTCGTGCTGCGCCCGAACCGGATCGCGGCCGGCACCGGGCTGCCGCTGCTCCACGCCTTGCCGGGCACGCAGGCGAGCGCGCTCGCTGCGCTGTGGCTGGCCGCCGCGCTGTGGACGATGACGGCGAGCCGGCCCGCGTGGCGGCTCGCCTGCGGCTGCGCGCTGCTCGCGACGCTCGGCTACGCGGCCGGCGCGGCCGCCACGCATCTCGTCGCGCCCGACGATGCGCTCGCGCGCGTGTCGCCCGCCGCCGCCGTCTGGCTGCTGCTGTTCGCGTGGGCCGTGCTCATCGCCGATGCGCTCGCGCGGCTCGCGTTCGGCCCATGGCGGCGGCTCGCCGCGCTTGCGCTCGCGATCGCCGCGGTCACGGTGCCGCTCGCGACCGGCTGGTGGGACGGGCTGTCCGTGATGCGCGAATACGCGGTGCGCAGCGACGATTTCTGGCGCGAAACGGGCCGGCACGTCGCGCTCGCGGGCGGCTCGGTCGCGGCGGCGCTGGTCGCAGCCGTTCCGCTCGGCATCGCGTGCGCACGCATCACCGCGCTGCGCGCGGCCGTGATGCCGGTGCTCAATGTCGTGCAGACGATCCCGAGCATCGCGATGTACGGGCTGATGATGGCGCCGCTCGGCATGCTCGCCGCGCACGTGCCGCTCGCGGCCGCGCTCGGCGTGCGCGGGATCGGCGTCGCGCCGGCCGTGCTCGCGCTGTTCCTGTATTCGCTGCTGCCGATCGCGTCGAGCGTCGTGGTCGGCCTGCAGCAGGTGCCGCCGCACGTGACCGAAGCCGCGCGCGCGATGGGGATGACGCCCGCGCAGCGCCTGCTGCGGATCGACCTCGTGCTTGCGCTGCCGGTGATCCTGAGCGGCGTGCGCATCGTGCTCGTGCAGAACATCGGCCTGACCGCGGTCGCCGCGCTGATCGGCGGCGGCGGGTTCGGCACGTTCATCTTCCAGGGCATCGGACAATCGGCCGCCGACCTCGTGCTGCTCGGCGCGATCCCGACGATCGCGCTCGCGCTGATGGCCGCCGTCGTATTCGAAGCCGCAACCGCACTCGCGAAAGGACCGACCGCATGATCGAGATCGACCGCCTCGGCAAGCGCTTCGGCGATATCGTCGCGGTCGACGACGTGTCGCTGACGATGCGGCGCGGCACGATCACCGCGCTCGTCGGCGCGTCGGGCAGCGGCAAGTCGACGCTGCTCAGGATGATCAACCGGCTGATCGCACCGAGCGCGGGCACGGTCCGCATCGACGGCGTCGATACCGCGAGCGTGCCGCCCGAGCACCTGCGGCGCGGCATCGGCTACGTGATCCAGGGCCACGGGCTGTTTCCGCACTGGAACGTCGCGCGCAACATCGCGACGGTGCCGCGCCTGCTCGGCTGGCCGGCGGCGCGGATCGACGCGCGCGTGCGCGAATTGCTCGACCTGTTCAACCTCGCGCCCGACGAATTCGCGAGCAAGCTGCCGCACGAGCTGTCCGGCGGCCAGCAGCAGCGCGTCGGCGTCGCACGCGCGCTCGCGGCCGAGCCGGCGATGCTGCTGATGGACGAGCCGTTCGGCGCGCTCGACCCGATCATTCGCGGCAAGGCGCAGGACGAACTGCTCGCGCTGCAGCGCCGCCTCGGGATCACGGTCGTGCTCGTCACGCACGACATCGAGGAAGCGCTGAAGCTCGGCGACACGATCGCGGTGATGGACGGCGGCCGGCTGCTGCAGGTCGCGCCGCCCGCCGAGATCCTCGGCCAGCCGGCGGCAGGCGTGGTCGAGCAACTCGTCGCGGGGGTCGACCGGCCGCTGCGCCTGCTCGCGCTGACGCCGGTCGGCGACGTGGCCGAGCCCGGCACCGCGAACGGGCCGCCGATCGCCGCGACGCGCACGCTGCGCGATGCGATCTCGGAAATGCTGTGGCGTGGCGTCGATGCACTGCCGGTCGACGATGACGATCACGCGGCGCAACGCCCGCACCCGGCGGGAAGCGGCCTAGGGCAAGCGGGCGGCAACGTCGCGCGCCGTATTACGCTCGATGCGATTCGTCAGCATGCGAGGCGGCCCGCATGACGGCTCGGGATACGGCAACTGTCCGGCGAGGACTGCCTGCGATCGCGCCACGGTATCTGCTGCCGGTTGCCGCACGCACGGCCGCGCTCGCGCTGCTGCTCGTGCTGCTGTTCCGCCCGCTCTGGCTGCAGGGCTGGTTCGCGCCGTTCGCGGACAACGGTGCGCCCGTGATCTACGAGCGCGCGAGCCTGTTCGACCTCACGCTCGCGCATCTCGCCACGGTGGCCGTATCGAGCCTGATCGGCACGATCGTCGCGGTCGCGGCCGGCATCGCGGTCACGCGGCCGTCGGGCGCGGATTTCCTGCCGGTCGCGCGCAGCATCGCGAACATCGGCCAGACGTTTCCGCCGGTCGCCGTGCTCGCACTCGCGGTGCCCGCGGTCGGCTTCGGCGTGAAACCGGTGCTGTTCGCGCTCGTCCTCTATGGACTGCTACCGATTTTCGAGAGCACGATCGCGGGGATCGAAGACGTGCCGCGCGACGTCGTCGATGCCGCGCGCGGCATGGGGATGAACGGCTGGCAGCAGCTGAGCTCGGTCGAGCTGCCGCTCGCGCTGCCGGTGATCGTCAACGGCATCCGGCTCGCGGTCGTCATCAATCTCGGCACCGCGACGATCGGCTCGACGGTCGCCGCGCGCGGGCTCGGCGACGTGATCATCGCCGGCCTGCAGACCGCGAATACCGCGTTCGTGCTGCAGGGTGGGATGATCGTCGGGCTGCTCGCGGTGCTGGTCAGCGATGCGATCGGCGCGCTCGCGCGCGTCACGGCGCGGCGCGCGTAGATGCCGCATTGCGCACGCGGCCGGCAGCCATCAACCTACATCCGGCTTTCATCCGAGCCCGCGTTCCAGCCACCCGGCGCGAATGGCCGATATACTATGCGCCTCCCGACTCCCCCAACCGGACCATGCGAAGGTTTCCCTGGCTGATCCTGCTTTTGCTCTGCACCGCGAACCAAGCGTCGGCGCAGCAGATGTCTGCGCAATCCGCCTCCGCGCCGGTTGCGATCGAAGCCTCTGCCGCGTCGGCCGCATCCGAAGCGCAGGCGGTCAATCAGCCGAACGAGGAAAACCGCCGCATCACGGCATACCTGGCGAAGAAATTCGGCATTGCAAAAGAGAAGGCCGCGCAGCTCGCGAACATCGTCAACGTCACTGCCACGAAGTATTCGCTGCCGCCGGCACTGGTTTACGCCATCATCTCGATCGAATCGCGGTTCAAGGAAAAGGCGCGCGGCGCCGGAGGCGCAACCGGGCTGATGCAGGTGGTGCCCAGCGCGCACCGCGGTTTGCTGAGGAACGTGAAGGACCTGACCGAGCCGACCGCGAACGTCAACGCCGGCTCGGCGATCCTGTCCGGCTACGTGAGGGCCGCCGGCGGCGACGTGGGCGCGGCGCTGAAGAGTTATGGCGGTTCGCACGCGTATGCGGCGAAAGTGATGCAGCGCGTCGAGTCGTTCCGGTTCGTGCTCGAGCCGAGCGACGATGCGAATGCCGGGATGATGCCGGTCAGCGCACCGGCGTCCGCGGTGTCGGGCATTCAGACATTGCCCCCGCGCAACGCCCGCTGACGCGAATCCGTCGCCCCGGCGCGCGCGCCTGATGGCAACGGCAACGTCGAGCCGGGCCGCCGCCGCCGCAACGGCAAGTCTGACCACCGCAACGCGCGGCATCGCACCTCGAGCCGCCCTCACGCTTCACGCGAACAGCACGCACCCGCTCGTCAGTTCGACGCGCCGCCAACCGTGCGGATGCTGTGCCACTGCCCCTGCTCGACCCGGAACAGCGTGTATGGCGGCTTGATCAGGTCGCCGCGCTCGTCGAACGAGATCTTCCCGGTCACGCCGGTCACCGATACGCCCGGCATGCTCTGCACGATCTTGCCGCGGTCGGCCGAATCGGCCTTGTGGATCGCCGCGATCGTCGCGAGCGCCGCGTCGTATGCAAACGGCGCATACAGCTCGACATCCTGGTTGAAGCGCGCCTTGTAGCGCTGCGCGAACGCCTGCGCGGACGGCAGCTTGTCGAGCGCGGGCCCCGGTTCGAGATCCTGCGTGCCTTCGCCCGCGCCGCCCGCGATCTTCAGGAATGCGTTGCTTTTCAGCGCACCCGCGCCGAACAGCTGCGCACGAATGCCGAGCGAGCGCATCTGCTTGACGAGCATCGCGCCCTGCTCGTCGAGCCCGCCGAAGAACAGCAGATCGACGTTGTTGCTCTTCAGCGTCGTCAGGATGCCGCGGAAATCGACCGCCTTGTCGTTCGTGTATTCGCGATCGACGACGGTGCCGTGCGCTTCCTTCACGCCTTTCTCGAATGCATCCGCGAGCCCCTGGCCGAATGCGGTGCGATCGTCGATGATGCCGATCCGCTTCGCCTTCAGCTGCTCGACCGCGAAGCGGCCCGCGACGACGCCGCCGATCCCGTCATGCCCCATCGTGCGGAACACGTTCTTGAAACCCTGCATCGTCAGCTGCGGGTTGGTCGAGCCGGGCGTGATCATCACGACGTTCGCCTGCCGATACACGGCCGACGCCGGAATGCTGCAGCCCGAGTTGTAATGCCCGATCACGCCGACCACGCCGTCGTCGACGAGCTTCTGCGCGACCTGGATCGCGACCCGCGGATCGGCCTGGTCGTCCTGCACGTCGAGCACGTACTGCACCGGCTTGCCGCCGAGCGTCGGGTGCTTCGCGTTTTCCTCGTCGAGCGCGAGCTGCGCGCCATATTGCAGATCCTTGCCGACGCGCGCGACCGGGCCCGTCAGCGGGCCCGCGAAGCCGATCCTGATGGTTTGGACATCCGCACCGTGCGCGGACGTGACGACCGTGCCGATCGAGCAGACCGCCAGCCATGCCAGCCAGTTACGACGATTCATGATGCCTCCTTGCTCCTTGCAGTGGTTGAAGTCGCGGCTCGTGTTGCCTGCTTGTATCCGTCCGCCTCGATTCGCGACGACTCGAGGCCGTATCCGGTGCCGGGCACGATGCCCGGCGGGACGCGTCAGAAGCGCGCGGCCCGGTAAGGCGTCAGGTCGAGCGGCGGCGCGCGCTGCGCGACGAGGTCCGCGACGATCCGTCCGCTGATGCCGGCCAGCGTCACGCCGAGGTGCTGATGGCCGAATGCATGGATCACGCGTTCGCTGCGGCGCGACCGGCCGAGCACCGGCACGCCGTCCGGCAGCGTCGGGCGGAAGCCGAGCCAGCTGCGGGTCGGCGCGCCGAGCGCCGGCAACGCCTCGCGCGCCGAACGCGTGAGCAGTTCGACGAGCGCGCGGTTCTCGCCCGCGTCGAAGCCGCCCAGTTCGACCGTGCCGGCCGCACGCAGCCCTTCAGCCAGCGGCGTCATGTAGAAGCCGCGCTCCGCCCAGCCGACCGGCCGCGTGACGACATGCTCGCGTTCCGCGAACTGCACGTGATAGCCGCGCTCGGTGTCGAGCGGCACGCGGTCGCCGCATGCCGCCGCGAATTCCCGCGACCGCGCGCCGGCCGCGATCACGACGTGATCGAAGGTCCGCGCCACGCCGCCGGCCACCACCGTCACGCCGTCGCCGGCGGGCTCGATCCGCTCGACGCGTGTGCGTTCGAGCGTCGCGCCCCCCGCCGCCAGATGCGCGAACAGCTCGCCGAGAAACCCGTGCGGATCGGAGAAATGCCAGCTCCCGTTGAACAGCACGCCATGCGCGAAGATCGGCGCAAGCGCCGGCTCGAGACGGCGAATCGCGGCCGCATCGAGCGTCTCGAACGCGACGCCGAGCCGGCGCCGCAGCGCGAGCGACGGCTGCGCGGCATCGAACGACGCCTGCCGCGCATAGAGGTACAGGCATTCGCGGGGCCGCACGAACGCCGCGAGCCGCGACGTGCCCAGGAGCGGCGCGTAGCCGTCCGCGGCGCGCGACAGCAGCGCGGCCAGCGCGCTCGCGCTGCGCACATGGCGCTCGGGCGTCGATGCAACCAGGAACCGGACCAGCCACGGCGCACCGACCAGCAGGTACGGCCAGCGGATCCGCAGCGGACTGTCGTGCGCGAACAGGAAGTGCGGCATGTTGCGGAACACGGACGGGCCGTTCACGGGCACGCACCCGTACGGCGCGAACGTCGCGGCATTGCCGAACGACGCGCCATGCCCGACGCCCGCCGGATCGAACAGCGTCACGCGGTGCCCGTCGCGTTGCAGCCAGGCTGCCGCACCGAGCCCGATGAAACCCGCTCCCACGATGGCGACGTTCGCCATGACGCATTCCCTCCCGTGCACTGCATTCATACAAAGATGGGATTAAGAATCACACAAGAATTTTTTGTGTGCAATCAAAAAGCGATTGTGTGAGGTCGGTGTTTACCCGCTTTTACGCCCATGATTTTGCAGACTTTTCGGCGATCGTTTGACGTTATGGGGATGTCATATACAATCGCGAAGCAGGCCAAAATAGCAGACAAACGTTTTTTGTGTGGTCACTGTCGACAAATGGCATCAGACAAGGCATCAGACAAACTTTCCGACGTGCGCGACAGCCGCACGCTGGCGCAGGCAAAGCGCCCGACCTACGTCGAGGTCTCGAGTTCGATCGAGGAGGAAATCCGCAACGGCACGTACCCGCCGGGCAGCCGCCTGCCGCCGCAGCGCCAGCTCGCGACCGAGCTCGGCATCAACGTGTCGACCGTGTCGCGTGCGTACAAGGAGCTTCAGCTGCGCGGCCTCGTGATCGGCAGCAAGCGCCGCGGGTCGCTCGTCACCGGCGGCGCGATGCCGAGCATCGAGCCGGCCCGCGCGTCGCTCGCGGCGGGCAACGGCGTGATCGACCTGACCGTGAACCGGCCGGCCACCGGCGAATTCCTCGCGAGTCTCGCGCAGACGCTCGGCACGCTGCCGAACGATCCGCGCTTCGCGACGCTACAGGAATACCAGCCGCCGCAAGGTCCGGACTGGGCGCGCGCGGCCGGCGCGCAATGGCTGGCCGCGCCGGGCTTCACGCCGTCGCGCGACCAGGTGGTCGTCACGAGCGGCGCGCAGCATGGCCTCTATGCCGTGCTGAACAGCCTGATCGGCACCGACGGCGTGATCGTCGCGGACCGCCTCACGTATTACGGGCTGAAGGCGCTCGCGCCGGTGTTCCAGTTCGAGATCGTCAGCGCGCCGGCCGACGACGACGGCCTGTTGCCCGACGAAATCGAGCGAATCTGCCAGCGGATGCCCGTCAAGGCGATCTTCGTCGTGCCGAACCTGCAGAACCCGACCGTGACGACGATGAGCCTCGCGCGGCGCATGGCGCTCGTCGACGTCGCGCGGCGCCATCACGTGACGATCATCGAGGACGACGTGTACGGCCCGCTCGTGCGCGACCGGTTGCCGACGCTCGCGGGGCTGTGTCCGGAGCTGACGTTCCATATCGGCGCGACGTCGAAGATCCTCGCGCCGGGCCTGCGCCTCGGCTATCTGTGCTGCCCGAAGGACAGCGTCGCGCTGTGCGCGGAAGCGGTGCGCACGACCGCGTGGATGCCCGCGCCGATGTCGATGCTGATCGCGACCGTGTGGATCGAGAATGGCACCGCCGAGCGGATCATGAACGCGCAACTGGCGGAAATCCGCGCGCGCGTGGACCTCGCGCGCGAACTGCTGCCGGCCGGGCAACTGAAATCCGACCCCACGTGCATGTTCGTGTGGCTGCGCCTGCCGCCGCCGTGGCGCGCGGACGATTTCGCGGCGAACGCGAAGGCGCGCGGCGTGATCGTGATGCCGTCGTCGACGTTCGCGGTCGACCGCGCGGAGCTCGAGCACGGCGTGCGTATCAATCTCGCCTGTCCGGCGACACGCGACGAGCTCGTGAACGGGTTGCGGATACTCGCGGGAACGCTGAAGGACCGGCCGCGCGCGCTGTTCGGGTCGATCTGATTTCCCGCATCGACACGGCGGGCGCCGTTCGCTCGAAACGCATGAGGGTCGCATCGAAAAGCGTCACCAGCATGAATGCAACCAAATGTATTCATCCAAAGTGACGCGCCGCAGGTCGTTTATCATCGACTGGTCACGTCGATTGAACGACCCGTGAGAGAAGTATGAGGAATACCCGTAAGACATTGATGATTGCCGGAGGGCTTGTCGTCGTCGCGATCAGCGCTTCGTACCTGATGCTCCTCAAGGCGGACCATCGTGCGGTTGCAGAAGCGACGGCCGGCATCGGCGATTCCGCCCAGACGCCGCCGGACGCCGATCTGCGATCGGGCGACAACCACGTATCGCAAGGAAGCATCGGTCAAGCGGCGCTTCCTGCCGCCACCTCGAAGCCCGCCGACGCCGCGCCGCAACCGGCGCCCGCCACTGCACCACCTGCGCCCGCACCTGCTACCGTTGCCAACGCGCCCGCGCCTGCAGCCGTCACTGCACCTCCGCCGCCCCCGCCACCCGCGCCGGTGACAGTGACCGTGGACCCAGCGCCGCCACCCGGCCCGGCAGCCCCGAGCGTCAGCGCACCGCCTCAGCCCAAGACACAGCCGAGCGCGCCGCCGTCCGCTGCCGTCGCGTCGGTCGATGCGCAGAAGTCGCCCGCCTCGACGACGAACCGGACACAACGCGCGCCGCGCGGGCGCGACGGCCTGGAGCGTCATGCAACGGCGGCAACGGCGAATCGCGGCTCGGCCACGACGCCCGAGACGGCCGCACTGGTCAGGGAGTCGTCGAAGCTCGATCCTTCCTTGCCACCGCCAAAGGATCTCCCGGTTCCTTCGAGCACCGATCAACGCAGCTCATCCGCGGGCGCGAACCCGGTCGCCGCCGCGATGACCGAGCGGCTCGTCAAGGAGTCGAGCAGTGTCGGTACGTCGTCGCCGCAGCCGTCACAGGACAATTCCGGCGCGGCCAAGTGATCGCGGCGACGTCCTACCGCGCCACGTTCCGCCGCCCCATGTACGCAAGATACGCGACGATCAGATCGATCTCCCGATCGCTCAGCTGATCCGGCGAGAAGGCCGGCATGGCCCGCCCGGGCCAGTCCCGAACCGAAGCCGGATTGCGGATATAGCGATGCAACGCCGCAGGCTGGAAGTAATCGACAGGATTCATCGGCACGTCGAGATCGGGTCCCGTCGCCGCGCTGCCCGCGCCGTTGAGCCGATGACACGCGAAACATTGCGTGATGAACAGGCTCTGGCCGGCCCGAAGCGGATCGGTTGCCGGCAGCGCCGGATCGACGGCGAGCGCCGGCCAGCGCGCGGCGGGCGAGCGTTGCGTCGCGAGATGCACGATCTGGAAAGGCCATTGCTCGTTGCGGACGGACGACGCCTCCTTGCCGATCCAGACCAAATAGAACGGCCCGGCGCTGACCGGTTTGCCCGGCAGCTTCGGCCACGGATGCGCGGGGTCCTCGACCGCGAGCCACGCAACGGCGCCTGCGGGGTTGCGATTGAGCACGAGGTCCATCGGCAGTTGCGCGGCAAAACCGTCCGCCGCGCGCGTTTCGAGCACGCTGTCCGCCGCGAGCGCGGCCCCGTCGAGCAGGTTCGCCAGCGGCACGGCGCGGAAGGTCATCGGCGTACCGTACGCAACATCGCGCGGCACATGGATCTCCGCCACGTCCGGGCGCGCCAGCAACACCTGCCGGGTAAGCGACCTGGTCGCGCCGTCCGTCGCGAGTTCAAGCGCGGACTGGGCGGCCGCACGATGTCCGATCACGCAGACTGTCAGCAGCAAAAGCAGGCACAACGCGCGTTTCAGCATTCGTTCTCCGTTATTGCGGCCGAAGGTCTTCTACAGGGATGCGCCATCGCCTTGTATTCCCCGTCAATTGACCGCGCAGCGCAGGAATATGCCATACATGTCGTCGCCCGCTCAACCGCGTGCGACATTCGCCGCTCGCGCAGGCTGGCGGCTGCGCCACTGCTGCGGCGACTCGCCCGTCCAGCGGCGAAACGCGCGCGTCAACGCGCTGTGCCCCGAATAGCCGGGCAGCCACGCGACGTACGCGATCAGATGTTCGTATTGGTGCCAACGCGCGAGCGCGGCGCCGGCATCACGGCACGCATGCAGCGCGTAGCCGAGCACGCCCAGATGCGCGGGCGCGATCCGCTGCCCGACGTGCAGGCCGGGCAACGGATCGCCCGGCGTGTCACAAGCAGCCCGCCGCCCCCGTCCACCGCAGGTAATCCCCGCGCGTCCATTCGAGCGCGACGCCGACGCGTTTCGTCCCCGGCCGGATCTTCGGCTTGTAGACCGACAGCGTCAGCGACTCCAGCGCCGGCCACTCGCGAAACGACATCACCGCGATATCGGCAACGAGCGTCTCGAGCAGCCGCGTATGCGGCTTGTGCGCGAGAAACGCCGCAATGCGCGTGCAATACCCGTCGTAATCGATCCACTCGCCCGCTTCGTTCGGCTCGCAGCGATAGCCGAGTTGCGCGTCGATCACGATCGGCTGCGGCGCGTCGTGCTCGTGCGCGTGGATGCCGATCCGCGCGGGCACCTTCAGTTCGTCGACGAACACGCTCCAGCCGCGCCCCCTGAGACGCGGCGCGTCGATCGACACGAACGGTTCGTCGGCCGGCTTCATGACGCGAGCGGCGCCGCCGCGTCGAGCAGGATGCGCACGAAATAGTCGGCGAAGCTGCGGCGCACGACGATCTCGAACGTGTCGTCGCCGGTCGGCACCAGCACGACACCCGCCTTGAAGAAATGCGTCTGCGCACACTGGCCCGGCTTGAACATCCGCGGATGCAGGTCGAGCGGGCAACCGCGCGCGAGCACGTCACGCACGCGTTCGCCGGTCAGCTCGACGACCGTATAGCCGCTGCCGACATCGACCGCTGCCGCATACGAACCCTGCACGGCCTCGGCGAGCGCCGCCTCGAGCACGCCCGCCTGCACGGGCCCGTTCGAGCGCACGAGCCATTCGTCGGGGCCGAGCCACAACACGTCGTACTCGGCGCTGCGCGCGACCGTGTTCGGCGCGGCCGGCGGCCGGCAGCCGACCACGCGCTCGAACGCGGCGACGAACGCGGGGTCGCTCAATTCGCCACGCACGTTGACGAGATCGAGAAACGGCCGCTCACGCATCGTGAACTTCTTCGACGCGCGCGCCTGATGCGTCTTCAGCAGGTCGGCCGCGCCGATGAACGGCGACTCGAGCGTGACGCCGCCCGCGCCCGCCACCTGCGTCTGGTTTCTGGTTTCATTCCACATGCTGACGCACCCCTTCGGTATCGTAGAAAACCGGGCTCGAGATCTTCGCGGTCACGCGCTTGCCGTTGGCCAGCGGAATCACGACGCTCTCGCCCATCTTGCCCAAGCCGCCCTTCACCACCGCGAGCGCAATCGAGCGCTTCAGGATCGGGCTGTAGTAGCTCGACGTCACGTGGCCGATCATCGGCGTCGGTTCGGTCGTCGACACGTGCGTGTCCTTCGCGACGATCTGCGCGCCTTCCGGCAGCACGTACTGCTCGTCGTCGGTCAGCAGGCCGACGAACTGCTTGCGGCCTTCCTTCGCGGTGTCCGAACGCGCGAGCGAACGCTTGCCGAGGAAGTCCTTCGACTTCGCGACGAGCCCGCCCATCCCGAGGTCGTACGGCGTGACCGACCCGTCGGTGTCCTGGCCGACGATGATGTAGCCCTTCTCCGCGCGCAGCACGTGCATCGTCTCGGTGCCGTACGGCGTGATGTCGAACTCGGCGCCCGCGGCCATCAGCGCTTCCCACACCGCGCGGCCCGCGTTCGCCGGCACGTTCACTTCATAGGCCAGCTCGCCCGAGAAGCTGATCCGCATCACGCGCGCCTTCGCGCCCGCAACGGTGCCGTTGCGATAGCTCATGAACGGGAACGCTTCGTTGCCGAAGTCGATGTCCTGGCACACCTTCTGCACGACCTTGCGGCTCTTCGGGCCGACGACCGCGAAGGTCGCCCAGTGGTCCGTCACCGATGAGAGCCGCACCTTCATGTCCGGCCATTCCGTCTGCAGCCAGCGTTCGAGCCACGTGAGCACGCGCGCCGCGCCGCCCGTCGTCGTCGTCATCATGAAATGCTGGTCGGCGAGGCGCACCGTCACGCCATCGTCGAACACCATCCCGTTCTCGTCGAGCATCAGCCCGTAGCGGCACTTGCCGACTTCGAGCTTGCCCCACGGGTTCGTGTACATCCAGTTCAGCAGCTTCACCGCGTCCGGGCCCTGGATGTCGATCTTGCCGAGCGTCGACGCGTCGAGGATGCCGACGCTGTTGCGCACCGCGAGGCACTCGCGCTTCACGGCCGCATGCAGGTCCTCGCCGTTCTTCGGGAAGTACCAAGGACGCTTCCAGTTGCCGACGTCCTCGAACAGCGCGCCGTGCTCGACGTGCCATTCGTGCACGCAGGTCTTGCGGATCGGGTCGAGGAAATCGCCGGTCTCGCGGCCCGCGAACGTGCCGAACGACACGGGCGTGTAGTTCGGGCGGAACGTCGTCGTGCCCGTTTCCGGAATCGACTTGCCGAGCGCCTGCGCGAGAATCGCCATCCCGTTGATGTTGCCGAGCTTGCCCTGGTCGGTGCCGAAGCCCATCGCGGTGTAGCGCTTCACGTGCTCGACCGATTCGAAGCCTTCGCGCGCGGCGAGCAGGATGTCGGCGGCCGCCACGTCGTTCTGGAAATCGACGAACTGCTTCGGCCCGCGTGCGGCGGCCTCGCGGCTGCCGACGAGCCACAACGGCTGCAGCGCGCCTTCCGCGACTTCCGCGACCTTCGGTGCAACCGGGCGCTGCGTCGCGGAGAAGCCGGCCGCCTTCGCGGCCTCCGCGCCCGCATCGACCGCGAGGCGCAGTGCGCGCGCAAGGCCGAATTCGCCCGCTGCCGCGCCGATGCTCGCCTCGGGCTGCACGGCCTTGCCCGGCAGGAAGCACGCTTTCTCGTCGTTCCAGCACGCCTTGCCGCCCGACTGTGCGAACAGGTGCAGCACCGGGCTGAAACCGCCCGACATCGCGACGAGGTCGCATGCCAGCGTATTCAGCTTGCCGCCCGTCTGGCCGTTCGAGTACGACGCGATGTCGACCGACGATACGCGCCACTTGCCCGACGCGGCCGTCACGACCGCGCCGCTCATCAGCGTCACGCCCTGGCGCTTCGCGGCCGCCGGCAGCGCGCCGTTGCTCGATGCGCGCGAATCGACGACCGTCACTTTCGCGCCGCATGCCTTCAGGTCGAGCGCGGTCTGGTAGCCGCGATCGTTGTTCGTGAACACGACCGCATCGCGGCCCGGCAGCACGCCGAAGCGATGGATGTACGCGGACACCGCACCCGCGAGCATCACGCCCGGCAGGTCGTTGTTGCCGAACACGATCGGCCGCTCGTGCGCGCCGGTCGCGAGAATCACGCGCTTCGCGCGAACCTTCCACAGCAGCTCGCGGGTGCCCTTGCGCATCGACACCGGCAGGTGATCGGTCAGGCGCTGCGTGATCGTCACGAGGTTGTGGTCCTGATAGCCGAACGCGGTGCTGCGCGACAGGATCGTCACGTCGGGCAGCTTGCGCAGCTCGGCCTCGATCTTCTCGACCCACTGCAGCGCGGGCTTGCCGTCGATTTCCGCACGGCACGACAGCAGGCTGCCGCCGAGCTCGCGCTGGTCGTCGACGAGGATCACGCGCGCGCCGGCCGTCGCCGCCGCATGCGCGGCCGCGAGGCCCGACGGGCCGCCGCCGACGACGAGCACGTCGCAGTGCGCGTAGCACTTGTCGTAGCGATCGGCGTCGAGCGTGTCGGGCGCCTTGCCGAGGCCGGCCGCATCGCGGATCTTCTCTTCATACTTCGGCCACATGTTGCGCGGCCACATGAAGGTCTTGTAGTAGAACCCGGCGGGCATGAAGCGCGACAGCTTCTGGTTGATCGCGTACTTGTCGTGCTCGAGCGACGGCTGAGCGTTCACACTGGTCGCGACGAGGCCCTGGTACAGCTCGATCTCGGTCGCGCGCGCGTTCGGCACGGTGTACGGGCCGGACTCGAGCTGCACGACGGCATTCGGTTCCGCGACGTCCGCCGTCACGATCCCGCGCGGACGGTGGTACTTGAAGCTGCGCGCGACGAAGTGCACGCCGTTCGCGAGCAGCGCGGACGCGAGCGTGTCGCCCTGGAAGCCCTGATACGTGCGGCCGTTGAACGTGAAGGTCAGCGGAATCGCGCGGTTGATGCGGCCACCGGTGCCGAGACGGTCTTTCTGGCTCATTTGCTGGTGCCCTCTTGCTTGTCGTTGGCGTCGACGTGGCCGTTCGCGGCCCCGCCAAATTTTTCGTAGCCCTTGATGTCGTACGTGACGGTATCGCGCTCGACCTTGAACCAGCGGCGGCAGCCTTGCGTATGCAGCCATTGCTCGCGGTGCAGGCCGCGCTTGTTCTCGCGCATGAACACGTATTCGCCCCATTCGCGGTCGGTCATGTTCTCATTGGCGACCGGGCGCACGATGTCGGCTTCGCCGCCGCACGTGAACTCGGATTCGGCGCGCGGGCCGCACCACGGACATTCGATCAGCAACATGTTTCCTTCTCCTCGTGGTGTGCGTGGTCAGTGCGCGACGGCGGCGGCGCCGTGCTCGTCGATCAGGTGGCCGGTATAGAAGCGGTCGAGCGCGAACGGCGCGTTCAGCGGATGCGGCTGGTCCTGCGCGATCGTGTGCGCGAACACCCAGCCCGAGCCGGGCGTCGCCTTGAAGCCGCCGGTGCCCCAGCCGCAGTTGAAATACAGGCCCTTCACGTCGGTCTTGCTGATGATCGGGCATGCATCCGGCGACACGTCGACGATGCCGCCCCACTGGCGGTTCATCCGCACGCGCGAGAACACCGGGAACATCTCGACGATCGCCTGCAGCGTGCCTTCGATGATGTGGAAGCTGCCGCGCTGGCCGAAGCCCGTGTACTGGTCGATGCCCGCGCCGATCACGAGGTCGCCCTTGTCGGACTGGCTGATGTACGCGTGCACCGCGTTCGACATGATCACCGAGTTGACGACCGGCTTGATCGGCTCGGACACCAGCGCCTGCAGCGGGTGGCTTTCGATCGGCAGGCGAATGCCGGCCATGTCGGCGAGCGTCGTCGTGTTACCGGCCGCGACCACCGCGACCTTCTTCGCCTTGATGAAGCCCTTCACCGTCTCGACGCCGACCACCGCGCCGCCTTCGCGGCGGATGCCCGTCACCTGGCAGTTCTGGATGATGTCGACGCCCGCGCGGTCCGCGCCGCGCGCGAAGCCCCAGGCCACCGCATCGTGGCGCGCGACGCCCGCGCGCCGCTGGATCGACGCGCCGAGCACCGGGTAGCGGCTGTTCAGGTTGATCGTCGGCTCGATTTCCTTGATCTGCGCGGGCGTCAGGAATTCGGCGTCGACGCCGTTCAGCCGGTTCGCATTGACGCGGCGCTCGGTGTCGCGCACGTCCTGCAGCGTGTGCGCGAGGTTCAGCACGCCGCGCTGGCTGAACATCACGTTGTAGTTCAGGTCCTGCGACAGCCCTTCCCACAGCTTCATCGCCTTCTCGTACAGCGCGGCCGATTCGTCCCACAGGTAGTTCGAGCGGACGATCGTCGTGTTGCGCGCGGTGTTGCCGCCGCCGATCCAGCCCTTCTCGAGCACCGCGACGTTGGTGATGCCGTGCTCCTTCGCGAGGTAGTACGCGGTCGCGAGGCCATGCCCGCCGCCGCCGACGATCACGACGTCGTACTCACGCTTCGGCTCCGGGCTCCTCCACTGTTTCTCCCAGTTCTCGTGATACGAGAGGCCGTTGCGGAACAGGCTGAATATCGAGTAGCGGCTCATGTCAATGGTCCTTCGTTAGCATTCGATGACGTTCACGGCCAGACCGCCGCGCGACGTTTCCTTGTATTTCGTCTTCATGTCGGCGCCCGTCTCGCGCATCGTCTTGATGACGGAATCGAGCGACACGTAGTGCTGGCCGTTGCCCTTCAGCGCCATCCGCGATGCGTTCAGCGCCTTGATCGCGCCCATCGCGTTGCGCTCGATGCACGGGATCTGCACGAGCCCGCCGACCGGGTCGCAGGTCATGCCGAGGTTGTGCTCCATGCCGATCTCGGCCGCGTTCTCGACCTGGTCCGGCGTGCCGCCCATCACCGCGGCGAGCGCGGCCGCGGCCATCGAGCACGCGACGCCCACCTCGCCCTGGCAGCCGACTTCCGCGCCGGAGATCGACGCGGTTTCCTTGTAGATGATCCCGATCGCGGCAGCCGTCAGCAGGAATTCGACGATGCCGGCCTCGTTCGAGGCCGGCACGAACTTCACGTAGTAGTGCAGCACCGCCGGGATCACGCCGGCCGCGCCGTTGGTCGGCGCGGTAACGACGCGCCCGCCCGCCGCGTTCTCCTCGTTGACCGCCATCGCGTACAGGTTGACCCAGTCGAGCATCGACAGCGGGTCGCGTAGCGACTCCTCCGAACGCTCGCGCAGCCTGCCGTACAGCTCGGCCGCGCGGCGCTTCACGTGCATCGGGCCCGGCAGGTCGCCCTCGACCTTGCAGCCGCGCTCGACGCAGGCGGCCATCGTGCGCCAGATCGCGAGCAGGCCCGCGCGCACTTCTTCGGCGGGGCGCAGCGAGGATTCATTGCGCAGCATCAGCTCGGCGATCGACAGCCCGTGCTCGCGGCACTGGCGCATCAGGTCGTCGCCGGTGCGGAACGGATACGGCACCTCGGCCGCCGCACGCACGCCGTTCACGCGATCGCCGTCGCGGTTCACGACGAAGCCGCCGCCGACCGAGTAATACTCCTTCTCGACGAGCAGCTGGCCGTGCTCGTCGAACGCCTGGAAGCGCATCCCGTTCGGATGCACGATGCTCGTGCCGCTCATCAGCTTCCGGTAGAAGCCGATATGCTCCTTCTCGTCGAAGCGGACCACCTGCTTGCCGAGCAGCGACAGCGACTTGCCGGCGCGAATCTCGGCAAGGCGCGGCTCGATCAGGTCCGGATCGATCGAATCGGGCAGATGGCCCTCGAGGCCGAGCAGCACCGCCTTGTCGGTGCCGTGGCCCTTGCCGGTCGCGCCGAGCGAGCCGTACAGCTCGACCCGCACGCGCTGCACGAACGCGAGCAGGTTCGCATCCTCGACGTGCGACGCGAAGCGGCACGCGGCGATCATCGGGCCGACCGTATGCGAGCTGGACGGGCCGATGCCGATCTTGAACAGGTCGAACGCGCTGACGTTCATCTGGCTTCCTCTGGTTAGGCACACGTGAAGTGACGTTGGACGCCAGTACACCAAAGCGTAAAATTGGCCGATAGAACAAAAACGGCATCGACGTGGGACACTGCCGCCAAGCGGCCTTCCGCCCGCCCCGAAAGTGCGTTTTGACGATGGTTGGCGACGGAAAAACGCAAGTCCGCGGGGTGGTGATCGGCGACGCTGGGTTCATCCGCGCCGGCCCGCGTGCCAGCCCTGTCGCCGGCCCTACGCCGGCCCATTCACCGGCCCTGTATATGGAGTGAGACGCGCCCCCGGGCGTGACGAGATTGACCGCAATGACACCCGACGCACCCGCCTCCCCGCTCGCCGAACCGGCGCCCAAACGCATCCGCTTCGGCATCGTGCTGCTGCCGAACTTCACGCTGACCGCGTTCTCCGGCTTCGTCGACATGCTGCGGCTGTCCGCCGACGACGGCGATTACAGCAAGCCCGTGCGCTGCGCGTGGAGCGTGATCGGGGAAACCCTCGCGCCGGTGCGCGCGAGCTGCGGAATCCAGATCACGCCGTGGGAAACCTTCGACGACGCCGAGCCGTTCGACTACGTGGTCGTCGTCGGCGGGCTGCTGCATTCGGGGCCGCAAGCGGGGCCGGAAACGCTCGCCTTCATCCGCCGCGCGGCCGCCGACGGCGCGACGATCGTCGGCATCTGCACCGGCGTGTTCACGCTGATGCGCGCGGGCGTGCTGGAAGCGCACCGCACCTGCGTCAGCTGGTTCCATTACTGGGATTTCATCGAGCGCTTCCCGGCGGCCGACCCCGACCTGCTGATCGCCGACCGGCTGTTCGTGATCGACCGGCGGCGGATCACCTGCTCGGGTGGACGCGCGTCGATCGACGTCGCCGCCGCGATCCTGCTGCGCCATTTCGATCACGCGACCGTGCAGAAGGCGCTGCGGATCCTGCTGGTCGGCGAGATGCAGAAAGGCAATGCGCCGCAACCGCATCCGCCGGGCCTCGAACCGGCGACGCACCCGAAGGTCAAGCGCGCGATTCTTCTGATGGAACAGCATGTCGGGCGCGCGTTGCCGCTCGAGGAGCTGGCCTGCAAGCTCGATCTGTCGGCGCGACAGCTCGAACGCCTGTTCAAGGCGGAAACCGGCAAGAGCCCGCAGGCGTTCGCGAAGCAGGTGCGGTTGCGCACCGCAGCATGGCTGCTGACGAGCTCCGACCGTACGGTCGCCGATATCGCGTCGAGCTGCGGGTTCGCGGACGCGTCGCATCTCGGGCGCGAGTTCCGCAAGCAGTTCGGCGTGCCGCCGGCGGCGTATCGGGAGCGCGGCGGGGACGCGGTGGCGGCCCCGGATATCGTCGAGGAAGAGGTGGATTGACGGGCGCCGGCCGGTGCGACGGAACGCCACGGGGCGACCTGCCCGCACAGGTCAACTGGGTGCGACACGAGACCGTTGAAGGGGAGAACGACGCTACGCCTGCCCCACCTTCTTTCGGGAATCCGCGATGAAACGCCTGTCAAGAACCGCTGTCGCCGCCGTCGTATTTGCACTCGCCCAGGCCGCCGTCGCGCAGGCGCCGAGAACGGTGCAGCTGGAGGACATGACGTGGACCGAGCTGCGCGACAGCATTCACGCGGGGAAGACCACGATCCTGATCCCGATCGGCGGCACCGAGCAAAGCGGGCCGTATGTCGCGCTCGGCAAGCACAACGCACGGGTCAAGGCGCTGTCCGAACGCATCGCACAAGGTCTCGGCAACGCGATCGTCGCGCCGGTCATCGCATACGTGCCTGAAGGCGGCTATGCGCCGCCGACGTCGCACATGCGCTTCCCGGGCACGATCAGCGTGCCGGACGACGTCTTCGAAAAAACCCTCGAGGCCGCGGCCAACGGCTTCCGGGTGCACGGCTTCACGCACATCGTGTTTCTCGGCGACCACGGCGGCTACCAGAACGACATCCGGCGGGCCGTGGCCCAGCTCAACAAGTCATGGGCCGGCTCCGGCGCACGCGCATTCGTGCCGCCCGAGTATTACGGCACCAGCTCCGACGGCTACACGCAGATCCTGCGCCAGCACGGCGTGCCGGACGCCGACATCGGCACCCACGCGGGGCTCGCCGACACGTCGCTGCTGCTGGCGGTCGCGCCGCAGATGGTCAGGCTCGACAAGCTGCGCGGCGCGGCGAAGCCTGGCGCCGCGGATGGCGTCTACGGCGGCGATCCGCGCCACGCCAGCGTCGAGCTCGGTCAACTGGGCACCGATGCGATCGTGTCACGCACGATCGACGCCATCAGAAAGGAAACCGCCGGCCACTGACGCTGCGTCACCCGCGCGCCGCCTGTCCCGTCATCCCATTCAACCGATCAGGGCCCTGTCATGCAACAGCGTTCCCGCCGTCACACCCGCATCTCCCCCGTCGCGATCCTGATGGCCGCCGCGCTCGCCGGTTTCAGCGCCGGCGGCGCGCTCGCCGCGTCCGCCGTCGCGGCGGTGCCCGGCATGCCGCCCGTCGTCAATCCGGACAACCTGTACGGCGAGGCCCAGGCCGGCCACATGAGCGCCGCGGTGGCGGGCGCGCTGTCGCGCGTCTACGTGCCGAACCTGCGCTCCAACGACGTCTACGTGATCGACCCGGCGACGTACAAGGTGGTCGACAGGTTTCACGTCGGCCGCAGTCCGCAGCACGTCGTGCCCGCGTGGGACCTGCAGACGCTGTGGGTCGCCAACAATGCCGAGAGTCGCACCGACGGCAGCCTGACGCCAATCGATCCGAAAACGGGCAAGCCCGGCAAGGAAGTGCTGGTCGACGACCCGTACAACATGTACTTCACGCCCGACGGCAAGGAAGCGATCGTCGTGGCCGAAGCGCATGCGCGACTCGACTTCCGCGACCCGCACACGATGGCGCTGAAATCGAGCCTCGACGTGCCGCAATGCAAGGGCATCAACCATGCGGACTTTTCGATCGACGGCAAGTACGCGCTCTTCACGTGCGAATTCGGCGGCAAGCTGGCCAGGATCGATCTGGTGAACCGCAAGGTGGCCGGCTACCTCGAACTCGACCGGACGGGCATGCCGCAGGACATTCGCGTGTCGCCCGACGGCAAGGTGTTCTACGTCGCGGACATGATGGCCGACGGCGTGTATCTCGTCGACGGCGACAGCTTCACGAAGACCGGCTTCATCAAGACGGGCGTCGGCGCGCACGGGCTGTATCCGAGCCGCGACGGCACGAAGCTCTACGTCGCCAATCGCGGCTCCAACCTCGTTCACGGCGCGCGCCACGGCAAGGGCAGCGTGTCGGTGATCGATTTCGCGACGCGCAAGGTGGTCGCGACCTGGCCGATCCCCGGCGGGGGCAGCCCCGACATGGGCAACGTCAGCCCGAACGGCAAGACGCTGTGGCTCTCCGGCCGCTTCGACGACGTCGTCTATGCGATCGACACCGCGAGCGGCTCGGTCAGGTCGATCCCCGTCGGCATGGAGCCGCACGGCCTGACGGTCTGGCCGCAACCCGGCCGCTACTCCCTCGGTCACACGGGGAACATGCGCTGACCCCGTTCGCCCTTCGCCGTTCGCCGTTCGCGGCAGCACGATGCCGTGAAATGACGACCCGATCGACCCGATCCCGATCGGCTTGACCGACGTTGTGCGCCGTTAGCCAAGGGTTATCACGGATGCTGTGCGTCGCCCAAATTTGTATGATGACCACATCACCTTACAAACTTGGCCGACATGTTCGAGAAAATTCCCGCCCGTGCGATGAGCGATCACGTCGCGCAGCAGTTGTTGAAGCAGATCGAAGTCGGCAGTTTCGCGGCCACCGGCAAGCTGCCGACCGAGGCCGTGCTCGCGCAGGAATTCGGCGTGAGCCGCACCGTGATCCGCGAAGCGATTTCGCGCCTGAAGAACGAAGGTGTCGTCGAGCCGCGCCAGGGCAGCGGCGTCTACGTGAACCAGCACGGCGCGATCCGGCCGCTGCGCATCGACTATGCGGAAGCGGTCGAGGCCACCTCGCTGCCGCACCTGCTCGCGGTGCGCCGCGCGATCGAGGCCGAAGTCGCCGCCGAAGCCGCGCTGCATCACACCGACGAGGACATGGCCGACATCGACGACGCGCTGCGCAAGATCGACGACGCGGTGGCCGAAGGCCGCGACGGCGTCGCCGAGGACGTCGCGTTCCACCGCACGATCGCGGCCGTCACCGGCAATCCGTACTTCCTGAAGACGCTGCAGTTCCTGAACCAGTACCTCGAGGCGGGCGTGAAGGTCACGCGCCGCAACGAGGCGACCCGCGAGGACTTCTCGCGGCAGGTTCGCGAAGAGCACGCAGCGATCGCCGACGCGATCCGCGCGCGCGATCCGATGGCCGCGCGCAACGCCGCACGCACGCACATGTACAACGCCGCCCGCCGTCTCGCGGAAGCCGGCATCTGCTGACCGCGGCGGCGCAGCGCGCCGCCCTTCTCCCGAATCGATCAAGGATCACCATGTCTAGAAATGTTGGAGTCATCGGCCTCGGCGCGATGGGCCTCGGTGTCGCCCGCTCGCTGCTGCGCGCGGGTTTCCGCGTGCACGCGTGCGACGTGCGTGAAAACGTGCTGAACGCGTTCGCGGCCGAAGGCGGCGTCGCGTGCGCGACGCCCGCCGAGCTCGGCGCACAGTGCGATGTCGTCGTCACGCTCGTCGTCAATGCCGAGCAGTCCGAAACGGTACTGTTCGGCGAGCACGGCGCGGTCGCGCGGATGAAACCGGGCGGCGTCGTGATCGCGAGCGCGACCGTCGCGCCCGAGTTCGCGATCGCGCTCGGCCGGCGCATCGAGGCGGCCGGGCTGCAGATGCTCGACGCACCGGTGTCCGGCGGCGCCGCGCGCGCGGCGTCCGGCGAGATGACGATGATGACGTCCGGCCCGGCCGCCGCGTACGCGGCGTGCGACGACGTGCTGGCCGCGATCGCCGGCAAGGTCTACCGGCTCGGCAGCGCGCACGGCGTCGGCTCGAAGGTAAAGATCATCAACCAGCTGCTCGCGGGCGTGCACATCGCGGCGGCCGCCGAAGCGATGGCGCTGGGCTTGCGCGAAGGCGTCGACGCCGACGCGCTGTATGACGTGATCACGCACAGCGCCGGCAACTCGTGGATGTTCGAGAACCGCGTGCCGCACATCCTGAACGGGGACTACACGCCGCTGTCCGCAGTCGACATCTTCGTGAAGGATCTCGGCCTCGTGCTCGACACCGCACGCCGCAGCAAATTCCCGCTGCCGCTGTCGGCCGCCGCGCACCAGATGTTCATGAGCGCGTCGAGCGCCGGCCACGGCGGAGAGGACGATTCCGCCGTGATCAAGACATTCCCCGGCATCACGCTGCCGCCGTCCCGTTGATCCGCGCGAGGCCCTGATCATGAACGCACCCGCTTCCCGTCCCCTGCTCGGCTGCATCGCCGACGATTTCACCGGCGCGACCGATCTCGCGAACATGCTCGTCAAGAGCGGCATGCGCACCGTGCAGACGATCGGCGTGCCCGCCGACGGCGCCGCCGTTGACACCGTGATCGACGCCGACGCGATCGTCGTCGCGCTGAAGTCGCGCACGATTGCCGCCGCCGACGCGGTCGCGCAATCGCTCGCCGCTTACGCGTGGCTGCGCGCGCAGGGCTGCCGCCAGTTCTTCTTCAAGTACTGCTCGACATTCGACTCGACCGACGCGGGCAACATCGGCCCCGTCACCGATGCGCTGCTCGACGCGGCGGGCGGCGGCTTCACGATCGCATGCCCGGCGTTTCCGGAGAACGGCCGCACGATCTACCGCGGCCACCTGTTCGTCGGCGACGCCCTGTTGAACGAATCGGGGATGGAAAACCATCCGCTCACGCCGATGAAGGACGCGAACCTCGTACGCGTGCTGCAGCGGCAGACGCGGTCGCTGGTCGGCCTGATCCGCCATGACGCGATTGCCGCCGGCACCGCCGCGGTGCGTGCGACGATCGAGCAGTTGCGCGCGGAAGGCGCGCGCTTCGCGATTGCCGATGCGCTGTCCGATCGCGATCTCTACGTGCTCGGCAACGCATGCGCGGACCTGCCGCTCGTCACCGGCGGTTCCGGCATCGCGCTCGGCCTGCCGGCCAATTTCCGCGCCGCGGGCCTGCTGCCGGAGCGCGACAACGCAGCCGTGCTGCCGCGCATCGACGGTTTCGCGACCGTGCTCGCGGGCAGCGCGTCGAAGGCGACGAATGCGCAGGTCGACGCATGGCGCGCGCGCCGGCCGCACTTCCGCATCGATCCGCTCGCGGCGTCGCGCGGCGAGCCGGTCGTCGAGCAGGCGCTCGCGTTCGCGCGCAGCCATCTGCCGGAACCGGTGCTGATCTACGCAACCGCGACACCGGACGAAGTGAAGGCCGTGCAGCAGACGCTCGGCGTCGAAGCAGCGGGCCTGCTCGTCGAACGCACGCTCGCGGCGATCGCGCAGGGCCTGCGCGCGCTCGGCGTGCGCAAGTTCGTCGTCGCGGGCGGCGAGACGTCCGGCGCGGTCGTGCAGGCGCTCGACGTGAAGTTGCTGCAGATCGGCGCGCAAATCGATCCGGGCGTGCCCGCGACCGCGACGACCGGCGAAAGTCCCGATGAGGCGACCCACACCGGGCCGCTCGGTCTCGCGCTGAAATCAGGCAACTTCGGCACCGTCGATTTCTTCGACAAGGCGCTGCGCGCGCTGGACGGAGCCAGCGTATGAGCGTCGAAGCGAAACTGCGCGACGAGATCTGCGTCGTCGGCGCGAGCCTGTATGCGCGTGGCCATGCGGTCGGCAGCGCGGGCAACATCAGCGCGCGTCTCGACGACGGTTGGCTGATCACGCCGACCGACGCATGCCTGGGCCGGCTCGATCCGAACGACATCGCGAAGGTCGGCCTGGACGGCAACGCGGTGTCGGGCGGCAAGCCGTCGAAGACGCTGACGCTGCATCGCGGCATCTACGCGCGCAACACCGAAGCGAACGGCGTCGTGCACACGCATTCGACGCATCTCGTCGCGCTGACACTCGCGGGCGTGTGGCGCGACTCGGACGTGCTGCCGCCGATCACGCCGTACTACGTGATGAAGGTCGGCCACATCCCGCTGATCCGCTACCGCCGGCCCGGTGACCCGGACGTCGCGGCCGAAGTCGCCGCGCTCGCCGATCGCGTGCGCGGCGTGCTGCTCGACCGCCTCGGCCCGGTGATGTGGGGTGCGTCGGTGTCGCAGGCGTCGTATGCGCTCGAGGAACTCGAGGAAACGGCGCGGCTGTGGTTGATGACCGAGCCGAAACCCGAGCCGCTGTCCGACGCGGCGCTCGACGAACTGCGCCGCGCGTTCGGCGCGCGCTGGTAATTCCCCGCCCGCCGTGTGCGCGGGCCTGTTTTTCCGTCAGCACACACCTACGACCGGCGTCGTACGCGCCGCCGGCACCACCCATCATTGGATTGGAGACGACGATGACAACGCTCGACGCGGCCGCAGGCCGTTCACCGGCCACGGCTGCCCGTTCGGTCGAACTGGACCTCACCTACAAGAAAGTGTTCTGGCGCATCGTGCCGTTCCTGATGCTGTGCTACGTGGTCGCGTATCTCGATCGCGTGAACGTCGGCTTCGCGAAGCTGCAGATGTCGCAGGATCTCGCGTTCAGCGAAACCGTGTTCGGGCTCGGCGCCGGGATCTTCTTCATCGGCTACTTCCTGTTCGAACTGCCGAGCAACCTGCTGATGCACCGAATCGGCGCACGCATCTGGATCGCGCGGATCATGATCACGTGGGGCCTCCTGTCGGCGCTGTTCGCGTACGTGACGACGCCCACCCAGTTCTACGTGCTGCGCTTCCTGCTCGGCCTTGCCGAAGCGGGCTTCTACCCGGGCGTGATCCTGTACCTCACGTACTGGTTTCCGTCGCACCGCCGCGCGAAGATCATCGCGGTGTTCATGTCCGCGATTCCGGTGTCGGGCATCTTCGGCAATCCGCTGTCGGGCTGGATCATGCAGCGGTTCCATGGCGGCTCGGGCTTCCACGGCTGGCAGTGGATGTTCATGATCGAGGCCGTGCCCGCGCTGCTGATCGGCATCGCGACGATCCTCTATCTCGACAACAACATCCGCGGCGCGAAGTGGCTGAACGAGCGCGAGAAGCAGATGCTCGAGGAAGAAATCGCCGTCCAGCCGCAGGAGCAGGAGCAGCAGAAGCACACCCACTCGCTGAAGGCCGTGTTCGCGGACCCGCGCATGTGGTGGATGTCGCTGATCTACTTCGCGTTCGTCACCGGCCAGTACGGGCTGACGTTCTGGATGCCGACGCTCGTCAAGTCGACCGGCATCACCGACACGCTGCAGATCGGCCTGCTCTCCGCGATTCCGTTCCTGTTCGCGATCGTCGCGATGAACCTGTTCGGCCACAGCGCGGACAAGCGCCGCGAGCGCCGCTGGCACCTGATCGTGCCGGCGCTGATGGGCGCGCTCGGCTTTGCGGTCGCCGCGTCGTACTCGCACAATACCGCCGTGTCGATCGTGTTCCTGTCGATCGCGGCGGGCGGCGTGCTGACCTGCGCACCGCTGTTCTGGTCGCTGCCTACCGCGTTCCTCGCAGGCAGCGCGGCCGCGGCCGGCATCGCGATCATCAACTCGGTCGGCAACCTCGCCGGCTTCGCGAGCCCGTACGTGATCGGCTACCTGAAGGACGCCACGCACAGCACGTCGTCCGGCATGTACGTGCTGTCCGCGATGCTCGTGATCGGCGCGCTCGCCGTCTGGCTCACGCCGGCCAAACTGGTCAACCGTTAATCGGCGTGGGGGCCTGCGCACAGCCCGGGCTGTGTGCAGGCCCCCACTCTCTCACTGACAGGATTTGCAGCCATGCCACGCTTCGCCGCCAACCTTTCGATGATGTACAACGAGTACGCGTTTCTCGAGCGCTTCTCCGCCGCCGCGTACGACGGCTTCAAGGCCGTCGAATACCTGTTCCCGTACGACTTCGCTGCAGCAGACATCCGTGAACGCCTCGACCAGCACGGCCTCACGCAGGCGCTGTTCAACGCGCCGCCCGGCGACTGGGCCGCGGGCGAGCGCGGGATCGCGTCGCTGCCGGGCCGCGAGGACGAGTTCCGGCGCGGCATCGACACCGCGCTCGACTACGCGCGCGTGCTCGGCAATACGAAGCTGCACGTGATGGCCGGGCTGATCGCGCCGGGCCAGGACCGCGCGCGGCATCGCGCGACCTATGTCGCGAACCTCGCGCATGCCGCGCAGGCGGCTTTTGCGCACGGCATCACGGTGCTGATCGAGCCGATCAACCAGCGTGACATGCCCGGCTATTTCGTGAGCCGGCAGGACGATGCGCATGCGATCTGCGCGGAGGTTGGCGCACCGAACCTGAAGGTGCAGTTCGACTGCTACCACTGCCAGATCGTCGAAGGCGATCTCGCGATGAAGCTCAAGCGCGACTTCGCGGGGATCGGCCACATCCAGATTGCAGGCGTGCCGGAGCGCCATGAGCCGGATATCGGCGAGCTGAACTACCCGTACCTGTTCGACCTGATCGATGCGCTCGGCTACGACGGCTGGATCGGCTGCGAATACCGCCCGAAGGCCGGCACGTCCGCTGGCCTCGGCTGGCTCAAGCCGTATCTGTAATTCACGCAATTCCACGAGGGCAACGAACATGAAAGTACTGATCACCGGCGGGGCCGGGTTTCTCGGCCAGCGTCTCGCGCGCAAGCTGCTCGAACGCGGCGGGCTGACCGGCGCGGACGGCCGGCTTCAGCCCATCACCGAACTGGTGCTGCTCGACGTCGTCAAGGGCGGCGACTTCGGCGACCCGCGCGTGACGTCGATCGTCGGCGACATCGCCGACCGGGCCGTGCTCGAAAGCGCGATCGACACGCAAACAAGCGCGATATTCCATCTCGCGGCGATCGTCAGCGGCCAGGCGGAAGCCGACTTCGACCTCGGGATGCGGATCAACCTCGACGCGTCGCGCGCGCTGCTCGACGTGTGCCGTGCGCGCGGCCATCGTCCGCGCGTCGTGTTCACGAGCTCGGTCGCGGTGTACGGCGGTGCGCTGCCTGACATCGTGCAGGACGACACCGCGCTGAATCCGCAATCGTCGTATGGCGCCGAGAAGGCAATCGCCGAACTACTGCTATGCGACTACGCGCGGCGCGGCTTCGTCGACGGCCGCGTGCTGCGGCTGCCGACGATCAGCGTGCGGCCGGGCCGGCCGAACGCAGCGGCGTCGTCGTTCGCGAGCGGCATCATCCGCGAGCCGCTGAACGGCGAGGAAAGCGTGTGCCCGGTGCCCGGCTCGACGCGCCTGTGGCTGCTGTCGCCGCGCGGCGCGATCGACGCGCTCGTCGCCGGATGCGAGCTCGACGGCGCGCAGCTCGGCAACAAGCGCGTGATCAACCTGCCGGGGATTTCCGTGACGGTCGACGAGATGATCGCCGCGCTGCGCGAAGTCGCGGGCGACGAGGTGGTCAAGCTGATTCGCCGCGCGCCGGACGAGCGCGTCGAGAAGATCGTCGGCAGCTGGCCGGGGCGCTGGGATACGACGCGCGCGGAAGCGCTCGGGCTGAAGGGAGAGTCGTCGTTTGTCGACGTGATCCGCGCGTATCTCGAGGACGATCGGCGCTGATTCGGCATTCGCACTGCTCGATAAAACCCCTCGCATGCCGAACGGTTTCGAGGGGTTTTATTTTGGTTCATCGCGCGTTTTCGGGAAACGCGACGCGGAACAGAACAGGCGCCGAAACCGTAACCGCAGCATGCAGACATGCATGTCTGGCGGCCCTTATTTGATTACCTTGCGCCAAAACACCAGATATGCGGCCGACGTGGATGCGACAAGCAGAATTGCCCACATCGGAGCCAGACTGATCAAAACGGAGGCGACGTTTAGCATTTGGATTCCTTACTAAAATAATAACGACTTTCAACACGCATCTGCTTCACGCGGAACCGGCAACCTGGCCAGGCGTTGCGCACCGCTTGAACATGCAACCATCGTACATCCATAACCAGCCGTGTACCTGTGGTCTCCTGTCGCACGGCCAGGGTCCCGAACGGGAGCGCACATGGCACACGCGCCCGTTACCACCCACGCGCTTCACGCCGTGAAGCGCTCGCTCGCGAACTGCGCGTCGGGCACGCCGGCCGCTGTCGCTGCGTCACGTGCGCCCTGCACGAGCGCCGGCGGCCCGCAGACGTAGATGTCCGGCCGCACGGCGGCACTCGACAGCGCCGCGCGCAACGCGTCGACCGGCGTGCCGCGAAAGCCCGACCAGTCATCGCGCGGACGCCACACGCAGAGGTCCACCCGCAACTGCGGCAGGTCGACCTGCAACTGCTTCAGTTCGTCGCGCAAAAACAGCTCGCTCTCCTGATTCACGCCAAAGAAGAGCCGCGCATCGGGCATCTCCTGATACTCGGCCATCCGGCGCAGCATCGACAGGATCGGCGCAATCCCAGTGCCGCCGGCGACGAACCAGCGCGGCCGCAGGCTTTCGACGAACAGCCCGAAGCCGCCCATCGGAACGCGCACGGTCAGCGGATCGCCGAGCCGCGCGCGCTCGCGCAGATACGTCGAGAACCAGCCGTCGCGCCGCAGCCGGATCAGGAACTCGAGGCGTCCTTCCCAGTTGCTCGTATTCGCGAGCGAATACGGCCGGCGGATGTCGCTGCCCGGCACCTCCAGCTCCGCGAACTGGCCCGCCTCGAACTCCACGGCCGAGCCGTTCTCGTCGTCGGGCTCCACGTGCAGCTCGACGCGCATCGTCTGGTCCGCGATCATGTCGAGCGCCGCAATCCGCGCGACGCGCACCGGCACCGGTTGCAGCAGCACCTTCGCGTGGTCGTACGGCGCGACGATGCGCAGGTCGCTGCGTGGCGTCGTCCGGCACATCAGGATCGCGCCCGGCTGCCCGGCCGGCAGCGCGTCGGGGCTGTGCTCCTGCAGGTCGTAGTCGCCATCGGCGACGGTTGCATGACACGCGCCGCAACTGCCGCGTCGGCATTGCGACGGCAGCGTGATGCCGGCCTCCGCCGCCGCCGTCAGCAAGTCCCGCCCGGCTTCGCATGCGAAGCCGAACGGCTGCCCGTCGCGCGTCGTGATCTCGATCCGATAGGTCATCCTCAGGATTCCTTCTCGATGTGCGTCACGCGGCCTTGCGTGCGAGCGACGCGGCGAGATCGGCACCGGCTTCCCCGATCGGCTGGATGCCGAACTGTTCGACCAGCACGTTGAGCACGCCCGGCGTGAGGAACGCCGGCAGCGTCGGCCCGAGCCGGATGTTGCGCAGGCCGAGCGCGAGCAGCGTCAGCAGCACGGCCGCCGCTTTCTGCTCGAACCACGAAATCACCAGCGACAGCGGCAAGTCGTTCACGGTGCAGCCGAACGCATCGGCGAGCGCGGTGGCGATACGGATCGCCGAGTAGCTGTCGTTACATTGCCCGAGGTCGAGCAGACGCGGAATGCCGCCGATATCGCCGAACGCGTGACGGTTGAAGCGGTACTTGTTGCAGCCGAGCGTCATCACGACCGTATCGTCCGGCGCCTGCTCCGCAAACTCCGTGTAGTAGTTGCGGCCCGGCGCGGCGCCGTCGCAGCCGCCGATCAGGAAGAAATGGCGGATCTGTCCGGCCTTCACCGCGTCGATCACCTTGTCCGCGACGCCGAGCACCGCGTGCCGGCCGAAGCCGACCGTGATGGTCTCCTCCGGCGCCAACGCCTGGTAACCGGGCAACGCGCGCGCGGCCTGGATCAGCGTCGAGAAATCGTGGTGCTCGAGATGGCGCACGCCCGGCCAGCCGACCGGCCCGGTCGTGAAGATCCGCTGCCGATACTGCGGCAACGGCTCGATGATGCAGTTGGACGTCATCAGGATCGGCCCCGGGAAATGCGCGAAGTCGCTCTGCTGGTCCTGCCACGCGCCGCCGTAGTTGCCGGCGAGATGCGGGAACGCCTTGAGCGTCGGGTATGCATGGGCCGGCAGCATTTCGCCGTGCGTATAGACCTGGATCCCCGTTCCCGCCGTCTGCTCGAGCAACGCATGCAGATCGCCGAGATCATGACCGGACACGAGGATCGCCTTGCCTGCCACCGCCGTCACGCGCACGGCAGTCGGCTGCTGCGCGCCGAAGCGGCCGGTATTGGCGCCGTCGAGCAGTTCCATCACCTTCAGGTTCACGCGGCCCAGGTCGAGCGCCTTCATCAGCAGCGCGTTGAGATCGGCAGGCTCGCGTGCGAGAAATTCGAGTGCCGCCTCCACGTCCGCGTAGACGTCCTCGCTCTCGGCGCCGAGCACCTGCGCATGATGCGCATACGCGCACACGCCTTTCAGGCCGTAGACGACCAGCGCACGCAGCCCGACGATATCCGGGCCCACCTTGTCGACGCCCGCGTCGATCCCGACTTTCGCGGCCTGTTCCAGCAGGCCGGCAAGGTCCTCGGCCGGCTGCCACGTTGCGGGGCCGGTGAGCGTCGGCAGTGCCGTCCCCTTGTCTCGTGCAAGCGCCTCGCACGCGCCCTTCACGCGGTCGCGGATCTGCGCAGCCTCGCGCAGCAACGTAACGAAGCGCGCCGCGTGGAAGTTCACGTTGGTCAGCGTCGTGAACATTGCGTACAGGATGAACCGGTCGGCGCCGCGGTCGGGCTGGCCCATGCCGCGCGCCCGCGACGCGTACTGCGCAATTCCCTTCACCGCATGAACGAGCAGGTCCTGCAGGTCGGCCGTCGTCGCGTCCTTGCCGCAGTTACCCTTCGCCGATGCGCAACCGGGGCGTGCGCCGGTCCGGTCGGTCTGTTCGCATTGGTAGCAAAACACGGTTCTCTCCTTGTTCGATCGTGGGGCGCGGGTCGGTGCAGACGGTCACGGATTGCGCTTTGCAACCGTGCCGGACAGCTCGCCCGCTTCAAGATGCGTTGCGTATACATCTTTTAAAATGATCCACTGCCTGCCGTTTCGTCACCCTGACGCCGATCAAGAAATTCGACTCGGTGCCGGGTGGAAGTGGGTGCGTGTGTATGCGAGGAAGTGCGTGTAAGTGCGTGTGTACGCGGGAAAGACAGGCATCGCGTGGCAAACGCGCTCGCCCGGCGCGACACTCGGTCGCGGTGATCGCTCGCGTGACGGCCGACGATGCGACATGCTTTCGCACCGTTCCCATGGATTCGATCGACGCTTGCCGGACGCGTCCGCCCGCCGTCGGCATCGATCCGGGATCGTGCGCGCGACCCGTCACCTTTTCGTCAGCGGGTGTAACCTGACGTAACGCAACCCCGCCGGGCGTTCAGGCAGACTGTCCGCAGCCCACTGCCGCGTCTGCCGCCCGATCGACCATGTCCGCCGTCTACGACTACGCTGCCGGCCTGCTCCGTACGCTCTACGACCGCCATATCGACGGCGGCGCGGTGCTCGACACCGCTGCCTTTCCGGACGCCGAGCGCTTCGTCCGCGCATGGCCGGCGATCCGCGCAGAGGCGCTCGCGGTCGCGCGCGACCTGTCGCGCATCCCGCGCTTTCACGAGATCATGCGCGAGCAGCACGACATCTCCGCGAACGACGCGCGCGACTGGCGGATGTTCATCATGCAGGCCTACGGCCAGCCGTTTCCACGCAACCTGTCGCGCTGCCCGACCGTCGCGTCGATCGTCGCGGCATCGCCCGACGTGCTGTCCGCGTCGCTGTCGTTCCTCGCACCGGGCAAGCACATCCCGCCGCATCGCGGCCCGTTCCGCGGGATCCTGCGCGGCTATCTCGTGCTGTCGATGCCGAAGCGCGCGGACGGTTCGCCCGCTGCCGTGCTTAAAGTCGATGGGCACGAGTACCGGCTCGACGAAGGCCGCTTCCTGCTGTGGGACGACACGTTCGAGCACGAAGTGTGGAACGACAGCGACGAAGTGCGGATCGTGCTGCTGCTCGACATCCGCAGGCGCGGAATGCCGCGCGCGCTGACATGGCTGTCGAATGCGGTGATCGGGATCGTGCGGCTCGGGATACGGATACGGGGCGGGTCGATTACGGTCTAGCGCGCTTCCTGCGCGAGGCGCGTCAGGATCTCGGCAAGCGCACGAATCTTGGGTTGCGTGGCGCGCTGGGACGGATAGACGAGGAAGTAGCCGAGGCCATTGCGCACGACATTGGAAAACGGCGCGACCAGCGCACCGGCGTCGAGCCGGTCCCGTGCCATTCGCGGATCGCCGATCGCCACGCCATGCCCCTGCGCCGCCGCGGTGAGCGTCAGTTCGAGGGTATCGAATACGAGCCCCGCGCCCGGGTCGATCTGCGTCGCGCCGACGGCATCGAGCCAGCAGCGCCATTCTTCGTGGCCACGGCCGGGATGAAGCAGCGTCACCTGCGCGAGGTCGGCGGCCGACTTCAGCGATGCGGCCAGTTCGCGCGTGCACATCGGCGTGAGGCACTCGTCGAACAACGGCATCGACACCATCCCCGCCCAGCTTCCGGCGCCGCGCACGACGATCGCATCGACATCGGCCTCGGTGAAATCCGGCGTGTCGTCCGCCGACGTGTGGATGCGCAGTTCGGTCCGTGGCAGCGCGAGATTGATCGCCGGCAGCCGCGGGAGCAGCCAGCGAATCGCGAACGTGGAAGGCAGCCGCAACGTGAGAATCGACGCGGAGCGCGCATGGATGTCTGCGTGGCAAGCCAGCTGCGTGAGGACGTTGACGGCCACCGTCAGCAATGCGCCGCCTTCCGCGGTCAGCGTCAGCCCTGACGCGTGGCGTACGAACAGCGCGCATCGGTAATGCGCTTCCAGTTGCTGCACCTGACGGCTCACTGCGCCCTGGGTCCGGCACAGATGGTCGGCGGCCCGGCTGAAGCTGCCGAGCTCGGCAGCGGCGACGAACGACTGGAACGCCGTCAATGGCGGCAGCGAACGCGTGAGAGCGGCCAGCGGGTATGCATGCGCCGCATACCCGGGTTGCGGATTTTTCGATTGTTCGGTCATCGGTGCATCGCTATCGTGGTTGCGCCGGATTCGCATCGGTTCTCGCGGGCCGGCTCGTCAACAATCAGCGGAGAAAGATGATGGTCTCGTCGTCGGACGCACTATACACGCGGCAGGTCGATACCTACCTGAAGGCGCTCGAGCGCGGCGACGTCGCCGCGATCTGCGCGTTGTTCACGCCGGATGCGCGGATTTATTCGCCGTTTCTCGGCTGGATGCAACCGAAGCCTTTCTTCGACAAGGTCGATGCGGCGTCCGGGCAAAGCAGGATCACGCCGATCGACATCTGCGTCAGCACGACCGGCGCGCGTCGGGCGACCGGTTATTTTGTGTACGACTGGGGGTTGAAGGACGGCTCAGCGGTGCAGTTCGAATGCGTCGACGTGTTCGAGTTCGACGACAGCGGGCTCATCGAGCGGATGGTGATCGTCTATGACACGCATCCGGTCAGGAGTGCGGTCGGCGACAAGTATGCGTAGCCGAACGGGGCGGAGGATCGGTCGGGGGGTGGTTCTACGTGGATTTGTCCGGAGTGGGGCGCCAGCCGTCCCGTGCCATCCCTCCCCCATTTTTTTCCTCGGACGCGAGCAAGGTCCAATGCATGGGGGCGCGGACCGGCACCCGCCGCCTCGATGAGGCAACCTGCCGTCCGGTTTATGACACGGCCCGGAAGCCCCCTTTGAATCGCCTAAACTACAGAACCATCGGCCCCGTCCATACCCGCGCGGCTCCCCTGCCGGCTATCCGCCATGGCGCACATCTTCTTCGCTGCTTCGATTCAGCGGCATATCGAAACGCCCGAGCGCGAGATCGATGCGCGCACGCTCGGCGAAGCGCTCGAAACCGTCTTCGGCGAGCAACCTCGACTGCGCGGCTACATCCTCGACGATCAGGGCGCGCTGCGACAGCATCTCGCGGTGTTCATCGACGGCCAGCGAGTGCGTGACCGGCAGCACCTGTCCGATGCGCTCGGCGACGCAAGCCGGGTTTATGTCGTGCAGGCGCTGTCTGGTGGATAAGGGGTCGTATCTTTATTCGAGCTTTGCATTGGACTACCAAGCGCATCGGACCCGAACAAGCGCCAACACGCCAACACGGGTCGACAGGAGACACCCGACATGAACGATCGATTGCTTGTCGCAACTCGCAAGGGGCTGTTCGTTCTGCAGGCCGACGGCAACGGCGGCTGGACGCTCGGCGAGCCGCATTTCGTCGGCGAGCCGGTCAGTATGGTGCTGCCTGACACGCGCGACGGATCGCTGTATGCCGCGCTCAATCTCGGCCATTTCGGCGTGAAGTTGCATCGACGGCGTGCGGGCGCGGCCGATTGGGAAGAATGCTCTGTCCCTGTCTACCCGCCGCAGCCTGCGGAAGAAGCGCGTGCCGACGACGGCGCGAGCACAGGCGCGAGTGCAAGCGCGGACGCTGCGGGCGACGCGGGCCCCACCCCGCCACGGCCGCCGTGGACGCTTCAGCAGATCTGGTCGCTCGAAACCGGCGGCCCGGACGAGCCGGGCGTGCTGTGGGCCGGCACGATTCCCGGCGGGCTGTTCCGCTCCGGCGATGGCGGCGACACCTGGGTGCTCAACCGTGCGCTGTGGGATCGCCCGGAGCGCCCCGAATGGTTCGGAGGCGGCTACGATGCGCCGGGCATCCATTCGGTGATGGTCGATCCGCGGGACAGCCGGCACGTGACGATTGGCGTGTCATGCGGCGGCGTCTGGCAAACCGGTGACGGCGGCGCGACCTGGCGCGTGAGCGCCGACGGCATGGAGGCCGATTACATGCCACCCGAGCGGCGCGGCGATGCCAACGTGCAGGACCCGCATCGCGTCGTGCAATGCGCGGCCAACCCTGACGTACTGTGGACGCAGCATCACTGCGCGATCTTCCGCTCGACCGACGGGGCCGCGCACTGGCAGCGGATCGAGGCTCAGCCCTCGAGCTTCGGCTTCGCGGTTGCCGTGCACCCGCGCGAGCCGGACACCGCGTGGTTCGTGCCCGCCGTGAAAGATGCGTGCCGGATCCCGGTGAATGGTCAGTTCGTCGTCACGCGCACCCGCGACGGCGGCCGCACGTTCAAGCGCTTCTCGAACGGGCTGCCGCCTGCACCAGCGTACGACCTCGTGTATCGGCACGGGCTCGCGGTAGACGATTCCGGCACGCGCCTCGCGATGGGGTCGACGACCGGCGCGCTATGGACGTCCGATGACGGCGGCGAAAACTGGCGGCTGGTTTCCGCGCATTTGCCGCCGGTTTATTGCGTGCGGTTCGGTTGACGGCGCTCGGGCGGGTGAATGTGGGTTTGAACGCCTGCGCCTGCGCGACCGTTCGTTCGCCGGACATCGCCCGAGTGCGCTCAGCGGCGCGACGGATCGATGCTTCACGCGCGATGCGTGGGTAAATCGCGTCGCGTCATTCGCGCGATTGCCGCGTGCGTCTGTGCGAGTTCGCCGTCGAGCCAGTCGAGGAACCGCCTGACCTGCGGCTGCCGTTCGCGACCGGGCCGGCACAACGCGAGATAGCGCGTCCCCGCGAGTCGCACCGACGGCTCGACCGGCGTCAGCGCGCGCCGTTCGACGTGCTCGGCGACCAGCACCGAACTCGCCAGCACGACACCCTGCCCGTGCAGCACGGCCTGCAGCGCATAGTGCTCGTCGTCGTAATGCCGGAACACCGCGCGTTGCAGCCACCCGTCCCGCCCTGCCGCGCGGCACCATGACGGCCAGTCGACCGACAAGGGTGCAGGCGTAGCCGAAAGAACCACACAGCCGAATGCTGCGCACATCGCGTATGCCGTGCGTTCGCACTTGGCCATCGAGAACGGCACGCATTGGACGGTCGATATGGCCTTCGGTGAAGACCAGTGCCGCGTACGGGTGAATAACGCTGCACATAACTTCGTAATCCTCAGGCGATTCGCACTGAACCTGCTACGCCAGGATCGCACGTCCAAAGCCGGGTTAAACACCGCAGCATGCTGGCGTGCGCCAATGAACGCTATTTCGCGCAACTCGTAGGGCGGTCGCCTGCACCGAGCCCCCCAAAAGCAAAACGGCCTTCCCGCATCGCGCGAAAAGGCCGCTCTACAACAGCGGATCACCCAATCTGCAATCCGCCATCACCGATCCGCGCATCCCCCGCGCGAACCACCCGCCACATCAATGAATCCCGAGATACGCCTTCACCGCCGGCAGCCCAGGCTTCCCATCGATCGTCGTCACCCCCGCGAGCCACTTGTCGAGCGACTGCGGATTCGCCTTCAGCCATTCGGTGGCCGCCTTGTTCGGATCCTCTTTGTTCATGATCGGCACCATCACGTGGTTCTCGATCGACGTCGTGAACTGCAGATTCGACACGAACTTCGCGACGTTCGGGCAGCGCTGCGCGTAGTCGGGCGGCGTCGCGGTCAGCACCTTCGCTTCGCCGTAGTTCGGGCCGAACACGTCATCGCCGCCGGTCAGGTAGTCGATCTTCATCTGCACGTTCATCGGATGCGGCTCCCACCCGAGGAACACGATCCACTGCTTGTCGCGAATCGCGCGGTTCACCTCGACCAGCATCCCCGCCTCGCTCGACTCGACGAGCTTGAACTTGCCGAGCCCGAACTGGTTGCCGTCGATCATCTTCTTGATCAGCGCGTTGCCATCATTCCCCGGCTCGATCCCGTAGACCTTGCCGTTCAGCTTGTCCGCGAACTTCTGGATGTCCGCGAACGACTTCAGGCCGCCCTGGTACACATAGTCGGGCACCGCGAGCGTGTATTTCGCGCCGGTCAGGTTCGGCGTCGCGAGCACCTTGATCGTGCCGGCCTTCGTGAACGGCTGGATGATCGGGTCCATCGTCGGCGACCAGTAGCCGAGGAACACGTCGATCTGCTTGCTCTTGATCCCCGCGAACGTGATCGGCACCGACGCGATCGTCTTCGTCGGCGTATAGCCAAGGCCCTGCAGCATCGCCGATGCGAGGCCCGTCGTCGCGGCGATGTCGGACCAGCCGACGTCTGCGAAGCGCACGGTCTTGCACACCGGCGGATCTGCCGCATACACGGCCGAAACCGGCGCGGCGGCGATCCCGACGCCACATGCCGCTGCGATCAGTAGTCGCTTCATCTTTCCTCTCCTCAAAGTGATGTTGTTCGCGTGAAATCCGGGATCATCGATGGAAGCCGTGCGCCGCGATCCCGGGCGGCGTCACGGGCCGTTTGTCGGCGCCGTTCAGTGTCCCGGCAGCCGACGTTCGTAACTCGGTGCATGTCCGAACTGCGCGCGATACGCCTTGCTGAAGTGGCACGGCGAGTGAAACCCGCAGATCGCCGTCACGCGCGCGATCGACGCGTCGGTCGTGCGCAGCAGGTCGCGTGCGCGCTTCAGGCGCAGCGTCAGGTAATAGTGCGTCGGCGACACGTTCAGGTAGACCTTGAACATCCGCTGCAGATGCCGCTGCGACAGCCGCACGAGCCGCGCGAGCTCGTCGAGCGACAGCGGCTCCTCGATGTTCGCCTCCATCAGCCGCACGACCTCGATCAGCTCCGCGCGCGAGAAGCCGACGCGCGCGTCGACCGGGATCGGCTGCGGATCGGTCGCACTGCGAATCCGTTCGAGGATGAACTGTTCGGACACCTGCGCGGCGAGCTGCTGCCCGAAACGCGCGCCAACGAGGTTCAGCATCAGGTCGAGCGGCGCGGTGCCGCCGGTGCAGGTGAGGCGGTCGCGATCGACGACGAACAGCTCGTCGGCGAAATGCACGTCCGGAAACTCGGTGTGCAGCGCCGACAGGTTCTCCCAATGCACGGTGCAGCGGTAGCCGTCGAGCAGGCCGCTCGACATCAGCGCATAGGCGCCCGTGCAGATGCCGCCGAGTGGCAGGCCGCGCTCGGCGAGCGCCGCGAGCGTGTCGCGCGCGCCGCCGTCGACGACGTCGCGGATCCGGATGCCGCCGCACACGATCATCACGTCCGGCAGTTGCGTGTGATCGAGCGCCTGCGTCGGCCGCACCGCGATGCCGTTGCTCGCATGCACGGGCGCGCCGTCGAGCGAATAGATCGACCACCGGTAGTGATCGGCGCGCGCGACGTAGTTCGCCATCCGCAGGACTTCGACCGCGCTCGAGAACGCGATCATCGAGAAATTCGGCAGCGTCAGAAAGCCGAAGTGCGCGAGGGACGAAACCGGTGAAACGCAAGCGTCGGGTGCAACAGCTGCGGCGGACGTCACATCGCTCTCCTAACGGGCAGGTTGCACGAGATCAGCGCCGTGGCGCACGCCACGGCAGCCGATACGAAACACGAAAGAAGGCGGCCGGGAGAAACGCCGGCCGCCGGTCGATCAGGCCTGCGCGGGCGCGGCCTTGACGCGAAACAGCTGCTTCAGGCCCGAGAACAGCGGCGCCTTCGCGGTGCCCGGCGCGCGACCGAAGCTTTCGGTGATGCGGTCGAGGATGATCGCGAGCAGCACGACCGACAGGCCGCTCTCGAAGCCGAGGCCGATGTCGAGACGCTGGATGCTGGCGAGCACGTCGTTGCCGAGGCCGCCCGCGCCGACCATCGACGCGATGATCACCATCGACAGCGCCATCATGATCGTCTGGTTCACGCCCTGCATGATCGACGGCAGCGCGTTCGGGAACTGCACCTTGTACAGCAGCTGCCACGGCGTGCAGCCGAACGCCTGGCCCGCTTCGACGATCTCGCGGTTCACGTGGCGGATGCCGAGGCTCGTGAGGCGCACGGCAGGCGGCATCGCGAAGATCACCGTCGACAGGATCCCTGGCACGCGGCCGAGACCGAACAGCATCGCGGCCGGAATCAGGTAGACGAACGCCGGCATCGTCTGCATCAGGTCGAGGATCGGACGCACGGTCGCCGCGACCCACTTGCTCTTCGCGGCCCAGACGCCGAGCGGGATGCCGAGCACGAGGCTGATGATCGTCGACGACAGCGTGAGGCCGAGCGTGATCACGGTCTGGTCCCAGAAGCCCGTCGCGAAGATCAGCAGCAGCGACGCAGTGGTGAACAGCGCGAAGCGCCAGCCCACCCGCCACAGGCCGACGCCGATGAAGATCGCCATCATCAGCCACATCGGGATTGCCTGCAGGCCGTGCTCGACGAATGCCGCGAGACCCTCGATCGCTTGACCGATCGCATCGAACGTCTTCGCATCGTGGTCGAGCAGGTAATGAACGGACTGGTCGACCCAGCTACCGAGCGGAATCATTTCAGACATGGGAGCCTCGCGAACGCGTGATGGCCTTCAGGATGAGCGCACGATCGACCGAGCCGCAGTAGCAGCCGTCGTCGTCGACGACGGGCAATGCGTTCGGGCTCGCGACCACGCGCGCGACGACATGTTCGAGCGACGCATCGCGGCGGATGGATTCGATCGGACTCACGGACGGCGTGTCCTGACCGATCGCATCGCGCGTGACGAAGCCGCGGATCTTGCGTTGCGCGTCGAGCACGAACGCATAGTCGGCACTGCCGTTCAGCGTCGCCGCGACATTCGCGGCATCGCACTTCGACACGATCGGCACGGCGCCCGTCTGCATCAGGTCGCCGGCCGTCAGATAGCGGCTGGTGTCGATGCCGTCGAAGAACGCGCGCACGTAGTCGTCGGCCGGGTTCGCGATGATGTCCTGCGGCGTGCCGACCTGCACGAGCCGGCCGCCTTCCATGATCGCGATGCGGTTGCCGATGCGCAGCGCTTCCTCCAGATCGTGCGACACGAACATGATCGTGCGGCGTTGTTCCTTCTGCAGTTGCAACAGCACATCCTGCATTTCCCGTCGCTTGAGCGGATCGAGCGCGGAGAACGCCTCGTCCATGATCATCAGCGACGGGTTCACGGCCAGCGCGCGGGCCAGGCCGACGCGCTGCTGCATGCCACCCGACAGTTCGGACGGCAGCTTGTGCGAAAACGGTGCGAGGCCAACCTGCTCGAGCACCTCCATTGCACGCCGCTCGCGCTCCTTCTTGCCGACGCCCGCGACCTCGAGGCCGAACGCGGCATTCGACACCACGGTGCGATGCGGCATCAGCGCGAACGACTGGAACACCATGCTCATGTCCTTGCGGCGCAGCGCGGTGAGCGCCGAGCGGCGCGCCGATGCGACATCGAGGCCGTCGATCATCACCTTGCCGGCGCTCGGGTCGACCAGCCGGTTCACGAGTCGGATCAGCGTGGATTTGCCGGAGCCGGACAGGCCCATCAGCACGAATATTTCGCCTTCCTTCACGTCGAACGACACGTTGTGCACGCCGACCACCTGGCCGGTGCGCTTGAGCACGTCGTCCTTCGTCGCACCGGCGGCGAGCATGTCGAGCGCCTGTTGCGGATTACTTCCAAATACCTTGCACAGACCTTCGACTACGACCTTGGGGGCATCCATCGAAACCTTCTCCTCGTGTAGCGGGGGCTCACGCGTGTCACTCAGCGTGCCTACATAGTTGCTAGAAAAAACCCCGGCCTGCCGACGAATTACGACAGACGCTTGCGCAAATACGACACGAGGGAAGTACGCCCCCCGGCCGCGCGGGGCGGGGCTGTGCACGCGGCACACGCAAATTGCGGCAGTGCAGTACGCGCATCGCCCGCATTGGCAAGCATCGCGGCGCAATCTTGTGCGCAGCAGCGTGCGGCGAATCGGCCGCCGGCTCCTGCTCGCGCGCGGCGGCGGTGCGTCGCTTTACGACAATTCCGCGTCCGATCGGACCACCCCGTATGTGGTCGCGCGACGCGCACCGGCGGCAGGCGGAACCGCGTATCGAAATCGCACGACAGGCGATGCGCATCCGGACAAAAACGCATGACCGTACGAAAATCCGATGGAAGCGGCGGGCGCGCGCAGGTGCATGCAACCGGCGACCGCTGCAGATGGGCACAACCGGACAACTCGCGCCCGCTGACAGGCAGGGTGGCCTCGCGTTGTCATGCGCGGTTACGAATTCGTCTGCCTCTTCCCGGACAAGCATGCGCTGCCGCAGTCTAAATCTGTAGCGGAATAGTTCCGCCGCATCAGACGAGGTCTTACCGTGCAACACGTGATTCTTCTCCCCCTGACAGCGGGTATCGCAGCCGCGTTGCTGGGCGGATGTGCAGCGGCACCGTACGAGACATCGGCGTATCCCTGTGGCAGCGAATACGTGATGTCCAATCCTGCGGGCGCCGAATATGACTGCGGTCCCGGGTATGGATACCCGTTGTACGAAGGAGGCTTTCTGGGCTTTGTCGATATCGACCACTTTCACCATCGCCACCATGATCACGATCACGACCATGACTTCGGTTTTCATGTCGACCATGATCATGATCGCGGCTTTCATCACGGCGGCATGATGGCTGGCCGCGGGCATGGGCAGATGCACGCCGAAGGCCACGGCGGCGGGCACGGCGGCGCGCATGGCGGTTCGAGCGGCTTCGGCTCGAGCGGTTTCGGCAGCGACTTTCAGCCGTCGGGCGCGAGCGGATCGCACGGCGGCGGCATGCGCAGGTAGCTGGCATCCGTTCCGTGACGCCCTTCTCCGGCGCTGAATCGCTCGGCGCCGGAGAGCCCCTCCGCCAGCACGACCGGTGCGCCCGCGGCCCCCTCCCGACGCAACGCTTCCGCCAGCGGCAGATCCCATTGATCGTATGCGGAGCGCCGGTCCGCAAGCATGCACTGCCGGGGAAACCGGGCGATCTGCCGCGCGATGCGCAACGCGTACGACAAGCCTTCGCCGTTCGGCGCAACGTAGTTGACGAGCCCCATGCGCGTGGCCTCCGCGACGTCGACGGGACGCCCGGTCAGGATCATGTCCATCGCATGGCCCATCCCGACGATACGAGGCAGCCTGACCGTTCCGCCGTCGATCAGCGGCACGCCCCAGCGCCGGCAGAACACGCCGAAGATCGCGCCCTCTTCCGCGACGCGGAGGTCGGCCAGCAGCGCGAGCTCCAGCCCGCCTGCCACCGCGTATCCCGATACGGCAGCGATCAGCGGCTTCGACAGGGCCATGCGGCTCGGGCCCATCGGGCCCGGTCCTTCTCCCGTCGCGTCGACGCGGTTGCGCAATGCCGGATCGCCGGCCGCCTTCAGGTCCGCGCCCGCGCAGAAGTTGCCGCCGGCGCCTGTCAGGATCGCGACCGCGAGCCCGGCATCGGCTTCGAACCGCTCGAACGCGTCCGTCAGCTGCAACGCAGTCGGGCCGTCGACGGCATTGCGCCGTTCCGGCCGATTGAGCGTGATCGTGCAGATCTCGCCATCCGTCGCGTAAAGAACGTTGTCCATCGGCTCCCCCCGAAAGGCACGCATGCACCTGTCACGTCCGTTATAGGCCACCGGAGATCGCGCGGGACAGCCGCGCCAGTCACCTGGCCGACGGATCCGCATCTGGCGGTGTCCAGCTACGAAAATCGTGCGACACGGCTGTGTTAAATTGCCCGGCAAACAATCCCGATCGCGCTGCCGCGCGGCCCATTCCGAGCCATGCTGTCGACCCACGCCACCCCCATTGCACCCGCGCCCCGCACCGCGGATGCCGAACCACCCGGAGCACCCGGAGCACCTGGAGCGTACGCCATCGCCCGTCTTTGCGCGGCGGACCGCTGACGCATCCATCGCGCATCCGTCGACGTCCTGCACCGGCTGACGCAACCTGCAAGCCTGTCGCCTGTCGCGCGGGTTCGCAGGCCGGCCGCACAGGCGCCGCCGATCCGCCCGGAAGCGGGCATTTTCCGGCACCGGACGTGTCTGATTCAGCACGGCTCCGGGTCCGGTGCGGTCCGACACCGTTCGCGATCGCAAGACCATAACGACATAGAGAGGGAGTGAATCCGATGACGTGGATCTTTGCGCTGATCGGCCTCATCGTGGGTGGCATCGCCGCGCTGATCGGCGATTTTTCCGGCACCGCCGGCGTGCTGCTCGGCGGCGCGGTCGGCTTCTGTATCGGCCACGCGCTCAGGGAGCGCAAGCCGAAGGCCCCGCCGCCCGAACCGTCCGCGGTCAACGCCGCACCGCCCGTGCCGCTTGCCGAGCGCGTCGCGCGCCTCGAAGCGACGGTCGACACGCTGACGCGCGAGATCGCGACACTGCGCGGCCAACTGGCCGGCGTGCAGTCCGGCACGACGGCGCCTGCTTCCGGCGCTGCTGCCGACGCTGCTTCCGGCACCTCGACCGGAACCGCGTCGGGCACCGCTGCGCATCCCGCAACGGCCGCTGCTCCGCCACTACCGACCTCGCCCCCACCGCGCCCGCCCGCCCAACCCGCTGCCGCGCCCACGGACACGGCATCGTCCGCGTCAACACCGCCCCCCGCAGCCACGCCGGCGCAGCCTGTGCGCGCCACCGGCACCGACGCGCCGCGCGCGCCGACCGCGGCAACGCCTGCCGCCGCGTCCGCATCGGCCGAGACGCGGGCCACCGAACCCGCCGCAGGCTCGCCTGCCACGCCGCCCGCCATACCGTCCACCATGCAATCCGCCACGCCGCCCGCGAAGCGCGAACCGGACCTCGCCGAGCGCGCGTTCCGCGCCGCGCGCGAGTGGCTGCTCGGCGGCAACACGGTCGTGCGCGTCGGCATCATCGTGCTGTTCTTCGGCGTCGCGTTCCTGCTCAAGTACGCGGCCGACAACAACCTGCTGCCGATCGAATTCCGGCTCGCGGGCACGGCGCTCGGCGCGACCGCGCTGCTCGCGGTCGGCTGGCGCGTGGCCGCGCGGCGCCCCGCGTACGGCCTCGTGCTGCAAGGCGGCGGCGTTGGCGTGCTGTACCTGACCGTGTTCGCCGCAACCAAGCTCTACCACCTGCTGCCCGTCGGCGCGGCGTTCCCGCTGATGGTCGCGATCTGCGGCCTGAGCGCGTTCCTCGCGATCAGGCAGAACGCGCAGCCGCTCGCGTTCATGGGCAGCGCGGGCGGGTTTCTCGCACCTGTGCTGCTGACCACCGGCACCGGCAGCCACGTCGCGCTGTTCAGCTACTACGCGCTGCTGAACGCGGGCATCTTCGCGGTCGCGTGGTTCAAGGCGTGGCGGCCGCTCAACCTGCTCGGCTTCGTGTTCACGTTCTCGATCGGCTCCGTGTGGGGCGTGACCGCGTACCGCCCGGAACTCTTCGCGAGCACCGAGCCGTTCCTCGTGCTGTTCTTCCTGATGTACGTCGGCATCGCGCTGCTGTATGCGGCGCAGCGCGAGCTGGCGCTCAAGCACTACGTGGACGGCACGCTCGTGTTCGGCACGCCGATCGTCGCGACCGCGCTGCAGGCCGCGCTCGTGAAGAACCTGCCGTTCGGCCTCGCGTGGAGCGCGGTCGCGCTGTCCGCGTTCTATGTCGCGGTCGCCGCGTGGCTCGCGCGGCGCCGCGAGCGGCTGCGTTTGCTGTTCGAGGCAACGCTCGCGCTCGCGGTGATCTTCGCGACGCTCGCGGTGCCGCTCGCCTTCTCGGGGCCGACGACGAGCGCCGCGTGGGCGATCGAGGGCGCGGCGATCGTCTGGGTCGGGGTGCGCGAACGGCGCCTCGCGCCGTTCGGCTTCGGCCTGCTGATGCAGGTCGCGGCGGCCGGCGCGTTCTTCGCGGGGATGCTCGGCGCACCCGATACGGTCGGGCTGCCGGTGCTCAACAGCCCGTATATCGCGACACTGCTGATCGCGCTCGCCGGCCTGTTCACGGGCTGGTGGCTGCACGGACGCGACGAAGCGCGCGCGTGGCACGCATGGATGCCGGAATTCGGCGCCGCGGCGGCCGCGTGGGGGCTGCTGTGGTGGCTGTGCGGCGGCGCCCGTGAAATCCTGCTGTACGCCGGCCATCATGTCGATGCGCATCCGGACAGCTTCACGACGGACTCGCTCGCGCTGTTCGTCGCCGCGACCGCGTGGCTCGCACACACTGCGCGCCGCAAACTCGCGTGGCCGCTCGCCGAATGGCCCGCGTTCGCGCTGGCGCCGACGCTCACGCTGTTCGCGCTGCGCGCGTTCGACACGCACGAAGCGCCGCTGTCGGGCCTCGGCGCGGTCGTCTGGCCGGTGGTCGTCGCGGCCTGTTACGTGCTGCTGTGGCGGCAGTCGCGTGATGAGCCGTCCTTACGCGCATCCCGCGACGCAGCTTCGCTCGACGCGCGCGTGCTCGCGCCGCTGCATACGCTGATGTTCTGGAACGTCTGCGGCCTGCTCGCGCTGGAAGGCTACTGGCGCCTGCGCGCGTACGTGCCGGAAGGGGCATGGAGCTGGAGCGCGTGGGCGTACGGGTTCGGGTTGCTGCTGCTGCTCGTGTCCGGCGTGGGCGCGCGGCTGCGCTGGCCCGTCGCGCGCTTCCCGCGCGCGTACCAGGTGTGGGGTGCGGCGCCGCTCGCGGCGCTGCTGTGGCTGTGGAGCATCGCCAGCGTGACGAGCGACGGCGACGCGTCGCCGCTCTTCTGGCTGCCGCTCGTCAATCCGCTCGACGTCGCGCAGTTGCTGATCTTCGTCGCGATCGCGACGTGGCTGCGGCGGCTGAAAGCGCTCGGCATCGCGTGGCGTCCGCCCGCGATCGGCTATGCGGCGGTCGCGACCGTATTCCTGTGGTTCAACGCGCTGCTGCTGCGCACGCTGCATCAGCGCTTCCATACGGCCTACGGCGTCGACGCGGTGCTGGCATCGTTCAACCTGCAGCAGGTGTTCATGGTCGGCTGGAGCGCGTTCGCGTTCGCCGGACTGTGGCTCGCCCGCCGCGACGGGCCCGCGCGGCTCTGTGCAGTCGCGTCGCTGCCGCTCGTGCTCGTGATGTGGATCTGGACCTTCTATGCGAACTTCACGCAGGACGGCGGAAGCTGGGCGCGCGTGCCGCTCGTCAATCCGCTCGACCTCGTGCAGCTCGCGATCTATGCGCTCGCGGCGTTCTGGCTCGTGCGGGTGCATCGCCTCGGCATCCCGCTCGACAAGTTCCGTGTCGAGCTGCAGTCGGTGGCCGGCGCGACGGCGTTCCTGTGGCTGAACGCGATGCTGCTGCGCACGCTGCATCACTGGACCGGCGTGCCGTACAACTTCGACGAGATGGCGCACTCGACGCTCGTGCAGGCGTCCGTCTCCGTCTTCTGGACGGTGTGTGCGCTTGCGACGATGATCTGGGCAACGCGCCGCCGGCTGCGGCCGCTGTGGTTCGTCGGCGCCGCGCTACTCGCGCTCACCGTCGTCAAGCTGTTCCTGTTCGACCTGTCGCACGTGAAGGGCGTCGAACGCATCGTGTCGTTCATCGGCATCGGCGTGCTGCTGCTGTTGATCGGCTATTTCTCGCCGCTGCCGCCGAAGGCCGCGGGCAACCCGGATCAGAACGAATGAAGCATGTCGTCGCAGCACTCGGCCTCACCGCGTTGACGTCGTTGACATCGTTGGCAGCGGCCGGCGCCGCGCATGCCGGCGATCGGGTCGAGCAACAGTTCGCGCTCGACCTCGACGGCAGCACTGCGTACTACACGGTAACGGTGCCGCCGGCCGTCTACGCGGCGAGCCGGCGCAACGATCTCGGCGACCTGCGCGTGTTCAACGGCGCAGGCGAGCCGGTGCCGTACTCGCTCGACGCGCCGGCGGCCGTCGAGCCGCCGCCGCAACGGCACGCGGTGCCGTGGTTCCCGCTGCCGACCGCCGACGCCGACGCGAACACTGCCTCCGGCCACGCGCCGCTCGGCGTGTCGGTCGCCGCCGACGGCTCGCTGCGCGCGACCGTCGCCGCGCCGCCGCACGCGCGCCGGCATGCGGATCTCGTCGACCTGTCGCATGCCGGCGGGCAGGTCGGCGCGCTGCTGATCCATCTGCGCAACGACAGCTACCAGGGGCGCGTGAGCATCGACGCGAGTGACGACCTGCGCAGCTGGCAGCCGCTGACGGACACGCAGTTGCTGAAGGTCGCATACGACGGCCACACGCTGACGCAGGAGCGCATCGCGCTCGACGGCGTGCGGCAGCGCTATCTGCGGCTGAACTGGCTCGACGGCGCGCCGGACATCGCGTCCGCCGAAGCGGAATCGCGCACGCACGGCGCCCCGGATCGCGCAGCCGCGCCGCGTCAATGGCGCGCCGGCGTACGCATACGGGCCGGCGGCACGCCGGGCGAGTATCTGTTCGAGACGGACGGCGCCTATCCGGTCGACCGGCTGCGCATCGACCTGCCGCAGCGCAATACCGTTGCGCACGCGACGATCCAGACCCGGGCCGACACGCAATCGCCGTGGCACGACGTCGCGGACGCGATGCTGTTCCGGCTGCAGGGCAAGGCCGGCGAACAGCGCAATCCGCCGCTCGAGTTCACGGCGAACGCGGACCGCCTGTGGCGCATCGTCGTGGACATGCGCAACGGTGGGCTCGGCGGCGGACTGCCGGCGGCCACAATCGGCTGGCGCCCCGCTTCGCTGACGTTCGTCGCGCGCGGCGCGCCGCCGTTCACGCTCGGCGTCGGCAACGCGGCGCTCGCGTCGGCCGCGGTGAGCCGCGAATCGCTGCTGATCGGCGCGTCGACCGAGATCCGGCCCGCGCGCGTCGGCGACGCGCTGCCGGTGACGCAGCAGGCCGCGTCGACGCCGGTCGGCGCTGATACGGACGCAACGCGCCGCTACGTGCTGTGGGCGTCGCTCGTGATCGCGGTCGGCGCGCTCGGCAGCATCGCGTGGCGCCTTGCGCACGGCGGCGGGCCGCAGGATCGCAGGCGACGCTAGGCGGGCGCTCGCGCCGATAGCGGGCACGCATCCGCCGCAGCAACATCCTGCTTTTTACGCATCATTTATCCGCCGCGCGCAACTCTTTCGACCATCGCAACGCGCGGCTACGTACAGTCGAAGGCATCCGAATCACGGTGCCACGACATGCACGGAACCAACGAAGCGGGTCACCGGCAAGGCCGGCGCAAGCGCCCGGCCGCCTCCCTGAAACTGTTGCTGATGGCAGCCTCCCTTGCGCTGTCGGCCGCTGTCGCGCCTCCTCCCGCAGGCGCGCAAGTCGCCGCCGCGCCCCTCTCGCCCGCCGCCGATGCGGCACCTGACGCGCCGTTCGCGCTCGACACTATCGTCGCCACACTGCGCAAGCGCTTTCACATCGCGTATGCGGACGCGCTGACGATCGCGCACGCGGTGCAGATCGAGTCGGACCGCAACGGGCTCGCGCCCGCATTGCTGCTTGCGATCATCGCGGTCGAATCGAGTTTCGACCGTCACGCGGTCAGCGCCGCGGGCGCGCGCGGGCTGATGCAGGTGCTGCCCGCCGCGCATCGCGACCTCGTCGCGCATGTGAAGGACTTGTCCGATCCCGCGACCAACGTGCGAATCGGCGCAGCGATCTTCCGCGGCTATCTCGACGACGCGGACGGCGACGTCGAAACCGCGCTCGTCCGCTACAACGGCGGGACGAAGCGCTACGCGCAGCGCGTCGTGCTGCGCGTGCAGCAGTTCGACGCGCAACTGCGCCGGCCGGCCATTGCCGTCGCCGACGAATCCCCCGCAACGAGCCCGACGAGCACGCCGTAGTTCGGCCGGCGGCGCAACGAGCACGCGCTAAATCGGCTGGCGGCGCCACACGCGCGCCGCGTCGCCGATGCGCAGTCACCATGCATCACGACCGCTACACGCGAGCGCTATCTGCGTGAATCGCGCGACTCGTCCGCGCCCGTCAGCCGATAGCCGACGCCGGTCTCCGTCAGGATGTGCTCGGGCCGGCCCGGATCGCGTTCCAGCTTGCGGCGCAGATGCCCGACATAGACGCGCAGATAATGCGGATCCCTCCCGTGCGCGGCGACCTTGTCGGCTTCCGTGCTCAGCGCCGACAGCACGATCAGCGGCGCAACGGACTGGTCGCGCAGCGCGTGGATCAGCGCGACACCGCCCAGGTCCGGCAGGCTGATGTCCGCGACGATCAGGTCGGGACGGCGCGCGGCGACCGCCGCGACGCCTTCGGCGCCGGTCGCCGCTTCGCATACGTGCATGTGTTCCGCCTTGAGCGCGGCGTGCACGAAATGACGGATGAAGCGGTCGTCATCCACGACAACGACGACCACGGCCGGTTCGCTCATGCGGCAACGGTCCGGTGCGGGCGCTGCGCTGGTGGCAACGCTGGTGGCTACGCAGGCGGCAGCGCCGGTCGCCGCGTGCCGCCAGCGGACGGCGTCAGGATCGCGGCGCGACGACGGCGCGCGGGCTGTCCGTTCACGGTCATGCCCATCCGAACGCGACCAGCACCATGTCGATCAGCTTGATGAACGGGAACGGCAGCAGCATGCCGCCGAGCCCGTAGATCAGCAGGTTGCGGCGCAGCAGCGGCGCCGCGCCGAGCGGGCGGTACGCAACCCCCTTCAGCGCGAGCGGGATCAGCGCGACGATGATCAGCGCATTGAAGATCACCGCCGACAGGATCGCCGACGACGGCGACGCGAGATGCATCACGTCGAGCACGCGCAATTGCGGATAGGTCGTTGCGAACGCGGCCGGGACGATCGCGAAGTACTTCGCGATGTCGTTCGCGATCGAAAACGTCGTGAGCGAGCCGCGCGTCATCAGCATCTGCTTGCCGATCTCGACGATCTCGATCAGCTTCGTCGGGTTCGAGTCGAGGTCGACCATGTTGCCGGCTTCCTTTGCCGCCTGCGTGCCGCTGTTCATCGCGACCGCAACGTCGGCCTGCGCGAGCGCCGGCGCATCGTTGGTGCCGTCGCCCGTCATCGCGACGAGGCGCCCCGCCGCCTGGTGCTCGCGAATCGTCGCGAGCTTTGCCTCCGGCGTCGCTTCAGCGAGGAAGTCGTCGACACCCGCTTCCGCCGCGATCGCCGCGGCGGTTAGCCGGTTGTCGCCCGTCACCATCACGGTCTTGATGCCCATCTTGCGCAGTTCCGCGAAGCGCTCCTTGATGCCGCCCTTCACGATGTCCTTCAGCTCGATCACGCCGAGCACGCGCGCAGCGCCTTCGTGCAGCTCCGCGACGACAAGCGGCGTGCTGCCGCGCCGCGCGACATCGGTCACGAGCGTATCGACCTCATACGCGACATGTCCGCCGTGGACTTCCACGTAGTGCTTGACCGCATCGGCCGCACCCTTGCGGATCTCTCGACCCGGCAGGTCGACACCGCTCATTCGCGTCTGCGCGCTGAACGACAGGAACACTGCATGGAGCGCCTGCATGTCGCGTTCGCGCAGATTGAAGCGCTGCTTCGCGAGCACGACGATGCTGCGGCCTTCCGGCGTCTCGTCGGCGAGCGACGACAGCTGCGCGGCGTCCGCGAGCATCTCCTCGGTCACGCCCGGCGCGGGCATGAACGCCGACGCCTGGCGGTTGCCGAGCGTGATCGTGCCGGTCTTGTCGAGCATCAGCACATCGACATCACCGGCCGCTTCCACCGCACGGCCGGACGTCGCGATCACGTTCGCCTGCATCATCCGGCTCATCCCGGCCACGCCGATCGCGGACAACAGGCCGCCGATCGTCGTCGGGATCAGGCACACGAGCAGCGCGACGAGCGCGGTGATCGTCACCACGTGGCCCGCCTTCATCGCCTCGACCGCGAATGTCGAGAACGGCAGCAGCGTCGCGGTCGCGAGCAGCAGCACGATCGTCAGCGCGACCAGCAGGATCGTCAGCGCGATTTCGTTCGGCGTCTTCTGGCGCTTCGCGCCTTCGACCATCGCGATCATCCGGTCGAGGAACGCCTCGCCCGGATTGACGCTGACGCGCACGACGATCCAGTCGGACAGCACGCGCGTGCCGCCCGTCACCGACGAGAAATCGCCGCCCGACTCGCGGATCACCGGCGCGGATTCGCCGGTGATCGCCGATTCGTCGACCGACGCGACGCCTTCGATCACGTCGCCGTCCGCGGGAATCGTGTCGCCGGTCTCGACGAGCACGACATCGCCGCGCCGCAGGTCGCTGGACCCCATCACCTCGACCGTGGCATTCGCATGCGGTGCCGCGAGCTTCTTCGCGACGACGTTGTGCTTCGCGCTCCTGAGCGATGCGGCCTGCGCCTTCGAGCGACCTTCGGCGAGCGCCTCCGCGAAGTTCGCGAACAGCACTGTGAACCACAGCCACAGCGCGACCGCGACGATGAAGCCGGCCGGCGCTTCGGCCTGGCCGAACAGCGCGGCGACCCACAGAATCGTCGTCAGGATGCTGCCGACGTACACGCAGAACATCACCGGATTGCGGAACTGCGTGCGCGGCGTCAGTTTCCTGAACGATTCCACGATCGCCGGCCGCACGAGCGCCGGATCGAACATCGAGTGCGCGGCGGTGCGCGCCTGGCCGAGATTGTCCGGACGATGGCCGGTCAGGGGAGCTAGGGACATGGCGATTTTCCTCACGGCGCAACGGCGCTTTCTGTCGACATCCGGCCGGCGGTGCTGCAGGCCGGATGCGCTTGCGCGCCGACGCGCATCGCATCCGTTTCCACGTGAACCATCATATGAAGACCCGCGTGAAAATCGCGGTAAAGGCGTGCCGCGAAACGTAAAAATCGCGTAAAGAAGCGGCGGGAGGATGCCCCGGGACGTGCGCGCGGACGAGCGGTCGTCCGTGCCGCGCGCCGGGCGTCAGGCGCCGCCGGCACGCCGGCGACGTTGCTGGATCGCCACATCGCCAGATCGGGAATCGGGAATCGGGAATCGGGAATCGGGAAGACGCTACAGGCCTTGCTTCGCGCCGACGCGCCCGTGGATCCGCACGCGCCACGGCGACGACCGCCAGCTTGCCGCGCCGGCGGCGCGCCGCGCGGCCGATCGCGTGCCCGGGCGTGTACCCGCGCGAGTGCGCAAGCCATCGCGCGCCGACGCGACCACGCGCGCCGACACCGCGCGGGCAATGCGCCGCACCGCTGCCGCACGGATCGCGATCCGCGACGCGGGCATCACGCTGCGTGCATGCAGCACGGCCGGCCGCTTGCACAGAATCGCGCTGTCGTAACGCTTGCCCGCGAACCGCACGACGTCGACGACTTCGAAACCCTGCGACCGATAGAACGCAAGCAGGTGCGCGGCCGGCTGCGGCGTATCGAGCGCGAGCAGCGTATAGCCGCGCGTCGCGGCCCACTGCTCGGCGAACGTCAGCAGCATCGCGCCGATCCCGCAGCCCTGCCAGTCCGGATCGACCGCGACCTGCCGCACGCTCGCGACGCTCGCATGGCGATACAGCGAACAAGCCGACGCGGCATCGGTCGCATAGAGCGTCATCGTGCCGATCACGCAAGCACCGCTCACCGCGACGAAACACTCGCCCGCTTCGACGCGGCGCCGCGTGACGTCCTCGGTCTGGTCGACGCAGGTGCAGTTCAACCCCATTGCGCCGAGCCGCGCGAACGCACGGTGCAGCATGCCGGTAAGTGGCCCGTAGCCGTCGAACGCCGGATCGAAACGCCGCACGACGATGCGTTCGGCACGTGGCGCCGGCAGCGTGACGTGCAGGCGTTCGATGGCTTCGTTCGACGGTATCGACATGGTTTCGCTCCTTCGCTTCGGTTGCCCGAAGTCTATGAGCGCGCGCTTCGCTCTCACAAGAAAAAATGTCGTAAAAGTTGTGCCGACGTAGTGCGTGACATCACGCACGCCATTGACAGGTGCGGGCGTGCGATCCAGACTCGTGCATCCTCACCCGACCGCACACGCCCATGATCACCTGCTTCCTTCGCTACGTCGTCGATCCGTACAAGCTCGACCAGTTCGAGACCTACGGCAAGATGTGGATCCCGCTGGTCGAGAAGTTCGGCGGCACGCATCACGGCTACTTCCTGCCGTCCGAAGGCGCAAGCGACATCGCGCTCGCGATGTTCTCGTTTCCGAGCCTTGCGGCCTACGAAACCTACCGGCAGCGCTCGAAGGAAGATCCGGAATGCGTCGCCGCATTCCGGTATGCAGAGGAAACCCGCTGCATCGTCAGCTACGAGCGCAGCTTCTTCCGGCCGGTGTTCGAGTAAGCGGGTGTCAGCAGACCTCGCTCCGCTACGGTGCCCAGCGTGTGCCAGGCTGTCAGCGCACCGACAACCAGCAGCCCGCCTGAAACGACAAGCGCCTGCTCCATCCCGCGCATGAACAACGCCGTCTCCGTATGGCGAACGAGGAAGCCGAATATCGCGACGCCCATCACGCCGCCGACCTGACGCGCCGCGTTCAGCAAGCCGGACGCAATACCCGACTGCGCGCTGCATACCGCTGCGAGCATCGCGTGCGTGATGGTCGGGATCGTCAGCGCGACGCCGCTGCCCGCCAGCAGCATGGCCAATGCAAGCAACCCGTGGGACTGCGACGCAAGCGCCGGCAGCATCGCCAGATAGCCGACAGCGGAAATCAGCATGCCGGCCGTTGCCAGCGCACGCGTGCCGATCCGGCTGGCCAGCCGTCCGGCGACGAGGTTCATCGCCATCAGGATGCCCGTCATCGGCAGGAACGCCACGCCCGTGCGCACCGGTGTCATATGCCAGACCGACTGGAACAGCAGGCTCAGCGCGAAGACGACGCCGTAGAAGACGAGGTTCAGGATCATCCCGATGACGGTCGTGCTGCGAACCGTCCGGTCCCGCCATAACGCGAGCGGCAGCATCGCGGCGGGATTGCGCGCTTCCAGCCGGATGAACGCGATGCCCGATGCGATGCACAGCGCGAATGTGCCGAGTATGACGGGGCTCCGCCAGCTCAACGCGCTCGCTTCGGTCAACGCGAACGTGAGCGCGGCCAGCGTGAGCGCACCGGTCAGTTGCCCGGGAAGATCGAGGCTGCGGTTGCTGCGCGCTTTCGTGTCGGGCGCGAAGCGCCATGTCATCCAGATGCCGACGATGCCGACAGGTACGTTCACCAGGAAGATGCTGCGCCACCCGAGCGCGGTGACGAGCAAGCCGCCGATCACGGGGCCGGCCGCCAGCGCGATGGCGCCGCCGGCCCCCCACCAGCCGATCGCCCGCCTGAGCGCCGCTTCGTCCTGGAACGCCAGGCGCAGGATGGCGAGCGAATTCGGCACCAGCAGCGACGCGCCCACGCCCTGGACGAGGCGCCACGCGATCAGCGCCTCCAGCGATTGCGCGAGGCCGCAGCCGATCGACGCGAGCGTGAAGATCGCATAGCCGGCGATGAATACGCGCGTGGCGCCGAGCCGGTCGCCCAGCGCGCCAGCCGTCAGCAGCGTCGACGCAAAGACGAGCGCGTACGCGTTGACGACCCATTGCAGGCCCGTGACGTCCGCGCGAAAGACGGCCCGCAACGCGTCGAGCGCGACATTGACGACGCTGACGTCGATCAGCACGACGACGAAGCCGAGGCTGGTCGCGATCTGGACCAGGCCGGGATGGAATCTTGACGGGGAGTGCATGGGCGATCCTTCGAATACGGAAGCTTGCAGCGTAGAGGATCGCCTTCTGTGCGAATATTCCACAAAACCGCACAGCCAACCGGAAAAAATGCACCGATGTTCGACTGGGAAAACCTGCGCGTCTTCGTCGCCGTCGCGCAATCAGGCAGCCTCTCGGCAGCGGCACGGCGGCTGAGGGTCGATCATGCGACGGTCAGCCGCCGCCTGAGCGCGCTCGAAGCCGAACTGAACCTGCGCGTCGTCGATCGGTTGCCGCGCGCCTGCCAATTGACCGCCGCGGGCAGGCAGGTTCTCGGGTTCGCCGAGAAAATGGAGGAGGCGGCGTTCGCGATCGAGCGGCTCGCGCTGGCCGAGCAGGTGCCGATGCAGGGGACGGTGACGATCAGCGTGCCGCCGGTCCTCGCCAACAATCTCTTTGCGAACCATCTGCAGACGTTCGCGCAATTGCATCCGGACATCCGGCTGACGATTGCCAGTGAGGCGCAAAGCGTATCGCTGGGGCGTCGCGAAGCGGACATCGCGGTGCGCCTGTTTCGCCCCGAGGAGCCGCAAAGCGTGACCCGCAAGCTCGCCAGGATGACCTTCGGCCTCTATGCGAGCCATACGTACGCCCACGCATCGGAGCCGGCCGCCTGGGCGTTTATCGGCTATGACGCGCGCTTTTCCGAGATGCCGCATCCAAAGTGGCTTCAGTCGATCGGCGGAGGCCGCCGCATCGCCTGCGAGGTGAGCGACATCACCACGCAGCAGGCGGCCGCCCGCACGGGCATCGGCGTCGCGGGCCTGCCCGTGTTCATGGGCGACAACGATCCTGCGTTGCAGCGCCTGCCGTTCGACGGCGAGCCCTTTTACCGGGATATCTGGCTGGTCGTGCATCCCGATCTCCGGCATTCGCCGCTGATTCGAGCGGTCATCGACTTCATCGTGGATGTGGTCGGCAAGACGTTCGAACCGCATGCCGGGTGACACGCGCCGGAAATCCGCGAAAAGCAGAAAAAAGGCCCCGCCTGCATCCGTGCCGGCGGGGCCAACCCATGTCAGTAGAGACACAATGGAGGAGACGGAGCCCATCATAGCGACGGCACCACGCGTGCCAAACCAAGCATTTCTGCTATCGATCTGCGCCACCGCACGCGCGAGTCACCCGCGCGTGCGGCATATCGATAGAACGAAAAGTCGTTTTCAGACTGGCTCCGGGGTCGTTACCATGCGGTTTTACTCATAGGTCAGAAATTTAGCGGACAAATGGTCTATGCTTGAGCGACAGCTATTGACAGGATCGCTCATGAAACGAGACGGCCGGAGCCTGGCTCACAACACGCTTGAAGAGATGCGCATATTG
>NZ_QTQP01000042.1 GCF_003854275.1 Burkholderia sp. Bp8963
CGCCGGGCGACCTGGACCTGATGGAAATCAACGAGGCGTTCGCGGCGCAGGCGCTGGCGGTGCACAAGCAGATGGGCTGGGACACGTCGAAGGTGAACGTGAACGGCGGGGCGATCGCGATCGGTCACCCGATCGGCGCGTCGGGCTGCCGGATCCTGGTGACGCTGCTGCACGAGATGGTCAAGCGCGATGCGAAGCGCGGCCTCGCGTCGCTGTGCATCGGCGGCGGGATGGGCGTCGCACTCGCGGTCGAACGTCCGTAATTCGTCTCTCGACGCCTGCCGGGCGTGCGTCCGGCAGGTGTCGCGTATAGTCAGAGGGCGCCGCTCGGCAACTCTCGAAACCAAGAAAATGGAGTGAGATTTATGTCTCAGCGAATTGCTTACGTAACGGGCGGGATGGGCGGCATCGGCACCAGCATCTGCCAGCGTCTGTTGAAGGACGGCTTCAAGGTGGTCGCGGGCTGCGGCCCGAATTCGCCGCGCCGCGTGAAGTGGCTCGAGGACCAGAAGGCGCTCGGGTACGACTTCGTCGCGTCGGAGGGCAACGTCGGCGACTGGGATTCGACCAAGGAAGCGTTCGACAAGGTCAAGGCGGAAGTCGGCGAGATCGACGTGCTGGTCAACAACGCGGGTATCACGCGCGATGTCGTGTTCCGCAAGATGACGCGCGAGGACTGGACCGCGGTCATCGACACGAACCTGACGAGCCTGTTCAACGTGACGAAACAGGTGATCGACGGGATGGTCGAGCGCGGCTGGGGCCGCATCATCAACATCTCGTCGGTGAACGGTCAGAAGGGGCAGTTCGGCCAGACCAACTACTCGACCGCGAAGGCCGGCATCCACGGGTTCACGATGGCGCTCGCGCAGGAAGTCGCGACGAAGGGCGTAACGGTCAACACCGTGTCGCCGGGCTACATCGGCACCGACATGGTCAAGGCGATCCGTCCGGACGTGCTCGAGAAGATTGTCGCGACGATTCCGGTGCGTCGCCTCGGCGCGCCGGAGGAGATCGGCTCGATCGTCGCGTGGCTCGCGTCGAACGAATCGGGCTTCTCGACGGGCGCCGACTTCTCGCTGAACGGCGGCCTGCACATGGGCTGAGCTCCCGGACCCGCGCGGGCCGGGCGGCCGCGCGGTCTGGCGTTTCCGAAAAGGGGCCCCGCCACCCGTCTTTCGGGCGGCGGGGGTTCGTCACTGCGCTACGCTGGCATTGAAAGGCGTTACATGTCTACTACAAAGAAAACGGCCGAGCGGCTCATCAAGAAGTATCCGAACCGCCGGCTCTACGATACCGAGACAAGCACGTACATCACGCTCACCGACGTGAAGCAGCTCGTGCTGGACCAGGAAGATTTCAAGGTCGTCGATGCGAAATCCAGCGAAGACCTGACCCGCAGCATCCTGCTGCAGATCATCCTCGAAGAGGAAAGCGGCGGCGTGCCGATGTTCTCGTCGTCGATGCTGTCGCAGATCATCCGTTTCTACGGGCATGCGATGCAGGGGATGATGGGCACCTACCTGGAAAAGAACATCCAGGCGTTCATCGACATCCAGAACAAGCTCGCGGACCAGTCGAAGAACCTGTATGAGAACAACGCGATGAATCCGGAGATCTGGTCGCAGTTCATGAACATGCAGGCGCCGATGATGCAGGGAATGATGACGAGCTACATCGAGCAGTCGAAGAACATGTTCGTGCAGATGCAGGAGCAGATGCAGAACCAGGCGAAGTCGATGTTCAGCACGTTCCCGTTCAAGCAACCGGGGTCGGAGCCCGAGAAGAAGTAACAGCGGGGCCCGGGCGGGAGAACGGCCGGGGTTCGCGCGGTACAATACCGGGTTGTCTCGGTCGGCGGCGTCTGCGTGCCGGCCGGCCGACGCGCTGCGTGACGCACCCGCCTGGGGGCCGCGCGCGGGTCATCCGATTGTCGTCACTCGCCGGATCATTGCTATGCCGCAAACTCCCACCGCCGCCGCGCCGAAAGTCGGCTTTGTCAGTCTTGGCTGCCCGAAAGCCCTCGTAGACTCCGAACAGATCATCACCCAGCTGCGCGCCGAAGGCTATGAAATCTCCGGCACCTACGACGGCGCCGACCTCGTCGTCGTCAACACCTGCGGCTTCATCGACGAAGCCGTGCAGGAAAGCCTCGACGCGATCGGCGAGGCGCTGACCGAGAACGGCAAGGTGATCGTCACCGGGTGTCTGGGCGCGAAGGCGAGCGCGAGCGGCTCGAACCTGATCGAGGAAGTCCACCCGAAGGTGCTCGCCGTCACCGGCCCGCACGCAGTCGGCGAGGTGATGCAGGCGGTTCATTCGCACCTGCCGAAGCCGCACGATCCGTTCGTCGATCTCGTGCCCGCGGCCGGCATCAAGCTCACGCCGCGCCACTACGCGTACCTGAAGATTTCCGAAGGCTGCAACCACCGTTGCACGTTCTGCATCATCCCGTCGATGCGCGGCGATCTCGTGTCGCGCCCCGTCGCCGAAGTGATGCTCGAGGCCGAAAACCTGTTCAAGTCGGGCGTCAAGGAACTGCTCGTGATCTCGCAGGACACGAGCGCCTACGGCGTCGACGTCAAGTACCGCACGGGCTTCTGGAACGGCAAGCCGATCAAGACGCGCATGACCGACCTGGTCGCCGCGCTCGGTGAGCTCGCCGCGCAGTACGGCGCATGGGTGCGCCTGCATTACGTGTATCCGTATCCGAGCGTCGACGAAGTCATTCCGCTGATGGCCGAAGGTCCGTTCAAGGGCCACGTGCTGCCGTATCTCGACGTGCCGTTCCAGCACGCACACCCTGAAGTGCTGAAGCGGATGAAGCGCCCGGCGAACGCCGAGAAGGTGCTCGAGCGCGTGCAGAAGTGGCGCGAGATCTGCCCGGACCTGACGATCCGCAGCACGTTCATCGCGGGGTTCCCCGGCGAGACGGAGGAACAGTTCGAGACGCTGCTCGACTTCATCCGCGAGGCGGAGCTCGATCGCGTCGGCTGCTTCGCGTATTCGCCGGTCGAAGGCGCGACCGCGAATGAGCTCGACGGCGCGCTGCCCGACGAGGTGCGCGAGGAGCGTCGCGCGCGCTTCATGGAAGTCGCCGAGGAGGTGTCGGCGAAGCGCATCGCGCGCAAGGTCGGCAAGACGCTCAAGGTGCTGATCGACGAAGTGAGCGACGAGGGCGGCATCGGCCGCACGGCCGCGGATGCGCCGGAAATCGACGGCGTCGTCTATGTCGAGCCCGCGCAGAAGGCGTCGAAGCGCTACAAGGTCGGCGATTTCGTGTCGGTGAAGATCACGGGCGCCGACGGCCACGATCTGTGGGGCGAGGTGTAAGCGATGACCGCGCAGTTTCCGGAGATCCTCGCGCTCGGCGAGGCAATGGTCGAATTCAATCAGTCGCGGCCCGGGCATCCGGAATTCCTGCAGGGCTTTGGTGGCGACACGTCGAACTTCTGCATCGCGGCCGCGCGCCAGGGCGCGTTCACCGGCTTCGTGTCGGCGGTCGGCAACGATCAGTTCGGCCGGCTGCTGACCGACCTGTGGCGCAGCGAAGGCGTCGACACCACGTACGTGCACATCGACCGCGCGGCGCCGACCGGCGTGTATTTCGTCACGCACGGCCCCGACGGCCACCAGTTCGACTATCTGCGCGCGGGCTCGGCCGCGAGCCGCTATGCGGCGGGCGACCTGCCGCTCGACGCGCTGGCCGCCGCGAAGGCCGTGCATCTGTCGGGCATCAGCCTCGCGATCGGCACGGCCGCGTGCGACGCCGCGTTCGCGGCGATCGAACACGCGCGCAAGCACGGCGCAAAGGTCAGCTTCGATACGAACCTGCGCCTGAAGCTGTGGCCGCTGCCGCGCGCTCGCGCGGTGATGCGCGAAGCGTTGTGCCAGACGGACATCTGCCTGCCCAGTTGGGACGATGTCACGGCGCTCACGGGCGCGGATGATCGCGATGCGATCGTCGACGCGATGCTCGAACTCGGGCCGCAGGTCGTCGCGCTGAAGCTCGGCAAGGAAGGCGCATATGTCGCGACGCCGCACGAGCGGCGCGTCGTGCCGGGCTTCACGGTCGAGGCGATCGACGCGACGGGCGCGGGCGACTGCTTCGGCGGCGCGTTCGTCGCGCGGATCGTCGCCGGTGACGATCCGTTTGCCGCGGCGCGCTACGCGAACGCGGCGGCGGCGCTGTCGACGACGGGCTATGGCGCGGTCGCGCCGATCCCGCGCCGCGACGCGGTGGAGCGGATGATGCAGGGCGCTCCATGAGTTGCAGTGCGTCGGCGGCCGCTATGCGCGCGTGACGATGTGTTTCGGCGGCGGGCACGGCATCGCCGCGATTTTCGAGCGAATCTGAAACAGGGAGTACATGTTGGTGGGTCGATATTCGGGATGGCAACGGGCGCTCGTCGTCGCATGCGCACTGGCTGCGGGCGTCGCAACACATGGCGCGTTAGCCGCACAGGCGGTCACGCCGGATGCGCAGCAGGTCGTGCAGCAGGACATGCCGCAGGACGATGCGGCGCCCGCACGACCGCTCAAGCCGAACCCCGAGTTCGACCGGCTGCCGCGCTACGAGGGCACGCTCGGCGATCGGCCGATCGTCGTGCATCTCGGCCCGAAGGAGAACGAAGCAGGCGTGCACGGCGAATACCAGTACACGGACACCGGAGAGGTGATCCTGCTCGCGGGCGATCGTGATGGCGACACGCTCGAGATCGAGGAATCCAGCGACGGCACCAATATCACCGGCGTGTGGATCGGCCGCTTCGACGCGTCGGGCGGCCTCAAGGCCGACCGGATGAACGCGGACGAATCGGATCCGCAGCCGGTCGTGCTGCGGCCGGCCCGCGGCACGCGCGCGGCACTCCAGGTGCGCAACGGCCGCGTGCAGCAGATCGAGACGGTAGGCGGCGCCGTCAACCTGCGCGCCGGCGACTGAGCCCGGCGCTGGCTCGGTGCGCGCGGCGCGCATTGTACCGGGCCAAACACGGCGGTTTTGGCTATGCTGACGGTTTGTTCCGCAACCGATCGGCCGTTTGTCCGGCCACATCGTCATGACTGCATCCCATTCCAAGCGCGCGCTGCAAACCCGTATCGTTCAACCGGACGACGTCATTCCGGAAGGCTACCGTTCGTTCGTCACGCCGGTCGAGCGTGCGTCGACGGTCGTATTCCCCGATCTCGCGACGATGCGCAATCTCGACTGGCGCCAGGACGGCCAGTGGCGCTACGGCCTGCACGCGACGCCGACCTCGCTCGCGCTCGCGCAGCGGCTCGCCGAGATCGAAGGCGGCACGCACGCGCTGCTGCAGCCGTCGGGTCTGTCGTCGATCATGAACGTCTACTTCGGCCTGGTGAAGGCCGGCGACGACGTGCTGATCCCGCACAACGTGTACGGCCCGAACGCCGATTTCGGCAACTGGCTCGCGAAGGATTTCGGCATCACCGCGCGGTTCTACGATCCGCTCATTGGCGCCGGCATCGCTGACCTGATCCAGCCGAACACGCGCCTGATCTGGATCGAGGCGCCCGGCTCGGTGACGATGGAAGTGCCGGACGTGGCGGCGATCACGGCGGTCGCGAAGGCGCGCGGCGTCGTCACCGCGATCGACAACACCTATTCGGCCGGGCTCGCGTTCAAGCCGTTCGAGCACGGCGTCGACATCTCCGTGCAGGCGCTCACGAAGTACCAGTCGGGCGGCAGCGACCTGCTGATGGGCGCGACGATCACGGCCGACGCGGCACTGCACGCGCACCTGAAGCTCGCGCGGATGCGCTGCGGGATCGGCGTGTCGGCCGACGACTGCTCGCTCGTGCTGCGCAGCCTGCCGAGCATGCAGGCGCGCTTCGATGCGCACAGCAAGAGCGCGCTTGCGCTCGCGCACTGGCTGAAGGCGCGGCCGGAAATTGCCGCGGTGCTGCATCCGCAGTTGCCGGATTGCCCGGGGCATGCGTCGTTCGTTCGCGATTTCACGGCGGCAGGCGGCCTGTTCTCGGTGATCTTCGACGAGCGTTACAGCGCGGAGCAGGTCGACCGTTTCGTCGAGGCACTGGAGCTGTTCGCGATCGGCTGGAGCTGGGGCGGTGCATGCAGCCTCGCGATGCCGTACGACGTCGCGTCGATGCGTCCCGAGTGGCCGCATCGCGGCACGCTGGTGCGGTTCTATGTCGGCCTCGAGGATGAAGCCGACCTGCGCGCGGATATCGAGCGCGCGATGCGCGCGACGCTCGGCTGAGCACCGCGCACGCGAGCAGCACGCCGGCACGACGCAAGGTCGTGCCGGCGTTTTTGTTTCAGAACAGGTGCAGCAGGCCGTCGAGGCCGACGTGATCGAACGCGACCGTTGCGGCTTCGCGCACGACCGGCTTCGCGTGGAACGCGACCGACAGGCCGGCTTCCGCCATCATCTTCAGGTCGTTCGAGCCGTCGCCCATCGCGATCGCCTGGCTCGGTGCGATGCCGAGCGCCACGCATGTGTCGCGCAGCGTGCGCGCCTTCACGTCCGCGTTGACGATCTCGCCGATCACCTTGCCGGTCAGCTTGCCGTCGACGATCTCGAGCGTGTTCGCGTGCGTGAAATCGAGGCCGAGCCGGGCCTTCAGCCGCTCGGTGAAGAACGTGAAGCCGCCCGACACGAGCAGCGTCTTGAGGCCTGCGGCCTTCGCGCCGGCGAGCATCGTTTCCGCGCCCGGCGACAGCCGCAGCCGTTCCTCGTACACGCGCTCGAGCGCCTGGGCGTCGAGCCCGGCGAGCAGCGCGACGCGGCGTGTCAGGCTTTCGTTGAAATCGCGGATCTCGCCGCGCATCGATGCTTCGGTGATGGCCGCGACCTCCGCCTTCAGGCCGCAGAAATCCGCGATCTCGTCGATGCATTCGATCGTGATCAGCGTCGAATCCATATCCATCACGACGAGCCCGAAGTCGCCGAGCTTGCGGTCCGCGTCGACGAACGCGAAGTCGAGTGCGTGCGTGCCGCAGTACGCGTCGATGTCGAGCCGCTGCGCCGGATTGGCGTCCTCGATGCGCAGCACGCTTTCGTCGACCTGCACGACGCGGGCGCCGCGTGCGAGCGCGAGCAGCGGTTTGTGATGCGCGTCCGACAGCGGCGCGAGGCTCTGGATGACGAGATTCTGGGTCATGGCGGGTTGGTAGCGATGCGATTGGAATGCGTGGGCGGCCGGGGCGCGGCCGCCTGCTGGCGCGGCACCGGGCCGTTTGCGGCGGCGGCGGGCGGTGGCGCCGCAGACGCGACATTGTAGCCGGTCGGGTTCCGCTGGGGGCGGGCAGCGGCGGCGATCGGATCGCCGCAGGCGGCCCGATCGCAGTCGGCAATGCTGGTTACTTCGCGTCGATGCGGTCCCAATATGGCGGATCGCCGAAATGCTCGGCGAGAAACGCAATGAACGCGAGCGTCTTCAGCGGCACATGCGCGCGGCTCGGATAGACGGCCCAGATCGCGACCTCGTCCGCGAGCGGATAGTCGTCGAGCACGCTGACGAGTGCGCCGCTCGCGAGGAGCGGGCCGACGTCCCAGGTCGACTTGATCGCGATCCCGAAGCCGTCGACGAGCGCCTCGCGGATCGCCTCACCGTTGCTCGCGACGAGCCGGCCGCCGACGCGTAACGTGAGCGGCCCTTGCGGCGTGACGAACGACCAGTCCCGCTGGTCGCCGAGGATCACGCATTCGTGCTGGGCGAGATCGGCCGGATGGCGCGGCGTGCCATGCTCAGCGAGATAGCGGGGCGAGCAGCAGACGACGCGCCGGTTCACGGCGAGCCTGCGCGCGACGAGCGTCGAATCCTTCAGCGCGCCGAGGCGGATCGCGACGTCGAAGCCTTCGTCGACCAGGTCGACGATTTCGTCGGACAGCCGCAGGTCGAGCGACACCGACGGATAGCGGCGCAGGAACGCAGGAATCACCGGCGCGACATGCTGACGGCCGAACGACGACGACATCGACACCTTGAGCCGCCCGTATGGCTCGGTGCGCCCTCGGCCGACCGACGCGCGCGCGGCATCGGCGGCCGTTAGCAGCGCTTCGGCCCGGGCCATGAAGATTTCGCCATCCTGCGTGAGGCTGATGCGGCGCGTGGTGCGATGCAGCAAACGGGCGCCGAGCTGGCGTTCGAGTTGTGCGATGCGTGCACTCGCGACCGCGGCCGACACGCCGAACTCCCGGCCCGCGGCCGTCACGTTTGCGAGCAGCGCTGCGCGGACGAACAGGCCGACGTCGAGCAGGTCGAGCGGCTTGTCGGGACCGGGGATCAGGGCGGGAATCTGGCCGGGGATTGTGGCGAAAATCGGGTCGGAAATCGGGGCGGAAAGCGGGCCGGGCGGCGTGGTATCGGACGACATTGTTCGGAAATTCAAGAGAATGTTTCAGGAAATATAGCGGTTTTCACAAATGATCGTGAGGCCTACGATGCGGTGTCACGGGGCCGCGGTCGCGACCCGATTGAATCCCTGCAAGGAGCCGAATGATGAAAGCCGTTGGACTGACCCGTTACCTGCCGATCGACGATCCGCAGGCGCTCGTCGACGTGGAACTGCCGCAGCCCGTGCCCGGTCCGCGCGATCTGCTCGTCAAGGTCGAAGCGATTTCCGTGAATCCCGTCGATACCAAGGTGCGGGCGCCGAAGCCGCAGATCGAGACGGCGCCGCGCGTGCTCGGCTGGGATGCGGCCGGCACCGTCGTTGCGGCGGGTCCCGACGTGACGCTGTTCCGGCCCGGCGACGAAGTGTTCTACGCGGGCAGCATCACGCGGCCGGGTGCGAACAGCGAGTATCACGTGGTCGACGAGCGCATCGTCGCGCTTAAGCCGCGCACGCTCGACTTCGCGGCCGCTGCCGCGCTGCCGCTCACGGCGCTGACTGCGTGGGAGGCGCTGTTCGACCGTTTGCGCGTGTCGCCGCAGGGCGCGGATGCCGGCAAGTCGGTGCTGATCGTCGGCGGCGCGGGCGGCGTCGGTTCGATCGCGATCCAGCTCGCGAAGCGGCTCGGCAAGCTGCACGTGATTGCCACCGCGTCGCGGCCCGAGTCCGCGCAGTGGGTGCGCACGCTTGGCGCCGACCAGGTGGTCGACCACTTCGGCGATCTGGCCGCGCAACTGCGCGACGCGGGGCATGCGCAAGTCGACTATGTGCTGATCTTCAACGACACGGACCGGCACTTCCCGGCAGCGGCCGACGTGATCCGGCCGCAGGGCGGCATCTGCACGATCGTCGAGAACGCGCAGCCGGTGCCGGTCGAGTTGCTGAAGGTGAAGAGCGCGGCGTTTCACTGGGAATTCATGTTCACGCGCGCGATGTTCGAGACGCCCGACATGATCGAGCAGCACAAGATCCTGACCGAAGTCGCGCGGCTCGTCGACGGCGGCGCGCTGCGCACGACGCTCGGCGAGCACCTCGGCGCGATCAACGCGGAGAACGTGCGGCACGCGCATCGGCTGCTCGAGGCGGGGCGGGCGATCGGCAAGCTGGTGCTGGCCGGCTTCTGAGCGCCGCGCGCGGCATGCGCGGCGCCGCGAAAGCAAGCGGGGTAACACCCGATGCGATCGGGACACATCGCGCGCCGCTTGGCGGTAGACTGACAACGCGTCATGCATCGAAAACCGCGCGGTGCGCGCCAGCGCCGCCGCATTACAAGGAGGTCAGCATGAGCCAACGCAGCTTGTCGGTTGCCGTGTCGTGGTCGGTCGCGCTCGCGGCGGCGTGCGTCAGCGCGGGCGTATTCGCGGCGCCGCCGGTCAAGGGCAGCCTGAAGGGCGGCGGCACGGGACAGCTCGAGTACACCGTCAAGGTCGACTCGAAGACGTTCGGCAATACGCAGGAGACGCGCAAGATCCGCTCGGGCGAGACGGACGACTTCAACTGGAAGTCGGTGCCGCCCGAAGGCGCGATTGCGATGCCGGATGCGTGCCCGAACGCCGACAACCTGCCGCGCGACGCGAACGGCGCGATGGTCCGCCAGACGCAGGTCCGGCTCGCGCCGTCGATCGACGCGAAGGGCATCGCGAACGTGCAGATGAGCTTCCAGGCGGCCGCGCCGAAAGGCACGCGCAGCGTGACGGTCGGCGGCAAGTCGCTGGAGTGTCCGAACGTCGTGTCGGTGAGCCAGGTGAAGTGGCTGACGATCTCGACGAACGGCGGATCGAAGGCCGTCACGATGAGCGACGGCACGAAGGTATCGGTGTCGATCAAGCGCTGAGCGGGGCGCGCCGCGCTTGAACGGTCCGGCGCGCGCGACGCAGCGGCGCGCGGCCGGATGACCGGAGGCGGTGGTGCGGTCGATGCGGCCACGCATACGCGCGCCGAGGCCGGGCATCCGCGTGATTCGACGCCACACGGAACGTGGCATCGGCGTGACGCCACGCAAGCGTCACGCTATCCTGCGCGGCATCAGCCACTCTCCCGAACGGAATTCCCATGAACGACCGGATGCGCGTGCTGCTCGCCGCCGCAGTGCTCGTCACGTCGTCCGCACGCGCGGCCGACGATTGCAGCTTCACGAAGAAAGTCGACCTGCCGTCGCGCCAGCAGGCGATCGTCGTGTCGAGCGGCGCGCTCGAACCGTGCTCGACCGGCAGCTATGCGGTGCGCGTCTATTCGACCGCGCACACGGCGCCCGGCTTCGACACCGATGACTATGTGACGGGCATCCTGCATGCGCGCGATGGCACCGTCGCCGACGCATTCACGGCCGACCTCGGCACGCGTGCGCCGCAGGCGCTCGTCGTGACGACGCGCTCGGCGGGCAGCGGCGGGTATCTCGGCGCCCAGGCCTATGTGACGGCGCCGCGCACCGTGCGGCTCGTCGCGTCGGTCGACGGGCTCGCGCCCGACACCGACATCACGGCCGCGCTGCGGCAGGCGCTCGGCAAGCGCCGCGCACGCTAGGGCACGCTCCCGAAACGCAAAAGACATTCTTTGGGCCAGCGCAAGCACGCCATTCGCAGGAACAGGCGCTCGCTACGCGAAGCGGCAGTCCGCGCGCGGCGCCGGCCGCACGTCAATGCGCGCGCTCCTCGAGCCGCGCGGCGAGAAAGCGGTGATCGGCGGAGAACAGCCGGCGATAGGTCAGCAGCACCGCGCCGACCGTGCCGAGCGCGGACGCCGCGGCGATCAGGAACATGATGACGATCTGATAGCGCACGGCCTGCAGCGGCGACTGGCCGGCCAGCACCTGGCCCGTCATCATGCCCGGCAGGCTGACGACGCCGACGACGGCCATCTGGTTGAGCGTCGGCAGCATCCCCGCGCGCACGGCCTGGCGCGCGGCATCCTGCGCGGCTTCCCAGCGCGTCGCGCCGAGCGCGAGCGCAGTCTCGACGCGGTCGCGCCGCGCGGTGAGTTCCTCGGTCATCCGCTCGACGCCGAGCGACACGCCCGTCAGCGTATTGCCCAGAATCATGCCGAGGATCGGGATCGCGTACTGCGGCGCATACCACGGATGGATGCGGATCACGACGAACAGGCCGATCGCCGCGACGAACCAGCTGCTGAACCAGATCGACAGGATGCTGTCGACGCGCTGTCCGCGATACGTGCGCTTGCCGCGCCCGGCACCCGCGAAGCCGGCGATCAACGTCATCAGCGCGGTGAGCGGCAGCACGACGTACCAATGCGCGTGGCCGAACACCCAGCCGAGCACGTAGCCGATCGCGAGCAACTGCACGACGGTGCGCACGGCCGCGAGTGCGAGCTTGCGGCCGAGCCCGAGCGACAGCGCGGCCGAGATCGCGCCGTTGACCGCGACGAGCGCGGCCGCGATGCCGACGTCGACGAGGCTCAAATCCTGCAGTACCGAGTTCATCGCACGACCTCCGCGGCCGGTGCCGTGCTCAGCACGCCGGCCTGCATCGTCATCCGCGACGTACTGATGCGCGCGGCCTGCGCGGGATCGTGCGAGATCCACATGCAGGCGCGCGCATCGGGCGATGCGTCGAACCACGCGCCGACGAGCGTTTCGATCGCGCGCGTCGATTCGGGGTCGAGCGCGGACGTCGGCTCGTCGAGCAGCAGCACGTCGGGATCGAGCTGCAGCACGCGCAGCAGCGCGGCGATCTGTGCCTCGCCGCCTGACAGCTCGCTCGAGCGCCTGTCGAGGAAGTCGGCGCCGCGGCCCGCGCGCGCAGCGAACTGCTCGGCGCGCGCGCGATCGAACGTCAGGTCGCGATAGACCGCGAGCGTGTACGGATAGCGCAGTTGCGATTCGACGGTGCCGTCCATTTGCGCGGGACGCTGGCGGACATATGCGATGCTGCGCCGGTAGCGCGGAATCGCGCTGCGCCGGATCGGCTTGCCGCGCCAGAGCACGTGGCCGCCGTCGAGCGGATCGAGCAGCGCAAGCGCACGCAGCAGCATGCTCTTGCCGGATCCCGACGGTCCCGTAATGGCAATGCGTGCGCCTGCGGGCAGGCTGAAATCGGTCGGCGCCAGCAGGATCCTGCCGCTGCTGGCGTCCCGCCGGGTCATACCCCGCGCGTCGATGAGGCCGATGGCTGTCATGTCACAAATGAAAAAAAGCGTTAATGGCGCCGAAGCGACGCGGAAGCGTGCGTCATAATAACCAGTGAAAAGCTCGCGCGGGTGTCGTGCGCCGTTCGTCCACGCAACACGCAAGCGGCCCGGCATGGCGCGACTAGCATCGAGAACAACAACGGAACCGCCATGACGCTTACCCGAGCCATCGGCAAATCGGCTGCTTGGATCGTCGGTGTCGTCGCGGTCGTGATCGCGGCGGCCGGCGTGTTTGTCTTCACGTTCGACTGGAACCACGTGAAACCGTGGGTCAACGAACAGGTGAGTGCGGCGCTCGGCCGCCCATTCGCGATCAACGGCGACCTCAAGGTCGACTGGCGTCGCCCGGACGGCGAAACCGGCTGGCGCGCGTGGGTGCCGTGGCCGAGCCTCTCCGCGACGCGGATCGAGATCGGCAACCCCGATTGGGCGAAAACCCCCAAGTTCGTCACGCTCGACGCCGCGCACTTCGATCTCGCGATCCTGCCGCTGCTTGCGCATGAAATCGTCATTCCGTCGATCGACGTCGTCAATCCCGCTGTGGATCTCGAACGGCTCGCCGACGGCCGCAATACGTGGACCTTCCAGTTCAAGCAGTCGAACCAGCCGTCGCCGTGGAAGGTGCGGCTCGACAGCTTCGGATTCGGTAACGGTACCGTCACGTACCGCGATGCGATCGCGAACGCTGATCTCACGATCGCAATCGATACGCTCGGCCAGTCGATTCCGCTCGGCGACGTGATGAAGGAGCAGGAAGAAACGTCGCGCGCCGCGTCCGAGCAGCGTGTCGGCAAGCGCGGCGCCGCGCAGTTGAGCGCGAAGGCAAGCGCCGAGGCGGCGTCGAGCGCGTCGGCCGCGCAGGCGGCGAGTGCTGCTAGCGCTGCTAGTGCGACGAGTGCGACGGGTGCGACGGGTGCGACGGGTGCGGCAGGCGCAGCAAGTGCAACGGTTACGTCTGCATCGTCGGCGCGTTCGGCGCCGGCGGCAATTCCTGCGTCAGGTGCGCGCGCGGCCACCGCCACCGGCACCGCGAAGGCGGCCGGCCCGACCTACGCATTCGGCCTCAAGGTCGCCGGCAGCTACAAGAACGTGCCGATCTCGGGCACCGGCAAGCTCGGCGGCGTGCTCGCGCTCGAGGACGCATCGCGGCCGTTCCCGCTGCAGGCCGACGTGAAGGCGGGCGACACGCGGCTCGCGATCGTCGGCACGCTGACCGACCCGCGCCAGCTCGCCGCGATCGACCTGCGGCTGTGGCTGCAGGGTACGACGATGTCGCACCTGTACGCGCTGACCGGCATCACGTTGCCCGACACGCCGCCGTATGCGACCGAAGGGCGCCTGATCGGCAACTTCAAGCCGCACGCGAGCACGTTCCGTTACGAGAATTTCAACGGGCGGGTTGGCAGCAGCGACCTGAGCGGCACGCTGGCGTATGCGCAGCGCGAGCCGCGTCCGCTGCTGTCGGGCGAGCTCGTGTCGAACCTGCTGCGCTTCTCCGATCTCGCGCCGGTGATCGGTGCGGATACGGCCGCCAGCAAGGCGCAGCGCGGCGACACGACGCGCCAGCCACCGGGCCGTGTGCTGCCGGTCGAGACGTTCCGTACCGATCGCTGGCGCGCGCTCGACACCGACGTCAAGTTCACCGGCCGCAAGCTGCTCAAGAGCGCGAACCTGCCGATCACCGACCTGTACACGCATATCGTGATGCAGGACGGCGTGCTGTCGCTCGAGCCGCTGAAGTTCGGCGTCGCGGGCGGGTCGCTCGCGACCACCGCGCATCTCGACGGCAGCGGCACGCCGCTCAAGGGCCGCTTCACGGTTGCCGCGCGGCACCTGAAGCTCAAGCAACTGTTCCCGACGCAGAAAGTGATGCAGTCGACGCTCGGCGAGATCAACGGCGATGCGTCGCTGTCGGCGACCGGCAACTCGCCGGCCGCGCTCGCCGCGACGTCGAACGGCGAAGTGAAGGCGATCGTGACCGACGGCGCGATCAGCCGGCTGCTGATGGAAGCGGCCGGCCTGAACGTCGCGAACGTCGTCTATGAGAAGATGTTCGGCAATCGCGACGTGAAGATCAATTGCGCGGCGGTCGATTTCCAGGCGACCAACGGCGTGCTCGACACGAAGGTATTCGCGTTCGACACCGACGACGCGCTGATCAACGTCGACGGCCCGATCAGCCTGCGCGACGAGTCGATGAACCTGAAGATCCACCCGCACACGAAGGGCTTCCGAATCTTCTCGCTGCGCTCGCCGCTGTACGTGAAGGGCACGTTCAAGAACCCGGACGTCGGCGTCGATGCGGGCGCGCTCGCGCTGCGCGCGGGCGCGATGGTCGGCCTCGGGCTGCTCAACCCGTTCGCGGCGCTGATTCCGCTGATCGCGCCGAGCAACAACAAGGACGTGCCGTGTTCGGAGCTGTTCGCGCAGCTGAAGGCACCGGCGAAGATCCCGGTCAAGGCCGGCCGGTGACGCGGCCGCGGGGGCTTGCGGCCCGCGTGGGCCACCCGAGGGCCGCCCGAGGGCCGCCCGAGGGCCGCCCGAGGGCCGCGTGCGGCACTGCTGCGCGGCTTCGGTGAAAGTGCGATTCGCCCCCGTTTATCGGCGTGCCGAACGTGGCGTAGCCCAGCAATTCACCGACTCCTGCTAAAATACCCGGTTTTCCGTCGATCTATCTCCTAACGGGATCTGCCGTGCTTTCTACTGCCAACATCACGATGCAATTCGGGCCGAAGCCCCTGTTCGAGAATATCTCGGTCAAATTCGGCGAGGGCAACCGCTATGGTCTGATTGGCGCGAACGGTTGCGGCAAGTCGACGTTCATGAAGATCCTGGGCGGCGACCTGGAGCCGAGCGGCGGCAATGTCGCGCTCGAGCCGAACGTGCGCCTCGGCAAGCTGCGCCAGGACCAGTTCGCGTACGAAGACGTGCGCGTGCTCGACGTCGTCATGATGGGCCACACCGAAATGTGGGCCGCGATGAGCGAGCGTGACGCGATCTACGCGAACCCCGAAGCGACCGACGACGACTACATGCACGCGGCCGAACTCGAGGCGAAGTTCGCCGAGTACGGCGGCTATGACGCCGAAGCGCGCGCGGGCGCGCTGCTGCTCGGCATCGGCATCGAAGAGAAATTCCACAGCGGCACGATGAGCGACGTCGCGCCGGGCTGGAAGCTGCGCGTGCTGCTCGCACAGGCGCTGTTCTCGAAGCCGGACGTGCTGCTGCTCGACGAACCGACCAACAACCTCGACATCAACTCGATCCGTTGGCTCGAAGACACGCTCAACGAGTACAACTCGACGATGATCATCATCTCGCACGATCGTCACTTCCTGAACTCGGTGTGCACGCACATGGCCGACATGGACTTCGGCACGCTGAAGGTCTGGCCGGGCAACTACGACGACTACATGCTCGCGTCCGCGCAGGCCCGCGAGCGCCAGGCCGCCGCGAACGCGCGCGCGAAGGAGCGCGTTGCCGAGCTGCAGGACTTCGTGCGCCGCTTCTCGGCGAACAAGTCGAAGGCCCGCCAGGCGACGAGCCGCGCGAAGCAGATCGACAAGATCAAGATCGAGGAATTCAAGCCGTCGTCGCGCCAGAACCCGTTCATCCGCTTCGAGTACGAGAAGAAGCTGCACAACGTCGCGGTCGTCGCGGAGGAGATCACGAAGAAGTACGAGCGCACGATCTTCCAGAACTTCAACCTGTCGGTGCAGCCGGGCGAGCGGATCGCGATCATCGGCGAGAACGGCGCGGGCAAGACGACGCTGCTGCGTTCGCTGCTGGGCAACCTGGCTCTCGAGCACGGCACCGTGAAGTGGGCCGAGAACGCGAACGTCGGCTACATGCCGCAGGATACCTACGAAGAGTTCCCGAACGACATCACGCTGATGGACTGGATCGACCAGTACCGCAAGGACGGCGACGACGAGACGATGGTGCGCGGCACGCTCGGCCGCCTGCTGTTCTCGGCGGACGACATCAAGAAGTCGGTGAAGGTGCTGTCGGGCGGCGAGAAGGGCCGCATGATCTGGGGCAAGCTGATGCTCGGCCGCCACAACGTGCTGCTGATGGACGAGCCGACCAACCACATGGACATGGAATCGATCGAGTCGCTGCAGATCGCGCTCGAGAAGTTCGAAGGCACGCTGATCTTTGTTTCGCACGACCGTGAATTCGTCAGCGGCCTCGCGAACCGGATCATCGAAGTGACCACGCACGGCACGCTGAACGACTTCGGCGGCAACTACGAGGAATTCCTCGCGAGCCAGGGTCAGGCGTAAGCGGGGCAGGCGTAAGCATTACGCGCCGTTCCAGGCCAGCGTGTCGAAAAAGCCCATCCGGGGTGTCCCCGGATGGGCTTTTTGTCGTATCGGGATTCTTGGATGACGACCGATCCGGCATCCGTCGGCGCGCGGTCGCGCACCACTGAGGCGGGCGATCGCAATACGCGACCGCCCGCCGACCTGCATATCACGCACATCACGCGATGGCGACGCGTTCCTCCTGCGTCCGGTATGCGTCGAGCAGGCGCGCCCGCTTGCTCGCGACCGCCGCGATGTTCCGTTCCTTCACATGACCGAAGCCGCGGATCTCGTCCGGCAATCCGGCCAGTTGCACGGCGGCGGGCAGGCGTGCTGCATTGAGCGTCGCGCAGAACTCGTCGACGAGCGCGACATAGTCGGCGATAAGCTGCCGCTCGCCGCGTCGTTCCGCCGTTTTGCCGAACGGGTCCAGCGACGTGCCGCGCAGCCCCTTCAGGCGGGCTAGCATCCTGAACGCCGGCAGCACCCACGGACCGAAGCGTGCCTTGCGCAAATGGCCATGTTCGTCGCGTTTCGCGAACATCGGCGGCGCGAGATGGAAGCTCAGCGTGTAGTCCCGGCCCGGCTCGCCTTCGAACTGCTGCCTTAGCTTGTCGAGATAGGCCGGATCCGCATAGAGGCGGGCGACTTCGTATTCGTCCTTGTACGCCATCAGCTTCGCGAGGTTCGCGGCGACTGCGCGCGTCAGCGGCAGTGCCGGATCGCCGCCGAGCTGCGCTTCCTTCGCGCGGATCCGGTCGACCGTGCGGCGATAGGCGTGCGCGTAGCCGTCGTTCTGGTACGCGCTCAGCAGCGCTTCCCGCGCGGCGATCAGCGTGTCGAGCGGTTCGGCAGCCGGCGCGGCCGTCGGCTGCGGCGCGGCAGCGGGCCGCGCAAATGCCTGGACCGACGCTGCGCCGTGATGCGCGATGTGGCGGCCCCAGTGGAACGCGAGCCGGTTCTTGTCGACCGCGACCCCGTTGAGTTCGATCGCGCGCAGCAGCGCCGGCAGCCCGAGCGGCAGCCAGCCTTTCTGCCACGCGAAACCGAGCAGCAGCGGGTTGCTGTAGATCGTGTCGCCGAGCAGCGCGAGCGCGAGCGCATTGGCGTCGACGAACGAGCAGCCGTCGCCGATGCTGTCCAGCAATGCGGCTTCCGTTTGCACGCCCGGGAACGTCCATTTCGGGTTCTTCACGAAATCCGCGGTGGGTGTTTCGCCGCTGTTGATCGCGGCAACCGTCACGCCACGCTGCGTGCGCGACAGCACGTCGGCGGACGCCGACACGATCGCGTCGCAGCCGATCACGAGCCGGGCTTCGCCCGTCGCGATGCGGGTCGCATGCAGCGCGTCGGGCGCGGCGGCGATCTGCACGTGGCTCAGCACCGCGCCGCCTTTCTGCGCGAGGCCTGCCATGTCGAGCACGGTGACGCCCTTGCCCTCGAGGTGCGCGGCCATCCCGATCAGGCCGCCGATCGTCACGACGCCCGTTCCGCCGACGCCGGTGACGAGCACGCCATACGGCCTCGCGATTTCAGGTAGCGACGGGATCGGCAACGCGTCGGCATCCGGGCCGCCGGAGCCGGCGGTGCCGACGGTGCGTGCGGCTTGCGGCTTGCGCAGCTGCGCGCCTTCGGCGATCACGAAGCTCGGACAGAAGCCGTTCACGCACGAGAAGTCCTTGTTGCAGGACGACTGGTTGATCTTCCGCTTGGTGCCAAGCGGGGTCGGCAGCGGCTCCACGGACAGGCAATTCGACTGCACCGAGCAATCGCCGCATCCCTCGCACACCGCGTCGTTGATGAACGCGCGCCGCGCCGGGTCGGGATAGGTGCCGCGCTTGCGGCGGCGGCGCTTCTCGGTCGCGCAGGTCTGGTCGTAGATCAGGACGGTCGTGCCGGGCGTGTCGCGCAACATGCGCTGGATTTCATCGAGCCGGTCGCGATGGTGAACGTCGACGCCCGCCGGCAACACGACGCCGGCATCGTACTTGTGTGGCTCGTCGGTCACGATGACGATCCGCTTCGCGCCCTCGGCATGCACCTGATGCGCGATCTGCGGGACGGTCAGCACGCCGTCGACGGGCTGGCCGCCCGTCATCGCGACGGCGTCGTTATAGAGGATCTTGTACGTGATGTTCGCGTCGGCGGCGATCGCCGCGCGGATCGCCAGCAGCCCGGAGTGAAAATAGGTGCCGTCGCCGAGGTTCACGAACACGTGCCGGTCGCCGGAGAAGTGCATCTGGCCGATCCACGCGACGCCTTCGCCACCCATCTGGCTGAACGTCTCGGTGTTGCGGTCCATCCACATCGACATGTAGTGGCAGCCGATGCCCGCCAGGGCGCGCGAGCCTTCCGGAACGCGGGTGGACGTGTTGTGCGGGCAGCCGGAGCAGAACCACGGCTTGCGTTCGACCGACACGCGCGGCTTCGACGCTTCCCGTTCCTTAGCTTCGATGACGGCGACGCGCGCGAGCATGCGCGCGCGCACGTCGTCGGGCAGGTCCGCACGCATCAGGCGGCGGGCGATGGCTTTCGCGATCAGCGCGGGCGACAGCTCGTAATGCGCGGGCAACAGCCAGTTGCCGCGCGGCACCGACCATTCGCCGCCTTCGTTGTCGCGCTCGTCGAACTTGCCGTAGATCTTCGGGCGAACGTCCTCGCGCCAGTTGTACAGCTCCTCCTTCAGCGCGTACTCGAGAATCTGCCGCTTCTCCTCGACGACCAGGATCTCTTCCAGCCCCGTCGCGAACGCACGCGCATCCTGTGCATCCAGCGGCCACACACAGCCCACTTTCAGCACGCGCACGCCGATCTGCGCACAGATGTCGTCGTCGAGGCCGAGGTCGCTGAGCGCCTGGCGCACGTCCAGATATGCCTTGCCCGCCGTGATGATGCCGAAGCGCGGCGTCGGCGAGTCGATCACCACGCGATTGAGCTTGTTCGCGCGCACGTAGGCGAGCGCCGCATACCATTTCTCGTCGAGCAGCCGCGCTTCCTGCGCGAGCGGCGCATCGGGCCAGCGGATATTGAGGCCGCCGGCCGGCAGCGCATGGTCGGCCGGCGTGACGATCTGCACGCGGTCCGGATCGAGATCGACCGACGCGGTCGATTCGATCACGTCGGTCACGCACTTCATCGCGACCCACAGGCCCGAGTAGCGGCTCATCGCCCAGCCGTGCAGCCCGTAGTCGAGGTATTCCTGCACGTTCGCCGGATACAGCACGGGCATGCCCGCCGCGATGAACGCGTGCTCGGACTGGTGGGCGACCGATGACGACTTGGCCGCATGATCGTCGCCGGCAAGGACGAGCACGCCGCCGCGCGCGTCGCTGCCCGCGGAGTTCGCGTGCTTGAACACGTCGCCGGTCCGGTCGACGCCCGGCCCCTTGCCGTACCACATGCCGAACACGCCGTCGCGCTTGGCGCCCGGCCACAGGTTGATCTGCTGCGTTCCCCATACGGCGGTTGCGGCCAGGTCCTCGTTGACGCCGGGCTGGAACACGACATCGTTGGCCTCGAGGTGCTTCTTCGCCTTCCACAGCGACTGGTCGAGCGCGCCGAGCGGGGAGCCGCGGTAGCCGGAGATGAACCCGGCGGTATCGAGCCCGGCCTTGCGGTCGCGTGCCTTCTGCAGCATCGGCAGCCGCACGAGGGCCTGCGTGCCGCTGATATAGACGCGGCCTTTTTCCAGCGTGTACTTGTCGTCGAGGGATACGGCGGCGTCGTGCAGCGCGGACGCGGCAGCGACGCTCGGGGCGGGGGCGTTCATGGCGATCTGTCTCCGGTCGTACTATTTTTCGCCGAGTATAGGAAGCCGATTTGCTATCGTAAAATCACAAATAGCAAACTCTGGTATGCGAAAAACAGATGGCATTCGATCTCACGCTCCGGCAGCTCCGGTACTTCGTGGCCGCCGCACAAACCGGGCAGTTCTCGATGGCGGCGGCCAACGAGCACGTATCGCAGTCCGCGATCACGAACGCGGTGCTCGCGCTGGAAAACGGGCTCGGCATGCGCTTGTTCGAGCGATTGCCGCAGGGTGTCGCGCTGACGCCCGACGGCCAGGATTTCTACAACCACGCACGGCGCGTGCTGGATGCCGCGCGCGATGCCGTGCACAAGCCGCCGTTCCGTTCGCACGACCTGCGCGGCACGGTGCGGATCGCGGCGTCGTACACGCTGCTCGGCTATTTCCTGCCGGAACTGCTCGCGCGCTTTCGTACGACCTATCCGTACATCGAGTTCGACCTGCGCGACATGGAACGGGCGGATATCGAGGCGGCGGTCCTCGATGACGCGGTCGACATGGGGGTCGTGCTGCTGTCGAACGTCGAGCGGCCGGGCCGGTTCGACAGCCAGGTGCTGATCCGGTCGCGGCGGCAGCTGTGGGTCGCGCCGTCGCATCCGCTCGCGCAGCTGCGGGCACCGTCGCTGGCGGATATCGCCGGCTATCCGTACATCCTGATTACCGTCGACGAAGGCGAGCAGTCGACGCTACGGTACTGGCGGGAGGCCGGCGTCGCGCCGAACATCGCGTTTCGCACGTCGTCGATGGAAGCGCTGCGCGGACTCGTCGCGCACGGCTTCGGCGTGACGATCCTGTCGGACATGGTGTTTCGCCCGTGGTCGCTCGAGGGCAAGCGCATCGAAGCGCGGCCCGTGCACGACGCGGTCCCGCAAATGGACGCGGGCATGATCTGGCGGAAGAAGGGCAAGCTCCCGGAGCCGGCGATGGCGTTGCAGCAGTTCCTGATCCACGCGTGCGGGACCTGAAGCACGGGACCGGAAGCACGCGCGGCGGCCCGCGCTCGTCAATCCGTCGTCAATCGGCGAGCCGCTGGTCCGCGAGCGCCTTGCAGCAGTCCTCGTACACCCACTGCACGAGCTTCGCCTGATAGTTCAGGTCGTCGGTATCGACGATTTCCTCGACCGCGTCGCGCGCCCAGGACGCGTCGACGAACCCTGCATGGCGCTTCGCGATGTCCTGTGCGATTGCCGACAGCTTCGCGATCGCGAGCCAGTCAGCCTGCCGATGGTGGCGGTCGAGCCAGCGATGCGCGGCCTGGACCGCGAACGCCGCATCCGGCCACGCTTCGTTCAGGTAAAACGCGCCGAGATTGCCGCAGGTGAGCCAGCAAAGGAGTTCGAGGCGGTCGTGCGAACTGAGGGTAGGGTGTGCGTCAGTCATGGCAGCGCTCGCGAAATGCGTCGATTCCGGGTGGCGCCGGGCGCAACGGGCCGGTGCCGATAATAAAAACATAGCACGATGCGGGCCATGTCGCGCACCCGGGCTGTTGCGGATCCCGCCGCGTCGCGCGTGCCGGACGGGAAAGCGTGCGGGCCGTCACGCTTTGCCGTGCACTCGCTAAAATGTCCGCTTCCATGGAGACGGAACACGACGATGAAAACCTACGAGCAGTTCTATATCGACGGCGCGTGGCGCCAGCCGGCGGGCGCCGGCACGATCGACGTGATCGACTCGGGCACCGAAGCCGTGATCGGCCGGATTCCGGAAGGCCAGCCCGCTGACGCGCAGGCAGCGATCCGCGCGGCGCGCACCGCATTCGACAGCTGGGCGGCGACCCCGCCCGCAACCCGCGCCGCTTACCTGCGCAAGATCGCCGAGCACCTGCAGGCGCGCAGCGAGGACCTGGCCCAGGCGATCACGGGCGAAGTCGGGATGCCGATCAAGCTGTCGCGCGCGATCCAGGTCGGCGGGCCGATCTACAACTGGAACGCCTACGCGAAGCTCGCGGAGTCGTTCGAATTCGAGGCGAAAGTCGGCAACTCGCTCGTCGTGCGCGAGCCGGTCGGCGTCGTCGCGGCGATCACGCCGTGGAACTACCCGCTCAACCAGGTCACGCTGAAGGTCGCGCCGGCGCTCGCGGCCGGCTGCACGGTCGTCCTCAAGCCGTCGGAAGTCGCGCCGCTCAACGCGTTCATGCTCGCCGAAGCGATCCATGAGGCAGGGCTGCCGGCCGGCGTGTTCAACCTCGTGTGCGGCTACGGGCCGGTCGTCGGCGAAGTGCTCGCGACCGATCCCGACGTCGACATGGTGTCGTTCACGGGCTCGACGCGCGCGGGCAAGCGCGTGGCCGAGCTGGCCGCGGCGAGCGTGAAGCGCGTCGCGCTCGAACTCGGCGGCAAGTCGGCATCGGTGATCCTCGACGACGCCGACTTCGCGGCGGCGGTGAAGGGCACGGTCAACGCGTGCTACCTGAACGCCGGCCAGACCTGCTCCGCGCACACGCGGATGCTCGTGCCGGAAGCGCGCTATGACGAGGCGCGCGCGCTCGCGAAGAGCGCGGCCGAAGCGTATGTCGCGGGCGACCCGCGCGAGGACGCGACGCGCCTCGGCGCGCTCGCGTCGGCGGTGCAGCAGCAGCGCGTGCAGGCATACATCCAGCGCGGCATCGACGAAGGCGCCGAACTCGTGACGGGCGGGGTCGGCCTGCCGGACGGCATCGCGAAGGGCTTCTTCGTGAAGCCGACCGTGTTCGGCCGCGTCGATCCGAAATCGACGATCGCGCAGGAGGAAATCTTCGGGCCCGTGCTGTCGATCATCACGTATCGCGACGAGGACGAAGCGGTGCGCATCGCGAACGATTCGCCGTACGGCCTCGGCGGCGCGGTCTGGGCCGGCAGCGACGAGCATGCGATGGCCGTCGCGCGGCGCATCCGCACCGGGCAGGTCGACATCAACGGCGGCACGTGGAACATGGCCGCGCCGTTCGGCGGGTTCAAGCAGTCGGGGCACGGCCGCGAGAACGGCGTGTACGGGCTCGAGGAATACCTCGAATACAAGTCGCTGCAGCTCAAGACGCAAAAGCAGGCCTGAGCGGCTCGCCGCGGCGCACTCGGAACGGCACGCATTGCGCGTGCCGTTTTTTTTATTGACGCCGCGCAAGGTGCGCGCCAGCGGATCGTCGATCATCGCGGTTCCCGCCGTTCGATGAGGTTTCCGATGTCCGCACGCTGTTCCTTTCCGCCGCTCGTGATCCGCGGCCGTTCGTTGCTGCCGATCGTGCAAGGCGGCATGGGCGTGGGCATTTCCGCGCACCGTCTCGCGGGCAGCGTCGCGCGCGAAGGCGCAATCGGCACGATCGCGAGCATCGACCTGCGCCATCACCACGCGGACCTGCTCGCGCGCTGCCGCGCGCAACCGGACCGCGCGACGCTCGAAGCCGCGAACCTCGACGCGCTCGCGCGCGAGATCCGTCTCGCGAAGACCTACGGCGAAGGGCGCGGGATGATCGCCGTCAACGTGATGAAGGCAGTCAGCGCGCACGCGGACTACGTGCGCGTTGCGTGCGACGAGGGCGCGGACGCGATCGTGATGGGCGCGGGGCTGCCGCTCGACCTGCCGGATCTGACGCACGGGCACGACATCGCACTGATTCCGATCCTGTCGGACAGCCGCGGCATCGCGCTCGTGTTGAAGAAATGGATGAAGAAGGGCCGCTTGCCGGACGCGATCGTGATCGAGCATCCCGCGCACGCGGGCGGCCATCTCGGCGTCACGCAGCTCGACGACATGCACGACGCGCGCTTCGATTTCGCGCGCGTGCTCGACGAGACGTCACAGGTGATCGCGTCGCTCGGGCTCGCGCGCGAGCAGATCCCGCTGATCGTCGCCGGCGGGATCAACAGCCATCACGCGGTGCGCGATGCGCTCGCCGCCGGCGCGAATGGCGTGCAGGTCGGCACACCGTTCGCCGTGACCGAGGAGGGCGACGCGCATCCGAATTTCAAGCGCGTGCTCGCCGATGCGCAGCCCGACGACATCGTCGAGTTCGTCAGCGTGACGGGCCTGCCGGCGCGCGCGGTGAACACGCCGTGGCTCGCGCGCTATCTGCGCAACGAGAAGCGCATTCGCGACAAGCTCGGCGCGCTGAAGCAACGCTGTCCGACCGCGCTCGAATGCCTGAGCGTATGCGGGTTGCGCGACGGCATCGAAAAATTCGGCCACTTCTGCATCGATACGCGTCTCGCCGCCGCATTGCGTGGCGAGGTGTCGAACGGCCTGTTCTTCCGTGGTCGTGAAGCGCTGCCGTTCGGCCGCGCGATCCGCAGCGTGCGCGATCTGCTCGACCTGCTGCTGACGGGCAACGCAGCCGAGCCTGCGACAAACCGTCCTGCGTTTACGCTGGCTTGACGGATATCAAGATGCGGGAAAGACCCTACATACAAAATGGAGTCCATTCATTGGGGGTCCATAAGATGCAAGACACGATTCGAAAATTTGTCACTGCCGCGGCGTGCGCCGCAAGTCTCGTTGCGATGCCGTCGCTGTCGCACGCGGCGTCGCCGGGCGACGGGATCAACCAGGGCGATGTGCTCGTGCGGCTGCGCGCGATCAGCATCCAGCCGAACGAGCGCGCCAGCGACACGCTCGGCGCGCTCAACGTCGGCGTGAACAACGCGATCGTGCCCGAGCTCGATTTCACGTACATGATTCGCGACTATCTCGGCGTCGAACTGATTCTCGGCACGTCGCGGCACCAGCTCACGTCGAGCCTCGGCAATCTTGGCGGCGTGAACGTGCTGCCGCCGACGCTGCTGCTGCAATACCACTTCAACCATGCCGGCAAGGTGCGTCCGTATGTCGGCGCAGGCCTGAACTACACGTACTTCTACAACAACGGGATCAACGTCGGCGGCGAAGGCGTGTCGATCAACAAGAGCAGCTTCGGTCCCGCGCTGCAGTTCGGCGTCGACGTGCAACTGACGAAGCGGACGTTCGTGAACTTCGACATCAAGAAGCTCTGGATGAGCACCGATGCGACGCTCGGCGACAAGGGCATCGGCACGCTGCACATCGATCCGCTGATCGTCGGTGTGGGCGTCGGGATGAAGTTCTGAACGCGCAATAGAACAGAGTTGGGGTTGGGCGGCATGGCGGTACGCATGCCGCTTTTTTTTGCCCGGCGGATTTACAGCTTGTCGTACTGAAAGCGCATTGCCGTGCCTTCGCGGGTGATGCGTTCCCACACCGCGCGCTTTTCGTCTTCGCTCAGGAACACCCAGTTCGAGACTTCGCCGGCCGTGCGGCCGCAACCCTTGCAGACTTCGTCGAAGAGGGTCGAGCAGACGCCGATGCAGGGGCTGTCGGGGAGGTCGTGGAGATTGGAGGCCATCGGGAAGGTTCGCACGGGAAAAACGTCAGGCGCCCATTTTAATGCAATGCGGCCCGTGACTTCCGGCAGCTTGCATCCGCGGGCCGGCACCCGTCCATTTTTCCGCATTTTCCGGATGGACACGCGCGAATTACCCGATAGAATTTCCCCCGGAATGCCCCGCAGCGCAGGCCGCCACGACGCCGGACGAAAGGAATCTGTTCCGTTTGCGCGACATCGGCATGATTTTTTTGTGACGGACGGCGAATAGTGGTAGCGTTCGGGGTTTTCGAGGGGCGGAGCGGGCCAACACGCGCCGCCATGGCGAGGCAGACGACAGCCGGACAAGGGTTCCGGCCGGATGGGGAGAACGGGATGAAAGCAAAAGTGGCGGGCCGGTTCGCGGCGCTCGCGCTGTGCGTGGGCGCATCGGCGGCAGCAGCGAAGGATACGCAACTCAATGTTTACAACTGGTCGGACTACATTGCGAAGGACACGATCCCGAACTTCGAGAAGCAGACCGGCATCAAGGTCCGCTACGACAACTACGACAGCGACGACACGCTGCAGGCGAAGCTGCTGACGGGCAGCTCGGGCTACGACATCGTCGTGCCGACCAGCAACTACGCCGGCAAGCAGATCGCGGCCGGCATCTTCACGCCGCTCGACAAGTCGAAGCTGCCGAACCTCAAGTATCTCGACCCGCAGCTGATGGCGCTCGTCGCCGGCGCCGATCCGGGCAACAAGTTCGCGGTGCCCTGGGCGTACGGCACGACGGGTCTCGCTTACAACGTCAACAAGGCACAGCAGGTCCTCGGCAAGGTGCCGCTCGACAACTGGGACATCCTGTTCAAGCCGGAAAACATCTCGAAGCTGAAGACCTGCGGCGTGTCGGTGCTCGACGCGCCGGACCAGATGTTCGCGGCGGCGCTGCACTACATCGGCAAGGATCCGATGAGCACGAACCCGGCCGACTACCAGGCCGCGATGCAGGTGCTGAAGAAGATCCGCCCGTACATCACGCAGTTCAACTCGTCGGGCTACATCAACGACCTGGTCGGCGGCGACATCTGCTTCGCGTTCGGCTGGTCGGGCGACGTCGTGATCGCGAAGCATCGCGCGATCGAAGCGAAGAAGCCGTACAAGGTCGAGTACTACATCCCGAAGGGCGGCGCGCCGGTCTGGTTCGACGTGATGGCGATCCCGAAGGACGCGAAGGACAAGGATGCCGCGCTGCAGTGGATCAACTACATCGAGGATCCGAAGGTGCACGCGGCGATCACGAACGCGGTGTACTACCCGAGCGCGAACGCCGAAGCGCGCAAGTACGTGAAGCCCGACGTCGCGAACGACCCGGCCGTCTACCCGCCGGCCGACGTCGTGAAGACGCTGTTCCTGCTCAAGCCGCTGCCGCCCGAGATCCAGCGTCTGCAGACGCGTCTGTGGACCGAGCTGAAGTCGGGCCGCTGACGCGAACCGCAGTTGCGCAAGCAGTCATGAAGCCCCTGGCAACCCCGGGGGCTTTGTTCGTCAAACGCAGGAGAGAAGCAGCACATCATGAATAGCCAGTCGAGTGCGCCGGTTGCGAGCGCGCCGTCCTTCGTTCCTTCGTCCGGAGCCGATCCGCGCGCCGAGAACTTTGTCCAGATCATCGACGTCGTCAAGAAATTCGGCGAGACCGAAGCGGTGCGCAGCGTCAACCTGACGGTGCGCAAAGGCGAGCTGTTTGCGCTGCTCGGCAGCTCGGGCTGCGGCAAGTCGACCCTGTTGCGGATGCTCGCGGGCCTCGAGACGGTCACGTCGGGCAAGATCCTGATCGACGGCGAGGATCTCGCGCAGATGCCGCCGTACAAGCGGCCCGTGAACATGATGTTCCAGTCGTACGCGCTGTTCCCGCACATGACGGTCGAAGCGAACGTCGCGTTCGGCCTGAAGCAGGAAGGCGTGCCGAAGGCCGAGCTGAAGGAGCGCGTGCACACGGCGCTCGAGCTCGTGCAGATGGGCAAGTTCGCGAAGCGCAAGCCGCACCAGCTGTCGGGCGGCCAGCAGCAGCGCGTCGCGCTCGCGCGCTCGCTCGTGAAGCGCCCGAAGCTGCTGCTGCTCGACGAGCCGATGTCGGCGCTCGACAAGCAGATCCGCCAGCGCACGCAGATCGAGCTCGTCAACATCCTGAACAAGGTCGGTGTCACCTGCATCATGGTCACGCACGACCAGGAAGAGGCGATGACGATGGCGAACCGGCTCGCGGTGATGAGCGAAGGCCAGATCGTCCAGATCGGTACGCCGAACGAAGTCTACGAATACCCGAACACGCGTTTCTCGGCCGAGTTCATCGGCTCGACCAACCTGTTCGACGGCATCACCGTCGAGGACGAGCCCGATCACGTGTTCATCGAGTCGCCGGGCCTGCCGTGCCGGCTGTACGTGAACCACGGCATCACCGGCCCGCTCGGCATGCCGGTCACGGTGTCGGTGCGCCCCGAGCGCATCGCGCTCACGCGCAAGCCGCCCGAAGGCGCGTTCAACTGGGCGCGCGGCCGGATCTCGAACGTCGCGTACATGGGCGGGTATTCGCTGTATCACGTGAAGCTCGACGGCGGCAAGACGGTGATCGCGAACGTATCGAGCCTCGCGATCTCGGAGCTCGAGACGCCGGCGCTCGGCGACGAGATCTACGTGCGCTGGAGCGCATCGGCGGGCGTGGTGCTGACCTCATGATCGCGCTCAAGTCCCTGCTCAACTGGCCCGTGAAGCGTTTCAACCTGACCGGCCGCACCGCGGTCGTAGCGGGCCCGTTCACGTGGCTCGTGCTGTTCTTCCTCGTGCCGTTCGTGCTGGTCGTCAAGATCAGCTTCGCGGAGCTGCAGCTCGGCATCCCGCCGTACTCGGAACTTACGACGTACACCGACGGCGTCGTGCACATCGCGCTGAACCTGTCGCACTACGCGTTCCTGCTGACCGACAGCCTGTACTTCGCGACCTACGTGAACTCGGTGCTGGTCGCCGCGATCACGACGCTGCTGTGCCTGCTGATCGGCTATCCGATGGCGTACTACATCGCGCGCTCGAACCCGGCGACCCGCAACCTGCTGATGATGGGCGTGATGTTGCCGTTCTGGACGTCGTTCCTGATCCGCGTGTATGCGTGGATCGGCATCCTGAAGAACAACGGTCTCCTGAACAACTTCCTGATGGGAATCGGCCTGATCCATACGCCGATCGAGCTGTACCGCACGAACTATGCGGTCTACATCGGGATGGTGTATTCGTACCTGCCGTTCCTCGTGATGCCGCTCTATGCGCACCTCGTGAAGATGGACCTGCGCCTGCTCGAAGCCGCGTACGACCTCGGCGCGAAGCCGTGGAAGGCGTTCGTGCAGATCACGCTGCCGCTGTCGAAGAACGGGATCATCGCGGGCTGCCTGCTGGTGTTCATCCCGGCGGTCGGCGAATACGTGATTCCGGAACTGCTCGGCGGCGCGAACACGCTGATGATCGGCCGCGTGATGTGGAACGAGTTCTTCAATAACGCGGACTGGCCGATGGCGTCAGCGGTCACGTGCGCGATGGTGCTGCTGCTGCTCGTGCCGATGGCGATGTTCCAGCGTTTCCAGGCCAAGGAGCAGGAGGGCCGCGGTCAATGAAGCCGAATCGTTTCCTGCAGTTCGCGGTGCTGTTTGCCGGTTTCGCGTTCCTGTACATCCCGATCGTCAGCCTGATCGTCTATTCGTTCAACGAGTCGAAGCTCGTCACAGTGTGGTCCGGCTTCTCGTTGCGCTGGTACTCGGCGCTCGTCGACGACGACGAGCTGCTCACCGCCGCGTGGCTGTCGCTGAAGATCGGCCTGATGACCGCTACCGCGTCCGTGGTGATCGGCACGTGGGCGGGCTTCGTGCTCGCGCGGATGGGGCGCTTCCGGGGCTTCGCGCTGTTCAGCGGGATGATCAACGCGCCGCTCGTGATTCCGGAGGTGATCCAGGGGATCTCGCTGCTGCTGCTGTTCATCGAGCTCGGCAAGTGGATCGGCTGGCCGGCCGAGCGCGGCATCTTCACGATCTGGCTCGGCCACGTGATGCTGTGCATCTCTTACGTCGCGATCATCGTGCAGTCGCGCGTGCGCGAGCTGAACCCGTCGCTCGAGGAAGCCGCGCTCGATCTGGGTGCAACGCCGCTCAAGGTGTTCTTCATGATCACGCTGCCGCTGATCTCGCAGGCGCTGATCGCCGGATGGCTGCTGTCGTTCACGCTGTCGATCGACGACCTCGTGCTGTCGGCGTTCCTGTCGGGCCCCGGCTCGACGACGCTGCCGCTCGTGGTGTTCTCGCGCGTGCGGCTCGGCCTGAATCCGGAGATGAACGCGCTGGCGACGCTGCTGATCGTCGCGGTGACGGCCGGCGTCGTGCTCGCGAACTTCGTGATGCTGCGCCAGGAGCGCAAGCGGTTGGCGTTCGCGACCTGACGCGCAGCGCTGCTGCCGTAATGAAAAACGCCCGGTGCCGACGACGAGTCGGACCGGGCGTTTTGTTTGGGTGCCGCCGCGCCGCGTGCGGGGCAGGCCCGCACCCGCATCATGCGTCGAACGCCGCCTTCGCGAGCAGCCCGAGCGCGACGCATACGAGCGCCGACGCGAAGCCGACCTGCACGTGGCGAGCAGACAGGTGGCGCGACACGCCGCGGCCGGCCGCCATCCCGAGCGCGGTGGTCGCGGTGAACCACAGCGTCACGTCGAGCGGCGCGTGCGTGCCGGCGACGAGCGTCGCGAACACGCCGCCCGTACCGACGAGCGCGATCACCATCAGCGACGTCGCGACGATCCCGTGCATCGACACGTCGGTGAACTTGCGCAGCATCGGGACGATCACGAAGCCGCCGCCGACGCCGAGCAGCCCCGTCATCAGGCCGGTGACCGCACCGGTCGACGCGAGCGCGAGCCCGGCCGGCCACGACCAGGCGATCCGGCCGGTGTCGGGGTTCACGCGGCCGACGCACAGCGGCGACTCGGCGGGCGTGCCGTGCGCCGGGCCGAGCGCTTGCCACAGCAGCCGGCCCGCAACGATGAGCATCGTCAGCGCGAACAGCGTCAGCAGCACGCGCTGCGGCAGCACGTGCGCGAGCCGCACGCCGAGCGTCGTGAGCGGCACGCCGGCCGCGGCCATCAACAGCGCGGCGCGATAGCGCACGAGCCCGCGGCGAAAGCCCTCGAGCGCGCCGAGCAGCGCGCTGCCCGCGACCGCGACGAGCGCGACGGGCGTCGCCTGCTGCATCGGCCAGCCCATCCCGACGACGAGCGCGGGGACCGCGAGGATCCCGCCGCCCGCGCCCGTCAGCCCGAGCACCGCGCCGACGATGCCGCCCAGCACGAGAGAAATCAGCATGTTGTCATCCGTTCCTTCTATCGGTTGGCGAGGGCGGTAGTCAGCCGGTGATCTCGGGCTTCGCCAACCATTCGCGGCCCTTGAGCATCGCCTTCCAGTACAGCGGCGGCAGCACCCGTTCCTTCAGCAGCCACGCGAGCCGCGACGGCCGTTTGCCGTCGATCAGCCACGCGGGGAAAGACGGCGCGACCTTGCCGCCGTACAGGAACTCGGCGAGCACGATCCGGCCGCGCTCGACCGTCAGCGGGCACGAGCCGTAGCCGTCGTAGGTGGCGGCGCCGTCCGCGCGGCCGAGCGCCGCGAGCACGTTGTGCGCGACGACGGGCGCCTGCTTGCGCGCGGCGGCGGCGGTTTTCGCGTTGCTCGTGTTGGTGGCATCGCCGAGCGCGAAGATGTCCGCATGGCGCTTGTGCCTGAGCGTCGCCGGATCGACGTCGATCCAGCCGGCCGAATCGGCGAGCGGGCTCGCGCGCACGAAGTCGGGCGCGCGCTGCGGCGGCACGACGTGGATCATGTCGAAGTCGCGCACGACGGTTTCCGCGCTGCCGTCGCGCAGCGTGCGCCGGAACGTCGCGCGGCGCGCGGGGCCGTCGATCGCGACGAGGTTGTGGCCGAACGACAGCCCGATGTCGTAGCGCTTCACGTATTCCATCAGCGCGGGCACGTAGTCGGCGACGCCGAACAGCACGGCGCCCGCATTGAGAAACTCGACGTCGGCCGCGCCGAGCCGGCCCATGCGCTGCCAGTGGTCGCATGACAGGTACATCGCCTTCTGCGGCGCGCCCGCGCACTTGATCGGCATCGGCGGCTGCGTGAACAGCGCGCGGCCGCCGCGGAATTCGCGCACGAGCTGCCACGTGTACGGCGCGAGGTCGTAGCGGTAGTTCGACGTGACGCCGTTGCGGCCGAGCGTCTCGGGGAGCCCGTCGATCGCGTGCCAGTCGAGCTTGAGCCCCGGGCAGACGACGAGCTGCCGGTAGCCGATGCGCCGGCAGCCGTCGAGCACGACCGCGTGCGCGTCCGGCTCGAACCCGGCGACCGCGGCCCGGATCCAGTGCACGCCGCGCGGCAGCACGGCGCCCATCTGCCGCACGGTCGTTTCGGGCTGGAACACGCCCGCGCCGACCATCGTCCAGCCCGGCTGGTAGTAATGGACGTCGGCGGGGTCGATCACCGCGATGTCGAGCGACCGGTCGCGCGCGAGCAGGCTCGACGCGACCGCGAGGCCGGCGGCGCCCGCGCCGACGATCACGATGTCGTGCCGCGCTTCGATGGTCGGCGCCGGCTGTCCGCCACGCTGCGCGATGCGCTGTGCGAGTGCATTCAGGTCGTAGCCGGCGGCGCCGGCGGTCGCGACGATGTCGTTCAGCGGCCGCAGGCCGGCCTGCGACAGCGCCCACAGCGTCGCGGATCGGGTGCCGGTGCGGCAGTACGCGAGTGCGGGGCCGTCGAGCGACGCGACGAGTGTGCCGAACTGTGCAGCCTGGTCGTCGGTGACCTTGCCGGAATCGACCGGCAGGTAATGGACGGCGATGCCGAGCGGCGCGGCCGCCGCGCGGATCTCGGCCACGGTCGGCTGGTCGGGGCCTTCGCCGTCCGGGCGGTTGCAGACGATCGAGCGGATGCCGGCGTCGCGCAGCGCGGGCAGGCTGGCGGCCGTGATCTGGGGCGAGACCGACAGCGTGCCGGTCAGCTTGCGGATGTTCATGTCGGGGATTCTCCGGTCGGGGCGGGGCGGCGTGCTCAGATCGCGTCGAGCGGGATCTTCAGGTAGCGCACGCCGTTGTCTTCGGGTTCGGGCAGGCGGCCGGCGCGCATGTTGACCTGCACCGACGGCAGCATCAGCACCGGCATGTCGAGCGTCGCGTCGCGGGCCGTGCGCATCGCGACGAAATCGTCCTCGGTCACGCCGTCGCGCACGTGCACGTTCGCGCGGCGCTGGTCGGCGACGGTGCTCACGTACTGCAGGTCACGCCCGCCCGGCTGGTAGTCGTGGCACATGTAGAGGCGCGTGTCGGGCGGCAGGCCCAGCACGCGCGCGATCGACCGGTACAGCACGCGCGCGTCGCCGCCGGGAAAGTCGCAGCGCGCGGTGCCGTAGTCGGGCATGAACAGCGTGTCGCCGACGAAGGCCGCGCGCTCGCCGCTGCCTTCAACGCCGCCGTCGACACCGCTATCGACGTAGTAGGTCGTGCAGGCGGGCGTATGGCCCGGCGTATGCAATGCACGGATCGACAGCGCGCCGAGGGCGAGCACGTCGCCGTCGGCGAGCAGCCGGTCGAACTGGCTGCCGTCGGGCGTGAAGCCGGGGCCTGCGTTGAACAGCCGGCCGAACACGTGCTGCACGCGCTGCACGTGCGTGCCGATCGCGATCTGGCCGCCGACGTGCGCCTTCAGGTACGGCGCCGCCGACAGGTGATCGGCGTGCACGTGCGTTTCCAGCAGCCAGCGCACCGTCGCGCCGAGTTCGGCCACGCGCGCGATCAGCCGGTCGGCGCTCGCCGTATGCGTGCGGCCCGACTTCGGGTCGTAGTCGAGCACGCTGTCGATCAGCGCGCATTCGCGGCTCGCCGTATCGAGCAGGAGGTAACTGATGGTGCTGGTCGCCCGGTCGAAGAAACCTTCAACCGACATCACGGACGCGTTGCTCACGGGGAAACTCCTCGATCTGGTTCTGCAGTTTTTGCGATTGGCACTCTGGAATTCAAGAAGCGTGCCAGCTCGCGTCGATGCTCGCGTAAAGACGCCAGCGCATTGATTCATCTCGTCTTTCTGGCGGCGGATGCGCATCGCGCGGGAGCGTGCGCGGCCCGGCGTCAGCGATGTCGCTGCCATATCTGGCAGTGACATGGCAGAATTGGCAGCCACCGTGACAGTCACTCTCCGGACCCGCCTCATGAGCCAGCACGACATCATTCCGATCGTCCCCGAAGCTTCGCGCGACGCCGCGCCCGACGTGAGCGCGCTCGTCGCGTATCTCGAGCAGGACCCGCAGCCGATGATCGTCGTCGATCCCGACTACCGGATCCTCGCGGCGAACGGCGCGTACCGGCGCCAGTTCGGCGTCGCCGGCGTCGAGCACGTGGGCCGGCATTGCTATCGGGTGTCGCATCACTACGACGTGCCGTGCGACCAGGCCGGCGAACACTGCCCGATGAAGCAGGCGCTGGAGTCGCGCAGCCTGAACCGCGTGCTGCACATCCATCACACGCCGCGCGGCCCCGAGCACGTCGACGTCGAGCTGCGCCCGATCTTCGACGCGGCGGGCCGCGTGATCGCATACGTCGAGCGCCTGACGACGGTGCGCAGCGCGTCCGCGCAGCCGAGCGCGGACGGGCTCGTCGGCGGCTCGGACGCGTTCAACGCGGCGCTCGGCGCGCTGCAGCGCGTCGCGCCGTCGATGCTGCCGGTGCTGCTGCTCGGCGAGTCGGGCACCGGCAAGGAGCTGTTCGCGCGCGCGCTGCACGAGGCGAGCGCCCGCGCGATGGGGCCGTTCGTCGTCGTCGATTGTTCGGGGATCGCCGAGACGCTGTTCGAGAGCGAGCTGTTCGGCTACGAGAAGGGGGCGTTCACCGGTGCGGCGGCGCGCAAGCCGGGGCTCGTCGAGACCGCGCAGGGCGGCACGCTGTTTCTCGACGAGATCGGCGACGTGCCGCTGCCGATGCAGGTGAAGCTGCTGCGGCTGATCGAATCGGGCACGTTCCGGCGCGTCGGTGGCGTCGAGGCGCTGCGCGCGGATTTCCGGCTCGTCGCGGCGACCCACAAGCCGCTGCGCGAGATGATCGACGACGGACGCTTTCGGCAGGATCTCTACTACCGGATCAGCGCGTTTCCGATCCACCTGCCGGCGCTGCGCGAGCGGCACGGCGACATCGCGCTGCTCGCCGCGTCGATCCTGCAGCGGATCGCGAACGCGCGCGCCGGTGTGCGCGACACGTCGTTCACGCTGACCGACACGGCGCGTGCGTGCCTCGACGCCTATGCGTGGCCGGGCAATATTCGCGAGCTGCGCAACGTGCTCGAGCGCGCATGCCTGTTCGCGGACGACGGCGCGATCCGTGTCGAGCACCTGCCCGACGAAGTCGCGCAAGCAGGTGACCCGGCGCGGCAGCCGGATGCCGGGGGAACGCTGTCCGACGACGCGCTCGCGCGCATTGCGCGCACGTTTCGCGGCACCCGGCGTGCGCTCGCCGGGCACGTCGGGATCAGCGAGCGCACGTTGTACCGGCGGCTGCGCGCGCTCGGAATCGCGACGCGGGACGCGTGACGGCAACCGCTGAAGTTCGTTCCCGGCGTCGTGCCGACACGCAGGCAACGCGCGTGCCGACACGTCCGGCAGACGGGGCGAAACAGTCAGTGCGTACGGAGCCTGTCATGCCTGAGGCTGCCGCTGCGAAATGCGGCGAACGCGGCCCGGCGGATGCGCGATTGCCCGATGTCGACTGGCGGCGCGATCTGGATGCGATCGGCCCGCCGCGCCGATTGCCGGAGCGAGTATGCGGGGATGGGCCTGCTCGCGATTCCGGCACTCGCGCTCGACTCGGTGCGCGATGCCGGCTGCCGGTGGTGACACATGAAAGCGCGCCGCGCGGCCGGATGCCTGCCGATCAGTGCTGCGGCTTCAACTGCGCCATCGCTTCGCGCATGAACCCGAGCAACGTGTCGTCGGCCCAACCGTCCTTCGTCAGCGCAGGTTCGTTCATCATCGCATGGCGAAATTTCGCGTGCGTCGCGGGATCGTCGCCCGCATAGCTGCGGAACAGGTCGAGCCAGCGCAGCGCGAGCGCTCGGCCTTCCGGGGAGTCGGGCCGGGCGCCGGCATCGATCACGTCGCGCGCATCGGCCATCAGCTGCGGCCATTCCTTGGCCCGTTCGCCATAGTGCGCGCGCATGAAGCGGATCTCGTCCGGCGCGAGGTACTTCTCGAAGATCCGCATCTTCGTTTCGGCGACCGCGCGCAGCACGTAGTCGCGCAGGGCCGTCGAAATGCCGATCTGCGCCTGCATCGACGGCTCGCTTTCGTGCATCAGGTTCAGCTTCGTGAGTAGCCGCGGGTCGCCGTTCGTGTCGCGCACGAGCAGCGCCATCCAGCGATCGGCGAGCGCGCGCACGCGATCGTCCTCGGGCGCGACGCCGCCATCCATCAGCGCGCGCACGTCGCTGACAAGCGCGGTCCATTCCGCATCGCCTGTCTGGCTCTTGCGGTACATCGGCATGCGCGCGAGTTCTTCCTCGGAAAAGTATTGGTCGTACACAGTCATCAACTCCAGCGTGGTGAGCCAATCGGCCAGCTCCGGCTCCGCGCCGCCGGCGAGCTGCTCGTGCAGGTGCACGAGTCGCTCGCGCAGCCGCGCGGCCTGCTCGATTTCGCGGTCGAGCATCGCGATCTGCTTCGCGACGATCCCGACGAGCGGCGTGCCGGGCTGGTTCAGGTAAGCGCCGATCTCGGCGAGCGACAGGCCGAAGCGACGCAATGCCTGGATCTGGTGAAGCCGGGCGATGTCGTTGCGGTCGTACAGCCGGTAGCCGTTGTCGGCGCGCGCCGAAGGGGTCAGCAGACCGATCGCGTGATAGTGGTGCAGCGTGCGGACGGTCAGTCCGCTGCGTTTTGCCAGGTCTCCCACTTTCAGTCGCATTCGAGCCTCCGTTTAGTGCGCACGCTGAAGTCTCGAACGTTACGCTACGTGAGGGTCAAGCGGAAAGAGGCGGGTGCGCCGAACAGGCTCGCGCGCGCCCGTCGAACGAACCGGACGACCGCGCAACGGGCGCGGCCCGACGGAGGTTCAAGTGTCGCTGCGTGGCGGGTACGGCCCGCAGGAGGCGCAAGCGTCACTGCGTGGCGGATGCAGCAGTCGCATCGGCGGTGCGGGCCTGCGGCACTGGTTGCCTGGCGGACTGCTCATTTGACTGCTCAGTCGGCTGCATAGTCGGCCGCTGATTCGGCGAGCCCCCGACGGGCGGCGTGCCCATCGCCTGGTACAGCCGTGCGGTGTCCGACAGGCGCGCGCCCGTCGCGCGAATCTCGTCGAGCTGCGCATTACGGTACTGCAGTTCGCTCGCTCGCGCGGACGCCCGTGGCAGCGCGCCGAGCCGCGTGCGCGCGGCCGTGTCGTCGTACGCGCCGCGTGCGGCGCTGGCGGCGCGGCCCGACGCGTCGAGTGCCTGCGCGTCGTGCTCGAGCGCCGCGAGCGAATCGGCGACGTTCTGGAACGCGCCGAGCACGGTCTGCTTGTATTGATCGACCGCGGCCTCGTAGTTTTCCTTCGCCGCGCGGCGCTGCGCGAGCAGCGCGCCGCCGTGGAAGATCGGCTGGCTGAGCGACGCGCCAATGCTCCAGATCGCGCCGGCGCCCGACAACATCGTCGGCCAGCTGAAGCCGCCTTGTCCCATCGACGCCGACAGCGACAGCTGCGGGAACAGCTGCGCGGTCGCGACGCCGACCTCGGCCGCGGCCGCCTTCAGCGCCGCGTCGGCCGCGCGGATGTCGGGCCGGCTCTGCAGCAGGTCCGACGGCACGACGACCGGCACCTGCTGCGGCAGATGCAGGTCGGCGAGCGCGAGATCGGCGGGCGGCTGGTCCGGTGTGCGGCCGACCAGCACCGCGAGCGCATGGCGCGCCGAATCGCGCTGCTGGCGCAGCACGGGCAGGCTGGCCGCGAACGTGGCCGCGCTCTGCCGCGCGTTCAGCGCGTCGGTGCGCGACCCGGCGCCGAGCGCGTAGCGGCGCTCGGCATCGTGCGCCTGCGCGTCGGCGAGCGCGACGAGCCGCTCGGTCGTGTCGATCTGCGCGTTCAGGACCGACGCGGTGATCGACGCGGTGACGATGTTCGCGGCGAGCGCGCGCCGCGCGGAGTCGAGCTGGAACGCGCTGACGTCGACGCGTTTCGCGAGCGCGCGGTTCGCGAAGCGCGCGGCGCCGAACAGGTCGATCGTATAGCGCGCTTCGATCTGGCCGACGAACGTGTCGTACAGCAACGTCGGTGCGCCGAGCGCGGGAATCGGCACGCCGAGCGCGCGCTGGCGCGCGGCCTGGCCGCCCGCGTCGATCGACGGCAGCAGCGAACTGCCGATCTGCGCGCGCAGCTGCTCGCGCGCGGCGTTCAGCGTGTGCGATGCGGCACTGAGCGTCGGGCTGTTGCGCAGCCCTTCGTCGACGAGCGCGTTCAGCGCATCGGAGCGGTACTCGCGCCACCAGTCGGGCACCGGCTGCGCGCCGACCTCGAACTGCTGCGCGACGCCTAGCGCGGCAATCGTCTGCTCTGCTTGCGGCGCCACGCCGTAGTGCGCGGGGGACGGCATCGCGGGCGGCTCGCCGCTCGGGCCGAACCACGCGCAGCCGGCGAGCGACACGAGGCCGGCGGCTGCCATCGCGCGCGCGGTCTGGGTCATCAGGTTCATCGACAGTTTCATGATCAGGCTCCCGACGGCGTGGCGGGCGGCGTGCCGCCTGACGGACCACCGTCGCCGTCGTGCGGCGGATGGCTGTCCGGTGCATCGCGCTCGCCGCTCTTCACGCGGAACCACGCGGCGTACAGCGCCGGCAGGTAGAACAGGGTCAGCACGGTCGCGCTCGTGATGCCGCCCATCAGCGCGGTCGCCATCGGCCCGAAGAAGTTCGAGCGCAACAGGGGGATCAGCGCGAGCACGGCGGCTGCGGCCGTCAGCGTGATCGGCCGGAAGCGCCGCACGGTCGCGCCGACGATCGCGTCGAAGCGTCCGTGGCCGGCCGCGATGTCCTGCTCGATCTGGTCGACGAGGATCACCGAGTTGCGCATGATGATCCCGAACATCGCGATCACGCCGAGCATCGCGACGAAGCCGAAGGGCTGGCCGAACAGCAGCAGCGTGCCGACGACGCCGATCAGCCCGAGCGGCGCGGTCAGCACGACCATCAGCACGCGCGAGAAGCTCTGCAGCTGGATCATCAGCAGCGTGAACACGGCGATCGCCATCAGCGGCATCTGCGCGTTGATCGAATTCTGCCCCTTCGCGCTTTCCTCGACCGGGCCGCCGATCTCGATCCGGTAGCCGACCGGCAACTGCGCGCGCAGCGCATTCAGCTTGCCGTCGATTGCATGCGTGACGTCGATGCCCTGCGCGCCCGCGCGCACATCCGACTGCACGGTGATGGTCGGCTGGCGGTCGCGCTCCCAGATCACCCCGTATTCGAGCGTCGGCTTGAAGCGGCCGAGCGAGCCGAGCGGCACGGGGCCGTTCGGCGTCGGCAGCGCGAGGCCCGCGAGCTTCGCGGGATCGACGCGGTCGGCCTGTGGCGCGCGCAAGTCGACCGCGATCAGCTTGTCGCGCTCGCGGTATTGCGTGACCGTGATGCCGGACAGCGTCATCGCGAGGAAGCTCGATACGTCCTGCGACGTCACGTTCAGCTCGCGCGCCTTCTTCTGGTCGAGCTCGAAGCGCACCGAGCGCTCGGCCGGCTCGTCCCAGTCGAACTGCACGTTCACCGTGCGGGCGTCGCCGCGCGTCGCCGCTGCGACCTTTTCGGCGATGCCGCGCACGGTCGCGATGTCGTCGCCGCTCACGCGGAACTGCACGGGATAGCCGACGGGCGGCCCGTTCTCGAGCCGCGACAGGCGCCAGCGCACGGCCGGGAACCGTTCGCGCATCGTGGTTTCGAGCCAGCTCGCGAGCTTCTCGCGTTCCTTGACCGATTTCGCGGTGATCACGAACTGCGCGAAGTTCGGCAACTGCAGCTGCTGGTCGAGCGGCAGGTAGAAGCGCGGTGCGCCGCTGCCGACGAAATTGACCGAGTGATCGATCTCGGGGCGTCCGGCGATCGTCTGTTCGAGGCGCTCGGTCTCGCGCAGCGTCGCCGCGAACGACGCGCCTTCGGGCAGCCGCAGGTCGACCAGCAGCTCGGGGCGGTCGGAGCTCGGGAAGAACTGCTGCGGCACCAGCGAGAAGCCCAGCAGCGACACGACGAAGAGGGCGCCCGTGATCAGCAGCACGACGAAGCGCCGCTCGATGCACCAGTGGATCCAGCCGCGCAGCCGCGTGTAGAAGCGCGTGTCGTAGATGTCGTGCTCGTGGTCGTCGGGCAGGTGCGCTTCGTGCGCGTGCTTCTTGCGCTCGGGCAGCAGGTGGAAGCCGAGCAGCGGGATCAGCACGACCGCCGCGAACCACGACGCGATCAGCGCGATCGCCGACACCTCGAAGATCGAGCGCGTGTACTCGCCGGTGCTCGATTTCGCGAGCGCGATCGGCAGGAAGCCGGACACGGTGACGAGCGTGCCGGTCAGCATCGGGAACGCAGTGCTGGAGTACGCGAACGCGGCCGCGCGTGCGCGGCTGTAGCCTTGCTCGAGCTTCACGGCCATCATCTCGACCGCGATGATCGCGTCGTCGACGAGCAGGCCGAGCGCGAGCACCAGCGTGCCGAGCGACACCTTGTGCAGACCGATGTCGAACAGGTACATGAAGAGCGCGGTGACGGCGAGCACGACCGGGATCGAGATCACGACGACCATCCCGGTGCGCAGGCCGAGCGACACGAGGCTCACGACCAGCACGATCGCGACGGCTTCGGCGACGGCTTCCATGAAGTCGTCGACCGACCGCGCGACCGCGTGCGGCATGCTCGACACTTCGGTCAGCTTGAGGCCGGCCGGCAGTTGCGCCTGCAGCGCCTTCGATTGCCCGTCGAGCGCCTTGCCGAGGCGGATCACGTCGCCGCCCGGCTGCATCGTGATGCCGATCCCGAGCACGGCCTTGCCGGCCGCACCTTGGCCGGCCGCGCCTTCGCCGGTAGCACCTTGGCCGGTAGCACCTTGGCCGGCCGCGCGCATCTGCGTGACGGTCGGATCGTCGTAGCCGCGCCTCACGGTCGCGAGATCGCCGAGCCGGAACGTGCGGCCGTTGATGCGCAGCAGCGTGTCGGCGATCGCGGCGACGTTGTCGAACTGGCCGCTCGGCCGCACGAACACGCGGTCGTCGGTGGTCGTCAGCACGCCGCCCGACGACACGTCGTTCTGTGCGTTGATCGCCTGACCGAGCTGCTGCGGCGAGATGCCAAGGCGCGTGAGTTGCGCGTTGTTGACCTCGATGAAGATCCGCTGGCCGGGGTCGCCGAAATAGTCGACCTTGCCGACGCCCGGCACGCGCAGCAGCACCGTGCGCAGCTGGTCCGCGTAGTCGTGCAGCTGCGCGGGCGAGAAGCCGTCGCCTTCGAGCGTGTAGATGTTGGTGTAGACGTCGCCGAATTCGTCATTGAAGAACGGGCCCTGCACGCCGGGCGGCAGCGTGTAGCCGATGTCGCTGACCTTCTTGCGGATCTGGTACCAGGTCTCCGGCACGTCCTTGACCGGCGCCGAATCCTTCATCGTGAAGAAGATCAGCGATTCGCCGGGGCGCGAGTAGCTGCGCTGGAAGTCGATCGCCGGCGTTTCCTGCAGCTTGCGGCCGATCCGGTCGGTGACCTGTTCCTGCACCTGCCGCGCGGTCGCGCCCGGCCAGAACGTGCGGATCACCATCACGCGGAACGTGAACGGCGGGTCTTCGGATTGCGCGAGGCGCGTGTACGCGAGGATGCCCGCAAGCGTCGCGAGCACGATCAGGTAGACGACGAGCGCCTGGTGGCGCAGCGCCCACGCGGACAGGTTGAAGCCGCTATGGCTTTCTTCGCGAAACGAGCTCATGACGCGAAGTCCTCCGGGTGCAGCGGCGCGATCGCGCGGACCTTCTCGCCCGCGCTGACCGTGTGCACGCCCTGCAGCACGACGCGCTCGCCCGGCTGCAGCCCGTGCGTGGCGCTGAACACGGTGACGGTGCGCTCGTTGAAGCGCGCGACGTCGACGCGGCGCAGCTCGAGCGTATCGTCCTTCGCGCGCACGACCCACACGGCCGGATGCTGGCCGTCGTGGAACAGCGCGGTCGCGGGCAGCGTGATGGTCGCGGCGTCGTTGTCGGCCGGCAGGCCGTCGAACGCGACGTCGGCCGTCATCCCGAGGCGGATCGCCGGATCGGGCCGTCCGAGCGACAGCTTCACGCGGTAGGTGCGGCTTTGCGGATCGGCGGCCGGCGCGACTTCGCGGACCTTCGCGGCGAACTGCCGGCCCGGCAGCGACGGCAGCGTGACGGACGCCCCGTGGCCCGGTGCGAGCGACGCGAGCGCGGCTTCCGGCACGTCGCTGACGACGTCGACGTCGCCGGCCCACGCGAGCTGGTAGACGGGCTGGCCGGCGGACACGTTCTGGCCCGTGTCGGCCTGCTCGGCCGTGATGTAGCCGTCGTGATCGGCAACGAGCGTCGCGTAGCGGAGCTGGTTCTTCGCGAGCGCGAGCTGCTGCTGCGCCTGGTCGCGCTGCGCGAGCGCGGACGCATACGCGTCTTCGGTCTGCTCGAGCTGCGCGGTCGCGATCAGGTTTTCACGGGCCTGCGCGCGGTCGCGGTCGAGTTGCTGTTTCGCATATGCGAGGCGGTGCGACGCGGCGTCGAGCTGCGCCTGCGCGCTCGCAGCGTTCTTCTCGACGTCGGACGGATCGAGCAGCGCGACGACCTGGCCGGCCTTCACGGTGTCGCCGAGCTGCACCTTGCGCTCGACGATCTTGCCTGCGATGCGGAACGACAGCGGTGTCGCGTAGCGCGGCTGGATTTCGCCGGGCAGCGTGCGGGCGACGGCGGCGCCGTCGGCATGGGCCGGCAGCGCGACGACGGGGCGCGGCGCGGGCGGCGCGGATTCTTTCGGATGACAGGCGGAGAGGACGAGCGCAGCGCCGATCAGCAGCACGGCGCGGAAACCGAAGCGATTCACGAAACCCCCAGACGAAGAAACAGGGACACAGCGGAACGAAGCCGGCAAGCGTCGGGCGCTTGCCCCGAGCGGCGCGACACGATGCGCGCGGACAAGATCTTTCGGATACTGAGGCGGATTCTAATACACGTCTGTATTTGAATGCAAAGATGAATTTGAAAGGGAATTGGTGCTAGACTTCGCGCCATGAAACCAACGCGCTTGACACGGGAGCAGAGCAAGGACCAGACGCGAGAGCGTCTGCTGAATGCTGCACAGTCGATTTTTCTGAACAAAGGCTTCGTCGCCGCGAGCGTCGAGGACATTGCCGCGGCGGCCGGCTATACGCGGGGCGCGTTCTATTCGAATTTCCGCGGCAAGGCGGAGCTGCTGCTCGAACTGCTCGAGCGTGACCATGCGTCCCTGCTGGAGGACCTGAAGCAGATTTTCGAGGGCGGCGGCACGCGCGAGCAGATGGAGGCGACCGCGCTCGCCTATTACCGGCGCATGCACCGCGACGACCGCTGTTTCCTGATGTGGGTCGAGGCGAAGCTGCAGGCGGCGCGCGACGCGAAGTTCCGCGCGCAGTTCAACCAGTTCCTGCAACAGACGCGCGCGCGAATGGCCGAGACCATCCGCGCGTTCGCGGAGCGCTCGGGCACGCCGCTGCGGCTGCCGGCCGAGACGCTCGCGCTCGGGCTGATGAGCCTGTGCGATGGCGTGCAGTCGTATTACACGGCCGATCCGCAGCAGGTGTCGGCCGATGCGGCCGAGGCCGTGCTCGCGGGCTTCTTCTCTTGGGTGGTGCTCGGACGCGCGCCGGACTGATGCGCGCGGCTAGCGGCGCCGCGCACCAGGCGCGTCAGCGCTCGCCGGTCATCCGCCGGTACGCGTCGAGCAGCGACGTCTTGTAGACGACGCCGGCGAGCGTCGGCTCCGCCTCGCTTTCGATCACCGGCAGCCGTTCGCCCTGGAAGCACATGAAATGCTCGAGCGCGGTGCCGAGCGGCATGTCGGGCGTGAGCAGCGGGAAGGGCGTGTGCACGTAGTGCGCGGCCGTCTTGTCGGCCGTTTCGCGCTTGTCGAGCAGGTCGCAGGTGATGTCCTTCAGCGCGACCGCGCCGCGAAAGCGCCCGGCGTCGTCGGTCACGTACAGGTACTTCACCGGGTATTCGAGGAACACGCGGGTCATGTCGGCGACGCTCGCGGTGAGCGGCACGACCGTCTGCGCGGGCTGGATCAGCTCGCGCATCTGGGTGGTCCGGATCCGCAGGCGTTCCTGCGCATCCTGGTGGTGGCGCAGCGTGATCTCGTACATCGACGTCGTGCCGGTCGCGCGCGCGACGAAATACGCGACGACGCACGACACCATCAGCGGCAGCACGACCTGGTAGCTGAGCGTCATCTCGAAGAGCATCAGGATCGCCATCAGCGGCGCCTGCGTTGCGCCGGCCATGAACGCGCCCATCCCGACGATCGCGTACGCGAAGTACGCGGACGTGTGCCCCGGCCACAGCGCCTGCATACCGAGCCCGAACAGCGAGCCGAGCACCGCGCCGACGAACAGCGTCGGCGTGAAGACCCCGCCGATCGCGCCGGAGCCGGCGGTGGCCGCCGTCGCGAGCACCTTGAACACCAGCACCGCGACGAGCGCCTGCCAGGTCCACGGTGAATGCAGGATCTGGTTGACGACGCTGTAGCCGTTGCCCCACACGTCCGGAATCCACACCGAGATCACGCCGACGATCAGGCCGCCGATCGCGAGCCGCACCGGCAGCGGCACGGGCAGCCGCTTGAACTGGTTCTTCGACGCGTCGAGCAGGTGCAGGAACTGCGGCGCGAGCACGCCGCACAGCAGGCCGAGCACGACGAACAGCAGCACCTCGGGGCCCGCGACGGCCGGGAACACCGGCATCTCGTACGGCGGCCGGTAGCCGGCGAATTCGCGCATCACGATGTTCGCGACCACCGACGCGACCACCATCGGGCCGAAGCTCTCCATCGCGATCGCGCCGAGCACGATCTCCGACACGAAGAACGCGCCGGCGATCGGCGCGTTGTACGCGGACGTGATGCCGGCCGCCGCACCGCACGCGACGAGCAGGCGCAGCCGCGGCGGGTCGAAGTGCGCGAAGCGGCCGACGAGCGACGCGGCGAGCGCGGCGAGCTGCACCATCGGGCCTTCTCGGCCGATCGAGCCGCCGGTGCCGATCGTCAGCAGCGACGATACGCTGCGCCACAGGCTCTGCCGCACCGGCACGACACCGTTGCCGAGCGCGACCGACTCCATGTAGTCGGTCTTGCGCGCTTTCGCGTCGCTGCGGGTCGCGAGCAGCAGCACGCAGCCGGCGAGGAAACCGCCCGCGGCGGGCAGCCAGACGCGCATGTACCACGGCAGGCGCTTCGCCATCTCGACGAAGCTGCCGCTGCTGCCTGAGACCACGTGCTGCACCAGCGCGATGCCTTCGCGGAATGCGATCGTGGCGAATGCACCGCCGATCCCGACGATCACCGACCAGATCAGCATCGTATGGGCGTCGGACAGGCGGAACAGCGTTTGGGCGCGGGTGCGCAGCTTCAGCAGGAACGAGAGCACGACTGAGCGGGGACCGTGGAAAACGACGCGAAGCATAGCACTGCGCCGCGCCCGCGGGAGAACCTTCCCGGCGGGCGCGGCGCGTGCGGTGGAATGGCGCGGATCAGCCAAGCCAGTGCTGCACGGCCCAGGTGATGCCGTAGCCGCCGGCGATCAGCCACACGTACAGGATCAGGCCGGTGGTCAGCGCGCGGGGGCCGGCCTCGCGGATCTGCGACACGCGGGTCTCGATGCCGAGCGCCGTCATCGCCATCGTCAGCGCGAACGTGTCGAGCACGTTGAGCGTATGCGTGACGTCGGCCGGCAGCACGTTCAGCGAGTTCACGATCACGAAGCCGAGGAAGCCGAGCGCGAACCAGGGCACCGCGATCTTGCGCTTGCCTTGCGCGCCGTCGGCCGTCGCCTTCGCCGAGCGGGCGAGCCACCCGCCGAGCACGAGCAGCACGGGCACCAGCAGCATCACGCGGGTCATCTTCACGATCGTCGCGATGTGCGCGACCTGCGGGCTCACGTCGCTCGCCGCGCCGACCACCTGCGCGACCTCGTGGATCGTGCCGCCGAAGAACAGGCCGAGGCCGGCCGGGTCGAGGTTCAGCAGCCCGGCGTGGTACGCGAGCGGGTACATGAACATCGACAGCGTGCCGAACAGCACGACGCTGCCGACCGCCATCGCGCTCTGATGCGGCTTCGACTGCAGCGTCGATTCGAACGCGAGCACGGCGGCCGCGCCGCAGATGGCGCTGCCGGCCGCGGTCAGCAGTGCCGAATCGCGGTCGAGCTTCATCAGCTTCATGCCGGCCCAGGTGCCGATCACGAGCGTGCTGACGACCACCAGCACCGACACGGTCAGGCCCGGCAGGCCGACCTGCGCGATTTCCTGCAGGCTCACGCGCAACCCGAAGAACGCGACGGCGATGCGCAGCAGCTTGCGCGCGGAGAAGTTGACGCCGGCCGCCCAGCTGGCCGGCATGCCGTCGCGCAGTGCGTTGCCGTACAACGCGCCGGCGACGATGCCGACGATAAGCGGAGAGAGGCCGAGCCCGGCGATCGCGGGCAATTGCGACACGCTCGTGACGGCGGCGGCGAACAGCGCGACGAACAGCACGCCGTTCAACTGCCCGCGCATCGACGGCGCGGCGTGGCTGAGATGGGGAGTCGGAGCAGTAGACATGATGGAACCCGGATCGGATCGTCATTTCAATGCCCTAATCCTAATTTGGTTATATCGATATGAAAAATTGTGATTTGTGACGTAAACTATCCGGAAATCCGATAATTCACGCCCATGACCCCGGATCAACTGATAACTTTCGCGGCCGTTGCCGAGCACCTGAACATCAGCCATGCGGCGCTCGCGCTGCATCTGTCGCAGCCGGCGGTGTCCGGCCAGCTGCGCCTGCTGCAGGACGAGTTCGGCGAGCCGCTGTACCAGCGCGACGGCCGCGGCATTCGTCTGACGCCGGCCGGCGAGCAGCTCGCGGAGTACGCGAAGGCGCTGCGCGACACGTTCGCGCAGGCGCGTGCGTTTCGCGATGCGGTACGCGGGCTCGAGGCCGGCACGCTGCGGATCGGCGCGAGCACGACGCCCGCGAGCTATCTGCTGCCGTACCTGATCGCCGAGTTCCAGCCGCGCGCGCCGCGGGTCGCGATCCAGACGATGAGCGGCAACACCGCGGACGTGGTCGCCGCGCTGCCGTCGCTCGACATCGCGATGATCGAAGGCCCGCCCGGCGAGGCGCTGCCGCCCGGCACGGCGGTCCATGCGTGGCATGAGGACGAGATCGTCGCGATCGTGCCGGCCGGGCATCCGCTCGCCGAGCCGGCGCACGAAGGCGGTGTGACGCTCGATGCGCTCGCGCCGTATCCGCTCGTGCTGCGAGAAGAGGGCTCGGGCGTGCGGCAGCTCGTCGAACGGGCATTCGCGCACGCGGGCGCACCGATGCGCGTCGCGTTCGAGATCGCCGGGGTCGAGGCCGTGAAGGAGGCCGTGCGGGCCGGGATGGGCGTCGGCTTCGTGTCGGCGATGTCGCTGCGGCACGACGATGCGGCGCTCGTGATGCGCCCGTTCGCGCCCGCGCCGCTCACGCGTCATTTCTCGATCCTCGTGCCGCACGGCGGCGCGCCGTCGCGGGTCGCCGCGCAGTTCCTCGCGCTGAGCCTCGCGCAGAACGCTGCCTGAGCGGTCGATCCCGCAACGCGGCCAATCCTAGGGATTGTCTCTATGGCGCGCGTCCGTAGCGAAGCGCACCATCCGTCTCACGTAAATGGAACCGGTTCCATTCCGGTCAAAAAGGGCAAAATGGCAGACATCGTGATCGTGGCGAGCGCATTCGGGATGGACCGCGTGCGTCAGGAGGGCCACCGGGCATTCGTCGCGACCGCCGCGCAGGCGGGCGCAGCCGGGTTCGAGGTGCGGCGCGAGCTGTTCGCGTCCGACGCGGACGCGGCGCATGACGCGCTGACGGCGCTCGGCGCGCAACTCGCGGCGCACGGGCTCTGGTCGGTCTATTCGACGCCGGCGACGCTGTATACCGACGCGGGTGCGCTCGATGCCGACGCACTGCGCGACACGCTCGCCGAAGCCGACGCGCTCGGCGCGCGCTTCGTGAAATTCCAGCTCGGCGGCTTTGCCGGCGATGCGCACGCGGCCGACATCGTCGCGCTGTCGCGGCAGGCGCGCGCGCGGGTCGTCGTCGAGAACGGCCAGCTGGCGGTTGGCGGCGCGCTCGCGCAGTTCCGCGACCTGTTCGCGGCGCTCGACGCGGCGGGCGCGCCCCGCGCGCTCGGCATGACGTTCGACATCGGCAACTGGCAATGGCCGGGCGAAGCGCCGCTCGAATGCGCGCAGGCGCTCGCGCCGCATGTCGAATACATTCATTGCAAGGCCGTCGTGGGCGAGGGCGCGCGCCGTTTCGCGGTGGCGCCCGCCGCGCACGATCCGCTCGTTGCCGCGGTGCTGGCCGTGCTGCCGCAACATGCGCCGCGCGGGATCGAGTTTCCGTTCGATGCGGCGGACCCGGCGGGCGACGCGCGGCATCGCGTCGCGTGGCTCGTCGCCGCTTGAAGCGTGAACAAGCGTGAACGAAAGCGCCAAGGACAGCGCGCAGGATCCGGAGGAATTCCACACATGCACAAGCAAATCGATGTCGTCACCTACGGCGAAGCAATGGCGATGTTCGTCGCCGCCGAACCGGGCCACCTCGCGCTGGCATCGCAATTCACGAAGCGGATCGCGGGCGCCGACCTGAACGTCGCGATCGGTCTGTCCCGTCTCGGCTTTCGCGTCGGCTACATGAGCCGCGTCGGCCGCGATTCGTTCGGCGGCTACGTGCTCGACACGCTCGAGCGCGAAGGCATCGACGCGTCGTGCGTCGCGGTCGACCCGCGCTATCCGACCGGCTTCCAGCTGAAGTCGCGCAACGACGACGGCAGCGATCCGACCGTCGAATATTTCCGCAAGGGCTCGGCGGCGAGCCACCTGTCGTGCGACGACTATGTGGCCGACTACGTGCTCGGCGCGCGCCACCTGCACCTGACAGGCGTCGCGCCGGCGATCTCGGCGTCGTCGTGCGAGCTGGCGTTTCATCTGGCCCGCGAGATGCGCGCGGCCGGCAAGACGATTTCGTTCGATCCGAACCTGCGCCCGACGCTGTGGCCGTCGGCCGACGTGATGGCGAAGACGCTGAACGCGCTTGCGGCGCTCGCCGACTGGGTGCTGCCGGGCCTCGCCGAAGGCCGGCAGCTGACCGGACACGATGCGCCTGCCGATATCGCGCGCTTCTACCTCGACCAGGGCGCGCGCGGCGTCGTGATCAAGCTCGGCGCGGACGGCGCGTACTTCATGACCGCCGACGGCCACGCAGGCACGGTGGCGGGCGAGCGCGTCGAGAACGTGGTCGACACGGTCGGCGCCGGCGACGGCTTTGCGGTGGGCGTGGTCAGCGCGCTGCTGGAAGGCCGGGCCGTCGAGCAGGCGGTCGCGCGCGGCAACCGGATCGGCGCGCTCGCGATCCAGGTGATCGGCGACTCGGAAGGGCTGCCGACCCGCGCGCAGCTCGACCGGCTCGAAAACGTCAGCAATCCGTCCGATCGCGTAGAGGAAGCCTTCGCCGCGCAATGAGAGGCCGGACACGGCACAATCCGCGGACTCCTTTTCCCCTTATCGTGCATTCGCACAGCCTTGCATGGGACCGGAGCAAGCGCCAACGCGCCAGGTCAGGTCGACATCCGGTCAACACAGGAGACACTAATATGGCAGCCATTCTCTCCCCGCGACGCTGGTGGACGATCATGCCGATCGTCTTCATCACGTACAGCCTCGCCTATCTCGACCGCGCGAACTACGGGTTCGCAGCGGCGGCCGGCATCAACCAGGATCTCGGGATCGGCAAGGGCCTGTCGTCGCTGATCGGCGCGCTGTTCTTCCTCGGCTACTTCTTCTTCCAGATTCCCGGCGCGATCTACGCGGAGCGCCGCAGCGTCAAGACGCTCGTGTTCTGGAGCCTCGTGCTGTGGGGCGCGTGCGCGGCGCTCACGGGCGTCGTCAGCAACATCCCGTCGCTGATGGCGATTCGGTTCGTGCTCGGTGTCGTCGAGGCGGCCGTGATGCCGGCGATGCTGATCTACATCAGCAACTGGTTCACGAAGAGCGAGCGCTCGCGCGCGAACACGTTCCTGATCCTCGGCAACCCGGTCACGGTGCTGTGGATGTCGGTCGTGTCGGGCTATCTCGTTCATGAATTCGGCTGGCGCCACATGTTCATCGCCGAAGGCGTGCCGGCGATCGTCTGGGCCGTGTGCTGGTGGTTCCTCGTGCAGGACAAGCCCGCGCAGTCGAGCTGGCTCACCGACCAGGAAAAGCGCGACCTCGACGCCGCGCTCGTGGCCGAGCAGGCGGCGATCAAGCCGATGCGCAACTACGGCGAGGCATTCCGCTCGCCGGCCGTCATCAAGCTGTGCGCGCAGTATTTCTGCTGGAGCATCGGCGTGTACGGCTTCGTGCTGTGGTTGCCGTCGATCGTCAAGAACGGTTCCGCGCTCGGGATGGTCGCGACCGGCTGGCTGTCCGCGCTGCCGTACCTCGCGGCGACGATCGCGATGCTCGTGGCGTCGTGGGCGTCCGACAGGCTCGGCTCGCGGCGCGGCTTCGTGTGGCCGTTCCTGCTGGTCGGCGCGGCCGCGTTCGCCGCGTCGTACGCGCTCGGCTCGACGCACTTCTGGATCTCGTATGCGCTGCTCGTCGTCGCGGGCGCCGCGATGTACGCGCCGTATGGCCCGTTCTTCGCGATCGTGCCGGAGCTGCTGCCGAAGAACGTCGCGGGCGGCGCGATGGCGCTGATCAACAGCATGGGCGCGCTCGGCTCGTTCGTCGGCTCGTATTTCGTCGGCTACCTGAACGGCGCGACCGGCTCGCCCGTTGCATCGTATGCGTTCATGAGCGCGGCGCTCGTCGTCGCGGTGATCCTCACGCTGTCCGTCAAACCCCAGGCGCGCGATGCGCATCCGCTCGCCGCGCCGCTGCAAGGAAAATAAAACGATGAAGCCTCGTATCGTCGCCTACAAGCCGTTGCCCGACGACGTCCTCGCGTACCTGCGCGAGCACGCCGACGTCGTCCAGGCCGACGGCGCCGAGGCGCTCGCGGACGCGCTCGAGCACGCCGACGGCGCGATCGGCGCGAGCGTCAGGATCCCGCCGGCGATGCTCGACCGCGCGCCGCGGCTGAAGGCGTGGTCGACGATCTCGGTCGGCTACGACAACTTCGACGTCGCGGACCTGACCCGGCGCGGCATCGTGCTCGCGCACACGCCGGACGTGCTGACCGAGTCGACCGCCGACACCGTGTTCTCGCTGATCCTCGCGTCCGCGCGGCGCGTGGTCGAGCTGGCGGAATGGGTGAAGGCAGGCCACTGGCACCGCAGCATCGGGCCGGACCTGTACGGCACCGACGTGCAGGGCAAGACGATCGGCATCGTCGGGCTCGGGCGGATCGGTGCGGCGGTCGCGCGCCGCGCGGCGCTCGGCTTCCGGATGCAGGTGCTGTACGCGAACCGCAGCGTGCACGCGGACGCGCAAGCGCAATACGGCGCCCGCCGCGTGACGCTCGACGAACTGCTCGCCAAATCCGATTTCGTGTGCCTGCAGGTGCCGCTGTCTGACGAGACGCGCCACCTGATCGGCGCGACCGAACTCGCGAAGATGAAGCGCGGCGCGATCCTGATCAACGCGTCGCGCGGGCCGGTCGTCGACGAGGCTGCGCTGATCGACGCGCTGCGCGCAGGCACGATCCGCGGCGCGGGCCTCGACGTGTTCGAAAAGGAGCCGCTCGCGGCCGATTCGCCGCTGTTGCAGATGAAGAACGTGGTCGCGCTGCCGCATATCGGTTCCGCGACGCACGAGACGCGGCACGCGATGGCGCGCTGCGCCGCCGAGAACCTGGTCGGCGCGCTGGCCGGCACGCTGCGCGGGAATCTCGTGAATCCGGACGTGCTGGCGTCGGCGCGCGCGGGCTGAGCGGACCGCCCGTGGCCGGGCAGGGAGGGCAGCGACGGGCGCCGCGAACGGATTCGGGGGCCGTTAGAATCGATGGTCTTGGTGCCGGACCGCAGGCTGCGTTATGATCGCCCGCTCGTCGCATCGAAGCCTGGGGCACCGCTGCCGCCGGTTCCGATGTGGCTCCTCTGGTCGACCGCTTTGCGTGGAACCAGGGGGAGGCGCTGAAGCGTCAACCGCTTTGCATGGGACAGGACTGAGCGCCGAAGCGCCAAGTCCCGTCGACATCTGGTCGACAGGAGAGACCGCCCGTTGGCTTCCTTGACCAACAACAAAGGTTCGTCCGCTCACGAAGCGGCGCGGGCCGCATGTCGCGAGGCACGACAGTGACCGAATCGCAATCCTCCACGGCGCGTCCCGCGACGATCAGCGACGTTGCGCGCGAGGCCGGCACCGGCAAGACCAGCGTGTCGCGCTATCTGAACGGCGAGACGCGCGTGCTGTCCGCCGATCTGCGCCAGCGTATCGAAGCGGCGATCGCGCGCCTGAACTACCGGCCGAACCAGATGGCGCGCGGCCTGAAGCGCGGCCGCAACCGGCTGCTCGGCATGCTCGCGGCCGACCTGACCAATCCGTATACCGTCGAAGTGCTGCAGGGCGTCGAGGCCGCGTGCCATGCGCTCGGCTACATGCCGCTCATCTGTCACGCGGCGAACGAAGTCGAGATGGAGCGCCGCTTCCTGCAGCTGCTCACCACGTACCGGGTCGAAGGCCTGATCGTCAACGCGCTCGGCGCCGAGGAGGACGTGCTGCGTCCGCTGCGCGGCGGCGGGATTCCGGCGGTGCTCGTCGACCGCACGGTCGAGGGCTTCGAAGCCGACCTGATCGGCCTCGACAATGCCGATGCGGTCGAGATGGTTGTCGCCCACCTGGTCGAGCGTGGCTTCGACGCAATCCATTTCGTCGTGCAGCCCTACGCGCACGTCAGCTCGCGGCGCTTGCGCGAGGCGGCGTTTCATGCGGCGCTCGCGGCGCGTGGCCGGAACGCATCGGCGACCGTCGTGCTCGACCTGAACGCGCCGGACGCGACCGCGGCCGCGCTCGCGGAACTCGACGCGCGTGTCGATGCCGCCACGCAGCGCGGCACGCGCGCGGCATTGTTCGCCGCGAACGCGCCGGTCGCGCTCGCGATCGCACGGCACCTGCGTGCGCGTTTCGGTGCGGCGTGGCAGCAGCACGCGGCGCTCGTGTCGATCGACGATCCGGAGTGGGCGGAGCTGATCGGCATCACGACGATTCGCCAGCCGACCTACGAAATCGGTTACCAGGCGGTCGAATTCGTCCACGCGCGGATCGACGGCGCGGCGGGCGACGTGCGCGTCGCGATGCTGCCCGGCGAGCTGATCGCGCGCGCGTCGACCGCAAGCTGAGTATCATTCGGGGCACGCAGCGCGCCAGTGCGCTGCCCCGAACAAGGAAATACATGACTGTCGCTCCCGTCACGCTGGCGGTGCTGATTGCCGCCACGCTGATCATCGCACTGCTGCCGCTCGTTCTCTTCCGTTGGCTACGCAAGCCGCTGTCGCTCGACCGGCGCGACACGATCGTCGGCGTCGCGGTGTTCACGCTGTTCGCGATGATCGTCGAGCGCGCGCTGCACGGCGTCGTGCTGAGCCACGCGTCCGAAGGCGGCTGGCTGACGCAGCCGGTGGTGTTCGTTGCTTACGGTGCGCTTGCGGCCGGCGTGTTCGAGGAGGTCGGCCGCTATCTCGGGATGCGCTTCCTGAATCGCCGCTACGGCGTGACGGCCGGCGATGGCCGTGCAATCGGCTACGGGATCGGTCACGGCGGTGTGGAAGCGTGGTTCGTCGGCGTGCTCGTGTGGGGGCAGTGGGTGTATCTCGCGTGGCTCGCGAACCGGGGGCAACTCGACGCCCAGCTCGCGGGCCTGCCGGGCGAGACCGTGCTGCGCCTCCACGTGATGCTGGCGACGCTGTCGGTGCCGTCGATCGCACTGCTGCTGCTCGAGCGCTGCGCAGCGTTCGTGCTGCAGGTCGCATTGTCGGTGCTGATGTGGCGCGGCGTGCGCGCCGGCCGGCTCCGCATGCTGCCGCTCGCGATCGTGCTGCACGCGCTCGCCGACGTGCCGGCGATGCTGTATCAGCTCCGCATGCTGTCTGCCGCGTGGGTCGAGGCCGTGTATTTCGTGCTGGCCGCGGCGCTCATTGGCGTACTGGTGAAGACGTGCCGCCCGGCGCGCGCGGCAGCCTGACGGGAGGCAAGAAATGGAAGACTATCTGATCGAATGCGCGAGCGCCGAATTCGACGCGCTCGCACGCGTGATCTGCGACCTGTTTCCGGAGCAGACCCGTTTCGTCGAAAGCAGTGACGAACGCGGCCGGTTCCTGTCGGTGCTCTGGGTCGCGATGCGTTTCGGCGCGACGCCGAAACGCATGACGCTCGACGTGCGCATCGCGCCCGCCGCGTTCGCGCGCTATCTCGCGATGAAGCCGATGCAGCGCGCGCGCAGCCATGCGGTGCTGCATGCGTATGTGGAAGCGACGCTCGGCTCACTCGAGGAGCGTCATGCGGCGGGCGAAGCGGTGCCGCGCGAAGAGGAACTCACGCTCGCCGACGACTTCGCGTGAGTGGGGCCGTCGGCGCTGTCGGCGGGGCGGCCGGTCAGCCCGCGTCGCGGTAGACCTGCGCGAAACGCTGCGCCTGCACGACGCCGTAATCGCCGGGTGCGTACTGCATCACCCAGTCGCCCGCGGCGCCGCGCAGCGTGTCGCCGTTTTCGGAGCGCGCGATCGAGAACGGTTCGTCCATCCGCTTCGCGAGCACCACGGCAGGACGGTTCCGGTATGCGCCCGGTTCGCCGTGCGCAAGCGCCGGATCGGCGGGCAGATACTTGGCGTCGAAGCGCGCGCGCGACACGACCCAGCGGTCGCCGGTCGAGCCGGTGATCAGCGCGTCGCCGGCGACATAGCGGTTCGGGCCTTCGAGGCTCATCAGTTCGCCGTCCGCGGCCGCGAAGGCGACCGTGACGGTCTCGTCCTTGACGACGCGCCGGGCCTGCGGGTCGGTGCTGAGATCGGGTTGCTTGAGTTCGAGCATGGCGAGGAAGTGCGGGAAAAGCGTGGAGCTTATCCCGAAAGTGGCGCGCTGTGAAACCGGTGCCGTTCGCCGGGGCATCGCGCTGCCGCCCGGTGCCGCGAGGGCGGGGCGGCAGCGCGTCACGCGTCAGGGCTTCGCGGGTGCGCTGGCTGCAGCGCCGGCCGCGGCCTTGCCCTTGCCGCGCCGTTCGCCGTCATGATGCATCCAGCTGCGGAATGTCGTGTCGGCGATGGCCTTCTGGTCGGCCGGGAAGCTCGCGTAGAGCGGCCCGAAGGCGTCGGCGAGCTTCTTCGCGCCGTCCGCGTTGGCCTGCGCGAGTTCTGCGTACTGCTTCATGTCGTCGATCGCGGACGCGCTGTGGCTTTCCATCCGTGCGTGATACAGGCGGCCCATCGTTTCGCCGTTCTCGCGCATCGTGTCGGCGAACGTCTTCCATTGCGGCTCCTGCGCCGGCGTGATCTTCAGCTGGTTGTGCAGGTACGTGATGCGTTCCTCGATCCGTGCTTCGTGGCCGGCCGCGCGTTGCGCGGCGCTCGGCGCCGACGCCGTGGCAGCGGCCGGCTGCGCGGACGTCTGCGGCTGCGCTTGCGGTTGCGTTTGCGCGAATGCGCTGGCCGCAAACGCGAGCGCAGCGAGGGTGAGCGAAATTTTCTTCATGGTGGCTCTCCGGGGTGATGTCGTACGAGCGGGTGCGGGCGCTTCTGCGGCGCACGCACGACTCGCGTCGCAGCGTATTAGTAGCATGCTGCGCGCTGCGCGGCATCGAATACGACACTTGCTTACAACCGATACGAATCGAAATCGATGCGGATACATTTGTCTGCATCGTCGGGCCTGGCGTTTGGGGGCGCGCGCGATCGGCGCTATCATCGCGTCACGTTCAATTCCGCTCCCGCGTCTCAAGCCTCATGCGTCCACCCCGACTCGACCAGCTCGACGAGCTCGACCGCCAACTCGTCGCGCTGCTGCAAGCCAATGCGCGCGCCAGCGTCGCGGATCTCGCGCGCCAGCTCGACGTCGCACGCACGACGGTGATCGCGCGTATCGCGCGTCTCGAGCGGACCAACGTGATTGCCGGCTACAGCGTGCGGCTCGGGCAGGACGTGCTCGATGCGAGCATCTACGCATACGTCGGCATCATCCTCGCGCCGAAATATGGCAAGGACGTGCTGAGAAAGCTCGACCGGATGCCCGAAGTGCAGTTGCTCTGCGCGGTGAGCGGCGAGTACGACTACGTCGCGTGGCTGCGCGCCGATTCGCCGGAACGGCTGAACGACCTGCTCGACCAGATCGGCGCGCTCGAAGGTGTCGAGCGCACGACGACGTCGATCATCCTAGCGCGCAAGATCGATCGCGGGACGATCGGCGGCTGACGCACGCGCTCAGCGTGCGTGGCCTGACGGAATCCTCAACATCACGCGCAACCCCCGGCGAAGCGGTTCGTCCGCATAGGCGAGCGTGACTTCGGCGCCCATCCGGTCGGCGATCGTCTTCACGATCGACAGGCCGAGCCCCGAGCCGATCTGCTCGTTGCCGGGCACCCGATAGAACGGATCGAACACGCGCTCGCGTTCGCGCGGCGCAATGCCTGGCCCAGTGTCGGCGATCATCACGCACACGTGCGATGCGGCCGCATGGGTCGACAGGTCGACGCGGCCGCCGTGCGGCGTATAGCGGATCGCGTTGTCGACGAGATTCTTGACCAGCGACGCGAGCCCGGTTTCGTCGACGCACACCTGCGTGTCGGGGCCGTCCTCTACGCCGATGTCGAGCGCCTTCGCTTCGGCAAGCGGAAGCAGGTCTTCCAGCACGCGGCGATAGACCGCATGCACGGACACGGCGCCATGCGCGGCCGCCGGCGCGCTCTGCGCCCGCGCGAGCGCAAGCAGTTGCTCGATCAGGTTGCGGCTGCGGTCGAGCCCGCCGCGCAGCGTCGTGAGCCGTGTGCGCGCGTCGGCCGGCAAGTCCGTGTCGGCGAGCCGCTCGGCCTGCAGCGACATCGCGGTGAGCGGCGAGCGCAACTCGTGCGCGGCGTCGGCGACGAAGCGGCGCTGTGCGTCGACCGACTGTGCGACGCGCGCGAGCATCCGGTTGATCGCGATGACGAACGGCCGCACCTCGACCGGCACGTGTCCGGCCGGCACCGGACGCAGGTCGTGCTCGTCGCGCGCATCGATGCCGGCCGACAGCGATGCGATCGGGCGAAACAGCTTGCGCACGAGATCGGCGACCAGCAGAAGCAGGATCGGCACGAGGATCAGAAGCGGCAGCGCGGTGCGCCACGCGCTCTCGCGCGCAACGTCGTCGCGCATGCCGGCCGCCTGCGCGACGGCGAGGCGTTCGCCGTTCGCGAGCGTGCGGACCATCACGCGATAGGGCTTGCCGCCGGCATCGACGGTATGCAATCCGTCGGCGAGCGTCGCCGGCAACGCGAGCCGCGGCTCGCCTGCGGCGGCGGGCAGCGTGTCGCCGGTGAGCGGCTGCACGATCACGCGCGACACCTCGTCGCTTTCGCGCGCATGCTCGGCACCGGTGGAGCGGGGTGAACGGGGGGAGTGGATGTCCTGGCGATCGAGCAGCGTCGCGACCTCGCGCAGCACGTCGTCCTGCAATTCGTGCGCTTCGTCGAACGCGGACGCAAACGCAAACGCGGCAGCGACCGTCGCGACGACGAGGATCGCGACCGACAGCGCAAATGACAGGCGGGCCTGAATCGACTCGCTCAGGCGCTTCTTGAAACCATCCATCCGACCCCCCTGACGTTCTTGATCACGGTGCTGCCGAGCTTGCGGCGCAGCGAATGGATCAGGAATTCGACCGCGTTGCTTTCGACTTCTTCTCCCCACCCGTACAGGCGGTCTTCGAGTTCGCGCCGCGACAGGATCGCGCCGGGACGCACCAGCAGCGCGCGCAGCAGCGAGAACTCGCGATTCGACAGCTGGACGGGCGCCTGTCCGTCGACGGCCGCTTCGCGCGTGGCCGGGTCGAGCGACACGATGCCGTTGCTCAGCAGCGGCGCGGCCGAGCCGGCCTGGCGCCGGATCGCGACGCGGATTCGCGCGAGCAGTTCGGCCATCTCGAACGGTTTGACGACGTAGTCGTCGGCGCCGCTGTCGAGGCCACGCAGGCGGTCGTCGAGACCGTCGCGCGCGGTGACGACGAGCAGCGGCACGGTGCGGTCCTGCGCGCGGATGCCGGCCAGCACGTCGAGGCCGTCGCGGCCCGGCAGGCCAAGGTCGAGCAGGATCAGGTCGTAATGCTGCGCGGCGAACGCGGTCAACGCGCGTGCGCCGTCGGTGACCCAGTCGGTCGCGTAGGACGCGTCCTTCAGCGCGGCGTGGACCGCGTCGCCGATCATCGGGTCGTCTTCGACCAGCAGTATTCGCATGCGTCCTCTCCGCTTCGTGCGATCGCCGCCAGCGTATGCGATTCCCGGCCGCGCGTCACGTGCGGTGCGTGCGTTACGTGCGGTGCGCGGCCGGGTGGGGCTGGTCGGGTGGCGGCGTGCTTGTTTGCCGCCGCTTGCTTGCCCCTGCTTACTTGCCGCCGAAGCGGTCGAACGCCCCGAGCAGATCCTTCATCGCGGCGGCCGAATCGGCCTGGGTCGGATGATCGGCGCGCAGTGCCGCGAGCGCGCGGTCGATCGCCTTGTCGACCACGTGCCAGTCGTCGGCCGCGCGCGGCTTCAGGCCGGCCTCCGCGGAATCCCACGCGATCTCGAGATCCTTGATGCGGGTCTTCGCGCCGGGCAGGTCGCCCTTGCCGACGAGCGTGTTCACGTCGGCGGCGATCGTGCGGAACTGCGACAGGTCGCCGAGCTTCGTCGTCCCGGTCGAGGCGGATGACGACGCGGCCGGCGCGGGTGCCGCGCTCGATGCATTCGCGTCCTGATGCTTCGAACAGCCGGCGGCGATGCCCAGCGCGGCAACCGTGACTGCGGCGATGGCGAGACGGGAAACGGAATCCGGAATGCGCATGGTGTGTCCTCGATTCGATGAACGGAAATGGATGGGAGTTGAACGGGATTTGAATGGGATTTACTTGGCGACGTCGGCAGCTGTGCGCTGGCCGCTCGCGAGTTGCGCGGCGGCGACGAGCAGCACGATCACGGTCAGGAACAGCAGGCTCGTCCACGCGGCGCCGATGCCGAGCCCGCCATAGGTGCGGGCCTGCGTGAGCAGGTCGCCGAGCGACGCACCGAAGGGCCGCGTGAGGATGTATGCGATCCAGAACGCGAGCACGGCATTCGCGCCGAGCCGCCACATGACGAACACGGCCGCGGTCAGCGAGCCGAAGCACAGCGCGCCGACCGAGAAGCCGAGGCCGAGCGCTTCGGTCGCGAGATCGCCCGCCGCGGTGCCGAGCGCGAACGTGCAGAGGATCGCCGCCCAGTAGAACAGCTCGCGGCGCGGCGTGACGATCGTGTCGATCGACAGCGTGCCCTCGACCCGATGCCAGACGAAGAAGATCGCGGCGAGCGCAACCGCGAACGCGGCGGTGCTGACATAGAGGCTGACGTTCAGCCCGTCGGTGAGCAGGTCGGTGATCTGCGTGCCGACGATGCTGACGAGGACGACCGTGAGCCAGTAGATCCACGGCGTATAGCGGCGTGCGCGCAATTGCAGCGCCAGCGCGATCGCAAGCAGCGATGCCATCGCGATGCGCGTGACAACCTGGCCGAGGCCCGCGTTGACCGCGAGAAAGTCCGCGCCGGTTTCGCCGACCGTGGTCGACATGATCTTGATGATCCAGAACGACAGCGTGACGTCGGGCACCTTGTTCAGCCAGTGCGACGAGCGAATGACGGATGGGGATTGCATGCCGGTGGCTCCTCGGAAGTCGGGTGATGTCGGGGTGATCGGCAAGCAGTCTGCAGCGGGAAACTTAGGCCACCCATAGCGCGGCCGCCGGCGGTAAAACGGCACGTTTCGACGATTCGACGAAATGTGTGGTCATAACGTCGAAACTATAGGTCATTTCGCATCATTATTCGTCTTGGAACTGATTTTGCGCGTCCCTACACTGTGTACATGGCTCGACGCCGTACACAACACCAACCCATCATTCAGGAGATAAGCGCATGAAAATCGCCATCGTCGGCGCAGGTCTGATCGGCCACACCATTGCTCACATGCTGCGTGAAACCGGCGACTACGAAGTGGTCGCCTTCGACCGCGACGCGGACGCGCTCGCCAAGCTGTCGCGCGAAGGCATTGCGACGCAGCGCGTCGATTCGGCCGATGCCGCCGCGATCCGCGAAGCAGTGAAGGGTTTCGATGCGCTGATCAATGCGCTGCCGTACTACCTCGCCGTGAACGTTGCCGCCGCCGCGAAGGCCGCGAACGTCCATTACTTCGACCTGACCGAAGACGTGCGCGCGACGCACGCGATCCGCGAACTCGCAGACGGCTCCGACCGCGCGTTCATGCCGCAGTGCGGCCTCGCGCCGGGCTTCATCGGCATCGCCGCGCACGAGCTCGTGAACGGCTTCACCGAAGTGCGTGACGTGAAGATGCGCGTCGGTGCGCTGCCCGAGTACCCGACGAATGCGCTGAAGTACAACCTGACGTGGAGCGTCGACGGCCTGATCAACGAATACTGCCAGCCGTGCGAAGCAATCCGTGACGGCCGCAAGCAATGGGTGCAGCCGCTCGAAGGCCTCGAGCACTTCTCGCTCGACGGCACCGAATACGAAGCCTTCAACACGTCGGGCGGCCTCGGCACGTTGTGCGAGACGCTGTCGGGCAAGGTCGAGACGCTCGACTACAAGTCGGTGCGCTACCCGGGCCACCGCGAGCTCGTGCAGTTCCTGCTCGAGGACCTGCGCCTGTCGACCGACCGCGACACGCTGAAGTCGATCATGCGCCGTGCGGTGCCGTCGACGAAGCAGGACGTCGTGCTGGTGTTCGTCACCGTGACGGGCGTGAAGGACGGCCAGCTCGTGCAGGACGTGTTCACGCGCAAGATCTTCGCGAAGGAAGTGTGCGGAATGCCGATGAGCGCGATCCAGATCACGACCGCAGGCGCGATGTGCGCGGTGCTCGACCTGTTCCGCGAGAAGAAGCTGCCGCAACACGGCTTCATTCCGCAGGAGCGCGTATCGCTGAAGGCATTCCTCGAGAACCGCTTCGGCAAGCTGTACGACGGCGGCACGCTGGAGCGCGTGCACGCGGTGGCCTGATACACATTACACGACACAGCCAGGCACGAGGGTCAATGCAACGCCGGGGGCGCACGACGCCGCCCGGCGTTGTTTCTTTCCGGCGTCGGGTGGTGCAGGCGGCTCAGGTGCCTCAGGTGGTTCAAGCAGGAAGCGGCGGAACGATCGGCGCTTGCGGCGGCGGCACGATGTGGCGCAGCAGCGCCTCGATGTCGGCGTCGGCCGGCGCGGTGTTGTCGAACATCACGAGGCCTTCGCATTCGTTGCCGGTCGGCACGAAGCGGCGCTGCCGGTATTCGTCCCAGTGCGTGAGCTTGTACGCGTCGTTCGGGTTGCCGCGCGTGACGATCCGCTGGTGTGCGACGTGTTCCGACGTGTGGACCCAGACGACCGTCAGCGTGACGTCGGGTGCGATGCCGAGCCACGCGCGGTCGAAGATGCGCCGGTCGCGCACTTCGCGCGACAGCGGTCCGACGACGATCGCGCTGATGCCGAGCGCGAGGTTTTCGCGCGCGGTGTCGAGCAGGCCTTGATATTCGGGATCGCGCAGGTGCTTCAGGTAGAGCGGGCTGTCGCGGTCGTTCGGATCCTGGGTGAGGGCGCCCATCGCGGCCGAACTGTAGCGGCCGTACAGCGTGTCCTTGTCGAGCAGGCAGAAGGCCTCGCCGGTGGCACGCATCAGCGGCCCGATGAGCCGCTTCGCGAGCGTGGTCTTGCCGGTACCGGCGTGGCCGCAGAAAAACACCAGATGCGTCACGAACGCGTACCCTCCGATCTCGCCCGGTGTGCGTCGTCGCGCTTCGCGTCGAGCGGGAAGACTTCCGCCTCCAGCCACATCGCGTTGATGATGCCGAAACCGAGCGCAACGCCGATGCCGAGTATCCACGAGAAATACCACATAGGTCTGTCTCCTTGACGATGAGGCCGTGACGATCATGCCGCGCGGACGGGCCGCGGGCGGGCGTGGGCAAGCATGTGTCGCAGCGTGCTGCGGCGCACGCAATCCGATCATGACCAATATCGGCGTGGCGCGCAAGCCGGGGCGGGGCGGGGCCGGACCTGCGACAAACCGGTAAACTGGCGGATGAATCCGCAACATCGCAACATGACGGACACCATGCTGATCAACTGCGCTGCATACCAGGACGGCCGCAAGCTGGCCGATATCGACATCGACGCCATCAGCGACTACGTATCGAAGCCCGAGTGCTTCGTGTGGGTCGCGCTGAAGGACCCGACGCCGGACGAGCTCGAGCTGATGGGCGACGAGTTCGGCTTGCACGAGCTCGCGCTCGAGGACGCGTGCAAGGGGCACCAGCGCCCGAAGATCGAGGAGTACGGCGACTCGCTGTTCGCGGTGCTGCACACGGTCGAACTCGACGGGGAAGGCGAATTCAAGGTCGGCGAACTGAACGTGTTCGTCGGCCCGAACTATGTGCTGTCGGTGCGCAATCACACCGAGCAGGATTTCCGCGCGGTGCGCGCGCGCTGCGAACGCGAGCCGCATCTGCTGCAGGAGGGCTCGGCGTTCGTGTTCTATGCGCTGATGGACCAGGTCGTCGACCGCTATTTCCCGACGCTCGAAGCACTCGGCGCGGAGCTCGAGGAACTCGAGGACCGCATCTTCGTGAAGGCGACGCCCGCGGCATCGCGCGCGATCATCGAGGATCTGTATTCGCTGAAGCGCCGGCTCGTGCTGCTGCACCAGCACACGGCGCCGCTCGTCGAACCGCTCGCGAAGCTGACGGGCGGACGCATTCCGCAGGTCTGCAGCGGGATGGAGCATTACTTCCGTGACGTGTACGACCACCTGCAGCGGATCGTGAAGACGATCGAGGGGCGGCGCGAGATGGTCGTGACTGCGATCCAGGTCAATCTCGGGATGATCTCGCTCGCGGAGAGCGAGGTGACCAAGCGCCTCGGGTCGTTCGCCGCGTTGTTCGCGATTCCGACGATGATCGCCGGCATCTACGGGATGAACTTCGCGAACATGCCCGAGCTGCACCTGAAGTACGGCTTCTACGGCTGTCTCGGCGTGATGCTCGTGGCCGACGTCGCGCTGTGGTGGCGCTTCAGGCGGGCAGGGTGGCTGTAGCCGGCGCCTAGATGCTATGTGGGAGGGCAGTGACAGAAGCCCGACTGGAGTAAAACGGAGTTGCACACTCGTTTTCTCCGAAGGAGCACGCATATGAATACGCCTGACACAGCCCTCCGTGGACAGGATACGAC
>NZ_QTQP01000043.1 GCF_003854275.1 Burkholderia sp. Bp8963
TCGCAGTTCGTCAACAACTTTCTTTACTACCTCGTTGCGACTGCGGGGTTCATCTTCCTTGGCCAGCCAAACGTCTAACAAGACATCCGGCCAACTTCGCTTCCCCTCTCCCGCGCCGCGTTGCCGTTAGCGCGAAAGAGGCGTGATTGTAGGCATCTGCCCCGACGTGTGCAAGGGGGTGACGCAGTTTTTCACATTGTTCAGCAAGCTGCCCGAACATCATGCTGCGGTGCGAGACCGCGTATAGCGCACAGAACGGACTAGAATAAGAGGTTCACCGCCCCTTTCTATACGTATTTAACATGCGCCAGCGAATCGCCAAACGTCTCCCTCCCGATGCCGACAAACTGGTCGGCCTGTCGCTTGCGCTCTTCGCATCCGGCAGCCGCATCGAGGACCGCTTCTGGGAAGCAAAGCTCGATGCGCTGCTCGCAAAGATCGTGCGCAACGGTAACCAGACCACGCTCGACGCGGCCCTTGATCATCTGCAGCAGAACCATCCCGACGCGTATGGCGCACTCGCCGACATGGCCGAGACGCACAGCGAGTCAATGGTGGTCGAGCACGACGGCCAGCCGTACGACGCGCTGCTGGTCGCGGTGCCCGTGCTGGCCTGGACGCGCTACATGATCCCGTCGGGTCCGCTCAAGGGCGATGTCGTCGATGCCCTGCGCACGCATCTGCAGGCGCACGTGCTCGCCAGCGGCACGCTCGTCGGGCTTGCTCCGTTCCTCTACAGCATCGACCAGTTGCCACGGCACCACGTCGAGACCTACCGGCTCGCGCAGCAGCTCGCGCACGCCGCGCTTGGCCAGCACGCCGCCAAGATCAATTACGGGGACCTGCCCGAAACGTCGCCGATCCTGGCAGACCCGCGCTTCCTGCTCGCGGTCGTGGCCGCTCCCGCGGGTGCGTCGCTGTTCCGCTGGCAGGAAGAAGAGCATGGCGCCCGAATCGAGCGAGGCCAATGCCTCGAACAATGGACAGCGCAAGGTGGCCCCAATCTCGCGCTCGCGTTGCCAGGGTGCGAGTTCGAATGCCTGCTTCCGGACGCGTACTATTCGGCGTGCCGCGATGCGGACGAACGCGTGCGTCCGCACACCGTGCGAACCGCCATTCGTTATCTTTTCGACACACTTGGTGCAGCACCGCAGGAACTGCGTGCGGTGGTCGCCGGATTCGGCGAGCGCCGGATCGACGAGTACCGGGTCGGATTCACGCGCCGCGGCAATAACGACGTGATCTATGGCGTCGTCTGGCCGCTTTACGGCCGCGAAAACGGCGATGTTGCAATCGACAACGCGACGCTCGAAAGCGACATGCCGATCGAAGGCCCGCTCGAGGAAATCGTGAGCCTGCTGAAGGAATGCGGTGTAACGGACGTCCGCCGGCATGCGGGCCGCTTCGAGCCCGAATACTGCGACGATTGCGGCGTTCCGCTGTACGCGGATCCGCTCGGCGAAATCGTCCACGCCGAAATGCCGGAAGACGCGTCGCCCGCGCAACCGCACTTCCACTGACACGCACGCACGGCCCAAACGGCCACCCGTCGCAAGCCGCTCCAGGTCACTGCCGGAGCGGCTTTTTTCTTGCCCACAAATCTTTCGGACTTATCCTAAGCCATTCAGCCAAGCAGACATCATGTAAGGTATTTGTCATCATCAAGCCCAAGGCATGACGCCGGCAGCTCAATGACTCACCCTTATGGAGGCTGAATATGCGGTTCCTGGTGCTCAACTCAGACGCGGAGCGGCGTGACGGACTGAAGGTCTTGTTGCGGCAGATCGATCGCCACGCCGGATACAACGAAGCGCCTGACGGCTTCCAGGCCCGTCGGGTATTGCGCAGTCAGCGTTTCGATCTGGTCGCGATCGACTGGCAGGACGTCGGCCGGCTCAGCGAACTTCAGGCGCTCTGCAGCGCCTGCGCCCCTGCCCCCGCCGCAGTGCTGATCGACGAGCCCACGCCGGAAGTCGTGCGGCGGCTCTTCAATTGCGGCGTCACTGGCGTGATCCCGCGCTCCACGCGGCCCTACCTGATCGTGCGCGCACTCGAGATGGTTCTGCTCGGCGGACATTACATCCCGCCGATCGCCCTCAACCTCCTGCCATCGTCGTTCGCGGCCCGCCATGACTCACATCTCGAGGAACTCGCCGGATCGATTCCCCGCCGCCCGCCATCCCGGATCCTGTCGCCACGGCAAGCGCAGATCATGCGTTTCGTCCACATGGGCAGCACCAACAAGATGATCGCCCGCACGCTCGGCATCAGCGAAGGCACGGTGAAAATTCATCTCGCGAGCATTTTCCAGCAGCTCGGCGCAGCCAATCGCGCCGCCGCGGTCGCGATCTACAACGGCTGGCTGTCCCCGCATCTCGAGGTGCTGTTGTCGAACCGCGACAGCACACGCCGGCCGTCGCTCGGCGAGCGCGGCCCGATGCCGCTGCGTGCAATGTGCGCCGACCGCAAGTACCCGTCGCCTGCTGCGAACGACGGCCTTCAGAACACTCCACAGGCCGCCGAGCCGCCGGCGCGGTTCCGCCGCGATCGCTAGCCGGACGGGACAGTCTCAATATTGCGACGGTCGATGCTCGTGTGGATTCCCACCTTTGATGTTCAACGAGTAATATGGACGCATGGGTTTCCTCTTCACACCGCTTCCGCTCTGGGTTGGCGTCGGTGGCTGGATCGCCGCCGTGGCGTTGCTCGCGCTGGCGATATGGAATCGCCCGTTCGTCCGGCTTCAGGACGCGACGCTTCAGCACGTCTGGCTTGCGCTCGTCACGGCGATCATGGTCCTCTGGGCGTCGAACGCCTGGCTCGAGGACGGGCTCGTCATGCACCTGCTCGGCGCGACCCTGCTCGTCACGTTGTTCGACTGGACGCTTGCGCTGATCGCGATGGGTGCCGTCACGGCGGTCGCCGCGATCATCTTCGACGCACCCTGGCAGGGCATCGGGCTGACATACCTGATCTACGGCGCGTTGCCGGTCGTGGTGTCGTCGTTGCTGCAGCGCGCCGCGATCGCGTGGTTGCCGCACAACCTGTCGTCGTTCATCACGGGCCAGGGGTTCCTGTCGCCGGCGATCACGATCGTCGTGGTGGCAGCGGCAGCAGCCGGCGTGCAGCTCGCGCTTGCGGACGGCGCCGCGATCGTGATCCCGTCCGGCTACCTGTTGAACACCACGTTGCTCGCCCTCGGCGAAGCCTGGTTCACCGGCCTCGCGACTGCACTCATCGCCGTCTATCGTCCGGCCTGGGTCACGACGTTCGACGTCCGCCGCTATCGCCTTGGCGGACCGCGCGCATAAGTCTCCGTCGGTCGGCGATCTGGCCGCGATGCCGTTGAGTGTCCCGACGCATCGCTTGCGCGGCACACGAGAGTGCCCCGTCTACTGCTGCACGATTTTTTTGCGCTAAGATTGAACTCCTGCTCTTCATCGGGCCTCTATACGTGCCCGATGTCTCATTCGCTCCTCACCAATAACCAGATGGACAGCTCACCCGCCTCGCTCCGGATTTTCAGAGCGTTCGGCAAGCTGGCAGCCTGTGTCGCGGGTCTGTCGCTTGCGCTCCCGGCGCCGGTACTCGCCGACCTACTCGACCAGCGCTCCGAACTGATCAACAAATTCGTCAACGACATGCACGCCGACCCGCTCGTCGCAGACTGCGCGGCACACGGCAGCTTCATCGCCAGCACGTCGTCGGCCTTCGATCGCGTCGATTTCCCGTCGAATGCATTCGACAACGGCAACGCAGCGATCACGCCATGGAACGACTCGTTCGATCAAGGCAAACAGCGCACCAAGGTCGACAATATCGTCACCGTCGACGGGCTCGGCATTCGCAAGGACGGCGGCGCCCCCACACCGTTGAAGTTCCGCTGCGGCTACGTCGGCCAGCAGATGCTCGCGTTCAGCTGGAACGACCCGGTTCCGCCGCTGAAACCGCGCGTCGAACGGCCTGCGCCGACGACGAAGAAATTCAAGGGCAAATCGGCCAAGGGCAAGGCCAAGGCAAAAGCGACGGGCCGCACCACCAGGCAGGCTGTCGCAATGAAGAAATCCACCGGCCAGAAGAAAGCCGTGAAGAAGAAATCGTCGGCGAAAAAGTCCTGACACGACCGACGACCGGTCGACAACGACAGACGCAAAAAAGTCGGGGCATCAAACGATGCCCCGACTTTTTTTCTTGCGTTCGACAGCTGCCGAGTATGCGCTTACGCGAAGGTTTCGACCTGACGCAGGATCGCAGCAAGCATCGCCGCGCCGAGCGCCGCGCTGCGTTCGCCGTTCCAGCCGACACGCTCGTCGGGCAGGTTCGCATTGTCCTTGAACGGCATCTCGAGCGTCAGCGACAGGCAGCCGAACTGATGCCCGATGTATTTCGACGCAAGCTTGAGCGCATCCTCCTTGTACTTGCTTGCCGCGTAGCCGTGCTCGTCCTGGAAATCAGGGCTCGCGACCTTGAACGCGTCGATGAAGGCCGTCTGCGCCTTCCCCTGCTGCTCGGTGAAGCTCGGCAGCATCTCCGAGCCCGCGACGAACACATAGGGCAGATCCTCGTCGCCGTGAATGTCGAAGAACATGTCGCAGCCGATCGCATGGATCGCATTGCGTACGACCAGCACTTCGGGGCTGCGCATCGCGTCCGGCTCCATCCATTCGCGGTTCAGGTTCGCGCCGGCCGCGTTGGTACGCAGGTTGCCATGCACGCTGCCATCCGGGTTCATGTTCGGCACGATATGGAACGTCACTTGGTCGTAGAGCTTGCGCGCGACCGGATCGCCCGCCCAGTCGCCCCACCCGGCCAGGCGCTTCACGAGCCCCTCGACGAACCATTCGGCCATCGTCTCGCCGGGATGCTGACGCGCGATGATCCACACGTTTTTCTTCGGCGCGCCGCCGGTCTCGGGCGTGCCGAGCGTCAGCAGCGACATCGGTCGCCCTTCGACGGTCCGGCCGAGCTCGGTCACGCTCGCGTGGGGCAATTGCTGGACCGCGCCGAGAAACGCTGCATGCCGCTCTTCCGAGTACGGCTCGAAGTACGCGTAATGGATGCTGTCGAATTCGGGCGTATGGTCGATCGTCATCGTCGTGCCGTCGAACGTCGTCGGCACACGGAACCAGTCGACGCGGTCGTAGCTCGCGACCGCGTGGTAATTGCGCCAGCCCGACGGGTACGCGCATTCGGCTGCGTTTTCGAACGTCATCACGCACCGCTCGCCGCGCGCGCCCGTCACGCGGTAGTAGAACCATTGCGCGAACTCGGCCTGGTTGTCGCCGCGCACGCGCAGACGGATCGCGTCCGGGCGCTCGCACGACACGACGTCGATCGCGCCAGCGTCGAAATTACTGGTGATTGAAAGGGTCATCATCTCTCCTTTGTCGACCAGAGTTAGCGCTTTAGCGCTTACTCTGATCCCATGCTTCGCGGTCGACCGGACTTCATGCTTCAGCACTTGCTCCGGCTCCATGCACAGCTGCCCCGGCAGTCTCGTGAATTGCCCGGGCGATCACTCGCCGACACGCCGGCGATATACGTAAGTTGAATCGTTCGACGCGGCGTCGTCGAACGCATAGCCTTCCACCGCGAAATCCTTCAGCGCCTGCGGCTCGGCGATGCGATTCTCGACGACATAACGCGCCATCAGGCCCCGCGCGCGTTTCGCGTGGAAGCTGATGATCTTGTAGCGGCCGCCCTTCCAGTCCTCGAACACCGGCGTGATGACGGGCGCGGTCAGCAGTTTCGGCTTGACCGACTTGAAGTATTCGGTCGACGCGCAATTGATCAGCACGCGCGATGCCCCGCTGCGCGTGTCCAGCTGCTCGTTCAGCGCCCGCGTGATCCGGTCGTCCCAGAACGCATAGAGATCCTTGCCGCGTGCGTTCGCGAAACGCGTGCCCATCTCGAGCCGGTAAGGCTGCAGCAGGTCGAGCGGGCGCAGCAGCCCGTACAGCCCCGACAGCACGCGCACGTGCCGCTGCGCGTAGTCGAGATCCGCGGCCGACAGCGATTTTGCGTCGAATCCCTCATAAACGTCGCCGTTGAACGCAAGCACGGCCTGCTTCGCGTTCGCCGTGGAAAAAACCGGCGACCAGTCCGCGTAGCGCTGGAAGTTCAGGCGCGCGAGCGGATCGGAAATGTCCATCAGCGTCGCGATGTCCTGCGGCGACAGCTTGCGCAGGCCGTCGATCAGCTCCGACGCGTCGTCGACGAACGCCGGCTCGGTGTAGGTCGGGACATGGGCGGGGGTGTCGTAGTCGAGGGATTTCGCGGGAGAGAGAACGATTATCATAGAGGCTCGCTGGCACGCCGTGCCGCGCGGTCAGACGAAAACCACCGATTGTAACGAATGCCCAGCTCCCTCGCCCCGCACGCCGAATGTCGCGTCGTGCTCGATTCGAACGTCTGGATCGATATTCTTGTCTTCGACGATCCCGCCACCCGCCCGATCCGGGCCGCACTGGAACGCGGCACGCTCGTCGCGATGATCGACGGCCGCTGCAGGACCGAACTCGAGCATGTGCTCGACTATCCGCAATTCCAGGCACGCGCGGTCGACAAGGCCGCCGCGCTCGCGACCGTCGCGCGTCTCGCACGTCATGTCGAGCCGCCCCCCGTCGATGCCGACGCGCCGCCGCTGCCGAAATGCAAGGACCGCGACGACCAGAAGTTTCTCGAACTGGCTCGCGCCGTGCAGGCCGATTGGCTCGTATCGAAGGACCGGGCGCTGCTGAAGCTTGCCAAACGCACCGCGCGCGACTTCGGTTTCCGGATTGCGCAGCCCGCGCCATTCGTCGACGCCTGCGCGCTCGACACGGCGACGGCCCGAACCGCAACGCCGGCCTGACCCGAGCCGCGCCCATTTCTTCCGACTGTCCCGATGAACGCTCCTTCCGACATGCCTACGACTCCCGTTTTTCCTTCGCGCCTGCCGAACGTCGGCACGACGATCTTCACGGTCATGAGCGCGCTCGCCGCCGAGAAAGGCGCCGTGAACCTCGGCCAGGGCTTTCCGGATTTCGATTGCGACCCGCGCATCGTCGATGCGGTCGCGGCCGCGATGCGCAGCGGCCATAACCAGTACCCGCCGATGGCCGGCGTCGCGCCGCTGCGCGAAGCGATCGCGGACAAGATCGCGCACGTCTACGGCCGCCGCTACGACCCGGCGACCGAGATCACGGTGACGGCCGGCGCGACACAGGCGCTGCTCACCGCGATCCTGTGCGCGGTGCATCCGGGCGATGAAGTGATCGTCGTCGAGCCGACCTACGACAGCTATCTGCCGTCGATCGAGCTCGCGGGCGGCAAGCCGGTATTCGTCACGCTCGAAGCGCCGGACTACGCGATCCCGTTCGATCGCGTCGCGGCCGCGATCACGCCGAAGACACGCATGATCCTGATCAACACGCCGCACAACCCGACCGGCACCACATGGCGCGAGGCGGACATGCGCAAGCTCGAGGAGATCGTGCGCGGCACCAACGTGCTGATCGTTTCCGACGAAGTGTACGAACACATGGTGTATGACGGCGCGCGCCACGAAAGCGTCGCGCGCTATCCGGAGCTGGCCGCGCGCAGCTTCATCGTGTCGAGCTTCGGCAAGACCTATCACGTGACGGGCTGGAAGGTCGGCTATGTCGCCGCGCCCGCCGCATTGACCGCGGAGTTCCGCAAGATCCACCAGTTCAACGTATTCACGGTGAATACGCCGATGCAGCTCGGGCTCGCCGACTACATGCGCGACCCGGCGCCCTACCTGACGCTCGCCGATTTCTATCAGAACAAGCGCGACTTTTTCCGCGCCGGCCTCGAGCGCACCCGCTTCAAGCTGCTGCCGTGCTCGGGCACGTATTTCCAGTGCGTCGACTATTCGGCGATCAGCGATCTGCCCGAAGCCGAGTTCTCGAAGTGGCTCACCGCGGAAGTCGGTGTCGCCGCGATTCCGGTGTCGGCGTTCTATCACGAGCCGCACGAGTCGGGCGTCGTGCGCTTCTGCTTCGCGAAGCAGGAAAGCACGCTCGCGACGGCGCTCGAACGGCTCTCGCGCCTGTAAGCGACAGCGTTTACCACATACGGGCGACGACGTGTCGCCCGCTTCCCGACTCGCGCGCGGCACCCTGCCGACGCCCATGCCCTGCGCATCGCGGGGCATGCGTTATAACGTCACTGCGACCGCCACTGCGCCCCGCACTGCGCTCACGGGCGCTTGCCGTTCGCCGCCGCGAGATACGCCTTGCGATCGTCGGCGACACGTTGCGCCGCCGGACGTTCGGCGACCTTCTGCGCGTGTGCCTTCCAGTCGATGCCGGCTTCGAGCAGGAAATCGCGGCCGAAGATCGCCTTCGTCGCCATCCCGATCACGGGCAGGTGGATCGATGCGGCGATGTCGGCCAATCCGAACGAGTCGCCGAGCACATACGGCGAGAACCGCGTCATCTTCTTGAATGCATCGATCGCGCGCGGCAGGCGCTTCTCGACGTGCGCCTTCATCCCGTCGCTGACTTTCCCGCCGAAGAATGCTTCCGTATAGACTTCGCGCGCGGTCCATTCGAGATACAGTTCGAGCGTCTCGACGAGTTCGCGCACCTTCGCGGCCGCAAACGGGTCGGACGGGAAAATCGGCTTGTCCGGATAGCGCGCCGCAAGATATTCAATGATCACCTGCGATTCGAACAGCGCGCCCTGTTCGGTCTTCAGGAACGGAATCTTGCCGAGCGGCGTATCGGCCAGCACGGCCGGGTCGACGATCGGCAGGCCGCACGTCGATTCCTCGAACGGAATACCGTACTCGAGCAGGACGAATTTCACCTTGTTGTAATAGTTGGACAACGGAATACCGCACAGCTGTAGCATCGGAGCCTCCTTCCTCGCTGGGACGCGGCCGGATCGACGCCTGGCACGCGGGGATTCGTCGCGCTGAAAAGCACGTTCGTGCTAGTCTAAAACAGTTTCGCGTCCGCCACGACGTCCATATATTCAAGGTAGCAGCATCGCCGGCTGCCGATACAACGGATTCGGCATCGCTCGCGACCGCGCCATCCGATGGAGACACACTCGCATGAGTGCTGAACTGCTGGCATCACGCCCACCCGAAAGCGAATCGACGCTTGTCCTCACGTTATCCAACCCCGGTACACGCAACGCACTTCACCCCGACATGTACGCAGCGGGCGTCGAAGCGCTCGCCACCGCCGAACGCGACCCCGCGATTCGCGCGGTCGTGCTCACGGGCGCCGACCGCTTCTTCTGCGCAGGCGGCAACCTGAACCGGCTGCTCGACAACCGTTCGAAGGATCCGGCGTACCAGGCCGACAGCATCGATCTGCTCGGTGCGTGGGTCGCCGCGATCCGCGCATCGACGAAGCCGGTCATCGCGGCGGTCGAAGGCGCCGCGGCCGGCGCTGGCTTCTCGCTCGCACTCGCCTGCGACCTGATCGTCGCCGCGCGCGACGCGAAGTTCGTGATGGCATATGCGCGCGTCGGCCTGACGCCGGACGGCGGCGGCTCGTGGTTCCTCGCCCGCGCGCTGCCGCGCGCACTCGCCGCGGAGATCCTGTTCGAAGGCAAACCCGTGATGGCCGAGCGCCTGCACGCGCTCGGCGTGGTCAATCGCGTCGCGGCACCCGGCGCCGCACTCGCCGATGCACTCGCATGGGCGGACACGCTTGCCGGCATCTCGCCGAACGCGCTGACACGCATCAAGGCGTTGCTCGACGACGCCGCCGCGCAACCGCTCGACGCACATCTCGTGACCGAGCGCGACCATTTCGTCGCGTCGCTGTATCACGCGGACGCGCACGAAGGCATCACCGCGTTTCTTGAAAAACGTCCGCCCGTCTACAAACGCTAAGCCCGCCATGTCACGTTACGAGCTGCCCCAACGCCGCCGCATCTACCTGATGCGGCACGGCGACGTCACCTATTTCGACGCTTCCGGACGCGCGATCGATCCCGACAGCGTGCCGCTCAACGCCCGCGGCCGCGATCAGGCGAGCGCCGCCGGCCGCGCGTTCGCCGAACAGGACATACGCTTCGACCGCGTGATCGCAAGCGGCCTGCCGCGCACGATCGAAACCGCGCAACGCGTGCTCGCGGAAACCGGGCAACGCATCGACATCGAGATCGAACCCGCGTGGCGCGAAATCCGTGGCGGGCATCTGGCAGAGATTCCGTCGGACCAGCATCGCGACGCATTCCTGCGCGTGCTCGACGGCATCGTGCCCGAAGACACGCGCTTTCTCGGCGGCGAAACGATCGGCGAACTGATCGACCGCGTGCTGCCGCCGCTCGACGCGCTGCGGGCCGACCCGACATGGGACACCGTGCTGCTCGTGCTGCACGGTGGCGTCAACTGCGCATTGCTGTCGCATGCGACGGTGCCCGGACAGCGGATCTTCATCGGCCACCTGTCGCAGTCGACCGGCTGCATCAACGCGCTCGACGTCGGCGACGCGCCGCACGACTGGGTGATCCGCCTGCTCAATTACTCGCCGCCGGAAGCGCTGCACCGGGACACGCGCAACACGACGATGGAAGTGCTGTATCAGCAGTACCAAGAGTTCGCGCAACCCTGATCGTCACATCGCCTGGAGGAGACACGATGGCGCATCCGAACGATAACGCGCCGCAAGGCACCGATTACGCGGCGTTCGTTGGCACCACACCGGTCGGCGAGCGGCAGCGCTTCGACACCGCCGCGCTGTCTCGCTGGCTTGCCGAGCACGTCGACGGCTTCGCGGGACCGCTCTGCGTCGAGCAGTTCAAGGGCGGCCAGTCGAACCCGACCTTCAAGCTCGTCACGCCATCGCGCAGCTACGTGATGCGTGCGAAACCCGCGCCCGCCGCGAAGCTGCTGCCGTCCGCGCACGCGATCGAGCGCGAATTCCGCGTGATGGCCGCGCTGGCCGGCACCGACGTGCCGGTCGCGCAGATGCACGCGTTATGCGAAGACGAACGCGTGATCGGCCGCGCGTTCTACGTAATGGCGTTCGTCGACGGGCGCGTGCTGTGGGACCCGTCTCTTCCCGGCATGTCGCCCGCCGCGCGGGCCGCGCATTTCGACGAGATGAATCGCGTGATCGCCGCGCTGCATGCGCTCGATCCGGCTACGATCGGGCTGGCGGACTACGGCAAGCCCGGCAACTACTTCGCGCGGCAGATCGGTCGCTGGAGCAAGCAGTATCTTGCGTCGGAGACCGAACCGATCGACGCGATGCATCGCCTGATCGGCTGGCTCCCGCTTCACATGCCGCCCGACACCGCGGACGAAAACCGTCCCGCTTCCGTCGTGCACGGCGACTATCGCCTCGACAACCTGATCTTCCACCCGGACGAGCCGCGCGTGCTCGCGGTGCTCGACTGGGAACTGTCGACGCTCGGCGATCCGCTCGCCGATTTCGCGTACCACTGCATGACGTGGCACGTCGATCCGCAGCAGTTCCGCGGCATCGCCGGACTCGACTGGCACGCGCTCGGCATCCCGGACGAAGCGCACTACGTCGCGCGGTACTGCGAACGCACCGGCCTGTCGATCCGGGCCGACTGGAATTTCTACCTGGCCTACAACATGTTTCGCATCGCGGCGATCCTGCAGGGGATCATGAAGCGCGTCGTCGACGGCACTGCATCGAGCGCGCAGGCGCTGGACGCCGGCCGGCGCGCGCGGCCGATGGCGGAACTGGCGTGGCAGTACGCGCTGAAGGTGCGCTGAACGTACGTAGAAGGTGCGCTGAAGCGCGAAGCGCACCGCCCCATTCCCCGACGTTTTCCGACAGCGAGGCCGACGATGCACTTCGACTATTCCCCGAAAGTCCAGGCGTTACGCGAGAAGCTGCTCGCGTTCTTCGAAACGCACATCTACCCGAACGAGCAGGCGTTCTACGACGAGATCGCCCGCAATCGCCGCGACGGCAACGCATGGCGTCCGGTCGAGCTGCTCGAGACGCTGAAGGCCGAAGCGCGCAACGCAGGCCTGTGGAACCTGTTCCTGCCCGATTCGGCACACGGCGCGGGCCTGACCAACGTCGAATACGCGCCGCTTTGCGAGATCATGGGACGTGTGCCGTGGGCGCCCGAAGTGTTCAACTGCAACGCGCCGGACACCGGCAACATGGAAACGCTCGAGCGTTACGGCAGCGACGAGCACAAGCGCACGTGGCTCGAGCCGCTGCTCGACGGGCGGATCCGCTCGGCATTCCTGATGACGGAACCTGAAGTCGCATCATCGGACGCGACGAACATCCGCACCCGCATCGAACGCGACGGCGACGAGTACGTGATCAACGGCCACAAGTGGTGGTCGTCCGGCGCGGGCGACCCGCGCTGCAAGCTGTACATCGTGATGGGCAAGACCGATCCGTCGGCGCCGCGCCACGCGCAGCAGTCGATGATCCTCGTGCCGTCCGACACGCCCGGCGTCACGGTGCGCCGGCCGCTGAACGTGTTCGGCTATGACGACGCACCGCACGGCCACATGGAAATCACGCTGAAGAACGTGCGCGTGCCGGCGTCGAACCTGCTGCTCGGCGAGGGACGTGGCTTCGAGATCGCACAGGGCCGCCTCGGGCCCGGCCGCATCCATCACTGCATGCGGCTCGTCGGGCTCGCCGAACGCGCACTCGAGCTGATGTGCAAGCGCGCGCTGAAGCGCGTCGCGTTCGGCAAGCCGATCGCCGACCGGACGGTCACGCAGGAGCGGATCGCCGAAGCGCGCTGCCTGATCGAGCAGGCGCGCCTGCTCACGCTGAAGACGGCCTACATGATGGATACCGTCGGCAACAAGGCCGCGCGCGGCGAGATCGCGATGATCAAGGTGGTCGCACCGAACATGGCGTGCCAGGTGATCGACTGGGCGATCCAGGCGCATGGCGGTGGCGGTGTCAGCGACGACTTCCCGCTCGCGTATGCGTACGCATCGGCGCGCACGCTGCGCTTCGCCGACGGCCCCGACGAAGTGCACCGCATCGCGATCGCGAAACTGGAGCTCGCGCGCTACGCCGGATAGCACGAAGCGGGCGTCTGCAGCGCGCGCCGATCCATGCTCTAATGACCGCCTGTCGCGGCGCCCGTGAGGCCCCCTGAGGTGCCGCTTTCGCGCATGCAACCATGGAGTTGACGATGATCGACGTCTACAGCTGGGCGACCCCGAACGGCCACAAGGTGCATATCCTGCTCGAGGAAACCGGCCTCGCGTATCGCGTGCACCCGATCGATATCGGCAAGGGCGACCAGTTCACGCCGGAGTTCCTGAATATCAGCCCGAACAACAAGATCCCCGCGATCGTCGACCCGGACGGCCCGGGCGGCAAGCCGATCGCGCTGTTCGAGTCCGGCGCGATCCTGATCTATCTCGCGGAAAAGACCGGCCGCTTCCTGCCGACGGACCCGGCCGCGCGCTACGCGACACTGCAATGGCTGATGTTCCAGATGGGCGGCATCGGCCCGATGCTCGGGCAAGCGCATCACTTCCGCCTCTACGCGCCCGAACAGATCGATTATGCGGTCAACCGCTACACGAACGAAGCGAAGCGCCTGTACAACGTGATGGAAAAGCGGCTCGGCGAAACCGCGTATCTCGCCGGCGACGAGTACACGATTGCAGACATTGCGACGTTCCCGTGGACGCGTTCGTGGCAAAACCAGGGGGTCGTGCTCGACGAATTGCCGAACGTGAAGCGCTGGCACGAAGCGATTGCCGCGCGTCCCGCCGTGCAGCGCGGCGTCGAGGTGCTGGCGTCGCTGCGCCAGCCGCTGCAGGACGACAAGGCGCGCGAAGTGCTGTTCGGTGCAACGCAGTACGCGAAGCACTGAGCGCCGCGCATGGGGCCGCGCATGGGGCCACACCTTGTGTCGCGCCCCCATGCGCGAACCCGAACGCGCGTCAGAAATAATGCAGCGTGATGAACTCCGCCGCGCACACGACTAGCGGCGTTTCGGCACTATCGGCACCATCGACGCGTTCGACCTGCATCGATACGGACCACGTGACCTGCACGCCACCCTGCGCGACGTCAGCGGTTTCCTTCACCGCGAACAGCGCGCGCACGCGCGCGCCGACCGGCACCGGCTTCAGGAAGCGCACGCGGTTCAGGCCGTAGTTCACCCCCATCCTCTGCTCGAAGCGCATCGCCTCGGCCATCAGCGCGGGAATCAGCGACAGCGTCAGGAAGCCATGCGCGATCGGGCCGCCGAACGGCGACTCGCGCCGCGCGCGCTCGGGATCGACGTGAATCCACTGATGGTCGCCCGTCGCGTCGGCGAACCCGTCGACGCGGTGCTGGTCGACCTCCATCCAGCCGCTCGCGAGCGGCGCTTCGCCGACGCGCGCGGCAAGTGCCTGCGCCGATGCGATCAGCGGCAGCGTAACTTCGGTCATGCGTTCCCTCCTGCCGGATCGCGCAGCCCGAAAATCACCTTCGAGCGCACGGTGATCACCGTCTCGCCGCTGCCGTTGACGCCGATCCATTCGGTCGACACGATGCCGCGATCGGGCTTGCTCCCGGATACGCGCTTGTCGTTGATCTTCTGGTACATCGTGATCGTGTCGCCGGCGCGCACGGGCTTGAGCCAGCGGATCTCGTCGATGCCGGGCGACCCCATGCCGGTCGAGCCCGGCAGCACATTGCGCACGAGCATGCCCATGAACACGGAACAGGTATGCCAGCCGCTCGCGATGAGCCCGCCGAACGGCGACGCCGCCGCAGCGACCTCGTCGACATGGAACGGCTGCGGGTCGTAGCGCTCCGCGAACGCCTTGATGTCGTCCGCCTCGAACGTATAGCGGCCGACTTCGGTGGTACTGCCCACTACCAGGTCTTCGTAACTGACGCCCATGTTGTCTCTCCTTGTGTGACGCGCAGGCGCGCTGCCGTCATGCGGCTTCGGCCTGCATGAAGTCGGGCAATGCCGCGATGCGGGCGAGATGATGATCGGTATCGCCGAGCGTCGTCTCGATGATCGCAAGCCGCTTGAACAGATGCGCGGCGGCGACCTCGTTGGTCACGCCCATTCCGCCGTGCAGCTGGACCGCCTGCTGGCCGACGAAGCGCGCAGCCTGGCCGACCCGCGCCTTCGCTGCGGACACGGCCTTGCGTCGCGCATTCGCGTCGTCGCTCGCATAACGCACCGCTGCCAGATAGGTCAGCGAACGCGCCTGCTCCGCGTGGATCAGCATGTCGACCATCCGGTGCTGCAACGCCTGGAAACGCGCGATCGGCACGCCGAACTGCTCGCGCGTCTTCGTATATTCGACCGTTGCGCGATTCAGTTCGTCGAGTGCGCCGATCGCTTCCGCGCACAGCAGCACGGTCGCATAGTCGGCGACCTGCTCGAGCGCCGCCGCGTCGCGTGCGCCGCCCGTCAGCAGGCGCGCGGGTGTGTCGTTGAAACGGATCGTGGCCGCGCGCTGCCCGTCGATCGTCCGATAGTCGACGACATCCGTGCCTGCCGCCGCCTGCTCGACGACCAGCAGGCCCACCGCGCCATCGTCGAGCCGCGCGGGCACGATCCACGCGCTGGCCTGCGCACCATGCTGCACGACCGATTTGGCGCCGGTCACGCGATATGTGCCATCCTGGCCCCGCGCATGCGTGTCGAGCGCGAACAGGTCGTAGCGCGCGTGCGGTTCGTGGAATGCGACAGCAACGCGCGCCTGCCCTTGCGCGACGCGTTCCAGCAGCGCGGCATCCTGAGCGCTTGCGGTCCCGGCGACGCGCAACGCCTCGACGCCGACCGCAGTCGCCCAGTACGGCTCGACGACGAGCGCGCGGCCGAGTTCCTGCATCACGACCAGCATGTCGACCGCGTTCCCGCCGAAACCGCCCTGCGCGTCCGGCACCGGCAGCGCCGTCAGGCCGAGCTCCGCGAACGCCTGCCATTGCGTGTCCGACACGCCGGCATCGCTGCGCACGATCGCCTGGCGCGCTTCGAAGCCATACTGTTCGCCGAGATAACGACGCAGCGCGTCGGCGAATTGCTGCTGCTCATCGGTAAAGGTGAAATCCATATACCGCTCCTCACAGTCCGAGAATCATCTGCGCGATGATGTTCTTCTGAATTTCGTTCGACCCGCCATAGATCGACGTCTTGCGGAAGTTAAAGTAGTACGCGGCGAGCGGCGCGGCATCATCGTCGCCGGCGGCGCTATGGTCGCGCTCGCCTTCGAGGAATCGCACGTCGAACGGCGCCGCGAGCGGGCCGATCGCTTCGAACATCAGCTCGGTGAGCGCCTGCTGCACCTCGGTGCCCTTGATCTTCAGCATCGACGCTTCGGGGCCCGGCCCCTTGCCGCTCGTCTCGCGGCTGACCACCCGCAGCACGGTCACCTCGAGCGCCATCAGCTCGACCTCGAGCGCCGCGACCTTCGCGGCGAACACCGGATCGGCGAGCAGCGGCTTGCCGTTCTTCTGCTGGTTCAGCGCCACCCGCTTCAGGAACGCGAGTTCGCGCTTCGACCCGCCGACACGGGCGATCCCCGTGCGTTCGTGCCCGAGCAGGTATTTCGCATAGGTCCAGCCGCGGTTCTCATCACCGACGAGGTTCTCGACCGGCACCTTCACGTCCTCGAAAAACACCTCGTTGACTTCGTGATCCTCGTCGAGCGTGATGATCGGCCGCACGGTGATGCCCGGCGTCTTCATGTCGATCAGCAGGAACGAGATGCCCTCCTGCTTCTTTGCGGCGGGATCGGTGCGCACGAGGCAGAACATCATGTCGGCGTGCTGGCCGAGCGTCGTCCAGGTCTTCTGTCCGTTGACGACGTAATGATCGCCGTGGCGCTCGGCCCGCGTGCGCAGCGACGCGAGATCCGAGCCGGAACCCGGCTCCGAGTAGCCCTGGCACCACCAGTCGGAACCGTCGAGTATGCGCGGCAGGTAGCGGCGCTTCTGCGCGTCGCTGCCGTACTTCATCAGCACCGGCGCGACCATCGACACGCCGAATGGCAGCACGGTCGGCGCACCGATCCATGCGCACTCCTCGTCCCAGATGTGCCGCTGCGTCGCGTTCCAGCCCGGGCCGCCATATTCGGCCGGCCACGCAGGCGCCGACCACCCGCGCTGGCCGAGAATCCGGTGCCAGCTCGCGTAGTCTTCGCGGTTGAGTCGTTTGTGATCGAGAACCTTGGCGCGCAGCGCGTGAGGCAGGTTGGCCTCGAGCCATGCGCGAATGTCGGCGCGGAACGCGTCGTCGGCGGGGGAATAATCCAGATCCATGCGAAGTGTCTCCTCGCCGCGGCCGACCGGCCCGGCAAGGACACGCTGCGCAGGCTTATTGCAGCGGTTCTTTCAGCGCGGCAGGAATCGGCAGCGGCATCACGTCGATGCCTTCTTCAACCAAGGCTTGCGCATCCTCGGGCGTCGTGACGCCCCGGATGCTGCGCGCCGGCGCTTCGTTGTAATGGATGCGCCGCGCTTCCTCGGCAAAGCGCTCGCCCACGTTCTCGGTCTTCTCCAGTACCTCGCGCAGCGCGCGCATCACCTGCGCCTGCAGCGCGCGCGGATCGGCCGGCTTCGCCTGCGTCGCGCCCGACAGGTTCAGGCGCGGCGCGGACGGCATGCGGCTGACCTCGGTCGCCCCGCACACCGGACATTCGACCAGCTTGCGGGACAACTGCGCTTCGAATTCATCGGCGGAAGCGAACCAGCCTTCGAACCGATGACCGTGCGGGCACTGTAAATCGAGGACCTTCATGCTGAATCAGGGCGTTTGACGAGTGTAGCGCAAAAAGCGATTTTGTGAACGATCGTGCTAAATCAGAATCCGACGGCGCCGCGGCGCCGTGTCATCAAATTGTAGCGCGGCGTTCCCGCGACCGCTGAAACCGTCAGGGCGTGACTGCCGGGCCGAGCGGCCAGGTGCCGGACAGTGCCTTTTCGAGCCACATCGTGCCGATGATCGTCTTCACGTCGGTGATCTGGCCGGTCCGCACCCATTCAAGCACGTCCGGCAGCGTCGCGGTGAAGGTCTCGAGGAATTCGCCGTCGTCGAGCTTGCGCTCGCCGGCCGTCAGGCCACGCGCGAGATACAGGTCGATGAACTCGGTCGAGTAGGAAATGATCGGGTGAATTCGCGCGAGGAACACGTATTCGCGCGCGGTATAGCCCGTTTCTTCGCGCAGCTCGCGCACCGCGCACGCGAGCGCCCCTTCGTTCGGGTCGAGCTTGCCGGCCGGGAATTCGGCCATCACCTTGCCGATCGGGTAGCGGTACTGGCTTTCCATCAGCACGCGGCCGTCGTCGAACAGCGGGATCACCATCACCGCGCCCGGGTGCTGCACGTATTCGCGCGTGGCGTGCTTGCCGTCGGGCAGGCGCACAGTGTCACGCTTGAGCTTGAGGAACGCGCCGTCGAAGATGGCCTCGCTTTCGAGACACGTTTCGGTCAGTGCGGCGTCGTGATTCGGCAATTCGGCCATCGGCGGCTCCAAGGTTGAGCGCGACGGCCAGGGAAACAGGCCCTGTGCCGTCAGCGTCGTTTGACGAGATACTGGAACGTGAAGCCGGGAAACGCGAACACGATGAAGAGACTGAACGTGATCGCGTAAAACTGCCAGCCTTGTTCAAAACGGTTGCCGGCGCGCGATTCGAGCCAGAAGCCGAGCGCGCCGACGACGAAGTACAGCACGATCAGCTCGCCGATCCGCACCCACGCGCTCTTCTTCGTCGCACCGAGCGGCACGACGGCGAAGAGGCGTTGGTTCAGGAACGGCAGGTTGGCGCCCGCGAGCGCCAACAGCACGATAAACCAGCCGGCTGCCGACATTAGAGCGGCAGCGTGTGACGAACTGCCTGCAGGCAGGCCGTCAGCAGCGGGCTCGGGATCAGGCCGAGCACGACGACCGCGACGCCGTTCAGCGCCAGGATCGTGCGCTTGCAGAAATCGCCGGTGATCGGCGTCGAATCCTGCGGTGCATCGAAGTACATCAGCTTGACGATGCGCAGGTAGTAGAACGCGCCGAACAGCGACGTGATCACCGCAAGCACGGCCAGCCACGTGAGGCCCGCGTTGACGGTCGCCTCGAGCACCGCGAGCTTCGCATAGAAGCCGACGGTCGGCGGGATGCCGGCCAGCGAGAACATCATCACCATCATCACGAACGCGAACACCGGGCTGCGCTTGTTCAGGCCCTTGAAGTCGTCGATCGTTTCCGCTTCGAAATCGCGGCGGGCGAGCAGCATGACCACACCGAACGAGCCGAGCGTCGTGATCAGGTACACGATCGCGTAGAACATCGCCGAGCTGTATGCGCTCGCCGGTGCCGTCGCGTCGCCCTTCACGATGCCCGCGAGCAGGCCGAGCAGCACGAAGCCCATGTTCGAGATCGCCGAGTACGCGAGCATCCGCTTGATGTTGCGCTGGACGATACCGGTGATGTTGCCGACGATCAGCGACAACGCGGCGAGGATCACGAGCGCCGTCTGCCAGTTCTGCGCGAGCGGCAGCAGGCCCATCACCAGGAAGCGCAGACCCCAGCCGAAAGCCGCGACCTTCGGGCCGCCGCCGACGAACAGCGTCATCGCGGTCGGTGCGCCCTGGTAGACGTCCGGCACCCACATGTGGAACGGCACGGCGCCGAGCTTGAACGCGACACCGGCGACGATGAAGATCACGCCGAACATCAGCACGGCCGGATCGGTGTTGCCTTCGACGGCCTTGTACACCTCGCCCAGCTCGAGCGAGCCGGTCGCGCCGTAGAGCATCGAGATGCCGTACAGCACGAAGCCCGACGCGAGCGCGCCCAGCACGTAGTACTTCATCGCGGCTTCGCTCGACTGCGCCGCATCGCGACGCAGTGCGATGACCGCGTACAGCGACAGCGACATCAGTTCCAGACCAAGATACAGCGTCAGGAAGTTGTTGCCCGACACCATGACCAGCTGGCCGAGCAGCGAGAACATGCCGAGCAGGAACACGTCGCCGCGGAACAGGTCGCGATCTTCGAGGTACTTGCGCGAATAGACGAGCGTCACCGCGAAGCCGAACGACACGACGGCCTTCATCAGACTCGCGAACGAGTCGACGACGATCATCTTCGAGAAGAAGTAGTACTGCTGCGGGTCGAGCGCCTGCACGGCGAACCAGACGCCGGCGACCACCGACGACACCACCGCGATCAGGTAGGTCAGGCGGCGGCCGGCCGCGCCGGTAAAGGTGTCGTTCAGCCATGCGACGACGATGGCGGCCATCACCAGCGCGTCAGGCAACAGGACATTCATAGGAGCGTTTTGCATGATCTTGATTTCCTCCGCTCGCGCTTACTGGGCCAGCGGCAGCTTCGACTGCGCGACGTGAGAGAGGAGGTTCTCCACGGAAACGTGCATCACGTCGGTGAAGGGCTTCGGATACAGGCCCATCAGCATCGTAAAGGCGGCGAGAATCGCCAGCATCGTGAACTCGCGGCGGTTGATGTCCTTGAGCTTCGCGACGTGATCGTTCGCAACCGCGCCGAAGTACACGCGCTTGTACATCCACAGCGTGTAGGCTGCGCCGAGGATCAGCGTGAACGCCGCGCCGAACGCGATCCAGAAGTTGTACTGGACCGACGCGAGGATCACCATGAACTCGCCGACGAAACCCGACGTACCCGGCAGGCCGCAGTTGGCCATCGAGAACAGCATCGCGAATGCCGCGAACTTCGGCATCACGTTCACGACGCCGCCGTAGGCCGAGATCTCGCGCGAGTGCACGCGGTCGTACAGCACGCCGATGCAGAGGAACATCGCGCCCGACACGAAGCCGTGCGAGATCATCTGCACGATCGCGCCTTCGACGCCGAGCTGGTTGAAGATGAAGAAGCCGAGCGTGACGAAGCCCATGTGCGCGATCGACGAATACGCGACCAGCTTCTTCATGTCGGCCTGCACCATCGCGACGAGGCCGATGTAGATCACCGCGATCAGCGACAGCGTGATCACGACGGGCGCCAGGAAGTGGCTTGCGTCAGGCGTGATCGGCAGCGAGAAGCGCAGGAAACCGTACGCGCCGAGCTTCAGCATGATCGCCGCCAGCACGACCGAGCCGCCCGTCGGCGCTTCCACGTGCGCGTCCGGCAGCCAGGTGTGCACCGGCCACATCGGCACCTTCACCGCGAACGCGAGGAAGAACGCAATGAACAGCATGATCTGCGGCGTCATCGCGATCTTCGCGTTCTGCCACGTCGCGAGGTCGAACGAGTGCGTTTCCGTGTACAGGTAGATCAGCGCGACCAGCATCAGCAGCGAGCCGGCGAGCGTGTACAGGAAGAACTTGAACGCCGCGTACACGCGGTTCGGGCCGCCCCACACCCCGATGATGATGTACATCGGGATCAGCGTCGCCTCGAAGAACACGTAGAACAGCAGGCCGTCGGCCGACGAGAACACGCCGACCATGATCCCCGACAAGATCAGGAATGCCGCCAGGTACTGCGCCACGTGCTCGGTGATCACTTCCCAGCCCGCGATCACGACGACCACGGTGATCAACGCGGTCAGCACGACGAACCACATCGAGATGCCGTCGACGCCGAGGTGATACGTGATGTTGAAGCGCTCGATCCACGTCGACTGCTCGACGAACTGCAGCGCGGCCGTGCTGGCATCGAAGCCGGTGACGAGCGGAATCGTCACCGCGAGCCCGAGCAGCGAGCCGATCAACGCGAGCCAGCGTGCCGGCCCCGGATTTTTATCGTTACCCACCGCGAGCACGAGGAGGCCGAAGACGATCGGCAACCAGATCGCGGTACTGAGAATCGGAAAAGCGTGCATTGTTCTTGTCCCCCCGCCTTATTTGCCGCCGAGCGTTACAAACAGGGTCAGGAGCCCCAGCATGCCGATGATCATGGCGAACGCGTAGTGATAGATGTAACCGGATTGGAGGAAGCGGATCACACCGGCGAACCAGCCGATGAACCGGGCGCTGCCATTGACGAGGCCGTCGATCACGACGACGTCGCCCTCCTTCCACAGGCCGCGGCCGATCGCTACCGAACCGCGGGCGAACACCACTTCGTTGATCTTGTCCATGTAGTACTTGTTGTCCAGCAGCGTGTAGATCGGACCGAACGCGCGACGGATCGACGCCGGCAGTTCCGGACGCTTCAGGTACAGGAACCATGCGACGACGACGCCGGCGAGCGCGAGGTACACCGGCAGGCCGGACACCGAGTGCAGGCCCATCGACCACCAGTTGGTGAACTCATGGCCCATTTCCTCGAGCGCCGGGTGGTTTTCGCCGATGAAGATCACCTTCTCGAACGCCACGCCATGCTGGAAGAAGTCGCCGAACAGCATCGGGCCGACCGCAAACGCACCGATGATCACCGACGGAATCGCGAGCAGGACCAGCGGCACCCACACGACCCACGGGGTCTCGTGCGGCTCGTGCGCGTGGTCGTCGTGACCGTGGCCGTGGCCGTGATCGTCATGACCGTGCGCGGCCGCCGCGCCCATCGGCGATTCCGGATGCTTCGGCTTGCGGAAGCGCTCCTCACCGTGGAACACGAGGAAGTACATGCGGAACGAGTACAGCGCCGTGACGAACACGCTCGCGACGACTGCGAAGTACGCGAAGCCCGAACCCGGCAGGTGCGACAGCTTCACCGCGTCGATGATCGAGTCCTTCGAGTAGAAGCCCGAGAAGAACGGCGTGCCGATCAGCGCGAGCGAACCGACGAGCGACGTGATCCACGTGATCGGCATGTACTTGCGCAGGCCACCCATGTTGCGCATGTCCTGGTCATGGTGCATGCCGATGATCACCGAACCCGCGCCGAGGAACAGCAGCGCCTTGAAGAACGCGTGCGTCATCAGGTGGAACACGGCGACCGGGTAAGCGGACACGCCGAGCGCAACCGTCATGTAGCCGAGCTGCGACAGCGTCGAATACGCGACGACGCGCTTGATGTCGTTCTGGACGATGCCGAGGAAGCCCATGAACAGCGCCGTGATCGCGCCGATCACCGTGATGAACGACAGCGCGGTGTCCGACAGCTCGAACAGCGGCGACATGCGCGTGACCATGAAGATGCCGGCCGTCACCATCGTCGCCGCGTGAATCAGCGCCGAGATCGGGGTCGGGCCTTCCATCGAGTCCGGCAGCCACACGTGCAGCGGGAACTGTGCCGACTTGCCCATCGCGCCGATGAACAGGCAGATGCAGGCGACGGTCAGCAGGCCCCAGTCGGTGCCCGGGAAGTGCAGGCTCGCGAGTTCCGCGCGCTTCGCGAACACTTCGCCGTAATTCATCGAACCCGCGAACGCGAGCAGCAGGCCGATGCCGAGCAGGAAGCCGAAGTCGCCGACGCGGTTCACGAGGAACGCCTTCATGTTCGCGTAGATCGCGCTCTCACGCGTGAAGTAGAAGCCGATCAGCAGGTACGACACCAGACCCACCGCTTCCCAGCCGAAGAACAGCTGCAGGAAGTTGTTGCTCATCACGAGCATCAGCATCGAGAACGTGAACAGCGAGATGTACGAGAAGAAGCGCTGGTAGCCGTCCTCTTCCGACATGTAGCCGATCGTGTAGATGTGCACCATCAGCGAGACGAAGGTCACGACGACCATCATCATCGCGGTCAGCGAATCGACGAGGAAGCCGACTTCCATCTTCAGCGAGCCGACGTTCATCCATTCGTAGACGGTCGCGTTGAAGCTCGCGCCGCCCATCACGTCGACGAAGACTATCGCCGACAGGAGGAACGCGATCATTACGCCGAGGATCGTGATCCGGTGTGCGCCCTTGCGCCCGACTGCGTTCCCGAACAGCCCCGCAATCAGCGAGCCGGCCAGCGGAGCGAGCGGAATCGCCAGCAGCAGGTTTTCATTGAGTGTCGTTGACATAACAGCGTTGCCTGAAATTAACCTTTGAGCTGATCGAGATCCTCGACATTGATCGTGTCGAGCTTGCGGAACAGGGTCACCAGAATCGCGAGACCGATCGCGGCTTCCGCTGCGGCGACGGTCAGCACGAAGAACACGAAGATCTGGCCGTGCACGTCGCCGAGGTAGTGCGAGAACGCGACGAAGTTGGTGTTCACCGCGAGCAGCATCAGTTCGATCGCCATCAGGATGATGATGATGTTGCGGCGGTTCAGGAAGATCCCGACGATGGCGATCGCAAACAGGATCGCGCCGAGCACGAGGTAATGAGCAAGAGTCAACATTTTTCCTATCCTCCGCTTAGCTGTTGGCGCTCGTGCCGGCTTCGCTCTGGGCCGTTTCGGGCTGCGGCTTGTCCGCTTCCATCTTCACGAGGCGCACGCGGTCGTTGCGACGCACCTTGACCTGATCCGACACGCGCTGGCGCTTGCTGTCCTTGCCCTTGCGCTCGGTCAGCGCGACTGCGGCGATGATCGCGACGAGCAGCACGAGGCCCGCAATTTCGAACGCGAAGATGTAGTCGGTGTAGATGATCTTGCCGATCAGGCGCGTGTTCGCCCAGCCGGTGTACGCGCCCGACGCCATCGCATGGACCGGCGCTTCCGTCGCGCCGTAGCCGCGCCACAGGATCAGCGCGGTCTCGACGACGATGATCGCGCCGACGACGGTCGCCATCGGCACGAACTTCTTGAAGTCGCGCCGCAGGAAGTCGATGTTGATGTCGAGCATCATCACGACGAACAGGAACAGCACCATCACGGCGCCCACGTAGACCAGCACCAGCAGGATCGCGAGGAACTCCGCTTCCAGCAGCATCCAGATCGCAGCGGCGTTGAAGAACGCCAGCACAAGGAAAAGCGCAGACGCCACCGGGTTGCGCGAAGTGATCACCTTCAGCCCTGATACCACCAGGAGCAGCGCGAAGATGTAGAACAGTACGGTCGTGAATTCCATGATTACCGGTTCATCGTTAGGCCATAGTCAGGCGCGGCTTGCGAAACGCAGGTCGCGTGCCGCACCCGTCGCGGCGGCTCGGCCCGCACGTGTCGGGCCGGCACTCCATACACAATCAACGATACGGCGCGTCGGCAGCCTTTGCCGCTGCGATGTCCTTCTCGTAGCGATCGCCCACCGCGAGCAGCATTTCCTTCGTGAAGTAGAGATCGCCGCGCTTTTCGCCGTGGTACTCGAGAATCTGCGTCTCGACGATCGAGTCGACCGGGCAGCTCTCTTCGCAGAAACCGCAGAAGATGCACTTCGTCAGGTCGATGTCGTAGCGCGTCGTGCGGCGCGTGTTGTCCGCGCGCGTTTCCGATTCGATCGTGATCGCCATCGCCGGGCACACGGCTTCGCAGAGCTTGCACGCGATGCAGCGCTCTTCGCCGTTCTCGTAGCGGCGCAGCGCGTGCAGCCCGCGGAAACGCGGCGAAATCGGCGTCTTCTCTTCCGGGAACTGCACGGTGAACTTGCGTCGGAACGCGTAACGCCCGGTCAGCGCGAGCCCCTTCAGCAGCTCGGTCAGGAAGAAGGTCTTAAAGAAATGTTGGATTGCCGTCATGATTTCGTCCGACCTTTATTTCCAGATGTTGAGCGGCGACATGATCCAGAAGCCGACCACGACCACCCAGATCACGGTCACCGGCAGGAACACCTTCCAGCCCAGACGCATGATCTGGTCGTAACGGTAACGCGGGAACGTCGCACGGACCCAGATGAACACCGACAGCAGCGCGAAGACTTTCAGCACCAGCCAGAAGATGCCCGGGATGAACGACAGAAATTCGAACGGAGCGTCCCAGCCGCCGAGGAACAGCGTCGCGGTCAGTGCCGAGATCACGATCATGTTGATGTACTCGGCGAGGAAGAACAGCGCGAACGCCATGCCCGAGTAATCGATCATGTGACCGGCAACGATTTCCGACTCCCCTTCCACCACGTCGAACGGGTGGCGGTTCGTTTCGGCGATGCCCGAGATGAAGTAGACGACGCACGCCGGCAGCAGCGGCAGCCAGTTCCACGACAGGAAGTTGACGCCGTGGCCTGCGAAGAAGCCGTGCTGCTGCGAGCCGACGATCTCCGACAGGTTCAGGCTGCCGGCCGTCATCAGCACGAGCACCAGCGCGAAACCCATCGAGATTTCGTACGACACCATCTGTGCCGCCGCGCGCATCGCGCCGAGGAACGCGTACTTCGAGTTCGACGCCCAGCCGGCGAGAATCACCGCATACACGCCGACCGACGAGATCGCCATCGCGTACAGCAGGCCTGCGTTGATGTTCGCGAGCACCGCTTCGGCCTGGAACGGGATCACCGCCCACACCGCGAATGCGGGCACCACGGTCATCACCGGTGCGATCAGGTACAGCCAGCGGCTTGCGGCGGTCGGCTGGATCACTTCCTTCAGCAGCAGCTTCAGCACGTCGGCGATCGGCTGCAGCAGGCCGGCGGGGCCGACGCGGTTCGGGCCGAGACGCACGTGGATCCAGCCGATCAGCTTGCGTTCCCACAGAATCAGGTACGCAACGCACAGCAGGATCACGACGGCGACGACGAGGATGCGCACGAGCGCCCACACCGTCGGCCATGCGACGCCGAGAAGCTGGGCTCCGCCCGAGTTGATCGTATCGAACAAGCTCATTTACGCCTTCTCCACCACCAGTTCACCGGACAGGCTGCCGAGCGCCGCGCCGGCAGGCGTTGCCGCCGACACGCGAACGACCGTCTCCGCAAGATTTTCGTCACGCACGGCCGGCAACTGCACCGTACGATCACCCTGGCGCACGCGCACCGCGTCGCCATCCTTCAGGCCCAGCTTGTCGAACAGCGCAGCCGGCAGGCCTGCGGCGTTCGCCAACTTCGCGGCCGCCGTCAGGTGCAGCGCACCCGCGCGGCGCACGAGTGCGTCGGCGTGATAGATCGGCACGTCGGCGAGGCGCTCGAAGCTGCCGTTCGCCGGCAGCGCAGCACGCGACGGTGCGGTTGCCGTCTTGTTCGACAGCCGGCCCGCGACGCCCGCGTCGCCGAGTGCGGCCACGCGCACTTCTTCAGCGGTTTCGTATTCGAAGTTCGGCAGGCCGAGCAGGCTGCCCAGCACGCGCAGCACCTTCCAGGCCGGACGCGTGTCGCCGAGCGGGCGCACGACGCCATTGAAGCTCTGCACCGTGCCTTCCGCGTTGACGAACGTGCCGGACGTCTCGGTGAACGGCGCGATCGGCAGCAGCACGTCCGCATAGTCGAGGCCATGCTTGAACGGCGACATCACGACGACCATTTCCGCCTGGTTCAGTGCGGCGAGCGCCTGCGCCGGATCGACGGTGTCGAATTCCGGTTCCACGTTCAGCAGCACGTAGCCCTTGCGCGGCTGCGCGAACGCTTCGCGCGCGTTCAGGCCGCCTTCGCCCGGCAGCGCGTTGACGACGTGCGCGCCGACCGTGTTCGCCGCTTCGGTCAGGAAACCGAACGTCGCACCGGTGTTGTCGGCGATCCACTGTGCGATCGCGTGGAGCTTCGCGAATTCCGGGTGACGGACCGCCGCGTTGCCGAGAAGCACCGCGCGGCGCTCGCCGTTCGCGAGCGATTGCGCGACAGCCTGGGCGGCCGGCGATGCCGTGACGCCCGCGAGCGTGTCGGGCAGCGCGACGCCGCGCAGTTGCGCGACGGCTGCGGCCACGCCGGCCAGTTCGTCGAGCCATGCCGACGGCGCGGCAACGATGCGTTGCGCGGTCGGGATCAGTGCGTCGTCGCCGGTCGCGTGCAGGAAGTGCAGCTTCGCACCGCTCTTCGCGGCCTGACGCAGGCGCGCGGCAAACAGCGGATGGTCGCGGCGCAGCATCGAACCGACGACGAATGCGGCGTTCAGGTTCGACAGGTCGGCGATCGGCATGCCGAGCCACGGCGCGCCCTGGACCGGTGCCGAGAAATCCTGCTGGCGCAGACGGAAATCGACGTTCGGCGTCTTCAGTTCATTCGCGAGCTGCTTCACGAGGAACAGCTCTTCAGCAGTGCTGTGCGCGCTCGCGAGCATCGCCAGCGCATTTGCGCCGTGATCCGCGGCGATGCCCTTCAGGCCCTTCGCGACGTATTCGAGCGCGGTCTGCCAGTCGGTCTCGATCCACTGGCCGCCCTGCTTCAGCATCGGCTTGGTCAGGCGCTCTTCGCTGTTGAGGCCTTCGTACGAGAAACGGTCCTTGTCCGAGATCCAGCACTCGTTGATCGCTTCGTTCTCGAACGGCAGCACGCGCATCACGCGGTTGTTCTTCACCTGTACGACGAGGTTCGCGCCGACGGAATCGTGCGGGCTCACCGACTTGCGGCGCGACAGTTCCCACGTACGGGCGCTGTAGCGGAACGGCTTGCTGGTCAGCGCGCCGACCGGGCACAGGTCGATCATGTTGCCCGACAGCTCGGAATCGACCGTCTTGCCGACGAACGTCGTGATTTCCGAGTGCTCGCCGCGGCCCAGCATGCCGAACTCCATCACGCCGGCGATTTCCTGGCCGAAGCGGACGCAGCGCGTGCAGTGGATGCAGCGCGACATCTCTTCCATCGAGATCAGCGGGCCCACGTTCTTGTGGAACACCACGCGCTTCTCTTCGCTGTAGCGCGACGACGACTTGCCGTAGCCGACCGCGAGATCCTGCAGCTGGCATTCGCCGCCCTGGTCGCAGATCGGGCAATCGAGCGGGTGGTTGATGAGGAGGAATTCCATCACCGACTGCTGCGCCTTCACCGCCTTGTCGGACTGGGTGTGGACGATCATGCCGGCCGACACGGGGGTCGCGCAGGCAGGCACGGCCTTCGGCATCTTCTCGACTTCGACGAGACACATCCGGCAGTTGGCCGCAACCGACAGTTTCTTGTGATAGCAGAAGTGAGGAATGTACTTGTCCGCCTTGTGCGCAGCCTGGATCACCATGCTGCCTTCGGGCACCTCGACCTTCTTGCCGTCTATTTCAAGTTCAACCATGATGGTGAATGGTCCTTAACCTATTTCCGCTCGTTCGCGCATTCGCTCGACCGCGCGCTCAAATTCCGCAACCGGGTATCGCTTCAGGCAGCCGCCGCGGCCGTTGCCGCGTGCGTGTGACCGCCGACCATGCAGTGCTTGTGCTCGACGTGGTACGCGAATTCGTCCCAGTAGTGCTTGAGCATCCCGCGCACCGGCATCGCCGCCGCATCGCCGAGCGCGCAGATCGTGCGGCCCATGATGTTCTCGGCCACCGAATTCAGCAGGTCCAGGTCTTCCTGGCGGCCTTCGCCATGCTCGATGCGATTCACGACGCGATACAGCCAGCCCGTGCCTTCGCGGCACGGCGTGCACTGGCCGCACGATTCCTCGTAGTAGAAGTACGACAGGCGCAGCAGCGAGCGCACCATGCAGCGCGTCTCGTCCATCACGATCACCGCACCCGAACCGAGCATCGAACCCGCCTTCGCTATCGAGTCGTAGTCGAGGTCGGTCTGCATCATGATGTCGCCCGGGATCACCGGCGCGGACGAGCCGCCCGGAATCACGGCCTTGATCTTCTTGCCGCCGCGCATCCCGCCGGCGAGCTCCATCAGCGTCGCGAACGGCGTGCCGAGCGGCACTTCGTAGTTGCCCGGACGCTCGACGTCGCCCGACACCGAGAAGATCTTCGTGCCGCCGTTGTTCGGCTTGCCGATCTCGAGGTAGTTCTGCGGGCCGATGGTCAGCAGGAACGGCACCGCGGCGAACGTCTCGGTGTTGTTGATCGTGGTCGGCTTGCCGTACACGCCGAAGCTCGCCGGGAACGGCGGCTTGAAGCGCGGCTGGCCCTTCTTGCCTTCGAGCGACTCGAGCAGCGCCGTTTCCTCGCCGCAGATGTACGCGCCGTAACCGTGGTGCGCGTGCAGCTGGAACGAGAATTCCGAGCCCATGATGTTGTCGCCCAGGAAGCCCGCCTTGCGCGCTTCCTCGAGCGCGGCCTCGAAGCGTCGATACACTTCGAAGATCTCGCCGTGGATGTAGTTGTAGCCGACGGTGATGCCCATCGCGTACGCGCCGATGGCCATGCCTTCGATCAGCGCGTGCGGGTTCCAGCGCAGGATGTCGCGATCCTTGAACGTGCCCGGCTCGCCTTCGTCCGAGTTGCAGACGAGGTACTTCTGCCCCGGGAACTGACGCGGCATGAAGCTCCACTTCAGGCCGGTCGGGAAGCCCGCGCCGCCGCGGCCGCGCAGGCCCGACGCCTTGACGTCGGCGATCACCTGCTCGGGCGGGATTTTTTCTTCGAGAATGCGGCGCAGCTGCTTGTAGCCGCCGCGCGCAACGTAATCTTCGAGATGCCAGTTCTCGCCGTTCAGACCAGCGAGGATCAGCGGTTTGATGTGACGGTCGTGGAGGGACGTCATTTCGAGAGCTCCTCAAGCAGCTGGTCGATCTTCTCGCGGCTCATGAAGCTGCACATTCTGTGATTGTTCACCAGCAGCACCGGTGCATCGCCGCACGAGCCCATGCATTCGCCTTCCTTCAGCGTGAACTTGCCGTCCGGCGTGGTTTCGCCGAAGTCGATGCCGAGCTTCTGTTTCAGGTAATCGGCAGTCGCTTCCGCGCCGCCGTGCGGACCGAGCTGGCACGGCAGGTTCGTGCAGAGCGTGATCTTGTGCTTGCCGACAGGCTTGAGCTCGTACATCGTGTAGAACGTCGCGACTTCCTGCACGGCGACGGCCGGCATGCCGAGATAGTCCGCGACGAACTGCATCAGTTCGGGCGACAGCCAGCCATGCTCTTCCTGAGCAACGGCCAACGCCGACATCACGGCGGACTGTTTCTGATCGGCGGGATACTTCGTCAACGCTCGATCGATTTCCTTCAGGCCTTCAGCTGAGATCATTTTCAGACACGACTCTTTCAATTCCTACCGAACGAACAACCTGCCGCACACTGGGGTGCATGGACGGCAGACCTGGCGCTCACTCTGTTGACAGCTTGCGAAGCCGCGCCGGTTCAGCGCATACCGCATGTGACTTCGCGTGTGACTTGCTGCTCGCCGCCCGCGTCGCGGGCGGCGCAACCATTAGCGATCGATTTCGCCGAACACGATGTCCTGCGTACCGATGATCGTGACGGCGTCAGCAATCATGTGGCCGCGCGCCATTTCGTCGAGCGACGCGAGATGCGCGAAGCCCGGTGCGCGGATCTTCAGGCGGTACGGCTTGTTCGCGCCGTCCGACACCAGATAGATGCCGAATTCGCCCTTCGGATGCTCGACCGCCGCATACGCTTCGCCTTCCGGCACGTGAAAACCTTCGGTGAAGAGCTTGAAATGGTGGATCAGGTCCTCCATGTTCGTCTTCATGCCGACGCGCGACGGCGGCGCAACCTTGTGATTGTCCGTCATCACGGGGCCCGGATTCTTGCGGAGCCACTCAATACATTGTTTCGCGATACGCACCGACTGACGCATTTCCTCGACACGCACCAGATAGCGGTCGTAGCAGTCGCCGTTCACGCCGACCGGCACGTCGAAGTCCATGCGATCGTACACTTCGTACGGCTGCTTCTTGCGCAGGTCCCACGCGATGCCCGAGCCGCGCAGCATCGGGCCCGTCAGGCCCATCTGCAGCGCACGTTCCGGGCTGACGACGCCGATGCCGACGAGACGCTGCTTCCAGATCCGGTTGTCGGTCAAGAGCGTTTCGTATTCGTCGACGCACTTCGGGAAGCGCGTGAAGAAATCGTCGATGAAGTCGAGCACCGAACCCTGGCGCGCCTCGTTCATCTTCGCGAGCGCCTTCTCGTTGCGAATCTTGGACGCCTTGTATTGCGGCATTGCGTCAGGCAGATCGCGATAGACGCCGCCCGGGCGGTAGTAGGCCGCGTGCATCCGGGCGCCGGACACCGCTTCGTACACGTCCATCAGGTCTTCGCGCTCGCGGAACGCGTAGAGGAACACAGCCATCGCGCCGACGTCGAGCGCGTGCGCGCCGATCCACATCAGGTGGTTCAGCACGCGCGTGATTTCGTCGAATAGCACGCGGATGTACTGCGCGCGCTCCGGCACATCGATGCCGAGCAGCTTCTCGATCGCGAGCACGTAGCCGTGCTCGTTGACCATCATCGACACATAGTCGAGACGGTCCATGTACGGCACGGACTGGATGAAGGTCTTGGATTCCGCGAGCTTTTCGGTCGCGCGGTGCAGCAGGCCGATGTGCGGATCGGCACGCTGGATGACTTCGCCGTCGAGCTCGAGCACGAGGCGCAGCACGCCGTGCGCTGCCGGGTGCTGCGGGCCGAAGTTGAGCGTGTAGTTCTTGATGTCTGCCATGACGCCCTCTTAATGTTTCAGACCGCCATAGCGATCCTCGCGGATCACGCGCGGCGTGATTTCGCGCGGCTCGATGGTCACCGGCTGGTAGACGACCCGCTTCTCTTCCGGGTCGTAGCGCATTTCGACGTAGCCCGACACCGGGAAGTCCTTGCGGAACGGGTGGCCGATGAAGCCGTAGTCGGTCAGGAGGCGGCGCAGGTCCGGGTGGCCTTCGAACACGAGGCCGTACAGGTCGAACGCTTCGCGCTCGTACCAGTTCGCGGAGGTCCAGATGTCGACGACCGACGGCACGATCGGCAGATCATCGTCCGGTGCGAACACGCGCACGCGCAGGCGCCAGTTGTTCGTCACCGACAGCAGGTGCGACACGGCCGCGAAGCGCGGGCCGTCGTATGCACCGTCGCCGTACGTCTGGTAGTCGATGCCGCACAGGTCGATCAGCTGCTCGAAACGGAGCTTCGGATCGTCGCGCAGCGTCTTTGCGACTTCGAGGTAATCGCTCGCCTTCACGACGAGCGTCAGTTCACCGACTGCTTCGGTGAGGCTCACCACGCGCGCGCCGAGCGCGGCTTCGAGGTTCGCCTTGAGGGTCTCGATTTTGCTTGCCATATTGAGGGGACGCTCGGGGCTTTATTGACGGGCGATGGTGTTGGTGCGGCGAATCTTCGCCTGCAGCTGGATCACGCCGTAGACCAGCGCCTCGGCCGTCGGCGGACAGCCCGGCACGTAGACGTCGACCGGCACGATTCGATCGCAGCCGCGCACCACCGAATACGAGTAGTGGTAGTAGCCGCCGCCGTTCGCGCACGACCCCATCGAGATCACCCAGCGCGGCTCGGCCATCTGGTCGTAGACGCGGCGCAGCGCGGGCGCCATCTTGTTGCAGAGCGTGCCGGCGACGATCATCACGTCCGACTGGCGCGGGCTCGGACGGAACACGACCCCGAACCGGTCCAGATCGTAGCGGGCCGCGCCCGCATGCATCATCTCGACGGCGCAACACGCGAGCCCGAACGTCATCGGCCACAGCGAGCCCGTGCGCGTCCAGTTGATCAGCTTGTCAGCCGTAGTGGTGACAAACCCTTCCTTCAAGACCCCTTCGATACTCATTTGCTTTCCACTCCAGACGGGCGACCGAGCGTGGCCACCCATGCAAACCGGCGATTAACCCATCACTCCCAGTCGAGGCCGCCTTTCTTCCAGATGTAGGCAAAGCCCAGCAGGAATTCGAGCAGAAAAATCATCATTGCGATGAAACCGGGCCAGCCAATATCGCGCAGCGCGACGCCCCACGGAAACAGGAACGCGGTTTCGAGATCGAAGATGATGAACAGGATGGCGACGAGGTAGTACCGGACATCGAACTTCATCCGCGCATCCTCGAAGGCTTCAAAGCCGCATTCGTATGGCGCGTTTTTTTCGACGTCGGGCCTGCTGGGACCGAGAAGCTTGCCGATACTGACCAGCGCTATACCTAAACCAGTGCCCACAAGGAGGAACAACAAGACGGGGTAATAGGCTGCGAGGTTCAAGGCAATCCTCTATCGGTTGGTTCTGAGCGTCCGGAGAATAACACTATCCGGCGGAAGGAATCATTTCGGACTACCTGCGATCGCAAGACAACCGCAAGCGTACCCCACAAATGAAAAATGCCAGCCACGTGAAGCGGCTGGCATTGAGTAACTTTGGTGCCGACGGCGAGACTCGAACTCGCACAGCTTTCGCCACTACCCCCTCAAGATAGCGTGTCTACCAATTTCACCACGTCGGCACTGCATGCAACTCGGGTTGTAACTGCTGTTTCCCGCGAATCGCTTCAAGAATTAAATTCTAACCTGACCGCCAGAATTGTTCAACGCACAAACGCAAAAATTTTAAATTTTTATTTCGGGACGTCCTGGCCCGGCGCACGTGCAGCCGAACCCGCAGCCGCGGATGCCGCAACGGCCGGCGCGGACGCTGCCGATGCCGGTGCCGGCGCGGTTGCCGCAGCGCCGAGCACGCCAACGGACGGCTGCGACTTGTACGAACCGAGGTAGGTCAGCGCGAGCGTCGCAACGAAGAAGAGCGTCGCCAGCACGGCGGTCGTGCGCGACAGGAAGTTCGCGGAGCCCGTCGCACCGAACAGGCTGCCCGACGCGCCGCTGCCGAATGCAGCCCCCATATCGGCACCCTTGCCGTGCTGCAGCAGCACGAGACCAATCACACCAAGTGCAGACAGCACCTGCACCACAATAATCAGCGTTTTCAAATACAGCATCACACCCACCCGAATGGATCAGGCGACCCGCTTGCGCGGGCCGCCGTCATGGTTCAATTCGATCCCGGCCCGCTCAGCGCGCGGCCCGGCAGATCGCCAGAAAATCTTCCGCCTTCAGCGACGCGCCGCCGATCAGGCCGCCGTCGATGTCCGGCTGCGCGAACAGCTCTTCCGCGTTGTCCGGCTTCACGCTGCCACCATACAGCACCGACACGTCGGCCGCGCCCTTCGCCGCGAGCCGGGCGCGCAGGAACGCGTGCACCTGCTGCGCCTGCGCCGACGTCGCGCTCTTGCCCGTACCGATCGCCCAGACCGGTTCGTACGCGACGACGATGCGCGCGGCCTCGTCGGTCGACAGCACGGCCAGCACCGCGTCGAGCTGCGCGCCGACGACCTGCTCGGTCGCCCCCGCCTCACGCTCGCCGAGCGTCTCGCCGACGCACACGACCGGCGTCAGGCCGGCCGCGAGCGCACGCTGCGTCTTCGCGGCGACCGCTTCGTTGCGCTCGCCGTGATACGCGCGGCGCTCCGAGTGACCGACGATCGCATAGCGCGCACCGAATTCCGCGATCATCGCCGCGGCGACCTCGCCCGTATATGCGCCCTGCTCGTGTGCGGATACGTCCTGCGCGCCCCACGCGATGCGGCCGCCGTCGAGCTGGCCCTGAACCTGCGCGAGATACGGGAACGGCACGCACACGCCGATCGCCGTTTCTGCCGGCACCGATTCCGCGCCCAGCACCACTTCGTTCAGCAATGCCTGGTTGCCGGCCAGCCGGCCGTGCATCTTCCAGTTGCCGATCACACGCTTTGTTCTCTGTTTCGACATCGTTTGTCCCGTCATCGACGGGCCGGTAACCGGCCGTCAGGTTTGATCTGGCGAAGCAAACCGGCGATTTTACTGCGGCGCGCTTGAACCGGTCAAACCGCGCATGTCAAGTACCGATCAACTGTTCGCGCCCCAATCGAGCACGATCTTGCCGATATGTTCGCCGCTTTCCATCAGCGCATGCGCCTGCGCGGCCTCCGCGGCAGGCAGCACGCGGTAGATCACGGGCTTGATGCGACCGTCGGCGAGCAGCGGCCACACGCGCGCCTTCAGTTGCGCGGCGATGCGCGCCTTGAACTCGACCGGGCGCGGCCGCAGCGTCGAGCCGGTCACCGTCAGCCGGCGACGCAGGATCTCGTTCAGGTTGATCTCGGCCTTCGCGCCGCCGAGCAGTGCGATCAGCACGAGACGGCCGCCGTCCGCAAGCGCGGAGAGCTCGCGCGGCACATACGCGCCCGCGACCATGTCGAGAATCACGTCGACGCCGCGATCGTGCGTCAGCGACTTCACGACTTCGACGAAATCCTCGGTCTTGTAGTTGATTGCGCGCTCGGCACCCAGCGCCTCGCACGCGCGGCACTTGTCGGCATTGCCGGCCGTCGCGAGCACGCGGAAGCCGAGCGCGTGCGCGATCTGGATCGCCGTCACGCCGATGCCGCTCGAGCCGCCCTGCACGAGCAGCGTTTCCTGCGCGCCGCCCTCGCCCGCGCCGAGCTGCGCGCGGTCGAACACGTTGCTCCACACAGTGAAATACGTCTCCGGCAGCGACGCGGCCTCGATGTCGGTCAACCCATCCGGCACCGGCAGGCATTGCGGCAGCGGCGCGACCGCGTATTCCGCGTAGCCGCCGCCCGCGAGCAGCGCACAGACGCGATCGCCGAGTTTCAGGCCGAACGGATTGAGCGCAGGATCGGACAGGTCGCCGCCGACGATCTCGCCCGCGACCTCGAGGCCCGGCAGGTCCGACGCACCCGGCGGCGGCGCATATGCGCCCTTGCGCTGGAACACGTCCGGACGGTTGATGCCGGACGCCGCCACCTTGATCAGCACTTCGCCGCGCTGCGGCTCGGGGCGCGGACGCTCGGCGAGCTTCAGGACTTCGGGGGCGCCGAATTCGGTGATTTCGATGGCTTTCATGTACGTCGCTCCAGGATCGGGTTCGAATTGCGCGCCCCGCCCGCAGGCATGGGACGCATCGCAGGCGCCGCTATGCGTGCCTGCTGCATGACGGGCCTGCTGCACGCGCACGATCCTACAGAAAAAACGGCCGGCGCGCTTTCGCGCAGCCGGCCGTTCGAACCCGCCGTCCGCTTACTGCTGCGGCGGCGTATCCGCTTGCGACGCTGCCGCCGCTTCGTTCAGGAGCGCCTTGGCCGACAGACGCACGCGACCCTTCTCGTCCGTCTGGATGACCTTGACCTTCACGTGCTGGCCTTCCTTCAGGTAGTCGTTGATGTCCTTCACACGCTCGTTGACGATTTCCGAGATGTGCAGCAGGCCATCCTTGCCCGGCAGCAGGTTCACGATCGCACCGAAATCGAGCAGCTTCAGCACCGTGCCTTCGTACACCTGGCCGACTTCGATCTCGGCCGTGATGTTCTCGATGCGCTTCTTCGCTTCGGCCATGCCTTCGCTGTTCGTGCTCGCGATCGTCACGACGCCGTCATCCGAGATGTCGATCGTCGTGCCCGTTTCTTCGGTCAGCGCGCGGATCACCGAACCGCCCTTGCCGATCACGTCGCGGATCTTTTCCGGGTTGATCTTGATCGTGATCATGCGCGGCGCAAATTCCGACAGCTGCGTGTTCGCACCCGAGACCGCTTCCGTCATCTTGCCGAGGATGTGCATGCGGCCTTCCTTCGCCTGCGCGAGCGCGACCTGCATGATTTCCTTCGTGATGCCCTGGATCTTGATGTCCATCTGCAGCGCGGTCACACCTTGCTCCGTACCGGCCACCTTGAAGTCCATGTCGCCGAGGTGATCTTCGTCGCCGAGGATGTCGGTCAGCACGGCAAACTTGTTGCCCTCGAGGATCAGGCCCATCGCGATGCCCGCGACGTGCGCCTTCATCGGCACGCCGGCATCCATCAGCGCGAGGCAGCCGCCGCACACCGACGCCATCGACGACGAACCGTTCGACTCGGTGATTTCCGACACGACGCGGATCGAGTAGCCGAATTCGTCGGCGCTCGGCAGGCACGCGACGAGCGCGCGCTTGGCGAGGCGGCCGTGGCCGATTTCGCGGCGCTTCGGCGAGCCGACGCGCCCCGTTTCGCCGGTCGCGAACGGGGGCATGTTGTAGTGGAGCATGAAGCGGTCGCGGTATTCGCCTTCGAGCGCGTCGATGATCTGCTCGTCACCCTTCGTGCCGAGCGTCGCGACGACCAGCGCCTGCGTTTCGCCGCGCGTGAACAGCGCCGAACCGTGGGTGCGCGGCAGCACGCCCGTGCGGATCTCGATCGGACGCACGGTGCGCGTGTCGCGGCCGTCGATGCGCGGTTCGCCGTTCAGGATCTGCGACCGGACGATCTTTGCCTCGATGTCGAACAGGACGTTGCCGACGGTGGCCTTGTCGGCCGCGACCGTACCGGCCGCCTGAGCGTCTTCCTCGAGCTTCGCCGAAGTCGCCGAGTAGACTTCCTTCAGCTTCGCCGAGCGGGCTTGCTTGTCGCGGAGCTGGTAAGCGGCGAGCAGGTCGTTCTGCGCCAGTTCGGTCACGCGCGCAATCAGCGCCTCGTTCTTCGGCGCCGGCTGCCAGTCCCACTCTGCCTTGCCGCCTTCGCGCACGAGTTCGTGGATCGCGTCGATCGCCGTCTGCATCTGCTCGTGGCCGAACACGACCGCGCCCAGCATCACGTCTTCCGGCAGCTGGTCGGCTTCCGATTCGACCATCAGCACCGCGCGTTCCGTACCGGCGACGACGAGGTCCATGCTCGACGCCTTGATCTGCTCGCGCGTCGGGTTCAGCACGTATTCGCTATTGATATAGGCGACGCGCGCAGCGCCGACCGGGCCGTTGAACGGCAGGCCCGAAATGGCGAGCGCAGCCGATGCGCCGATCAGTGCGGGGATGTCCGCCGGGATTTCCGGGTTCACGGACAGCACGTGGATCACGACCTGCACTTCGTTGTAGAAGCCTTCCGGGAACAGCGGGCGCAGCGGACGGTCGATCAGGCGCGACGTCAGCGTCTCGTGCTCCGACGGACGGCCTTCGCGACGGAAGAAGCCGCCCGGAATCTTGCCGGCCGAGTAGGTCTTCTCGATGTAGTCGACGGTCAGCGGGAAGAAATCCTGGCCCGGCTTCGCCGACTTCGCGCCGACGACGGTCGCGAGCACGACGGTGTCTTCGACGTCGACGATCACGGCGCCGCTTGCCTGGCGCGCGACTTCACCGGTTTCGAGGCGCACCTTGTGCTGGCCCCACTGGAATTCCTTCACGACCTTGTTGAACATGGACATGGTTGCTCCTTTCGATTCGTTCATAACATTCGCCGCGCCGGCAAACCGATGCGGCGGCGTCCCGGCCGAATCACCCGGAGCAAGGTGTGTTTTTTATGCCATTCCAGCGTGGCGCTTGCGCAGCACCGCGCTGGAATGACACAAATCCCGACCCCGGTATCGGCCGTTCGGGCGGCCCGGCAGCAAACGGCCGGACAGCCCGCGGTGCGTGTGACGCTACGCACCGCGCAAAAACAAAATGCCTGTATCAGCGCACTGACACAGGCATCTTGCTGACGGCAATCGCGCCGCTTACTTACGCAGACCCAGCTTCTCGATCAGTGCGCGGTAACGGTCGGCATCCTTGCCCTTGAGGTAGTCGAGCAGCTTGCGGCGGCGGCTCACCATGCGCAGCAGGCCGCGGCGGCTGTGGTGATCCTTCGCGTGGGTCTTGAAGTGACCCGTCAGTTCCACGATGCGCGCGGTCAGCAGTGCGACCTGGACTTCGGGCGAACCCGTGTCATTGGTGCCACGTGCGAACTGAGCAACGACTTCCGACTTCTTGATATCTGCGACAGACATTTGATTTCCTTTCTGACTGAACAGGCGGACACGGAAGAATGGCCGTGCCGTGATTTACAACCGGCGGGCATTGTAACACAAGTCTTCACCGCGCCGAACCGGTTTGTCATGGCCGCGTCATCGAGCACGTGGACGGCATCTCCGTGCGCTGCGCCGGCACCGCCAGCACCGTGCGAAAGCCGTAGCCCGAGCCCTCGTTGTCGAAGCGCACGCCCGGCGTGCCGACCCTGTCCATGTCCATCACATAAAGGGGCTGAATCAGTTGGTGATCCTGCGCGCGCATCGTCGACGCATGAAAGCCGTTGTCGAACGACAGCCCCTCGAGCGCACGCGCGACGGCTACCGGATCGGCGGAGCCCGCGCGGTTCATCGCGGCCGCCAGCATCTCGATCATCAGGCTCATCCGCAGCACCGGGTAGTCGTCCTGCACGGCCGGGAAACGGGTCCGGAACGCACGATAGAACGCATCCGACTTCGTGCCACCCGCGTTCGGATGCCAGTCCGCGACGGCGACCACGCGCCCGACGCCTGCGTCGCCAAGCGCCGCCGGCGCACCGAGGCTGTTGCCATAGAACGTGTAGAACTTCGCGTTCAGCCCCTGCTCGCGCGCGGCCTTCACGAGCAGCGTCAGGTCGTTGCCCCAGTTGCCGGTGACGACCGCGTCCGCGCCGCTTGCGCGGATCTTCGCGACGTACGGCGCGAAATCCTTGATCCGCCCGATCGGATGGAACTCGTCGCCGACCACCGCGACGTCTGGCCGCCGTGCGGCGAGCGCCTGCCGCGCGAGCGTGCTGACGTCGTGGCCGAAGCTGTAGTCCTGGTTCAGCAGGTAGACCTTGCGCAGCGCGCGGTCGCGCGCGATCACGTCGGCGAGCGCCGCCATCCGCATCCCCGCGTGCGCGTCGAAGCGGAAATGCCAGAAGCTGCAGCGTGCGCCGGTCAGCGCCGGGTCATCGGCCGAGTAGTTGACGAACAGCATCCGGGCGTCCGGATTGCGCGCGTTCTGCTTGTCCAGCGCAGCCACGAGCGCGGCCGCGACCGCCGAGCTGTTGCCCTGCGCGACGAAGCCGATGTGCCGGTCCTCCGCCGCACGCAGTTGCACGAGCGCCTCTTCCGGGCTGCCCTTGCTGTCGAGCACGACGAGTTCGAGCGGATGCGCGCCGTCGCGCAGCTTCACGCCGCCGGCCGCATTGACCTGCTCGACGCCGAACCGCAGGTTGCGCTCGACCGCGGCACCCGCGTTCGCGAACGGGCCGGACATGCCCTCGATCAGCGCGACCCGCACGGGCTCGCCAGCCGCGAACGCGGACGTCGCGACCAGCCATCCTGCGCTCCATGCGAGCGCGCAACGCTTCCAGACCTGCATCGGTTTCCTGCCCCCCCCCGAATCCGAACGAGAAGCGCGGATCATAGGCCCGCCGGGCCGGCGACGGCAAGCGCGGACGCCGGCCGGTGATCCCGCACCGATTTTCCCCGACGGTGTGCCGGTGTGCGCGGTCCGTGATACAACAGCCCTATTCCCGTGTTTCTGGAGAACCCCATGCGTATTCGCATTCCCGCGCGTCTGCCGGTGCTGCTCGCCTGCACTGTGGCGCTCTTCGCCGGTTGCGCGCAGCCGTGGCAGCAATATCAGGCTGGCCAGGACCAGTCGGCGATCGTCGCGCGCATGGGCCCGCCGCGCGAGATCTACGACCTGCCCGGCGGCGGCAAACGCCTGATGTGGCCGACCCAGCCGATGGGCGAGGTCACCGTCGCGGCCGACGTCGACGGCGCCGGCAAGATCGTCAGCGTGCGCCAGGTGCTGCAGCCGAACGAGTTCTACCGGGCGGAAATCGGCAAGTGGACCAAGACCGACGTGCTCGTCAATTTCGGCCGCCCGGTCGAGACGTCGTACTTCCCGCTGATGAAGCGCGAGGCGTGGACCTACCGTTATCTGGAGGACAACGTCTGGTACATGATGTACAGCTTCTATTTCGACAGCCAGGGCATCCTGCGGCTCACGCAGAAAACGCCCGACCCGCTGCACGACCCCGACCGCCGCAATCTCTTCTGATCGCGCGGCGGTGATCGTCGACGTGACACGCGCCGGCCGCCGAGTGAGCGCCCAATGAAAACGCCCCGGCGGCACACGGCCGCACGGGGCGTTTCGATCACGCGCGACGCGCTTACGAGCGCTGCGGATTGACCTTGTCGTCCTTCGCTTGCAGCTTGTTGAGCGCCGAGATGTAGGCCTTCGCGGACGCCGCGACGATATCCGGATCGGTGCCGACGCCATTGACGATCCGCCCGCTCTTCGACAGGCGCACGGTCACTTCGCCCTGCGCCTGCGTGCCGGTCGTGATCGCGTTGACCGAGTACAGCAGCAGCTCGGAGCCGCTGCCGACCTCGCCCTCGATCGCATTGAACGTCGCGTCGACCGGGCCGTTGCCGCGCGCTTCGCCGGTCACTTCCTTCCCCTCGACCGCAAACACGATCTTCGCGTGCGGCTGCTCGCCCGTCTCCGAATGCTGCGCGAGCGACACGAACTTGAAGTGCTCCTGCTCGGCGGCTTGCGCGGCCTCCTCGGACACGATCGCGATGATGTCCTCGTCGAAGATCTCCGCCTTGCGGTCGGCCAGATCCTTGAAGCGCATGAACGCGGCGTTCAGGTCGGCTTCGCTGTCGAGCGCGATGCCGAGCTCCTGCAGACGCTGCTTGAACGCGTTGCGGCCCGACAGCTTGCCGAGCACGATCTTGTTCGCGGTCCAGCCCACATCTTCCGCGCGCATGATCTCGTAGGTGTCGCGCGCCTTCAGCACGCCGTCCTGGTGGATGCCCGACGCATGCGCGAACGCGTTCGCGCCGACCACCGCCTTGTTCGGCTGTACGACGAAGCCGGTGATCTGCGACACGAGCTTCGACGTCGGCACGATCTGCGTCGTGTCGATGCCGACGTCGAGACCGAAATAGTCCTTGCGGGTCTTCACCGCCATCACGATTTCCTCGAGCGACGTATTGCCCGCGCGCTCGCCGAGACCGTTGATCGTGCATTCGACCTGGCGCGCACCGCCGATCTTCACGCCGGCGAGCGAGTTCGCGACCGCCATGCCGAGGTCGTTATGGCAGTGCACCGAGAAGATCGCCTTGTCCGAGTTCGGAATGCGCTCGCGCAGCGTCTTCACGAGATTGCCGTACAGCTCCGGCACGCCGTAGCCGACCGTGTCGGCGATGTTGATCGTCGTCGCCCCTTCGGCGATCACGGCTTCCAGCACGCGGCACAGGAAATCCATGTCCGAGCGGCTGCCGTCTTCCGGCGAGAACTCGACGTTGTCGGTGAACTTGCGCGCGAAGCGCACCGCGAGGCGCGCCTGCTCGAACACCTGGTCCGGCGTCATGCGCAGCTTCTTTTCCATGTGCAGCGGCGACGTCGCGATGAACGTGTGGATCCGGAAGCTGCTGGCCGGCTTCAGCGCGTCGGCCGCACGCTGGATGTCCTTGTCGTTCGCCCGCGCCAGCGAGCAGATCGTGCTGTCCTTCACGAGGCCCGCGATCGTATGGATCGCGTCGAAGTCGCCGTTCGAGCTGGCGGCGAAGCCGGCCTCGATCACGTCGACCTTCATCCGTTCAAGGTGCTTCGCGATCCGGATCTTCTCTTCCTTCGTCATCGACGCGCCGGGCGACTGCTCGCCGTCACGCAACGTCGTATCGAAAATGATCAGCTTGTCTGTCATGGGGGGCTCCAAGGCTCTTTGTTCGGGGGTACAACGAGATGGATTCGCGCCACCGTTGGCGACGCTGAACAGCAGACGAGCCTGGACGGGGGGCGAAAACGGTCAGCGCGGCAGGCGCGCTAGCGCTAGCGCGCGTAGCGGCGCACCGGCTAGAAGAAGGGAGAGGCGGGAAAATGCGGTCATGCCGACGACTATAGCGACATTCCGCGGGGCGCGCAATCGGACTGCACCCGGACCGCACCCGAAGCGCGCCGAAAAAGGGGCACTCAAAAAAACGGCGGCCCGCAGACCGCCGCTTCGGCGCATATAGATGCGTATAAGTACGTATGGGCGCGTGCTTGCGCGTCAGTGCTCGCGCTGCGACGAGCGCGCCGGATTCGGGCGCCCGCGCACCGCCATGTACGCCCAGAACACGTAGCCGGACAGGCCGTACAGCACGAACAGGCAGAACAGCATCAGCGGCGGATCAGACGACACGAGCACGAACGCGACGACGACGAGCAGGGTCGCCGCGAACGGCACGCGGTGCCGCACGTCGAGCGCCTTGCCGCTGTAGAACGGCGCGTTCGACACCATCGTCACACCCGCATAGATCGTCAGCACGAACGCGACCCACGGCAGCCAGCCGAGCTTCATCGGCACGCGGTTGTCGGTCGCGAGCCACACGAAACCGGCGATCAGCGCCGCGGCGGCCGGGCTCGGCAGCCCCTGGAAGAAGCGCTTGTCGACGACACCGATGTTCGTGTTGAAGCGCGCGAGACGCAGCGCGGCGCCCGAGCAGTAGACGAACGCGGCGAGCCAGCCCCAGCGGCCGAGATCCTTCAGCACCCATTCGTACATCACGAGCGCCGGCGCGACGCCGAACGACACCATGTCGGACAGGCTGTCGAACTGCTCGCCGAATGCGCTCTGCGTATGCGTCATGCGCGCGACACGCCCGTCCATCCCGTCGAGCACCATCGCCGCGAAGATCGCGATCGCGGCGATCTCGAAGCGGACGTTCATTGCCTGCACCACCGCGAAGAACCCGCAGAACAGCGCGGCCGTGGTGAACGAATTCGGCAGCAGGTAGATGCCGCGCGTCTTCAGGAACTGCTGGCGCTTGGCGCGGCGGCTTTCGATCGGCGCCGGATCGGGCGTGATCGACTTGTTGCGGCGGAACGGGCGCGGCACCTGCGTATTGCCGTTGCGCGGCCGGCGCGGTTTGAATGCGGCCATCGTGTGCTCCGCCGCTTATTGTTCCAGTTCGGCGAGGATCGTCGACGACGCGTAGACTTTCTCGCCGATCGACACCTTCGCGCGGCTGCCGATCGGCAGGTACACGTCGACGCGCGAACCGAAGCGGATGAAACCGTAGCGCTGGCCGCGCGACAGCGGCTCGCCGGCGCGCACGTAGCACAGGATGCGGCGTGCGACGAGGCCCGCGATCTGCACCGCGGTGACAGTCTTGCCGCTCGCCGTCTGGATCACGACCGCGTTGCGCTCGTTCTCGGTCGATGCCTTGTCGATCGCCGCGTTCAGGAACGCGCCCGGGAAATACTCGACCTTGGTCACCGCACCGTCGACCGGCGAACGCTGCGAGTGGACATTGAAGACATTCATGAACACGCTGATCTTCAGCGCTTCGCGGTTCGCGTACGGGTCCTGCGTCGTTTCGACCGCGACGATGCGACCGTCGGCCGGGCACAGCACGGCGTTCGGCTGCGCGGGAATCGGGCGCTGCGGATCACGGAAGAACTGGACGACGAAGACGACCAGCAGCCAGAACGGCCACGCGAAGCCGAAGCCCCCGACGGCATGGATCAACAGCGCGACGGCGGCCGCGATCGCGATGAACGGCCAGCCTTCGCGCGCGATGATCGGATGAGGATAGTTCATGGATTCGTTCTGTGTTCGGTGAATTGCAAAGCCCGTAGGATAGCAAAAGCCGCCCGGGGCACTGCTGCCTTCGGGCGGCTTTTTGATGCCGACCCTCCACTCGAAGGGCCGGAAGCGCAGATCCTGCTTAGTTCTTCGACTGGTCGACGAGCTTGTTCTTCGCGATCCACGGCATCATCGCGCGCAGCTTCGCACCGACCTGCTCGATCTGGTGCTCGGCCGTCAGGCGGCGGCGCGACTGCAGCGTCGGCGCACCGGCCTTGTTCTCGAGGATGAAGCTCTTTGCGTACTCGCCCGTCTGGATGTCGGTCAGGCACTGCTTCATCGCCTTCTTCGTCTCTTCCGTGACGACGCGCGGGCCCGTCACGTACTCGCCGTATTCGGCGTTGTTCGAGATCGAGTAGTTCATGTTCGCGATGCCGCCTTCGTAGATCAGGTCGACGATCAGCTTCAGTTCGTGCAGGCACTCGAAGTACGCCATTTCCGGCGCGTAGCCTGCTTCGACCAGCGTCTCGAAACCAGCCTTGATCAGCTCGACGGTACCGCCGCACAGTACGGCCTGCTCGCCGAACAGGTCGGTTTCCGTCTCTTCACGGAAGTTGGTCTCGATGATGCCGGCACGGCCGCCGCCGTTCGCTGCCGCGTACGACAGCGCGATGTCGCGCGCCGCGCCCGACTTGTTCTGCGCAACCGCGATCAGGTGCGGCACGCCGCCACCCTGCGAGTACGTGCCGCGCACCGTGTGGCCCGGCGCCTTCGGCGCGATCATGATCACGTCGAGGTCGGCACGCGGGATCACCGCGCCGTAGTGGACGTTGAAGCCGTGCGCGAATGCCAGCGCCGCGCCTTCCTTGATGTTCGCGTGCACTTCCTTCGCGTACACGTCGGCGATCTGCTCGTCCGGCAGCAGCATCATCACGACGTCGGCGCCCTTCACGGCTTCCGCGACTTCCTTCACCGCGAGGCCGGCGTTCTCGGCCTTGCTCCACGACGCGCCGCCCTTGCGCAGGCCGACCGTCACGTTTACGCCGCTGTCCTTCAGGTTCAGCGCGTGCGCATGGCCTTGCGAGCCGTAGCCGATGATCGTGACTTGCTTGCCCTTGATGAGGGAGAGGTCGGCGTCTTTGTCGTAGAAAACGTTCATGATGGTTCCTTCGCTAATTCAAAAATTCAACAATTCGTTCAGATGGAGTACTGCGGGCCGGGACATGACGGCGCACCCGGCGTGCCTGTTCGGCATCACACCTTCAGGATGCGCTCGCCGCGTCCGATGCCGGAGCTGCCGGTGCGCACGGTCTCGAGGATCGCGCCCGCGTCCAGCCCCTGGATGAATGCGTCGAGCTTGTCGCTCGCGCCCGTCAATTCGATCGTGTAGGTCTTCTCGGTCACGTCGATGATGCGGCCCCGGAAAATATCCGACATCCGCTTCATCTCTTCGCGCTCCTTGCCCACTGCCCGTACCTTGATCAGCATCAGCTCGCGTTCGATGTGTGCACCGTCGGTCAGGTCCACCACTTTCACCACCTCGATCAGGCGGTTCAGATGCTTCGTGATCTGTTCGATCACGTCGTCGGAGCCGATGGAAACGATGGTGAGCCGCGACAGCGATTGGTCTTCGGTCGGCGCCACTGTCAAGGTTTCGATGTTGTAGCCGCGTGCGGAAAACAGACCGACCACGCGCGACAGCGCGCCCGGTTCGTTCTCCAGCAGGACGGAAATGATGTGTCTCATGTTCGCTTCTTCCAGAATGTGTCCGTGTCGATTGGCCCGCGCCGCGCACTGCCGCGTGCCGTGCCGCCCTTCGTGAAGGCGGCCGCCCGCGGCCAGGCGCGTCGCGCCGTTACAGATCTTCCGATCCGAGCAGCATCTCGGTGATGCCCTTGCCGGCCTGGACCATCGGCCAGACGTTTTCGGTCGGATCGGTCTGGAAGTCGAGAAACACGGTGCGGTCCTTCAGGCGCAGCGCTTCCTTCAGCGCCGGCTCGACGTCCGCCGTCTTTTCGATGCGCATGCCGACATGGCCGTACGCTTCGGCGAGCTTCACGAAATCCGGCAGCGCATCCATGTACGAATGCGAATAGCGCTTGCTGTATTCGATCTGCTGCCACTGGCGGACCATGCCGAGGTAGCGGTTGTTCAGCGAAATGATCTTCACGGGCGTGTCGTACTGCAGGCAGGTCGACAGTTCCTGGATGCACATCTGGATCGAGCCTTCGCCCGTGATGCACAGCACGTCGTCGTCCGGGTGCGCCATCTTGACGCCCATCGCTGCCGGCAGGCCGAAGCCCATCGTGCCGAGGCCGCCCGAATTGATCCAGCGGCGTGGCTTGTTGAAGCGGTAGAACTGCGCGGCCCACATCTGGTGCTGGCCGACGTCGGAACACACGAACGCGTTGCCGTCCGTCAGCTCCCACGCCTTCTCGACCACGTACTGCGGCTTGATGATCTGGCTTTCGCGGTCGTACTTCAGGCAGTCCTTCGCGCGCCATTCCTCGATGTCCTTCCACCATTGCGCGAGCGCTTCGGTGTCGGGGCCATGCTCGGCCGTCTGCAGCTGCTCGATCAGCTCCTTCAGCACTTCCTTCACGTCGCCGACGATCGGGATGTCGACCTTCACGCGCTTCGAGATCGACGACGGGTCGATATCGATATGGATGATCTTGCGCGGCCGCGACGCGAAGTGCGCCGGATCGCCGATCACGCGGTCGTCGAAGCGCGCGCCGATCGCGATCAGCACGTCGCAGTGCTGCATCGCCATGTTCGCTTCGTACGTGCCGTGCATGCCGAGCATGCCGAGGAACTTCTTGTCCGACGCGCGATAGCCGCCGAGGCCCATCAGCGTGTTGGTGACCGGGTAGCCGAGCAGGTCCGCGAACTGGTTCAGCTCGCGCGACGCGTCGGCGAGGATGATGCCGCCGCCCGTGTAGATGTACGGGCGCTTTGCCGACAGCAGCAGCGACACGGCCTTGCGGATCTGGCCCGAGTGGCCCTTCGTGACGGGGTTGTACGAACGCAGCGACACGCTCTTGACCGGCTCGTACTGGCACGGCGTCTTCGAGATGTCCTTCGGGATGTCGATCAGCACGGGGCCGGGACGGCCGGTGCGGGCGATGTAGAACGCCTTCTTGACGGTTTCCGCGAGGTCGCGCACGTCCTTCACGAGGAAGTTGTGCTTCACGCACGGACGCGTGATGCCGACCGTGTCGCATTCCTGGAATGCGTCCTGGCCGATCGCGGCAGTCGGCACCTGGCCGCTGATCACGACCATCGGGATCGAATCCATGTAGGCCGTCGCGATGCCGGTCACCGCGTTGGTGACGCCGGGGCCGGACGTCACGAGACAGACGCCGACGTTGCCGGTGGAACGCGCATACGCGTCGGCTGCGTGCACGGCCGCCTGTTCGTGGCGCACCAGCACGTGCTGAATCTTGTCCTGCTTGTAAAGCTCGTCGTAGATGTAGAGTACCGAGCCGCCGGGGTAGCCCCAGATGAATTCGACGTTTTCGTCGGCCAGTGCCTTCATGAGCACGGTGGCGCCGATGGAGTCGCTATCGGGAGGGGAAAGGGGTTCCGACGTGGAGAATTCCGCGCTGGGCATGTTCATTTTGACCTTTCGAATTTTCGGCAAAAAATTGATCGGGTGCTCTCTGCCGGGCTTGTGGCTCGGGTTCAAGCGGCGCGTCCAGTTGAAGGGCGGGCTTCTTGGGCCAGCCTCAAATGAGACCATCACTCATGTTGCGAACGGACGACGATAGCTGGTCATGCGGACGCAGTCAAGCAAAATATCCCGCAGTGCATCATCGCCGGCCGCGGGCGGCCCTGCGCCGCGGTTCGCGCACAACGCGCGGCCCCCAACGCGGTGCCAAGCATCGCGAAAATTTGTTAGCATCCGCGGGTTTTACGAAATTTTTCGACCCTCTTCACGCAGCAGCCCGCAGCGCATACCTTCACGGAATGGCATCAGACAAGGAACTCGCCGACTTTCTGGCGGGCGTCGAAAGGCGCGCGTTCAAGCAGGCTGCGTACGCGGTCCGCGACGACGATGCGTCGCTCGACATCGTGCAGGACGCGATGATCAAGCTGGCGGAGAAATACGGCGACCGCCCGCCCGCCGAACTGCCGCTGCTGTTCCAGCGGATCCTGCAGAACGCGATCCACGACTGGTTCCGCCGCCAGAAAGTCCGCAACACCTGGGTCACACTCTTTTCGTCGCTCAACAATACGGACGACGACGACTTCGACCCTCTCGAGACGCTCGAATCGGCGGACCAGACGCCGGGCGTCGAGAGCAGCGAGCACCAGCTCGAACGGGAGCAGGTTCTGGCCCTGATCGACGAGGAAATCCAGAAGCTCCCGGCGCGTCAACGGGAAGCGTTCCTGATGCGTTATTGGGAAGATATGGATGTCGCCGAGACTGCCGCCGCAATGGGGTGCTCCGAAGGCAGCGTCAAGACGCACTGCTCGCGAGCCACCCACACCCTGGCGCAAGCGCTCAAGGCCAAAGGAATCACGCTATGAGCTCCGCTCCCGAAAACCGAGAACTCGAATTCGCGCTGAAGGTGCGCCGCGCGCTCGATGAGCGTACCGCCGCCCTGCCCGCCGCCACCACCGACCGCCTGGCCGCCGCCCGCCAGGCCGCGCTCGCGCGCAAGAAACCCGAGCCCGCGACGGCGCCGGTGTTCGTGCCCGCACTGGCCGGCGCCGGCGGCGCATATGGGCCGCCCGTCACGAGCGCCCGAGCGCCGACGTCGTTCGCGCGCCGCCTGCTGCGCGCGTGGCCGCTCGCGCTGCTGCTCGCCGGCCTCGTCGGCATCGCGTACTGGGAAGACATGCAGCGCACCGCCGAGCTGGCCGACATCGACGCGGCGATGCTCAGCGACGATCTGCCACTCAACGCATATCTCGATCACGGGTTCAACGCGTATCTTTCGCACGCCCATTAAACCAACACGCAACGAGGGGACCGCACGGGTGAGTCAGAAACACGGCCTGGCCGTATTCTTCGGATGCGTGATTGCGATCGCCGTCGCCTACGTCGCCACGTATTCACGCTTTCACCCGGAACCCGCAGCCGTCGCCGCCGCGACTGGCGCGCCCGCCATCGCGTCGGCCGCCATTGCACTCACCACCGACCTCGCGCCGCTGCCCGCGGCGAGCGGCCCGCTGTCGTGGGCACGCCTGTCGCCCGCGCAGCACGTCGCGCTTGCGCCGTTCGCCAGCCAGTGGGATTCGTTCAGCGACGCCCGCAAGCGGAAATGGCTGAAGATCGCGGCGCGCTTCCCGAAGATGACGCCCGACGCGCAGAAGCGCCTGCAGGAGCGCATGACCGAGTGGGTCGGAATGACGCCTGACGAGCGCCGCGTCGCGCGCGAGAACTACCAGGTCGCGAAGGGCCTGTCCGCGCAGGCGCGCGAGCGCGCGTGGAGGGCCTACCAGCAGTTGCCCGAGGAGCAGAAGGAGCGCCTCGCGGCCGCCGAGCGCCGCCGCCGGCCGTCCGTCGTCAGCGCGCCGCCGACCGGCAAGGGCGACCGCGACGTCCGCCGCCTCGTCAACACGCACGAGCATCCGGCCAGCACGCCGAACGTCGTGCCGCCGCAGCCCGCATCGAGCGGCCCCGCCGTGCCGGCCGTCGCGTCGTCCACTGCCGGCAGCGCACCGACGACGCCGGCCGCACCGACGCCCGTGTCGCCCGCCGACGCGCCGTCGCTGTTCAAGGGATCCTGAGCGGCGTGCCGCACGCTGTCGCGCCGCCGTCCGCGCCGTCCATCCGGCGGCGCCTCGCCGCGATGCTGTACGAGGGCGTGCTGCTGTTCGGCATCGTGTTCTTCGCCGGCCTCGCGTTCAGCCTCGCGACGCAACAGCGCAACGGCCTCGTCCACCACAACCTCCTCGCCGCGTGGATCGCACTCGTCGTCGGCGCGTATTTCGTCTGGTTCTGGACCCACGGCGGCCAGACGCTGCCGATGAAAACCTGGCGCTTGCGGATCGAGTCGGCCACCGGCCGGCCGCTCACCGCCAGCCATGCGCTCGCCCGCTATGCGCTCGGCTGGCTGTGGTTCCTGCCGCCGCTCGCGCTGCATCCGCTCGCGGGCCTGTCGGTGCCCGTCACGCTGGCGGTCACGGGCGCGTGGATCGCCGTCTGGGCCGGCGCCGCACGGTTGCACGCGGGACGCCAGTTCCCGCACGATCGCCTCGCGCGCACACGTGTTGTCGCGCTGCCACGCTGACGATCGCGCGCGACGACCGTGCCGCGGCGGGTGCCCGAAGCCGCTCGGCGGCCGCCAGCCACGCTGCCAATCAGTCAAAACCCGGCCGGAAACCGGGCCTGACGATTCACTTCTGAACCGACCCCGCATGCCGTAATAAGAACGTCTCGTGACTGTCACGGCACAGTCACGCCCGCATGGCGGAATGCCGGTAATGTCAATCGGCGCGAGTCATGCATGGGCCAGAAAACGTCCGCGACCCCCCTGTTTCGTCACCCTCTCGGCGCCCGCGCCGCCACTGCCTTCCTGTCCGGCTCGGCCGCGGCCGACGCCCTCGCCGCGCAAGACCCGCCTGCCGCACACGCCAGGCAGTACGACGACCACGAACCGTCCGCCCATCGCTACCGCACGATCTGGCTGTCCGACATCCACCTCGGCTCGAGCGGCTGCCAGGCGACGTACCTGCTCGACTTCCTGCGCCACAACGAGTCGGAATACCTGTACCTCGTCGGCGACATCATCGACGGCTGGCAGCTGAAGAAGGGCTGGTACTGGCCGCAGGCGCACAACGATGTCGTGCAGAAAATCCTGCGCAAGGCGCGCAAGGGCACGCAGGTCGTCTACATCCCCGGCAACCACGATGAAGGCGCGCGGCAGTTCTGCGACCTCGCGTTCGGCGACATCCAGGTGCGCGGCGAGGCGTTCCACACGACGCTCGCGGGCAAACGTTTGTGGATCGTGCACGGCGACCTGTTCGACGGCGTGATCCAGCATGCGAAGTGGCTCGCGTATCTCGGCGACACGCTCTACACGCTGATCCTCGTGCTGAACCGCTGGTTCAACCGGATCCGCAGCCGGCTCGGCTTCCAGTACTGGTCGCTGTCGCAATACCTGAAGCACCAGGTGAAGAACGCGGTCAACTTCATCTCGCAATTCGAGACCGTGATGACCGACGAAGCGCGCCGCCGCGGCTGCGACGGCGTCGTCTGCGGGCACATCCACAAGGCGGAGATCCGCGACATCGACGGCGTGTTGTACTGCAACGACGGCGATTGGGTCGAAAGCCTGTCCGCACTTGTCGAAACGATGGAAGGCGAACTGAAAGTCGTCTACTGGACGGTGATGCGCACGCCGTCCGAATCCGCATCGCGCAAGACCAAAGCCACTGCCTGACTTACCCTTACAGGACACATGCCGCGATGAAGATCATGATCGTCACCGACGCGTGGGAACCGCAGGTCAACGGCGTCGTGCGCACGCTGAAGAGCACGTCCCGCGAACTCACCGCACTCGGCCACCGCGTCGAAATGCTGACGCCGCTCGAGTTCCGCACGGTGCCCTGCCCGACCTACCCGGAAATCCGCCTGTCGATCCTGCCGTACCGCAAGCTGCGCGCGCGGATCGACGCATTCGCGCCCGACGCGCTGCACATTGCGACCGAAGGCCCGCTCGGCCTCGCCGCGCGCCGCTATGCGCGCGCGCGCAAGCTGCCGTTCACGACCGCGTATCACACGCGCTTCCCGGAATACGTGCAGGCGCGCTTCGGCATCCCGCTTGCCGCGACCTACCGCTTCCTGAACTGGTTCCACGGCCCGTCGCGCGCGGTGATGGCGCCGACGCCCGTCGTCCGGGACGATCTCGAGAAATACGGCTTCACGAACGTCGTGCTGTGGACACGCGGCGTGGATCTCGATATCTTCCGACCCATGGAATCCAAGGTCCTCAACACTGCCCGGCCGATCTTCCTGTACGTCGGGCGCGTCGCGATCGAAAAGAACGTCGAGGCGTTCCTGCGGCTCGACCTGCCCGGCTCGAAATGGGTCGCCGGCGAAGGCCCCGCGCTCGCGGAACTGAAGTCGCGCTATCCGGAAGCGAACTATCTCGGCGTGCTGTCGCAGGCCGAGCTCGCGAAGGTGTACGCGGCCGCGGACGTGTTCGTGTTCCCGAGCCGCACCGACACGTTCGGCCTCGTGCTGCTCGAGGCGCTCGCATGCGGCACGCCGGTTGCCGCGTACCCGGTCACCGGCCCGATCGACGTGCTCGGCGGCGGGACGGCCGGCGCGATGCACGAGGACCTGCAGGAAGCCTGTCTCGAAGCGCTGAAGATCGAGCGCGCGACCGCCCGCGACTGGGCCGAGCGCTTCTCATGGCGCGCCGCGTCCGAGCAGTTCGCATCGCATCTGCAGCCGCTGCCGAAAGACGCCTACTCGCCCCCAGAAGGTGCCGCCGTTTGAAACGCGACCCGCACGACCAGACACTGCCCGGCGGCGCGCCACTGCAGCACCACGCGCCATTCGACGAAGAAGATCCGCCAGGCAGCGATCCGCATCACGCCGAGCCGGGCTCGCACGAGCCGCTCGGCACCGACGATCCGCTCGCACCGCTGCCGCCGAATCCGTACAAGCGCAATCGCGGCCTCACGCGTGCCTGGTATGCACTCAAGCATTCGCTGAACGGATTCAAGGTGGCGATCCGCGAGGAAAGCGCATTCCGCCAGGAGCTGACGCTCGCCGCGCTGATGCTGCCGATCGGCGCGTTCGCACCGGTGCCGGCCGCATCGCGCGCGCTGCTGATCGCGACGGTGCTGCTCGTGCTGATCGTCGAGCTGCTGAACTCGAGCGTCGAGGCCGCGATCGACCGCATCTCGCTCGAACGCCACGAACTGTCGAAGCGTGCGAAGGATCTCGGCAGCGCGGCCGTGACGGTTGCGCTGTTCGCGTGCGTGACGACGTGGGGCTTCGTGCTCGGCCCGGTCGTCGCACGCTGGCTGGGCTTCTAGCGCGCGATGCGGCAGCGCATCATCGCCGGGTATGCCCCGATGAGGAAATGCACCCGGGCCGGCGAAACCCCGGTTTATAATCGTCCGCTAGACTTAGAACAGTAACCCGCGCCGGACGAATCACGCAGCATCGATTGCAGCGCCCGCCAGTCCGGCATACACAGGGCCGGACGACATGGAAGCGAAACCTCCCCGCCGCACGCGCGAACGGATTCTCGAGTTGTCGTTGAAACTCTTCAACGAGATCGGCGAACCGAACGTCACCACGACGACGATCGCCGAGGAAATGGAAATCAGTCCAGGCAACCTGTACTACCATTTCCGCAACAAGGACGACATCATCAACAGCATCTTCGCGCAGTTCGAGCAGGCGATCGAAAAGCGCCTGCGCTTTCCCGAAGATCACCGTCCGACGATCGACGAGACATGGTCGTACCTGCAGTACATGGCCGACTTCATGTGGACGTATCGTTTCCTGTATCGCGACCTCAACGACCTGCTCGCGCGCAACCGCACGCTCGAGACGCACTTCAAGCAGATCATCAGCCACAAGGTGCGCTTCGCGCGCGACATGTGCGAGCTGCTCGTCTCCGATGCCGAGATGGTCGCGACGCCCGCCGAGATCGAGGTGATCGCAACCAACATGGCGGTGATCTCGACCTACTGGCTGTCGTACCAGTACGTGATGCACCCGCGCAAGTACAACGACCAGGACGCGATCCGCGAGGAGCTGCACCAGGTCAGCATGCACGTGATTTCCGTGATGGCGCCGTACCTGCGCGGCCGCTCGCGGGAGATCTTCGACGATCTCGCGTCCGGCAAGCTGCCGAAGCGCGAGTTCTACGACTACCTGCCGCCGCGCGACGGTTCGCCGCGCGTAGCAAGTGGGCCGTCCGTTGCAAGGGACGCAAAGCAATGAAGGCCGTGTGCGTCTATTGCGGGTCGTCGCCCGGCGTGCGGCCCGTGTATGCGGATGCCGCGCGCGCATTCGGCCGCGCGCTCGTCGATGCGGGGCTCACGCTCGTCTACGGCGGCGGCCGCGTCGGGCTGATGGGCACGATCGCCGACGAGGTGATGGCGGCCGGTGGCCGCGCGGTCGGCGTGATCCCCGAACTGCTCGTCGACAAGGAAGTCGGCCACACGGGCCTGTCGGAACTGCACGTCGTGCCCGACATGCATCATCGCAAGAAGATGATGGCCGACCTCGCCGACGCATTCGTCGCGATGCCCGGCGGCGCAGGCACGCTCGAGGAGTTCTTCGAGGTCTACACGTGGGCGCAGCTCGGCTATCACCGCAAGCCCGTCGCGCTCTACAACATCGATTCGTTCTACGATCCGCTGATCTCGCTGCTGAAGCACACGGTCGACGAAGGCTTCATGCGGCCCGCCTATTTCGATGCGCTGTGCATCGATGCGGACCCGGCCGCGCTGATCGACCGCCTGCGCCACTACCAGGCGCCCGTGCGCGACAAGTGGGCGCCCGACGAAACGGAATGACCGACACCTGAGCGCGATGACCGAACCCTCCGAACGCAAAGTCGTCCTGATCACCGGCGCGAGCCGCGGCATCGGCCGCGCGACCGCCGTGCTCGCGGCCGCACGCGGCTGGGACGTCGGCATCAACTACGCGCGCGACGCGGCAGCGGCGAACGCCACCGCCGACGCGGTGCGCAACGCAGGCGGCCGCGCGTGCGTCGCGGCCGGCGACGTGTCGAACGAAGCGGACGTCATCGCGATGTTCGATACCGTCATCGCGACGCTCGGCAGGCTCGACGCACTCGTCAACAACGCGGGCATCGTCGCGCCGTCGCTGCCGCTCGCCGACATGCCGCTCGAGCGGCTGCAGCGGATGTTCGACACGAACGTGCTCGGCGCGTACCTGTGCGCGCGGGAAGCCGCGCGCCGCCTGTCGACCGATCGCGGCGGCCGCGGCGGCGCGATCGTCAACGTGTCGTCGATCGCCGCACGGCTCGGCTCGCCGAACGAATACGTCGACTATGCGGGCTCGAAGGGGGCCGTCGATTCGCTGACGATCGGCCTCGCGAAGGAACTCGGCCCGCACGGCGTGCGCGTCAACGCGGTGCGACCGGGGCTGATCGAGACCGAGATCCATGCGAGCGGCGGCCAGCCGGGGCGCGCTGCCCGCCTCGGGACGCAGACGCCGCTCGGCCGCGCAGGCGAAGCGCATGAAATCGCCGAGGCGATCGTCTGGCTGCTCAGCGACGCCGCGTCGTACACCACGGGCACGCTCCTCGACGTCGGCGGCGGCCGATAGCGGCTTCGGCTTCGGCCCCAATTGTTGCGGCCGCACAACACAAAATCAGGCCGCCACAAATCTCCACAATTCCTCGACAGAATTCGTAAACATCCGTAACAAATTCGTGATCTACTAGCGGCCATCGTCCGTGACAGCCGGCGCCGCCGCTTGTCCCCCCTGCCGCCGAAGGGCGGCCCTTATCGGCCCGGCCCATGTCGCCTGGCCGGCGCGACCAGAGATCTTTCCATGCAGGGAACCGCAGCGCCCGGCCGGCGACGCACGCCCGTGCCCGCCGCCGCCCAACACGTCCATTCGTCCGCCGAAGCCGACCTCTCCGCCACCCTTCACGCCGGCAGCACGCCTGCCGCGGCAGGCGGCGCCGCGACGTCGCCCGCGCGCAGCCGCGCCGAGCGCCTCGGCTGGCGCCTCTGGCTGCTGGTCGCGGCCGTGGTGTGCGCGTACGTGCTGCCCGGCGTGCTCGGCCACGATCCGTGGAAGCAGGACGAAACCTACACGTTCGGCATCATCCAGCACATGCTCGAGACCGGCGATTTCGTCGTGCCGACCAATGCCGGCCTGCCGTTCATGGAGAAGCCGCCGCTCTATGCGTGGGTCGCGACGAGCCTCGCGTGGCTGCTGCAGCGCGTGATGCCGCTGCACGACGCGGCGCGGCTCGCCAGCGCGCTGTTCGCCGTGCTCGCGTTCGGCTTCACGGCGCGCGCGGCGCGCATCGCGAGCGGCGCGGCCGGCTGGTTCGACGCGAAGGTGATCGGGCCGGTCGCGCTGTGCGCGAGCAGCCTCGTCGTAATCAAGCACGTGCACGACATGATGACCGACGTCGCGTTGTTCGCCGGCACGGCGATCGCCTTTTGCGGCCTGCTCGAACTCGTGACCCAGCATCGCGCCCGCGCACGGCAGTCGCAGCTCGGGCTGCCGGCGCAGCCGCTGAACCGCTGGGCCGCGCCGATGTTCGGCGCAGGCGTCGGCATCGCGCTGATGACGAAGGGGCTGTTCGTGCCGCTCGTGTTCGCGGCCACGCTCGCCGCCGTGCTGGTGCTCTACCCCGCATGCCGCACCCGGGCGTTCGCGCGCGCGCTCGGCGTTGCCGCGCTCGTGTTCGCGCCGTTCGCGATCATCTGGCCGACCGCGCTGTTCCTGCGCTCGGAGACGCTGTTTCTCGCGTGGTTCTGGGACAACAACGTCGGCCGCTTCTTCGGCTTCTCCGTGCCCGAGCTCGGCGCCGAAAACGACAAGCCGTTCTTCATCCTGCGCGCGTTCCTGGCCGTCGGCTTCCCGGTCGCGCCGCTCGCGCTCGTTGCGCTCGCGCTCGGCGCCTGGCGCGACTGGCGCGCGCCGCGCATCGCGCTGCCGGTCGTATTCGCCGGCGTGGGGCTGATGGTGCTGCAGGTGTCCGCGACGTCGCGTCAGCTCTACATCCTGCCGTTCATCGCGCCGCTCGCGCTCGTCGCCGCGCAGGCGATCGACCGCCTGCCGCGCGCGCTGCACGCCGGCTGGGATTACCTGAGCCGCGCGCTGTTCGGCACCGTCGTCCTGCTCGCATGGACGATCTGGTCGGTGATGGCCGATCCGGGCGCGTCGCGTGCGCGGCTCGCGCCGCTCGGCCGCTGGCTGCCGCTCGACTGGACGTTGCCGATCGTACCGGGCCTCGTGCTCGCCGCGCTCGCGCTGACGATCGGCTGGCTCTGGCTGCTGCCGACGCTGCGCACGACGGGCCGCTGGCGCGGCGCGCTGTCGTGGACTGCGGGCGCGCTCGTCGCGTGGGGGCTCGTCTATACGCTGCTGCTGCCGTGGCTCGATGTCGCGAAGAGCTACCGCTCGGTGTTCGACGACCTGAACGCGCACCTCGCGCTCGAATGGAACGACGGCGATTGCATGGCGAGCCTCCACGGGCTCGGCGAATCGGAAGCACCGATGCTGTACTACTTCTCCGGCATCCAGCACACGCCGATCTCGGACGCGCGCACGACGCGCTGCACGTGGATGATCGTGCAGGGCGTGCGTGCGGTCGACCCGAAGCCCGGCAGCGATTGGCAGCTGTTCTGGTCGGGCGCGCGTCCCGCCGACGACGAGGAATTGCTGCGCGTCTACGTGCGCACGCCCGAGCGGCACCTGCAATAACCAATCGCATGGGGCGGCGCGGCGCGCCGCCTGTCGGCTGAACCGCCGGGCAGCCTGTCCGCCAGGCCGCCGGCCGACGCTCCGAAACTCCCGAATGCCGGAACGTCGCTCAGAACGACGACCCCGGCTCGCGCAGGAACGCGACCTCTTCATCGGTCGACGCGCGTCCGAGAATCGCGTTCCGGTGCGGGAACCGGCCGAAGCGCTCGATCACCGCCGCATGCCGCAGCGCGAAGTCGTGATACCCCGCGCATCCGGCCTCCTCCCGAATTCCCCCGCACAGCCGCACGGCCTCGCGCTGGCTGTCCGGCGACTCGTCGTGCTCGAACGGCAGATACGCGAACGCACGGTGATGCCCGCTCGGCAGCCCGGCATCCCGGCCGGCGGCGACGAGCCGGCGCGCAAGCGCGAGCGCCTTCGGGTCCGCGGCGAACGCGCGCGGCGTGCCACGATGGATGTTGCGCGCACTCTAAAATCATTCCATTACACACAAGTCTGATGCTCAATCTCGCGCATGTACCTGATGCCAGCAACGAAGTCCACTATTCGCTGCATGCCTAGCCAGATGGTTTTGACGCCAGGTTCGCCGTCGCCTTTGCGCGC
>NZ_QTQP01000044.1 GCF_003854275.1 Burkholderia sp. Bp8963
CTTCCGCTCGTTGGGCCTTCCGTCGCTGGGTCCATCGCCGATCAACTGATCCGAACCGCCGTGTACGGACCCGTACGCACGGTGGTGCGGGAGGGGTCGGGCCGCGAGGCCTGCCCCTATCCCAATTGTCCCGCTCGACCCTGCATCCGAATGATGACGCCGACATCGACGACCGCCGAACGCCCCTATCCGCCTCTGTCCACGCTGACGCTGCTGTGCGCGCTGTCGGTGCTGCCGTTGAGCCTGTTTCTGCCGTCGCTGCCGAACATCGCGCGCACCCTCCACACCGACTACGCGCTCGTGAGCCTCGCGCTCGGCGGCTACGCGGCCGTCGCCGCGACGCTCGAACTGGTGATGGGGCCGCTGTCGGACCGCTTCGGGCGGCGGCCGATCGTGCTGACCACGCTCGCGCTGTTCACGGCCGGATCGCTCGGCTGCGCGCTGGCGACCGACGTCCGCGCGTTTCTCGCGTGCCGCATGCTGCAGGCATGCGTCACGTGCTGCTATCCGGTTGCGATGGCGGCGATCCGCGATACGAGCGGTCACGCGCAGACAGCGAGCCGGATCGGCTATGCGGCGATGGCGGCGGCGATCGCGCCGATGCTCGGCCCGACGCTGGGCGGCCTGCTCGACGAAAACTTCGGCTGGCGCGCGAGCTTCTGGTGTGTCGGCCTGGCCAGCCTCGCGCTGTTCGCGTGGTGCTGGCGCAACTTCGGCGAAACCAACGGGAATCCGTCGGACACGATCCGGCGGCAGCTGCGTGCGTACCCGGCGCTGTTCCGCGCGCGCCGCTTCTGGGCCTACGCGCTGTGCATGGCCTTCTCGACCGGCGCGTTCTACGCGTTCCTGGCCGGTGCGCCGCTGACCGCGCAGGCGGTCTTCGACCTGCCGCCGGCGGTGCTCGGTTTCTACATGGGGACGATCACCGCGGGCTTCATGTTCGGCAGCTTCGTCACCGGTCGTTACGCGCCCCGCTATCCGCTGACGACGACGCTCGTCGCCGGCCGCATCGTCGCGTGCGCCGGTCCGCTGCTCGGTCTCGGGCTGTTTTTCGCGGGCGTCAGGCACCCGATCGCACTGTTCGGCCCGTGCGTGCTCGTCGGCGTCGGCAACGGCCTGACGAATCCGGCTGCGCACGCCGGCGCGCTGTCGGTGCGCCCCGAACTGGCCGGCAGCGCGTCGGGCCTGGCCGGTGCGATGACGATCGCGGGCGGCGCCGCGCTGTCGTCGCTGACGGGCGCGGTGCTGACCGAGCACAACGTCGGTTACGCGCCGCTTTGCATGATGCTGCTGTCCTCGGTGATCGCGCTGTCGGCCGCCGTGTGCGCGCGCTGGATGGTGGCCCGCGACGAGCTGCGGTGAATGGTGCGATACCACGCCGCATCGCGCGGCGCAGCATCCTGCGCCTTTACTCGTCGACCCGCATCACGGCTTCGCGCCCATCGTGAACGAGAACTGCGCGACGCCGTCCACGCCGCCTGTCACGCGGTCGCCCGGCTCCAGCGCGCCGACGCCAGCCGGCGTGCCGGTGAAGATCAGGTCGCCGGCCCGCAGCTCGACCGAACGCGACACGTACGCGATGATGTCCGGCACCGGCCAGATCATGTCCGCGAGATCGCCTTGCTGGCGCGGCTCGCCGTTGACTGCGAGCCAGATGCGGCCGGTGGCCGGGTGCCCGGTCGCCGAGACGGGCCGCAGCGCGGTCACCGGCCCCGATGCATCGAAACCCTTCGCCCAGTCCCACGGCCGGCTCAGCTTCTTCGCTTCGGCCTGCAGGTCGCGGCGCGTCAGGTCGACGCCGACGCCATAGCCCCACACGTGCGACAGCGCGTCGGCCGCGTCGATCGACCGGCCGCCCTGACCGATCGCGATCACGAGCTCGATTTCGTGATGGAGGTCGTTCGTCAGCGGCGGATACGGGACGGTGCCGCGCGCCGGCACGACCGCGTCGGCCGGCTTCGAGAAGAAGAACGGCGGCTCGCGGTTCGGATCGGCGCCCATCTCGCGCGCATGCTCGGCATAGTTGCGGCCGACACAGAACACGCGGCGCACCGGAAAGCGCGCGGACGACTGCTCGACTTCGACGGAAGGACGCTCGGGAGCGTCGATGACGTATTCGGACATCGGATGGCCTCGTTCGGGTGGGAGACGAAAGCCGGCTCGCGCATCACGCAGCGGCCGGCATGCGTGCAACGATACCCGACGCGCGCGACGGCGAATGCGACGCAATTGCGTTTTTCCGGGACAAAACTACGCGTCGCCGTCGGGCAGCGCCGCATTGGCGTCGCGGTACGCCTTCGGCGACACGCCGACGCGCGCGCGGAACCGCCGCGCGAAATACCCTTCGTCGCGAAAGCCGACCGCGCGCGCGATTTCCGCGATGCGCCGGTTCGTGTGCGCGAGCAGCGACTGCGCGAGCGCGATGCGGCGCTCGGTCACGAGATCGGTGAACGTGCTGCCGGTTTCCTTGCGGATCAGGTGCGCGAGATAGTTCGGCGACAGGAACGCGGCCTCGGCGGTGGCGGCGAGCGTCAGGTCTTCGCGGGTCAGGTTCGCGCGCACATGGCGCAGCACGCGCGCGAGCGCGTCGCGCCGGCCCGCGCGATGCGCGCCGCGTTGCGCGAGCTTGTCGAGCGCGCCCGCGTATTGCGTGCAGACGAGCCCGATCAGTTGCAGCAGATAGCCGCGCAGAAGCGTCGTCGAGCCGAACGTGCGGACGCGGTCCGCGTCGAGCATGCACAGCGCGAGGCGGCGCGCCTCGTCGAACGTATCGCCGGTCAGGATGAAGTCGAGATGCTCCTGGAAGCGGAACGGCGTGAGCTCGGGGAAGCGGTGCGCGGGCATGTCCTCGAGGTCGAGCGGATCGACGTCGAGATCGGCGCGCAGGAACGCCTGGCTGAAGTTGATCACGATGAAGTGCGCGCCTTCCGGATGCGGGATCACGTGCTCGCGGTACGGCAGCACGAACGCGAGCGCGCCGCGCGGAAACGGCCGCGTGACGCCGCCGATCCGCTGCTCGGTGTCACCGCCGAGATTGAACTGGATCTGGAAGTACGCGTGCCGGTGCGGCTCGGTGATTGCCTGGCGCGACGCCTGGTCGCGGATGTAGAAATCGAGCCGGTCGCTGCGTTCGGGCATCCCGTACAGGCGCGGCGGGGCGGAGGAGGACATGACGGATTCGATGCTTCGCGATGCGGATTGACCCGCGATGGTACAGCGAAACCGGTCTGCGTCAGGAGTTGGTCAGAATCGGGGGGAGGAATTGCAAGCCGTTGAGCAGGAAATCTGGCAACGACGCGCCTATCGCGCCACGAGCGGCGCCACGCGGCGCCGCAATTCGGGCAGCACGTCGGCTTCGAACCACGGATGATGCTTGAACCAGCCCTGATTGCGCGGCGACGGGTGCGGCAGCGGCAGCACGTGAGGGCCATAGTCGCGCCAAGCCTCGACGGTTTCGGTCAGCGACGCCTTGCGCGTGTCACGCAGGAAATGCCGCTGCGCGTAGGTGCCAATCAGCAGCGTCAGGCGGGTCGACGGCAGCTCCGCGAGCAGCCGGTCGAGCCACAACCGCGCGCATTCGGGGCGCGGCGGATTGTCGCCGCTCGCGCCGCGGCCCGGGTAGCAGAACCCCATCGGCACGATCGCGAAGCGCGTCGGGTCGTAGAACGTGTCCGCATCGACACCGAGCCATTCGCGCAGCCGCTTGCCGCTCGCATCGTCCCACGGGATGCCGCTCGCATGCACGCGCGCGCCGGGCGCCTGCCCGACGATCAGGATGCGCGCGTCGCGGTGCGCACGCAGCACGGGGCGCGGGCCGAGCGGCAGTACGGCTTCGCACGCGCGGCACGCGCGGATTTCGGTGAGCAGCGCGTCGAGCGACGCGCCCGGTCGAGTGGACATCGAAGTTCAGTTGAATCCGGCAAGTGTAGCGCCCGTTCCAGCGACCGCAGCATCATACAACGCAGGATCCGCAATCGCCGCGGCGAGCGCGCGGTCGTCGCGCGTGTCGGCGAGCATCCCCCAGCGCCGGTACTGCGACAGGAACCACAGGCCGTCTTCGGTGCGCGGCCGGTTCACCGTGCCACCCGCGTGGAAGCTGACCGGCAGCGGCGGCGCGGCGAACGGTCCCGCGCCGTAGTCGCCGAGCAGGCGCGGCGCGATCAGTGTGGCCGGCACGCCGAGCGCGTCCGGCGACGCGAGCCAGCCGGCCGCCTCGACGCGGTGCGCGGGGCTGTCGAGCCACGCGCACGCATCGACAAGCGTGCGGATCAGCGCGCGCGCCGTGTTCGGGTACAGCGCGGCGAAATCGCGTCGGCATGCGAGCGCCTTCTCCGGATGATCGGGCCAGACCTCGCTCGTTGCGGCAACCGTGCGGCCCGCGCGGCACGCTTCGGCCACCGCATGCCACGGCTCGCCCGCGCAGAAGCCGTCGAGCTCGCCGTTCGCGAGCGCCGCGACCATCTCGGGCGGCGGGATCACGACGCTGCGGATCTCGCGCAGCGGATCGACGCCGTGCGATGCGAGCCAGTGATAGAGCCACATCGCGTGCGTGCCGGTCGGGAAGGTCTGCGCGAACACCGGCGGGCGGCCGAGCGTCGCGAGCGCGTGCTTCAGGTTGCGGCGCGCGCGATACGCGTCGGCGAGCGGCCCCGAGAACGTGATCGCCTGGCCGTTGCGGTTCAGCACCATCAGCACGCTCATGTCGGCCTGCGGGCTCGCGATGCCGAGCTGCATGCCGCAGACGAGGCCGTACAGCGCATGCGCGGCGTCGAGTTCGCCGGACAGCAGCTTGTCGCGCACGGCGGCCCACGACGGCTCGCGGCTCAGCTCGAGCGCGAGGCCGTGGCGCGCACCGAGGCCGAGGCGCTGCGCGACGATCAGCGGGGCCGCGTCGCTGAGCGCGACGAAGCCGAGACGGAGGCACGCGCGCTCCGGCGCGGCGGCGGGGGAAGTCGTCATGGCAATGACACTCATGGTTGCGGGTCGCCCGCGAGCAGCTGGCGCGCGGCGTCGACGATGCGGATGCCCTGGTCCATCGCGCGCTTGCGCAGCGCCGCGTAGGCGTCGGGCTCGGACAGCTTGCGGCGCTCCATCAGCGTGCGCTTCGCGCGATCGATCAGCTTGCGGTCGTCGAGCTCGCGCTCGACGTCGGCGAGCCGGCGGCGCAGCGCGTCGTCGTGCGAGAAGCGCGCGAGCGCGACCTCGAGAATCGGCGCGAGCCGCTCGGCCGACAGCCCTTCGACGAGATACGCGCTCACTCCCGCACCGACCGCCGCGCGAATCAGCGTCTGATCCGCGTCATGGCTGAACATCAGCACCGGGCGCGGCGCGGTGGCGTTCATCACGGCGAGCTGTTCGAGCGTGTCGCGCGAAGGCGATTCGGTATCGATGATCACGACGTCGGGCCGCTGCGCCTCGACGGTCGCAGGTAGACGCGCGGGCGTCGCCACTTCGGCCAGCATCTCGTAGCCGAGGCGCGCGAGCGCGTCGCGCAGGTCACCGATCGGCTTTTGCGTATCGGTGACGAGCAGCACGCGCAGCTTGACGGGCGAAACGGACGCACTCATGACGCGAACGGACGAGACAGCGGCGACGCGCCGCACACGGAAGTCCGCCGGCCGCCGTGCGTGCGCCCGCCGTTTTCACTATAGATGGGCGGCTGCGGCCGCGTGGCACGCCGCATCCTACGCGGCCCGCGCGATCACGTGCGCCAGGGCGGCGGTGTCGGTGCGGGTGTCGGCACAGGTGTCGGTGCCGCCGAGCGCGTCCGCTTCGCCGATCGCCGCGCCGACCAGGATCACGGCCGGGCTGCCGAGCCCCGCATCGGCGACGCCCTGTGCGAGCGTGCCGAGCGTGCCGGTCCAGCGGCGCTCGTCGGGCGTGCCGGCCCATTGCACGGCCGCGGCGGGCGTCGACGCGGGCAGCGCGGCGAGCAGGCCGGCCGCGAGCCGCTCGATGCGGCTCATCCCCATATAGATCGCGAGTGTCGTGCCGGTTGCGGCGAGGCGCGACCAGTCCGGCTCGGTGTGGTCCTGCAGGTGCGCGGTTACGAACGTGACGCCCTGGCAATGCTCGCGATGCGTGAGCGACACGCCGAGGCTGGCCGCCGCCGCGAATCCCGACGAGATCCCGTTGACGATGTCGACCGGAATTGCCGCGTCGCGCAGCGTCTTCAGTTCCTCGCCCGCGCGGCCGAACAGCAGTGCCTCGCCGCCTTTCACGCGCACCACGTGCGCGCCGCGCAGCGCGTAGCGGTGCATCAGCCGCTCGATGAACGCCTGCGGCGTCGAACGGCAGCCGCCGCGCTTGCCGACGCGCACGACGCGCGCCTGCGGCGCGAGCGTGACGATTTCGGGATTCACGAGATCGTCGAGCAGCAGCACGTCGGCGGCCGCGAGCGCCTTCACGGCCTTCAGCGTGAGCAGGTCGAGATCGCCGGGGCCGGCGCCGAGCAGGGTGACCTTGCCAGTCTTCATGATGCTTGTCCCATAGCCACGCACGCGTGGCGGTCTGAATAACGGATCGGATTCCTGCGAACGGCCGAGCAATATCCGGACCAGCCGTGCGTCGTGCAACGGCCGTCGCGGTGCGCCGGACCCTTGCCGGTGCGATGACGGATGCGGGTGCGCGATTCACCACGAACGTGCACGGCATTGCCGCACGGTGACAGTGCTGCATCGCACCACAATCGTGCCTCGCTGCGCCACGACGCGTCGCGGGGCGCGTGCAACGCGGCACCGCGCAGGCCACCGAAAGCGCCGCCATCCGTTGTGCGACAGGATTTCGCACGACATGGCACGGTGCTTGCATAGTGTGACCCGTGCGAATCAACGGCGATTCGCTCGCAGTACCGAATACCGATTCGCCCGGCAACGGGCTTCCTGGGCAACGGCGTCCTACGGATCGGGTCTCGACATGCGCGAGACCGGGTTCGCAGGACGCCGTTTTCATTTGGTGGATGGGAAATGTCCGACAAAGCTACCCGCATCGATCTCTTCAGCCTGCGCACCGCGCCGATGCGCGCGTTTCATCTGACGTGGATGGCGTTCTTCGTGTGCTTCTTCGCGTGGTTCGCGTGCGCGCCGCTGATGCCGCTCATCGCACATGAATTTCATCTGAACGCCACGCAGGTCGCGAACATCAACATCGCGGCAGTGGCCGCGACGATCGCCGTGCGGCTGGTCGTCGGCCCGCTGTGCGACCGCTTCGGGCCGCGCCGCGTGTATTCAGGGCTGCTCGCGATCGGTGCGTTTCCCGTGATCGCGGTCGCGTTCAGCCACGATTACCTGTCGTTCCTGCTGTGCCGGCTCGGCATCGGCGCGGTTGGCGCGAGCTTCGTGATCACGCAATACCACACGTCGGTGATGTTCGCGCCGAACATCGTCGGCACCGCGAACGCGACGTCGGCCGGCTGGGGCAACGCCGGCGCGGGCGCCGCGCAGGCCTTCCTGCCGCTCCTCGCGACGGCCGCGCTGATGCTCGGCTTCGGTGAGGCGTCCGCGTGGCGCGCCGCGCTCGTCGTGCCGGGCATCGCGATGCTGGTGATGGCGTGGGTCTATTGGCGCTATACGCAGGACTGCCCGCAAGGCGACTTCGTCGCGCTGCGCAAACAGGGCGTGACGATCGACAGCGGCAAGAAGGGCGGCTGGGCGAGCTTCTCGGCCGCATGCGCGAACTACCGCGTGTGGATGCTGTTCGTCACGTACGGCGCGTGCTTCGGCGTCGAGGTGTTCATCCACAACGTTGCCGCGCTGTACTACGTCGATCACTTCAACCTGTCGCTGAAGGAGGCGGGCCTTGCCGCTGGCCTGTTCGGCGTGCTCGCGCTGTTCGCTCGCGCGCTTGGCGGCTGGCTGTCCGACAAGGTCGCCGCGCGCCGCAGCCTCGACGTGCGCGCATCGCTGCTCTGCGCGCTGATCGTCGGCGAAGGGCTCGGGCTGCTGTGGTTCTCGCACACGAACACGGTCGGGATCGCGCTGGTCGCGATGCTGACGTTCGGCCTGTTCACGCACATGGCGTGCGGCGCGACCTACGCGCTCGTGCCGTTCATCGACCGCAAGGCGCTCGGCGGCGTCGCCGGGATCGTCGGCGCGGGCGGCAACGCCGGCGCGGTCGCGGCTGGCTTCCTGCTGAAGGGGATCGGCGACGTGCAGCACACGCTGAGCGTGCTCGGCCTCATCGTCACCGTGTCGGCGCTCTGCGCGATGGCGGTGCGCTTCAGCGAAGAACACAAGGCCCACGAGGCGGCGCTGCGCGAACGCGCGCTGGCGGCGGGCGGCATCGCAAACTGATCGTTTGAGGAAATCCCAACATGAAACTCATCGTCATCGGTCACGGCATGGTCGGTCACAAGCTGCTCGAGTGCGTCGCGGCGGACGCCGCCGGCGCGCTCGAGGTCACGGTGCTCGGCGAGGAGCCTCGCCCCGCGTACGACCGCGTGCACCTGTCGGAATTCTTCTCCGGCAAGACGGCGGACAACCTGTCGCTCGTCGCGCCCGGCTTCTTCGACGCGAACCCGCAGTTCGACCTGCGCCTGAATGCGCAGGTCGCCTCGATCGACCGCGCCGCGCATACGGTCACGCTCGCGTCGGGCGAGACGCTCGCGTACGACAAGCTCGTGCTCGCGACCGGCTCGCGCCCGTTCGTGCCGCCGGTGCCGGGCCGCGAGCGCGCCGATTGCTTCGTGTACCGAACCATCGATGACCTCGAAGCGATGCAGGCCTGCGGCGCGCGCGCAAAGCGCGGCGTCGTGATCGGCGGCGGCCTGCTCGGCCTCGAATGCGCGAAGGCGCTGCGCGACATGGGGCTCGACACGCACGTCGTCGAATTCGCGCCGCGCCTGATGGCCGTGCAGGTCGACGACGGCGGCGGCCGCATGCTGCGCGCGAAGATCGAGGCGCTCGGCGTGCAGGTGCATACCGGCAAGAACACGCTCGAGATCGTCGATGGCGAAGAGGGCACGCACCGGATGAACTTCGCCGACGGCACGCATCTCGACACCGACATGATCGTGTTCTCGGCCGGCATCCGTGCGCGCGACGAACTCGCGCGCGCCTGCGGGCTCGAGCTCGGCCCGCGCGGCGGCGTCGCGATCGACGACAGCTGCCGCACGAGCGACGCGGACATCTACGCGATCGGCGAATGCGCGGCATGGAACGGCATGGTGTATGGTCTCGTCGCGCCCGGCTACGACATGGCGCGCGTGGTCGCGAAGCAGCTCGCAGGCGTTGCCGCGGCGTTCGCGGGCGCGGACATGAGCACGAAGCTGAAGCTGATGGGCGTCGACGTCGCGAGCATCGGCGACGCGCACGGCACGACGGCCGGCAGCCGCACGTACCAGTATGCGGACGAGCGCAAGCAGGTCTACAAGAAGCTCGTCGTGTCCGATTGCGGCAAGTTCCTGCACGGCGCGGTGATGGTTGGCGATGCGGCCGAATACGGCACGCTGCTGCAGATGATGCTGAATCGCATCGAGCTGCCCGAAGCGCCGGAATTCCTGATCCTGCCGTCGTCGGACGGCGCAGCGAAGGCGGTGGTCGGCGTCGAGGCGCTGCCCGAGGCCGCGCAGATCTGCTCGTGCAACAACGTGTCGAAGGCGCAGATCTGCGCGGCGGTCGACGGCGGCGCGACGAGCATCGGCGCGCTGAAGTCGTGCACGGGCGCGGGCACGTCGTGCGGCGGCTGCGTGCCGCTCGTCACGCAGATCATGAAGTCCGAGATGAAGAAGCAGGGGCTCGCGGTCAACAACCATCTGTGCGAGCACTTCCCGTATTCGCGCCAGGAGCTGTTCCACCTGATCCGCGTCGAGCGCATCCAGACCTTCGGCGCGCTGCTCGCGAAGCACGGCCACGGCCTCGGCTGTGACGTCTGCAAGCCTGCGGTCGCGGGCATCCTCGCGTCGTGCTTCAACGAGTTCGTGCTGAAGAAGGAACATGCGGGCCTGCAGGATTCGAACGACTACTACCTCGCGAACATCCAGCGCGACGGCACGTATTCGGTCGTGCCGCGGATGCCGGGCGGCGAAGTGACGCCGGAAGGGCTGATCGCGGTCGGCCAGGTCGCGAAGAAGTACGGCCTCTATACGAAGATCACGGGCGGCCAGCGCGTCGACCTGTTCGGCGCGCGCGTCGAGCAGCTGCCGTCGATCTGGGAGGAACTGATTGCCGCGGGCTTCGAGTCGGGCCATGCGTACGGCAAGTCGGTGCGCACGGTGAAGTCGTGCGTCGGCTCGACGTGGTGCCGCTACGGCGTCGACGATTCGGTCGGCCTCGCGATCGAGATCGAGAACCGCTACAAGGGGCTGCGCGCGCCGCACAAGCTGAAGTTCGGCGTGTCGGGCTGCACGCGCGAATGCGCGGAAGCGCAGGGCAAGGACATCGGCATCATCGCGACCGAAAAGGGCTGGAACCTGTACGTGTGCGGCAACGGCGGGATGAAGCCGCGCCACGCGGAACTGCTCGCGGCCGACCTCGACCACGACACGCTGATCCGCTACATCGACCGCTTCCTGATGTTCTACATCCGCACCGCGGACCGGCTGCAGCGCACGAGCGTGTGGCGCGACAACCTCGAGGGCGGGCTCGACTACCTGATCGACGTGGTCGTGCACGACAAGCTCGGGCTCGCGGCCGAGCTGGAGGCCGACATGCAGCACGTGGTCGACACGTACGAATGCGAGTGGAAGAAGGCCGTCACCGATCCGGAAACGCGCAAGCGCTTCCGCCACTTCGTGAACAGCGACGCGCCGGACGCGAACATCGCTTTTGTCGAGACGCGCGGCCAGATCCGCCCCGCGACGCCCGACGAGCGGGTGCGCGGCAAGCGCATCGAGATTCCGGTGGTGCTCGAAACCGAAACCGCCTGAACCATCCCGATCATCGCCAGCTAGGAGAAAGCCATGAGCAACGAACAGATCCACGTGTCCTGGACCCCCGTGTGTGCGCTCGACGAGATCGTGCCGAACACCGGCGTGTGCGCGCTCGTCAACGGCGAGCAGGTTGCCGTGTTCTACGTCGCGCACGAGGACGGCGGCGTGTTCGCGATCCACAACGTCGATCCGGCGTCGCAGGCGGCCGTGATGTCGCGCGGGCTGGTCGGCAACCTCGGCGAGCGGATCGTCGTCGCGTCGCCGCTGTACAAGCATCACTTCGACCTGCGCACCGGCGAATGCCTCGAAGCGCCGGAACAGTCGGTCAGCACCTACCGTTCGCGCGTCGACAACGGCGTCGTGTGGGTCGCAGCCTGACGGAGCCGGAGCGCGCATGACCGCCACGAACGTAAAGACCGTGTGCCCGTACTGCGGCGTCGGCTGCGGGATGGTGCTGCACGTCGAGGACGGCGAGGTCGTCAAGGTGGCCGGCGACCCCGACCATCCGACCAACTTCGGGCGGCTGTGCACGAAAGGGGCGTCCGCGCACGTCGCGCTGCGCAAATCCGGGCGGCTCGAAAGCGCGTTCGTGCGCCGAGCGCGCGAGGACGACCTCGTGCCGCTGGCCGCGCGCGACGCGATCGCCGAGACCGCGCGCCGCCTGCGCACGGTGCTCGATGCGCACGGCCCAGACGCGTTGTCGTTCTATGTGTCGGGCCAGATGTCGATCGAGGCGCAGTACCTCGTGAACAAGCTCGCGAAGGGCTTCGTCGGCACCAACAATATCGAATCGAACTCGCGCCTCTGCATGGCGAGCGCGAGCAGCGGCTACAAGCTGTCGCTCGGCGCGGACGGCCCGCCCGGGTCATACCAGGACTTCGATCGCGCGGACCTGTTCTTCGTGATCGGCGCGAACATGGCCGACTGTCATCCGATCCTGTTCCTGCGGATGATGGAGCGCGTGAAGGCCGGCGCGAAGCTGATCGTCGTCGATCCGCGCCGCACGGGCACCGCCGACAAGGCGGACCTGTTCCTGCAGATCCGCCCGGGCACCGATGTCGCGCTGCTGAACGGCCTGCTGCACCTGCTGCACGCGAACGGCAAGACCGACGCGGCGTTCATCGCCGACTTCACCGAAGGATGGGACGCGATGCCGGCGTTCCTCGCCGACTATACGCCGGACAAGGTCGCGGCGATCACGGGCGTCGCCGAGGCCGACCTGCGCCGCGCGGCGGAATGGATCGGCGATGCGCCGGAATGGATGAGCTGCTGGACGATGGGGCTCAACCAGAGCACGCACGGCGTGTGGAACACCAATGCGATCTGCAACCTGCATCTCGCAACTGGCCGGATCTGCCGGCCCGGCAGCGGGCCGTTCTCGCTGACCGGACAGCCGAACGCGATGGGCGGGCGCGAAATGGGCTACATGGGGCCCGGGCTGCCGGGCCAGCGTTCGGTGCTGTCGGACGCGGACCGGCAGTTCGTCGAGGACGTGTGGCGCGTGCCGCGCGGCACGCTGCGTACCGAAACCGGCAACGGCACGATCGACCTGTTCGAACGGATGGCGGCCGGCGACGTGAAGGCGTGCTGGATCATCTGCACGAACCCGGTCGCGACGGTCGCGAACCGGCGGACCGTGATCGCCGGGCTGCAGGCCGCGGAACTCGTGATCGCGCAGGACGCGTTCCTCGACACCGAGACCAACCGCTACGCGGACATCCTGCTGCCGGGCGCGCTGTGGGCCGAAGGCGAAGGGGTGATGATCAACTCCGAGCGCAACATGACGCTGATGCGGCAGGCGATCGCGCCGCCCGGCGATGCGCTGCCGGACTGGAAGATCGTCGCCGAAGTCGCGTGCGCGATGGGCTTTGCGGACGCGTTCGGCTACGCGTCGGCCGCCGACGTGTTCGACGAGATCGTCCGCTTCACGAATCCCGCGACCGGCTACGACCTGCGCGGCGCGAGCCACGCGGCGCTCGCCGATACGCCGCTGCAGTGGCCGTGCGCGCCGGATGCGGCGCACGACCGCAACCCGATCCGCTACCTGAACGACGGCGTGAGCCAGACGCTGCGCACGTCGGCGCACGGCGGCACGCCGGATGGCCGTACCCCGCGCATCGCGTTTCCGACCGCATCGGGCAAAGCGCAGTTCTTCGCGCGGCCGCACGTCGCGCCGCACGAGCTGCCCGACGGCGAATTCCCGATCGTGCTGAACACGGGCCGGCTGCAGCACCAGTGGCACACGATGACGAAGACGGGCAAGGTCGGAATGCTCAACAAGCTGAATCCGCGTCCGTTCGTCGAAATCCACCCGGAGGATGCGCGCGCGCTCGGCATCGCCGCGAAGGACAGCGTCGAGGTCCGCTCGCGGCGCGGGCGTGCGGTGCTGCCGGCGGTCGTGACCGACCGCGTGCAGCCCGGCAACTGTTTCGCGCCGATGCACTGGAACGACGTGTACGGCGACGATCTTTGCATCAACGCGGTCACGAATGACGCGATCGACCCGGTTTCCCAGCAACCGGAACTGAAATTCTGCGCGGTCGCGCTGAGCCGGGTCGACATCCCGCCGGCCGAGCGCGCCGCCGACGATATCCCGCAGCGCGACCCGGCCGCTACTACGGCAACGGCAGCGGCAGAGCCCGCGCCCGCGCCGGCCGCCGCAACGGGCGCGACTGCGGCACAGGAACTCGACATGGCTGACATCGACACTTTCGCCGCCGCGCTCGGCATCGCCGAGACGGCGCCGCCGCCGCTGTCCGACGCGGAGCGCCACTACGTTGCCGGCTTCGTCAGCGGGCTGCGCACCGACGCGGGCCGCCGCGCGGGCGGCGTGCCCGTGCTGCCCGCGAGCGCGCCGCTCGCCGCGCCGACCCGTCTGTGGCTCGACGGGATGCTCGCCGGACTGTTCAGCCGCGCGAGCGCCGGCCATGCCACGCCCGCCGCGATGCCCGCACTGCAGGCGGACGCCGCGGCGGCGGCGCCGGGCGGCGTGCGGATCGTGCGCACACGGCCGAAGGTCGTGCTGCTGTGGGCGTCGCAAACGGGCAACATCGAATCGCTGACTGAGGACTATGCGACCCAATTGATGAACGCGGGCTTCGAGATCCGCACGACCTGCATGTCCGACTACCCGGTCGCGTCGCTCGCTAAGGCGCAATACGTGCTGCTGATGACGAGCACGTTCGGCGACGGCGACCCGCCCGACAACGGCCGCGAATTCTGGGACGCGCTGCGGGCCGACGGCGCCGCGCGCGTCGACGGCGTGCACTTCGCGGTGCTCGCGTTCGGCGACCGCAACTACGACCAGTTCTGCGGCCACGGCCGCCAGCTCGACGCGCGGCTCGCGGAACTCGGTGCGACGCGGCTGTTGCCGCGCGCCGACTGCGACGTCGAGTTCCAGGCCGATGCGAACCGCTGGCTCGAGTGTATCGTCGCGCGGATCAAGGAAGAGGACGCGGCGCTGCACGCGGTGCCGGCGGACGGGATGATCCCGCCGGGCGCGTTGCCGACCAAGGCTCATCCGGCGCCGTCGCGGCTCGTCGCGAACCTGCGGCTCAATCATCCGGGCGCGGCGAAGGACACGCGCTACGTGTCGCTGTCGACCGAAGGCGCGAACCTCGAATACGAAGCCGGCGACGCGCTCGGCGTGTGGCCGACCAACTGCCCGGCGCTCGTCGACGAACTGCTCGAGATCACCGCGCTGAAGGCCGACACGCCGGTGACGGTCGCCGGTGTCGGCGACGTGCGGCTCGGCGACGCGCTCGCGCGCCACTTCGATATCACGCGCCCGCATCCGGACACGCTCGCGTTCATCGCCGCGCGCAGTTCGAACGGCGCGCTGAAGGCGTTGCTCGGCGACGAGCGCAAGGCCGACCTGAAGAACTGGCTGTGGGGCCAGCAGCTCGCCGACGTGCTGCACGAATACCCGATCGAGCTGTCGGGCGCGGACCTCGTCGGCATGCTGAAGCGGATGCAGCCGCGGCTCTATTCGATCGCGTCGAGCCCGAACGCGCATCGCGGCGAGATCCACCTGACCGTGTCGGCCGTGCGTTATCACAACGGCCGCCGCACGCGCAAAGGCGTCGCATCGACGTTCCTCGCGGATCGTGCGGAAGACGGCCGCGTGCCGGTGTTCGTGCAGAAGTCCGCGCATTTCCGGCCGCCGGCGAGCGGCGACGTGCCGATCGTGATGGTCGGCCCCGGCACCGGCATCGCGCCGTTCCGCGGCTTCCTGCACGAGCGCCAGGCGCGTGGCGCGCGCGGCCGCAACTGGCTGTTCTTCGGCGAGCAGCACGCGCAGACCGATTTCTACTATCGCGACGAGCTGGCCGAGATGCGCGACAGCGGCTTCCTCACGCGGCTCGATCTCGCGTTCTCGCGCGATCAGGCGGAGAAGGTCTACGTGCAGGACCGGATGCGCGAGCAGGGCGCCGAGCTGTTCGCGTGGCTGGAGGAGGGCGCGCATTTCTACGTGTGCGGCGACGCGGCGCGGATGGCGAAGGACGTCGACGCGGCGCTGAAGTCGGTGGTCGCCGCGCACGGCGGGATGTCGGACGACAAGGCGGGCGAATACGTCGCGCGGCTCGCGAAGGAGCGGCGCTACGTGCGGGACGTGTACTGAGTACGTGCGGCAGGGGGCACGCTACCCCCGTGCCGTCGCTGGCCGGCAACACATTTTGACTATTTTCCGATGATCGCCATGCGGTGCGATATCGATCGGATTTTTATCTGCGATGAGATAAATCGGGAATCAATGCAGGCAAATTCTGAAAAATTCTAATCAAAATTAGGTGCATTAATTCGAGATAGCGGGGTGGATAAGAAAAATCCTGAAATTGCGTTACTTCACATATTCATAACGTTTTGAAATTGTTGACAGTCATCCTATGGCTTGCTGACGATTGCTTTGTTAACGTTCATCGATCTGAAAAGAAGTCGAATAAAGAGCGATGAATAGAAAGACCTGCCGTCTGGTGTATTCCAGATTCCGGGGGATGGTGGTGGCTGTCGAAGAGACGGCTGCCGCTTCGGGGAAAGCTGCTTCCGGCGAGTGCTGTGCCGGCCGGCGTGCGCTCGGCGGTTCGGGCTGGATTCTTGCGGCTGCATCGCTGGCGGCTGCGCCTTCGCTCGCACCGGCGCAGATCGTGCCGACGCCCGGCACGCCCACGCATGTTATCCAGACGCAAAACGGCTTGCCGCAGGTGAATATCGCCAAACCCTCCGGCGCCGGCATGTCGGTCAATACCTACAATCAGTTCGACGTCCAGAAAAACGGAGCAATCCTCAATAATTCACCGACGCTCGTCGATACGCAGCAGGCCGCTTATATCAACGGGAACCCGAACTTCGGGCCCGGTCAATCCGCCCGGATCATCGTCAACCAGGTGAACAGCGCGAACGCGTCGCAGCTTCGCGGTTACGTCGAAGTCGCCGGGAATCGCGCGGAAGTGGTGCTGGCCAACCCGGCCGGCATCGTCGTCGACGGCGGCGGCTTCATCAATACGTCGCGCGCCACGCTGACGACTGGCCAGCCTTACTACGGCGCGGACGGCTCGCTCGCCGGCTACAACGTCAATCGCGGCCTCGTCACGGTGCAGGGCGCGGGGCTCAATGCGACGAACGTCGATCAGGTCGACATCATTGCCCGCGCCGTGCAGGCGAATGCGGCGATCTACGCGAAGAACCTGAACGTCGTCGCGGGCACGAACCAGGTCAATCACGACACGCTGGCGGCGACGCCGATCCAGGGCGACGGCGCCGCGCCGGCCGTCGCGATCGACGTCAGCCAGCTCGGCGGGATGTACAGCGACCGGATCTACCTGGTCGGCACCGAAGGCGGCGTCGGCGTGCGCAATGCCGGCATGATCGCGGCGCAGGCCGGCGACATGACGCTGCAGTCGAACGGCCGGCTCGTGCTGACCGGCAAGACCACGGCAGCGGGCAATCTCGCGATGTCGGCGGCGGGCGGCATCGACAACAGCGGCACGCTTTATGCCCAGCAGTCGGTGTCGGCAAACACGACGGCTGATCTCGTGAACAGCGGCACGTTTGCCGCGCAAAAGAACGCGATGATCAACGCGGGTTCGGTGATCTCGACCGGCAGGCTCGGCGCGGGCGTGAACAACGACGGTGTCGTCGTGCACAGCGGCGATTTGAACGTCACGACGTCGGGGCAACTGACGGCGACCAACCAGAACGTGGCCGGCGGCAATGCGTCGCTTACTGGTGGCAGCGTGAATATTGCCGGCAGCCAGACTGCTGCGAAGGGCACGCTCGCGCTGAACGCGGAGGCGGGCGACCTCAATCTGTCGGGTGCGACGACGAGTGCGCAGGGAGCCATTACGGCGAACGCGGCAGGCGCGCTCATCAACGATCGCGGCAGTTTGTCGAGCGGCGGTGGCATCACGCTCACGGGCGGCAACGTGTCGAACCAGGGCGGCAAGGTGTCGGCGCAAGGGCCGCTGTCGGTGCAGGCGGCCGGGCAGCTCGCCAACCATTCGGGCACGCTGGTGTCGCAAGCCGCGGCGCAGGTGAGAGGCGGCGCGATCTCGAACAACCAGGGCACGATTCAGAGCGCTGCGGGGATGATGGTGGCCGGTGCGTCGCTCGACAACTCGGGCGGGCGGGTCACGTCGCTTAACGGCGATGGGTTGTCGGTTACGACGACGGGGCTGCTGACGAATGCGGTGGGGACGACGGCGGATGGTGCGCCGGGTGGCGTGATCGGCGGCAACGGCGACGTCACGCTCCAGGCCGGTCAACTGGTCAATCATGGCACAGTGACCGCGCAGCAGGATCTTCAGGCGACGAGCCAGTCGCACGATAACGACAGCGGCATGCTGTCGGCCGGGCGGAATGCGAACATCGATGCTGGCGCAACACTGACGAATGCGTCCGGCAGCATCGCGGCGGGTCAGGCGGCGGCCGTCAAGGCGATGTCGCTCGACAACAGCGGCGGTTCCATCAACGCGGTGCAACTGGCACTGACTGCCGGCGATCTGGCGAACCGTGGCGGATCGATCACGCAAACCGGCACGAGCGCCATGCTCGCGGCCGTATCCGGGACGTTCAACAACACCGGCGGCACGCTGCAAACCAACAGCACCGACCTGAGCCTTTCACCGAACGCACTGGTCAACGATCACGGCAAGATCGCGCACGCCGGCAGCGGCGCGCTGTCGATCACGACCGGCACGCTGTCGAACAACGGCGGGCAGATCGCGACCAATGGCGCGCTCGCGATGCAGGCGGCTGCGCTGTCGAATCAGGCCGGCACGTTGAGTGCGCAGCGGCAGGCTTCCGTTGCCGTCCAGTCGCTGGACAATCGTGCCGGCGGTTACGTGGGGGCCGACCGCGTCACGCTGAACGCGCAAGGCCGGATCGACAACGGTGGCGGCACGATCGAGGCGAACAACGGCCTGACGGTGGAGGCCGAAAGTCTCGCGAACGATGCGGGTTCCATCAAGAACGTCGGCGCGAGCAGCCTGAGCGTGACGTCGAAGAACGCGCTGTCGAACACGGCCGGCGGCATGATCGGCGGTAACGGCGGCGTGTCGGTTACGGCGGGTAGCCTTGACAACTCGAACGGTTCGCTGCTGTCGGCGCAGGCACTGACGCTCCAGTCGAACGGCGCGCTGACGAACACCGCCGGCCTGATTCAGGCCAACGGCGATCTGGACATTCACGCTCAGGGTGCGATCGGCAACGCCGGCGGCCAGATCGAGGCAAACGGCACGGCATCGACGCTGGCGCTTTCCGGCAGCAGCATCGACAACAGCGATGGCAGGATCGTCAACGTCGGAACGGCTGCGACGACGATCGACGGCGGCGCGTCGATCACGAACGGTAATGCGGCAGGCAAGCCCGGTGCGGGCGTGATCGGCGGCAACGGCGACGTGACGGTCGCGACGCAATCGCTGGCGAATACCCAGGGCGCACAGGTGCTGGCGGGGCGCGACCTGACGCTCGCCGTCGCCAATCGGCTCGACAATTCGAACGGCGTGCTGTCCGCCGCGAACAACGCGACGCTGAACGGCCCGAACACGGTGCTCGTCAATCGGGCGAGCTCCATTCGCGCGAACGGCGCGCTGGCGCTTACCACCGCGTCGATCGATAACACGAACGGAAAGATCGGCAACGACGCGGGTAGCGGCGGCAGCGTGGCGTTGAACACCGGTGCGCTGGTCAACCAGGGCGGCGCGATCGGTAGCGCCCGGGATCTGACGCTGACGGCCGGATCGCTGAGCGGCGACGGATCGATCGTCGCCGGCCGCAACGGTAGCGTGTCGCTCACGAGCGATTACACGCACACCGCCGCAAACAAACTGCACGCGAACGGCGATCTGATGTTCTCGACGTCGGGCAAGCTGACGAACCAGGGCACGCTCGACGCCAACGGTGCGCTGACCGTCAACGCCGCCAATGTCGACAATCAGGCAGGTGCCGATCTGAACTCGGCAAACACGACCGTCAACGCGAACGGCGGCACGATCGACAACGCGGGTCGGATCGAGGGCGACGCGGTTACGACGAACAGCGCGACGCTGAACAATACGGCGACGATCATTGGCCGCGACGTCACGCTGAACGCCGCCGTTATCTCAAACGCCGGGGCGGCGGCCGTGATCGCCGCGGCCAATCGGGCGAACCTGTACGCGTCGAACCGGTTGTCGAATACCGGCGGCGCCAGCATCTTCAGCGTCGGCGACATCAACATAGCGGCTAACGGCCAGCGAGACGCCAACGGGTTCCTCGCCAACCGCGCGTTGACCGTGTTGAACGATCAGTCGTCGATCGAGGCACTGGGCAGCGTCGAACTGGCCGCGCAGACGTTCACGAATACGCGCCCGACGCCGACGGTTGCGACGGAAACAGTCGACACAACGAGCAAGCATGAATCCAAGCGTGCCAAGTATGTCGTGTGCGCGACGGGTAATTCCGTTAGTAATTCGTCGTGCTCGGAGGCGGTATGGCAATCCGGGTACAAGTCCCCGCGCAATGATTCGTTCGACGGCCCACAGGTGGTATCCGTGTCGAACGGACCGGATGCGACCGATCGCGTGCTTGTCGTGACTATAAACGGTCAGCCACAGACGATTTACTACAACACGCTGACAAATAACGCGGATGGTACGATCACCGTCAACTACTGGGATGCATACGATCCTCACGTCAACTACGTGCCGGACACGGAATATGCGACCCGGAGCGATGGGCACAATGGTTATCAACGAGTCGAGATTTCACGCGATACCACCACGACGATTCGCCAGGACAAGGTGACGAGTCAGGGGCCCCAGGCCGAACTCGTGGCAGGACGGAATATCGTGATGAAGAATGTTGGCACGATCGACAATCTATACAGTTCGATCGCTGCTGGCGGGTCGATCAGGATCGGTGATGCCGATGTATCGGGTAGTGCGGCGTCGGGCAGTTATGGTGGCACGTCTGTCAATAATGTCGGCCAGACGCTGTATCGATATCAGCAGGATGACATTGTGTCGACGTACGCATGGAATCTGGATACCACGCGTGATGTAGGCAAGATTATTCAAAGTCCCGCGGTTTATGCGCCGGTCGCGATCGGCAATACCGGCGGCACGATCGTCGCGAACCAGTCGATCAACATCGATGCGAAGGACGTGAACAACCGCAACATCGCCGCGGAAAACTCGGCGACGGGTGCGACCGGCGGCACGCTGGGCGCGAACCAGGCCAACGGCGGCGTGACCGGCACCGGGCAGTCGAAGGTCGGCCCCGCGACCGGACAGAAGCCGGTGGACGCGTTGCAGTCGGTGGTGAACCCGACTGGCGCGCTGCCGGATCTGAAGCTGCCGACGAGCGGCTTGTACACGATCAATCCGGCGCCCGGGCAGCCTTATCTGATCGTCACCGACCCGCGCCTGACGAGCTACACGAACTTCATCTCGAGCGATTACATGCTCGGCCAGCTCAACCTGAATCCGGCGAGCATCGACAAGCGTCTCGGCGACGGCATGGTCGAGCAGCAGATGGTGCGCAACCAGATCACGCAGTTGACGGGGCGCACGTTTCTGCCGGGCTATGCGAGTGCCGAGGACGAGTATCGCTCGCTGATGACGAGCGGCGCGAATTACGCGAAGCAGTTCGGCATGGTGCCGGGGATAGCGCTGTCCGCCGCGCAGATGGATGCGCTGACGAGCGACATCGTGTGGCTCGTGAACCAGACCGTGACGCTGCCGGACGGCAGTAAGACGCAGGTGCTGGCGCCGGTCGTGTATCTGGCGAAGACGCATGCGAACGATCTGCGGCCGACCGGCGCGCTGATCGCGGCCGATGACGTCCAGATCCATGCAGCCGGCAGTACCACGAACAGTGGCGTGATCAAGGGCGGCACGAAGACGGTCGTGACCGCGACGGACATCCTGAATCGCGGCGGCACGATCGCGAGCAGCGGGACGAACGGCACGACGGTCGTGTCGGCGAGCAACGACGTTGTGAACGCATCGGGGCAGATAACCGGTAACCGGGTGGCGGTGCTGGCCGGACGGGATGTCGTCAATACGACGCTGGTCGATACCGTCGGCGTGAGCGGGGCCGCGGGGGCGAGCAAGGTCGGTCAGAGCCTGATCGGTCAGCAAGGGACGATTGCGGCGACGGGGGATCTTGCCGTGCAAGCGGGGCGCGACTTGGCGGTTCATGGTGCGAATCTGTCGGCGGGTGGCAATGCGCAGATCACAGCCGGGCGCGATATCAACGTCGATACGGTCCAGTCGAAGACGGATCAGTCGTTGTATCTCAACGATCAGCACCATTGGGAAGAGTCGACGACGACGCATGTGACCAGTGGCGTCAGTGCCGGCGGCAACCTGACGATGCAAAGCGGTAACGATGCGTCGTTCAAGGGGGCGGCCGTGACGGCCGGGAAGGAATTGGCGGTCGTGGCGGGCGGGAATCTGACGGCGACGGCTGTTACCGATACCGCGAAGCTCGACAACATGGCGGCAGACAGCAAGACGCGACAGGAAGTCGATCACGTCTACGACGAACGTGCAGTGGGTACCCAATTCACCGCGAGCGGCAATGCGACGTTTACGGCAGCGAGCGCAGATGCGTCGAAAGGCAACGTCACGCTGACAGGCTCGTCGCTTACGGCTGGGGTGACGAATGGTGTCGACAATGGGACGGGGGCAGCGAAAATTGCTGCTACAGGCAACGTCACGTTGAACGAGGCCCGAGAGGAGCACGACAACTACCAGGCGGTGCATGTCAATCGCGGCAGCTTCGTCAGCAGCACGAAGACCGACTCGATGCAGGATACGCGCGCGAACATCGGTGTCGGCAGTACGGTGTCGGGCAGTACGGTCAACATTCAGTCGGGCCGCGATCTGACCGTTCAGGGTAGTACGGTCGTCGGCACCAACGATGTCAATCTCGCGGCAGCGGGTAACGTCAACATCACGACGTCGAAAGATACGGTTGCTGAAAACAGCTACTACCGCGAAACGCACTCAGGCTTGGGAACGAGCGGCTTGAGCGTGAGTATCGGCAAGCAGTCGATGGCACAGACGGATCAGTCGACGACGGTCACGAACAAGGCGAGCACGATCGGATCGATTGACGGCAATCTGAACATCTCGGCAGGCAAGGATCTGCATGTGACGGGCAGCGACCTGATCGCCAGGAGAAACATCACCGGCGCGGGTGAGAACGTCATCATCGATTCGGCGACGGATATGTCGAATCGAAGCCACAGCCAGGAAACGCACAGCAGTGGCGTGACCATCGGTCTGTCGGGGAGCATCGGCGATGCGATTAACGGAGCCTATCAGCAGACTCAGGCGGCCAGGAGCGGCAGCGGCGACAGTCGTGCAACGGCACTTCATGCGATTGCGGCAGCGGGTGATACCGCGGTTGCTGTCGCTAGCGTAACCGGCGGTGCGCTTGCCGGAAAGGGAAAGCCGAGCGTTGGCGTTCAGGTCAGTATGGGGTCGAGTCGCAGCCGGATCGATTCGTCCGAAGGCATGACGACACAACAGGGCTCGAACGTCAAGGCGGGCGGAACGACCACTTTTGTGGCGAAGGGCAACAGCACGCCCGGTAGCGGCAATATCACCGTTGCCGGTTCGAACGTGTCCGGTAATGACGTCATCCTGGCCGCGAAAAATCAGATCAATCTGCAGAACACGACGAATACCGATTCGACGCGCAGCTCGAATTCGTCGTCCAGCAGCAGCGTCGGCGTGTCGGTCAGATCGGACGGCTTCGGTGTTTCGGCGTCGATGCAGAACGCGCACGGCGACGGCAATAGCGATGCCGTGATGCAGAACAACTCGCATGTCACCGGCGCGAACAGCGTCACGCTCGTGAGCGGTGGCGATACGAACGTGATCGGCTCGAACGTGAAGGGCGGCACGGTCACGGCGAGTGTCGGCGGGAGCCTGAAGGTGCAGAGCGTGCAGGACACGACCGTCAGTGCCGCCCACCAGAGCAGTGCGGGCGGCGGGTTCAACGTCAGCACGTCGGGCGGCAGCGCGAGCTTCACCCATTCTCACGGCAATGCGAACGGCAACTATGCGGGCGTGAACGAGCAGGCCGGTATTCAGGCCGGCAGCGGCGGGTTCGACATCGACGTCAAGGGCAATACGAGTCTGATGGGCGCTTACATCGGCAGTACGGCGGATGCGTCGAAGAACACGCTGACGACCGGCACGCTGACCTACAGCGATATTCAGAACCATTCGAACTACAACGCGGACAGTGGCGGGTTCAGTGCCGGCGCGGGTGTGGGCGTAACCGGCAAGGCCACCGGGCCCGGGTCGGTCAGCGGGGCCGGTGGCGTGACACCGATGATTTCGCAATCCGACAGCGGTAGTCAGAATGCCACGACGCAAAGCGGGATCGGCGCCGGCACGATCAACGTCACGAATCCGCAAGACCAGACGCAAGATCTGGCGAACCTGAATCGCGATACATCGCACCTGAACGGGACGGTGGAGAAGACGCCGGATGTGCAGAACCTGCTGGACAAGCAGTCCGACCTGATGAATGCCGCCAGCGCGGCGGGACAGGTTGTAGCGCAGGGGATCGGCGCCTATGCAGACATGAAGGAACAGGCGGCGCAAAGAGCGTCGGATGCTGCGAGGGCTTCCGGGGATACCACGGCTGCGACAGCGTTTCAGGCTGAAGCCGATGCGTGGGCCGAAGGCGGGGCGAATCGCGTTTACTTGCACATTGCGGGTGGTGGGCTGATTGGTGGCCTCGGCGGCGGCGGGATGGGGAGCGCTGCGCAAGGGGCTGCCGGTGCGGGGCTGGCTGCGTTGCTGGCAGAACAGACGCGTCAGGCTGCCAGGGAGGTGGCCGGCGCGACGGATTCGGATCTGGCCGGGAAGTTGTCGGGGAACCTGCTCGCGGGTGCGGTGGGCTGGCTGGTCGGTGGGACGACCGGTGCGGCGACTGCGTCGAACGTGAACCTGTATAACCAGTGGAACAACAAGACGGATACCGATACGCTTGAAGCGGCTGCTGGCATAGGTGAACGCAAGCGAACGACGTTGCTTGCCCTGTTCCTTGAGGGTGTAGCCAACGGGTTGAGTGCGGTCACCGGGATTGGGGGAGGCAAGCCGCCTACGGCGAGTCCGGGGCTGGTGTTGGTTGGGGAAACTCCGAAGGGTGTGGCGCCGGTTGCACCGGGTATTGGGGGGTATTGGCCGGGGAATGTGACGCTGAACAGCGGGAACAATGCAAACTCCGAGACAGCTAGTACTTCTGGCGCAGACGGCAAATCAAGAAATAAGCCGCCGGCTCCACTGCCGGAAGCCCATGGCCTGCCGCATACAATCATAGAGCGCCCCGGACCTGAAGGGCAGTACACGACGCACAACGGTGACGGAACTTGGATGCAATTTCGAGGCTCTGGGCAGGATCATGCCGGAATCCCGCGCCCTAACGTTAAGGAAACAAGCACCAATACAGCACCGGACGGAACAGTCTTTGTGGGGAAGGGTATAGTTCGACCGGCTAGACCGAGTGAAATTCCAAAGGGCAAGTGAAATGGCTATTGAAAATTGGGCATACGATGATTTTGTCAGGGTAAACGGTGGAAAATTTTCGCCTTTGGATTTTATACATGCAGTATCCACGAAAATTTCCTTCCCACCAGATTTCTTGCTCTGCGTGGGGCATTTGCTTGCTCCTCGGATGATCATGTTTGATGGTGTCATTGTCGCGGCTGAATGGTTTGATGAGAAAAGATATGGGGAGTATCGGGGTAACGGAATGACACCCCAGCAAGCTCAAGCTTGGGTAAATGCAGTTGAGTTGACTGAGATTTTTCAGGGGATTTCGTTAGAAAAAGCGAAGGAGTTTGCATATTTTATCGCGAGGTTGTGGGATGAGGCGATAAAACAAAATTTTCCCGATGAGGTAACTAGAGCGAGTGTTGTTTTGGAGGCGGATTTGGGTGAGGTTTTTGTAACAATTGGGGAATTTTCCGATTAATTTAATGAAGTGGATTGAGATTTTGTGGGGTAATCCGGGCGGCGGTGCGAGATATTCCAAAAAATGGAGCGGGGATTGCGGGTGTTGGTAGTTTTGGTGACTGGATTGCATGCGCATTTTCCAGGTGGTCCGGCCGTCAGTTGGGCAATGTCAGGCGATTTTTTTGGGTTTGAAGGGGTGAGTGGGTGAGTTTTGGATTGGTGTTTGAGAAGATTGGTGATATCAATAGCTTGTATCCATACATATGCGTTTATGTGGAGGGTGAAGCCAATCCTTTTATGGAGATAGGTGTTACGGAAGATAAGCGGCTTGAATTTTCAATTTATATAAATGATAAAAGCATGGCGTTGTCTGTTGAGCAGTGGGGTGAAATTGAACGATGCGGCAAGGAATTCCTGCCTAAGGCAATAGCTGACAAAGTTGCTTCTATGTAAATGGGCGTGGCGCCGGTTGCGCAGGGTATCGGGGGGTGGGGAATGTGACGCTGAACAGCCGAGGCGATGACGGCGTAAAAGGCGACGCAAGGTTTTGTCGGGGGATTATGAGAGAAGCGAAATAGATTGGTAGTCGAAATTGATTCCGAAAAAACGAACCAGATTAGATGCGAGAGACCCAAACCCTTCCACTCGTCGTCGACCTCGACGGCACGCTGACGCCATCGGATTCCTTGATGGAGTCAGTGATCTGCGTCGTCAGGCGTAAGCCTTCCAACCTGCTGCGCTTGCCGTTCTGGCTCGCCGGCGGTCGCGCCGCATTCAAGTCCAAGGTTGCCGAACACGCCGATTTCCGCGCGGAAATGCTTCTCTACCGCGAACCGCTGATCGACTACCTTGCCCACGAACGCGAAAGTGGCCGCAAGATCGTGCTCGCTACCGCCGCGCATCGTTCGATCGCCGAGCGGGTGAATACGCATCTCGGCTTGTTCGATCTCGTCATCGCCACCAGCGACGACACGAATCTCAAGGGCGAAACCAAGCTGGCCGACATTCGTCGGCAGGTCGGCGACGACTTCGTTTATGCGGGTGACAGCAAAGCCGACCTCCCGATCTGGGCCGGCGCGAAAGGCGCGGTCCTGGCCGGCGTCGCGCCCGCTGTCGCGGCGAATGTCCGGAGCCGCATCCCGGTCGAACGAGAATTCTCGAACGTGCGCGCAAACTTCGCGACATGGTGCAAAGCACTGCGTGTCCACCAGTGGCTGAAGAACCTGTTGCTGTTCGTCCCGCTCCTGACCGCATTTGCCTTCCTCGACACCGACAAGGTCGCCACGCTGGCGCTCGCGTTCCTGTCGATGTCGCTCGGTGCGTCGGCCACCTACATCGGCAACGATCTCTGGGATCTGGACAACGATCGCAGGCATCCTCGCAAATGCAACCGCGCATTCGCGAGCGGCACGCTGTCGATTCTCCAGGGGCTTGGCTGCGCGGCGCTGTTGCTAATCATGGCGTTCGCGCTGGCATTCGCGGTATCGCCCGAATTTGCCGGCATGTTCGTGCTCTATCTGGTGCTCACGACGGCGTATAGCTGGCGCCTGAAATCGATCGTGCTGCTCGACGTCGTCGTGTTGTCGCTGCTGTACACGTATCGAATCGTTGCCGGAGCCGTCGCCGCGGAAATCACCGTCAGCCGCTGGCTGCTCGCATTCTCCGTGTTTGCCTTCCTGAGCCTCGCGCTCGTGAAGCGTTGCTCGGAACTGGTGCTTTTGCGTCAGAGCAACACGCGCGCATCGGCCGGCCGCGATTACCGCGTGGGCGATCTCGAAGTGCTCTGGCCGTTCGGGATCGGCGCGTCGCTGGCCGCGGTGGTCGTGTTCGGCCTCTTCATCAATGCACCCGAAACCGCCGCACGTTATGCGATTCCGCATCTGCTCTGGTTCGTGCAGATCGGCTTGATCTATCTGTTCGGGCGGCTCTGGATCACGACCGTACGCGGCGCCATGCACGACGATCCCATCATCCATATCCTCGAAAACCGCGGTAGTTTCGGCATGCTTTGCGTCATGGTGGCGATCGTGCTGGCCGCTCACTTCCTGCCGGCTCCATGAGCGGCGCAATGCATATGACCGAAAAGAACCGAAACCGGGTGAGTGCGTTCTGTCGCTTCGCCATCGTCTACGTCCTGTTGTTCGTGTGCGCAGGCAACATCACCAACAGCATGCTGCTGAAGTGGGGGTTCCGCGACGCCCAAGGGGACAATTTCGCAACCAGCTATAGCCTCGTCGGCATGATGAACGGTGACGCTCCGAAGCCGTACGTCTACCGGTCATCGTTTCCGAAGGGTGCGAAATGGGTCGCGGAACGGCTTGATCGGGCGAAACAGGACAAGCTTTTCAAATCGATCACGCGATATGACTCGCTGCGCAACGCCTATTTCTCGGGCGTGCCGGACGAGCACTGGACGCCGGTCACCGCGCTCGTCTATCACCTGACATATATCGCGATCGTGCTGTCGACGCTGTTCGCACTATTGCTGGTCTACAAGCTGGCCCGTCTGCACGGGCTGAGTTTTGGACATTCCATCGGTTTTTTGGCCGCGTTCAGTTTCGTTTACCCGCTTACGTTTCAGCGGGGCGGCTATTACTACGATTTCTTCGAGCTGCTCGGCGTGCTGGGTGCATGCCATTTCCTCCTGACAAAGCGGATGCTGGCGTGCACGCTGACGATAGCAGTCTTCTCGCTGAACAAGGAGACGTTCTTTCTCGTTCCACTCGCGTTGTTTTTTCTGCATGAGCGGGACGTTGCACTGTCGAAACGGGTTTCCTGGCTTGTGATGCAACTCGGCATTTGCATGGCGACCCGTCATTTCATCATGAGCGGGTACGGCGAGAATGCGGGCGGATTCGTCGAATATCACATATGGGACAACCTGAAGTTCTGGTTGAATCCAAAATCGTATCTGTCGTTCTACAACCTCATCGGCAAAGGCATCTTCACCCCAAGCCTCGAAAATCCGATGATGCTCGTACCGCTTGCGGTGTTTTTCAGAGCCGCATGGCGTGCGACGCCGACGCGCTACCGCGTCTATTTCGTCGCCGCATTCTCGCCGGTGCTGGTGTTGTTTTTCTTTTTCGGCTTCGAGGATGAAGCTCGGAACTTTTCTGTCGTGTTTCCCGCGATCGTGCTGATCGCGCTGCATGGCGCGAATCGGTTCAATGCGATCTTCAGTGGCGGCGCGGATGCGTCGGCCGACATGCGTGCCACGCCTGACCGTCGGCCCGATATCGCCATGGCGACGGAGGCCATCCGATGAATTGGCTGATCGTTATCGCAAGCGGTATTTTCGGCGGCCTTGCCAGCGTGTTGCTCAGAATCGCGGCCCTCAAGGGTATTGCACTCGGCGAGTCGAGCGCATTGCCGTGGATTGCGCGCGGTGTAGCGATCGGCGCCTACGGTATCGGCTTCGTGCTTTATGCGGTTGCGCTGCGCAAGACGACGCTTGGCGTTGCGTATCCGACCATGGTGGCGATCTCCATGCTCGTCGTGCTGTCGTTCACGGCGCTGCACGAACACCTTTTGAAGCCGATGCAAGCGGTCGGCGCAGTTGTCATCCTGATCGGCGTCTGGATGGTCACGCGATACGCATAATCGAGAAAACCAATACATGAGGAAGAAAATCCGGGGAACCAACCTTGTCACAGCCTCCTTGCTGCTCGCATCGGCCGGCGTATCCGCACAGTCGATCGCGCCGGGCGCCGTGCCGACCACAAACGATCAACGTGCCCGGGAGCAGGAACAAGCGCGAGAACGCGAGCGAACCGTTTCCGCACCGGCAGTGCGTTCGTCCGTAACCGAAAGCGCGGCTTTTCCGACCTTGCCGACCGAAACGCCGTGCTTTCGCATCGACGACTTCACACTCGACGTCCCCGACTCGCTGCCCAACACAGTAAAGTCTCAAGGCGCATCCGCACTGCCAATGGACCGCTTTGCCTTCGCGCGTGACTGGCTGGGCCACTACGCCGGCCAATGCGTCGGCAAGCAGGGCCTCGACGTACTGGTCAAAGGTTTGTCCCAGACGATCCTCTCCCGCGGCTACATCACGACCCGTGTCCTGCTCCCCGAACAAGACCTCTCGACCGGCACCCTCAAGCTCGCGCTGATCCCCGGCGTAATCCGCCACGTCCGCTTCTCCGACGAAAAGCTCCGCGGCACCTTGAAAACCGCCTTCCCGACCCGCGACGGCGACCTCCTGAACCTGCGCGACCTCGAACAGGGTCTCGAGCAGATGAAGCGCGTCTCGAGCCAGGACGTCTCGATGCAGATCGTCCCCGCCGACACCCCGGGCGAAAGCGACGTCGTCCTCGACATCAAGCGCGGCAAACCCTGGACCGTCGTCGCCTCGATCGACAACTCCGGCACGCGCGCCACGGGCCGCCTGCAAGGCAACCTGTCGGTCGGCATCGACAACCCGCTCGGCCTGAACGACATCTTCAACATCGGCGTGAGCCAGGATCTCGAGCTGGGCGACAAGCGTCTCGGCTCGCACGGATGGAACGGCTTCTACTCGATCCCGTGGGGCTACTGGACCGCGACTCTGTCGGCATACACGAACACGTACTACCAACAGATCGCCGGCGTGAACCAGACCTTTGTCGCGAGCGGCAACTCGAAAACCTTCGATTTCAAGCTGAACCGCGTGCTGCTGCGCAGCCAGGACGACGTATTCGGCGCGCAATTCCGCTTGTCGCGCCGTTTCGGCCAGAGCTTCATCGAAGACACCGAAATCCCGCAGCAGCGCCGCAACAACACGTTCGTCGAAATCGGCCTGACCGATCGTCATTACTTCGGCGGTGCCCAGTTCGACGGGATGGTCGCGTACCGGCAAGGCATCGGCGCATTCGGCGCGCAGGACGACACGCTGGCAGCCGAAGGCGGCCCGACCTACCGCTACAGGATGGCCGTACTCGACGCGAACCTGCAGGTGCCGTTCGTCATTGCGAAACAACCGTTCCGCTACGTCGGCACCTTCCACGGCCAATACACGGGCAACACGCTGTACTACATCGACGACCTGACGATCGGCAGCCGCTACACGGTGCGCGGTTTCGACGGCGAGACGATGCTGTCTGCAGCACGTGGCTTCTACTGGCGCAACGAGTTGCAGATGCCGATCGGGCAGACGGGGCAGGCGGTGTATGCGGGGCTCGATTACGGTCGCGTGTGGGGGCCGCAGCCCGTCGCGCTGGTCGGCACGCAACTGGCCGGCGCGGTGATCGGCGTGAAGGGGAGCCTCGGCACGCGATTCGGCGCCTACGCGTACGACCTGTTCGCGGGTACGCCGGTCTACAAGCCGTCGGGCTTCCCGACCGCGCGGGTGACGTTCGGCTTCCAGCTGACGGCGCAGTGTTAACGGCAGAGTCGGGCCGGGGGCTGCGAACCGGTACGAATTGCCGCATGAACTACACCGCCCGGACGTAGCAGCTCAACGAAAGGGCTGCGACACGCCGCCCAACCCAACCTGTCCCCATTCCCGAAAAGCCCTGCGACCTTACGTCTTTCTCCTCGCCCGCCGGGCCGCGCCCGGCAAATTTCTCCCGAATGCATCACAAGTCACTTATCCGACGAAAAATCCCCGCCGGTTCCCGGTATGATTCGCATCTCGCGCATGTATGGATCGCTTGATTTTGATCTTGCATTGACGCGGCCGGGCCGTCCGGCTCGGCGTCTCCGAACGCGAAAGATTTTGTAATATAGATTCCGTATACTTGTAATTTCTGAATCAGGCGCCGCCAGCTCCCGCTTTGGCGGACCGCCGACGCAGAACAACCAGATCCGTCGCCGCCCGGGCACCCGACGCCGCGACACGCTATGTACCGCCACCAATAATCTATGTCTTCCCGCCACCCTGGTTCGCCCAGCCGTGCCGCGGCAATGTTCGGCCGTGTCTCGGCACTGCTCCGCAACGAGCGTGTCCTGTCGCCGCTGCTCGCGCTTGGCATCGGCCTGCTGTTGATCGTGGTCTTCCAGCACCTGTCGGCGTCCGTCGATTACCGGTCGGTGATCCGCGAGCTCCGCCACATGTCGGCCGCCGAGTGGGGCGCGTCGCTCGGCGCGACCGCGCTCAGCTATCTCGCGCTCGTCGCGCGCGACGCGGTCGGCCTGCGCTACGTCGCGGCCAAGGTGCCGCGCGCGGCGCTGTGGATCGGCGCGATCGCCGGCTCGGCGCTCGGCAACGCGACCGGCTTCGGCGCGCTGACGGGCGGTGCGGTTCGCGCACGCGTCTACGGCGTGTCGGGCGTCACGCCCGCGCAGATCGGCCGCATGACGGTGTTCACGAGCGGCACGCTCGCGCTCGCGCTGGTGCTGATGACGGCGGTCGGCATGGTTTGCGTGCCGCACACGCTCGCCGAGATGCTGCACGTCGAGCCGGGCGTGCTGACGTGGAGCGGCGCCGCGTTGCTCGCGGTGCTGGCCGCGATGGTCGCGCTGTGCGGCAACACGGCACGCCCGGTCGTCACGCGTTTCAAGTGGCTCGCGTTCGACGTGCCCGCGCGGCGCGACCTGGTCGCGCAAGTCCTCTACGCGGTGCTCGACGTGGTCGCCGCGGGCCTGACGCTGTGGGTGCTGCTGCCGGCCGCGCCGATCGGCTTGCCGACCTTCATTACTGTTTACGCGGCCGCGCTGCTGCTCGGGATGATCGGCCATACGCCGGGCGGGATCGGCGTGTTCGAGGCCGCGATGGTGTTCACGCTCGGCCGCGACGTGCCCGCGCATGCGATGGTCGCGGCGCTGATCGCGTATCGCGCGATCTATTTCGGCGTGCCGTTCGTGCTGTCGGCTGGCCTGCTCGCGGGCTTCGAAGGCCGCGCGCTGCGGCGCCGCCTCGTCACGCGGCAGGCCGCGCGCGTGTCGCAGCTCGCGCCGCTGTTCCTGAGCCTCGTCACGTTCGCAGTCGGCACGATGCTCGTGATCTCGAGCGCGACGCCTGCGTTTTGGCACCGGATCGCGATCCTGCGCAACGTCGTGCCGCTGTGGGTGCTCGAAGGCTCGCAGGTGATCTGCAGCGTGCTCGGCGTCGCGCTGCTGTTCGTCGCGCGCGGGCTGCTGCGCCGTCTCGACGGCGCGTGGTGGATGACCTTCGCGCTGACGCTCGCGAGCCTTGCGCTATCGCTGGCGAAGGGCCTCGCGTTCGTCGAGGCCGGCGTGCTCGGCACGCTGCTGGTGCTGCTGCTCGTCAGCCGCCGGCGCTTCAACCGTCACTCGTCGCTGCTCGCCGAGCGCTTCACCGTGAGCTGGTTCGTGTCGGTGGCGATGGTGCTGATGCTGGCCGTGTGGGTGCTGTTCTTCGCGTTCCGCGACGTGCCGTACACGCGCGAGCTGTGGTCGCATTTCTCGTTCGACGCGCGTGCGCCGCGTGCGCTGCGCGCGACGCTCGCGGCCGGCGTGTTCGTCGCGCTGTTCGCGCTGTGGCAACTGCTGCGTCCGGCGCCGGGCCGGTTCGTGACGCCCGCGCCGCAGGACCTGCAGGATGCCGAACGGATCATCCGTGCACAGGAGTGCAGCGATGCGGGCCTCGCGCTGATGGGCGACAAGAGCTTCCTGTTCTCGGAGTCGCGCGAGGCGTTCCTGATGTATGCGAAGCACGGCCGCACGTGGGCCGCGCTGCACGACCCGGTCGGCCCGCGCAGCGAATGGCCGGCGCTGATCGGCAAGTTCATCGCGCTCGCGCACAGGCACGGCGGCCGCGCGGCGTTCTACCAGGTGCGCGCGAACGCGCTGCCGCTGTATCTCGACGCGGGGCTCACGCTGATGAAGCTCGGCGAGGAAGCGCATGTCGCGCTCGACGAATTCGACCTGAAGGGCTCGCACCGCTCGCACCTGCGCTATGCGCTGCGCCGCGGCGACAAGGACGCGATGACCGTCGAGGTGATCGCGCCGCACGACGTGCCCGACGCGCTGCCCGCGCTGCGCGACATCTCGGACGGCTGGCTCGACAGCCGCGACGCGCGCGAGAAGAGCTTCTCGGTCGCAGCCTTCCACGACGGCTATCTCGCGACGCAATCGGTGATGCTCGTGCGGCAGGCCGACAAGCCGGTCGCATTCGTCACGTTCATGACGACCGACCTCAATACCGAGGCGACGGTCGGCGTGATGCGTCATCTGCCGGAAGCGTCGCCGTATGCGATGGAGTACCTGTTCACGCAGCTCGCGCTGCACCTGAAGGAAGCGGGCTTCCGCAAGCTGAGCCTCGGCATCGCGCCGTTCTCGGGGATGGGCGCTGCGCGGATGCCGTCGCCGTGGCACCGTTTCGGGCTGATGGTGTGGCGCTTCGGCGGCCGTTTCTACAATTTCCGCGGCTTGCGCGCGTTCAAGAGCAAGTTCGAGCCGCATTGGGAGCCGCGTTATCTCGCGGCTTCGGGCTCGGTCGGCGTGTTCGTCACGCTGGCCGATCTGTCATTGCTGGCTGGAGGTCGGCGTTCATGATGTTGAAGAAGGGAGTCGCGCGGGCGCTGGCCGCCTGCGCCGGAATGATGCTGGCGGGCGCCGCGTTCGCGACGCAGCAGGCCGCCACGAATGTGCAGACGATGCCGGGCGGCCGTTACGGCCCGGTCACGGTCACGAAGCCGGGCGGCACGCTGCGCGGCTTCGTCGTGATGTTCTCGCGCGACGCCGGCTGGAGCGCGGCCGACCAGCAGGCCGCCAACGCGCTCGCGAAGGCCGGCGCGATGACGGTCGGCGTCGATTCGGAGCGCTATGCGGCGAACCTCGCCGCGAAGCCGGAAACCTGCCATCACCTCGACGGCGACGCCGAGGCGGTCAGCCATCAGCTCGAACGGCTCGCGCGCTCGTCGCGCTATTACGCGCCGATCGTCGCGGGTGTCGGGCAGGGCGGCGCGATCGCGAAGCAGATCCTGTCGATGGCGCCGGAGAACACGATTGCCGGCGCGGTGTCGGTCGAGCCGTCCGCGACGCTCGATCCGCGCTTCAAGCCGTGCCCGCCCGATCCGACGATCGTGCGCCGCGCGATGCCGGGCTTCGTCGACACTGCGGCGGCCGGCGACACCGCGAAGCTCGTGTCGCTGATCGCGCCGCACCTGCGCGACGGCACCGCCGACGACGAGCTCGACGTGTCGGACCTGCCGCTGATCGAGCTGCCGGCCGCGAAGCCGTCGGGCCTGATCGCGATCGTGATTTCCGGCGACGGCGGCTGGCGCGATCTCGACAAGACGATCGCCGAGGCGCTGGCGCGCGACGGCGTGTCGGTCGTCGGCATCGACAGCCTGCGCTACTTCTGGAGCGAGAAGCCGCCCGCGCAGACGAGCCGCGATCTCGCGCGCGTGATGCGCACCTACATGACGCGCTGGCATGCGACGAACGTCGCGCTCGTCGGCTATTCGTTCGGCGCGGACGTGATGCCGTTCGCGTACAACCGGCTGCCGGCCGACCTGCGCGACAAGGTGGCGGTGATGTCATTGCTCGGCTTCTCGCCGGCCGCGGATTTCCAGATCCGCGTGACGGGCTGGCTCGGGATGCCGGCGAGCGACAAGGCGCTGAAGGTCGCGCCCGAAATCGCGAAGGTGCCGCCGGGCATCGTCCAGTGCTTCTACGGCGAGGCGGAGAAGGAGACGATGTGTCCCGCGCTCGCAAGCACGGGTGTCGAACTGATCAAGACGCAGGGCGAGCACCACTTCGGCCGCGACTACATCGCGCTCGAGAAGCGGATTCTCGCGGCGTTCAGGAAGCAGGTGGCCGCGCGCTGAGCGCGGCTTTTCCCTCCATTTGCGCCGCCGCATCCTGCGGCGGCGTATCCACTCTCACATCGCGCTGATAGAAGCCCGGAAAGCGCTCGAGCTGGCGCCGCGCGTCTTCCGGATCGGCGTCTTCGTGCAGCACCGCGCTCGAAAACCCGGTGCGCTCCATCAGCAGCAACTGATCGATCATCACGTCGCCGGTCGCGCGCAGGTCGCCGGCGAAGCCGAAGCGCTTGCGCAACAGGTAGGCCTGGCTGTACGCGCGGCCGTCGGTGAACGCCGGGAACTGCAGGTCGATTCGTGACGCGGCTGCGATCTGCGCGGCGAGCGGCGCGAGGTCCTCGTCGTTGGCGATCGCGAGCGTCGTGTCGCCGTGCTGCTGCGCGGCGCGCGTGTCGTCGTCGTGGCGGGCCGGCGTCAGCAGCCGGATGCGTTCGGTCGGGTTCGTCATGCATGCTCCGCGAGATGGCGCGCGCGCTGCGCGGCAGTCTTGAACGGCTCGTGGCCGATGCGGCGCACGGTGTCGATGAACCGCTCGCTGCGGCCGCCGACGTCGAGCCGCGCGTCGAGATACGCGGCCACCAGCGCGTCGACGACGTCGACGAGCTCGTCCGCGGAGAACGACGGGCCGATCACCTTGCCCGGCTGCGCGGGCCCGCTTTCGGCCGAGCCGTCGGAGCCGCCGAGCGTCACCTGATACCACTCGGCGCCATCCTTGTCGACGCCGAGGATGCCGATGTGGCCACTGTGATGATGGCCGCACGAGTTGATGCAGCCGCTGATGTGCAGGTCGATGTCGCCGACGTCGTGCAGCAGGTCGAGATCCTGGAAACGCTCGGCGATCGCATCGGCGATCGGGATCGAACGCGCATTCGCGAGCGCGCAGAAATCGCCGCCCGGGCACGCGATCATGTCGGTCAGCAGTCCGACGTTCGCGCTCGCGAGGCCGACCGCGCGCGCGTTTTCCCACAGCAGGAACAGGTCGTCGACGTGCACCCACGGCAGTACCGCATTCTGCGTGTGCGTGACGCGCGCCTCGCCGGCCGAGTAGCGGTCCGCGAGATCGGCGAGCGCGTCGAGCTGGTCCGGCGATGCGTCGCCGGGCGCCTGCAGCCGCCGCTTGAACGACAGCGTGACGATCCGCAGCGACGGGTCGCGATGCGCGGCGACATTGCGCGCGAGCCAGCGCGCAAACGCCGGATGCCGGTGCGCGTACGCGCTGATGCGCGCGTTCGCGTCGTGCAGGTCGACGCTGCGCGGCTTGCGCGACGGCGGCACGAAGCACGCGGCGATCCGGTCGAATTCGGCCTGCGGGATCGTATGCGGGCCGCCGTCGAGCTCGACGATCTGCCGGAACTCCTCTTCGACGTCGTCAATATAGCGCTGCCCCTCGGTCTTCACGAGGATCTTGATGCGCGCCTTGTACTTGTTGTCGCGGCGGCCGTAGCGGTTGTACACGCGCACGATCGCCTCGATGTAGTTCATCACGTGCCGCCACGGCAGGAACGCGCGCAGCAGCGTCGCGATCATCGGCGTGCGGCCCATCCCGCCGCCGACGCTCACGCGAAAGCCGAGCTCGCCCGCGTCGTCGCGCACGAGCTTCAGGCCGACGTCGTGCCAGTCGGTCGCCGCGCGATCCTCGGCCGCGCCGGTGATCGCGATCTTGAACTTGCGCGGCAGGAACGCGAACTCGGGATGCAGCGTCGTCCATTGACGCATCGCCTCGGCGAACGGGCGCGGATCGGCGATCTCGTCCGGCGCGACACCCGCGCGCTCGTCGCACGAGATGTTGCGGATGCAGTTGCCGCTCGTCTGGATGCCGTGCATGTCGACGGTCGCGAGCAGGTCCATCACGTCGGCCGCTTTCGCGAGCGGAATCCAGTTGAACTGCACGTTGGTGCGCGTCGTAAAGTGCGCATTGCGGGTCGGCAGGCGCGTCGTGCCGAGCTGCGCCTGCGCGTCGCAGGCGGCGCGGTAGGTCGCGTCGTCGGGTACGTCGTAGTCGCGCGCGATCCGCGCGAGCACGCGCAGCTGAGCGCTCGACAGCTCGCCGTACGGCACGGCGACGCGCAGCATCGGCGCATGGCGCTGCACGTACCAGCCGTTCTGCAGCCGCAGCGGCCGGAACGCGTCTTCACTCAACGCGCCGCGCTGCCAGCGTTCGAGCTGGTCGCGAAACTGGGCGGCGCGGCTCTGCACGAGCGCGCGGTCGAAATCCGTATATCGATACATGGAGTCGGAGGCAACGTGAGCGGCGCGGGGCGCGCCGCTCGTCGGGTGCGCGCGTCCGGGCGGACGCGACGAAAGGACAGCGTAGAGAATGGGCGGGGCCGCAACAAGGAGCAGTTGCCGGCGGAATGGGCGCAGCAGATGCGCGCCGGGCGCGCACGACGGCAGATCGGCTTCAGCCCGCCTTGCGCACCGCGGGCCCCGCGACGAGCTCGCCGAGCACGCGGATCGCCCGCTCGATCTCGCGGCTCCACGGGTGGCCGAAATTCACGCGCACGCAGCGCTCGAAGCCATGCGCCGCGGAAAACAGCGGCCCCGGCGCGAAACTGATGCCGCGCTCGAGCGCCTGCCGATGGAGTTCCATCGCGTCGATCGCTTCCGGGCATTCGAGCCACAGGAAGTAGCCGCCGTCCGGCTTCACCCATTCGACGCCCGCCGGTAGCCAGCGCCGCAGCGCGTCGTCCATCCGTTCGAGCTGGCCGCGCAGCGCGCCGCGCAGCTTGCGCAGATGGCGATCGTAGCCGCCGTGCTCGAGATAGTTCGCGATGCCGGCCTGCGCGGGAATGCTCGCGGACAGCGTCGTCATCAGCTTGAGCCGCTGCACCTTCTCCGCATAGCGGCCCGCTGCCGCCCAGCCGATCCGGTAACCGGGCGCGAGCGTCTTCGAGAACGAACTGCAGTGCATCACGAGGCCGTGCCGGTCGAACGCGCGAGCGGGCAGCGGGTAGTCGGGCCCGAAATGCAGCTCGCCGTACACGTCGTCCTCGATCAGCGGCACGTCGCGCGCGGCGAGCAGCTCGACGAGCGCGCGCTTCTTCTCGGCCGATAGCGTGACACCGGTCGGATTCTGGAAATTCGTCATGAACCAGCACGCGCGCACGTTGTGGCGGTCGAGCGCGTTCTCGAGTGCGACGAGATCGAGCCCCGCATGCGGATCGACCGGAATCTCGACCGCCCGCAGGTCGAGCCGCTCGATCGCCTGCAGCGCCGCGTAGAAACCGGGTGCTTCGACGGCCACCACGTCACCGGGCCGCGTGACGGCCATCAGGCACAGGTTCAGCGCTTCGAGCGCGCCGTTCGTGACGACGATCTCGTCGACCGGCTGCGACACGCCCATCGCGAGATAGCGCAGCGCGATCTGCTGGCGCAGCTGCTCGTTGCCGGGCGGCAGGTCGACGACCGTGCTCCACGGGCTGACGAGCCGCGTCGCCTGCGCAAGCGATTTTGCAAGCCGCGGCAGCGGAAACAGCTGCGGCGACGGAAACGCGGAGCCGAGCGGCACGATGCCGGGCTGGGTCGCGGCGTCGAGCACCGAGAACACGAGGTCGCTGATGTCGACCTTGCGCGTCGCGCCGGCGGAGCGGCTCGCGCGCCGCTTCGCGGGCGGGCGCGCACCGGGCGCGACGTAGTAGCCGGAGCGCTCGCGCGCACGAATCAGGCCCCACTGTTCGAGCAGGTAGTACGCGCGAAACACCGTCGACTGGCTGACGCCGTGCTGCGCGATGATCTGGCGCAGCGACGGCAGGCGCGTGCCGACCGCGAGGTTGCCGTTGCGGATTTCGTCGGCAATCGTGTTGGCGAGGGTTTCGTAGCGTTTCATTGCCATATGGGAGGGAGCACGCCGCGGGATGCGGGCCCGTATGGCTTCGCGCGCGGCAGGCGGCTCATTGATTGTGTCCGATGACCGACGGCAAAAGGATAGCGCATCCGTCCCCGAGGGCGGCGTCGAAGCGGGCACGAAGCCGCAGTGCGTGCCGAATGCGGGCGATTGTCGATTGCCGATCGGAATGCGTGTATGCGCGCATTCCGATTCGATTGATGTGCCGAAAGTACGAATGCAATTCATCTGACATGGAATTCGTCTGACGAAGCCGCGCATCAAATAACAACGCGCCGACTCAATTTTTACGACGTGCTGTCGTTAACGATTCAGTGCGTCATTCGATCGGATCCGCGATCACGGATTGCCGGCAGGCGATTTGCCTGATCAATCCGCAATTGATTGCGGCCGCAACGTTACGCAGCCAGATAAATGGAATCGACGCGTTGCAGATTTAAGTCCGTACCGCGAATCATTCCGTATCAACGGGTAAAAAAATGCAGGAATGAATCCGCGTGTGGCGAGTTCTTGTTGCATGCCGTTCCTTTTTATGGTCTTGTAGCAAATTCAAACAATCGCATCGACTAGAAAAAAAGGACAGTCGAATGCAGCCGTACGAGGCGGACTCAGTCCGATTGATCAGGGGAATTGGCGCGTGTTGGCGCGGGGTCAACGTTGCGACGCGTACGATTCTCATCGTTTTGATGTCAGGCCTGCTTTGCATGTCTGGCGTCGCTGCGCCGGAATCCGCAAACGAAAACGTTTTGCGTGTTCTCGCGTGGCCCGGTTATGCGGATAACGATGTCGTCAGCGCTTTCGAATCGCAATTCCATGTGCGCGTCGAAGTGACCTTCGTCGATTCCGACGAAGCGTTATGGTCGCGGATGCATAGCGCTTCGCCGCCGGCCTATGACGTGCTCGCCGCGAATACGGCCGAGATCCAGCGTTATGCGCGCGACAGGCTGCTCGCGCCGCTCGATCTGTCGCGCATTCCGAACCGGCAGCGGCAATTGCCGAATTTCCAGCAGGTCGACAGGATCGGCGGCCTCGTGCGCCATGGCGCGACCTACGCCGTGCCGTTCACGTACTCGTCGATGGGGCTCATCTACGACCGCAAGCAGGTACCGGCCGCGCCGCATTCGATGCTCGAGCTGTGGGATCCGCGCTACCGCGGCAAGGTGCTCGATTTCAACAGCGCGCAGCACAATTTCTCGTTCACCGCGCTGGCGCTCGGCTATGCCGATCCGTTCAAGCTGTCGCGTGCACAGACGAATGCGGTCGCGCACAAGCTCGTCGAGCTGCGCCGCAACCTGCTCACGTACTACACGCTGCCCGAGGAGGCGACCGCGCTGTTCGTCCAGCATCACGCGGCGCTGATGTTCGGCAACTACGGCACGCAGCAGGTCGAGCTGCTGCGCCGCGCGGGCGCGGACGTCGGCTACGTGATTCCGGACGAAGGCGCGCTTGCGTGGCTCGACTGCTGGGCAATGACGCGCGGCGCGGAGCATCCGGAACTCGCGCTCGCCTGGATCAACTACATGCTCGAGCCGGCGATCGGCGCGCTGCTCACGCAGCGCCAGGGGCTCGCGAATACGCTTGCGCCGCCGCCGGGCCTCGGCGCCGGGCATCAGCATCTCGTATGGATCCAGCCGGTCGAGAGCATCGCGCGTCGCGAGGCGCTGTGGAGCCGCATCGTATCGGGCGACCGGCCGGAGCGCTTCGCTAAATGATCAAGCTCGGCCTCACGTCGAAACTGTCGGTGCTGCTCGCCTGCATCGGCGTCGTGGCGTCCGGCTTGACCGGCTATTACGCGTATCGCGCAAACCGCGCGATGCTCGTGCAGGAAGCGCAGCACAGCCTGCTGACGTCGACGCAGCTGCTGGGGCAACGCTTTACCGCCGCGCTCGGCGACGTCGCCGACGACGCGCTGGTGCTCGCGACGATGCCGTCGTCGGCGGACGTCGCGAGCGGGGACGATCCCGCGCACGCTCGGCGCCAGCGACTCGAACAGGTGTACTACAGCTTCATGCAGTATCACCCCGAGTACTTGAGGGTCCGCCTGATCGCGCGCGCGCACTACGGGCTCGAGCGGATTCGCGTGGACCGCGACGTGCACGGCATCGCCGTGCTGCCGGAGGGCGAATTCCAGGAGAAGGGACAGTTCTCCTACGTGTTCGATACGCTGTCGACCGCGCAGGGCCACATCTACCTGTCGCCGATCGCGATCAATCACGAGACGGGGTCGCATGCGGCAGAGGGGCAGCCGATCCTGCGCGTCGGCACGCCGGTCACCGACGCGCGCGGCGAGACGGTCGGCGCGCTCGTGATCGACGTCGAGCTGACGCGCGTGTTCTCGCGGCTCGAACGCGATCTGCCGGAAGACTATCGCGTGTATCTTGCGAACGAGTGGGGCGATTTCCTCGTCCATCCGGATCCGGCGCAGACTTTCGGGTTCGACCGCGGTCGGCGCGTGCTGATGCAGGACTCGTTTCCGGCGACGAAGCCGCTCTTCGAGGAATCGCGCGCGAGCGTGACGTGCGCCGAGTCGCCGCGCGCGCCCGACCAGTTGCTCGCGTTCGCGCGCACGCAGTTCAGCCGCGGCGAGGACAACCGCTTCGTCGTGCTCGGAATCGAGCGTCCGCTGGCGGACGTGGTCGCGCCCGCCGCGATGCTCGGCGGCCGGATCGTGCGGATGGTGCTGATCTCGAGCGTGTTTGCGGTGATCCTCGCGATCCTGTTCGCGCGTGCGCTCACGCGGCCGCTGCAGACGCTCGCGCGCGCGGCGACCCACGTGTTCGACGATCCCGCCGCGGAGCGGCTGCCGGTCGAGCGCTCGGACGAGATCGGCATCCTCGCGCGCTGCTTCGACTGCATGCGCGTCGAGATCCGCACGCAGCTGACGATGCTGCGCGCGAAGCAGCAGGAGCTCACGCATCTGGCCGGCCACGACGTGCTGACCGGGCTGCCGAACCGGCTGCTGTTCATGGAGCGGCTCGACGGCGCGATCCGCCATGCGGCGACGGCGAACGAGGGGCTCGCGGTGATGTTCGTCGATCTCGACCGCTTCAAGCAGATCAACGATCAGCTCGGGCATTCGGCGGGCGACCGCACGCTCGTCGCGGTCGCGAAGCGGCTGAACCTCGTGCTGCGCAGCGGCGACATGGCCGCGCGGCTCGGCGGCGACGAATTCATCGTGCTGCTGGCGGGCGCGCATTCGCCGGAGGTGATCCGCGAGATCGCGTCGCGCATCCAGGGCGTGATGGCCGAGGAGCTGGAATTCGGCGAGCGGCGCATGGCGGTCGGCGCGAGCATCGGCGTCAGCGAGTTCCCGGCTGACGGCCGCTCGGCCGAGGAACTGCTGGTCAAGGCCGATGCCGCGATGTATGCGGCGAAGGCATCCGGGCAGCGCGTGTGCGTCCGGTATCAGGAGCTGCTCGGCGCGCGGACCTGCCCGGATGGCGAGATCCGCGCGTCGTAGGCGGTGGCGTCGGCGTTACTGGCGACATGCCGGCGGACGGCGAACGGCTTAGTGGCCGAAGTAGACCGAGTCGCGCGGGTTCTGCACCTTCGCGGCCGGCGCGGCGCCCTGGACGACCGGCGCGGCTTGCGCGCCGTAGCCGCTGTTGTCGGCGCCTTGCACACGGGCCTGCGCGGCCTGGATGTCTGCCGGGTAGTGCGGGCTCGACAGGCCCGGCTTGTAGCCGGCGTTCTCGAGCTGGACCAGCTCGTTGCGCACTTGCGCGCGGGTCACGGTGCTTTGCGCGAACGCGCCGAACGAAGCGGACAGCGCGGTAGCGGCGACGACTGCGTAGACGATTGATTTCATGATGACCTCCGATGTAGTTTGGTTCTCCGCGTTCGACACGATGTCGTAAGCGGTTGAATACATCGTAGGCTTCGACGGTCCTAGGGTAAACGTGGGTTTCGGCGAAAGATCCTTGTCGCTGAGACAATAATGACGGGATAAATCCCGTCCGTCCCTGATTATTATGTCGCGTCAAGCCCCGATCGGGACGCGGTTGGCGCGGGGGCTCAGACGCTGTCGGCGTCCTCGATTTCCTTGCGCGCGCGGCGCTCCTCGTTGCCGCGGCGCGCACGCAGGCGCTGGCGCGACAGCACGGCGATCACCTGCTGCGTGGATGCGCCGGAAGGCACTTCGTTGCGGATGCGGTCGGCGACCATCGGCAGGCCGGCGCGCTGCCGGCGCAGCGCCTGGGCGATCGCGCGGCGGCATTCGTCGCCATGGCAATCCCATTCGTCGCGGATTTTCTGGCAATAGCGGCATGGTTCCATGCACGACAGTCTAACGTGTCTTCGCGAACGGCGAGTTCTTCGAAAGCCGCGGTCGACTGTCGGCCGCCGTGCGGGCGCTTGCCCCGCGCGGCGGCCCGCATGCTCAGCGCTCGCGGCGCTGCTTGCCCAGCGTGATCGTCTCGAACAGCTCGTACTGCGCGGTCGGCTGCTGGTCCGCGCCCGGTGCGTGGTAGTAGCGCATCGTGATCGTCGTCTCGCCGCCCGGCTTGCCCGGATCGTGATCGAACACCGCAATGCCGTAGCCGGTGCCCGTGTCGCGGCGGGCGGACCAGATCGCATCCTCGAGCGCGTCGGCCGGCTTGCGCACGAACGTGTTCGGCGCCGCGCCCGGCACCGGGCGGTTCGGCTTCGTGAACACCTTCGCCTGCGCAAAGCCCGTCGCGGGATCCTCGCCGTACACGTCGAGCGGCGCGCTCGTGCCGCCGCCGCCGAGGATCAGGTGGATCGTCCCGTGGCTCGTGTCGAACGTCGCGCGCGACGGATCGGCCGCCACGGCCGGACGCGGCTGCAGCGTATCGACGACTTCGCCCGTGGCCGCATCGACGCCCGCGCGATGGTTGCAGCCGCGCACCGGATAGCTGCGCTCGTAATCGTGATCGTGGCCGCACAGCACGAGATCGACGCCGTAGCGGTCGAACAGCGGCAGCCACGCTTCGCGGATCCCCTTGTCCGAGCCATTGCCCGTCTTCGACGAGCTCAGCGCGTCCTGATGCATCTGCACGACGATCCAGTCGATGTCGTGATCCTTCGACGCGTGATGCAGCGTGCGTTCGAGCCAGCGCGTCTGCTCGCCGTTGCTGTAGCCGCGGATGTAGAACGACGTGCCCGGCTCGATCGGCGGATGCCCGGTGCTGGCCGCCGGCACGAGCGGGTTCGGGCCGGCGACGAAGGCGGCCGCGTCCTGGTAGACGATGTCGTCCGCATCGAGCGAGATGAACAGCACCGAGCTCACGCGGAAGCTGTACCAGCGGCCCGGAAAGTGCGTGCCGTTCTCGGGCAACTGATATCGCGCGAGATACGAATCGAAGCCCTGCGGGCCGTTGTTGAACTCGACTTCGTGGTTGCCGGGACACGGCATCCACGGCCGGTTCGCGGCCGACGTCTGGTTGTTGTTGCCGAAGTCGCGCCACACGTCAGGCTGGTGCGCGGGGCTCAGGTTCGCGTAGCACAGGTCGCCGTTCAGCAGGTGGAACAGCGGCTGGAACTGCTCGACCGCCTGCACCGCGAAGCGGCTCTGCGGCGACGACAGCACCCATGCGCCGTTCGGTGTCGCGAGATCGCCGTAGCTCGTGAAGCGGAACGGCGCGCGGCCGCGCGGCGCGGTCGCGAAGGTCGCCGTGAACGGCTGCGCGGCGTTGCTGTCGTTGTCGGCCGTCAGCATGTACTGGTAGCGGGTGCCGGGCTTCAGGCCATGCACGCGCGCGTGATAGGCGAACACGGTCTCGCCGTTCAGGCCGTCCGTGTAAAGGCGCTGCACGCCGTGCACGATGCGCGGCGCTTCGCAGTCGGCGCTGATGCGCGCGCGCGGATTGACGGCCGGCGCGAGCGACGCCCACGAGATCACGACTTCCGACGCCGGGTCGTTGCCCCACGTCAGGTGGATCTGTTCGGGCGTGCCGTCCGGCGTCGGCGCGGCGGCCCTGCCGGCCGCCGCGAGGCCGCCCGCTGCGGTCGCGAGGCCGGACACGCCGGCAAGCTTCAGGAAACCGCGGCGCGACACGGCGGCGGCCGGTTCGGGTTGCTGATCGGGGGAGTTGTCCTGGTTCGACATGGTCGGGATTCTCGTTGAAAGGGGCGCGAGGACGCGAAGCCGCACGGTCCGGCGCAACGCGCGGCGGGCGGCGGCGTGGGCCGGAAGCGAGCGGGGTCCCGGCGACAGGCATTGTTGACGGGCTGTTTTGCCGGGTTGTGACAGCGTGGCGCGGCTGATCTTCGATTACCGGTACCATTCCCGGACAACCAACCGATCGGGAAGAGGGCCGCGCATGACTGTGGATTTCGTCAAGATGCATGCACATGGCGATGACTTCGTCGTCGTTGACCGGCGCGGCAAGCTCGACCCGATCACGAGTGACCTAGCCCGCCGGCTCGGCGATCGACATCGGGGCATCGGATTCAATCAGCTCGCGGTCGTGCTGGATTGCGATGACGCGGCCGCGCGCGTGCGGTTCTGGAATCCGGACGGTACGGTGCTCGACACGTGTGGCAGTGCGACCCGCGGCGTGGCAGACATGCTGATGCGCGAAGCGAACGCGTCGTCGATCGTGCTGAAAACCAATCGCGGCTTGTTGACCTGCGTGCGGGGCCCCGATCGACGTGTATCGGTCGATATGGGAACCCCGCTCGTCGGTTGGCAGGACATCCCGCTCGCCGAGGCGGTCGATACGAATGCGTTGCCGCTTTCCGGCAATCCCACCGCCTGCAGCATGGGCAATCCGCATTGCACGTTTTTCGTCGACGATCTGGCAGCCGTCGACGTCGCGGCAATCGGGCCAGGGATCGAAACGCATCCGCTGTTCCGCAACAAGACGAACGTCCACTTCGTGCAGATTCTCGGCCGCACCCGCATCCGCTTGCGGATCTGGGAGCGTGGAGGCGGCATTCCACTCGGATCGGGTTCGTGTTGTTGCGGCGCGGTGGTCGGCGGGATTCGGCGCGGCCTTCTGGACGATAGCGTCGACGTCGAATGCGATGGGGGAATGGTCAACGTGCAATGGGACGGGACCGGCGGCGTCGTGCTGACCGGTTCGGTCGAGCCGGTCTTTCGCGGAACGATTGCCGATCATTTGCTGCAGGACAATGCGCGAGGGGGCGCACGCGGCACAGTGAGCGAAGACCGTCCGCGCCAGACGCCCGGACAGCAACTTGAAAAGGTCACGATTAGGCTCTAGTGTTATACACACTGCGCACCGCTTCTGTCCCCACTGCTTGTCGGCGACGATGGGTGTCACGATCATGTCCGCAACCTGCATGCATGATCATCCAGCGCGACGTTGTTCCTTCCGAGATCAGCCGAACGAGGACGCCGGTGACGTATCGCATTGCATTGCTCACCGCCGTATTGATCGTGCCATGCCTGCGATGGAGTTCGCCGGCATGGGCGGCCGGCCCGGTCACCGCCCCGGCGCCGGATACGATGGAGGCGCGCGTGATGGGCTGCGCCGCTTGCCACGGCGCGCATGGCGAGGGCACCGACAACGACTACTTCCCGCGCCTTTCCGGCAAACCCGCCGGCTACCTGTACCGTCAGCTGCGCGCGTTTCGCGACGGCGGACGCAAATACCCGCCGATGAACTACCTGCTCGCGTATCTGCCCGACGCATACCTGCGGCAGATCGCCGAGTATTTCGCCGCACAGCATCCGCCGTTCCGGCCGCCTGCGGCGCCTGCCGTCGATGCGCAGGTGCTCGCGCACGGCAAGGCGCTCGTCACGGACGGCGATCACGCGCGCGGCGTGCCGGCGTGCGCGACGTGCCATGGCCGTGAGCTGACCGGCATGTCGCCGGCAATTCCCGGGCTGGTCGGGCTGCACGCGACTTACATCGGCGCGCAGCTCGGCGCATGGCGCTACGGCACGCGCCGGGCCGCGGCCCCGGATTGCATGCACGACATCGCAACGCGACTTTCCGACAGCGACATCACCGCGGTCGCCGCATGGCTTGCCGCGCAACCCGCGCCGGCGGACCCGACGCCGATTGCGGAAGACCGCTCGAGACTGCCGCTTGCGTGCGGCAGCGTGGCCAACTAGCCGGAGGCGCGCCGTGACCCGCCCGCGATTCCTCGACACGCTCGCGCTGCTGCTGGTCGGCATGACGGTCACGTTCGCCGGCGCGCAGGCCGCCGACCCGGCGCTACCGAGTGACCGCGCGAAGCTGCTCGAGCGCGGCGAGTACCTGGCCCGCGCGGGCGACTGCATCGCGTGCCACACGGTGCCGGCCGGCAAGCTGTTCGGCGGCGGCCGGCCGATGGAAACGCCGTTCGGCACGCTGTATTCGTCGAACATCTCGTCGGACAAGGCGACGGGCATCGGCGCCTGGACCGCGGACGAGTTCTTCCGGGTGATGCACGAAGGCAAGTCGCGCGACGGCTCGTATCTGTATCCGGCCATGCCGTTCGCGTCGTACACGAAGGTCACGCGCGCCGATTCCGACGCGATCTTCGCGTACCTGCTGTCGGTGCCGCCGATCCACCAGCCGAACCGGCCGCACGAGTTGAGCTTCCCGTTCAACCAGCGTCAGCTGCTGCTCGGCTGGCGCACGCTGTTCTTCCGCGAAGGCGAATACAAGCCGGATCCCGCGCAATCCGCCGAATGGAATCGCGGCGCCTATCTGGTCGAAGGGCTCGGCCATTGCACGATGTGCCATACCGAGATCAACGCGCTCGGCGGCAATACGCGTTCGAAGGAATATCAGGGCGGCCTGATCCCGCTGCAGAACTGGTACGCGCCGTCGCTGACGTCGAACCGCGAGGCCGGTCTCGGCGAATGGGGCATCGGCGACATCGTCGACCTGCTGAATGCGGGCGTATCGAGTCGCGGCGCCGTTTATGGGCCGATGGCCGAAGTCGTCTACGACAGCTTCCAGTACCTGAACGAGGACGACGTGCGCGCGGTCGCGGTCTACCTGAAATCGCTGCCCGGCCGCTCCGGCGAGGCCGACACCGGGCCGCCGAAGCCGCTCGTGACCGAGGAGACCAACCGTCTCGCACCGCTCGGCAAGAAGATCTACGAAGCACAATGCGCGCTGTGCCATGCGAAGGAAGGGCAGGGCATGCCGCCGCATTTCCCGCCGCTCGCGAACAACCAGTCGATCCAGATGACGTCCTCGGTCAATCCGATCCGCATGGTGCTGAACGGCGGCTATGCGCCCGGCACGCGCAAGAACCCGATGCCGTACGGGATGCCGCCGTTCGCGCAGCTGCTGTCGGACGAGGAGGTCGCGGCGGTCGTCACGTACATCCGCACCGCATGGGGCAACCACGGCAAGCCGGTCAACGCGAAGGAAGTGAACGCGCTGCGTTCGGCGCCCATCTTCTGAGGACACGATGATGCATTCACCCGCGTCGCATGACGGCGCCCCCGATCAGGAAAGCGAACGCGTCGACGAGATCGTGCGGCGCGGCCCGCGCGGCGCGATCGCGCTGGCCGGCACCGCGACGGCGATCGTCATCGCGCTGTGGTTCGCGTTCTATTTCCTGGTGTTCCTGCCGCGCGGCGTCATCCAGTAACGCGGGTCGACATGGCGAACTCATCCGTTCAGGGCCGCTCCGATTCCGCCGACGTCGCCGCCCGCATCGAGCGGCGCTGGGCGGCCGTGATGCTGGGCATCATCGTGGTGCTCGTGTGCATGGTGATCTTCACCGGCGTGCATTGGGCGATGATGCCGCCGTCGCGCGTCGAGACGATTCGGCCGGAGTCGCTGCACGTGTCCGGCGAATTCGTCGAAAGCAATCTCGGCAGCGCGCTCGAGCCCGACGGCTCGGTGACGGTGCGCATCGTCGCGCAGCAGTATTCGTTCACGCCGCAGTGCGTGCTGGTGCCGGCCGATACGCCGATCCGGTTCCGCGCGACGAGCGCGGACGTCGTGCACGGCTTCCTCGTGACCGACACGAACATCAACTCGATGGTGGAGCCCGGCTACATCGCGACGTTCCGCACGCGCTTCGCCGAGCCTGCCGACCACCTGATGCCGTGCCACGAGTATTGCGGCACCGGTCATCAGGGGATGTGGGCACACGTGAAGGTCATCGACAAGGCCGCGTTCCAGCAGCTGGCCGCCCAATCGCGGAGACTGAGCTGTGTTAAATAGCAAACGCCTCGTGCTCGCGCATTTCTGGCTCGCGTTCATCACGTTCGGTGTCGCGCTGCCGCTCGGCGCGTGGCAGATGATCGTTCGCAGTCCGTTGCACTCGTGGCTGCGCGATCCCGAGCTCTACTACCGGTCGGTGACCGAGCACGGCACGGTGATGGGCTACGTGTTTCCGACGCTGATCGCGATGGGATTCGGCTATGCGGTGACGGAGCTGGCGCTGAAGCGGCCGCTGGTCGGCGTGCGCTGGGCGTGGGGCGGGCTCGCGCTGGTCGCGCTCGGCGCCGTGGCCGCGAGCGTGCCGGTCGCGATGGGGCGCGCGTCGGTGCTGTACACGTTCTATCCGCCGATGATCGGCAACGTGTTCTATTACATCGGCGTCGTGCTGGTGGTGGTCGGCTCGTGGATCTGGGTCGCGCTGATGTCGATCAATCTCGCCGCGTGGAAGCGCGATCATCCGGGCCAGACGGTGCCGCTCGCGATGTTCGCGAGTGTCGCGGGCGCGTACCTGTGGGGCTGGACCGCGGTCGGCGCGGCGCTCGAAGTGATCTTCCAGATCCTGCCGGTCGCGCTTGGCCTCAGGACGACCATCGACGCTGGGCTCGCGCGCATCTTCTTCTCGTGGACGCTGCACGCGATCGTCTACTTCTGGCTGATGCCTGCATATATCGCGTACTACACGATCATTCCGCGCGCGATCGGCGGGCGGCTGTACAGCGACGCGATGGCGCGGATCTCGTTCATCCTGTTTCTCGTCGTGTCGATGCCGATCGGGCTGCATCACCTGTTCGTCGATCCGCAGGTCGGCGCGGGATTCAAGTTCCTGCAGTCGGTGTTCACGTCGCTGGTCGCGGTGCCGACGCTGCTCACGGTGTTCACGATCAGCGCCTCGGTCGAGATCGCCGCGCGGCTGCGCGGCGGCAAGGGTGCATTCGGCTGGCTGAAGGCGCTGCCGTGGGACAACCCGCAGATGCTCGCACTCGCGTTCTCGTTCGTGATGCTCGGCTTCGGCGGCGCGGGCGGCCTGATCAACATGAGCTACCAGCTCGACGCGACGATCCACAACACGCAGTGGATCACCGGGCATTTCCACCTGATCTTCGCGGGCGCGATCGTCACGATGTACTTCGCGATCGCGTACGACCTGTGGCCGCATCTGACCGGGCGCGCGCTGACGAACTGGCGGCTGATGCGCTGGCAGCTGTGGCTGTGGTTCATCGGCATGATCGTCACGACCTTCCCGTGGCACTGGGTCGGCATCCTCGGCATGCCGCGCCGGATGGCCTATTACGACTACGGCGATCCCGCGATCGCCGCGCAGGCGATCTGGGTTGCAATGTCGGCGATCGGCGGGCTGATCCTCGTCGCGTCGGCAATCCTGTTCTTCGTCGTGCTGATCCAGGGGCATCGCGCGCCGCGCAGCGAGCCGGAAGCGTATCGCTTCAGCGCGCCGGTGCATGAGACGCCGACGATGCCCGTCGCGCTGAACGGCTTCGCGCTGTGGCTCACGCTGATGATCGGCCTGACGATCGTCAATTACGGCTACCCGATCGTCCAGTTGATGGCGCGCGACGATACGTCGGTTCCCGCAATCGCGATCGGAGCACGGCGATGAGCGACGAACGCCTGTTCTCATTGCGCAACCCGTGGTTCCGCGTCAGTGTCGGCGCGGTGCTGGGCGTCGCGCTCGTGTCCGCGTTGATCGGATTCGTATGGCTGCCGTCGGTGCAGCCCGACCCGCAGTTCCAGGGCATCTGGAACGCGATCTGCAGCGCGGCCGGCGTGCCGCGCAAATGGTTCGCGGGCAGCGACGACACCGTGGCGCCGGCCTATCCGGTCAGCCACGTCGAAGTGACGCCGCAATTGCTCGCAAACGCGACGGCGCTGTCGGTGGGCCGCGGCGCGACGCTGTCGCTGCGCTGCACGATGTGTCACGGCGAGAAGGGCATGAGCAATGCGAACACGCCGAATCTGGCCGGACAATACGCGATCGTCGTGTACAAGCAGATGCTGGATTTCGCGAACGGCGCGCGGCAGAACGCAGTGATGTCGCCGATGGTGCGCGGGCTCAGCGACCAGGACCTGCGCGACCTCGCCGCGTATTACGCATCGTTGCCGCGCGCGGGGGCGACGCGCGCCGGCGATGTGGCCGCGCCGGACATCGTCGTGCACGGGGCGCCGATGCGCAACATTCCCGCGTGCGCCGCGTGTCACGGCGAGGTCGATCACCAGACCGGCAGCCCCTGGCTCGACGGCCTGCCGGCCGCGTATACGAAAGCGCAGCTGCTCGATTTCGCAAGTGGCGCGCGCCGCAACGACATCTCCGAACAGATGCGCAACATCGCGCGCAACATGACGCCGGATGAAATCGCGGCGGCGGCGAACTGGTACGCGGGACAGGCGCGCTAGCGGCGCGCGGTGCGCCGCTCACCACCCGATCCGGTGCTTCTCTTCGGTCTCCCGGTGCCGCAAGTCGTCGTCGGTGTGCAGATACTGGCTCGTCGTGGTCAGCGATACATGGCCGAGGTTGTCGCGCACGATACGCAGGTCGATCTGACCGTCGGCCATGTGCGAGCCCGCGCTGTGCCGCAGCCAGTGCGCGGACGCCTGTTCGAGCACGCGCGCCTGCTGTTCGCCCGCGTCGCCTTGCGCGCGCAGCCGCTCCGCTGCCTGCCGGAACACCGCCTTCACGATCGTATGCAGTGCCGCGCGCGTGAGCGGCTTGCGCGCATGGCCGACCGGCAGCACGAGCGGTGTATCCTCGCCGGCGTCCGGCAGCGCGGGCATCCGATGCGCATGCCGGTAGCGCGCCAGCTCGGCCATCATCTCGGCGGTGGCCGGCACGAGGCGCTGCCGGCCGCCCTTGCCGGTCACGTCGAGCCACCAGCGCTCGCGTCCTTCGGCGTCGCGCCGGCTGAAGAACCGGCCCATCGTGGTGTCGGCCGCTTCGGTGATCCGCAGCCCGCCGAGATACAGCAGCGTGAACAGCCAGCGCGCGCGGGCGTAGTGGAGGCTCGCGCGCGCATCGTCGCGCGGCATCGCCTCGATCGTGTCCTTGACCGTCTGCCACAGCGCGGGCCCGAGATGGCGCGTGACGCGCGGCGCGGGCTTGCGCATCCGCTGCCGCGACAGCGACAGCGGATTGCCGGCCAGGTAGCCGGCCTGCACGAGCCACGAGAACATCACGTTCAGGATCACCATCGCCTGCCGCTGGCTGGCCGGCGACAGCGGCCCGTAGAACGGCCGCCAGCGCGGATCGCCGCGCGGGTGCTTGCGTCCGCCGTTCGCGCACCAGACGTCGGCGGGCGCGGGCGCGAGCATGAACTGCCGGTAGACGATCAGGTCCTCGTGCGTCAGCGACGACAGCGGCTTGCCGCGCGCGATCACGGCCCACAGCAGCAGGCGCTCGGCTTCCTTGCGGTAGTTCTGGAACGTGGTTGGCGTATCGACGAAGCGCGCGAGCCATGCGCGCACCGCGTCGAGATCGTTGGCCGCGGCGATCTGCGCGTGATCGGCGCGCGAGCGGTTGGTGCCGGCGCGCCCGTCGAGCGCGGCGGGCACGGTCAGTTCGTCGATCGGAACGGGGCGCGGCGCGAGACCGGTCGGGACGGACGGGGTCATGCGAATCGGGGTGCGGATCACCGCGCCGGACGCGGCTCGACCGCGGGCCGCGCGTCGCGTACATCGAGCCGCCGGAACACGAGCGCCGACATCAGCGTGACGACGCCGACACACACGAACGCGAACATGAAGCCGTGCGACGCCGATCCGGTGTGCGTGGAGAACAGGTTCACGAGCCCGCCGCCGATCGACACGCCGAGCCCCATCGCGAGCATCTGCATCATCGTGAACAGGCTGTTGCCGCTCGCGGCATCCGCGTGCGACAAGTCCTTCAGCGTGACGCTGTTCATCGCCGCGAACTGCATCGAATTGGCCGCGCCGAACACGACGAGCAACGCGCCTTCGAGCAGCGGCGCGGGCTGCGCGGACACCAGCGCGAAGCCCGTGATGGTCGCGCCGATGATCACCGTGTTGACGACGAGGAACGACGGATAGCCGAAGCGCTTCACGAGCGGCGCGATACAGCGCTTCGAGCACACGCCCGCGATCGCGGCCGGCAGCAGCATCAGGCCCGAGCGCAGCGGCGTGTAGCCGAGCTGGACCTGCATCAGCAGCGGCAGCATGAACGGCACCGCGCTCGTGCCGATCCGGCACAGCAGGTTGCCGAGCAGCCCGACGCCGAAGTTCGGCTCGCCGAACAGCCCGAGCCGGAACAGCGGCCGCGTGCGCGTGCGGGCGTGCGGCAGGTACGCGAGCGCGCTCGCAAGGCCGAGCACGGCGAGGCCTGCCGACCAGCCGCTGCGATGCGCGTGCATCGGCGGATCGATCGCGAGCGACAGCGCGATCATCGCGACCGACAGCAGCGCGCAGCCGATGAAATCGAACGGCGGCGGCTGGGTCGCATGATCGTGCTGAAGATAGCGCTGCACGGCGACGAGGCCGATCGCGCCGACGGGCACGTTGACGAGAAACACCCAGTGCCACGACACGGCCTGCGTGAGCCAGCCGCCCATCGTCGGCCCGACGATCGGGCCGATCTGCGCGGCGATCGACACGAACGCGAGCGCCGACACGTACTGTTCGCCCGGCACGTTGCGCAGCACCGCGAGCCGGCCGATCGGCAGCAGCATCGAGCCGCCGACGCCCTGCAGCGCGCGCGCGGCAACGAGTTGGTCGAGGCTGTGCGCGGCCGCGCAGCAGATCGAACCGAGCACGAACAGGACGATCGCGGCGGAGAACACGCGCCGTGTGCCGAAGCGGTCGGCGAGCCAGCCGGACGCGGGGGTGAGCATCGCCATCGTCAGCGTATAGGCGACGACCACGGGCTGCATCGCGAGCGGCGACGCGTGCAGGCTCTGCGCGATCGACGGCAGTGCGGTATTGACGATCGTCGTATCGAGCGCCTGCATGAAGAACGCCGAGGCGACGATCCAGAGCAGCGCGGTCTGTGAGGAATTCCGGGGCATGACTGGGTTCGGGGAAGCGCGGCGCGGCGGCAGGTGGTGCGCCGGCCGGGCCGGATGGATCTGCGGTGCCCAATGGTATCGATTCCAGCGGCGATCGGGAAGACGCTTGAAGACATTGGCTGTCATCGCCATTGCCAATGGCAATGGCGTGCGTGACGCACGCGGGTGACCGCCTGCGGCGACGGCAATGCGCGCCGCTAGATCGCTTCGGTCACCGGCGCGACCGCGGCCGGGTCCGTGATGCTCGGCTTGCCAGTCTCGACGTGCCCGGCAACGCGGCGCTGCCACTGCGCATTGCCGGCGACAGTGAACTGCAGGTCGTACCAGTGACTGCTGCACGACAGATCCCAGTGCGCCTCGACGCACTTGCCGGCCGGAACCGTCAGCGTGCGCGCCGGCTGGCCGTATGCGACGTCGGTCGCGGTCACCGTCAGCGGGCTGGCACCCGCATTGGCGACGCTCACGTAAACGTCGCCGTTCGCGACGTCGTAGCACGCGGCGATCTCGGGCTTCGCCGCTGCATCCACGGCGGCCGATCCCGCGAAGCGCCGGAAATAGCCGTTCGGACCCCAGACGCTCAACAGATACTGGCCGTTCGCATCGAGCGCCCAGCTATCGGTCAACTGCTTGCCGGCCTCGACCGTATAGCGGCGCGGCATCGCGCCCGGGTCGCCCGTGTACACCCAGAAATGCGCGCCTTGCGTGCCGGTATTCGCGAACGTCAGCGCATAGCCCTGCGCCTGCAACTGGCCCGTCACGTGCAGTTCGTACGGCAGCGGACGCGCCGGCCGCGTGCCGGGCTCCTGCGCCGCGACGACCTGTTGCGCGGTGCTCGCGGGCGCGGCCTGCGTCGTCGCGCGCGAGCATTGCATGTCCGCCTGCGCGACGTACGCCTGCGTGCTGGGCAGCGCCGGCACGGCCGGGTCCGGCTTCGAGAAATCGAGCGTCGACGTCAGGTCGCCGCAGATTGCGCGTCGCCACGGCGACAGGTTGGTCTCGATCACGCCGAAGCGCTTCTCGATGAATTGCAGCACCGACGTGTGATCGAACACCTGCGAGCAGACGAAGCCGCCTTTCGACCACGGCGACACGACGATCATCGGCACGCGCGGCCCGAGACCGTACGGAAGGTCGTCGGCCGTATAGGTGCCGGCCTGCGTCGCGGTCACGACGTTGTGACGCTCGAGCGACACGTCTGCCGTGCTCATCCCCGAACCCGGCAGCGTCGGCGCCTGCGGCGGCACCATGTGGTCGAAGAAGCCGTCGTTCTCGTCGTACATGATGAAGAGCACGGTCTTGCTCCACACGTCGGGATTCGACGTCAGCGCGTCGAGAATCGTCGACAGGTAGTACGCGCCGTAGAGCGGCGTGAATTTCGGGTGCTCCGAATACGCGGCGGGCGGCAGCAGCCACGACACCTGCGGCAGCGCGTTCGCCTGCACGTCGGCCTTCAGCTGCGTGAGCGTGCGGGTGCTCATCCCGCGCGTCTGCAGCGACGAGCCGGCCGGCGCGTTCACGAAATTCCGGAAGCACGCGAGCATGTTCGTGCCGTAGTTGCCGGTGAAGTTGTCGAAGCCGGTGCCCTGCTGGTAGATCTGCCACGAAATGCCGGCCTGTTCGAGCCGCTCCGGATACGTGGTCCAGCTGAAGGGCGGCAGCTTGATCTTGTCGAACGGGTTGTCGATGTAGTCGGTGTTGTCGAGGAGCGGGCCGCCGCCCGAGCCGAGCGGATCGACCATGCCCGTCATCAGGTACATCCGGTTCGGGTGCGTATTGCCCGGAATCGAGCAGAAGTAGTGATCGCACACGGTGAACGCATCCGCGAGCGCGTAGTGGAACGGGATGTCGTCGCGGACGTGGTAGCCCATCGTCATGTTGGTCTTCTGCGCGGCCCACTGGTCCGCGCGGCCGTTGTCGATCGCGCCGTGCGTCGTCGCCCACGTGTGCGGCAGGCCGCCGATGCACTGCGCGTTGACCGCCGGATTCGTCGTGTCGTAACGGAACGGCGCGATGACCTTCGTCGGGTCTTCCTGGCGCGGCTGGAACCACACCGGCTTGCCGTTGGGCAGCGTGACCGGGAAGCGGTCGTTGTAGCCGCGCACGCCGCTCAGATGGCCGAGGTAGTGATCGAACGACCGGTTCTCCTGCATGAACACGACGATGTGCTGCACGTCCTGGATCGTGCCGGTGACCGCATTCGGCTCGATCGCGAGCGCGCGGCGGATCGATTCTGGAAAGAGGGCGGTTGCGGCCGTTGCGCCGGCGAGGCCGGCGGAGAATTTCAGGAAATCGCGTCGCGAGTGGGTGACCATGGTGTTGGCGCGGAATGAGCGTTCTGGTTGGGGCGGCGGGATCAGGACGCGGGCGGCGTGAAGCCCGGCGGGCAGCGCATCTGCGCGGTGGCGACGGCGCCGCCGCCGCACATGGCCTTCGGTGGCGCGGGCGGGTCCGACGACGTCACGTCGTCGCCGCAGCCGCCTAACAGCACGACCACCGCGACCAGCGCGGGCAGTCCGGCGAGTGCGACGGGCGGCAGGGTCGGCGTTCGCATGGCGTATCTCCGGGGAAAGGGGTCGGCGCGAACATCGGTTCGCGTCGGCAGTCTCGAACCGCCGCGGAGAATGTAGTTTCTGCTTGTTACACGTCGATGTCGTGTTGCGGGCGGGGAGCTGATGAACGCCGGCGCTGCCGTTCCGGTGAGCCGGCCGATGCAGGGGCGACGTATCCGGTGCGACGTAGAGACGATCGTGGCGGGCACAATCATCAGATATCCGAAGTGCGATGGTGCGGTGCCACCTGGAACGTCGGCGGCGACGCGCCGGTCACCGCGCCGCACGCATGTCCGGCTCGTTGCCGCGTGCCGGCTCAGGCGACGAGCGTAACCTTGAGGCTGCCGAGCGCGCCGAAGCGCACCGTCAACGGCTCGCCGAGCGGCACCTCGAGCGCGCCCGCATACGAGCCGGTCGTGACGATCTGGCCGGCCCGGACGCCTTCGCCGCGCGCGGCGAGGAAATTGACGAGCCACATCAACGGCTTGAACGGATGTCCGTCCGGGTGCTTGCCTTCGATCGACCGGGTGAGGCCACCCTCGAACGCGAGCGCGATCGTGTCGAGCTGCGCGTGCAGGCCGTCGGGCACCACGGGCCCGACGCACAGCCCCTGGTTGAACTGCGCGTCCGCGAGCAATTCCGGCACGGTCGCGCGCGACGGATCCGCATAGCGGCAGCCGAGCACTTCGAGCACGACACGCACTTCGCGAATCGCGCCGCGCACTTCGTCGTCGTCATACGGACGTTCGCGCGGCGGCAGGTCGCGGTCGAGCACGAACGCGATTTCCGGTTCGATCCGGACAGTCGGCGTGTCGGCGACGACGCGGAACGAGCCGCCCGACGCGTCGATCGTCGACGCGAGGATCGGCGCGATGACGACGCGTCCGGCCGGCGGCAGCGCGCATTTCCAGCCGCCGACCGGCTCGCCGAGCAAGTCGACGACGCGGCGCTGGATCGCAAGCGCCGTGTCGATATCGTCGGGGCGACAGTCATCCGGCAGAAGCGGACCGGCGACGCCGGCGCGACGGGCGGCGACCAGGTGGCGCGCGGCGGCGTCCACGCGTTCGGGGGTAGGGGTCATGTCGTGTTGGTGAAGTGAAAGGAACGGCGGGCGCGGCGGCCCGGGATGCAACGCAACGGAGCCGATGATAGCGCCTTCGCCGTGTTCCGGGCCTGCCGTGGCTGCCCGCCGCTTTCGTGCAGACACGACGTCAGCCGCTTACGACCCCCACACCTGCATCTCGTCGAGCGAGTAGCCCCACGGCGTCGCGCGCTTCGTGCCGTACATCCGCACGTAGCGGCCGCGGCCGTTGAGGTTCGGCAGCGTGACGTGGCCCCAGGCGACGC
>NZ_QTQP01000045.1 GCF_003854275.1 Burkholderia sp. Bp8963
GCCTATTCCCAGGCCAAGCTCAACGCTGTTGCCAGGCGGCTTAATGAGCGTCCGCGAAAAACACTAGACTTTGATACACCGGCTGAGCGTTTTCATCAATTCGTTGCATCGACGGGTTGAATCCGCAGACGATTACGGCCAATCGCACTCAGCTACAGGCACGACCTGGCGCGATGTTCATGGCACTATCCAGCGCACCGGTTCCCGGGTTTCTCAGCGGACTACCTGATATCTCGGCTGTTTCGGGACCTCGTAAGAAACTTCAAAGTCTTGTCGACGAGTGTGCTGACGATCTCGACGCATATAGTCGATACCTGGGACGGAATCCGGAGGCGAAAGGAAGCATTGACGCAAACCTGCTGCTCCCAGCGGACCTGTGGCCCGACGATGCCGTAAGTGTGGTCAAGGGGCTCTCGCGGGAGGTTGAGGGTGGCCCTGTTGTTACGACGTTCGGCAAATTGCTTGAACGGCTGAGTTCATCGGGCGACCTTTCACGGGACAAGGTCGTTTCGTTGCTTGCGGCGTTGGCGGCAGCGGGTATCGCGCTCGAGCCCGATGTACGTTTGGGCGCGCGCATGCCTAAAGCAGAAGACGCGGTCGCACTGTTCTCGATGCCACCGTCGGCCGATATTCCTGCAGTTAGCGATAATTACGTCGTTGGTGCGTTGATGGTTGACCTCGCCGCGTCCATAGCGACGGCGGACGGCGAAGCAACAGACGTCGAAATCGATCTGATTAGCCGCGAGGTAGATGCCTGGTCTCACCTGACGGCCGAGGAGCGTGCGCGCTTGAAGGCGCACAATCGAGTGCAACTGGCCCAACCTCCGACCATGGCCGGGCTGAAGAAGCGAATCGAGGCCCTTACGAAGGAGGTGAGACGCGAGATTGCGCTGTTCCTGGTTCAAACGGCGAACGCAGATGGCGTTGTCTCGCCGGCTGAGGTAAAGCTGCTGGAGAAAATCTATCGGTTGCTCGAAATCGACTCGCAGCAGTTATACAGTGACCTGCATCAGAACACTCGCGCGGAAGGCCATGGAGGCGTCAGCGGCAAGAAGCCTGCAAGTCCGAGCGCTGGCAACGTGAGCGCAGGCTTGGCGCTCGACCCGGCACGGATTGCGGCACTCCAAAAAGAGACGGCGCGAGTATCCGCAATGCTGGCGGACGTTTTTGTCGAAGAGCAACCTGTGGTACAGCCTCCGGTCGTTCAGACGGAGGTTGTTGAAGCCGAAGAGCGCGGAGAAGACGCACAACCGGTCGGCAACGTGATTGGCCTCGATGAGGCCCACTCGATGTTCCTGCGAACGTTGGTTTCCCGCGCTAGCTGGAGTCGAGCCGAGTTGTCATCCGTCGCGCTTGATCTCGAACTCATGCTTGATGGAGCCATCGAGCAGGTCAATGAGGCAGCACTTGACCATTGGGATGAACCCGTTACAGACGGCGATGATCCAGTCGAAGTGAATCAGGAATTGGCGCAGAGGTTAGAAGCATGACTACAATTCGCCCGAAGGACCGGGATGCGGTCCTTCAATCGCTACGAGCAGGTGTCGTTCCGCGTGTCGGACAACATCTCATTCAGGTTGGTCGGGAACGCGAGCTCGAAGCGCTCCTAAAGGACGTTGTGCGCGTTGCTGATGGTGGCTCGAGCTTCCGCATCGTTATTGGCGAGTACGGTGCCGGCAAGACTTTTTTCCTGAATCTCGTTCGTGCGATCGCGCTGGAAAAGAAGCTGGTGACAATGCACGCGGACCTGAATCCCGATCGGCGTCTGCACGCTACGGGTGGCCAGGCGCGATCTCTGTACGCTGAGCTGGTCAAGAACATGTCGACGCGCACCAAGGCGGACGGGGGCGCGCTGGCCGGTGTCGTCGAAAAATTCATTTCGCAGGCCAAGAGCGAGGCGAAGGCCACGGGTCGCTCAAGCGAGGATGTGATTCGTGGCCAACTCGGCCAGCTGACGGAGATGGTCAACGGGTACGATTTCGCAGACGTGCTCGCCTCATACTGCCGTGGCTTCGAGGACGGTAACGAGCAGCTCAAAGGCGACGCCATCAGATGGCTACGCGGTGAGTTCACGACCAGGACAGATGCGCGTGCGGCGCTTGGCGTTCGGACAATCGTCGATGATGCGACCATGTATGACCAGCTCAAGCTGCTCGGTCGATTTGTGCGCATGGCCGGATACAGCGGATTGATGATCTGCCTTGACGAACTCGTCAACCTTTACAAACTCGCGAATGTTCAGGCGAGGAACTCGAACTACGAGCAAATCCTTCGCATCTTGAATGACTCGTTGCAGGGATCCGCTGAGGGGTTGGGATTCGTGCTGGGGGGCACCCCAGAGTTCCTGCTCGACACGCGGCGTGGTTTGTACAGCTACGCAGCGCTACAGTCGAGACTTGCCGAGAACACCTTCGCGACGAATGGGTTTGTCGACTATAGCGGGCCGGTGATTCGACTAGCTGCACTTACGCCAGAAGACTTCTATGTTCTTCTCGACAAGATCCGGCTTGTATATGCGTTCGGGGATCCCGCTAAAGCGTTGATTCCTGAGGATGCGATTCGGGCGTTCATGGGTCACTGCGGCACCCGTCTTGGCAATGAGTATTTCAGAACCCCACGGACGACAATTACCGCGTTTGTCAATTTCCTCGCCGTGCTCGAACAGAACGCGGACGCGGACTGGCGCCAGATGATCGGCGGCCTCAGCATTGAGCGGGATGGAGGAGGTGATGCTGACGTAGCGACGGACAGTGACGATGAATTCGCCAGCTTCAAACTCAGCTGATTCGCGCAGTTTCGACCTTCTCGACGAGCGAATCCAGCGATGGATTTGGAATGAAGGGTGGACTGAGCTCCGCGACGCACAGGAACGTGCGGTGCCGGCGTTACTGGCGGCCGATAGGGACGTCATCATTGCGGCAGCGACGGCCGCTGGCAAGACCGAAGCGGCGTTTTTGCCAATCTTGTCGAACCTGCTGAAAGATCCTGTTTGCTCCGGCTCGGTTCTATATATCAGCCCTCTCAAAGCGCTAATCAACGACCAATGGTCGCGCCTCGACAGACTCTGTGAGTCGCTCGAGATTCCAGTCGTCGCGTGGCACGGCGACGTTTCGGCGGGACGCAAGCATCGCTTTTTTAGGAGGCCAGTGGGGGTGCTGCTCATAACGCCGGAGTCACTTGAAGCAATGTTCGTGACTCGCGGTTCGATGCTCACCGGTGCCCTGAAAAATCTCCGCTACATCGTTGTTGACGAGTTGCATGCGTTTATTGGGTCGGAACGAGGCATGCAGCTGCAATCGTTGATGCATCGCGTCGACATAGTCCGTGATACACGTGTTCCGCGAGTGGGCTTATCAGCAACGCTTGGCGACATGGAGCTGGCGGCAGCCTTTCTGCGCCACAGGGCGCAGCGCCCCGTTGAGATCATCGAGTCCGACAACGCGCAGCAGGAAATCAAGATTCTCGTGAAGGGCATCGTGCAGAAGCCACCTCGCGTGGACGAAGAGCCTGAACTGGAATCGCCGAGTCTCGAGGACATCGTCCCGGGCAGCACGGTTGACATAGCCAATCAGCTGTACAAGGCCCTGCGAGGCTCAAATAACCTGATCTTCCCAAACAGCAGACGTCAGGTTGAACTCTATGCGGACCTCCTGCGAAGAGCATGCGAGCGTGACGGCTACCCGAACGAGTTCTGGCCACATCATGGGAGCTTGTCGAAGGACCTGCGCGAGGAGAGTGAAGCCGCGCTGAAGGCAGGTGACAAGCCAGCAAGTGCTGTGTGCACGACCACGCTCGAACTCGGCATCGACATTGGCGCGGTACGAAGCATCGCCCAGATTGGGCCGCCGCCGTCTGTGGCGAGCCTTCGCCAGCGGCTTGGTCGCTCGGGCCGGCGTGCGGGTGAGCCAGCCATTCTCCGTGGCTACTGCGTTGAAGCAGAGCTCGATGCCGACTCAGATTTTTCGGATCGAATCCGGGAAGGGCTGGTTCAGACCATCGCGATGGTCAATCTTCTGATAAAGCGCTGGTTTGAGCCGCCGAGGGCAGATGGTTTTCATCCTTCAACCCTCGTGCAGCAAATCCTGTCCATTATTGCTGAGCGTGGCGGTGCGACGGCAGCCGAACTCTGGGGCACGTTGGTCGCCACCGGCCCGTTCGTGTCCGTCGACAGGAGTACGTTCGCTGAGATATTGTGCAAACTTGGCCGACTTGACCTCGTCGTTCAGGAGTCCAGCGGCTTGCTCCTCCACGGAGTGCGAGGCGAGAAAATCGTCAACCACTACGAATTTTACGCGTCCTTCGTCACTGACGATGAATTCCGCATTGTCGCCGGAAGCCGCCAACTTGGGTCGCTGCCGGTTTCCCATCCGCTGACCCCAGGACAAGCCATTATTTTCGGTGGTCAGCGTTGGCGTGTTCGGGACGTCGACGCAGAGAAGAAAGTCGTTTACGTCGATCCTGACAAAGGTGGCGCCCCTCCGACCTTTGATGGCGCAGGCATCATGGTCCATGACATCGTTAGGCAGGCCATGTACAGCGTGCTTGCAAGTTCCGAGTCTGTTGGGTTTCTCGACCAGGGCGGGAGGAAATTGCTTGACGAAGCGCGTGAATACTTCCATGCGGCGCGCCTCGCGACTCGAGCGCTGTTTACGGAAGGGCATGATGTTATTGTCGCCACCTGGTCTGGCGACTGGGTCAATGACGCTCTGGTTTTACTACTGCGCTCGCTCGACCTCGACGCCTGGCATCAAGGTGTGGCCGTTGGAGTTCGGGGCGCCACAGTTGACCGGGTGACCGACGCCCTGAACGAAATCGCGGAGATGAAGCACGAGCACTTTGGTGCTGCTCTTGGTCTCGTCGAAAATGTTGACAACGAGAAATGGGACTGGACGTTACCGGACGAAACGCGGCGCGCTGCCTTCGCTGCGTCGCGCCTTGATCTCGGTGGCGCGGTCAAAGCTGCTCGGAAAATTCTACAGAAGTGAAGGCCGAGTTTGCGCGGATATGCCGTTGCTTAAACTCTTCCCCGTGGGCAGAAAGAATTGGCACGCCTTGGATTGCAGGTACGCGGAGTCGGGATAGATAGTGGAGCGCCGGCTGCGGCGCGGGAACAAAGAGGTCAAGATTAGTCAACAGCGTGGTCAGAGCGCTAGGGGAATAGCATGGCAGCTTTGGGAATTGGCCTGATCTTAGTCGGCGCGCTCATTGCATTGGCCGGCATCGGGGGCTTTATAGACACACGTAAAGTCGATCGGCGCTTCAAGACCGGGTACAAGAACAACGAACCTGACAGAAGAAATTTTGGCCGTGCAGGTAGGTTCTTGCTGTACGGCGTCGGGGTTTGCGTTATCGGCGCCGCTATCAATAGCCTCAGCGGATCCAAAGATGAAGCGCCACCGGTAGCAGCCACTAGTGACCAGAGCGCACCGGTTACGCAGTCGGCGCAGGCACCTGCCAGCGATACCACGGAGTCGACGGGAGACGTCGCGGCGCCCAACCCTACCGTTGCACAAGCTCCCGAGAGTGGTTCCGGCGTCGCTGCCGCTGATCAGTCGAACCAGAATTCAGACGCAATCGCTCCAGCGCCGGGTGCGCAGGAGCAGACTTCGCAAAATGGCGACTCAGGGGACAACTTAACGCCGGCGGCCCAAGGTCAAACGTTTTTGACGAGTTTCGACTGTAGACGAGCAAAGGCCGACGACGAAATTGCAATCTGCGGTGACCCTGGATTGGCTGCGATGGATCGTCAGTTGGGCCAGCTGTATGAGGCAGCTATGAAAACCATCGCCGACCCTCAGGCGCTGAAGCGGTCGGAATCAGACTGGGTTATCACTCGGCACATGTGCAACAGCGACGTCGAATGCTTGCGCCATGCGTACGGCGAGCGTATCGGGCAGTTCATGGGATCTTTGGGCTCAAAGCCGTTGATTTCTACCGATTCGCAGGCCGACAAAGAGTAAGGTTTGTATCTCACAACCACCGTGTACGAGTTGGGAGGGACATCGTTCAGCAGGGCAATTATGTCTTCGAGCATGGTCGCATACCGTTGGTCGAGGAAACGACAATTCAACAAACCCCCTTACTGGTTAGCAGGATCCGATGTCAGATCCTCCATTGGACAAGGGCGGTGCAGAGCTACCTTCCGTGCTGACGGTGAAACCTGTGAGTTGGCCATTAGCAATTATGGGGCGCTCGTTTGCAGTCGCCAATTCCACAAGGGGCTGAGGCAATGACTTGGACGGTTTGACGCCCAGGTCGCGCAGCATCTCAGCTTGTCTGATGACGTTGCTTTTAGGGGGCTAAGATTACGCTATTCAGTCGTTGCAGATTCTGGCGCTATCGAGCGGCTCGTCGGTCAAGGACTTTACATGCATACGGTCGAACACCTTTTTCTAGAGTTTCCACATGTCCCGACTAGGAATTGAAAGGTCAACTGGACTGGTCTACGAAGGCCGTGACAGTGCTTCCTATCTAGCTTTGCCGTCGCCCGTTCTATCTCAGTGCACGTTGGTGAAAACGCCGGACGACCTCACAAAACTCCCGGCGAATATGGATTCGGTGCCTTTTTCGTGGATCTTTCGGGAAGACTCTTTTGATGCCGTATCCCGTGTGCGCAGAGGACGGGTCTTTCAGAAACAGGGTGTAACGAATGCGGAGTCGTGCACTGTCAACGCACATGCGTCCTTGGTGTCAGACATGGCGCAAGGACGTAACGATGGACATATCGTCAAACAGCTCAATCTGTTTATGGAATGTCAGGAGCTTTTGGGCTTACCTAATCGTGGGGAGGGCTCACAGCTTGCCATCGGGGTCGCCGGGGCGTTCTCGCTGTGGCGCATTTTGCAGGTTGAGCGCACGGTGAACGGCGATGTAATGGTGACAGTGCGCGCTGAGTCGGCTATGGGAATTTTGCCCGAGTTGGACGAGACGAAAATTCACCCGGAGAGTTTAAGGGCGGTGATAGGAGCTGTTCGGCGTGTCTTGGACGTTGCCTATCGCGAGATTCCGACCTCTGTCGTAGACCAGTGCCGTAACGCGTGTGCAGCGATGGCCGCGCATTGGCTCCATCAACAGACGGGTGATGCCCAAGTGTTAGAGAAGGACCTCGGAAAGGTGATCAGTGCCGTGCAGAATGCGCTTGGGGCGGACAAGTCGCGCACTCTCTGTTCGGCCTTGGACATTGTCAACAGGCTGCACCCAAGAGGCAAGCACAATGAAGTACATCGTTACGGTCTTCGCGACGTGACCGAAGAGGACGCAGCCTTGGCAGTGCATGCGACAGGTTTTGTGATTCGTGAGTTTGGGTGGGCGAGAGCGTAAGTACTCGGTCGCCTGCGGGTTTATCCGCCGCGTCAAAGGCCAGTTCGCCGCGCGCTGTGCGCACTTTGAAGAAATTGCAATTTACTGACGAACGGGGAAATTGTGTATGAATGAGCCAACAGTTAACACCGAGGCAGTTCCCGTCCTTATCGAGGGCGCTGAAGGAAAAATCCGCGAGTTTCAGGCGAAGGTTGAAAGAATCGACGCTCGGGTCCAACAGCTCGAGGCGGACCGGGAAGCGGTTGAAGCCCTGCTCGAATACGTCAAAGAGGCTGCTCAGCGGAAGTCAGTGCTAACCGGGCTTTTCGTGCATGATTTTGAATATGGTTCTGCTGACCCGGTCCATCCTGAGATTGTCGACCAATACGAGAAGCGCTTAGCGAGACGTCTCGCATCGATCAAACAGCTCAAGCTGCTACGGGAGCAGCGAGTGCTAGCAATTGAATTTGCACAGAAAGATGTCGAACGGTTGAAAAAAATCCATGGCGTTCACCCTTGGCCAACCTATCTTGAATCTGCAGGAGAGGACGTCTAACGCTGCGAAGGCGCCTTTACGGGGCGAGACGATAGCGAGGTGCTTTTCACGAGAAATGCATCGTTTGATGCTGGTAGTAGTGATTTAGACCACTGAGGGCGGTCTTGTGCGGTAGGTGGGCCGCCGCCGGTAACATCCAGAGAGAAAGCTTAAACAACGAAACCAATGGGGGAACAACCTATGTACCATCCGTATCTCTTCGCAAGAAGAGGGGAGCTTCTAGCGTTCCGTGACATTGCGTTGCTTTTGTCCTCAGACGGCACTGTTATCCCTGTCTTCGAGCCGGTTAGTTCAAATATCGCCAGCTTGCGCCTAGCACTGGCGACAGCGGAAAAAGAGGGGCAGCCGTTGTATCTCATCATGAATCCGTCGTTGGGCGATTTCGAGAACGGTGCGGCGGAACGGTCAAAGGAATGGCTCGTCGAGGCAGCCAAAATTGTGAAGGAGGCGGCACGTGTCCGTCCAACCTTCCTCGCAGGAGCGGACACTGCGGTAGCTGATTTAAAGCGGTTCGTGAAGAATTGGGGTGGGCGAGACGCGGGCGTAGTCTTTCGCAATACGGCGTTGGAGGCTGCCACTGTCCGTGCGGAGGTGGACGGTCGGTTCACGGACTGCCGCTTCTTCCTGAAGGGCGCGACACCGTCGCCCGGTACGCTCGCCGCGCTTGGGGCGAACAATTGCGTTTTTGTCGAAGATCGATTTCAGGTTCAACCGAGCAACGCGAAATACAAAGGCAGTGAACCTTTCACTGGGGCGCATCTGACATATAAGGCACAAGGGTATGGTGGCTTCGGCGATTTTGCCTGTCTGCAGGGGAAGTTCAGAGAAGGCGGTTCGTTACCGGCAGCGGTAGCGATCCATCTAACGTACTTCGAGAAGGCAACGAAGGAGGTGTGGGTTGAGCACTTCGTCTCCAAATCACAGTTGCAATCAGACCGTGACTTGCCCAAAAAGATGCGGGAGGCAATCGCGGCTGCTGCGGCTGCGACCACGAGGGTTGCCGATTCGTTTGGCCACACGGATGCCTATCGGAAGTATTTGGAGGCAGACAGAACGAAGGAGTCCGTCGACCTACAGAAGAACAAGCGCTGGAGCGTGGCGCATCACCTCGACCTGATGAGCGGCCTTCTGTCGGGGAGATTCAGGTAGGTTTGCGGAGGGACGCGAACGAGCGTTCCCGTGGCCAAGACGAGGGGCAGCCTAGCTGATGTAGAATAGCGTCCGCGCAGGACATCTCCCGCGCGGCGCGTTTGCTCGGACGCACGTCTGGCTCAGTTGCCGGCGCATAAAGCGATTCGCTATAAGGCGTAGCTGTTTCGCAAGTGCAAACGGCAACGAACCGGAGACTACGAATGACGCTTTCAGTCGCTCAAGCGAGGCAAATCGCTGGCATTTTTTCTCGCCCTATTTTCAGGGAGCTCGCTTCAGACCATCCGTCGCCTAAAGTTCGGCGGCAGCTTCAACTGGCAAGTGATTCGCTCGCCTTTGTGGGCGGTGAGGTTCGTGAGCTTTTCGATACCGCGTTCGGTGCGCTAGTTCGGGACTATCGAAGCGAGTACGTCTACAAGAACATTATCACTAAGAAGCTGATTTTTGGCGTGCATAGTCCGAACTCAGCAGCGCTGCTGACAGAGTTCTGGGTCAACCATTCGAAGGCGGATTCGGTCGTGCTGAACGGAACCAGCACCGTCTACGAAATCAAGACAGAGTACGACAACCTGTCCCGCTTACCACAGCAGCTTGCGGATTACACGAAGGTCTTTGACCGCATCAACGTTGTGACTCACGACGGTGCAGTATCGTCTGTGCTCGCGATGGTGCCCGAACACGTCGGAGTCATCGCCCTCAGTCGTCGGAAATCGCTGCAGAAAGTCAAGCCGGCCACTTCGAACATTGATCGCCTTGACCACTGGACGATGTTCAACTGCCTGCGTAAGCAAGAGTTTGCAAATATCCTAACCCGTCGTTTCGGCGGGATACCTCAGACGACTCCCGACATGCTGCGCACGCTTGCTTTCGAGCAGTTCTCGCGGCTACCTAAGGATGTCTTAAGCGCCGAGTTCGTGCACGAGGTTCGTAAGCGCACTACGGACATGGAGGTAGCCCAGTTTGCGTCGGCACTGCCTGAGTCCCTCAGGACCCTCGGACTGTCCGAGCGGCTTAGCCGCGTAGCTCGAACGAGGCTGTTGGCGACGCTTGCGTCCAGTCGAGCATTGTCTCTGGGCGACTGACGGTCAGCAGGACTCGGTACACACGCTTGGCTTTGCCCCCCGCCTGGCCAGCGCCGTTCCTTTCGCGCCGCAGGATGCCCCAGACGCGCCAGTAGCAATACCTCGGCAACCCGGCCACGACCGCCTGGATTTCCTGGGCCAGAACTCTATCGTCCATCTGTCGCAACTGGCGCTCATCATGCCAGTCGGCAGGGCACGACAGTATCGCCACCACATTGAGCGCACCACGCCGAGGACTTCGCAGACCTGTTTCACTGGTCGTGCTCCGGCAGCACGGGCGAGCGCGCAATCCACTTTTTTGCTCGCCCGTACCCGCTATTTTAAGTGGGAGACCGTGTCCGGCGATTCAGGGGGCCGCTCCAGGTGCCGAAATCAGCCACCTTGTCTTTACGTCGGTCGAACGCAAGTGGAGCGTTGCGTAAGCATGGGTGGCGCAAATTTTCGGGATGTCGTTCCTTGCGAGTTAGCACAACGTTGGCGACAATCATGCCGATCAATTCGGTGCATAGTGCGAGTACGACCTTTCCAAGCGGGTGTCGATCTATGCGAGCAGCAGGTTGGCTGCGTAACCGTGGTAAGTCACCGTTCACGCTCAAAGGCGTAAACGTGATGGGACTTACACCGTGGTGGTAATGATTTGATCGCGTTTTCATGCGATGTCGCGTCCGTGCCTGAAGTAATGAGCCACGCCAAACAAGAATCTTAGGAGAATGTTGATGTCAGGCGGCGAAACCGCGCTACGCGGATTTGACTATCAGGCTACTGTAATTCTGGACGAGCTGTTGACTCACTTTGACAAGTGGGGCGCGGAGGGTTCCGTTCGACCCGAAGGGGAGGACGACTTGGACTTGTTCCCAGGTTTAGCGTCTGCAGGTGACGCGGCGCATGTACAGGTAAAGAAGCCCCGGCAGAACGCGGCTGGCGAGCTTGCCCCTTCGCAGTGGACGATTGCTGAAGCCGTAAGTGAACTACTACCACAATCGTTAAAACGACTCGCGCACCCATCGCGTCGCCAGATCTGGATTCTTGGCGATGAAGTTGCGCCGAGTCTTGCGGCCGCTGTTGCCTTGGGCCCAGCGTCACCTGCCAAGGCGTACCTGACTCTCATACACCTATTGGCTCGCAACGAAACGATGCGTTATGAGGGAGTGGGAGCGTCCGAGAAACGGCGGTTGCAGCGCTGGGAAGTTGCTCCGGTAGCGACGCAGACACTTGAAGGAAGCCTTGCCGAGATGGTTGAAGCTTTCTGCCAGCGTGCGACTGAGCGAGGTGTTGAGGCTGGCGAAATTCATGCGTATCGTGCTCGAGTTGGTGAGCTTCAGGTGAGTCTTCCGTCGATGCTACGTCGCATTGAGATTCGGGCCTGCAATGGCCTCGAGAAAATCGTTGCGGAGCGCGTGCAGGAGCGCCTGGCTAAGCGGTACGGGCTGAAGTTGACAATTGTGCGGGATTCGCTCTTTCGTAATCTTCGCGGGTTTATCAGCGATATCTCGAAGCAACATGGCCGTAGTTTTGGCAGCGAGGAATTCGACTACGAGGTTACGGCCGTCTGGCCTGAGATGGTACCGCTTAAGGCTCCACTTGTGCTGGATCCGGATCATATTCGCCGGCTCGATATCACTGACGTTCTCGTTGCCTCAGCGTCGAAAGTCGTGGAGGTCGTCGGGGTATCTGGCTCGGGAAAGTCGAGCTTGGCCGCTGAGGCAATCGAACGGATAGAAGGGAACAGCAAGCAGGCTCTCGCGTACTACGTCGAGGTTCGCAATCACACAAGTTTTCGCGATGTCCTCGCCGGTGTCACCTTGCGTTTGCGGCGATATGGAGCGGAGTCAGCGTTCGGGCTAGCGGTGGACGGCTCCAGCTCAATTGAGGAATCGGTGTCTGCTGTAGCTCAAAATCTTTCGCGGCTAAGCCGGCCAGTCGCTCTCTTTCTCGATCTGGTTGAGGGGCGGTGCGATACATCGTTTTCACATGATTTGTGTGCTTTTGTGCGGAAAATCATATCTTATGATGCCGACTTGCGTATCGTGGTGCTGGGACAGGAGCGCACACTAAGAGACTTTTCGGAGTTCGATCGGGATGCGCTTGGCATCGTACAGCTGGATGTACGTGGCTTTGAGTTCGAGGAACTGTGTCGGCTTGCCGAGGCACGCGGCTCCAGTATCCCTCGTGACATGCTGTGGCAGATTTTTGGACGGGCTACTAGGGGCAGGCCGGCGGGTCTCATAGCCGCGAGAGCCCGGAGCATCGCAGACATGTCGCCTCAGCTAGCGTTGGCTATGGCAAGCAGTGCGTCTGTCGATGAGATGATTGGGAAGGCGGACTGCGAGCGATTCGCGCGAATTTCCGGTATGGCTATCGATGCCGCGCGTAAGCTAGTCTGCTTCGCTTTGCCATTCAGTGCAGCGCAGGCGGCTGATGCGTTTCCTGACGACAATGTGCGGCAGGCCATCGTGGAGATGCTTGATTTAGGGCTTCTTCGTCGCTATGACGACTCCGCCTTTGAGATGCATGAAACCGTCAGGGCAGGGCTCGAGAGTGGCTTTGCACTTAATGTCCGTCGGTCCGCGCATTCACAGCTTGCCGAGTGGTACCGGAGTCTCGAAGAAATTCCAGCCATGGTCTTTCATCTTGATCAGGCCGGTCGCCATAACGAAGCTCGGGATGTCGCGAAGGACACGTTTATGAGTGGGCGATACTGGTCGCCGTTGCGCGACTATGTTGCCAAGCATGAGCTCATTTCGGGCGAAGAAGCCGTTGCACTCTTTACAATCGCTGAATCGAACGGAAATAGCTACTTGCTGCCGGAGTTGTTCAACGTCGGATCGGATTCTACGGTTGCCGATGCGATGCTTGAACGACTCAAGACGCTGCCCGACGAAGCGCGCGCCGACTGGTCGTGGACCAGCAACTTTATACAGGCAATATTGCGCAGCGCCCCGGGTAAATTACAATCGCTGCTGGAATACGCGCTGGAGATACCGGAAACGCAGTCTGGTGGCGATAGGATGATGCGATACGTCGAGCTTGCAGTGACTCGAACCGGTGTCGAAGTTGACCAATCATGTATAAATCTCTTCAATAAGCAGCAGGTCGACGGGAAGCGTCGCCTGCTTCGGCTATTTGTTGCGAGTGGGCGTCGACAGCCATTAATGGTCGCGTTGACGTTTCTCGCCCAGAATTACGAATTCTTGACCGAGGTACAGCGCCGTGCATTGAGCGAGCTGCGGTTGAATGTGTCAACTTTGGAACGAACGCGGGAGTTTCTCGTAGCGTTGCCGCAGCACAATATCGCACAAATGCTTGTGCGAAAAGCGGCACTTCTGGACCCGCTTCTTGGGCTGATATGGGCCCAGAGGCATTCCCTAAGAGCGCATTGTGTGCAGTTGATTGAACAGCTTGATCCGGAAGTGACAGTCGTTCACGGGGCGGCGCGCGTACTTATCGCATTAGGAGAGCCGGGATTACTCAAACTTTGCGACTCCGTAAGGCCTCAAGACAACGCTACTCGGACGCTGTTTCAGCTTCTTCCTGCACTGGTTCCGTGGCTCGCTGATCGCGCCGACTACGAAGCACGAATTCTCGACTGCAACATCGCTCTTCAAGATAGGCTCGCCTTAGTTCCGACTGTTCATGCTTTGGGGGCGGACCTCGGCGCGATACTCGAAAAGCTACGAGCCGCAGAACCGGAAAGCGCGAAGATTTGGGAATTCGTGATGCTTGGCGTCGCAAGCCAATCACCCTTTGAATCGGGCGTCCCGATCGTCGCGGAGAAATTGCGATCGAGGGAGAGCGATCCGTTGCTTCCGAGCCTTGTTTCGAGCTTCGGTCGGCTGGATAATGTTGCGGCTCGGGAGCTATTGCTCGAAGCAATGCATCACTCAAGTATCCCGGTCCGGATGGCTGCCGTAAACACACTGACGCACCGACGGGATCCTGGTACGTTGGATGCGCTTGTCGGTCGACTTGACTCGGAGTCAGATCACAATCTCACACAAGGAATAATTACCGCCATTGTTGCTTGCCATCCGAGCGTTGATGTGGCGAAGCGCATTGATTGGTCTCGCTTCCCGTCAGCGCGGATCTGGCGGATCGTGCTTGCCAGCAGACTGCGCAACGCAGCCGAAGCGCGCGAAATTGTGGATGCGGCAACAGACGTGGCGCAAGTATGGCAACTTCGGCGTGCAGCAATTTTGGCGGCGGCGAGGCTTCGCAATCACGAGATCGTCGAGGAGATCTACCACTCGGTACGCGACGAGCGATCCCCCTTTGAGCTAGATCAGACGCATAACCTAGTCGGGCATGAATCAGCTCTCCATCTACTCACGACCGGGCTGCCTCTGTTCACAAGGTTTCTGGATGAGAAGTCTGAGTTTTTGAGCTTCATTGGGGGTGTATTTGATGCACAACAGAATGCCGAGATTGCGATGGGCAATCTGCCAGCAGGGCAGCAGATTGCCGACTGGCTCTATTGTGAATTGGTGGCACATAAATACCCGCTGGACCAGTCCGGAGCCATTCGCCTTATCGACAAGCTCCAAGTGCCAACGCTACACGCAGCGTTGCTGCATTCTCTTCGGGTTGTTGGGCGATTCGATCTAATCGAGGTGGAGGCGAGGAGCGCCTACAGTCTTTGGTACCTGATCCGGTGTCTGATTGAGTTCCGACACGCCGTTCAAGGTGACCCCTCGGTTCGCGAGCGTGTCCGGACAATCGTCGCAAGTTCGCAGTGGGCATCCAACGGCTGGCTGCTGAACGTAACGACGGAGTTCTTCGGCGGCTTCGACGCCCAATTCAACGCTGCATCTATAGGGCCATCAACGAGCGACGCCGAGGCGAGAAAAAGGGCATTCATTGACGTGAGCTGCTCGGCGGCTACGGCAGCACTGAGCGGCCAAATAGAATTGGACGCTTCGCTGCCACTGCGACTCAATGTGGAGTCTAGGCAGACGTACACCGAGCTCGTCCACGAACTGAACCCGGTGAACGATTACGTTCGCGATGCAATGCCTCGGGAAGCCTCGTTGCGATTCACAGTAGACGGTTATCTTGTCAACGATGGACGACATCCTCGTAAAGAGAACAACGCCAATTTGCGCGCAAGATTGCGACCAGCGATAGCCGCCGCTAACCAATGGGATACTGGCATTGGATGGCATGACGCGGCGCTAAGCGATGACAGATTCGGGCAGTATGCGCGCCAATTCCTCGACTGTCTCTTGGCGCGGTGTGACGCACATGTCTTCTACCGCGAGTTGGCGCGGCATGAAGGATTGTTGGTGCCTTCCATTTTCGGGTCAAAAATACACGCCGAGAATGTCAAGCCTTTGGTGGACGAGAGAATGGTTCCGATCCTCTCACGATATCTCGGGTCGGGATCGGACTCACTTCTATTGGGACTTTGCACCGTGGCTGGTTACATTGAAGCCCCTACCGTCGATAGTGTTCTCGATGGTCTCTTTACCCGATGGCTTAATCGCTTTGAACCTGGTGTGCAACTGGTCCAGCACGGCGAGAATCACGAGCTGTGGATCGCGTTCGCTCGGCTCACGAAGCATCCTCGCTTTGAACACATCCGTGATTGGGACATTCGCCTAGAAGCACTGTTGGCGACACCGATGTTCGACCACCACAAAAATGACGTGTTTCGATTGCTGGGTCGCAGCCCGCGTTCGTATCGTACGCTTGAATGTCAATTGTTCAGATACTACTCGCTTGCGCACTGGCGGAGGGATAAGGTCGAAATGCTGGACGATGATGTGGATCGCCTCTTTCAATGTTGAACGGTATTGGCTTCTCGCTTTGTGAAATTAGATGGCAGAGGGAAATGTGGTGAGATTCGATGCATTGCGTCCTCAATGAATATACATCGGTGTTTATCCTTGAACGACTGCGGGCTAGCCATCGTGCTACGGTGATTAGTCGGCCGCCAGTTGCATGGGCATTGAGTCCTTTGTCGGTGTTCATCCGCCTGCCGCAGCGCGGCCACGTCCCCGTCCAATTTCGACATGTAGTCGCTACAATGCGAATGCGCTTCAAAGATTCCCTTGCGAAAGGGAAGCAAGGGGAGCGAGCCTACAGATAGCTAACAAGCAGGTAAGGCAGTACCTACGGGGAGCAGGGCAACAATGGAGACGCGACTTCGCGCGCCGGCATCGCCGCAGTGGGCAGGGTCTGGTGAACGACGCGGACTTGACCCGCTTGGCATGCAGAACCAAAGCATCGAGCTATACCAATCACTGCTACCGGGCCTCGGTAACGTGACGCTCCGAATGCGGTACTACGGGCTGTATGCATGGCTGGCATCGACATACGCCCAAAGAGTTGGAAGTGAAGACCCGGAAGTCTGGCGCCACTTCTTGCGACGAGGGGAAGCCCTATATGCGTTGATTGCTGTCGCGGCAAACGATTCAAATGGTGTCGCTGGGTCGGAGTGGGCAAAACGGGAGCTCGCGGCCGCTGGCGACGGTGACATTTCGCTGAGCGCTGCAGACAGTCCGTCTGTTCCCCATCTGCAGCAGTCATTTGGTGCGTTCGGTGCTGCGTACGGGTCACCTCTCTTCGATTTGAAGATTCTCTTCGAGAACCGCAAACATCGAATTCCGACACCCAGCCCGGACCAGGGCGAAGGCCTCGCGCGCGCGTTTGCAGAAGCTGGCGGTGACGCCGCCGATGCCTTCTGCGAAGCGATAATGAGTCGGTCCGTGGCAACAACGGCGCTTGCATCGATGGCGTCCCTTACGCCTTCGCGGATTGGTATCGACAGTGCCGAACGTAACTGTTATCAGGAAATTCTGCTCAAGGTACAGGAGTCGAAGCGCCACGCCGCTCGGCGGGACACACTTCTCCTGCTTCTGGAACTCGCGGCGCAGAGCGGTGAGCTCCCGGAAGTTCTCACCTTTCGGTGGGCGATGTATACCGGGAATCTATCCGACGGTACGCCGCTATCGCTAGCAAGCGACGAGCTTCGCCAGCGCAGGGAAGAGTGGTGGCTTTACCACGCCAATGACCTGATGCACGTGTGCCTCGAAGCACTGCTAGGCTACCTGCTCGAACTGCTGGAAACGGATTATCCGGGCGGAGTCTCAATGGAATCGCTGGTGCAACACGCTGTTGAGGACATACTCCAAAGCGTCGAAAGTATGGTCCAGACGTGGCGAGAATTTGCAAACCAGTCGCTCTCGACCGAGATCGAACCTGACCATGATTCCGGAGGCGAACGGACGCTCGCTGAAGCCCTTCTGCGGGGGAGATACGGGACAAAGGGTAGTTCGAAGGCAGATTACGCCGTTGATGCGCTGCGCCTGCTGACTCTGTTGCAGCATCGGCTCGAGCGTCATCATGATGTTGTTACGAGAAGATTTGGCGAGCTGAACCCGAAGATCTCCCGCACATTGCTGTCCGAGGTAGCATTCCTTGAGGCGAGTGCGGACGACCCGTTGTGCGACACGCTGTCCGAGCTTTTGACCGAGCGAGTGCTCCGTCGTCACTTATGGATTGCGGTGCAGAAACTGCGCTACCAGAACGCGTATACCTTTCTGCTCGACGTAGACAATGGACGTCTGCAGCTGAGAAAGAAGGATGGGCCCGTGTTCACGAATCCGAGAGTGTCGCCCGCCATCACGTTTCTCCGCGACATCCATCTACTCTCCGAACAAGGAATCACACCGCACGGTCGCGCGGTGATAACGGCAGCAGCATGAAACAGCGAACCCCCCTCTATCAGCATGTGAAGGGCAGCAACTTTCACACTGCGCTTGCGTCAACGTTCGGAATCGATTTCACCGCCTGGGAGAATGTCGTCCTGCCTCGTCTCCAAGCAACGGGATGCCGCAATGTAATGCTGCTAACCGATGCGGGGATGATGACACAAGCTATGAACGGCGCCTCGGTATTGCCGCGCAAGGCTGGGCGAAGCTATACCCCAAATGCGATATCGGCATCGCGAGTGTTCCATCCAAAGCTCACATTGTTGATTGGACGGGAGGCGGCGCGATTGATTGTGGCTTCAGCGAATATCACTGCTCCAGGACTCGCTGGAAACCTTGAGGTAGCCGGCGTCGTCGATGCGAGACCGGATTTGCTCGGGGAAACACAACTAGTGGCCGGCGCACTTCGCTTTTTGCGCTCCCGACTAGGTGCGCAGGGGGACGTAGTAGCTCATCAACTTGAGCGGATGCACAACCGTGCGAGTTGGCTGGTTAATACGGAGCATTCCGATGATCCGATCCAACTGGGCGACGGTAGCGCTGCTCAATTCCTATGCAGCGACGCCGAGGAGGGTATTGGGACCCGATTCACGCGCAATGTGGGGAGTGCGCGCGTCAAAAGGCTCATTGTTGTCAGCCCGTACTGGGACGCTGACCTTTCCGCTCTACGAGCCCTCATTGAAGCGCTAACGCCCGAAAAAACCGTGCTGTTGGTCGACGTTCAATGCAAACTGTTTCCGACCCATGCCTTTGGGCATCTGACCGATGTAGACGTCATTGATATCGAGGCTGCGGCCGGTTCAAGTTTCGTCCATGCCAAACTGATCGTGGCTGAAACCGAGGCCGCCGACCATGTCCTCTATGGGAGCGCAAACTGTACGGCGGCGGCTCTCGGGACCGCAACTTTCCGTGGTTTGAACGATGAGGCTTGTCTTTACCGACGATTGCCTGCAGCGAGCATCGTCGAGGAGCTCGAGATGACGGAGCTTCTGAATCGTGCACCGGTCGGAATTGACGAGCTGCCCGCTCAAGCTTTGGCGCAGAGTCTGAAGTTCGAGACCCTGCGAACGAGCAATCCCGGCGGCTTCGAAGTCAGGGAAGACATCATGTCTTGGCGCCCACGCAGGGAGAGCGTCCCGGAAGGGACCGTCGTGGAACTGTTCGATCTTGACAGGAACGTATCGCCTGCGAGGCTCGAACCACTTGATGCGGTAACCCGGAACGTCTGGCGCTTCAGGGTCGTGGGCGATCTTCCTGCGTTTGCACGCGTGCGCTACCCGGACAACACCCGCTCAGCGCTCGCCTGCGTGACCGTGGCGTACGATATCTACGCGTTGGCTCGTGATGTTCGTGGGAAAAGGGCCGAGGAAACCGTCGAACGACTGACCGGCAGCAATGAAGTCGGCGTCTTCATGCTCGAAGCGATACAGGCATTGGCCCTGGCCGAAAGTGAAGCCGAAACGCCTCAGTCAGAGTTCGCTGCTGGGGGCAAGCAGGGTTCCGAACGACCAAACGCTCCGGAGGAGCCAAGAGCTTACAAAATCCTGTCGTATGAGGAGTTTGTAGCTGGGAGCAAAGCACGTAGCGAGAAACGCGGCAACGGTCCGGGTCTGTTCGTCGACAGCGGGCTATGGCATGTTCAGCAATTGCTGAATCGCTCGATTGGAATTGCTAACCGCCAAACAGCCACTTCCAGTTCGGAGTCGGATGAAAACGAGATTCGCCGCCTCTTCCGGCGAGGGGATGAAACTGAGAACCCCGAGGGTGAGCTCAATTCAGCTGAGATGCTTCAAGCGGACGGCGACAAGAATGACATTGACGATCGGCGCAAGGAAGCCGATGAGCGAGAGCGCTACACCTCGGAACTACTCACATCGGTCCACAAGCACGTGGAATATCTGTGGACGCTCAAGCAGAAAAAGGAAGCGTCCACAGTTGACGTACTTCGTCTCCGTGTTGTCCTCATGCTCATCGCATCGGCATCGACCGGCAAAACCCCGACGGACATGCTCAAGGAGCATGACGCGAACCCAAAATCTCGGCTTGTGCTTCCCGCTGCAGGGGACATTTGCTGGCCACGGCTGATGCTCGCGCAGCTAGGCATATTCTTCAGCACCAATGCGCCGGTGATTCAGTATCTTCGAATCGTATCGAAAGAAAGCAGCATGCCGTCGGACATCCTTGAATGCTGGGCAACATGCGTCTGGTCGCTTCATGCCTGCCGGATCGCAGTCTGGCGTCATGGCGAAAGACAGGACATGCGAATTCTCGGGCGCCAGCTGCGCACGCTTCCCCAACAGATTTATCACATGCTTGGGATGAGCAACGAACAGTTCGAAAGTGACGCGTTCGCCCGTACGTTCAACAGTCTCGTGAACCATTTCGCGAAGCGTCTGGACATGGACCCGGAAGAAATGCGGTCCCTCCACAAGGGTATGCTTTCCGGGGAGTAACGCTCAGCGATGGGACTTACGAGTTTGGCCAGATGCTACTCATCTCGAACGGGGATGAACCTTGCGTTCCCGTCTTCAATGTTGATAACCACATGGTGTATGTCATCCGACGGTGGGGGGGGCGGTAATCGGGGCTGAGCGCGTCTTCGCTCAGAAGTACAATCCGTAGGTCGCGTTGAGACCGTACTTCCTTAGTTTTTTCACGGCTTCCGACTTCTTTCTCGGGAAGAACGATGGAGCAACATTGAAGGCTTCTCCCACGAGCGGAACTCCGCCCCCTTATATGGCATCTCGCGTGCTGGAAAATTACGCTCCACGCTTCTACCTCATGAGAGACTAAACTGAGATTCTTTGCTGACGGTCCAATTATTCCGAATGAGCTTCTCACGTATCAAGACCGTGGCGAAGTCGTATTCTTCTGCGGCGCGGGGGTTTCGATGCCCGTTGGCCTCCCAAGCTTCTTTCGGCTTACCACCCAAGTCATGGCGAGCCTTGGCGTTGCCCCGACATCTCCGGCCGGCGTGGCGATGGCAGACGCGATACGTGAAAACGATCCAGGACTTGCGCCCCCGTTGGACCAGGTGTTCGGGATGCTACAGCGTGAATACTCCCGCTCTACCATCGAAAAGGAGGTCAGGGGGCTACTTAGAACGCCTCGCAACGCCGACACCCGCAATCACGAGTCTATACTGAAGCTTTCAGTTGATGCCGATGGCAAACCTTTCGTTGTTACGACAAACTTCGACCTCATGTTCGAGAAGGTAGAGGGTCGTTTGCAACGATGGTGCTCCCCGCTCCTGCCTTCAATGGTCTTCAACGAGTCACCGCGCGGTATCGTCTATCTTCACGGGCGTCTCGCACACAATCACGATGAGAGTGGAAACCTGATTCTCAGTTCGGCAGATTTTGGCAGGGCCTATCTGGCAGACGGCTGGTCGACAGAATTCATGCGCGACCTCCTCGAACGGAGAGTGGTGGTCCTGCTGGGTTATTCCGCGAGCGACCCACCCATTCGATACTTGCTGGAAGGATTGTCGACGAGTTCGTCGTCGAAGCTACGTACTATCTATGCGTTTGATAAGGGGCCAGCGGAAGATGTCCGCGCGAAATGGAATGAATTGGGAATCGTGGGGATTGGCTTTGACCAATTTTCGCATCTATGGGCGACGCTAGACGCTTGGGCTAACCGGTCAAGCAATAAAAGCGCATGGGTGTCACAGGTTATCCGGCTAGCACACTCTTCACCGCGTAACCTAGCCGCATACCAGCGAGGCCAGGTCGTAGCCCTTGTTGCTACACCGGATGGTGCCAAATCGTTCGCGGAAGCCACCCCTGCGCCTCCGTCCGAGTGGCTTCGTGTTTTCGACAAGTATTCTCGATATGGTCGAGTCGAAAAAGCTCGCCCTCCGCAACGCCCGAACGACATAGACCCCCATCACCAATACGGGCTCGATGATGACCCACCACGCGACGTTTCCGGTGAGGCTCGTGCCGTACAGGAAGGGGTGGATATTCTCTCCACATTGCCCACTGACGTAGCCGAGACTGGTCGTTCCCGCATCTCGAATATGTACCATCGGGCACTGCCACTGAACTCTCGTCTCCAATGGTTTGTGCAATGGTTTGCACGTGTTTTGGACCAGCCGGCCGCACTCTGGTGGGCCATGCGACAGCGCGGGCTACATCCCGAAATGCTCGCAGCCATCCGACGCAGGCTTACACATATCGCCCCAACTATGCCGCCGCTCGACGGCGAAGCTAGACGCGTCTGGTCGCTGCTCCTTGAGGCATTGGTGTCTTCTGCGAATCACTCGAGTAACCATGAATGGGTCAACCTCCAGATACGCATTCGCGCAGATGGATGGACCGGCGCGGTCCTGCGTGAGCTCCAGGACATCGCTCAGCCATACCTGGTCGCGCACCCCTTTCTCTTCGACCTCAGCCTGCATCCGGCCAACGGAGAGCCTGTTGAAATCGGTCGGGTAGTCCGCTTCGACGTGCAGACACCCAGTCGACGCGGAGCCAATATCGATGTCCCAGATGACTATGTTCGTCCGGTCGTCAGAATCATGCGAGGAGTTTTAGAAAGAGCCATCGGTCTGTTGGATGACGCTCATGGGTCTCATAAATTTTATCGTACGCCGGCGATTTCTCCGGAAATCAGAGGCAATTGGCAGCCCCCTCATCAGGATGGTTTGGACGCTGACTTTTTGTGGTTTGTCGAACTATGTGAGCGGCTTCGTAAACTCTCGCCGGACTCTCTTCGAGAGGAGGTGAATGCATGGCCGGCCGCAGATGGATACTTTTTCGCAAGGCTCCGGATGCACTTCTGGAAAGAGCGTGACCTCTTCGACGGCCAGGCGGTTGGGCACAGCATCCTTGCATTTTCGGACGACATATTCTGGAGTCCATATGCCAAACGCGAGTTGCTCCCTTTACTAAGAGCGCGTTGGGGTGACTTTTCAAGCACGCATCGACACAGTATCGAACGTCGCATCCTAAAAGGTCGTCGTCAATACGATGGCGAGTCTCCAAAAGACCACTCGGCGGACAAGAAGTACAACGCGGGCATTGCTTTGGGGTGGCTGCAACGAAACCGGTGCCGACTATCTCCGGGCGCCGAAAAAGCTCTCACGCGCATTCGAAGCGCGAAGGATTGGCCAACGGAGCATGAACTTGGGGCGGATCACGACTCAGACGGACGGACAGGTTGGGTAGAGCAGCGTAAAGACCCGAGCGACCTTCGCAACCTTCCAAACGGATTGATTGCATCACGCGCGCTCGAAATGTCGAAGCTCCGGTTCGAAGATTTCGTCGAGGATCGCCCTTTCACCGGTCTGGTGGAAAGCCAACCGGTCAAAGCTTTGCTTGCGCTGACCATTGAGCGACGACGGGGGAATTATCCTGTCTTCCTCTGGCGTCAGCTAATCTCGTCATGGCCAACTGCGACCTCGGAACGGCTGTTTCTTGCCTGCGCGCATCGGCTTGCTGACTTGCCGACGGAAGCCATGTTTGAGCTTCGATATGAAGTCACGCGATGGATTGAGCGTTTTGCCCTTCGCATGTATCAACTCCAGCCCGAAGAGTTTGGGACGGTTTGGGACAAGGTATTCCACAGCCTTTGTCAGAGCGGAGAAAAGGCTACCGCCAGCGCTATCTCACGCTCTACGGACTCGAAAGGCAACGCGCGGTCAACGAAAACTGTCGACCATGCCATCAACGGCCCGATTGGGCACTTGCTGGAGGCATTGTTCAACACCTTCGGTGACAAGAAGTTTGTCAAGGGAGAATCCTTCCCTGAAGGTTTTCGCGTAAGAGTGGAGCGCGCATTAGGCGCTCCAGGAGACGGGGCATCGCACACCGCCATCTTGCTTGGAAGACAACTAAATTTCTTGTACTTGGTGGATTCTCGATGGTTCAAGCGTGAAATCTTGCCACACCTCTCGGTCGACGACGCGCTGTCTGAGTCGCTTTGGGCAGGCGCAATCGCCGAGATAAAGGTGCCTGCGCCGGCAGCATTTTTTAAAGCGGTGAAGCAGGATTTCCTGATGATTTTAGGCCAGCCAGAAAAATTTCACCTTGACGAAGGAGCCGACCGGAAGCTTGCGCAGATGCTCATCCAAGCAACGTTCTGGAGCGTCAAACACGCCGGATACGTCACCGTCAAGGAATGCCGGGACGCGCTGCGCACCTGCAGCGAATCTGGTCGTCAAGCCGCACTGTGGGTGGTTGAGCAAATCGTACCGGTCGAAAACAACTGGGAATTGTTTGGAAAGGGCTTCTTTAAGCTAGCGTGGCCCAGAGAGGTGGCCTATCGAACGAGCTCGACGTCCGAGGCCATGGCTCGCCTTGCTACAGAAATGCGCGACAAATTCCCTGAGGTAGTGGATGCCATCCAGGAGTACCTTACTTTCGTTGAGTATCCTGACACGGTGATTTTTGGTCTGTTGGACGAGCGACACGGAACCTCGATAGCTGCGCGGTGGCCCACCGAGACTCTTGCTGTACTAACGAAGACTATCCGCCTCGACACATCAAGCGTCCCGTTCCAGCTTGGAACAGTATTGAATTTGATTGCCGACGCAAACGAAAGTCTGAGGACACATAAGGCATGGCGAGACCTAGCGGGCCTGCTTTCCAGGTAGTGCCTCGACGAGAACAATGGCAAGCTCAGACAAGCCGACCTTTGGGAAGCAGGCGCGGCCCCAAGGTCCTCCCGAACGTTGCCGTACCACGCAGGAATTTGTCTTTCGTCGACCGGTGGCTGGGCAAAAGCAGGACATCCGGGACGCGGCCACCTCAATGTGTATCTAGGCGGCGTTTGCCGCGCGGTGTGTGCCGGCGCCGTGGAGTTCTACAACGGTCACGATTTCGCGGCGACTCCGAGGTCAATCCACGTGGAGGAACAATGAAGCGCAGCGAGCTGTACGACAAGGTCTGGTCGGCCCCGATTTCGAAACTTGCGCGGGAGTTCGGCGTTTCGGACGTAGGATTGGCCAAGATTTGCCGCCGCCATGCTATCCCGGTGCCGCCCAGGGGCTACTGGGCGAAGCTTAAGGCAGGGCAAAAACCCTCACGAATTCCGTTGCCCACCCCAGAGCTCGATGTTCATGTCAGGCTCGACGTGCTTGACCCGGAAGAGCTGGCTCGGCAGGCCGAAATTCAGAAACGAAGAGCCGAAGCGTTGGAGGCACAAGCTGCGCAGGCCCAGGCTAGCGAACCGATTGAGTTCGCAGCAGATCTGGAAGGTGCTCATCCTCTTGTGAAGGCGACGCAACGATATTGCGACCGCATTCCGCGTCTGATTGAGAAAGCCACGCGTGCAGGCTATCGCGGCGCGCGAATAGATGATCCGAGAGATCGACCGCCGCCGGCGCAACACGGCCGTTATCATCTCCTGCACCGTGGGTGCCTTGATATCAACGCCTCTCTTGAGTCCATCGAGTGGGTTCTACGATTTCATGCGACCGTTTTGCGCGGGCTGACAGATGGTGGAATGGTCATAACCCGACGAGAAAAAACGGAGGAGCGCTCTGCCGGAGCAACGCGTGAAGCGGCTGTTGAAATGAAGTTCAATGGCGAGACACTGACGTTAGCGTTTTCCGAAGGTTATCGTCGAATTCGACTATCGCCTGATGAGCTAGAGAAGAAACGGCGTGAGACTTCTTGGGCAAGCGAGTACGAAACGCGACCGTCAGGCAATTTCACAGTCAGCATCCGTGGGACCGAGTATCAGGCGAGCAAGGCGTGGCAGGGGACTCAGGAAAAACTGCAAGCGAAGGTGGATGAGATCGTTCGTACGGCGTTCAAGTTGGCCTGTCTGCAACCTGAACTGCGCAAGGAAAGGGAGGCCAAGGAGAAGACGGCGCGACGTGACGCGGAACTGCAGCGCCAGGAGCAGCAGCGTCGCACGGCCAGAGCAGAGCAGGTGAAGCAGGCGTTCTTGATGATGGAGGCCGATGCCCGCGTTCGACAGCTGAAAGAATTCCTGGATCGGCTCGAAAAGAGTATTCCGGACTTCGTGCCTCCCTTCGATGAGCGCCTCAAGGTATGGCTCGACGTGGTGAGGGGCGAACTCGCGGCAAATAATCCGGTTGACGCAATCATGCGGCGGTGCTTGTCGGCACCGCTTTGGGGCTCGTGGCCGCCGGCGTGGTGGCCGGCAGAGCCTACCAGTGAGGAGCCGCAGAACGATGAGGGTGAAACACCTTGTCGAACGTAGCTGAGAGAGCCTTTTGCCTCTCACCATGTATGCACGGTGTCGAGAGCGCCTTATTCGGTTGAGGTCGCACCGAGCCGACGGTCTGAAGTGGGGGAAGTGGCGCGCGACTGCGGAAGTTGCCGGCTGATGCTGCGGCGCAAGATCGACATGCAGCGCCGAACTTCTGAGTTCGGTCAATGGTTGCCGCTCGCCGCTCGCCGCTCCGACAAAGCCGACATTCGAACGGCTAGCCCACCCCGGAACCTGCTGGATGTCCTATGGAAGCATCTCGGCCGAGTGAATGGCCTGTTCGAACCGCTGTTTGTAGACTACGGCTGCAATCCTTATCTCGCCATTGTCTCCGACAAGCAAAAAGCACATCAGAGCCAAGAAACCGTGCCATATTACCGGGGGAAAACGAAAGACCTATCAATAACGGCACTGAGCGTCACGTTCTAACGACGCAAAGCGACGGAACCATTCGCGTTGATTTCTAGAACGAAGATAGGCCCCGCAATGTACCAAGCGAACTATGGACATGACCCAAGAGGAAGGGCTTCACTCGTGACTGAACTGCCCGTCAGGCAGTGCTATCATTCGGGCTGGGGTTCGCCTTTACTTCCATTCGGGCCAGCCTTGTGGTTTGTCACAGTGCCACCTCCGGTTTTTTCACAGTGGCTGTATTCATGGCGCGCCGTGATTGCAGCGCGCTTTTTATCCACACGCCAAGATGACTAACTCGCCGCAAAAAATTTTTCTGGACGCGAATGTCGTGATTCAGGAAGGTAAAGAGGGAAGCCCGATCATCGAGCGAATGGTTGATCTGGTTGATGCTGGACTGGTGTCCGTTCTGACGACCGATCTAACCATGACGGAAGTGGCAAAGAAGCACGCCGAGAACGACCTCGATTTGGTTAAGGACTTCGCGCGCCCTCACATTCGAAAAGTCCTGAGTGATGTGCTCGGCGCAGAATTTCCAGCGGTCACCAAAGCGGACATGAAAGCCGCGCTGAGCAAGAAACATCACGCTGTTACGGAGAAAATGTTCAAGGCACTCAAGGCCAAGATTCTTTCAATCGACGATGTAAAGCCTTCTGATGTGTTCGCGGCATACGCAAACAAAGAGGGCTTTTTCAGTGGCGAAGGAAAGAAGGATCAGTTTCCCGACGCGTTCATCTTTGAATGCCTGAAGAAACTCGCCAGCGCAGAATCGCCGATTATTATCGTGTCGTCGGACGGCGACTATGCTGCACCAGTCGCGGCCACGACCAACATCAAGCTCGTAAAGACGTTTTCAGAATTGTTCGCTGAGTTGGGACTGGCAATTGAGCCGCCCGACGTGCAAGGGTTCTTCGAAGCGGACCACGACGAACTTGTTTCCCGCTTCGATGATGAAGTATCTAGTTGGGGCTTGCAGGTTTCGGACGTCGCCGACGCAGAGATTGACGAGTCGACGGTAACGGACGTGACGCTCGATCAATTCAAGGCGTTTCGCTTTGTTAACGAGGAGCAAATTCTCGTCGTGGGTTATGCGATGGTAACGGCCGAAGTGGCATTTACTCACCCCGACTGGGATACCGCGTCTTGGGACTCGGAGGACAAAATCGCTATACCGCATCAGGACGTGAGCGGCGAGACCGAGGTTGAGTTCGAGGTTGAGTTCTCGATGAGCCTATCGGTCGATGAGTCAGGTAAGCCTGTTGCGCTCGATAACCTGAGTTTTTTGGATAGTTCTTTTGTGTGGGTTCAGATCGAGCGATACGAAACATACAAGTGACTCTTATTTGTCGCCGGCCGTCGCTGCTGCGGTGTTAGCTATCCACCCTCAGCCACCGCTCCTTAGGGGTCCAGAAAGGCCTTCAAAAGGTCCGGGGTAACGTTGGGCAGGAGGGCGTCGACAGGAGACAGCGTGTAGCTGACATGGTCGTTAGACCAGACAAAGTTCGAGGCGCGCATTCCCGCCCAGAAAAGTGCGAGGTTCTTGTCCCCGGTACAGAGCATCAGACGTTCGTTGGGAAAAACCGCAAACAGGTTCATCAGTACCTCGAGCGAACGTAAATCAGCTAAAGCGTTATAGGCATCCTGCGCGGTGTAGCTCGCCGATGGCTTGAGCAGGCGCTTGGCCGGACTTGCGCCGTTGGCAGAGCAAACTGCACTCAGCGCCGCTAGCACCACGAGCGATTTTTTAGGTACTCCGCACTCCTTGGCAACTGTAAGCACCTCGCTCCAGAGATTCTGCCTGCGACGTGCACTAACAGGCGCTTGCAGGCATGGGGCGACGCGGAGCAGGAACCGCTCCTTGCGCACCATACTGTCCCGGGTGTCCTCCAGAAGGCCGATAACACCTTGAAGCCCACCCTTGCTGTCAGGGGTCAATTCTGCCAAGGGAAGCGCAGCCTTGATCTTGCGGCAGGCCTCTTCCCATTGCTCCTCGACGAACTCTGGACTCGGACTCTCCCGGCGGTTTCCTTCCAAAGCGTAGAGTAACGGGTTGATCCGAACGCGCTCGCCCTGAAAGAAGTCGAGAAAGTCATGGTCGTCGTCCTTCGTCTTTTCGCCGCCTCGGAATCGGCTCACCAGTTCGCTGACGGTACATCGGTCGAGGAGAACCACCATATTGTCTCGGTGCGCGAGCCAGGATGGCAACCAACCACCTCTGACGAGCCCGATGGCTCGTGTCGAGTAGACACTTTCCAATACAGAGTTACCGGAAGCGATCTCGTCTACGGTAATTTCTGGGATCGTACTCTCCAGAACACGGGCATCCTTCCAGATCAAAGGAATGACAACCTTATCGCCCAGTCTTTTGTCGAGTAGGTCAGCATATCGGAGCGGTTGAAACTCGACTCCAACGAACGTGGCACTGCGCCCCGTGGGCGCTCCTGCTGGATCAACCTCGATGTATTTCAATACCCCTGTCGGCTCGCTACTGGGCAGCTCGGGGCACTCGATTATTGGGTGATTCGACATGACGACGCTCATCGGAAAGTGCGTGGTGCCTTAAGTGGGAGGCCGGCAGCGACAGAACACCTACGCTGCGCACGGCAGCACCTGCTGGTTTGGACAGGCGCGTTTCTAACGACTCAAACGACAATGATGCCTACCGCAGTGGGAACCCGATTGCCGTCAAAGGGCCGTCATGAACAGACGGTGCTGGGGCAGCGCTTACCACCGAATCCGTAGTGGTAAAGGTCAAACAGGGTGCTCGCGGCTGTTCCGGGAATTCCCTTGTTGCCATAGCCGGTGCATTCGCGAGCGCTGACGTGGGGCGGACCATTGACGCCGATCAAGCTCATCAGACCTGTATCACACGCATCCATCTTCTCCGCCGTGGCTTGGGTGGGGTTCTGTCAAGCCTCGATCTACCCACTTCTAGTTGGAACGGACGGGAGGGAATTTTTGTTTCCCAATTCTCGGCTTGATCCTCCGGAACCGCTCGCGCTTGTGTTCTTCGTCAAAATGGGCGAGCGCTGGCTTAACGAGGTCGCTGCGCGAGACAATGCCAATAAGTCTCATGGACGCACGATCGGTTACCACGGGCAGGCGTTCGAGGCTGTGAATTGCCAGCCGAGTTGCGATTTGTCGGCAAGTTTCCTCTGCCAGGGCGACGTCAGGGGCGCGCTGAGAAAACAGTGATCTGAGCGTCATGTGTTTTGCGTCTTCGCTCACAGCGTCGAGAATTGCTCGATCTACGACGCCGACTACGGAGCCGGCACTGACGACCGGCCATGCTCGCCGTGTTTGCGTATTACCGAAGTAGGTTGCAAGAGCATCACCGACCGTAGTGGCGGCATCAATCGCCTCGACGTCGCGGGACATGACCTCATCAACGTAGTGGCGCTCGAGCGGATCCACGCCGTATTCCCGATAAATGTGATAGCCCCGGCGTGCAATCTTTTCGGTCATGATCGACCGCTTCATCACGACGGTCGCGAAACCATGCGCGACGAGCGTCGCCCCGAGCAGCGGCAGTAGCGCGTTCGTGTCGTGTGTGAGGCCGAACGCGAACACGATCGCCGTCAATGGTGCGCCAAGCGTCGCGCCGAGCGTCGCTGCCATGCAGACGAGAGGCCAAAGCGCGGGTTCATTGCCAGGCAAGACATGACCAAGTACAACGCCAAGCCCTGCGCCAAGCATCAACAATGGCGCGAGCACGCCACCGGACGTGCCGGAGCCGAGCGCGATCACCCACATCACTGCCTTGACGAGCAGCAGCGCGAGCGCAACCTGTAACGCAATGTGCTGGTGCAGCAGGTCGCCGATCACGTCATAGCCCACGCCGAGTGCACGCGGCTCGATAAAACCGCCGATGCCGACAGCAATGCCGCCCAATGCCGGCCACCACATCCAGTGAATCGGCAATTTTCCGAACAAGTCCTCAACCTTGTAGAGCGCAGCTGACAATCCGGACGCAAGCGCGCCGGAGAGGAGGCCTGCGATTAAGCACGAGAACAGTGATACCGCACTAGCTGGCGCAGTTTCTAGAGGAAATAGCGGGGCGGTGCCGAAGAACACCACTCGCGCGAACCCAGCGACCGTGCATGCGAGTGCGACGGGCAGGAAGCTCCGTGGGCGCCATTCGAACAGCAGCAATTCAACGGCAAGCAATACCGCCGCGACCGGCGTGCCGAACACAGCAGTCATGCCTGCCGTTGCACCCGCAACGAGTAATGTTTTTCGCTCGGCAGCCGTGAGCTTCACGAATTGTGCAAGCAGCGATCCGATTGCACCCCCCGTCATAATAATCGGCCCCTCCGCGCCAAACGGTCCACCACTGCCAATCACGATGCCCGACGACAGTGGCTTCAGGATCGCGACCTTCGGCGACATGCGGCTCTTGCCGAACAGGATCGCCTCGATCGCTTCCGGAATGCCGTGGCCGCGAATCTTTTCGGAACCGAAGCGAGCCATCATCCCGACGATCAGCCCGCCGATCACCGGCACCACGATGACCCATGCGCCGAGCGTGTTGTGCGCAGGGGAGCGGTCCGCGAACGAGAACGCGCCATAAAAGAAAATGTTCGTGAACAGATGAATCAGGCTCAACAAGACGATCGCCGCGAGCGTGGCGAGCAAGCCGATGACGGTTGCCAATACTGAAATGCCCGGAAGTCGCGCGTTCGAGGCGAAATCGCGCTTGTGGGCGTCTAGGTGACTCATGAGGGTTCAATCCGGAAAGCGTTAAGCGTAGCGACGCGTCAATTCAAATCAATCGTATCGGCTCTATTGACGCACTGCGGTAGGTAACTGTGGCCATGCAAACCACGACTCGCCCGGCGGTGGCGCAGCCATCAAGAAAATAGGGGGCGATCTGCGACCACGATAGGCGCACCAAGTCACCGGTGGCAGCGATAAATTATATCTCATTGTGATATAAATTTGTGCCATAGGTTTCGGATGGGCGGTGGCTCGTTAGGACAAGGCGGACTGGGCCTGATCGCCCTGCAACGGGACGGGAGCGTGGATATATGAGGCAGTCGAGCCGGTAAGAACGCTTCTCGTTACGGTTTGCGGGTTTGCTACAACGTATTGGCGCACGAGCCGACTGCCATGTGGCGGCACAAAAAGGCGACGCGGGGGAGTAGTCGAGATTGCAACGTAGATACCGCTGAGCGAGATGTGCGTGTGGAAGGTCGGAGAGAGGGTGGCTCGGGGAAAGATGAGACTGTGCTCGCGCGCTTGACGTTTGACCGGCGGGTCCGAGGAGGGCGGACGAGCGCAAGAAATCTTATCGATAGGGGAGCTCTTGGGAATAGAAGCAGTTGCTGCAAATGTCAGAGCTGCAGATGTGCGCGATTCGGCGGCCTTGTCGAACATATAAATGTCAACGGATATTTTCAGCACGAGGCAATTCCAGGGCTAGAATGGGAGCTGCGAAAAGAAGAAAGCGCGGAGGGCCCGCGCTAATACAACGTGAGAGACCTATGCAAGACGAAAAAGATGGGGCAAAACTCCCGGCTGTAGAGGCTGATCCAATCGAGCAATGGTTATCTGAAAGGCATAAGTGGCTGCAGACGGCCGCTGCCAAGATGGTTCAAAGTAGGTCGATGCCCGACGCGGAGACGATCTGCCACCTCGCCGATCTGTGCCTAGCGGAGGCGTCTAACCAGCCAAACCCCTCCTTTGAGGCAGTTGCACCTGGCTCAATCGCGCAGGCCGCCAGTCAAAGGCCGGTTCGTTTGCTCAAAATCAGCGACATCTCCGGCGTGAACGCCATCAAACCTGGCGCCACATTAGAATTTGCCGCGCAAGGCATCACGGTAATTTACGGCTCAAACGGTTCTGGCAAGAGTGGCTTCTCGCGGTTGATTAAGCAGATCTGCGGTTCCAGGGCGAAGGAAGATTTGCTCGGTAACGTCTTCGACGACAAGAACCCAGAGCCTTCCGCTCGTGTTGTTATCGGTGCCGGAGACGTTGAAAGGGAGGGCGAGTGGACGCTTTCTCGTGGTCCAGTCCCTGCACTGCGTCACGTTCACGTGTTCGACTCGAGTGTCGCATCGCTTTACTTCGGACCGAAGAACGAAGCGACATACGAGCCTTCGCGGATGAGATTCATTTCTTCGCTCATCAAAACTTGCGACAACGTGGCGACCGAGCTGAATGAGCGGAAGGCTAAATTGCAGTCGACGTTGCCCAAGTTTCCGGCTGACCTGGCCGAGACACCAGCCGCGAAGTGGCTGAGTGGATTGAAGGCGGGAACGAGTGCTGCGGCCATCGAAGGGGCGTGTCGGTATACCGACGAGATGGATCAGGAGCGCATCGCCGGCGAAGCAACTCTGGCCGAAAAAGACATCCCGGGACGAGTGAAAACAATTGAGCGAGAAATTGTTGCAGTCGGCAACGTTCAGAAGCTAGTTGAAGGGTGGAAAACTGAACTGGGTGACGACAAGCTGGCAGCGATAGTGGGCGCGCGAGTGGACGCGCAGAAAAAACGAAAGCTCGCAACTGAGGATGCGGCGAAGGTGTTCGCCGGCGCTCCGCTGGACGGCGTAGGGCAGGAATCATGGCGGCAGCTTTGGGAGAAGGCACGGGAATACTCTCTTTCGCATGCATACAAGGAAAGCGAATATCCGAACACTGAAGGTGATGCTAAATGCGTCCTATGCCAACAGCAGCTTGATGCTGACGCGCGAGTTCGCCTTAGAAGCTTCGAGTCGTTTGTGAAAGGAGCATTGGAGAAAGACGCCAAGGAAGCAGAACGAAAACTAAGCGATTCCGTCAAGGGGCTACCGAAGTTGCCGAGTAGCGAGGCGTGGGTCGCAAGCGTCGGAGCCATCAAACTCGACGAGGCGAATGCGTCGGGCTGGCTCGATGTACTGTTGGCACGGCGCAACGCCGCAGAGACTGCAGTCGATATTGCTGCGCTGCCTCCGATTGACTGGAATGTCGTTGAAGCGTGTGTTGCAACGGTTACGACCGCGCTTAACAGCGAGAAGAAGGCGCTGATGGAGTTGCTGCAGGACGGGAAGCGCAAGCAACTGACCGCGCGCGTGCAAGAACTTCTCGGAACTCAATGGCTATCGCGTGAAAAGGAAGCGATTGAGGTTGAGGTAAATAGACTAAACATGATGGCAGCCTTAACCAAGGCCATTACGCTCACCTCAACCGGGTTGCTGACGAAAAAGAATACGGAGCTATCCGAGCAGGAGCTTAAGAGTGGTTACCAGGACCGGTTCTCCTGGGAGCTGAAGGCATTGGGGGGGGGCCGCCTGCCTGTAGAGCCGCGAAGTAAGCAGCAAGGTAAGGGGAAGGTTACGTTTACCTTGACCATCAAAGAGGCTAGCGATGATGTTAAGGCCGAAGCGATACTGAGTGAGGGCGAACGAAGAATCATTGCGCTGGCGGCCTTCCTTGCTGATATCGCGGGATCCGGCAATCTCACGCCATTTGTCTTTGATGACCCGATTTCGTCCCTTGACCAGGATTTCGAGGAGCACGTGGTCGAACGACTCGTGAGACTTGCGCAAGAGCGCCAAGTGATCGTATTCACTCACCGACTTTCGCTACTTGCGTTGGTCGAAACGGTGGTCAGAAAATTGAAGGTTCAGGCCGACCTCGAAAAGAAGCCGTCGCCTGTCGAACTCCAAACGACTTCGCTGCGTCGTTTGGGCAAGAGTGCTGGATTGATCGCCGATTTCAGTGTTCGGGATACAAAGCCTGAGAAGGCATTGAACAAGCTTAGGGATGAAACGCTAAAGGGCTTACGGAAGTCATATGCGGCAGGTGACGTCGCGGCGTATGAGGAACGTGCGAAGAGCTTTTGTAGTGACTTCCGGATACTCGTCGAACGCTGCGTCGAATTGATACTCCTCAACGAGATCATCGTGCGTTTTCGCCGGAGCATTACGACCCAAGGAAGAATCGGTGCGCTGGCAAAAATCCACGCAGCCGACTGCGCGATGATTGATGAATTGATGACTCGCTACTCGGTGTTCGAGCATTCGCAGTCGGGGGAATTGCCGGCACAATGCCCCGACATCGAGACGCTTGAGAAGGACCATGAGTTGTTGGCGCAATGGGTCAAAGAGTTTGGCGCGCGAGCGGTGTGAACGCCCGTCACCGAGGACGATATGCCCCTCCGAGGAACTGCGGTATGACATGTTCCAGCGTGAGCCGTGATGAGTCGACCGGTTGTCGACAGTAAATGCAGCGTTTCATGTCGATGCGTGGTTGCCAGTCAGTTTCGAGGGGCCTCGGCGAGAATGCCTCGTTTGCCGTTACTTTCTTGCTCGATGAACTTCTGGCGCCGCCGTGCTACTGCCTGGCGCGATGGTTGGTCGGCTGAACGATCAGGGAGTGGCAACACTTTACCGTCGAACTACCAACACTCGGAATGTCGCAAAGTAGCTCATACTCGGACGTGGTACTGACCGTCGATCGAAAGTAGGCCCTCATCGAAGGGAGTATGGATATCGGCGCGCAAAAGCGGCCGGCGTTCATCCACTCGTACGTCCACCAATGTCCGTCCGGTTCAAGTCGCGCCGGATTCGAGTTCTGCCAGAACGTTTTGGATCGCCGGGCAACGTTCTGGAGCGTCGCTCCGAGGATGTGCTCTATTTCCTGAAAGGAAAGCGTAGCCGAATCTGTGGTGAGTGCTCGAAAGTAGCGACCAAGCGGCCTATAGTCTCTGATCATGGAAGCCCCCGTGTTCCGCTCACAGTGCTGTCGCGGGGCCATTCGACACCGCTGCATCTATTACGCCACAAAAAATCTGATGGGCCGACCACCAAGCCGATGCTGTTGCTGTAGATGGCCGCAGCGGGCCCGTGTGAAGGGTGACGGCGTGCCTCACTAGATCGTGCTCTCAAACAACAGCGAAAGCGGTACATTGAGGGCGCTGGCAACAATATCGAGGGTATTGATCGAGACGTCTTGATCGGTACTCTCAAGCACCCAAGCGTAGCCACGAACGAATCCGCATAACCGGTTCAACCCCTCCTGTGAAAGGTCCAAGCGTTCACGAAGGGTGACGAGGTTTTCTGAGAGCGTCGCGCGTATTCCGTTCTTACGTCTCCGGGGCTTCGTGACGCCAGCATCCTTGGAAAGCAGGCAACAGATATCGACGTTCAGTGCGACTGCCAGCCGAATTATCGTGTCCAATCGAGTGTTCGCTGCGCGTGCCTCTATCAAGAAAAGCGAGTTGCGGCTTATTCCTGCTGATTCCGCAAGTTCTGTCCGCGACAGGCCCAACTCTGTCCTGATAGCAATGACGCGCGACGACACAACCTGACGCCCCTCAAGATGGTCGGTAGCCTTCAAGATTGACACTTTGTTATCAATTCTGACGCCCGTATCCTAACCGATCGCGCTACCGAACAGTTGGTTACTGGCACTCTGTCAATACAGGCGCAAACGAAGTAGGGGGTGGCCGCCTGTTCCTGATTTATGAGTGAAACTCATGGGCGGGATGGTCAACGGCGGAACCCCGGCAGAACTGGGTTTTTTTGAAGCCCTGTTTATTGCACAAAGATGGTGCGTGATAGGGCCGTGGCGCGGGCGCACAGGCGAGATTTTTGGGCCGTTAGCCCCTTACAGCAAGGGTTTTAGCCAATTTGTCGCACGCTAGACTTGACTAGCAAAAAAACCCAGAAAAGGCGGATGTAGAACTACTTTCGGGTTTTTTTTCACGCACTGCGCGAGCAGCGAGCCGAGTGCGCCGCCCGTCATGATGATCGGCCCCTCGGCGCCAAACGGTCCACCACTGCCGATCACGACGCCGGACGACAGCGGCTTCAGGATCGCGACCTTCGGCGACATCCGGCTCTTGCCGAACAGGATCGCCTCGATCGCTTCGGGAATGCCGTGGCCGCGGATCTTTTCGGAGCCGAAGCGCGCCATCATCCCGACGATCAGCCCGCCGATCACCGGCACCACGATCACCCAGGCGCCGAGCGTATTGCCCGCGGGCGAGCGGTCGGCGAACGAAAACTGCTGGAAGAAGAACAGGTTCGTGAACAGGTGGATCAGGCTCAACAGCACGAATGCGGCGAGCGTGCTGAGCCCGCCGATCACGGCGGCGAGCAGTGCTATCCTGGGCAGGCGGTCGTTGGTCGAGAAATCGCGTTTGTGCGGGGCGTTCATCGGTGTGGCGAAAGCAAGAGTCAGTAATCGAGTTGGGGAACCTGGAAGGTGCCCTTGAGCGACTTCAGTTCGGTGCGGTGCATCGCAGCGAGGCGCGCGAGCAACGTTTCGCCGGCCTGCTCGAGATGCACCTCGACCTGGCGGCGATCCGTCTCGCTCGGCTTGCGCTTCACGAGGCCGAGCGCCTCGCAGCGCGACACGAGTGCGACGACGCCGTGGTGCTGCGCCTGCAGGCGTTCCGCGAGTTCACCGATGGTCGCCCATTCGCGTTGCGGATAGCCCTTGATGTGCAGCAGCAGCAGGTACTGCAGCGGCGTCACGCCTTCGCTCTGCGCGGCGCGCTCGGAGAAGCGCTCGAAGCGGCGCATCTGGTAGCGGAATTCGGAAAGCTGCTGGAAGTCGGACTTGTTCAGCGCGCGTCGGGAATCAGTCATCTTCGTTCGGGAAATCGGTCACGGTAGCCTGTAAATATATCACAGCGTGATATAAATGGGCGAGCGATGGCGTGCGGTCGGAGTCCTTGCGGGACTCGGGGCCTTCGCGTTCCTTTAGTCCCTGTTAAGCGGCTTCGAGCATCTGCGTCTGCTGGTACAGGCCCGTGACGAGGTCAGTCTGGGTGATGATGCCGACGAGCCGGCGCGATGCGTCGACGACCGGAATGTGGTGGTGGCCCGAGTGCGTGAACAGCGGCACGAGCGCGGTGAGCGGCATCGTCTGCGGCACCGACGCGACGTCGCGGCTCATCACCGTTTGGACGCTCGCGGGCTGGCCGCCGATCGATTGCGGCAGGCGCGCGGACAGGCGCTGCCACAGCGGCGTCGGGCGGCGCGTCTGGCGTGTGAGGTCGGCGCGCGTGACGATGCCGACGAGGCGCTCGTCCGCGTCGACGACGGGCAGTGCCTTCACGCGATGCCGGTCGAGCAGCGTGAGCGCGGCGGTCACCGACGTCGACGGCGCGACGCTGATCGCGTGCTTCGTCATCAGGTCTGCACAGGTGAGTTGGCCGAACGTGCGCGCATACGCCTGCATTTCGGTTTCGCGCAGCAGCGCTTCGAGATCGTCCGGATCGACGTCGAGCCATTCGCTGCGGCGCTTGAGCACCGCGTCGAGGTCCTCGCGCGTGAAACCGCCGCGGGAAGGCCCTTTCGCGCCGCCGGCCTGCGGTTTCACGTCGGCGCGCACGCCGCCGTGCGGATAGCGGTGGCCGGTCAGTGCGTGGTAGACGAGCGCGGCCGACAGCAGGATCGCCGATTGCAGCGCGATCGGCTCGAGCACGAAGCCGAAGCCGAGCGCGTGGATAGCCGGCCCGCCGAGCACGGCCGTCAGCGCGACGGCGCCCGACGGCGGGTGCACGCAGCGCAGCGCGAACATCCCGCCGATCGCGCATGCGACCGCGACGGCTGCTGCGGTGATCGGATCGGCAATCCATTGCGCGCACGCGACGCCGACTGTCGCCGCGACCAGGTTGCCGCCGATGATCGACCAAGGCTGCGCGAGCGGACTCGCCGGCACCGCGAACAGCAGCACCGCCGATGCGCCCATCGGCGCGACCAGCAGCGGCACGAGGCCCGGCACGCCCGGCACGACCTTCATCGTGAAGCCGACCGTCGCGATGCCGACCAGCGCACCCGCACACGAGCGCAGACGCTCGCGCCAGCCGAGGCTCATGGGAAGCGGGACGAAGCTGTGCAGCCATTGCCGCAACGTGCGGCGAGACGGAAGGGAGCCGGACGACATGGAACGTATGACGAAAAGAGGAGGCACGCGTGAGTCGGGGAGCCGCGATTATATCTCGTTGTGATACAAAATGTCGCATCGCATCAACGTGTTGTGGACATGCGACGCATTAACCACTCGGTACGCTCCTGGCGCGCGAACGGGCGGCGAACGGAGCGACGTAGCGGGGTGGCGAAGAGGAGGATTGCAAAGTAATTTCTGCATGTTTACATATATATTACGGAGCAATTCCGGGCAGACGCGCGCCGGACGGCCGCTCCAGCCCATTTTTGTCCGCAGCGGCGTACAATTCGGCCAGCAGAAACCTCCCGAACTCCAGGACCACGCACGCGATGCCCGATCTCCCACCTTCCTCCCGGCATGGTGATCGGCTTGGCGTGGCCCCCGGCCATGTTCCGTCCCCCATCTGACGCGAGCCCGGCCGACGCCTTCCCTACCTACTTTCCCGAAGCCAATTCAATGGACATGCTCGAAAACATGCGCCTGTTCGTGCGCGTTGTCGAAGCCGGCAGTTTCACCGCGGTTGCGAAGGAAATCGACGCAACCACCGCACAGGTGTCGCGCGCCGTCTCGAACCTCGAGGCGCACGTACAGACGCGCCTGCTGCATCGCACGACGCGTCACCTCGGTCTCACCGAAAGCGGCCAGCGCTATTTCGAGCGCGCGAAATCGATCCTCGAGGAAATCGACTATGCGAACGCGGAGGCGCGCAACGCGCTGCTGCGGCCGTCTGGCAAGATGCGCATCCATGCGATGACGGGGCTCGGGCAGAGCCACGTCGTGTCGTCGATCGTCCGCTATCAGGAAGACAACCCGGACGTGTCGGTCGAACTGACGCTCGCGCAGCGGATGCCGAACCTCGTCGAGGAGGGCTACGACGTGTCGATCGTGACCGCGTCGCAGCTGCCGGATTCGGGCTACGTCGCGCAGACCTGCGGGACAAGCTGCAGCGTGCTCGTCGCGTCGCGCGAATATCTCGCGCGGCACGGCACGCCGCAGACGCCGGAGGATCTGCCGAACTACACGTGCCTGCGGCTCGATACGCCGGCGTCGCCGGCCGGCGAGTGGCGGCTCGAGCACAAGGACGGCGACGAGCAGGTGTACGAGCTGCCGCCGGCCCCGTTCCAGGTCAACGTGCCGGACGCGCTGTGCGTTGCCGTGCGGGCGGGCCGCGGGATCGCATGCGTCGCGCTGTATACGGTGCTCGACGACATCCGCGAGGGCCGGCTGATCCGCGTGCTGCCCGAGTACCGGCTGCAGACGCTGAGCGTCTACGCGGTGTACGCGACGCGCCGCTATCTCGACGCGAAGATCCGGACCTTCCTCGATCACCTGCGCACGACCCTCACCCCTGCACTGGAAAACGACCTGCGCGAACTGGACCGCCTGACCGTCGAGCACGCGCCGACCGGCCGCATGCGGGCCTGACGTTGCATGATTGAACTGCATCAGCTGCGCTGCTTCGTCGCGGTGGCCGAAGAGCTGCATTTCGGCCGCGCGGCCAGGCGGCTGTTCATGACGCAGCCGCCGCTCAGCCGGCAGATCCAGTTGCTCGAGCACGCGCTCGGCATCTCGCTGCTCGAGCGCAGCAGCCGGCAGGTGAGCCTGACCGCGGCCGGCGAGCGCTTCCTGCGCGATGCGCAGCACATCCTCGAGTTTTCCGCGCGGGCGGGGCAGGCCGCGCAGCGTGTCGCACGCGGCGAGGCGGGGCGGATCACGCTCGGTTTCACGGCCGTCAGCGCGTACCGGATGATTCCGATGCTGCTCGCGCACGCCGCGCATGCGCTGCCGGACGTCGACGTCGAGCTGCGCGAGATGGTGTCGACCGTGCAGATCGACGCGCTCGTGTCGCGGATGCTCGACGCCGGTTTCGTGCGCCAGCGCGTCGCGCGGCAGCCGCTCGAATACCGGCTCGTGCAGCGCGAGCCGCTGCTCGTCGCGGTCGCGGACGGCACGGCGCTCGCCGCGCGCGAGCGGATCGGCCCCGATGATCTCGACCGCCAGCCGTTCATCGCGTATTCGCCGAACGAGGGCAAGTACTTCCACGACATGATCTCCGGGATGTTCGCGAACGCGGGGCGGGTGCCCAACTACCTGCATTACGTCGGGCAGACGCATACGATCCTCGGCCTCGTGCGCGCGGGGCTCGGCGCGGCGCTCGTGCCGGCATCGGCGCGCGAACTGCACGTCGGCGGCGTCGTGTTCCGCCCGCTTGCGGGCGTCGACATCGCGGCCGAGCTGTATCTCGCATGGCGCACCGACAACGACAATCCGGCGCTGCCGGTATTCAACGCGATGGTCGAGCGGTTTCTCGCGGAAAGCGCGAACGCGGGCACGTCGTGAGCCGCCGGCGCGGCGCGCATTGCGCCGACCGCTTGACGCGTACCTGCTGCTCGGCGCACGATACGTTCGTGCATTTGGAACGGGACTCGCCGGCCGCGCGACACCCGCATCCGCGACGCGCAGAAGAACAATGATGAGCCTCTACGTACTCGAACGCACTCGAATCGGTAGTTCAGTCCCGCCCGCTTCATCTCATCCACGCATCCTCGGCGGTGCGTACACCGGCGTGTCATGACGCCGGCCGGTGCACGTCCTCGCCCGACGGCGGCCGCTCGTTGACGAAGCGGGCGCCACCGAGTCCGAAGCATTTCGATTGAGCTTGAAACAGAAAGAAAACGCAGTTCAGTTCGAGGTTCAAGGAGAAACTCATGTCGCAAGTTTCGAATGAAGCAAACGGCAGTTCGGGGAATCGCAAGGCGGCGCTGGTCAAGTGGGCGATCATCATCGCGGGCGTCGCGATCGCGGCGCCTGCCGCGCTGTTCGTGCTGAAAGGCATGGTCGCGCTGATCACCGCGGCGGTGGTCGGACTCGGCGCGATCTATTTCGCGCCGGTCGTCGCGATGAAGTTCGCGAACCAGAAGGTCAAGATGATGGTCGAGGAGGCGCAGGCCAATCCGATCGAGACGCTGATCAACCAGCTTGCGGACAAGCGCCAGGCGGCGCAGAAGTTCGCGGACAGCATCACCGCGTTCCGCACCGAGGTGAGGAACTTCGCGGACAAGACCGAGCAGTTCGAGAAGCAGTACCCGGAAGACGCACCGCGCTTCAGGGCGCAGCTCGACACGATGAAGCAGTTGCTGGCGTTTCGCGAAAGCCGCTACAAGCAGGTGCAGAACGAGCTGAAGAATTTCGCGTCGGCGATCGACCGCGCAAAGGCGATGTGGGACATGTCGCAGGCCGCGCAGCACATGAACAAGCTCGCGGGCCGGCAGGCCGCCGACACGTTCGAGCAGATCAAGACCGACGTGGCCGTCGATTCGGTGATGCGCTCGGTGAACAAGGCGTTCTCCGAGATGGAGACGTCGCTGATGGACAACCCCGAAGTCAAGCAGGCGCAGCAGCAGGCCGTGATCGACGGCAACCGCGCGCACGGCGTTGAAGCAGCAAACCCCGCCCAGTTGCCGTCGAAACAACAATAACTTCCTGCAGGCACGCGAACATGAAAAAACTTCTCGGCGCAGTAGCGTTTCTGGTGGTGCTCGTCGGTATCTGGTTTGTGCGTCAGGGCGGTCTGTCGAAGCTGGTACCCGCGCAGGATACGGCACCGGCCGTCACGTCGGTGCAGGCGAACGGCAGCGGCCAGCCGGTGTCGCCCGCACAGAGCGGCAACGTGCTGCCGGCGGGCTTCAAGCCGCAGGCCAACACGCTGAAATCGATTGCGGAAAATGGCGTCGTCAGGGTCTCGGTGCAGAATCCGAGCGAGCCGTTCTTCGGTGAAGACAAGGGCACGCCGCACGGCTTCAACGTCGAATTCGCGCAGTTGCTGTTCTCGGATCCGTCGTTCTCGCATGGCGGCAAACCCATCGTCGTCGACACGCGTCACGAAGTCGACACGTATCCGGGCGTGCCGAAGCAGCTGCTCGACACGGATGCGGGCGGCAACCATGTCGTCGACGTCGCGATGGACGGCCTGACGTTTCCGGACAACACGCCGTCGGGCGTCGTCTATTCGGTGCCGTACGTCGACGATTTCGGCTATTCGCTGATCGTCCGGCAGGGTTCCGCGATCCGCTCGCCCGACGATCTGACCGGCAAGAACGTCGGCATCCTGAAGGGCGACCCCGACGTGCGTGCGTTCGTCACGCGCCAGTATCCGAACGCACGGTTCGTCGAAGTCGACGATTCCGATCCGGCGTTCATCGCGAAGAGCCTCGACGGCCATGCCGTCGACGCGTTCATCTACGACTATCCGTTCGCGGTGAGCTCGATCAAGGGCACGGATCTCAAGTTCGCGGTCACGAAGCTCGACGGCTCGAACATCGCGTACAAGATCGGCGTGCGGGCCGACGACCAGGACCTGCTGATCTACCTGAACGCCGCGATCGCGAAGCTCAAGCAGTCGCCGCAGTATCTCGAGCTGCTGCGCAAGTACTTCGTCAGCGATCAGGCGGTGACGACCGCGGCCGCGGCCGGCGAGCACGTGTACGTGGTGAAGGCGGGCGACACGCTCAACCTGATCGCGGCCAGCAAGCTCGGCAGCGGCCAGCGCTATCGCGAGATTCAGCGGCGCAACAATCTCGCCAATCCGAATCTGATCCTCGCCGGCCAGCATCTCGTCATTCCGGCCAGGTGAGACGCTGCGGCACGCCCATCGTCGACAACCCGGCGCAGCACTACGATTTCTGATCGCGCGCCGGGCGTCGCGTGGCGTCAATGCGTGATCGACAGGAACAGGTACGCGGCGAACAGTGACAGATGGACGACGCCGTGCAGCACGGTCGTGCGCCCCTGGCTGAGCGTCAGCGTGCTGACCAGCAGCGTCAGCGACAGCAGCACGGTTTCCATCGCGCCGATGCCGAGCGTCAGCGGCTGGCCGACCCAGATGAACACCGCGGCGACCGTCGGGATCGTGAGCCCGATGCTCGCGAGTGCCGAGCCGAGCGCGAGGTTCATGCTGGTCTGCAGGCGGTTCGCACGCGCGGCGGTGACGGCCGCGAGCCCTTCGGGCAGCAGCACGAGCGCGGCGATCACGATGCCGACCGCGGCTTCGGGCAGGCCGAGCTGGAGCACCGCGTGCTCGACCGCCGGCGACAGCAGCTTCGCGAGCAGCACGACCGCGACGAGGCTCGCGAACAGCATCACGAGGCTGAGCAGCGCCGTCTTGCTGCTCGGCGGCACCGCGTGGACCGATTCGTTCGCGCTGTCGTGTGACGCAAGGAAGTAGTCGCGGTGGCGCACGGTCTGCACGAACACGAACACGCCGTACAGCACCAGCGACGACACGCCGGCAAACGCCAGTTGCGACTTCGACAGCAGCGGGCCGGGGGCGGCGCTCAGGTAGTTCGGCATCACCAGCGACAGCACCGACAGCGACGCGAGCACCGCGAGCGCCTTGCTCGCGCCACGCCCCTGGAAGTCCTGCTCGCCGTGTTTCCATGCGCCGACCAGCAGGCACAGGCCGACGATCCCGTTGCAGATGATCATCACCGCGGCAAATACCGTATCGCGCGCGAGGCCCGATTTCTCGGGACCGGCGCCGAGCATCACGGACACGATCAGCGCAACTTCGATGACGGTCACGGCGACCGCGAGCACGAGCGTGCCGAATGGTTCGCCGACCCGGTGGGCGACGACTTCGGCATGGTGGACGGCTGCGAACACGGCGCCGGCGAGCGCGGCCGCGAACAGCGCGATGACGAGGCCTTCGGCCGGCACGACGCGCGACAGCGCGAGCACCAGCCAGGCGGCAAGCGGGGCCCAGAGGGTCCAGCGCGGGAGCGTGTTGGACGAGATCGGCATGATGGGTTTTCCTTATTCGAGTGGCGGCGCGCGACGGGCGGCCACGGGTTGGACGAAGCCCGGCCGGGAATCCCGCCGAACGAGGACGATGGTGCTGACAGACAGCGGCGCGGGAATGCGCCGCGTTGGCTCGCCGCCGCGAGAGGCGGCCGGCGGCACGGACGGGCTGAAGCCCGACGCGCCGGCGCCCTTTGCGGCGAACCGGTTCGATTCGACTGGCCGCCGGAAACGGGGCTGGATCTCCGCCCGTTGCATTGGCCGCGATCAGGTTCCGACCCCGGAAGGGTGGGCGACGATGCGCGGCAAGGGCGGCGTGGCACGCGGGTCTCCCTGAATTTCCGGTGGTTTGGCGGATTTTATCAGGCGTTTGCGCACCACTATCCTGAAATCGAATGCTTACGTTGACCTTTCGGTCGCAAAAAAGTGCCCGGTAATTTTCATTTTTTGTCGTTACGGATTCGGTAACGGTGTTTTACACGATGAATTCGGGCTCACCCTGACATAAATATACCGACCGGTCGGTTTATAATCGGCCACATTCTCACTTCACGACGGATCGCAAGCGATGGCTGTTTCCTCTGCACAATCAGTGAAATCAGGCGCGCTGGCGCCGGCCGAGGTGGTTGGCGTGATCGGCGCGGGCGCGATGGGCGCGGGGATCGCTCAGGTCGCGGCGGCCGCGGGCCACACGGTGCTGCTGTACGACCTGAACGAGGCGGCCTGCGACAACGCGCTGGCCGGCATCCGCGCGCAGTTCGCGCGACTCGCGGAGAAAGGCCGGCTCGATCCGGCGCAGGCGGAGGCCGCGGGCCAGCGGGTGAGCGCGGTGCGTGCGCTGGCGGACTTCGCGCCGGCCGCGCTGGTCGTCGAGGCGGCGGCGGAGCGGCTCGACGTGAAGCGCGAGATTTTTGCGACGCTCGAACGCCACGTCGACGACGCGTGCCTGCTCGCGACCAACACGTCGTCGATCTCGATCACGTCGATCGCGGCCGGCCTGCGTGCGCCGCAGCGCGTCGCCGGCCTGCATTTCTTCAACCCGGCGCCGCTGATGGCGCTCGTCGAGGTGGTCAGCGGGCTCGCGACCGCGCCCGAGGTTGCGCAGGTGCTGTACGACACCGCCGCCGCGTGGGGCAAGAAGCCGGTGCTCGCGAAGTCGACGCCGGGCTTCATCGTGAACCGCGTCGCGCGGCCGTATTACGCGGAAGCACTGCGCGTGCTGAACGAGCAGGGCGGCGCGCCGGCGTCGATCGATGCGGTGATGCGCGAAGCGGGCGGCTTCCGGATGGGGCCGTTCGAGCTGATGGACCTGATCGGCCACGACGTGAACTTCGCGGTGACCGAATCGGTGTTCCGCGCGTACTTCAACGACCCGCGCTTTACGCCGTCGCTGATCCAGCAGGAACTCGTCAATGCCGGTTTCCTGGGCCGCAAGTCGGGGCGCGGCTTCTATTCGTATGCGGAAGGCGCGGCGCCGCCGGCGCCGGACGTCGAGCCGGATCGCGACGCGCCCGCCGGCGTCACGCTGCATGCGCAGGCCGGCCCGGCCGCCGCGTTGCATGCACGCTTCGCCGAGCGTATCGCGGGCGCGCGGCAGGCGGACGCCGATCCCGACGACCTGCTCGCGACCGCGGGCCGCGCGTCGATCGCGCTGACCGACGGCCGCACGGCGACCGCGCGTGCCGCGCAGACTGGCATCGCCGATCTCGTGCTCGTCGACCTCGCGCGCGACTACGCGCAGGCCGGGCTCGTCGCGCTGACACGCGCGCTGCAGTGCAGCGACGCTGCGTATGCGGACGCGGTCGGCCTGTTCCAGCAGGCAGGCTTTCGCGTCGTCGGCCTGGCCGACGTGCCGGGCATGATCGTGATGCGCACCGTCGCGATGCTCGCGAACGAAGCGGCCGACACGGTGAACCAGGGCGTGTGCTCGCCCGCCGATCTCGATCTTGCGATGGAAAAGGGCGTCAACTATCCGTGCGGCCCGCTTGCGTGGGCGGACGCGATCGGCATCGCCCGTGTCCATCGCGTGCTGTCGCATCTGGCCGCCAGCTACGGCGAGGACCGCTATCGCGTGTCGCCGCGTATCGCCGCGCTGCACGCGGCCGGCCGCGCGTTCCGCTCGTAGCCGCCGGCCCGCCCCGATCACGATAACGACATTACTCCACTGGAGGAGCTCCCCATGACTCACCCGACCCACCCGATGGCCGCGCTCGACGCGATCGAGACCGCCAGCCGTGACGAACTTCAGGCGCTGCAGCTGCAGCGCCTCAAGTGGTCGCTGCGCCACGCGTACGACAACGTTCCGCACTACCGCCGCACGTTCGACGCGGCCGGCGTGCATCCGGACGACCTGAAGACGCTCGCCGATCTCGCGAAATTCCCGTTCTCGACGAAGACCGATTTCCGCGACAACTATCCGTTCGGGCTGTTCGCGGTGCCGCGCGACCAGGTCGTGCGCGTGCATGCGTCGAGCGGCACGACCGGCAAGCCGACCGTCGTCGGCTATACGGCGCGCGACATCGACACGTGGGCGAACCTGATCGCGCGCTCGATCCGCGCGGCGGGCGGCCGTCCCGGCGACACGCTGCACAACGCGTTCGGCTACGGGCTGTTCACGGGCGGCCTCGGCATCCATTACGGCGCGGAGCGGCTCGGCTGCATGGTCGTGCCGATGTCGGGCGGGCAAACCGAGAAGCAGGTGCAGCTGATCCGCGACTTCGAGCCGAAGATCATCCTCGTCACGCCGTCGTACATGCTGAACCTGATCGACGAGATGGTGCGGCAGGGGATGAATCCGGCCGAGTCGTCGCTGAAGATCGGCATCTTCGGCGCGGAGCCGTGGACGGGCGCGCTGCGCGAGGAAGTCGAGACGCGCGTCGGCATCGATGCGCTCGACATCTATGGGCTGTCCGAAGTGATGGGGCCGGGCGTCGCGTGCGAGTGCGTCGAGACCAAGGACGGCCCGGTGGTGTGGGAAGACCATTTCTATCCGGAAGTCATCGATCCCGTGACGGGCGAGGTGCTGCCGGACGGCAGCGAGGGCGAGCTCGTGTTCACGTCGCTGACGAAGGAGGCGATGCCGGTGATCCGCTATCGCACGCGCGACCTCACCGCGTTGCTGCCGCCGACCGCGCGCACGATGCGCCGCCTCGCGAAGATCACCGGCCGCTCGGACGACATGTTGATCATCCGCGGCGTGAACGTATTCCCGAGCCAGATCGAGGAGCTGGTCGTCGCGTTGCCGAAGCTGTCGGGCCAGTATCAGCTGACGGTGTCACGCGAAGGCCACATGGACCGGCTCGACATCTCGGTCGAGCTGCGCTCCGAAGCCGGCGCGAGCGTGACGGACGGCGAGCGCCAGGCGATCGCGCGCGAACTGCAGCACCGGATCAAGACGATGGTCGGCGTGTCCGCGGGCGTGACCGTGCTGCCGGCAGGCGGCATTCCTGCCACCGCGACCGGCAAGGCCAGGCGCGTGATCGACCGGCGCCACGCCGCGTGACGCGGCCGATACACGTTTGTATGCGCTTGAGCGCGCGTGAGCACGCTTGAGCGTGTTGGATACGAGGAAACCTGCTTGATGTTCGATGAACTGAAGACCCTGGCCGTTGCTGTCGATGCGCGCGGCATCGCGACCGTTGCGCTGCGGCGCGGCGACGTGCTCAATGCATTCGACGAGACGATGATCGCCGAGCTGACCGACGTGTTCGCCGCGCTCGGCGCGCGCGACGACGTGCGTGCGATCGTGCTGCGCTCGGATGGCCGCGCGTTCTGCGCGGGCGCTGACCTGCAGTGGATGCAGCGCGCGAGCGCGAACGACGCGGCCGCGAACCTGCGCGACGCGGAGCGCTTCGCCGCGATGATGCGGGCGATCCGGCAGTGTCCGAAGCCGACCGTCGCGCGCGTGCAGGGGCACGCGTTCGGTGGCGGCGTCGGCCTGTGCGCCGCATGCGACATCGTGATCGCGAGCGACCAGGCGCGCTTCGCGGTCAGCGAGGCGCGCTTCGGCATCCTGCCCGCGGTGATCGGCCCGTATCTCGTCGAGGCGGTCGGCCAGCGGCAGGCGCGCCGGCTTGCACTGACGGCGACGCAGCTGAGTGCGCGCGACGCGGTCGAGATCGGTCTGATCCATCAGGCGGTGCCGCTCGACGCGCTCGACGACGCGCTCGACAAGACGCTCGCCGAACTGAGCCGGAACGGCCCGAACGCGCTGATGGAGATCAAGCGCTTCTTCGACGCGATCGGCGAGTATCCGCCGTCCGACGAACGCGCGGCGTTCACCGCGCAAACGATCTCGCGCGTGCGCGCGACCGCCGAGGCGAAGGAGGGCTTCGCGGCGTTCTTCGCGAAGCGGCCGCCGGCCTGGGAGCCGGGCGCCGAGTAAACCTGGTGCGGCGGCGTCCGGCGTGCCCACGCCGCGCGCGGCCGCCGCGCGAAGCCCCCGGACGGCGCTGCGGCGCGCCGCCGGGCACCCCGCAAACGGGGACGGTTGCTCTACAATGCGTGACCCGGCGCACCGCCGATTCTGCCCTGACCGTTCCTGCCCGATGATCGTCACCCGTCTTGTCTCCGAGATCCTGTTCGGCTTCACCGGCCTGATGGGCATCATCAATCCGATCGGCATCGCCTTCCTGTTCCTGGAGCGCACCGAGTCGCTGACCGAGCAGGAACGGCACCTGCTCGCGAAGAAGGTTGCGTTCAATTCGTTCGTCGTGCTGCTCGTCGCGTTCTTCGTCGGCACGCCGGTGCTGCATTTCTTCGGGATTTCGATGGAAGCGCTGCGCATCGGCGGCGGCTTCGCGGTTGCGGTGTCGGGCTGGCGGATGCTGAACGAGCCCGACGTGCCGGGTGGCGGCGATACGCCGGTCAAGCAGATCGACGCGAACGCAATCATGACGCGCGCGTTCTTCCCGCTGACCATGCCGCTGACGACCGGCCCCGGTTCGATCGCGACCGCGATCGCGCTGAACGCGAACCGCACGCACAAGCTGTCGGAATTCATGCTGTCGAGCATCGTGTCGGTCGCGGTGTCGGTGCTTGTCGCCGTCGTGATCTGGCTGACGTACAGCCGCGCGGCGCTCCTCGCGCGCTACCTCGGCACCGAGGGCACCAAGGTCGCGATGCGCGTGTCCGCGTTCCTGCTACTGTGCGTCGGCGTGCAGATCATGCTGACCGGCTTCTCCGAATTCCTGCAGCCGATCGCCGACCAGATCAAGTAAACCCAAGGCCGGATTGGACCGAAGCAGCGTGCGCTGAAAGCAGGTTGCGTCGCGCGTCAATGCGCGGCTGCGAGCATCGGGTAGGTGAATAGCCCGAAGTGAACGACGTTCAGCCCCGCGTGCGCGAGCGCGGCCGCGAACAGCCCGCCGCGGCGGTACGCGATGCCATACCCGACGCCGGCCACCGTGCCGAGCACGATCCATGGCCAGCCGCCCGCCGCGTGGGCCGCGCCGAACAGCACGGCGCTCACCGCCAGTGCCGCCCACGGCCCCCACGCGAACCGGCCGAGCACGCGCGTCAGGCCACCCTGAAGATAGCCGCGGAACAGCGTTTCCTCGGCGAGCGTCACGAACAACAGGTTGTTCGCGAGCCACAGCCAGCCCGACGCCGGCCATTTGGGCGCCCAGCCGACCGTCTCGAACGCGACCGCGCCGGCGAGGCACGCCGCCGACGTCGCGAGCGCGGCGACAACGCCTGTGCGTGCCGCGCGCGGTAGCGCGACTGCAGGTCGGATCCACGGCAACACCCACAGCAGCCAAAGGCCGGCGAGCGGCTTGTCGAGATTCAGGTACATCGTGAACGGCACGGCATCCGGCGTGAAGCGAACCGGGCCGATCGCACGCGGATTATGGAAGCCGGGCAGGAGATGCAGGCTCAGCGCGATGGCGAGCACGACGAACGCGACATGCGCGGCGGCGCGTACCGCCGGCGGGCGCGCGGCGGACACGCCCCATGCCGCCAGCGCAAGCGCGGCCAGCGGCGCCAGCGCGAGCGGCGCGAGCATCCCGAGCACCAGCGCGCCCGCATAGCCGAGCACGGCGAGGATCAGGCTGGCGGCGCGCAGTGGGCGGAACCACGCGAGTGCCGCGGCGGCGAACAGGGCAATCCAGGTCGCCGTGAACGGCACGGACGGGGAGACGGGCATAGGCGGCGGGCATTCGTCGGACGAGACGCCGCGCATCATACAGGATGGGGATCCGGCTTCCGCTGCAGCGCGGCGCTGGCTATCCGGTCAGCCGGCCAGCCGGTCAGCCAGGCAGCCGTCAACGTCCGGCGGTTTCCGTCACGCCGTCGCGAGTCGGGATGTCGACGCTGTTGCGCGTGCGCATCCGCCGCCGGTACCAGAACGTCCACATCAGCAGGCCGCCGAACACGGAATAGCCGATGATCGGCGACAAGACCAGCACGCGCTCGACCGTCCAGTTCGCGACCATCCAGCAGCGCACCAGCATTTCGATGGTCATGCCGGCGCCCCATACGAAGGTCATCAGGCGCAGCGTCTGGCGCAGCACGGGCTGCTCGTCCCACACCGCTTCGAAGCGCTCGGCGCCGCCTGCCATTTCGCGGGCCACAGTGGCGCGCGCGAGATAGAAGATCAGCGGACGTTCGCGCACCAGCGACAGCAGAAAAATCACGCCGATCGCGCCCGATGCGAGCGATTCGCGCATCAGCAGCGCGCGTGGCCCGCCGCCGAGCGCCATTGCGACGATCGACAGCGCGATGCCGAGCAGCACGACGACGCTCACCGCATCGATGCGGCGTGCTCGGACGAATTCGAAGATGGTCCAGAGGACGGGCGGGATCGCCGACGCGTACAGCGCGCCGGCTTCGCCGAAATGCGGATGCGCGACGCGATAGGCGGCCCACGGCAACAACAGGTTGACGGCGAGTTCGAGGATCAGGCCGGCTCGCGGTTTCACAGCAGACATTCCGGGTGATGGGTTCGTACGCGAATCACGTGCGATCCAGTATATCGGACATTCAATCATTGCTTGTGGCGCGCGTGCTGCGGGATATTACCGACGAATCCTGTGCATGCCGCGGCAGTTCGACGATGGGCAGCCGCGCGATGTCGGTGCGCCACGTGGTGTCCGATATTGGGGGCAATGCATGCATGCGCCGGCGCCGAGCACATCATGGGGGCCGACGCGATCACGATCACGTCGGCCGTCGCCGTCGCCAGCAGCCGGTCGAGCCGCCAGCCGCGCCCCTCATCCGGCCGCTGGCTGCACGATGATCTTCACGTTCCGGTCCTTGTTGTTCACCAGTTCCTCGAACCCGCTCGCCACGATATCGCCGAGCGCGATCCGGCCGGTGATCAGCGGCTGCACGTCGATGCGGCCGTCCGCGATGAAGCGGATCACGTCGGCGAATTCGCCGTTATACGCGAGCGAGCCGATCACCTCCTTCTCCGTCGACACGATGTCGAAGAAATTGAACGCGGTCGGCTCCTCGAAGATGCCGACCATCACCGTTTTGCCGGCCTTGCGGATCACGTCGATCGCGAGCTTCGCGGTCGCGGTGTGGCCGATGCATTCGAACGACACGTCCGCGCCGTAACCGCCCGTCAGTGCCTTGACCTGCGCGACGGCGTCGGTCTCCTTCGGATCGATGACGACGGTTGCGCCGACCTCGAGCGCCTTCTGCTTGCGCGCCGCCGACATCTCCAGCGCGATCACGCGCCCGGCGCCCGCCGCTTTCGCACACATGATCGTACACAGGCCGATCGTGCCGGCACCGACCACGACGACCGTCTGGCCGACGATGCTGCCTGCCTTCTTCACCGCATGGAGCCCGACTGCGAGCGGCTCGATCAGCGCACCGGCCTCGGTCGGGAAATTGTCGGGCAGCTTGTACAGCAGCTCGGCGGGCACGTTCACGTATTCGGCAAAAGCGCCGTTGTTCATCAGCCCGGTGAACGCGAGGTTCTCGCAGATGTTGTACAGGCCGTGCGTGCAATACCAGCAGGTGCCGCAATGCTGGCACGCGTCGGCCGTCACGCGGTCGCCGACCGCGAAGCCCGTCACGCCCGCGCCGAGTTCAGCGATCTCGCCGCTGAATTCGTGGCCGAGGATGCACTGGCCCTTCAGGCCCGTCAGCGGGTGCGGCGCGTCGACCGGAATGAAGACCGGGCCCGCGACGTACTCGTGCAGATCCGAGCCGCAGATCCCGCACCAGTGCACGCGGATTGTTACCCAGCCGGCGGCGGGCTTGTCCGGAACGGGAACCTCTTCGACGCGGATGTCGCGGCGGCCGCGCCAGACGGCGGCCTTCATGCTGGGGGGAGTTGCCGGTGCCGGTGTATTCACGTTGCTGTCTCCGTCAGGGTTGTCGTCGGGCGCGAATCGCGGTCGCGACCGTCGCGCGGTTGCGCGCCCGACTGGCACGCAGGAACGGTGCCAGCGTGGAAGACAGGGTGGCGTGGCCGCGCACGACGTGATGGATGTGCGCTGCGGCATCCTTGCATCGTGCACGGGCTGCGGTGCGCGGACGGGTGCTGGGTATTTTTTGTTGCGACCGCACGAGGACGCAGCGCGTGAGACGCATGGGACGTTCGTCTCACTGTGTGAGACGACGCGTGAGACTAGGCGAGAGACGAGGCGAGAGACGAAGCCAGAGACGGCAAGCAGCGTGCCGTTCCGATGCGCGCGCAACCGGCCGCACGGCGGCGGCCGGCCGCCGCACATCCGTTACAGGAGATCCTTGCGGTACTGGATGAACCCCGCGTTGTTCGCGAGCCGGTCGTACAGTGCGCGCGCAGTCGTGTTGGTCTCGTGCGTGAGCCAGTGCACGCGGCTCGCGCCCGCTTCGCGCGCGTGCTGATACACGGCCTCGATCAGCGCGCCGCCCGCGCCGCGCCCGCGCGCATCGGGCGCCGTGAACAGGTCCTGCAGATAGCAGTACGGGCCTTCGGTCCAGCACGAGCGATGGTAGATCGCATGCACGATTCCGAGCAGCGCACCCGACGCGTCGAACGCGCCGAGCACGAACATCGGCTCGTCCGGGTCCATCAGGCGGGCCCACGTCGTCGCGAACACGGTGTCGCTCAGCGCGGTGCCGTAGAAGCCCAGATAGCCCTGCCACAGCGGGCGCCACGCGGCCTCGTCGGCGGCCGCGAGCGGCCGCACGGTGAGGCCCGTTGCGACGTGCGCGCGGCCGGCCGCGTCGCGCGCGTTCGCCTGCGCGTGGCGGATCGCGGCGAGCGACTGGCGCTGAGCGTGCTGCGCGTCGAAGTTCGCGGGCGACAGCCACGCGTCGAATGCCGCCGCGACGGCCGGCCATTCGCCGTCGACGATCGAGAACCACGCGGTGTCGCGACTACGTCCCTTGTAGACGATCGCCTGCCGGAACGTGCCTTCGTAGCGGAAACCGAGCCGCGCGGCCGCCTGGCGGGAAGGCTCGTTGAGACTGTCGCACTTCCACTCGTAGCGCCGGTAGCCGAGCGTGTCGAATGCGTATTTCATCAGCAGGCATTGCGCTTCGGTCGACACGGGCGTGCGCTTCAGCGCGGGCGAGAACGTGACCGAACCGACCTCGATCACGCCATTGGCCGGATCGATGCGCATCAGCGCAAGCGTGCCGACCGCACGGCCCGTCGCGAGATCGATCACCGTGTAGTGCAGCGGATCGGCGCTCGTCGCCGCAACGCGCGCGTACTCGCGATAGCTCGCTTCGTCGGCGTACGGACCATGCGCGAGATAGGTCCAGTCGCGGCCGTCGGCCGCTTGCGAATAGGCGGCGTACAGATCCGCCGCGTGGCGGTCGGCGTCGAGCGGCTCGAGTCGGCAGTAGCGGCCTTCGAGCGTGATGCGCTGCGGCCGCGGGCGCGTGGACCAGTCGGGAACCGGTTGACCGATGGGCTGTTGGTAGGCGTTGGTAAGCGTGGTAAGCGTGGACAAGGTCGATCTCGCTTCGGTTGGCGGCCAGCGACATGCCGGCATGCAGACGATCGTAGTGCCAGCGAGGTACCATGAGAAGCGCCAGTGCATGGTAATTTTATGGTGCCACGAACCCTGATGACTTCCGCTCCGTCCTCCGGCGACGTCCCGCCGCAACTCGACTCGCCGCTGTCGCGCGCGCCGGGCGCGCCGTCGCTGCAACGGCAGTTGCTGCGGCGGCTGCGCGATGCGATCCTCGGCGGCACGATGCCGGCCGGCAGCCGCCTGCCAGGCACGCGCGCGCTGGCCGACACGCTCGGCATTTCCCGCAACACGACGATGGCCGTCTACGAGCAGCTCGTCGCCGAAGGCTTTCTGCAGTCCGACCGGCGCGGCACACGCGTCGTCGGGCTGTCGCGCCGGAGCGCGCCGCGCCGGCGGGCCGCGGCACCGGCCGTCGCGCAGCGGCTCGCGCGGATCCGCCCGAGCCTGATCGGCGCCGGCGAATTCGACGGCTTTCGTCCGGGCGTGCCAGCGCTCGCGCATTTTCCGGTCGACGCATGGCGCCACGCGATCGATCGCGCGCTGCGCCGCGCCGGACGCGATCTGCTCGGCTATGGCGATCCGCTCGGCGAACCCGCGCTGCGCGAATCGATCGCGCGCCATCTGGCGGTGACGCGCGGCGTGCGCTGCGAGCCCGAGCAGATCGTGATGACCGAGGGTGCGCAAGGCGCGATCGCGCTTTGCGCGCAATTGCTGACGAATCCCGGCGACACGGTGTGGGTCGAGGAGCCCGGCTATCGCGGCGCGCGCACCGCGATGCAGGCGGCCGACCTCGACGTGGTCGCGATGCCGGTCGACCGCGAGGGGATGCACGTGCACGCGGACGACTGGCGCGACCGGACGCCGCGACTCGTCTACACGACGCCGTCGAACCAGTTCCCGACCGGCGCGGTGCTGTCGATCTCGCGCCGGCTTGCGCTGATCGACGCCGCGCGCCGCCATCGCGCGTGGATCATCGAAGACGACTACGACAGCGAATTCCGCCACACCGGCGAGCCGATCGGCGCGATGCAGGGGCTCGCACCGGATTCGCCGGTCGTGTATCTCGGCTCGTTCAGCAAGACGATGTTTCCGGCGCTGCGGCTCGGCTTCCTCGTGCTGCCGGAAGCGTTGCTCGCCGCGGTGCAGGCGGTGCTGCCGGAGATGCTGCGCGGCGGCACGCGCCACGTGCAGCTCGCGCTCGCCGACTTCATCGAGACGGGCGAATACGGCCGGCACCTCGGGCGGATGCGCCGGCTCTATCGCGATCGCCGGCAGGCGCTGCTCGCGGCGCTCGACGGGGGCTTCACGGTGCCGCATCGCGTCGAAGGCGGCCCGTGCGGGCTGCATCTGACGCTGCGCCTGCCGACGCGCTACGCCGATCGCGCGCTCGTCAGCGCCGCGCGTGCGCAGGGGATCGGGCCGTTCGCGCTGTCGGGCTTCTCGATGCATGCGGACACCGCGCACAACGGGCTCGTGCTCGGCTTCGGCAACACGTCGGCGGATGCATTCGCGCCGCTGCTGCGCACGCTGTCCACGCTTGCGCATGAGATCTCTGCGGCGCGTGAAACAGCGTGAAGCGTCGTGAAAGGGAGATCGCGCGTGAACCGGACGCCGCACGTCGATCCGCACCGGCACATCGCGGCAACGACGGATGCCGGTTCAACGCAAACGCTCGCCATGCGTGCTTGCGAACGCCGGAATTGTGCGGATTGACGAAACGCCCGGTTTGACCGGAACGAATGCTGCAGCCGTTCTGCGGCACATGCGCGGCTGCTGCGTGGGGTTGCGATTCGTATGCTCTGACGCGCGGCGTGGACTATAAATGGAGCGTGTACTGGGGCTTGTCGGCCGCATGCGCGTCGCGCGCATCGGACGGTGCGACGACCGCCGGGGGAGGTGCACCGTGGTTCGCCTGACGCTTGTCCGCGCCGTGCTTCGCGCCGCGCTGATCGGGAGTGTGTTTGCCGGTTACCTGTCGCTGCAGCCGGCCGCCATCGCGGCGAGCCCCGCGCCGCCCGTGGCGAAGGAGAAGCGCGGCGCGGCGCCCGCCGATTTTCCCGCGATCGTCGAGCGTTACGGCCCGGCCGTCGTACACATCAGCGAGGCCGCGCCGCCCGATGCGCAGGCGAGCGCGCCGGCCGCGGCGGCTGTCTCCGCGCTCGATGCCGACGATCCGCTGGCCGCGTTTTTCCAGCGCGGCGTGCCGCAGCCGCCGTCGCCGGACACCGCGCCGCGCACGCTGGCGGGCAGCGGCTCCGGGTTCATCGTCAGCGCCGACGGCGTGATCCTGACGTCGGCGCAGGTCGTCGACCAGGCCACCGACCTGACGGTCCGCCTGGCCGACCGGCGCGAATTCAAGGCGACGGTGCTGACCGTCGATGCGCAGAGCGACGTCGCGGTGCTGAAGATCGACGCGACGAAACTGCCGGTGGTCAGGCTCGGCGATTCGTCGAAGGTGCGGGTCGGCGAACCGGTGATCACGATCGGCTCGCCGGACGGCACGGGAAACACGGTCACGGCCGGCATCGTCAGCGCAACGTCGCACGCGCTGCCGGACGGCAGCCCGTTCCCGTTCTTCCAGACCGACATCGCGGTCAATCCCGACAACTCGGGCGGGCCGGTGTTCAATCGCGCGGGCGAAGTGATCGGCATCGCGATGCAGGTGTATGCGAGCGCGGATCGTTATTCGAGCCTGACGTTCGCGATTCCGATTGGCCTTGCCACCAAGGTGCGCGCGCAACTGCAGACGCAGATGCAGGCGTCGCGCACGCCGTCGGGGAATGCGCTCGGCGTCGACGTGCAGGACGTCGGTGCGGGGCTCGCGGCGGCATTCGGGCTGCCGCGTCCGGCGGGCGCGCTCGTCAACGCCGTGGAGCCGAGTTCGCCGGCGGCGGCGGTCGGCATCAAGCCCGGCGACGTGATCCTGCAACTGGGTGGCCGGTCGATCGGTCACTCGGCCGAACTGAACGATCTCGCGGCCGCGCTGCCGGCTGGCTCGAAGGCACCGCTGAAGCTGATACGCAACCGCAAGCCGATGACGTTGATGGTCACGGCAGGCGCGGGGGGGACGGCGAGCGAGGGGGCGGGCGCTGGTGCGGGCGTCGGGGCAGGCGCCGGCGCCGGCGCGGAGACGGTTGCCGCGCGCGCGGCCGGCGGCGACCGGCTCGGTCTGACGATGCATCCGCTGACCGACGACGAGCGCCGCTCGACGGGGCTCGCGGTCGGCATGATGGTTGACGACGTGCACGGGCCGGCCGCCGCCGCCGGCATCCAGCCGGGCGACGTCGTGCTGGAGCTCAACGACACGCTGCTCGAAACGCCGGATGACGTCGCGACGCTCGAAGCGAAAGGCGGGAAGGTGATCGCGGTGCTGATCCAGCGCAATAACGCGCGTCGGTTCGTGTCGGTGCATGCGCGGTAGGTGCGGGCGTGGTAAGCGCGGAAGGTGCGGCAGGTGTGGCAGGTGTGGCAGGAGCGATCGGGATACGGCGGGGCGGCAATGCGCCGCCGGGCCCGTTGACGTCGTCGCGGCATCCCGCCTAATATCGTCGCAACTGACCCGGAGCATTCGAGCATGAAAGCGGCATACATCGTCCTGGTACCAGGCAGTCGGCGCATGGTCCGGTAGCGGCACGTGCCGGCACCGCATGCGCCCCCGACCGGTTCGGGGGCTTTTTTTTGTGCGCCGAGCATGCGCAACAGCTTGGGGGTGCAAGTCCCCTGTCCAGCCTGATGGGGCGAAGGACTAGCGAAACGCAAGGGCGTCGTCGTGAGGCGGGGTCTGAAGGAAGCGTGTAGCAAAGC
>NZ_QTQP01000046.1 GCF_003854275.1 Burkholderia sp. Bp8963
CACGCCACCCACGTCAGTATCGACCGGCGCCGTGGCCGCGACCGCGGCCCGCGCGCGCGCAAGCCGCTTCGCGTCGCTGTCGCGCTTCCTGCCATCCGGCCGCAGCGTCGCGATCGGCGTGCCGTTCGTGTGGCTGACGGTCTTCTTCGCGCTGCCGTTCGTGCTGGTGCTGAAGATCAGCTTCGCCGACCAGTTGATGGGCATCCCGCCGTACACGGCGCTGATGCAGATCAAGGACGGCGTCGTGCACTTTGCGATCCAGCTCGGCCACTACGCGTTCCTGCTGCAGGACGACCTGTACGTCGCGACCTACCTCAGCTCGCTGAAGATGGCCGCGGTATCGACGTTCTTCTGCCTGCTGATCGGCTATCCGATGGCGTACTACATCGCGCGCTCGGAACCGGCCACGCGCAACGTGCTGATGATGGCCGTGATGCTGCCGTTCTGGACGTCGTTCCTGATCCGCGTGTATGCATGGATCGGCATCCTGAAGGATGACGGCCTGCTGAACCACGCGCTGATCGCGCTCGGCATCATCCACACGCCGCTGCGCCTGTATCACAGCGATGCGGGCGTCTACATCGGGATGGTCTATTCGTACCTGCCGTTCATGGTGATGCCGCTATACGCGCACCTCGTGAAGATGGACCTGACGCTGCTCGAAGCCGCATACGACCTCGGCGCGAAGCCGTGGGTCGCGTTCACGCAGATCACGCTGCCGCTGTCGAAGAACGGGATCATCGCGGGCAGCCTGCTGGTGTTCATCCCGGCGGTCGGCGAGTACGTGATTCCGGAACTGCTCGGCGGCGCGGACACGCTGATGATCGGCCGCGTGATGTGGGACGAGTTCTTCAACAACATGGACTGGCCGATGGCGTCCGCGGTGACGGTGGCGATGGTGGTGCTGCTGCTCGTGCCGATGGCGCTGTTCCAGTATTACCAGGTCAAGGAACTGGAGGACGTCAAATGATCAAGCCGAACAAACCGCTGTCGACGGGTGTCCTCGCGTTCGGGTTCCTGTTTCTGTACATCCCGATCATCAGCCTCGTCGTGTACTCGTTCAACGAGTCGAAGCTCGTGACCGTCTGGTCGGGCTTTTCGCTGAAGTGGTACGCGGCGCTGTGGCAGGACGACGAGCTGCTGACTGCCGCGTGGCTGTCGCTGAAGATCGGCCTGCTGACCGCGACCGCGTCGGTCGTGATCGGCACGTGGGCGGGCTTCGTGCTCGCGCGCTTCGGCCGCTTCAAGGGCTTCACGCTGTACACGGGGATGATCAACGCGCCGCTGGTGATACCGGAGGTGATCCAGGGGATCTCGCTGCTGTTGCTGTTCGTTGCGCTGGAGCAGATGTTCGGCTGGCCGAAGGGGCGCGGGATGGTGACGATCTGGATCGGGCACGTGATGCTGTGCGTGTCGTACGTCGCGATCATCGTGCAGTCACGCGTGAAGGAGATGAACAAGTCGCTCGAGGAGGCCGCGCTCGATCTCGGCGCGACGCCGCTGAAGGTGTTCTTCGTGGTGACGCTGCCGCTGATCTCGCAGGCGCTGCTGTCGGGGTGGCTGCTGTCGTTCACGCTGTCGATCGACGATCTCGTGCTGTCGGCGTTCCTGTCCGGCCCCGGCTCGACGACGCTGCCGCTCGTGGTGTTCTCGCGCGTGCGTCTCGGCCTGAATCCGGAGATGAACGCACTCGCGACGCTGTTCATCACCGCGGTGACGGTCGGCGTGATCGTCGTGAACCAGATGATGATCGCGCGCGAACGCCGGCGCGTGGCCGACATGAAGGCGGCGTTCGCGGCGGCGTGAGGCCGCCCCTCTTACCCTCGTTGGATAACAACCACAGCGCGCCGCCTCGCGCGGCGCGCGATCTGAATACGCATTGACAGGCACACGACAAGGAGAATCCGCAATGAAGAAGAAACTGATCTGCCTGCTGGTCGCCGGCGCGCTGCCCGGCATCGCGCTGGCCGACTCCACTTCCGCCCAGATCAAGGCACTGCAGGCGCAGGTCGCCGCGCTGCAGAAGCAGATGAAGGCGATGCAGTCGCAGCTCGCCGCGAAGCCGGGCGCTGTTGCGACCGCGCAAGCCGGCGCGTCGACGGGCGGCAAGACGGTCGCGGTCGCCGCCGACCAGTCGTCGCCCGATTACGGCAAGGCGCCGGCGGTGCTGAGCAACGACGACGTCACCGAGATGAAGCAGCAGATCGCGAATCAGCAGCTGAAGGTCGATTCGCTGACCGACGCCGCGAACACCGGGCCGATCGCGGGCCTGTCCATCACGGGCTACATCGATCCGACCTACGTGTACAACCGTGCGGCGAGCTCGTCGTCGTTCCTGTTCGCGAACCACGAGAGTTCGTACAACTACTTCAACAGCACGTTCGGCGACCTGTACCTCGACATCAAGAAGACCTTCGGTGTCGGCCCGATGGCGCCGTCGGCCGAGATTACGCTGATGCCGAACCGCGGCAACGGCATCACGCTGCTGCAGAACTCGCGCGGCAATATCGGCAACAACATCCTGAACACGGCGGTCGTCAACGTGCCGATCACGGCGTCGACCACGCTCGTCGCGGGCCTGATTCCGAGCTTCGGCGGCTACGAAGTGCAGCAGTCGAACCAGATGCTCACGCTCACGCACGGCCTGCTGTACGACTTCTCGGATCCGGGCAGCTACATCGGTGCCGGCGCGAACTATACGAAGGGCAACTGGGCGTGGAAGTTCTTCGTCGGCAACGAGCAGTACCGCACCTACGGGTCGGTCACGCAGACCGGCACCAATGCGCTCGGCGATCCGATCACGACCAGCAACAAGGTACCGACCTTCACCGCGCGCGCGGACTACACGTGGTCGAGCGCGCTCGACATCGGCGGTTCGTTCAACATCGGCCGCCAGACGCTCGCGAGCGCGATCGATTCGAACGGCGTCGTCCACTACGGCCCTGGCGGCAACGCGCCGAGCGCGTACGGCTCGTTCTTCTTCGGCGAGCTCGACGCGACCTACACGCTCGCCGACGTGCAGTACAACGCCGAAGTCGATTACGGCCGGCAGGACCATGCGGCGTTCAACGGCGGGCTCGCACAGTGGTACGGGTTGTCGCTGCTCGCGCACCGCAAGTTCAATGCGCCGGTGGTCGGCCGCATGGGCGTGACGCTGCGCTACGATGCGCTCGTCAACAGCAAGAACGGTGGTGGCGGCGGCGGCATCGCGCTGAACGGCAACGGGATGGACACGAGCAACGGCTTCGGCGTCGACGCAGATTGCCTCGCGATGTCGAAGGCCGGCGGCGGGCTCGGCTTCGAGTGCAAGGGTGCGATCCGTCAGGACGTCGCGCTCGACCTGCTGTTCTATCCGACCCAGCAGATCACCGTGAAGGTCGAATACCGGCACGACTGGGCGAACAACAAGGTGTTCCTGCGCAACGACGGTTCGTACGGCAAGTCCAACGACCTGCTCGCGACGCAGTTCATCTACTCGTTCTGACGCTGGGCGCGCGGGACGCCGTGCAGCGCGTACGGCGTCCCGCGCCGCTTCCCGGGCAGGATTCCGGCGCGTTGCGCGCCGCTTCGACGGAGTCGGTTTCATGAGCCAGTCTTTCACCCGCCGCGCCGACGCGCTCGCGCGTGACTCGTACTACGAAGCAAGCGCCGCACGCGCCGTGATCGATGACCCCGTTCTCGACGACACGCTCGACGTCGACGTCTGCGTGATCGGTGCCGGCTTCGCGGGCCTGTCGACCGCGCTCGACTGCCGCGCGCGTGGGCTGTCCGTCGCGGTGATCGATGCGCATCGTCCCGGCTGGGGCGCATCGGGACGCAACGGCGGCCAGGCGATCACCGGCTTCGCGAAGGACGAGGAGATCGAGCGCCAGCTCGGCGCGAACGGCGCACGCGCCGCGTGGGCGCTGTCGCTCGACGGCGTCGCGCTGATCGCCGAGCGCATCGCGCGCTACGGAATCGACTGCGACTTCACGCGCGGCTACCTGACCGTCGCGACGAAGCCGCGCCGCATCGGCGACCTGCGCGCGTGGATGGAGGCGGCCACGTCGCGCTGGGGCCATCCGTCGCTGACCTGGCTCGATACCGACGCAATCCGCGCGCGCATTGCGTCGGCTCGCTACCTTGCCGGCGTCTACGATCCGCTGTCGGGCCACCTGCATCCGCTCAAGTATTGCCTCGGTCTCGCCGATGCCGCGCGCCGCGATGGCGTCGCGCTGTTCGCGCACACGCCCGCGCTCGACGTCGTGCGCGGCGTGCGGCCCGTCGTGCGCACGCCGTCCGGCGAGATCCGCTGCCGATTCGTCGTGTCGTGCTGCAACGCGGGGCCGGGCGGCGTGCTGCCCGCCGCGACCGCCGCGCGCATCGCGCCGATCGCGTCGTACATCATCGCGACCGAACCGCTCGGCGACGCACGCGCGACCGCACTGATCGCCCAGCGCGAAGCCGTGTGCGACAACAATTTCTTCCTCGATTACTTCCGGCTGTCCGCCGATCACCGGATGCTGTTCGGCGGCCGCGCGGACTCCGCGGGCGCGTCGCCCGCCGCGCTCGCCGACACGATCCGGCGCCGCATGGTCGGCGTGTTCCCGCAGCTCGGCGACGTGCGCGTCGACTACGCGTGGGGCGGCTTCGTCGACGTCACGCGCAACCGCGCGCCGGATTTCGGCGCGCTCGATCCGAACTTCTTCTATGTCCAGGGCTTCAGCGGTCATGGCGTCGCGCTCACCGGCATCGCCGGCCGCACGATCGCCGGCGCGATCGCCGGCGACACGCGCGCGTTCGACCTGTTCGCGCGCCTGCGCCACCGCCGCTTCCCCGGCGGCGACGCGTGGCGCCAGCCCGCGCTCGAACTCGGGATGCTGTATCACCGCGTCCGCGAGTTGCTTTGAGAAAAACTCCTCCGTTCTACTGACCATGCAGACATTCGCGAACCAGCCGCATGCCGCGTCGTACTACGCGGCGACCGTCAACGACACGACCCGCCACCCGCCGCTCGCCGGCGCAACCGACGCCGACGTGTGCGTGATCGGCGCAGGCCTGACCGGCCTGTCGGCCGCGCTCAACCTGGCCGAGCGCGGCTATTCGGTGACCGTGCTCGAAGCGTCGCGGGTCGGATGGGCCGCGAGCGGCCGCAACGGCGGCCAGCTGATCGGCGGCTTCGCGTGTGACATCGATACGTTCGCGCACTTCATGCCCGCAGGCGACGTGAAGCGCATCTGGGAGATGGGGCTCGAGACGCTGTCGCTCGTGAAGTCACGCATCGCGAAACATCACATCGATTGCGCGCTGGTGCCCGGCTACCTGACGGCCGCCAATACGGAGCGCGACGCCGATGCGCTGAAGCGCTGGCGCGACGAGGCCGCAAAGCGCTTCGGCTACGACCGCCTGCATTTCGTCGAGCCGGAAGCACTCGGCGACTACGTGCAGTCGTCGCGCTATCGGGGCGGCCTGTACGACCCGGACAGCGGCCACCTGCATCCGCTCAACTACACGCTCGGCCTCGCGCGCGCGGCTCGCGAAGCCGGCGTGCGCATCCACGAGAACAGTTGCGTGACGCGCGTGCGCGACATTCCTGCCGGCCATCTCGTCGAGACCAGTCAGGGCCACGTGCGTGCGCGCTTCGTCGTGCTCGCGTGCAACGCGTATCTCGGCACGCTCGCGCCGGCGCTGTCGCGCAAGATCATGCCGGTCGGCACCTACGTGATCGCAACCGAGCCGCTCGGCCAGGCGCGCGCCGCCGCTTTGATGCCCGCGCGCGCGGCGGTTTGCGACAGCCGTTTCGTGCTCGACTATTTCCGCCCGGCACCGGACACGCGTCTGCTCTGGGGCGGCAAGGTCAGCTATTCGACGCTGCCGCCGCGCAATCTCGCGGAGTCGATGCGGCGCGACATGCTGAAGACGTTCCCGCAACTCGCGGACGTGAAGGTCGACTATGCGTGGGGCGGGTTCGTCGACATCACGATGAACCGCGCGCCGCATTTCGGGCGCGTCGCGCCGACGATGTACTACGCGCAGGGCTTCTCGGGACACGGCGTGAACACGACCGCGCTCGCGGGCAGGCTGATCGCCGAGGCGATCGATGGCCAGGCGAGCCGCTTCGACCTGTTCGGCAAGATCAGGCATCGCGATTTCCCGGGCGGCGCGCTGCTGCGCACGCCGGCGCTCGTGCTCGCGATGAGCTGGTATCGGCTGCTCGATGCTTTCGGGGTGCATTGAGCATCGAGCATCACGGCCGAGTACGCGCGCCGCCGGCCGCCAGCATACGCGCGCCGCATCCCGCTAATCGGCCAGCTTCTGCCGCATCGTCACGAACTCCTCGGCCGCGGTCGGATGGATGCCGATCGTCTCGTCGAACTGCGCCTTCGTCGCGCCCGCGCGAATCGCGATCGCGATGCCCTGGATGATCTCGCCCGCGTCGCGGCCGACCATGTGCGCGCCAACGACCCGCTGGCTGTCGCGCGCGACGACGAGCTTCATCAGCGTGCGCTCGTCGCGTCCGGACAGCGTGTGGCGCAGCGCCTTGAACGACGTGCGGTAGATGTCGACGTCGCCGTACACGTGCCGCGCGCGCGCCTCGGCGAGACCGACCGTCGCGACCTCCGGCTGGCTGAACACGGCCGACGGCACCCACTCGTGATCGGCCGCGACACGCTGCCCGCCGAACAGCGTCATCGCGAGCAGGCCGCCGTCGCGCGTCGCGACCGGCGTGAGCTGCGGGCGCGACGTCACGTCGCCAATTGCGTGGATCGACGCGACCGACGTCGCCGAATACGCATCGACCGCGATCGCGCCGCGCGCATCGAGCGCGACACCGGCCTGCTCGAGCCCGAGCCCGTCGACGTTCGGCACGCGCCCGGTCGCATAGAGCACCGCGTCGTACGGCCCATGATGCGTGCCGCCGACCCGCACGCCGAGCGTGCCGTCGCTCGCGCGCTCGATCGCGTCGACCGATGCGCGGGTATGGATCGTCACGCGCTGCTTCGTCATTTCGTCGGCGAGGAAATTGCGGATGTCGTCGTCGAAGCCGCGCAGGATCTGCTCGCCGCGATAGAACAGGTCGGCCTGGCTGCCGAGCCCGTTGAAGATGCCCGCGAACTCGACCGCGATATAGCCGCCGCCGACCACCGCGATGCGCGCAGGCAGCGCGGGCAGCGACAGCGCCTCGCGCGACGTGATCGCGTGCTCGATGCCCGGCAGCGGCGGCAGCGACGGCCGCGAGCCGGTTGCGATCGCGATGTGGCGCGCGGTGATGCGGCGCTCGCCGAGCGCGACCGTATGCGCATCGACGAGCGTCGCGCGCCCCGCGTGCATCTCGACGCCGGACTGGCGCAGCAGGTTGATGTAGATGCCGCTCAGCCGGTTGATCTCGCGATCCTTCGCGGCAATCAGCGCGGGCCAGTCGAGCGAGCCGGCGCCGAAGGTCCAGCCGAAGCCGCGCGCGTCCTCGACTTCATGCGGGTAATGCGATGCGTAGACGAGCAGCTTCTTCGGAATGCAGCCGCGCAGCACGCAGGTGCCGCCGATCTGCTCCTCTTCCGCAATGCCCACGCGCGCGCCATATGACGCCGACATCCGGGCCAGCCTGACGCCGCCCGAGCCGGCCCCGATCACGAACAGGTCGTAGTCGAATTCCATCGCATGCCCTCATCATGGTTCAGCAGTTCGGATGACGGCACGATAGCAAGTTTCCGGTTTTCTTGCGGCGCCCGGCGCGCGCGCAAAAAAAACGGCGAGAGACATTGCCTCTCGCCTGTCAATCCAGCTGCCGGGTGTGCCATGCGTCACCGATCGACCGCATGCCCGACCTGCCGGCTGCGCGGCACCGGCTCGCCCGTCCGTGCGGGATGCGCGGACGCGGCCGAGCCGGCCGCCATGCTCATGCCTGCGACGTGTCGCTACCGTCGGTGGCTTGCGTGTCGTCGGCAGCTTCTTCGGGCTTCTCTTCCTTCTTCTCGAGCATGCCTTCGAGCGCTTCCGCGCCCTTGAAGCCGGCGACGGCCGCTGCCGCCTTGGTCAGGAAACCCGCATCCGGATCGACTTTCTCTGCAGCCTCGACGGCCGCCACGGCGCCTGCGATTTCGCCAACGGTGTTCAGGATACCCATCGTCATCCCCTTCAAACGTGAATTGTGACGCGCATCGTCACACAAAAAAAACCGGCGGACAGCGTTTGTCATCACCGGATACACAAATTACGGACCATGCCGGCCGCGCCCGCCGCGCGCGCAAGCGACGCGCGTGCGCGCCACGGGCACACGCCGGACGATCCACGCAGATTAGCGGAAAGGTGCCGCGCGCACTGTAAAAATATGTTTTGGAATGCCGACGGACAGCTTACGGATTACATGTTCGGCTATGGAGCGGACGCTGGATAGCCGCGCACGCGTATGAGCCCGGATGCCGCCGCTCGATCGGCGGCGCGCACGAAAAAAAAGAGGCCCCGCAGAGCCTCTTCGTCATCAGCCGGACATCGGCCCGGCGTATGTCGTACCGTGCGCCGTTCGTCAGAAGATATTGCGCAGGCCGATCGCGATGCCGGTCTGGTTGCTGCGGCCCGGCAGCTCGACGTTGGCCGCGCCGTTCGTCTTGTTGAAGTCGACGGTGCCGTAGACTTCGGTGCGCTTGCTGAGCGCGTACTCGGCGATGCCGACGATCGCGTAGCGGTTGCCGCTCGAGAGCGTGCCGTTCGCGGTCATCGCGTTGCGCATATGGTCGTAGTAGAACGCGCCCGTCAGCGTCAGCGGCGCGCTGACCTGCCAGCTCACGCCCGCGTACGGGCCGTCGTCGATGCGGCCGGTGCCCTTCGCGACCGGAATCGTCTGCTGCGCGAGCAGGCTGTCGACGAAGCCCGTGTCGTCCTTCGAGCGCAGGTAGCCCGCGTAGACCTTCGCCTTGCTGAATGCGTAGACGACGTTCGCGTGGTAGATCGTCTGCTTGCGTGCCGAGTTGTCGCTGTTCTGCTGCGCGCCGGCCGCGATGCTCAGCGGGCCCATCACGTACGACAGCGCGACGCCCCACGCATTGCCCTTGCCGAGCGAGCCGGGGATCTGGCCGGAGAAGCCGCCGGCACCGGTCGACTCGTAGTTCGTGCCCGTCGAGTACATCGCGCTCGCGGTCAGGCCGCTGAACGTGCCCGTGTACTTGATCTGGTTGTCCGCATACAGCCCGCCGCCGAGTGCGACCGGCAGCCATGCGTTTTCGAAGTAGTTGCCGACCGTCAGCGGATCGTAGGTGTCCGACAGCAGGTCGAACAGCGGCGTCTTCTGGCGGCCGAGGGTCACGGTGCCGTACTGGCTGCCAAGGCCGACGTAGGCCGCGCGGTTGAACAGGCGGCCGCTGTCCGAGAACGCGCCGTTCTGCAGGTTCACGCCGCTCTCGAGCTTGAACAGCCCCTTCAGGCCGCCGCCGAGGTCTTCCGTGCCGTAGATGCCGAAGCGGCTATTGGTGATCGCGCCGTTGGTCATCGACAGCAGGCCGTCGTTCTTGGCGTTCGCGTTGGTCAGGTAGCGGACGCTGACGTCGGCGACGCCCCAGAGCGTGACCGAGCTTTGTGCTGCTGCGTATTGGCTGGCGAATGCCAGGAAGGCGCCCCCTGCGAGTGCTGCGAGTCTGGTGGTCTGCTTCATGAGCGTTCCTTTTTGTTGGTGTCTCCGATCATTGCCGGCCGCGTGCGCAGCCGGGTGGGATCGCGCACGCTCTTGGCGCGCACGATGTGGCGAGAATCATAAGACCAGCCCGACCCTTGAAAGAAATTGAAACACGCAGGAACGGCCGGATTGTCGCCAGCACACAACGCTATGCCGCGCGGGGCTTGCCTGCCGGGCGGCAATTCCCGGCAATTCCCGGCGGTTTCGGCGCTCAGCCGGCCTCGACCACGCCCGCGCGGCGCCACGCACGCCGCACGATCTCCGCGAACGCGCCGGCGAGCAGCAGCACCGCGCCCCACAGCGCGAGCGCCGGCACGAGCCGCGTCACGAGGCCGCCGGCCACCGCACCGGCGAGAAAGCAGAAGCTGATCGTTGCCAGCAGCGCCGAGTCGTGCAGCGCGCCGGCGTCGTAGCGCGGGATCAGCCCGACGAACAGCTTCTGCGTGGCACGCCGCAGGTTGCCGGTCGTCATCACCGACGTGTACGACAGTTCTTCGAGGTGGGTGAACGACAGCGTCTGGAGCGTCGCGACGAACGAAATGCCGGGAATCAGCCACGCGCTCGACGCGCCGACGACGCCGCTCGCCGCGATGCCGAGAAACGCGATCTCGACGATCAGGCTCGCGAACGCGGTATGCCGCATCCAGCCGCGCCGCGCGGCAAGCCCGAGCAGGTGTGCGACGAACACCGCGATCACGAAGCCGACGAGCGGCGGCACGTGATGCAGCGCCGCGGCCCACTCGCCGGCCGACAGATTGATGCCGAGCAGCGCGACGTTGCCCGTCATCGTGTTCGCGAACACGTGGCCGTGGCCGACGTACGTGTACGCGTCGAGATAGCCGCCCGACAGCGTCAGCAGCGCGGCGACCGTGAGATTGCGGCTGGCGCCGTCGAGATCCATCGATGCTCCGTTTCCCGCGCGGCGTGATTCACCACCGACCCGGGCAGGCCCGGCGCGCGCCGCCCGGCCGCGCGTGGCGGGCGGTGCATAGCGGGTGGTGCGACAGTCAGTTCTTCTTCAGGTAGCAGGCCTTCAGCATCACGCTCATCCCGTCGACCTTGCAGTCGACTTCGTGATCGCCGCCGACGAGACGGATGCTCTTCACCTTGGTGCCCATCTTCAGCGTGATCGACGAGCCCTTCAGCTTCAGGTCCTTGATCAGCACGACCGAGTCGCCGTCGGCGAGCACGTTGCCGTTTGCGTCCTTGACGATGCGCGCCGCGTCATCGTCGGACGTTTGCGGGGCGGCACTCGACCACTCGTGTCCGCAATCGGCGCAAACAAAATGGTCGCCATCGGGGTAGGTGTTTTCCATCGCGCATTGCGGACAGGCGGGAATCGTCGACATGGTGCAAAGTCCTGCGGTTCGAATTCAAACCCCGCAGTATACCGGCCCGCCCCCGCCTACCGGCCCGATCCTGCCCGATCCTGCCGCGCTACGCGACAGCCAGCCCGGCGCGCACTCACTGCCCGACGCCCGTCAGCCCGATCAGCGCGCCGGCCGCGAGCAGCCACAGCGGATGGATGCGCGTGCGGTACGCGAGCACCGCGCACGCGGCGGTGATGCCCCATTGCACGGCCGTGCGGTTCGACGCTTCGGCGATCAGCACCGCGCTCGCGACGACGAGGCCCGCGGTGACCGGCATCATCCCCTGCTGCACGTAGCGCCGCCACGGACGGTCGCGAAAGCGCTCCCATGCGTGCAGCGCGAGCACGGTGACGACCGACGACGGCCCGAACTTCGCGAGCGTCGCGACCAAGAGGCCCGGCCAGCCGGCCACGTGCCAGCCGACCAGCGACACGATCATCATGTTCGGCCCGGGCGCTGCCTGCGCGAGCGCGAACAGCGCGGTGAACTCGTGTGCGCTCATCCAGTGGTGCACGTCGACGACCTGCCGCTGCATCTCGGGCAGGATCGTGTTGCCGCCGCCGAACGCGAGCAGCGACAGCTGGCCGAAGATCGTCGCGATCGCGATCAGCGTGTCGTTCATGGCCGGCCTCCGTTCCGCTTGCCGCCGTGCCCGCCGTGCTCGCCGTGCCCGCGCTGCTCGCCGTCACGCGGCGCCGGCACGGCCCCCGGCGACGCGGCAGGCCCGGGCGATGCCGCCGGCTCCGCGCGGCGGCGCGCGGCGAACCACACGCTCGCCGGCGTCAGCACGAGCATCGTCGTCAGCAGCGGCATGCGCAGCACGGCGATCGCGACGAATGCGAGCGCCGCGATGCCGGCCGCTGCCCTCGCGTGCCGCAGCGGCTTCGCGACCTTCACCGCCATCGCCGCGAGCAGCCCGGCCGCCGCGGCGGCCAACCCGGCGAACAGATGCTGGACGCGCGGATCGCTCTCGGTTTTCGCGTACAGCACGCCAAGCGCGACAACGACGAGCGTCGGCCCGGCGATCAGCCCGAGGATTCCGGCGAACGCGCCCGGCACGCCGCGAAAGCGCATGCCGACCGCGACCGACAGGTTGATCACGTTGCCGCCGGGCAGGAACTGGCACAGGCCGAGCAGATCGGTGAATTCGTCGGCGGAGAGCCACTTGCGCTCATCGACGATCGCGCGCCGCGCGAACGGCAGCGCGCCGCCGAACGACATCAGCCCAAGGGTCAGAAAGCCGACGAACAGCTCGGCGAGCCCGACGTGCTTCGCGGGGCCGGCAGGGGGTGTGGAAACGGATTGCATGGGAGTCCTCGACAAACGACAGGTCGAGCGTACCGCCGTGCGGCGCCCGCGCAAAACGATTTTATCGGCGTGCCCTTGTGATCTAGAATCACAAGCATGCCACGCGATCTCCCGCCTTTTTCCGCGCTTCGGGCCTTTGAAGCCGCGGCACGACACGAAAGCTTCAGTGCTGCCGGCGACGAGCTGCATGTGACTCACGGTGCCATCAGCCGGCAGATCGCCGGGTTCGAGGCCTGGCTCGGCAAGCCCGTGTTCCACCGGCTCGGCAAGCGCGTGAAACTGACCGACGAAGGCCGCCAGTACCTGGACACGGTGCGCGCCGCGTTCGACAGCATCGCGCTCGCCACCGAACGCCTGCGCGCGACCGGCACCGCGCGCGTGCTGCGCATCAACGCGCTGCCGACCTTCGCGATGAAATGGCTGCTGCCGCGCCTGTCGCGCTTTCAGCGCGACGTGCCGAACGTGGAGCTGAAGCTGTCGACGTCGAATGCGCCGCTCGACATGCTCGACGGCTTCGACGTCGCGATCCGCCGCGGCCCCGGCCACTGGCCGAACTGCGCGAGCGGCCGCTTTCTCGACGAGAGCGTGATCCCGGTGTGCAGCCCCGCGCTGCTGAAACGCGCGCCGATCGCGCGCGCGGACGATCTCGCGCGCCATGTGCTGCTGCATTCGGATACACGCCCGGAAGGCTGGCGCGACTGGTTCGCCGCGGCCGACGTGACGGTAAAGGCCCGCAAGCGGCAGTCGTTCGACCACTTCTACCTCGCGCTGCAGGCGGCGGTCGACGGGCTCGGCGTCGCGCTCGGCCCGCTGCCGCTGATCGACGACGAACTCGCGAGCGGCCGGCTCGTGATGCCGCTCGAAGGGCCGCGCATCGCGACGCGCAGCTACTGGTGGATCACGCCGCGCGAGCGCGCGGACGAGCCGCTCGTCGCGCAGTTCTGTGCGTGGCTCGAAGCGCAGGCGAACGCCGTCGCGTGATGCGACCGCCGGGTGGCCCGGACGACACGCGACGCTAAATCACGCGAGCGGCCTTGCACCGCCCGCGCCCGGCTTCACACCACCGGGCCCGGCTCCTTCTCCTTGCGCAGGATCGCGTACAGCAGGATCGCGCCGAACGTCGCGGTGCCGATCCCGCCGAGCGCGAAGCCGCCGAACTTCAGCGAGAAGTCGCCCGCGCCGAGCACCAGCGTGACGGCCGCGACGATCAGGTTGCGGTTGTCGGAAAAGTCGACCTTGTTCACGACCCAGATCCGCGCGCCCGTCACCGCGATCAGCCCGAACACGACGATCGACACGCCGCCGAGCACCGGGCCCGGGATCGTCTGGATCACCGCGCCGAACTTCGGCGAGAAGCCGAGCCCGATCGCGATCAGCGCGGCGACGACGAACACGAGCGTCGAGTAGATCCGCGTGACGGCCATCACGCCGATGTTCTCCGCGTAGGTGGTCACGCCCGTGCCGCCGACGCTGCCCGACACGATCGTCGCGAGCCCGTCGCCGATGAACGCGCGGCCGACGTAGCGGTCGAGGTTCTGGCCCGTCATCGCGCTCACGGCCTTGATGTGGCCGAGGTTCTCCGCGACGAGGATCACCGCGATCGGCGCGAGCATCAGCATCGCGTGCGGATCGAACACCGGCGCATGGAAGGTCGGGATGCCGAACCACGCGGCGTGCGCGACGATCGAGAAGTCGACCGGCTTGCCGAGGCCCATCCCGTTGGTCGCGACCGCGTAGATCGCATACGCGATCACGAGCCCGATGAGGATCAAGAGGCGCTGCATCATCCCGCGTGCGAACACCGCGACGCCGCCGACCGACAGCACGGTGACGAGCGCCATCATCGAATCGAAGGTCGACGCGGACACGCCCTTGACCGCGATCGGCGCGAGGTTGAGCCCGATCACCGCAACGATCGCGCCCGTGACGACGGGCGGCATCAGCGCCTCGATCCAGCGCGTGCCGACCGCCGACACGATCGCGCCGAGCGCGACATACACGACGCCGCACGCGATGATGCCGCCGAGCGCGACCGGGATATTGGGGTTCGGGCCGCTGCCGCCATAGCCTGTCACCGCGATCACGAGGCCGATGAACGCGAAGCTCGAGCCGAGGTAGCTCGGCACGCGGCCGCCGACCAGCACGAAGAACAGCAGCGTGCCGACGCCGGACATGAAGATGCACAGGTTCGGGTCGAAACCCATCAGCAGCGGCGCGAGCACGGTCGAGCCGAACATCGCGACCACGTGCTGCACGCCCATCGCGATCATCTGCGGCCACAACAGGCGTTCGTCGAGGCCGACGACGCGCGCGGCCGCGCCGGTCGGTTGCACCCGCCAGCGCGGGAAATAGGAATCGGACATCGGGACATGCTCCTGTCTTGTCGGTCGCCCGGCTGCGACGGATGCGCCGGGTCTGGAATCTGGCGCGAAGTTTACGGAGCGGGAATGGCGCTGGCAAGCGGGAGCCGGCGTGGGCAAGCGGAAGCCGGCGCGGGACGCGCGGCGAGGACGGGCCGCGCGATGTGAGCGTGCGCTCACATCGCGTCCGGCGCCCATAGCATCACGGGTTGACGTACTGGAACAGCGACAGGTTCTGCAGCTGCACGTAGGCCTTCTGCGCGCCGGTCAGCGCGTTCTGCATCTGCAGGAACGAGCTGATCGCCGACACCATGTTGGTGCTCGTCACGTTCGACAGGTCGCTGGTCGTCTGCACCGTATTGGTCTGCGTGACCGCCTGCATCGCCTGGATTTCCTGCACGCGGCCGCCGACCGACGCCTGCACGGTGAGGATGTTCGTCATCGTGTTGTTCAGCTTCGTCGTACCCGTCGTCATCGCGTTCGCGAGCGCCGCCTCAGCGGTCGTGCTGCTGCCGACCGGCGTATTCAGCGCCGAGATCATTGAGTCGAGCGCCGCGAACACGTCGGTGCCCGCCTGCGGCGCGGGCGTGACCGAGAACGTGTCGCCGGGCGCCGGCGACCCGGACACCGGCACCGTCATGCCGGTGCCGACGGCGATCGCCGAGCCGTCCGAATACGGCTGCGCGGCCGTCGTCGACGGCGGCACGACCGTGTTGTCGGTGACCGTATAGGTCGGCGCGGCCGCGGTGCCGCCGAACGTGATCGAGAACTGGTGCGCGTTGCTCGCGGCACCCGGGTTCGTGATCGTCACCGCGCCGATCGTGCCGGTCCCGGTGTTGGCCGCCCCCGCCGCGGGCACCGGCTGGCTGCCGAGCATCGGCACCGACAGGAACACGCTCGTGCCGGTGTCGCCCTGCGAGACCGTGCGCGTGTCGGCGATCTGCACCTCGCGCGAACCGCTGTCGCCGCTGTAGATCACGCCGCCGCCCGGCTTGTTCGTGAACGGCGGCGTCGTCGACTGGAAGCCGGCGAACAGGTAGTTGCCCGTGCCGTCGGTCGTATTCGCGAGCGTCACGAGCTGGTCGCGGTAGCCCTGGAGCTGCGTGCCGAGCGCCGCGCGGTCGCTGTCGGTCAGCGCGCCGTCGCCGGCATGGATCACGACCCCGTGAATGCTGTTCAGCAGGTTGTTGACGCTCGTGAGCGCCGAGTCCTCCTTCTGCAGCGACGACAGCGCGACGTTCTGGTTCGACGCATATTGCGACAGCGTCGCCGACGACATCGACAACTGTACGGCCTGCGACGCGCCGAGCGGGTTGTCCGCCGGGGTCTGCAGGCTGACGCCGCTCGAAATCTGCTGGTACAGCTGCGACAGCTGCGCTTGCTGGTCGCTCATCTGCGCGACGTTCAGCTGGAAAAACTGGGCGCTGGAAATCCGCATCGCCTGGATCCTCTCGATCTCGAAATCAGTTGAACAGGCCGAGTACGGTCTGGAACAGCGTCGCCGCCGTCTGGATCACCTTCGCGTTCGCCTGGTAGAGCTGCTGGTACTGCATCAGGTTCGCCGCTTCCTCATTCTGGTTCACGCCCGACACCGACTGCTGCGCGGACGTGATCTGGCCGACGAGCGCGGTCTGCGCGGCGCTCGACGACTTCAGCTGGCTGGCCGTGTTGCCGATCCCGTTCACGTAGCTCGCATACGCGCCCGTCAGCGTCGTCGTGCCGTTGCCGAGCGTCTTCGCGGTGACGAGCTTCGACAGCGCGAGCGCGTTGCTGCCGTCGTTCGTGCCGCCTGCGTACGGCCCGATCGTGAACTGGTCGCCGTCCGCCGGCGCGCCCGCCAGCGACACGGTGATGCCGTTCATCGTGCCCGCCGCCGGCGGCTGCACCGTGCTCGCGATCGACAGCGTCGCACCCGTCGACGCACTGTACGGCACCGGCGTCGTCGCGCTCGTGATCGCCACCGAGGTCGGCGGCGTGCCCGCGATCGTCACCGTCGTGCCGGGCTGGAAGCCCGACAGCGTCTGCGTCGTCGCGTTGTAGGTCAGCGTGGTCTTGCCGGCCGGCAGCTGGTAGCCGGCGCTCACGGTGCCCTGCGTGATCGTCGCGGTGCCCGCGTTCGTCGGCACGACCGACGACACGACCGGTGACGCCGCCGCGATCGCCGAGCCGTTCGACGTCGCGAGCGCGAAGCCGCCGAGCGCGCCGCGCGTCGGCTCCACCGTGAACTTGTCGCCGGCCAGCATCGAGCCGGACGAGAACGAGAAGTTCAGCCCGCCGATCGAGCCCGGCATCGACCCCGACGTGCCGACCACCGCGCCGCTCGCGCGGTCGGTCAGCGTGTAATTGCTGCCGTCATAGGACAGCGTGTAGTCGCTCGTCGTCGGCTGCGCGGCATTCGCGAACGACACGGACAGCGTCGCGTTGCCCGTGTTGCCCTGGTTCGCGTAGACGGCCGGCGCGCCGACCGAGAACAGGTTGCTGCCGACGTTGCCCGATAGGTCGATACCGAGCGCGTTCTGCGCATTGACCTGCGCGGCGAAGCTGGTCGCGATCGCGCCGAGCTGCGCCTGCCCCGGATCGAGCGTCTGGCTGCGGAACGACAGCAGGCCGCCGAGCGTGCCGCCCGACAGCGACGCATCCGGCAGGTTCTGGTTCGGGCCCTGCGGGGTCGCGCCCGCGATCCCCTGCGACACGACGGTGAGCTCGCTCGGATCCGACTGCGACGTGACGGCCGCGAGCTGGTAGCTCTTGTCCGCGACGACAAGCGGCTGGCCGCCCGCGAGGAACACGCTGTAGCCCTGGGCGTTGCTCACGACCTGCACGCCGACGAGGCTCGACAGGTTCGACACCGCGAGGTCGCGCTGGTCCATCAGCTGGTTCGGCGGCTGGCCCTGGCCGCTCGCGGCCGCGATCTGCTGGTTCAGCTGCGCGATCTGCGTGGTGTAGCCGTTGATCTGCGAGACCGTGCTCGTGAGCTGCGTGTTCACGCTCTGGCGCAGCGCGTCGTACTGCCGGCCGGCCGCGGTGATCTGGTCGGCGAGCGTCTGCGCGTTGCTGATCGCGGTCTGCCGCGCGGACGGGTCGGCCGCGTTGTTCGCGACGTTCTGCAGGCCCGTGAAGTAGTTCGTGATCGCGGTCGAGATCCCGGCCGTCGGGCTGCCGACGTAGTTGTTCAGCTGCGAGACCATCGAATACCACGTCGACAGCGCGCCGCCCTGCGTCTGCGCGCTGTTGAGCTGGTTGCTCAGGTACTGGCTGTACTGACGCTGCACGGTGACCGTGTTGACGCCCTGCGGCATGTAGCCGCTGCCCGTGTACTGGCCGCTCGCCTCCGCATAGACGGGCCGCTCGACCGAATAGCCGGGCGTCGCCGAGTTGCTGATGTTCTGGCTGGTCGTCGTGAGGCCCCAGAGCGCGGCGTTCAAGCCGCTGACCCCGAGGTTCATCAGAGTGTTGGACATGCGCGATCCTGAAGGGCCGGCCGCGCTGCGGCCGCCGGGTTGCGTGACTCCCGGTATAACGGCCGCGGATCGAAAAAATTGAGGGGAAAATGCGCGCGGGCGGTGCTGCCCGCGCGCCGGTCACGCGCGCGCGAGCTGGCGGCGCTTCATCTCGAGCTGCGTGATCAGGCGCTGCAGCGTGTTCTCCGCGCTGCCCGGCAGCGACATGAAGCGGAAGCCGAGCTGGTAGCGGCGCGAGCCGTTCGGCAGTTCGGTCGAGCGCAGCGACACGAGCGTCAGGTCGAGCAGCAGCTTGCCGTGGCCGTTCAACTGAAGCTCGACCTCGGGCAGCAGCGTGCCGACCTCGAGCGCCTCGACGCGCTCGTCGGCCGTGCGCAACCCGACGCCGCCGAGCGACAGGTTGTGCACCTCGAACAGGAAGCTCTCGCCGTCCGGCAGCGTGCCGCGGCACAGGTACGGATCGACGACCGGCGCGTCGACGCGGAAGTATTCGCGGCGCTGGATGCAATACAGCAGGTCGGGGAAATCGGCCTCGAACGCGGGCAGCCCTTCGTAGCGCGTCTCGCGCGGCGTGCCGGTCACGAACTCGACGCGCACGCCGTCCGGCGCGGCCGCGAACGTACAATGCGACGCGGCCAGGATCGCGCTGTTCTGCTCGGCGAGCGCGCCCCAGTCGAACACGAACGTGCGCGCGCCGACGTCGACCTCGAGCAGCCGGGTGACGAGCTGGCCGCCCGGGTACTGGACGGTGAGGAAATCGCCCCGGTTCACGAGGTTGCGCAGCTGCACGCCGATTTCCAGCGGATTGCGGCGGGCATAGTCCGGCCCGGAATGTCCTGCATCGGAACTCGGGTCCGTCGACTGTTCGATATTCATGGCTTGCCGGTCTTTCTTGTCATGGGCGCACGGGAACCGGTGCGCATTAAAACCGGGCCATAACATCAACCCGGTCGCAGGTCTCTCACACTTAGCGGCAGTGCTGTCCGAAAGTTTAGATCGATTTCCCGAATTTTTTCGCGCAAACGTTCAAACCGCGCGCGGCAAAACCTGGCGCGGTCGGACAAGATATAGCCGACTGGATGTTCTGACGGACGGTCTGACGGACGTACTGAAAGGCGGTCTGACCGGCAGATCAGCCGATCTGCTGCATGATCGAGATCAGTTTCTTCGCGTAGTTCGGGTCGGTCGCGTAGCCGGCCTTCTGCATCCCGTGCGCGAAGCCTTCGACGCTGCGGCTCGCGCTCAGCACGCCCGCATAGCGCGGATTGTTCTTCAGCAGGTTCGCGTAGTCGGTCATCGCATGCTCGTACGAGTCGTATGCGCGGAACTTCGCGACGACGCGGCGCGGCGTGCCGTTCACGTATTCGGTGGTCAGCGCCGCCACCGTGCGGCCGCTCCAGCCCTTGCCGGCCTTGATGCCGAACACGTTGTAGCTCGTCGAGCCGTCGGCCGCGCGGATCTCGCGCTTGCCCCAGCCCGATTCGAGCGCCGCCTGGCCGACGATGAAGCGCGCCGGGATGCCGGTCGTCGCGCTCGCCGCCTGCGCGGGGGCCGCGAGGCGGTCGACGAACGCGTCGGCGTCGGCCACGCCGCTCGCCCCCTTCACCGGCGGCGTCAGCGCGCTGCCCGCCGAGTAGCCGCGCCCGTTCGCGAGCGCTCCGTTGTTCGCGGCCGCGTTCGCGTAGGCCTTCGCCATCGCGTTCATCGCGACCATCCCGCCTTCGCTGCCGGCCGCGCCGAAACCGCCTGCGCCGGCGTCTGCGCCGGCTTCGGTCGCCGCATCGGCGCCTGCGCCGAGGTGCGCGTTGCGCATCAGCTGCTTCATCAGCGCGTCGGCGACGCCGATCCCCTTCGACGACATCTGCTGCGCGAGCTGCTGGTCGAGCATCGACGTGTACATCTTCGACGTATGCGAGTCGAACAGCCCGCCGTCGGGGGTCGCGTCGCGCATGCTCTTCAGCATCATCTGCGTGAACATCGCGTCGAACTGCCCCGCGACGAGCTTCGCGCCCGCCTGCGGCGACTGCTTCGCCTGCGCGCGCAGCGCGTCGAACCCCTGCACGTCGAGCGCGAAGCGCTGCGTGAGATCATTCGCGTCCGGAAGGTTCGCTGCCATTTAGATGATCTCCAGATCGGCGCGCAGCGCACCGGCCGCCTTCATCGCCTGCAGGATCGACATCAGGTCCGCGGGCGTCGCGCCGAGCGTGTTGAGCGCCTTCACGACGTCGGCGAGGTTCGCGCCGGCCGTCACCATCTTCAGCGCGCCGTTATCCTGCTTCAGCTGGATCTGCGACTGCTGCGCGACGACCGTCTGCCCGTTCGAGAACGGCCCCGGCTGCGACACGACCGGCTGCGTGTTGACGACGACCGACAGGTTGCCGTGCGCCACCGCGCAGCTTTGCAGCGTGACCATCTGGTTCATCACGATCGAGCCCGTGCGCGCGTTCAGGATCACCTTCGCGGCGGCCTTGTCGGGGCTCACGTCGAGGTTCTGCAGGCGCGCCATGAACGCGACCTGCTGTGCCGAATCGGCCGGTGCGGTGAGCTGGATCGTGCGGCCGTCGAGCGCGGTCGCGGTGCCGGGCCCGAAGCTCGCGTTCACCGCGGACACGATCCGCTGCGCGGTGCCGTAGTCCATGTCGTTCAGCTGCAGCTGCAGCATCCCGTTCATCTGCGCGACCGCGTTCGGCACCGCGCGCTCGACGATCGCGCCGCCCGTGATGCGGCCCGCCGCGAGCTGGTTCACCTGCACGCGGCTGCCGTTCGCGCTCGCGCCCGCGCCGCCGACCGCCATGTTGCCCTGCGCGAGCGCATACACCTGCCCGTCCGCGCCCTTCAGCGGCGTGAGCAGCAGCGTGCCGCCGCGCAGGCTCTTCGCGTTGCCGAGCGACGACACGGTCACGTCGAGTGCCTCGCCGGGCCGCGCGAACGGCGGCAGCGTCGCGGTGACCATCACGGCCGCGACGTTCTTCAGCTGCATGTTCGACAGTGACGAGCTGCCGCCGTTGGCCGAGCCGTTGTTGATCGAGATGCCGAGGTTCGCGAGCATGTTCGCGAGCGTCTGCGTCGTGAACGGCGTCTGCATCGTCTGGTCGCCGGTGCCGTCGAGGCCGACGACGAGGCCATAGCCGATCAGCGGGTTGTCGCGCACGCCCTGGATCTGCGCGAGGTCCTTCAGGCGCTCCGCATGCGCGGCACCGGGCCCGAGCGCAAGCGCGCAGGCAGCCGCGAGTGCGCCGGCGGCCGAGCGGGGAATCGAGCGGGAAATCGATCGGGCGAGGAAGCGCATCACGCGCGCGAGCAGGGTACGCATCGTCTTCACCACGGCGCGATGTTGAGGAAGAAGCGCTGCAGCCAGCCCATCGTCTCGGCTTCGTTGATGTAGCCCTTCGCCGAGTATTCGATCTTCGCGTCGGCGACCTGGGTCGAGTAGACCGAGTTCGCGCCGGAAATCGTGTTCGGGTTCACGACGCCCGAGAAACGGACGAACTCGTTGCCCTGGTTGATCAGCATCTGCTTCTGTCCGCTGACGACGAGGTTGCCGTTCGGCTGCACGCCGGTCACGGTCACCGTGATCGTGCCGTTGAACGTGTTCGCCGCGCTCGCGCCGCCCGTCGCGGTGAACTTGTTCGCGCCTTCGGCCGACAGGTTCGTCTTCGCGAACAGCCCGCCGAGAAAGCCCGCGGTCGGCACGTCGAAGCTCGTGTTGCCCGCGCGGTTTGTGTTCGCGCCGGACGACTTCGTCGCGTTGATGTTTTCCGCGATCACGATCGTCAGGATGTCGCCGACGTTGCGCGGCCGCTGGTCCTCGAACAGCGGCCGGCCCGCATAACCCGGGTTGTAGATCGAGCCCGGCGCCTGCATCGACTGCGGCATCGGCGGCTGGGCCGTCATCGGCTGCTGGATGATCGGCTCGCGCGGAATCTGCGCGCAGCCGGCGAGCGCCGCCACCGCGAGCGCGCACGCGGCGCGGACGGTGGCGAACGAGGGGAGGCGAACCTGCTTCATGGCGACGGCGGGCGTTTCCGGTTAGCTCTTCATCTGCGTGACGGTCTGCAGCATCTGGTCGGACGTCGTCACGGCCTTGCTGTTGATCTCGTACGCGCGCTGCGTCTGGATCATGTTGACGAGCTCCTGCACGACGTTCACGTTCGACGCCTCGACATAACCCTGGTTGAGCGTGCCCGCGCCGTTCAGGCCCGGCTGCGACACGTTCGGTGCGCCCGACGACGTAGTTTCCGAGAACAGGTTCTCGCCCCGCGCCTCGAGACCGGCCGGGTTGATGAAGGTCGCGACCTGGATCGCGCCGATCTGCACCGCATTGGTCGAGCCCGGCTGCGTGATCGTGACGACGCCGTCCTTGGCGATCGTCAGTGACGTCGCGTTCTGCGGGATCGTGATCGCGGGGATCACCTGGTAGCCGCTCGACGTGACGAGCTGGCCCTGCGCGTTGGACTGGAACGAGCCGTCGCGCGTGTACGCGTTCGTGCCGTCCGGCATCAGCACCTGGAAGAAACCCGCGCCGTTGATCGCGACGTCCTTCGAGTTGCCGGTCTGCGTGAGGCTGCCCTGCGTATACAGGCGCTCGGTCGCGACCTGCTGCACGCCGGTGCCGAGCTGCAGGCCCGACGGCAGCTCGGTCTGCTGCGTCGAGTTCGCGCCGGGCTGGCGGATCGTCTGGTACAGCAGATCCTCGAACACCGCGCGCGAGCCCTTGAAGCCATTGGTGCTGACGTTCGCGAGGTTGTTCGAGATCACGTCCATCTGCGACTGCTGCGCGTTCATGCCGGTGGCGGCGATGTAGAGCGAACGGTTCACTTGTTAGGTTCTCCTGCGTAGGCTGGCGCTGGTCGCTCAGCTGAAGTTGAGCAGCTGGTTCGCCGACTGCTCGTTCTGGTCGGCCGTCTGGATCAGCTTCGTCTGAAGCTGGAATGCACGCGCGTTGTCGATCATCGCGACCATCGCGTTCACGGGGTTCACGTTGCTGCCTTCGATCGAATCCGGCGCGACGACGACGTTCGGGTCGGCATCTGCCGGGTTGCCGTCCGCGGTGCGGAACAGGCCATCGTTGCCGCGCGTGATCGTCGCCGGATCGGGATTGACGAGCTTCATCTGGTCGACGATCGCGACCGCGGTCGGCGGGTCGCCCGGCATCAGCGCGGACACCGTGCCGTCCTTGCCGATCGTGACCTGCGCGTTCGGCGGCACCGAGATCGGGCCGCCGTTGCCGACCACCGGCAGGTTGGTCGCGGTGACGAGCTGGCCGTTCTGGTCGACGTGCAGGTTGCCCGCGCGCGTGTACGCCTCGCTGCCGTCGGCCAGCTGCACGGACAGCCAGCCGGCCCCCTGCACCGCGACGTCGAGCGGATTGCCGGTGCGCGTGATCGGCCCCGGCGCGAAGTCCGCGCCCGGCGTCGACGCGAGCACGTAGGTGCGCGTCGTCGTCGGATCGATCGCGCTGCCGTCGCCGAAATTCATCGGCACCGCGCGATAGGTCGCGAGCTGCGCGCGAAACCCGGTCGTCGACGCGTTCGCGAGGTTGTTCGCGACGATCGCCTGCTGGTCGAGCGACTGCGACGCGCCCGTCATCGCCGTGTAGATCAGTCGGTCCATGGCTGCCCGTTATCCGCGCTTACAGGTTGATCAGCGTCTGGTCGACGGTCTGCTGCGTCTTGATCGTCTGCGCGTTCGCCTGGTAGTTGCGCTGCGCGGTGATCAGGTTCACGAGCTGGCTCGTCAGGTCGACGTTCGAGTTCTCGAGCGCGCTGCCCTGCAGCGTGCCGTGGTTGGTGCTGCCCGGCGTGGAGAGCTGCGGCACGCCCGACTGCGCCGACTCGATGTACTGGTTGCCGCCGATGGACACGAGGCCGTTCGGGTTGTTGAAGTTCGCGAGCACGATCTGGCCGAGGGTCGCCGTCTGGCCGTTCGAGTAGTTGCCCGTGACCTTGCCGTCGCTGCCGATCGAGAAGGTCGTCAGCGTGCCGCTCGCGTAGCCGTCCTGCGCGAGGTTGTTCACGCCGTCCTTGCCGCCGTACTGCGTGGTGCCGGTCAGGTCGAGCGTCAGGTTCTGCGGCGTCGTCGAGCCGTCGGTGGTCGGGATCGTGAACTGGAACTTGCCGAGCGCCGCGGTCGGTGTCGCCACCCCCGGCAGCGTCGTGCTGGCGATGCCGCCCGTCGCGTTGAACGTCACCGTGCCGAGGTCGGACGGCGCCGAGTTCGCGACGCCCGCATACGCTTCCCACGTGCCGGTCGCGGTCTTCACGAAGTACATGTTGACCTGCTGCGAGCCGCCGAGCGAATCGTAGGTCTGGACCGACGTCGAGTAGTTGTAGCTCGTCGAGTCGGTGTAGTTGAACGGCGTCGTGACCGGCACCGTGTCCTGCGAGTTCAGGTTGAACTGCCCGGCGATCGAGGTCGTCGGCGTCGGCGAGATGTTGGTCGTCGGCGCCTGCAGCGGCACGGTCTGCGCGCTGTTGATCACGCCCTTCGCGTTCGCCGCGTAGCCCATCAGGTTCATGCCCTGCGCATTGACGAGATAGCCGTTCTTGTCGCGCTGGAACGTGCCGTCGCGCGAGTACGTGATCGCGCCGTTGTTCGACATCTGGTAGAAGCCGTTGCCGTTGATCGCGACGTCGAGCGACGAGTTCGTCGTGTTGATCGTGCCCTGGCTGAAGTTCTGCTGCACCGAGTTCAGCGACGTGCCGATGCCGACCTGGTTGTTCACCGACGTCGCGATCGAGTTCGCGTACATGTCCGCGAACTGCGCGGTGCTCGACTTGAAGCCGACCGTATTTGCGTTCGCGATGTTGTTGCCGATCACGTCGAGCGCCGTCGACGCGCCCGCCAGACCGCTCAAACCCTGTTGATAACCCATCTCGGTCTCCGTGTGTGAAGCTGAATCAGTTGGTGGTGGCGCCGGTCGACGTCGACGCGGACGATGACGCATTCGGGTAGATCGACGCGACCTGCGACAGGCCGACCGTCGCGCCGTTCGACAGCATCAGCCCCGCGGTGCCGTCCGCCTGCTTGACCACGCTCTGCACCTGCGCGGCCGCGAGCGTCGTGGCGGGCTGCGGCGTGCCGGTGCTGTCGTTGTAGCTCGCGCTGATCGTGTACTTGCCGTCCGGCAGCGCGTTGCCCGCCGCGTCGGTCGGCGTCCAGTTGAACGGCACGGTGCCGGCCGACTGCGCGCCTGCGTTGATCGTGTTCACGACGATGCCCGACGCATTCTTCACGGTGATCGTCAGGTTCGACACCGAGCTCGCGAGCGACACGCCGAACGGCGTCGCCGCGCCGCTCTTCACCGTGACCGCATTGCCCGGCGCGAGCACGTTCGAGCCGATCAGCAGCGCGGCCTGGGTCTGCTGGCCTGCGGCGAGCTGCGACGACAGCGACGTCAGCGACGTGTTGAGCTGCGCGATGCCGCTCACCGTGTTGATCTGTGCGAGCTGCGTCGTCATCTGCGAGCTGTCGACGGGGCTCGTCGGATCCTGGTTCTGCAGCTGCGTGACGAGCAGCTTCAGGAACGTCGTCTGCAGGTCGCTTGCCGACGTGCTGGTACTCGACGCGTTGCCGGTTTTCATCGTGTCGGTCGGCAGGGTCGACACGTTCGTGCCGCTGGAGCCGATCGTCGTGGAGGAGGAAGTCATCCGGTCGGGCCTTCTGTCAGGTCAGTAAAAATGCGGCTCACGAGCCGATCGTCAGCGTCTTCAGCATCAGCTGCTTCGCCGTGTTCAGCGTCTCGACGTTGGCCTGGTACGAGCGCGACGCCGAGATCATGTTCACCATCTCCTGCACGGGGTCGACGTTCGGCATCTGCACATAGCCATTCGCGTCGGCGGCCGGGTTCGCCGGGTCGTAGGTCGACTTCATCGGCGACGGATCGTCGATTACCTTCTGCACGCGCACGCCGCCGACGCCCTGGCCGGACGCGGTGCGCGCGCCGCCGATCGGATCGGTCGCGAACACGACCTGCTTTGCCTTGTACGGCTTGCCGTCGGGGCCGGTCGCGCTGTCGGCGTTCGCGAGGTTCGACGCGGTGACGTTCAGGCGCTGCGACTGCGCGGACAGCGCCGAGCCGGCGACGCCGAAGATGTTCATCAACGAGGGCATGGAGGCTCCTTAATGCGGGCTTTCAGAGGCGGGCTTTCGGTTCGGGGCGGCCGCGCGCGGTCACGAATTCGACGTGATCGCGGCGATCATCGCCTTGATCTGCTGGGTCATCACGGTCATCCCGGTCTCGTAGTGCAGCGCGTTGTTCGCGAACTGCACGCGCTCGACGTCGAGATCGACGGTGTTGCCGTCCAGCGCCGGCTGCAGCGGCATCCGGTATTGCGCGCGGCCGTAGTCGTCGGTCGGGCCGCCGGTCGGCGTCAGCTTCGCGGTGCCGGCCATGTGGCCCGGCGCCGTCGACACCATCGACATCCCGCTCGTCACGCCGGCCGGCTGCGCCATCGCGAGCGACGTTGCGTTGCTCGGCGCGAGCCCGCCCGGGCCCGTCTGCTTCAGCGAGCGGGCGAGCGTCGACGCGAAATCGACGTCGCGCGCCTGGTAGCCGGGCGTGTCCGCGTTCGCGATGTTCGACGACAGCAGTTCCTGCCGATAGGCGCGCACGTCGAGCGCCTGGCGGCCGAACGCGAATTCGGCATCGAGTCTGTCCAGCATCTGTGCATCTCTCCGTTGGCAGCGCTGCACCGCTCTTTCGCCGCATGGCGGCCAAAGAGGCTTTTTTCCATGACACGCATGGTAGGCGGCCGACGCAACCGGCAATCGGGCGAATAACGCGGCAAAGCCCCCCTCTATTCGTCGTTTCCGCCGTGGGCCGGCTCCCTAGAATGCGAATCGGATCAACGGATCGAGGACACGGCGATGACTCCCAGCGCATTTCGCGGCGACGACGGGCGGCGGCAGCGCACGCGGCGCGCGTTCGCGCTCGGGTTCACCGTTCCGCTCTCGCTCGCCGTCGCGCTGTGGACGGGCGCCGCGGCGGCGCAGGCCGCGGACGACGGGATGATCGTGATTCCGGGGCGTGGCGAGACGGCCGAGTCCGCGCTCGCGCATGCGAATGCGGCGAGCGGCGCTCGCCCGGGCGCGGACGGGAGCGCGGGGGTGACGCCGGATTCGGCGAACGCAGGCCGCGCGGCGGCCGCCTACATGACGGCACGCACGAACGCCGCGTACGGCGCGCCCCGCGCCGCCGACTCGAACGGCATCGTGACGGTCGTCACGGGCGCGACCGAACCCGCGTCGAGCCCCGCGCGGCCGCCGCAACAACCGGCGCTTGCGGCGCGCACGCCGGCGCAGCGCGCCGGCTCGGCCGCGACGGCCCTGCGCGCACCCGCATCGCCTGCCGCGACCGCCAACGCCACCACCGCGCCGGTCGCCCCGCCGCCCGGCCAGCAAGACCCCGAGTCGATCCGGCGCACCGCGCTCGCGTTCCTCCAGCAGCAGATCGCCGGCTTGCCCGGCAAGCCGACCGCGACCGTCTCGACCGCGTTCCCGCGCGGGCTCGCCGCCTGCACGACGCTCGAGCCGTTCCTGCCGACCGGCGCGCGCCTGTGGGGCCGCACGACGGTCGGCGTGCGCTGCGCGGGCGAACGGCCGTGGACCGTCTACCTGCAGGCGAAGGTCACCGTGCAGGCCACCTATTACGTCGCTGCGCGGCAGATCGCGCCCGGCGAGCCGCTGACCGCCGCCGACCTCGTCGCACGCGACGGCGACCTGACCGTGCTGCCGCTCGCCGTGATCACCGATCCGGCGCAGGCGATCGGCGCGACCGCGCTCGCGCGCGTCGCCGCCGGGCTGCCGCTGCGGCAGGACATGCTGAAGAGCGCCGCGTCGGTATCGGCCGGGCAGACCGTGCGGGTCGTCGCGGCCGGCCGCGGCTTCACGATTTCGGCCGAGGGCAGCGCGCTCGCCAACGCGGCGCCCGGCCAGTCGGTGCGGGTCAGGATGGCGGCCGGGCAGATCGTCACCGCGATCGTCAAGGACGCGGGAACGGTGGAGATTCCGCTATAGAGCCGGTTAGCGGCGACACCCGCCAACAATTGGGGCGGGAGCTGTCGTAAGAATGCAAAGGATTGTTTATTCGGAGGAATCGCCCGAAACGCGATGCTAAAGTTTGGCCCCGCCATGCCGTTATCTGGGTCAAACCGCACAGGAACACCATCGTGAAAATCGATTCCACGCCCACCCCGAACACCCGCGCCCCGGCCACCGGCACCGGCGCGGCCCGCCCGCAGCAAGGCGCGCCCGCGGCGTCCGGCGCGCAATCGGCGCCCGCAGGCGCGGCTGACGGAGACGCGACCGTGAACCTGTCGGGCCTGTCCGGACAATTGCGCACGGGGTCGGCGTCCGGCAACGCGGACATCGACACGGGCCTCGTCCAGTCGATCAAGGACGCACTGAACAACGGCACGCTGACGATCGATCCGGGCAAGATCGCCGACGGCGTGCTGAATACCGCCCGCGAGCTGCTGCAGCAGCAGCGCCCGCAGGGCAGCTGAGCCGGCCCGACAGGCCGGCGCCCATGGTTTTTTGCCGGCGTGCGGCTCCGTGCGCCGGCGTGATGAGCGAGACGCGATGAGAGACGAGCTGCTGGCCACGGTCAACGACGAACATGCGACGGTCGAAGCGTTCGCGTCCCTGCTCGCCTACGAAGAGAAGGCGCTGACGACGGCCGAGCCGCTCGCGATGCTGCCGGGCATCATCGAGAAGAAGACCGCGCTGATCGACCGGCTCGCACAGCTCGAACGCACGCGGGACACGCAGCTGTCCGCGCTCGGTTTTCCCGGCGGCAAGAAAGGCATGGATCAGGCCGCCGAACGCGACGCGCGCCTCGCCGGCCGCTGGCAATTGCTGCAGCAATCCGCGGAGCGTGCGCGCCAGGCCAACGCGACCAACGGCATGCTGATCCGCATCCGGACGGACTACAACGAACGGGCGCTCGCGGTGCTGCGCTCGGCGCCCGAACGCGTCGGCTTCTACGGGCCGGACGGCCGGGTGTCGGCCGTCGCGCGCTGACGGGCGGCGCCTACAGCAGCGGACACGCCGTCACCTGCGTGCCGCGCTCGGCGCACAGCCGCTCGTAATCGCGCAGGTAATCGCGTTCGTCGTCGCTCAACAGGTCGAGATCGATCAGATCCCAGTCGTAGCCAACCGCGACGAGGTTCTCGAACGTCATCGTGTCCGGCTCGTGCTCGTTCGGATGGATGATCACGATGTTCTCGATCCGCACGCCGCCCTTGCCCGGCACATAGATGCCCGGCTCGACCGAAATCACCGCATTCGGCACCAGCCCATATTTCGACCCCGGCGCGAACCGCACGCCGCCTTCGTGCACGTGAATCCCGACGCCATGCCCGGTGCCGTGGCCGAAATCGTAGCCGTAATCGCGGCACACCTGCCGCACGGCCGCGTCGACGTCGCCGCCCGACATCGCTTTCGGGAAAGGCGTGACGAGCCCCTTGATGCACGCCTTCAGCGCGACCGTGTAGATCTCCCGCTGCCACGGCTGCGCAACCGTGTCCGGCCGGGTCCGGCGCAACACGACGCGCGTGCAGTCCGTCGCGAAGCCGCCTTCGTAGTACGCGCCGCTGTCGAGCAGCACGAGCTCGCCTTCGGTCAGCTCGACGTCGGCGCTCGCCGCCGTGTAATGCGCAGACGCGCTGTTCGCGCCGTTCGCCGAAATCGACGGGAACGTCAGCGCCAGCGCCGAGCGCGCGCCATACGCGTCGTTGATCACGCGGGCCAGGTCGTATTCGGAGTGCCGCTGCCCCGGCTCGCCCGTCTTCGCCCAGCGCATCGCCTCGGCGATCGCCGCGGAACTGCGCGCGAACGCGTCGCGGAACTGGTCGAGCACTTCCGGCGTCTTGCCGACCCGCATCGTCTCGACCGGACTGAAATCGGCATGCCGCGCGTGCGGCCATACGCGGCTCACCGTATCGGCGAGCGCGCAGTTGACCGACTCGAAGCCGTAACACACGTGATCGACCGCGAACTGCGCGAGGAAGCGTTCGAGCGCCGCGACGTCGCGCCGGATCACGTGCAGCGCCGGATACGATTCGAGGTCGACCGGACAGCGGTCACAGCCTTCCGGCAGGAACAGCACGACCTGCTCGCCGACGACGAACAGGAAGCCCAGATGCGACGACGCATTCGGGATGTGATAGCCGCGGCTGTTCAGCAGGTAGCTGAGATCGTCCGACGCGCAGGTGACGAACGCAGTCTTGCCGTCCGCCGCGCCGGTGTGCGCGGCGAGCCGCTGGTTCAGCGTCGCGATGTTCTGCGCGACGCTCACGCCGGTCATCGATTCCGGCAGCTCGAAGATCGGCCGCTCGACGAACCACCCCGGCAGCGCGATCGCGCGGTCGATTTCGCGGCCGACGATGCTCGTCCAGTCCAGCTTCGCCGCTTGCGTGCTGTCGAGCAGCCGGTCGCGCTGCGCGACGCTGAGCCGCAGCCCGTCATAGCCGATCCGCTCGAGCCGGCCCGCGCGCGCGACGAGCCAGTCGGCGATCGCCGGCCACATCGACGCGTCCAGCCCGAGCTTCTCGACGTGCACGCGCGCCGGATCGCACTGTTGTTCCGCCTGCAGGTGGTAGCGGCCGTCGACGAACAGCACGAACTGCTGCACGCCGAGCGCCTGCGCCGCCGCCGTGCTCAGGAAGATGCCGCAGCCCGCCGAGCCGTCGAAGCCCGACAGCGCGTAGCGCGGGTTGTTGCGGCGCGGCAGGTACTCGGTAATGAACTCGTCCTGCGACGTGATCACCACGGCGTCGAGCTGCATCGCGTCGAGCAGGCGCGACAGCCCCGCGTGGGTCACGTCGACGGATGCGTCGTACGGAGGAAGGCTGGAGAAACTGTATTTCAGTCGATCGATCATCGGATGCTCACATTGTTCATTGTTGTCGGAGCGCGCGTGACTGCCAGTCCATGCGGCACAGCCCCGAAAATTTTTGTCTCACTTAAATTTTTGGCGCCGTGCGGAAGAATCTAGAACGGGCCGGAATTGAGGTCAAGCTAAAATTTTAGTCACACTGAAATTCAGGACCGGTGCCACGCGCCTGTCCGGCACGGGAATCGCCCGCTGCGCGGTACAATGCGCCGGCATCGTCGCCCGAACGGCCGTGCTTCGTGCGATTCGCGGAAAGGCTCGCCCTGGCGGCTGCGCCGCCGCCCCCGCTCGCCGTCTACTCGTTGCCACGAAAGAGATTCATGGATTCAGACCTCATGCGTATCGGCCAGCGCATTCGGCGCCTGCGCCGGGAAGCGAAGAAAACGCTGCTGGAAGTCGCGACCGAAGCCAAGCTGTCGGTCGGGTTCCTGTCCCAGGTCGAACGCAATCTCACGGGCATCTCGATTTCGTCGCTCGTCAACGTCGCGAACGCGCTGAACGTGCCGATCGGCGTGCTGATCGACCAGCCGCGCCAGCAACAGCCCGATTCGCATCAGGGCAGCCGGGAGTCGTATGCGGTCGACAAGACGTCGCAGAGCTACGAGCGGCTCTCGACCACCTTCGACGGCAGTCTGATCAACGCCGTCAAGGTTCAGATGATGGAAGGCTACTGCTCGGAATGGGTCGCGCATGGCGGCGACGAATTCGTCTACGTGCTGTCCGGGCAGATCTGCTATACGGTCGGCAAGAAGGACTACCCGCTGTCGCCCGGCGATTCGATTCACTTCGACGCGCACCGGAAGCACCGCGTCGCGAACGTGGGCGCCGGGCCCGCGGAGCTGATCGTGGTCGGCACGCTGCCGCTGTTCGACGACAGCTATGCCGAATTCGCGTCCGCATCGGCTGAAATCAGGCAGCCCGACGGCGATGCCACGCTGCTTCCGGGCGAGCCGCGCGTGAGCCGCTGCCTTCCGGCGTCGAAGCGCAGCCGCGCCGCGGACCCCGTGCCGCCGGGCGCGGTGCGGCCTGCCCCAAAGCAAGCCAGGAAAGTGGACAAGACAGCCCCCGCAAAGCCGCGCGCGTCCGCCGGCAAGCGGCCGGCGGGCGACGACACCCCGCTCCGCAAAGCTGCCGCACGCAAGAAGAAATAACCCCCGGCGCTATTCGCCGATCTCGAGCGCGCGCGCGACCGCCTGGATCCGTGCGCGATGCACGGCATCCTTGATCTTCACCACATCGTTGCCGAACGCGCGCGCGATCGCGCCCGCATCGACGCCGCGCGCCGCCACGAGTGCCTCGCGCAACCGTTCGGCCTGCGGATACGGCTGCGCTTCCAGCCCGAGCCGGCCGCGCGCATCGGCCTCGCACGCCTGCACCATCTCGGCGAAGCGCGCGGGCTTGCGCAGCCCGTCCGCGCGCTCGAACAGGCGCACAAGCGCCGCCGCGCCCATCTCCATCACGCGATGCAGGTTGCCGTGCTCGCGCGCGACGACGAGCGCGAGATCGCGGCACTCGTTCGGCACCCGCAGCCGCTCGCACAGCGGCTTCAGCAGGTCGACGCTGCGCCCCTCGTGGCCGATGTGGCGCGGCAGCACGTCCTCAGGCGTCGTCGCCTTGCCGAGATCGTGCGTGAGCGCCGCGAAGCGCACCGCGAGCGAATAGCCCTGCTTCGCCGCATGGTCGACGACCATCATCACGTGCACGCCCGTGTCGACTTCCGGGTGGTAGTCGGCGCGCTGCGGCACGCCCCACAGCGCATCGACCTCCGGCAGGATGCGCGCGAGCGCGCCGCATTCGCGCAGCACCGAGAACATCCGCGACGGCCGCGCCTCCATCAGCCCGCGCGCGATTTCCTGCCAGACCCGCTCGGCGACGAGCGCATCGACCTCACCCGCATCGACCATCCGCCGCATCAGCGCGAGCGTCTCGTCCGCGACCGTGAAATCGGTGAAGCGCGCGGCAAAGCGCGCGATGCGCAGGATCCGCACCGGATCCTCGACGAACGCGTCGCTCACATGCCGGAACACGCGCGCGCGCAGGTCCGCCTGCCCGCCGAACGGATCGACCACCGGGCCGACCAGCGTGCCGTCCGGGCTCACCGTGCGTGCCATCGCGTTGATCGTCAGGTCGCGCCGCGCGAGATCTTCGTCGAGCGTGACGTCCGGCGCGTAGTAGAACTGGAAGCCGTGATAGCCGGCCGCTGTCTTGCGCTCGGTGCGCGCGAGCGCGTATTCCTCATGCGTGTCCGGATGCAGAAACACCGGAAAATCCTTGCCGACCGGCTTGAAACCGTGCGCGGCCATCTGCTCGGGCGTAGCGCCTACCACGACGTAGTCGCGGTCCTGCACCGGCACGCCGAGCAGCTCGTCGCGGATCGCGCCGCCTACTGCGTACACATTCATGGCGTCGGCTCGTAGTCGGCGATCACGTTGGTTTCGCGGTGCGCGTCGTCGATCCAGCGCCGGACCGCCGGCAGCGCGGTCACGCGCTCGACGTAGCCGGCTGCTTCCGGCGACAGCCCCGGCGCGTACGTGTTGAAGCGCATCACGACGGGTGCGTACATCGCATCGGCAATGCCGAACTCGCCGAACAGGAACGGCCCGCCCGATGCCTCGAGACACGCGCTCCACATCGCGTCGATCCGCGCGACGTCAGCGAGCGACTCGGGCGTCGCGCCGCGGCCCGGCATCGATGCGCGGATGTTCATGCCCATCTCGGTGCGCAGCGCCGCGAAGCCCGCATGCATCTCCGCAGCGATGCTGCGCGCATGCGCGCGCTCGAGCGGATCGGCCGGCCACATCGGATATTGCGGATAGCGTTCGGCGAGCGTTTCGGCGATCGCGAGCGAATCCCAGATCGCGACGCCGTGGTCATCGATCAGGCACGGCACCTTGCCGGACGGCGAATGCTCGAGGATGCGCGCCTTCGTGTCGTCGCGGCGCAGCTCGACGACGATTTCGTCGAACGGGATGCCGAAGTGCGCGAGCAGCAGCCACGGACGCATCGACCACGACGAATAGTTCTTGTCTCCAATGACGAGTTTCATGACGGGATTCCACACAGGTAATGACGAGTCGACTAGCGGCGCGAGCGAAACCAGTCGAAGCGGGAGCGCATCGCCGCGTCGCCGAGATAGGCCGGCACGATGCTTTCGAGACTCGCGGGCTGGATGCCAAGCTCCGGAGCGAGCGGGCCGGACAGCACGTTCGGCACCGACATCGACGCGAGGTTGTCGCGCGTGATCACCGGCTCGCCCGGCAGGCATTCGAACACGCTCGCCTGCAGCCGCGCGAGCGCGTCGGGCAGCCGCACGATCCGCGCCTCGCGGCCGACCAGCGTGCCGCAATAGCGGACCAGCGCCTCGAGCGTATAGACCTTCGGGCCGCCGAGCTCATAGGTCTTGCCGCGCGCGGCCGTCAGATCGAGCGTATTGACGAACGCGCGCGCGACGTCGCCGACGAACACCGGCTGGAACTGCGCGTCGGGCATTGCGAGCGGAATCACCGGCAGCGTGCGGTGCAGCCGCGCGAACGTGTTGAGGAATGCGTCGCCGGGCCCGAACACGACCGACGGGCGGAAGATCGTCACCGCGAGCGAGTTGGTGGCCGCGACCGCATGCAGCGCGGCCTCGCCGTCGCCCTTCGAGCGCTGGTACATGCTCGCGCCGTGCGAATTCGCGCCGAGCGCGCTCATGTGCAGCAGGCGCTGCACGCCGGCCTCGATGCATGCGCTCGCGAGCGCGGCCGGCAGCGCGACGTGCGCACGCTCGAAGCCCGGGCCGTACGGCGTGCCGTGGCCGCCGTGCAGCACGCCGACGAGGTTCACGGCCGCGTGCGCGCCCGCGACGAAGCGGGCCAGATGACGCGTGTCGAGATCCTGGAGCTCGACGATCTCGACCGGCAGCATCGTCAGGTGGCGCGCGTGGTCGCGGCGCCGGGTACCGATCCGCACCTGTTTGCCCGCATCGATCAGCGCACTCACGAGCCGGCTGCCGATGAAGCCGGTGCCGCCCAGCAGCGCAACGGTCTGGCGATCCATGTTCGATGCTCCATCGTGCCGGTGCGCGCCCGTCGCGGGCGGGTGAACCGGCCCTAAAACACACTGCCGCATCTCGCACGGCAGCGTGCAGGTTGCCGGTCAGGGCGAGATCATGCCCAGGCGCTTCTTCAGCGATTGCGGCTTGCCTTCGAAGAGCGCCGCGTAATAGACGGTGTTCGACAGCACGTTCTTCACGTAGTCGCGCGTCTCGTTGAACGGAATCGTCTCCGCGAAGATCGCGCCTTCGACCGGCTGCGTCAACACCTGCCGCCACTGGCGCGGCCGGCCGGGCCCCGCGTTGTAGCCGGCGGTCGCGAGCACCGGCGAGCTGTCGAAGTTGTTGTAGATGTCCGCCAGATACCAGGTGCCGAGCTGGATGTTGGTGTCGATGTCGTGCATCTGCGCGCGCGTGATCGTGCCGAGGCCGAGCTTCTTCGCGACGATCTGCGCGGTGGCCGGCATCAGCTGCATCAGGCCGCCCGCGCCGACCGACGAACGCGCGCTCGTGATGAAGCGCGATTCCTGGCGGATCAGCCCGTACGCCCACTCGATGTCGAGCCCGGTCGATTGCGCGTAGCGCTCGACGATGTTCCGGTACGGCGACGGATAGCGCAGCGTGAAATCGTGCTCGGCCTTCGTGCGGTCGGCCGTGTTCACCGCGCGGTCGAGCAGGTCGACCCGCTTGCCGTACTCGGCGGCCGCGAGCAGCTGGCGGTCGGTCATCCCGCGCAGCGGCCAGTTCCATTCGCGGTTGCCTTCGAGACGCAGGTTCAGCGCGTAGAAGCGCTGTGCGAGCGCGAAGCCCGGCACCTTGCCCATCTCGTTGATCTCGGCGTCGGAGACGGTCGTGCGCGGCGGGATCTTCGTGCGCTGGCCGAGCTCCTCGCCGGCGAGCTGGCCGTAGAAACCGAACTGGCCCGCGATCTGCTCGAATTCCTGGTTCGCCTGCAGCGTGTCGCCGCTCTGCTTGAGCGCGCGCGCATGCCAGTAGACCCACGCCGGATCGTCGCGCAGCGACGGCGGCATCTGTTCGATCGACCAGCGCACCATCGGCCAGTTGCCGACCAGCAGCGCGCTGCGCGTGCGCCATTCGTACGCGGAGTTCGACAGCGGCGCATTCGCCGATTTCGCATACCAGACCGACGCGAGCGCCGAGCGCTTCAGCGCGCCCTGGTAGCCGACCGCGCCCCACGCGATCGCCTGTTCCTGCTTGGTCAGCGACGCAGCGATCGACGTGAGCATGGCGGCCGCCTGGTCCGGATCGTTGCGGGCCAGACGGCCGATCGCGATCAGCGCGAGCTGGTGCGACGTCGCGTCGGGACCGACGCCGTTCGCGAGGAACAGCGGCGGCGCGCTCGTCGCCTGGTCGAACGCGACCGGGCGCGCGCCGAGCGCGTCGACGATCTTGCCGGCGACCGTCGTGTAGTTCTGCTCGAACGCGAGCCGCGCCTGCTGCCACACGTCGTCGCTCGAGAACTGCTGGTTGACGGCGAGCGCGGTAATCAGGTCGACGCACGCGTCGCCGTAGTTCTTCGGTTCGACGAGCAGCGCGCGTGCCGCATCGGCGACGTTCTCGCCGCGCGCCGCGCGCGATTCGAGCGCGTAGCACTTGACCTGCGTGTCGTCGTCGAGCACGAAGCGCTTGTACTGGTCGTCGAAATTGCGCCAGTCGTGGCGCGCGCCGAGCACGAGCAGGTAGTCGTTGCGCATGCGGTCGGCGATCGCCTGGCCGTCGTAGCGCTGCAGGAACGACAGCACGGGCGCGTCCGGCGCGTCGACGCGCGCGCGGCCCGTCGCATCGAACAGCTGCGGCTTGATCTGGAAATACTCGAGGTAGGACGGCACCGGATAGTTCGGGATCGTCGCGGCGAGCTGCGCGGCCTTCGCGGCGTCGTTGCGGCGCGCGGCTTCGCGAAGCTGGACGAAGGTCTGGTCGTCCCCGGAGAGCGTGTCGTCGGACGGCGCGGCGCACGCGGCCGTGCCGGCGACGAGCGCGGCGGCCGAAAGCGTCAGCGCGACCGCGCGATATACTCGGAAAAGGCTGTTCGACATCGTATTGAATGGAGCACGAAGTGAACGAAAGCATAGCACGCAACCCCTTCGCCGAACGGAAGGCGGCGCTGCGCAAGACGCTGTCGAAAGCCCGTCGCGACGCCGCGTCGCAGCCCGCGCCGAACGCTGCGCTCGACGCGCGGCTGCGTGCGCTGCTCGAGCGGCTCGCACCGCGCACGGTCGGATTCTACTGGCCGCTGCCGGGGGAATTCGACGCGCGCGCGGCAGTGCTCGCGTGGTGTGCGGCGGGCGCCGGCAGGCAGGCCGCGCTGCCCGTGATCCTCGAGCAGCGCGCGCCGCTCGAGTTCCATGCATGGGGTGCCGCGACGCCGATGCGCGAAGGCCATCACCGGATTCCGGAACCGGCGTCGGGCGTCGTCGTCGTGCCGGATCTGCTGCTGATTCCCTGCGTCGGCTTCGATAGCTGGCTGTATCGGCTCGGCTATGGCGGCGGGTATTACGACCGCACGCTCGCCGCGTGGCCCGGCGCCGCCCTGCCCGTCACGGTCGGCATCGCCTACGAGGCATGCAAGGTCGACACGCTGCCGACCGAAGGACACGATCTTGCAATGCACTGGGTCGTGACGGACGAGGAAACCTACGTAGCCGACGCGTGAGCGCGCCGGCACACTCCAGGCTGTATCCGGTCGCGTCAAGAAACCGTCGCATTCGGCGGTCTACACTCCCGTTCGCAGCAGGCCGCGCGCCGCGTTCCTACAGCGACGCCGCGGCCCGCGCGGCCGTGTCGTAGAGCCCGGACGCGTGGCGCAGCAGTTGCGCCGCTTCGCCGATCTGCTCGTTGGTGAGGCCGCTGTCCTTGAGCGTCTCGATCAGGCAGTGCTCGCGCACCTCGCGGTACCTGAGGCACAGGTCGCGCCCGGCGTCCGTTGCGAAGAAGAACACTTCCTTGCCGCTCTTCTCGCTCTTCACGTAGCCGCGCGCGATCAGTTTTTTGAGCGCATAGGTCGCGACGTGCGTATCCTCGATGTTGAGCACGAAGCAGATGTCGGCGAGCTTCTTCTTGCGTTCGCGATGGCTGACGTGATGCAGCAGCGACACCTCGACCGCCGTCATGTCCTTCGCACCCGCGGCCGACATGCAGCGCACCATCCAGCGGTTGAACGCGTTGCCAGCCATGATGAGCCCGTATTCGAGTTCCGACAGCTCCGCGCTCGAATCGGAAACGAGATGCTCGGACGACACGATCTTGGTCGGATGACGCTTCATGTGGCAGGCGGCGCTGGCGGATGTCAGGGTGCGCAGAGTGTACGTCAGATGCCTTCGCGCGCCAGCTAGGCATAAACGCTTATTGGTAAGTTATCGATATCTTATTGACAATGTACGCTAACATTGCCGTCCGAACCGTGCGAGTCCGATGACGCATCCACGCATTTTCCCGCTCGGCGACGCCGCGCTCGTCTGCGAAGCGCCGCCGCCCGCCACGCTCGACTGCCAGCGCCGCGTCTGGGCCGTTGCCGAGGCCGCGCGCGCGTGGCCGCACGTCATCGACGTCGTGCCGGGCATGAACAACCTGACGATCGTGTTCGACGTGCTCGCCGCGTCCGCCGACTCGCTGTCGGCGGCGCTGCGCGATGCGTGGGAAACCGCCGACGTCGAGCACGCGAGCGGCCGCGAAGTCGAGATTCCGGTCGAATACGGCGGCGCAGCCGGGCCCGACCTCGCGGTCGTCGCCGCACATACGGGCCTCGCCGTCGACGAGGTCGTCGCGCGTCACGCGGCCGCCGAATACGTCGTGTTCTTCCTCGGCTTCCAGCCGGGCTTCGCGTATCTCGGCGGCCTCGACCCATCGCTGCACACGCCGCGCCGCGCGGCGCCGCGCCTCGAGGTGCCGGCCGGCTCGGTCGGCATCGGCGGCGCGCAGACCGGCATCTACCCGGCCACGTCGCCGGGCGGCTGGCAGCTGATCGGCCGTACGTCGTGCATGCTGTTCGATCCGTCCCGGCAGCCGCCTACGCTGCTCCTGCCCGGCGACCGGGTGCGCTTCACCATTGCGGGAGTCCACGCGACATGAGCCACAGCAAAGCGCCGGGCAGCATCGAGGTGCTGCGGGCCGGCCCGCTGTCGACCGTGCAGGATCTCGGCCGCCGCGGCGCACGCCATCTGGGCGTCGCGCAGGGCGGCGCGCTCGACAGCCTCGCGCTCGAGGTCGGCAACCGGCTCGTCGGCAACCGCGCCGACGCGGCCGCCGTCGAGATCACGTTCGGCCCCGCCGCGTTCCGCTTCACGCGCGACGCGCGCATCGCGATCACCGGCACCGAGTTCGGCGCGTCGCTCGACGGCAAGCCCGTCCATTCATGGTGGAGCCTGCCGGTCGTTGCCGGCCAGACGCTCACGCTGCCGGCCGCGAAGCGCGGGATGCGCGGCTATCTGTGCATTGCCGGCGGCATCGACGTGCTGCCGATGCTCGGCTCGCGCAGCACCGATCTCGCGTCGCGCTTCGGCGGCCTCGGCGGCCGCGCGCTGCGCGACGGCGACCGGCTGCCGGTCGGCGTGCCGCCGGCGGGCGCCGGCTGCCTCGCGCCGGATGCGCCCGAGTTCGGCGTGAAGGCGCCCGCGTGGTGCGCGTTCGCGCGAGTCGACGAGCCGCCGCGCCGCCATCGGCCCGCGCACGCGCCGTGGGCGATGCCCGTGCGCGTGCTGCCGGGCCCCGACTACGCGTCGTTCGCCACGGATGCGCAGCAGGCATTCTGGGACGAGGAATGGCTCGTGACGGCCAACAGCAACCGGATGGGGTATCGTCTCGCCGGTGTCGAGCTCGTGCGCGAGCGGCCGGCCGAGCTGCTGTCGCACGCGGTGCTGCCCGGCACGATCCAGGTTCCGCCGAACGGCCAGCCGATCGTGCTGATGAACGACGCGCAGACAACCGGCGGCTATCCTAAGATCGGCACTGTGATCCGCGCGGATCTGTGGAAGCTCGCGCAGGCGCGCCTGAACCTGCCGATCCGCTTCGTGCGCACGACCGCCGACGCCGCGCGCAGCGCGCTCGCGGCCGAGCGCGCGTACCTGCGACAAATCGACGTCGCGATCGAGATGCGGGAGGAGGCGCGCGTGCGCGCGCTGTCTCGCGCGGCGTGAACACGGAGGAAGCGGCACCGCGTCCCGGGGGACGCACCATCATACGGATGGACGGAAACATCATGGAAATCGATCTGAACGCCGATCTCGGCGAAGGATGCGGATCGGACGAGGCGCTCCTCGACCTCGTCACGTCGGCGAACATCGCGTGCGGCTGGCACGCGGGCGGCGCGAACGCGATGCGTGACTGCGTGCGCTGGGCCGTGCAGAAAGGCGTGTCGATCGGCGCCCATCCGAGCTTTCACGATCCGGAGAATTTCGGCCGCAAGGAAATGCAGCTGCCGGCCGACGAGATCTACGCGGGCGTGCTGTACCAGCTCGGCGCGCTATCCGCGATCGCGCTGGCCGAAGGCGGCCGCATCGTGCACGTGAAGCCGCACGGCGCGCTGTACAACCAGGCCGCGCGCGATCCGCTGATCGCCGACGCGGTGGTATCCGCGATCCATGATTTCGATCCGTCGCTCGCGGTGTTCGGGCTCGCGAACAGCGCGTTCGTCGCGGCCGCGCGGCACGCGGGGCTCGCGGCCGTCGAAGAGGTGTTCGCGGATCGCGGCTATCGCGCGGACGGCACGCTCGTGCCGCGCAGCGAGCCGGGTGCGCTGGTCGACGACGAAAGCGAAGTGATCGCCCGCACGCTCGACATGGTGCGCAACCAGCGGGTGCGCGCGGTCAGCGGCGAATGGGTGGCGCTCAACGCGCAGACGGTCTGCCTGCACGGCGACGGGCCGCATGCGCTGGCGTTCGCACGGCGGATCCGGGCGGCGCTCGACGCCGCGGGCATCGACGTCGTCGCACCGGGGGCGCTGCAGGCGGGCGAAGGCGGGTGAAGGCGCGTGATCTCACGTGATTGCGCGTACAAGAAAAAAGCGCCCCTGAGGCGCTTTTCTGTTGGCTGAACCGTACCGGTGCGACTGGAAACCGATTCATCCACCCGAAGCCGTCTGGCGACGGCGACCGGAATTTGATGCTCCGGATTAAAAAACGTCCGCCGCCGCCCGCTACTGCTTCCCCCGGTCGGACGACGGAACGTCGCTTATCCGCAAGTCGGCCCGCATGCAATTGCTACCGGACGATGGTTGGCCCCGCCGTGCATGCAGACACTCCGCGGCCGGCACGCAATGCACGTGCCGGCAACGCTAACCCCGCGCTTTGTTTCTGCTACCCCGTAGAACTTACCTCTTTACTGTTCTTTTCAATTTTTCAACTTGTGGGATGAAGAATAGATATTGCCCGATCGGGATGTCAATCGTTTTAAACGCTATTTTCTGACGAATCGAGGGTTTTCCTTACGGATGCGCTCCGCCGCGCAATCAGTTCGCGTCGACCCGGTATCCTTGCTTGCGCAACAATTCGAGCACGCCGCGCGGGCCGCCCAGATGCAGCGCGCCGATCGCGACGAACAGCGGCCGGTTCGGCGCGGCCATTGCCGTCATCCGCGCAACGAAGCGCCGGTTGCGCTCGTACAGGATCTTGTTGTCGATCGACGCCGACAGCGCCTTCGAACGCGACAGCCGCTCGGTCTTCGCGACCGCCCACGCGGCCAGCGCGTCGGCGTCGCCGATCCGCCACAGCCGGTGCAGCACCTTGATGTCGTCGGCGTTCTGCGCGGGCGTCTGCACCATGTCCTGCGCGAGCATCTCGCGCTGCTCGGCGAGCGTGAGCCCCGTGAACGCGCGCATCTGCTCGGCGAGCGTCTCGAGCCCGACCACCTTGCCGCTCTTCTTCAGGTACACGTTCTGCAGTTGCGCTTCGGTGCCGTACTCGGTCTGCAGGCCGGCCGCCAGCGAATCGTAGGTCTCGACGACGAGCGCGGCAAGCCACGGCCGCATCTTGCGGATCTCGACGAGCGCGGCCGGATTGCCGCGCAGCCGGCCGGCGAGCCGCTGCCACAGCGGCTCGGGCAACAGGCGCGGCAGGCACGGGTAATTGCAGACGCCGTACTTCGACACGTCGTCCTGCGATTCGAGCAGGTCGTCCGGCGACAGCTCGAGCGCGAGCGTCGGCGACGCGGCGAGCGCCGCGAGGATGCTCGGCCGGAACGGCTGCGTGCCCGGATAGTCGGACGGGTCGCCGGTGTGCAGCGTGCCCAGCAGGTAAATCGTCACCTTGCCCTTGGTCGCGACGTAGAACGGCATGCGCGCGGGTTGCGCGCGCACCGCACCGTGCGCAACCGTGCCGTTCGACACGGAAGGCGGCGTATGGAAGCCCGGCAGGCTCATGCCGGGCGGCGGCACCTGCGACGGATGGAGCGGCGCCGTCGCCGGCGCGCGCCCTTCGGCCCGCGCGACTTCGACGGGCACGCTCAAGCTGGCCGTCACGCATGCGCCGGCCAGCGCCGCGCCCGTCACGGTGCGCACGCTCCAGCGCCGTGCGGTACGGCACGCGCGCGCGACGCGGGTGCCGCCGGCTCCCGAACGGCGCGCGCTCGCCGCGCGCGCCGCCAACCCTTCAGGCATTCGCCTCCCCTACCTCCTCGGCGCGATGGCAGGCCACGCGCCGCCCGTCGACGTCGCGCAGCTGCGGCACCTCGACCCGGCAGCGCTCGACCGCGTACGGGCAGCGCTGATGGAACGCGCAGCCCGACGGCGGCTTGAGCGGCGACGGCAGCTCGCCCTGCAGCTTGATCTGCACGCGGCGGTCCTCCTCGAAGATCGCCGGCGTCGCGGACATCAGCGCACGCGTGTACGGATGGCGCGGACGCGCGTAGATCGTCGCCTTGTCGCCAAGCTCGGCGACGCTGCCGAAGTACATCACCATCACGTCGTCGGCGACATGCTCGACCACCGCGAGGTTGTGCGAGATGAACACGTAGCTCGTCTTGAACTGCTCCTGCAGATCCATGAACAGGTTCAGGATCTGCGCCTGGATCGACACGTCGAGCGCGGACACGGGCTCGTCGGCGACGACGATGCGCGGATCGAGGATCATCGCACGCGCGATCGCGACGCGCTGCCGCTGGCCGCCCGAGAACATGTGCGGATAGCGCTTCGCATGCTCGGGCCGCAGGCCGACCGTGCGCATGATCTGCGCGATCCGCTGCGCACGCTCCTGCACGGTGAGGTTCGTGTTGATCTCGAGCGGTTCGGACAGCGTCTGCTCGACGGTCTTGCGCGGATTCAGCGACGCGAACGGGTTCTGGAACACCATCTGCACGCGCCGGCGCAGCTCGGCGACGGTCTTGCTGTCCGCGCCGGCGACGTCCTTGCCGTCGATCGTCAGGTGGCCGGCCGTCGGCGTCTCGATCATCGTCAGCTGCCGCGCGAGCGTCGACTTCCCGCAGCCCGATTCGCCGACGACGGCGAGCGTCTTGCCGCGCTTCAGCGTGAACGACACGCCGTTAAGCGCCTTCACGGTGCCCTGGCCGAACATCCCGCGCTTCACCGTGTAGTGCTTCGCGAGCCCGTCGGCGACCAGCACCGCATCGTCGTCGTGCGGCGCGCGACGCGTTTCGTTGACAGCATTCATCGTGCGCCTCCGGTCAGGTTCAGGTTCGAGAGATTGAGCGGCTTGATGCAGCGTGCGCGCATCGCGTCATTGCCGGGCACCAGCGTGTCAAGCGCCGGGCGCGCCTTGTAGCAGTCGTCGACCGCATACTTGCAGCGCGGCGCGAACAGGCACCCGGACGGGCGATCATCGCGGCCCGGCACCATGCCCGGCAATGCGGCAAGGCGCCGCGCCCCCTTGTTGTGCTCGGGGATCGCCGCGAGCAATGCTTCGGTGTACGGATGATGCGGATGCGCGAAGATGTCCGGCACGCGGTTGGTCTCGATGATCTCGCCCGCGTACATCACCGCGACGCGCTGCGCGACTTCCGACACCACGGCCAGATCGTGCGAGATCAGCACGAGCGCCATCCCGCGCTCCTTCTGCAGCTTCACGAGCAGGTCCATGATCTGCGCCTGGATCGTCACGTCGAGCGCGGTGGTCGGCTCGTCGGCGATCAGCAGCTTCGGGTTGCAGGCGACGGCCATCGCGATCATTACGCGCTGGTTCATCCCGCCCGACATCTGGTGCGGGAACGAATCGATGCGGCTCTTCGGGTCGGGAATGCCGACCTGGTCGAGCAGCTCGAGTGCACGGCGGTTGAGCGCGTCGCCGCGCAGCCCTTCGTGCAGCTTCAGCACTTCCTTGATCTGGTAGCCGACCGTGTAGCTCGGGTTCAGGCTCGTCAGCGCGTCCTGGAACACCATCGCGATGTCCTTGCCGACGATCTTGCGGCGCGCCTTCGGCGATGCCTTCAGCAGGTCCACGCCGTTGAACGTCACTTCGTCCGCCGTGACCTTGCCCGGCGCGTCGATCAGGCCCATCAGCGCCATCATCGTCACGCTCTTGCCCGAGCCCGATTCGCCGACGACGCCCACCACCTCGCCCGGCGCGATCGACAGGTTGATCCGGTCGACGGCGGGCAGGCCGTTGAAGTTCACCGCCAGATTGCGGATGGTCAGTAGGTTATTGCTCATCTCAGGCCATCCGTTTCAGTTTGGGATCGAGCGCGTCACGCAGCCCGTCGCCGAGCAGGTTGATCGCGAGCACCGAGATCAGGATCGACAGGCCCGGCATCGTCACGATCCACCATGCGTTGTCGATGTAGTCGCGCGCCGATGCGAGCATCGCGCCCCACTCGGCGGTAGGCGGCTGCACGCCGAGGCCGAGGAAGCCGAGCGCGGCCGCATCGAGGATCGCCGACGAGAAGCCGAGCGTCGCCTGCACGATCAGCGGCGCCGTGCAGTTCGGCAGCACTTGCGAGAACATCAGGCGCAGCGTGCCGGCGCCCGCCACGCGCGACGCCGTCACGTACTCCTTCTGCAGCTCGCCGAGCGCCGACGCGCGCGTGAGGCGCACGTACGCGGGCAGCGCGACGATCGCGATCGCGAACATCGTGTTGGTGAGGCCCGGGCCGATGATTGCGACCACCGCGACCGCGAGCAGCAGCGACGGCAGCGCGAGCAGCACGTCCATCACGCGCATCACAGCCGTGTCGGCCCACTTCTGGAAGAACGCGGCGACGAGCCCGAGCACGATGCCGGGGATCAGCGCGAGCACGACCGACACGAAGCCGATCCAGAAAGACATCCGCGCGCCGAACATCAGCCGCGACAGGATATCGCGGCCCGCTTCGTCGGTGCCGAGCACGAACTTCCAGTTGCCGCCGTCGAGCCACGCGGGCGGGACCTTCACGTAGTCGCGGTATTGCTCGACCGGGCTGTGCGGCGCAAGCAGCGGCGCGAACACGGCGACCACGATCAGCACGAGCACGACGATGCCCGCGCCCACCGCGCCGCGGTTGCGCGAGAAGTTGGCCCAGAATTCGCGCAGCGCGAGCGTGCGGCCGCTGACCGCCGCAACTTCGCTCGGCAGGGTGTTTTGCAGATTGCTCATGGAATTACCTCGTGTGGCGGATGCGCGGGTTCAGCACGCCGTACATCAGGTCGACGACCAGGTTCACGACGATCACGAGCGTCGCGATCAGCAGGATGCCGCCCTGGACGACCGGGTAGTCGCGGCGGCTGATCGCATCGATCAGCCACTTGCCGACGCCGGGCCACGAAAACAGCGTCTCGGTCAGCACCGCGCCGGCGAGCAGCGTGCCGACCTGCAGGCCGATCACGGTGACGACCGGGATCAGCGCGTTGCGCAGCGCATGCACGACGACGACGCGCGCGGGCGACAGCCCCTTCGCGCGCGCGGTGCGGATGTAGTCCTCGCGCAGCACTTCGAGCATCGACGAGCGGGTCATCCGCGCGATCACCGCGAGCGGGATCGTGCCGAGCACGATCGCGGGCAGGATCAGGTGGCTCACCGCCGACCTGAACGAGCCCTCATCGGGCGCGAGCAGCGCGTCGATCAGCATGAAGCCCGTCGGGTGCGGGAAGTCGTATTCGACCGCGATGCGCCCGGACACGGGCGTCCAGCCGAGATACGACGAGAACACCATGATGAGGATCAAGCCCCACCAGAAGATCGGCATCGAGTAGCCGGTGAGCGCGGTGCCCATCACGCCGTGGTCGACGACCGAGCCGCGCCGCAGCGCCGCGATCACGCCGGCCGGCAGGCCGACGGCGAGCGCGAACATGAGCGCGCACAGCGACAGTTCGACGGTCGCCGGGAAGCGCGCGAAGAACTCGCCCGCGACGCTCGTGTTGGTGACGATCGACGTGCCGAGGTCGCCGTTCAGCGCGCGGCCGATGTAGTGGACATATTGCACGGGCAGCGGCTGGTCGAGCCCGAGGCGTTTCATCGCCTCTGCGTGCATGACGGGATCGACGCCGCGCTCGCCCATCATCACTTCGATGGGGTCGCCCGGTATCAGGTGAATCAGCGCGAATGCGAGGATGGTGATGCCGATGAAGGTCGGGATCACCATGCCCACGCGGCGCAACACGAATCGGAGCATGATGCGTCTCGTATTTTCTCGTGGGAAATGTGCGACCGGCGACGAGGGGCTTGTGGCCCCGCGCCGCCGGATGATTGCAAGCCGGTCTTCTCAACTGCGACTAGCTTACGCCTGTCGTGTTACTTCACGCTAACACCGTCGAAGCGCGCGTAGCCGAGCGGCTCGATGCGCATGTCGACGACGGTCTTGCGCACCGGCTGGTAGACGGTCGAGTTCGCGATCGGCGAGAACGGCACCTGCTGCGCGAAGATCTGCTGCGCCTGCGTGTAGATCTTCGTGCGTCCGTCCTGGCTCGTCGTCGTGCGGCCCTTCTGGATCAGGTCGTCGAACGGCTTGTAGCACCACTTCGAGAAGTTGTTGCCCTTCACCGCCTCGCAGCCGAGCAGCGTGCCGAGCCAGTTGTCGGGGTCGCCGTTGTCGCCCGTCCAGCCGATCAGCATCGTGTCGTGCTCGCCAGCGTGCGAGCGCTTCATGTACTCGCCCCACTCGTACGTGACGATCTTCGCCTTCACGCCGATCTTCGCCCAGTCGGCCTGGATCATCTCGGCCATCAGGCGCGCGTTCGGGTTGTACGGGCGCTGCACCGGCATCGCCCACAGCGTGATCTCGAAGCCGTTCGCGAAACCGGCCTTCGCGAGCAGCGCCTTCGCCTTCGCGGTGTCGTACGCGGGCATCTTCAGGTTCTTGTCGTACGACCATTGCGTCGGCGGCATCGGTGCGGAAGCCGCCTGGCCGGCGCCCTGGTAGACGGACTCGAGGATCGCCTTCTTGTTGATCGCCAGGTCGAGCGCCTGACGCACCTCGAGCTTGTCCATCGGCTTGTGCTCGACGTTGTACGCGAGGTAGCCGAGGTTGAAACCCGGCTGCGACGGCATGTCGATGTTCGAGTCGGCCTTCAGCGTCGCGATGTCCGCCGGACGCGGATAGCTCATCACCTGGCACTCGTTGCGCTTGATCTTCTGCACGCGCACGCCCGGGTCGGGCGTGATCGAGAAGATCAGCTTCGCGATCTTCACGTCGCCCTTCTTCCAGTAGTCAGGATTCCCGTCGAAACGGATCGTCGCATCCTTCGTATAGCTGCGGAAGATGAACGGGCCCGTGCCAACCGGCTTCTGGTTGATGTCGGCGGCCTTGCCGGCCTTCATCAGCTGGTCCGCGTATTCGGACGACAGGATCGACGCGAATTCCATCGCCATGTTCTGGATGAACGGCGCGTTCGGCTCGGACAGCGTGAACTTCACGGTGTACGGATCGACCTTCTCGACCTTCGTGATCAGCTTGTCGAGGCCCATGTCGGTGAAGTACGGAAACGACACGGGGTAGGCCTTGCGGAACGGCTGGTTCGGATCCAGCATGCGCTCGAACGTGAACACGACGTCGTCCGCGTTGAACTCGTGGGTCGGCTTGAAGAAGTCCGTCGTGTGGAACTTGACGCCGTGGCGCAGGTGGAACGTGTAGACCTTGCCGTCAGGCGAGATGTCCCACGACTCGGCGAGGCCCGGCTCGACCTTCGTGCCGCCGCGCTCGAATTCGACGAGACGGTTGTAGATCGGGAACGTCGCTGCAGTGAAGTCGACGCCAGTCGTGTATTGCGCGGAATCGAAGCCCGCCGGGCTGCCTTCTGAGCAGTAGACGAGCGTTTTGTTCGGGACCTGTGCGAATGCAGATCCCGCGATACCGAACGATGCCGCTGCCACGCCTGCGATGGCGGTAACACGCAGGGTGTGCAACAGACGGTTGTATTCCATGTTTCCTCCAATCTCCGGTTCGGATCCGGACCCCCAGGGGGCCGGTGTACGCGGATATTACTTGAGCCGGCGATCCTGCAACAAGCTGGAGAAAAAACTCTTCCACACGCGACAACGCGGGTTTTTGCGGATGTTTTCGGCACGTAAAAGATGCACTGGCACGCAGCGGCGACGATTGCGCCTACGTCGCGCCTGTTTCGTCTGACAACTAAACATCTGCCGCGCTGCGGCGAACGGGCGCAGCGCTTCAGCCGCGCGCGTCGAGATCCGCGCTGCGCGCCGGCACGAACGCGACCGCGACGATCGACACCGCGAGCCCCGCCATCACGTAATAAGTCGGCGCGAGCGGCGTGCCGGTCTCCTTGATCAGCCACGTGACGACGAACTGCCCGAAGCCGCCGAACAGCATCACCGCGACGTTGTAAGCGATCGACAGCCCGGTCGAGCGCACGTTGGCCGGGAACAGCTCGGCGATCATCGCGCCGAACGGCCCGTAATAGCCCGCGAGCGTCACCGACAGCACGGCCTGCACGGTAATGAGCCGCGCGATGCTCGGCGCCGCGTCGAGCCACGTGAAGAGCGGATACATCAGCGCGAGCGTCAGCACGAGCGACCACAGCGACAGCCCCTTGCGGCCGATGCGATCGGACCACGCGCCCGCGACCGGCGACAGCACGGTGAGCAGCAGGTTGCCGACGATCACCGCGTAGAACGACTGCGCGTACGGCAGCTTCAGCTGCTTCACCGCGAAGGTCGGCAGATAGCCGATCAGCGCGTAGATCGTCACGGTGAGTGCGACCACCGAGCCGAGCCCGCACAGCACTTCGCGCGAATGGCGCGTGAACACTTCGCCGAGCGTCGCGCGGCGCGCGCTCTGCTGCGCGTGCAGGAATGCTTCCGAATCGCCGAGATGGCGGCGGATGTAGAAACCGATCGGGCCGATCACGAGCCCGACGATGAACGGCACGCGCCAGCCCCATGCGCGCAGCGCATCGGGCGTGAGGCCGCGCGTGACGGCCGCGCCGACGAGCGCGCCGATCAGCAGCGCCGCCGCCTGGCTCGCCATCTGCCAGCTGCCGTAGAAGCCGCGCTTCGAAAACGGTGCGGCTTCGATCAGGAGCGCGGTCGCGCTGCCGAATTCGCCGCCCGCGGAGAAGCCCTGCAGCAGGCGGCCGAACACGATCATCAGCGGGCCGCCAATGCCGATCGCCGCATACGGCGGCGCGACCGCGAGCAGGAAGATGCCGGCCGTCATCAACAGGATCACGAGTGACAACGCGGCCTTGCGGCCCGCGCGGTCCGCATACAGCCCGAACACAATGCCACCGATCGGCCGCATGAAGAACGCGACGCCGAACGTCGCGGTGGCGAGCAACAGCGACGCGTATTCGCTCGTCGTCGGGAAGAACAGCTCGGCGATCACGACCACCATGAAACTGAAGACCGTGAAGTCGTACCACTCGAGCGCGTTGCCGATCACCGCCGCCGCCACCGCGCGCCGGTTCAGCGCGCGATCGGGCCTGACCGTCTTCGTTGAACCCGCAATCGTCGCCATGCGTGTCTCGCCTCGTGAGGTGGCCGTCTTGGTGCGCGCGGCGCTGCGGCTGCGCGCCGGTCTGGTGCGAGTGTAGAAAGGTACGGAACCGTTTTCAAGCAATAAAAAACGCCCGCCATCAGCTGATGGCGGGCGTTACGCGATTTTCGCGGGATTGCGGCACCGCACGATGCCGCGCAGCGTCACGCCTTCTTCGTGAATGCGCTGCACCAGCCCTTCGCCGACACCTGCTTGCCCGGGAACGCGCCGCACGGCCCCGATGCCGAGCCGGCCTTGCCCTGGTACAGCATGCACGCGGCGCAATCCTGACCCGCGGCGTACTTCGCATACTTCGCCTTGTCGACCTTCGTGGCGTCCGCCTTGTAGCCGAGCGCCTGCGCGGTCGGATCGCTTTCCGACAGCATCGGCAGATCGGCAGCCACTGCCTCGCGCGACAGGGCCATTGCCGACACGACGCCAACGCTCGTAATCAGGAAACTCCGACGGGATGTTTTCATGGGGACTCGCTCCAATGTTATCGATTCGAAAGCTGCTCTAGCGACAGCCGATTGACAGCATAACGCTGAGACGCGCGAATGTGCGGCCCGAAATGCCGGAGATAAGGGATTTCGCAATCGGCTCAACATGACAGCCACATTCCCGCCATCGTCCGTACACGATCACCCGTACGCGGCCATGTCGCCGACGCGCTGCGCGAGCGCGAGCGCCGCGGTGAGCCCCGGCGATTCGATGCCGAACAGGTTCACGAGCCCGCGCACGCCATGCTGCGCGGCGCCCTGCACGATGAAATCGGCAGGCGCCTCGCCAGGCCCCGCGAGCTTCGGGCGGATGCCCGCATAGGCCGGCTGCAGCGCGTCGTCCGGCAACGCCGGCCAGTACGCGCGGATCGACGCGCTGAACGCATCCGCGCGCGCCGGATCGACGTCGTAGCGCAACGCATCGACCCATTCGACGTCCGGGCCGAAGCGTGCCTGGCCAGCGAGGTCCAGCGTCAGGTGGATGCCGAGGCCCGCGCGGTCCGGCATCGGATAGATCAGGTGCGAGAACGGCGCGCGCCCGGACAGGCTGAAGTAGTGGCCGCGCGCGAGATAGAGCGGCGGCACCCAGCGCGGATCGAGGCCGCGCGTGCGGCGCGCGAGCGCCTGCGCGCCGAGGCCCGCGCTGTTGATCACGCAGGCCGCCTCGAACTCGGTCGGCGCGTCGCCGCCCGTGCGCACGACGAAGCGCGCGCCGCGCAGCACGTCGATCGCTTCGACCGGGGATTTCAGCGCGCAAACGGCGCCGTCGCGTTCCGCATCGCCGAGCAGCGCGAGCATCAGCTGGTGGCTGTCGACGATGCCCGTGCTCGGCGAGAACAGCGCCTCGACGCACTCGAGCTCGGGCTCGAGCGTCTGCGCCTCGCCGCGCGTGAGCGGCATCAGGTCGAGCACGCCGTTTTCCTCGGCGCGCGCGGCGATCGCCTTCAGATGCTTCACCTGCGCAGCCGACGTCGCGACGAGCAGCTTGCCGACGCGCCGATGCGGCACATGATGTGTGTCGCAGAATTCGTACAGCAGGTCGCGGCCGTGCACGCACGACATCGCCTTCAGCGAGCCGCGCGGATAGTAGAGCCCCGCGTGGATTACCTCGCTGTTGCGCGAACTCGTGCCGGTGCCGATCGCGTCGGCCGCCTCGAGCACGAGCGTCTCGCGGCCGCGCGCGGCGAGTTCGCGGGCGATCGCGAGCCCGACGACACCCGCACCGATCACCACACAGTCCATCTGCTCCATGGCTTTTCGCGTCGTTAGCGCGTCGAGGGGGAGAAGTTGATTGTACGTCCCGGTTCGCCCGCTTGCCGGCCACATATGTAGCTTGCCGGCGACATGTGTAGCCGGATATTTCACGCCGGCTCCGCCGCCGAACGCTGCGCCCCCTCTCGCTTGATCCTCGCCCCTGAACGCTGCGCCCCTCCCTCGCTTTGATCCCCGCATCAGAACCCGATCGGCCGGCGCTTCGTCGCGCCTTCGTCCGCACGGATGTCGCGCGGCTCGATCGCATCGCGCCCGTCGAGGCGCGCAGCGCCGAACGCGTGCAGCAGCGCACGCCGCATCGTGCGCGGCGGCGTCGCGGCGAGCACGTCGAGCGCGTCGTCGCCTAGCGTGTCCGGAAAGCGCCGGCCCCACGCGTGCGACGTGCGGATCTCGTCATAGATCGTCTGCGCGATGCGGCGCGCGCCGGCCGCGTCGGGTGGCGCGATCTCGTACACGCTCAGGCGGTTCAGCAGCGGCTCCGGAATCGCCTGCGCATCGTTCGCGGTCGCGACCCAGATCACGTTGCCCGCATCGATCGGCACTTCCGCGAATTCGTCGACGAACGCGCGCGCGGTGTCGTGCTCGAGCAGCGCGTACAGCGCGCCGAGCGGATCGTATTGCGCGTCGCTGCCGGCCTTGTCGATCTCGTCGACCGCGATCACCGGGTTCGCGTAGCTGCCGTTCACGAGCGCGTCGAACACCTTGCCGGGCTTCGCGTTCTTCCATTGCGACGACGCGCCCGACAGGATCCACCCCGCGGTCAGCGAACTCATCGGCACGTAGTGATACGACGTGCCGAGCAACTGCGCGAGCGCCTTCGCGAAATGCGTCTTGCCGATGCCCGGCGGGCCGAGCAGCAGGATCGGCATCAGCTCGAGCCGGTCGTCGGTCTCGAGGCACAGCGCGACCTGCTTGCGCACGTCGTCGAGCGGCTCGGTGAAATTCGGCAGCACCTCACCGAGCGCGTCGAACGACGGCATCCGGTTCGGCTTCACGCAAAAGCGCAGATTGCCGGTCTTGAGCATCCTCTCGTAAGTGGCGCGCAGTGCGTCGCTCGCGCCTTCGTTCAGGTCGCTCAGCGCGGTCTCGACCTGCTCCAGGTCGTACACCGTGCTGAAGGACGCGACCGCCAGTTCCTGTTTCACCATCGCCGTCGTCATACGAACCTCGCTACCGCTTGCTTGCCGCACCATCAGACCCTTTCGATTTCAGTGTAGCGGGATGACATCCCAGTGCAAGCAAGCAGCCGCGCCCGTGTGCTGCTGACAGGTCGCGCTTTTTTTTGCTTGAAAACGCGCGGCGCGCACTTACCTTTCTAGCAGGGCCGCGTCGCGCGACGAACCTGTCGTGCCGCATCCGGTCACATCGATGACGCTGCCGATCGGGCGTAAGATGTGCGTCCGTTTCCCCCGCTACCCGCGAATCCGGAGAGGCTTCATGCTGAAACACGGCCTGGCCGTCATGCTGGCGAGCGTCATGCTTGCCGCTCATGCGCAGAGCCCCGCGCCCGCTGTCGTCGCATGGGAAATCCAGGTGGTGCGCGACGGTCAGACGATCGACACGTTCCAGCAGAACACCACCGTGGGTCAGACCCGCACCGATACCCATCGCTATCCGTCCGACGTGTCCGTCGGCTGCGGCGACAACGCGCGCGTGGTGCCGACCGAGCGCTCGCGCTCGGTGAGCGTCGCGCCGCTCACGGTCGACGCGAACGCAATCTCGCTCGCGCTCGACGTGCAGGAAACGCTCGACGATCCGAACGCGAAGCCGGCTGCGCCGTGTGCGCCGGCGTCGCCGCGACAGATCGTCGCAAGCCACCCCGGGCTGTCGGTCGGCAGCGACGCGTGGACCGACTGGACGCTGATCGAGCAACATCCGCACCTCGTCTATCGCGTGCGCGCGCACGTCGCGAAGGACTGACCGACATGCACGCGCTCGATGCCCTGTCCGTCCCGTTCGCCGAGCCGCACGCCGCGCCCGACGAACTCACCGCGGTGAGCTGGAACCTGCACAAGGGCCGCTCGCCGCTCGGCTTCACCGCGTGGAACGCGATGCGCAACTGGATGCAGTCGACGCACGCGGACGTGTATTTCCTGCAGGAAGCGATGGCGCGCCGCTTGCCGCGCCCGGTGCTCGCGCCCGGCTTCGGCGCGCAGATGGACGACGCGTACGACGACGTCTGGCATTGCCAGGCGTCCGAGATCGCGCATGCGCTCGACTGGCAGATCGCGCTCGGCCCGAACGTGTTCAAGCCATCGTGGCGGCACGGCAACGCGATCCTGTCGCCGCACCCGCTCGATCTCGGCGGCCGCTGGGACATCTCCGCGCACCGCTTCGAGCGGCGCGGCCTGCTCGTCGCGCGCGCGACCCTCGCCGGATCGCGTCCCGTCACGCTGCTGTGTGCGCACCTCGCGCTCACGCGCGCGGCGCGGCTGCGCCAGATGCACTGGATCGCGCACTGGATCGTGCGCAACGCGAAGGACGGCCCGCTCGTGCTCGCCGGCGACTTCAACGACTGGCGCAACGACTCGATCGCGCTGTTCGCCGAGATCGGCCTGTCCGAAGTCGCGACGCTGCTCGGCGAATCGGGGCGCACGTTCCCCGCGTTCTCGCCGGCGCTCGCGCTCGACAAGATGTTCGTGCGCGGGATGACGCCGCTCGAATGGAGCGCGCCGTCCGGCGAGACCGCATGGCTGTCGGATCACCTGCCGTACATCGCCCGCCTGCGGCTCGATCCGCAGTAAGCGCGGCGGCGTGCCGCGCGCGAAGCTCTCCGTCAATCGTCGCCAATCGCCGAAAGCCATCCGAAAGCGAATGTTGCGCCAAATCCGCGCATCCACCGGGGGCAAGCACGCGATTCGCACAGTCAAGGTAAAATAAGCAGTTCATCAAACGTCTGTCATCGAGAAGGCGCGTATTCGGCGCGCCGGCCGGCCGATCCCCGATCGGGCCGACGCCCCTCGTTTTTCGCCCGTCCGTGGGCTCGTTACACGCGTCCGTTTTCGAAGTCATGAGCAAATACGACACCGCCACCGTCCAATCCGTCCACCACTGGACCGATACGCTTTTCAGCTTCACCTGCACCCGTGAGCCGGGCCTGCGCTTCAACAACGGCGAATTCACGATGGTCGG
>NZ_QTQP01000047.1 GCF_003854275.1 Burkholderia sp. Bp8963
GTTAACTACCCACCGAAGGTCGCAGTATCAACACTTGTCGCGTCGCTCAAGGGCGTATCGAGCCGGATGCTGCGGCAGCAGTTCGGCGATTTCCACCCGTGGCTCAAGCGCCGTGGCGTGCTATGGTACGCCGTCGTACTTCGCCGCGTCGTGCGGAGGCGCGCCAATCGAGATTTTGAGGAAGTACATTGAGGACCAGCAATCGCCGCACTAAGGCCTAAAGGACGCCCGCGGCGTCCGTGCTCTCGCCCCCGGATTGAACTCCGGGGCTTCCCGCACATTTGGTGAAATGTGTCCGAAATTTGTCTACATTTATCGGACTCTGCGGATGACCAATGTGATGACAGTCCAGCCAGAGCGAACCTTCTGGGACAAGATTGTCATCCTGCGTGGGCTGCGCCAATGGTACGAGCGGCGTGGCGAGTTGCGTCATGGCGGACAGCGCGTATCGCGTCACTATTACGACGTTCACCAGCTCATGTGTAGCCCGCAGGCCGCCGGATGGATGGCGAACACACTGCTGGCCGAGGACTGCGCGCGCCATGCGCGGCTATTTTTCGGAAGTGCCGATTTGGGCCTGGACCTCGCCCGACATGGCTCCTTTACTCTCATGCCGTCCGCTGCGATGCGCGAAGCGCTGCGACGCGACTATGCCGCCATGGCGGGCATGATCTTCCGTGATGTGCCTGCGCTGGACGATGTGTTAGCAAGCGTGGAGCAGAGTGTGGCGACCATCAACGCCCGAGCGTAGGGCGGCGCGCCTGACTTGCTGGACTCCCGCGAATCAGGGAGTGAACAAGGTTCACTCTAATGCGCCGCAGCGCATAAGAGTGTCCGCGCCACGTCCGACATCCGGCGCAGCGCATTCGCCACGAATCAGGCCTCGCGATACGTACCCTTGGCCTTGGCCGCCTGGATGGCCAGAATGTCCATCAGCGCCGGACTGAGGCAATCATAGGGTTCCAGACCTTTGTCGCGCAGCGTCTGACGTACTTCGGCCATCGCGGACGGCGGCGTTCCGCTTTCGATGATGGACGAGACGAACGCCGCGAAGCCCGGGCCGTCCCAGCCGGCGTCTGTCGACAACTCGGTGTGAATGAAGTCGAGCCCGTAGAACGCATGCGCGCTGTTCTCGATACGGCCGAACAGGTGCGTGCCGCAGGCCGTGCACGCGTGTCGCTGGATCAGTGCACTTTCGTCGACGATCTTCAGCTTTTCACCGTGCGCAGTGACCGACAGCTTGTCGCGAGGCACCACGCCGACGACTGAAAACAGCGCGCCCGCGGGCTTCCAGCATTTGGTGCATCCGCATGCGTGGTTGAACGCGACTTGCGAATCGACGCGAACCTCGACGGGCTCGTCCGCACACCGGCAGCGCAACGTGCCACCAGCGAAATGCTCGGCACCTTTCTGGATGCCGCGATCAACCGACGGGTGAATGGCGACGGCCATGGTCTGTCTCCTTTCGCGAGTGTCAGAAATGCACGACGGTCCGGATGGATTTGCCTTCGTGCATCAGGTCAAACGCTTCGTTGATTTCGGTGAGCGACTTCGTGTGGGTCACGAACGGCGCCAGCTCGATCTTGCCGGCCATTGCGTCCTCGACCATCCCCGGCAATTCGGAGCGGCCTTTGACGCCGCCGAACGCGGTGCCGAGCCAGCGGCGGCCGGTGACAAGCTGGAACGGACGGGTGGAGATTTCCTGGCCGGCGCCAGCCACGCCGATGACGACGGATTGCCCCCAGCCGCGGTGCGCGCATTCGAGCGCGGCGCGCATCACGTTGACGTTGCCGATGCACTCGAAGCTATGGTCGACGCCCCAGCCGGTCATTTCCACGATCACCTGCTGGATGGGTTTCTCAGAGTCCTTGGGGTTCACGCAATCGGTGGCGCCGAAGGCACGCGCAAGGTCGAACTTGCCGGGATTGGTGTCGATCGCAATGATGCGCCCGGCCTTGGCGAGCTTGGCGCCCTGGATCACGGCCAGACCAATGCCGCCGAGGCCGAACACGGCGACGGTATCGCCTTCCTGCACCTTGGCGGTGTTTTTCACCGCACCGAGGCCCGTGGTGACGCCGCAGCCCAGCAGGCAAACCTGTTCAGGGTTCGCCTGCGGATTGATCTTCGCAAGCGACACTTCGGCGACGACGGTGTATTCGCTGAACGTCGAGCAACCCATGTAGTGGTAGATGGGCTGGCCGTTGTAGCTGAAGCGCGTCGTTCCATCGGGCATCACCCCCTTGCCCTGGGTTGCCCGCACGGACACGCAAAGATTGGTCTTGCCGCTCTTGCAAAACAGACACTCTCCGCATTCGGCGGTGTACAGCGGAATGACGTGGTCGCCGGGTTTCACGCTCGTCACGCCTTCGCCGACTTCTACCACGATGCCGGCGCCTTCGTGGCCCAGCACGACAGGAAACAGCCCCTCCGGATCATCCCCGGACAACGTGAAAGCATCGGTATGACAAACGCCGGTGTGGGTGATCTTGACCAGTACCTCGCCCTTGCGAGGCGGTTCGACGTCAATTTCGACGATCTCCAGCGGTTTACCAGCCTCAAAGGCAACAGCAGCACGTGATTTCATAGCAGTCCTGTTAAAAATCTCGTCGAGCAACTCGGCGTGTTGGAGATCCCTCGTCAGTCAGCGCAAGTAGGAGCGAACGAGGGTCACGATTTCATCAATCGATCCGGAAGAGGGCGGTGCAGATTCCGCGAGGTGGGTGAACTCTTCGCGCAAATGGCTTTCGAGTACGCCAGCCATGACCCCATTGATCGCGCCCCGGATCGCTGCCAGTTGCTGGAGCACCGGGCCGCAGTCCGCGCCTTCTTCGAGCGCGCGTTCGAGGGCGTTCAACTGTCCGCGAACTTTACGCACGCGTGTCAGGACGCGTTTCTTTTCTTCGGGCGAATGGGGCATGGCGTCGCGAATGACATGATACTGGGCGGCAGTATAGGTCAATACTGGTCAGGAGTATAGGGGAGAGTCGCCGACGTTGGCCCGAAGTGTGAACGAACCGGTGTAGCGCATGAGCGATCACCGCGATGCCAGCAAACCAGGGGCGACGTGCATTTGCCCGTTTTCGAACGCGGGCGCAAAGGCGTCGAGGTGGTCGTTGTTCATGCCGACTGGCGCAGATTTTGCATTCGTTTTCCCGTAAAGCGGGCGGAGACTTGCCGCCTATATTATGAATCGCCGCCTGTCGATTAATCGGCAAAGTGCAATTATTAGTCATTCGTAATAACAATTTTCAATTGCTTGCTTTTTCTCCGCCTACCTATACTCAGGCCACACCAGGCGCACCGCGTGATCGCATGCCGTAAGCGGGACGAGCGGGACGGCATCGTGCGACGCGGTGGCAGTCGAGCGATAAAAACGAAATAAAAAATACGCGCGTTTGTAATAAATCGTGATTGCGGGGCGGACAATTGACGGGCACGTGTCAGTTTCCGGAAAAATATTAATTCGGGGGTCATATGGCGAGTGAGACTGACGCGCAGCAACCGCGCTGGGCGCGCGATTACGTGTTCGACGCGCTGCGTGAGCTTGGCATCCATTACATCTTCGGCGTGCCTGGAACCAACGAGATTCCTGTCATCGACGGCACGTCCTATCCCGAGAATCAGGTCCAGTACGTCGAGTGCCTGCACGAAAACATTGCGATCGGGGCGGCGATGGGCTCGGCGCGGATGACGAACAAGCCCGGCGTGGTGGTCGTCCATGTTACGCCCGGCATCGCACATGCAGTCGGCAACCTCTTCAATGCCGCGCGTTCGCAGGTGCCGCTCGTGATTCTTTGCTGCCAGCAGCAGAACGAGCTGGTGACTCAGGAGCCGCTCCTCGCGTCGAATCTCGTCGAGATCGCGCGGCAATATACGAAGTGGGCACATGAGGTGCGTGCGGCTGAAGAGTTGCCGCTGGTGCTGCAGCGGGCCTTCAAGGAGGCCATGGCGCCGCCGGGCGGGCCGGTGTTCGTGTCGATTCCGTGGGAGTACACGATGCGCCGCATTGGTGACGCGGATCGGCTGCCCGGCATCACGCAGATTTCCCCGCGCTTTACCGCGGATGCCGACGCGATTCGCGAGGCCGCGACGTTGCTCGCCGACGCAAAGAATCCGCTCATCGTCGGCGGGGACGCGGTCGGCTACGCCGGTGCATGGCATGAACTGCAGCAACTGGCCGAACTGATCGGCGCGCCGGTGCTGCTGCAAAGCTTCAGCAGCCTCGCCAACTATCCGAACGACGACTATCACTGGCAGGGCGAATTGCCCGGCACGCAGCAGGGCGTTCAGAAAGCGTTTGCCCCGCACGACGTCGCGTTTCTGGTCGGCTTCAGCAATCAGGCGCAGGTGACGATCTTCAAATATTCCGACGGGCCGTTGATCCCTTCGGGCGTCAAGCAGGTCTACCTGACCAACAACACTTGGGATATCGGCAAGAACTTCTATGGCGAAGCGGCGCTGTTTGGCGACATCAAGAGCACGTTGCCGCTCATCAACGATATCGTCCGCAGGAATCCGCCGCCCGGCGCGGGCGCGCGCAACGGCCGTCTGCGCGAGCTGGACGCCGCGCGTCGTGTGTCTTGGGACCACTACCTGTCGCTCGCGATGCAGCAGGACGAAATCTGGGCCGTCGTCGTCGCCGACGCGCTGCGACGCGAGATTCAGGCGCGCGGCCTCGGCAGGAAGTTCGTCTACGTCCATGAGGCCGTGTCCGATCCGGCGCCATTCCAATACCTGTTGCCGCTCGGTACTGAAGGGGCCGAGCCGATCAGCTACTACTGTGTCGGCGGAGGCTCGCTCGGCTGGTCGATGCCGGCCTCGCTAGGCATCAAGCTCGAGCAGAACGGCTGGCAGAATGTCGAAACCAGCCTGGTCATCAATGCAGTCGGCGACGGCTCGTCGCTGTTCTATCCGCAAACCTGGTGGACCGCCGGCCACCGCGAGCTGGGTGTGCTCTACATCATCACCAACAACCACGAATACCACACGCTGCAACTGGGCCTCCAGCAGGTGGTCCAGGCGTATGGTTCGTCACCCGACTACGGCTGGAAGCCGAAGACCGACGATCCTGACTACCTGCGGATCCGCCGTCCCGCGCCCGACTTCGTGTCGATCGCGCAAGCGATCGGCGGCGTCGATGGCGAGGTCGTGCGGCATCCGGAGAGTGTCCGCGCTGCCGTGAAGCGCGGCATCGACCATGTGCTGCAGTCTCGCCGCCCGTACATTCTCGACGTACGCACCGCCGGCGACCCGCCGTCGTCACCCCAAGGGCTTCAGGCCAACGCGCTCCAGGCCAACGCGCTCCGGCGCCTTGTCGCCCAGCCGCCGCTCGACGTGTTCCACCGCGATGTGCGGATCGCGCAGTCCGCGCGTGACGAGGGGCCGCCGATGCCGAACCTGCCCGTGATCTTCTGAGCGCCACGCGCTCACGTTCGCGCAGAACGGCGCACCGAGGGCGCACCGAGGGCGCACCGAGGGCGCGCCGAGTGCGCGATCCTCGCGATCCTCGCGATCGTCATGATCCGGCGCACCGGCGGAAGAAAGCCGTGCCAGGAATCGAAGCACCACCAACCCGTATCCGATCATCCGGAGGTAGCAGACTATGGCTGACGAGCATATTGATATTGCTGTCGTGGGCGCGGGCATATCGGGTGTCTATAGCGCGTGGCGCCTGCGGCAAGCCGATCCGAAGCGCAAGATCGTCGTGTTCGAAGGCAGCGACCGGATCGGCGGCCGGCTCCTCTCGGTTACCCCGCCGGACATTCCGGACATGGTGGCAGAGCTCGGCGGCATGCGCATCCTGCCCGCGGTGCAGCCGTTGATCTGGACGCTGATCGGTACGCTGAACGCGACGTTGCCCACGAGCCAGAAGATCGAACTCTACAAATTTCCGGTCGACGAGCCGGTCAACCTCGCCTATCTGCGCGGCGTCCATCTGCGGTTGTCGGATTTCACGCGGGAGCCGTTCAAGGTCCCCTACCAGTTGTCGTTCCTTGATCGCGGCCAGAGTGCGGGCAGCATCATCGTCAACGCGATCGAGCAGATCGTGCCGGGTATTACCGACAAGGGGCTGACCGAAGAGCATCGCAGACAGATGGCTCAGCAGGCGTGCTTCGGCGGGGTGCCGCTGTACAAGCAAGGCTTCTGGAACGTGCTGGCGCGGGTGATCAGTGGCGAGGCGTATCAGCTCGGCGTCGATGCCGGCGGTTACGACTCGACGCTGACCAACTGGAACGCAGCCGACGCGATTCCGTGGTTCCTGTCCGACTTCGGCGTCAATCCCCAGTACCAGGGATTCAAGAAGGGCTTTCAGGAAGTGCCGAAGTCGGTAGCACGGCTGTTCATGCAGTCCGGCGGTGACATTCGCCTCGGCGCGCCGGTATCGGATCTCGAGTGGGTCGATGGCGCGTTCGAGTTCAGCACGCAGGGCAAGCGGATTCGCGCGAAGAACGTCATTCTGGCGATGCCGCGGCGCTCGATCGACTTGCTGGCACAAAGCAGCGCCGTCCTGAACGAGATCGAGGGGCTCACGTCGACCGTGACGCCAAGACCCTTGTTCAAGCTGTTTACGACCTACCACAACCCGTGGTGGCGGGCGGCGGGCTGCACGCAGACGGCGGCAGACGGCACTTCGTCGTTCGCGCCCGTGGAAGCGGGCCGGTCGGTCACGGACTTGCCGGTGCGGCAGGTTTACTACTGGCCGAAGTCGAGCGGTTTGCCTGCGACCGGCGGACCGTCGATGTTGCTCGCGAGCTATGACGACGGATCCAACATCGGCTTCTGGGACGGCCTGCGTCCGCGGCGCCGGCAGCCGAGGCAAGCCAGCCGGGAGGTGGCGGAGCTGGCGGATCCGTTTATCGGCGCGGAGAACGACACGCGCAACGAGTTACCCTGGTTCGAGTATCAGGCGCCTCGGCGAATGGTCGAGGAGGTGGCGCGGCAACTGTCGACACTCCACGGCTTGTCGTACACGCCGGAAGTCAGGAATGCTGCGTTTCGTGACTGGGGCGACGACCCCTATGGCGGCGGATGGAACAGCTGGAATATCGGCGTGAAGAGCTGGGAGGTGAAGCAGCAGATCGTTCAGCCGATGGGGGACAAGCCGCTGTTCATTTGCGGAGAAGCCTATTCGGATGCGCAAGGTTGGGTGGAAGGGGCCTTGCAGACGGCGGACCTCGTACTTCGCAAGTTCGGCGTCGCAGCGCTGGAACCGACTTGACCTGCCGGTCGATTGACCGGGCCAAGGCGCGGGGCTTTGCTCCACGCCTTGGCATCGCCGGTCTGAATTCAGAACGACCTTCATGCGGGGCGTGCGTTGCGGCCCATGATGACCGCCGGCAGACACGCACTCACGTATGTGGCCCCGCTCACCCGCGTCGTCAGTGTGATTCGACGAGACGCGGATCGATATAGGTGTCGACGTCCTGCGACTGCTTGTACACCGCGTTGCGCACGTTGAACGCGTTCGCGTTGCGCGTCGACCCGTAGATCGAATCGAGGCCGTCGCCGTTGCGGAACGCCTGCTTCGCAGCGGCCATGTCGAGCAGGTGCGTGCCCTTCAGCAGCGGCAGGTATTGCGCGGGCTTGAGGCCCACGCGTGCGGACATGATCTTCACCGCGTCGGCCTGGGTTTTCGGATCGTTGATGTACGCGACGCAGCGATACCAGACCTTGATCACCTTCGCCCAGTCGGCCTTGCGTGCGGCAAGGCTCGTCGGCGTGACCGTGATCGCGTCGTAGATCAGCCCCGGCGCGTCTGCCGACGTGAAGATCGCGCGCGCGCCCGGTGCGCGCTTCAGCGCCTCGCCGGCGTTCGGTTGCCACGCGGCGACGGCCGCGATATCGGCCGACGACCCGAGCACCTGCGGCAGCTCGTTGGTCTTCGCATTGACGAGCGTCACGTCGCCGTCCTTCAAGCCGTGCTTTTGCAATGCGGTTTCGAGCAGCAGGTGGTCGACGAGGCCGAGCTCGACACCGACCTTTTTCCCCTTCAACCCTTCGACGGTGCGCAGCGGCGGCTTTGCGACGATCATGTCGTTGCCGGCCGAATAGTCGGTGAGCAGGATCATCACGTTCTTCGCGCCGGCCGCGCCCGTCACGAGCGCATCACCATTCGTTGCCGCGACCGCGTCGAGCTTGCCCGCGGAGAACGCGTCGAGCGACGCCGAGTAATCGAACCATTCGAAATCGACGTCGACGCCGGCCTCCTTGAACCAGCCCTTGTCGAGCGCGACCTGGAACGCGACCCAGCCGGGCCAGTCGCTATAGCCGATCTTCAGCGGCGCGGCCGCGTGCGCGGCGGGCGTCGCCAGCAGCGACGCGGCAACGGCGGCGGCGCACAGCAGCGGGCGGACGGAAACGGAGGACAGCAGGCGGCGGAACGGCGAGGCGAGGCGGGTCATCGTTTTCTCCAGGAGACCGGGATCGGGATCGTCGGTCCGGACCGCGCTCGTGCGCGATCCGGCCGCGTGGCCGGTTCCTGCGGATGCGGGACGAACGACCGGCCACGGAGAGGCGCGACGGCCGTCGCCATCGCCAATCTCCCGGGCTTTTGTCCCGCCGTGTAGCGCCGTATCCATGCAATCTGACGACCTGCCGAATCCGCGCCGGGCTGCTCTCGGACCAGACGTTCGATGAACCGGAACCCTAGCATCCCTAAGATGCGACGCCGCCGCACCTCTCGGTATCGGGCTGAGCGAGAAGCGTGCCAGTGACGTGGCAGGCAGCGAACGCGACGCATGCGCGGCGCGCCGATCAGCGCCGGTTAGTGCCGGTTAGTGTCGGTTAGTGACGGTTAGCGGGCCGCTGCAATTCGATGAAGCGGGCGGAGAAGAGCGCGGCCAGTGCGCGCCGGAGCCTGTCGAGCGTATTCATGAGCGGTCGGTTCGGGAATGAGGATGCGTGTGTCGTGCAATGCCCGTGCCATCGCCACATGGTCCGCATCGGGCGTGCATCGGGCGCGCGCGGTCGCCCCGCGCTGGTGCGCATCGCGTTCGCGTGGTGCGCGGCGCGCCCAGCGCTTGGGCAGGCTGGCCGCCGGGTATCGCACGCTGCACGGCGGCCGCACGGGGCGACCGCGCGCGCCGCGGCGCACGGTTGCGCGTGGTCGTGCGTGGTCGTGCGTGGCCGCGCGCTCACGCTGGCACGCAACTCGCTTATCCGTTGCCCGAGAGGTGCGAAGCAATTTGCATCATCTTCAGGATCGCTAGGGTTCCGGTCGCGCGACATCACACACCGCGCGACGCCTGGTCCGAGAGCAATCCGGTCTTGCTGCCTTTCTCGCTACGAGGAACCGGCGAGGCTCCACGGAGGGATAAAAGCCCGGGAGGTCGCGATGTCGTTCGGTCGCCCTCTCACGCTTTTTTTCCGCAACCGATCCGAGGAGCCGCCATGTCGCCGAGCCCCCAAGCCGTCCTTGCCCCGCTGCCACACGTCGTGTGGGAGACACTCATTCCCGCCGGAACCCACTGGTCCGGCATCCTGCGCCGCGGCCTCGCGCTGCGCGTCGTCGACGTCGACGGTGGCGCGAACCTGTCCGCCGTGTTTCATCGCCAGGAAGACCCGCTCGAACGCTACAACATGGCCGACACGCTGAAGGCGCAGCACACCGCGCATCTGACGCGCGGCCATGCGCTGTATACCGACATGGGCCGCGTGATCGCGTCGATCACGGCTGACACGCTCGGCTGGCACGACCCGCTCGGCGGTGTCGGCGACGCGCGGCTGTTCGCGCGCAAGTACGGCGCGTCGTCGTATCAGGCCGACCGCAACGCGATGATCCGCAACGGCCGCGACAGTCTCGTGCTCGAACTCGCGAAATACGGGCTGTCCGCGCGCGACCTCGTCGCCAACGTCAACTTCTTCAGCAAGCTCGCGCCGCGCGACGACGGCGCATTCGACTTCGTTGCCGGCCATTCGCCGGCCGGCAGCGCGTTCGACCTGCGCTTCGAGATGAACACGCTCGCCGCGTTCTCCACCGCGCCGCATCCACTCGATCCGAGTCCCGACTATGCGCCGAAGCCCGTGAAGCTGATCGCGTACCGCGCGTATCCGGCCGACGGGGCCGCGCCCGACGACGACCCGTGCCGCCGCGCGCGCCCGGAAAACGCGCGCGGCTTCATCAACACCGACCGGCTGTTTGCGTGAGGCGCCCCATCATGACGATCATCGAAAGCCGTCTCGACACGCAACACGCGGTCTACGACACCACGCTGAACGCGGGCGAACCGTGGCTGCACGCGCTGAAACGCGGCCAGATCTTCCGCATCCTCGATCTCGAAGGCAACCAGGCCGTCGACACGCTGTTCTATCGCACCGACGATCCCGACGAACGCTACAGCGCGCAGGACACGATCCGCGAGCAGCGCAACCTGTACCTGAGCGCGGGCAGTGTGCTGCTGTCCAATTTCGGCAACCCGATGGTGACGATCGTTGCCGACACCTGCGGCCGCCACGATACGCTCGGCGGCGCCTGCGCGGCCGAGAGCAACACGGTGCGCTACGCGCTCGACAAGCGTCACATGCACAGCTGCCGCGACAGTTTCCTCAACGCGATTGCGCACTGCACGTGCGGCGCCGGCGCGCGACTGTCGAAGCGCGACCTCGTCAGCAACGTCAATTTCTTCATGAACGTGCCCGTCACGCCGCTCGGCCGGCTCACGTTCGAGGACGGCATTTCCGCGCCCGGCAAGTATGTCGAGATGCGCGCGGAGATGGATGTCACGGTGCTGATCTCGAACTGCCCGCAACTCAACAATCCGTGCAACGGCTATAACCCGACGCCCGTGCGCCTGACGATCTGGGAGGGTGAATGAACTACCCCCACGCTCACGATCGTTCGCTGCCCCCCAAGGGGGCGGTTGCCTGCCACGTGGCGGCCCAGCGGGAGGCAACATGAGATTCACAAAAGTCCTCGTCGCGAACCGCGGCGAAATCGCGTGCCGCGTGATCCGCACGCTGAAGCGGCTCGGCATCGCATCGGTCGCGGTCTATTCGGAAGCGGACCGCGACGCACGCCATGTGATGCTCGCCGACGAAGCCGTGTGCGTCGGCCCCGCACCGGCGGCCGACAGCTACCTGAATGTCGCGGCGATCCTCGACGCGGCGCGCGCGACCGGCGCGCAGGCCGTGCATCCGGGCTACGGCTTCCTGTCGGAGAACCCCGGCTTCGCCGACGCGTGCGAAGCGGCCGGCCTGCGCTTCATCGGGCCGCGCGGCGGCCAGATGCGCGCGTTCGGCCTCAAGCACACCGCACGCGAGCTCGCTCGCGCACATGACGTCGCGCTGCTGCCCGGCACCGGCCTGCTGGCCGACGTCGCGACGGCGCTCGCCGAAGCGGACACGATCGGCTATCCGGTGATGCTGAAGAGCACGGCGGGCGGCGGCGGAATCGGCATGTCGCTGTGCCGCGATGCCGCACAGCTCGCGGCGGCCTTCGAGTCCGTCGTGCGGCTCGGCAGCGCGAACTTCGCGCATGCGGGCGTCTATCTCGAGAAATTCGTCGAGCACGCGCGGCACATCGAGGTGCAGATCTTCGGCGACGGGCAGGGCGGCGTGATCGCGCTCGGCGAGCGCGACTGCTCGGTGCAGCGGCGCAACCAGAAGGTGATCGAGGAAACGCCCGCGCCGGGCCTCACCGACGCGGAGCGTGACACGCTGCACGCGAGCGCGGTGCGGCTCGCGCGCGCGGTCGATTACGCGTCGGCCGGCACCGTCGAATTCGTGTTCGACGTGACGACGCGCCGGTTCCACTTCCTCGAGGTGAACACGCGGCTGCAGGTCGAGCATTGCGTGACGGAGGCGGTGACGGGCGTCGATCTCGTCGAATGGATGATCCTGCACGCCGAAGGCGACCTGCCGCCGCTCGACACGCTCGCCGTTGCACCGTGCGGCGCGAGCATCCAGGTGCGGCTGTACGCGGAAGACCCGCACAAGCAGTTCCAGCCGAGCGCGGGCATGCTCACGCACGTCGTGTTTCCTGACGCGGTGCGTGTCGATACGTGGGTCGACGCCGGCACCGAGGTCAGCGCGTACTACGATCCGCTGCTCGCGAAGCTGATCGTGCGCGGCGAGACGCGCCGCGACGCGCTCGCGGCACTGCGCACGGCGCTCGAGCGCACCGAGCTGTACGGGATCGAGACCAATCTGGACTACCTGCGTGCGATCGCCGGTTCCGACACGTTCGCGCGCGGCACGCAGACCACTGCATTCCTCGCGCGCTTCGCCTACGCGCCGCACACGATCGACGTGCTCGACGGCGGCGTGCAGACGACCGTGCAGCAGACGCCCGGGCGCATCGGCTACTGGAACATCGGCGTGCCGCCGTCCGGGCCGATGGACGATCGCGCGTTCGATCTTGCGAACGCGCTGCTCGGCAATCCGCGCGACGCGGCCGGCCTCGAATTCACGATGGTCGGCGCGACGCTGCGCTTCAACACCGCCACGCTGTTCGTGCTCGGCGGCGCGCCGCTCGCGGCGACGCTCGACGGTGCGCCGGCGCCGTTCTGGCAGGTGCTGCGCGCCGCGCCCGGCGCGGTGCTGAAGCTCGGCGGCGTGACGGGCGCCGGCGTGCGCGCGTGCGTCGCGGTGAAGGGCGGCCTGCAGGTGCCCGACTATCTCGGCAGCAAGGCGACCTTCACGCTCGGCCAGTTCGGCGGCCACGCGGGCCGCGCGCTGCGCAAGGGCGACGTGCTGCACCTGCATGCGGACGCGGGGTGCGGCGAAGCCGGCGCGACGCTGGCCGACGCCGACCGGCCGGCGCTGACGCACGCGTGGACGCTCGGCGTGCTCGACGGCCCGCACGGCGCGCCGGATTTCTTCACGGCGGACGACATCGCGATGCTGTACGACACGCGCTGGACGGTTCACTACAACTCGAGCCGCACGGGCGTGCGCCTGATCGGCCCGAAGCCGCAGTGGGCGCGCGCGGACGGCGGCGAGGCGGGCCTGCATCCGTCGAACATCCACGACAACGCGTATGCGATCGGTGCGGTCGATTTCACCGGCGACATGCCGGTGATCCTCGGGCCGGACGGGCCGAGCCTCGGCGGCTTCGTGTGCCCGGTGACGGTCGTGCGCGACGAGCTGTGGAAGCTCGGCCAGCTGCGGCCGGGCGATACCGTGCAGTTCGCGCGCGTGGCCACGGCGCCCGCGCGCGTGCCGTCGGCGCCCGCCGTTCTGTCGAACGCGGCCGTGCCGGACGACTGCGTGCTGTACCGCGATCCGGCGGCCGGCGACGGCATCGGCGTCGTCTACCGGCGTTCGGGCGACCGCAACGTGCTGATCGAGTACGGCCCGCTCGCGCTCGACCTGAACCTGCGATTCCGCGTGCATGCGCTGATGTGCTGGCTCGACGCGCACCGGCTGCCCGGCATGCTCGACCTCACACCGGGCATCCGCTCGCTGCAGGTGCAGTTCGACCCGCGCACGCTGCTGCTCGACGCACTGCTCGCGCATCTGCAGGCGGCCGAGCGCGAACTGCCCGACGTCGCCGACATGCGCGTGCCGAACCGCATCGTGCATCTGCCGCTGTCGTGGGACGACCCGTCGACGCGTGTCGCGATCGAACGCTACATGCAGTCGGTGCGGCCGGACGCACCATGGTGTCCGAGCAATATCGAGTTCATCCGGCGCATCAACGGTCTCGACTGCATCGACGACGTGAAGCGCATCGTGTTCGACGCGCGTTACCTCGTGATGGGTCTCGGCGATGTCTATCTCGGCGCGCCCGTCGCGACGCCACTCGATCCGCGCCACCGGCTCGTGACGACGAAGTACAACCCCGCGCGCACGTGGACGCCCGAGAACGCGGTCGGCATCGGCGGCGCGTATCTGTGCGTGTACGGGATGGAAGGGCCCGGCGGCTACCAGTTCGTCGGCCGCACGGTGCAGATGTGGAACCGGCATCGGACCACGCGCGAGTTCGAGCCCGGCAAGCCGTGGCTGCTGAGGTTCTTCGACGAGATCCGGTTCTACGAAGTCAGCGAGGCCGAATTGACGGCGTTGCGTTCGGATTTCATCGCCGGCCGTGCCGGGTTGAAGATCGAGGCATCCGAATTCGATCTCGGCGCATACAACCGCTTCCTGCTCGACGAAGCCGATTCGATCGCCGCGTTCAAGGCGTCGCAGCAGGCCGCGTTCGATGCCGAACGCGAACGCTGGCGGGCGGCCGGGCAGGCCGAGTATGTCGGCGAAGCGGGGCAGGGCGACGCAGCCGCAGCAGCCGCGGACGGCGCGCTCACCGACGCGCAGCGCGGCATTACCGCCGACGTGTCGGGCAGCGTGTGGAAGGTGCTGGTCGATGCCGGCGCGCGCGTGACCGAAGGGCAGGTCGTCGCGATTCTCGAATCGATGAAGATGGAGGTGGCGGTGGTGGCAATCGAAGACGGCGTGATCGAGACGATCGACTGCGCACCGGGCGCGGCGGTCGTCGCCGGGCAGCGGCTGATGGTGATGAAGGCAGGCGCCGCCGAGGAGGTCGCATGAGCACGCACGACCGTCTTCCGATGCTCGACATTCGCTCGATTGCGGCGCTGCGCGCGCGCTACGAAGCGGGCAGCCTGACGCCGCACGCGCTCGTCGACGCGATCGCCGCGCAGTTCGACGCGGGCGATCCGCATCATGCGTGGATCCGGCCGCTGACGCGCGACGAGATGAGGCAATACGCGGACGCGCTGACCGGACGCGACATCGCGACGCTGCCGCTTTACGGCGTGCCGTTCGCGATCAAGGACAACATCGACCTGGCCGGCATTCCGACCACGGCCGCGTGCCCCGCCTACGCGTACACGCCTTCGCGCAGCGCGCCCGTCGTCGAGCGACTGATCGCGGCCGGTGCGATTCCGGTCGGCAAGACCAATCTCGACCAGTTCGCGACCGGGCTGTCGGGGCAGCGCTCGCCGTACGGCGCGTGCCGCAACGCGCTCGACCCGCGCTACGCGTCGGGCGGATCGAGTTCGGGGTCGGCCGTGGCCGTCGCGCTCGGCGTCGCCGCGTTCTCGCTCGGCACCGACACGGCCGGCTCGGGTCGCGTGCCGGCCGCGTTTCACGGGCTCGTCGGTCTCAAGCCGACCAAGGGCGTGCTGAGCACGCTCGGCGTCGTGCCGGCCTGCCGGTCGCTCGATTGCGTGTCCGTATTCGCGCATTCGCCGGCCGACGCGCGGAGGGTGTTCGCGGTCGCGCACGGCGTGACGGAAGGCGATCCGTACGGACGCGAGTGGCAACCGCTGCTGGATGCGGACGGCAGCCGCGCGCGGCACGCGCCGCCGCTCGGCCGCATGCGCTTCGGCATGCCGCGCGCCGACCAGCTCGAATTCTTCGGCGACGAATCGTACCGTGCGGCGTGGCGGGCGACGCTCGAGCAGCTGCGCGCGACCGGCGCGCAGATCGTCGAGATCGACTTCAGCGCGTTCTTCGCGACGGCGCGGCTGCTGTATGAAGGTCCGTGGGTTGCCGAGCGGCTCGCTGCGATCGGCGCGTTCTTCGCGCGGCAGCCCGATGCGCTGCATCCGGTGATCCGCGAGATCGTGGGTGGCGCATCGCGCTTCAGCGCTGCCGACGCGTTCGCGGCGTTCGACCGGCTCGCCGCGCTGCGCGTCGAGGCCGGCCGCGCGTGGGACGGCATCGACGCGATCGTGATGCCGACGTCGGCCACGACCGCGACCGTCGACGAACTGGAAGCCGATCCGATCGGCGTCAATTCGCGCTTCGGCTATTACACGAATTTCGTGAACCTGCTCGACCTGTCGGCAATCGCGGTGCCGGCAGGTGTCTGTGTGACGGGGCGCCATGCGGGCCTGCCGTTCGGGATCACGTTCGTTGGCCGCGCGCATGACGACGCGATGCTGATCGATCTCGCCGAAGCATGGGGGGAGGCGCGCGAACGCGGCGGCGTCGCGGGCGACAGCGCTGCGTTGCGCGCGAGTGATGCCGACACGTTCGCCGGTGCCTTCGCCGATGCGGACGGCGAACCCGATGCTCGCGATAACCGAAGCCATGGCGCGGCTGCACCGACGCTCGCCGCGCCGTTCGGCGTCGTGCGGGTGGCCGTGGTCGGCGCTCACCTGCGCGGCGAGCCACTGAACGGGCAGCTCACGCACCGCGGCGGGCGCTTCGTTGCCGCGACGACGACGGCGCCGATCTACCGCCTTTACGCGTTGAGCGCGGCCGCGTCGGGCGGCGTCGCCAAACCCGGCCTCGTGCGCGTGCCCGAACGTGGGGCCGCGATCGCGGTCGAGATCTGGGAGGTGCCGATCGTTGCCTATGGCAGTTTCGTCGCCGGCATTGCGGCGCCGCTCGGCATCGGCACGCTGACGCTCGCTGACGGCACGCAGGTGCAGGGTTTCCTGTGCGAGAGCGCGGCGCTCGACGGAGCGGAGGACATCACGCGCTTCGGCGGCTGGCGCGCCTACCGTGCGAACGGCACGAACGGCACGAACGGCACACCGCGATGAACGCCCGGTCGCGCGCGGCGAGACCCCATCCCGCGCTGGCGCGACAGGCATGCAACACGATACGGAGATTCACCATGTCAGTGACCCGCAATACGACCGAATGGCTCGCGGTGCGCCGCGAGCTGTCGACGCGCGGCAAATGGACGCTCGGCGTCGCGTCTTTCCTGCTGCCGCTCGCCGTCTGGTGCGTGCTCAGCTACGCGCCATTCGTCTGGCACCCGCAGGTGCGCATCACGAACCCGGGCAGCGTCGACTACTTCCAGACCGGCATGCAGGTCGATCGCGATGTGTTCGACGACGAGCTCGAGCACGCGCGCGCGACGCATGCGGCCGTGCCGGAAGGCGAGCGCGCGAACCCTGTTTACCTGCCCGCGCCGCATCAGGTGCTGCGCGCGTTCTTTACCGCGTTCACCACGCCGCCCGCATCGCGCGAAGGCGTGTGGCTGCACGAGAGCCTGTGGCACAGCATCCGCATCATCTTCTGGGGCTTCGTGATTTCGTCGGCGATCGGCGTGCCGGTCGGCATCGTGTGCGGCACCTTCAGTGCACTCGCGCGGCTGCAGGAGCCGTTCTTCGAGTTCTTCCGCTATCTGCCCGCGCCCGCGTTCGGCGCGCTGATGGTCGCGATCCTCGGCATCTACGACGCGCCCAAGATCGCGATCATCGTGATCGGCACGTTCTTCCAGCAGGTGCTGATCGTCGCGAACACGACGCGCAAGCTCGAATTCGGGCTGTTTGAAGCCGCGATGACGCTCGGCACGAAGAAGCTGAAGCTGATTTCCCACGTCGTGATTCCCGGCATCCTGCCTGACCTGTACCGCGACCAGCGGATCCTGCTCGGCTGGGCGTGGACTTACCTGATCGTCGCCGAGCTGGTCGGCACGAGCTCGGGCATCACGTGGTACATCAGCCAGCAGGCGCGCTACCAGCATTTCGACAACGTGTATGCGGCGATCCTGATGATCGGGATCATCGGCCTCGGCACCGACATCGTGCTCGCGCTGCTCGGCCGCAAGCTGTTTCCGTGGGATCGCACGCTGAAGGCGTGACGGTCTTCGACGACGATCTTTCGAACGATTTCCGCAGAGGCCATCATGCAGAATCCGCACTTCATTCCCGATTACCTGATCCAGTCCGACGCGGTGCGCGAGCGCTTCGCGCGCCTGAAGGCGCGCGACGTGATTCTCGACGTGCGCCATCTCGGCAAGCGCTTCCGCACGCCGCAGGGCGAATGCGTCGCGTTGAGCGACATCAGCTTCCGTACGCACCGGCGCGAATTCGTTTGCGTGATCGGACCGTCCGGATGCGGCAAGTCGACGCTGATCCGCATCCTGGCCGGGCTCGAATCGCAGACCAGCGGCGACGTGCTGCTCGACGGCAAGCCCGCGCAGGGGCCGGGCGCCGACCGCGGGATGGTGTTCCAGGGCTATACGCTGTTTCCGTGGCTGACCGTGAAGAAGAACGTGATGTTCGGCCTGAAGATGAACGGCAGCAGCAGTGGCCAGGCCGAACGCGAAGCGCTGCAGTGGCTCGATCTCGTCGGGCTCACGCGCTTCGCGGACATGTATCCGCATCAACTGTCAGGCGGGATGAAGCAGCGCGTCGCGATCGCGCGCGCGCTCGCGAACCGGCCGCGCATCCTGCTGATGGACGAGCCATTCGGCGCACTCGACGCGCAGACCCGCGCGAAGATGCAGACTCATCTGCTCGACATCTGGCGCAACATCGACATCACGATCCTGTTCATCACGCACGATCTCGACGAGGCGATCTTCCTCGCGGACCGGATTCTCGTGCTGAAGGCGAACCCCGGCGAAGTGCAGGAGCTGATCGAAGTGCCCGTGCCGCGCCCTCGCGGCGACTCGCAGTTCAATACGCCGGAGTTCATCGCGACGAAGGCGCGGCTCGAGGCGCTGATCCATCCGAAGGACGTCGCCGGTGCGGAGGGCAGCGATGCCGTGAAGCCGCACATGATCCGGATGACCGACGTCGCGGACAATGTCGAGTGAGGGGGGGCGGTCGTAGACGTTAGCGGCGTTTCGTGCGTCATTCGTCGATGACATTCCACGGAAGGCGCGGGCAACGATGGGTATTGCGGCGATTTCCACAATCGTCTATAAGTTGGCATTCGTTCTACAAGAACGGATGCCCGTTCCCCTTACCCATGGAGGATGCTATGTCACCGTTAAACGTAACGCCGCGCTGATCGTCTCGACAGCCACACCTTCAAACGCTTCCCCCTCCCCGAGCGCTTGCGCCGCCGCGCGCAACGGCTTCGTGCTTCATTCCCGCGCTTCGTTCTCACGCATTTCCCGCGTCGTTTTCCGTTTCATTTCCCGCGACATTTCTTGTTTCGTCGCAGTCGGTCCGCTCGGCCCGCGCGAGCCCCGACCGCCGGATATTCGCGCTGTTGGTCGCCGTGCTCTTGCAACCCGGCCTGCTTGCCCATGCCGGCCGGCCGACCGTCACGCGGCCGTATCGGGCCGCCATTAGCGCCGTCGAACAGGGCTGTTTGCTCGTCACCGATCGCATGGATTGCGGCGGGCACAGCGCGTGCTGCGCGCCTGTTCCGCGCCATCCGGCTGCTTACCATACCGACAAAAAAGGGAAATGCTCATCATGTCTCAAGCAACGACACCGCTCGTCAGCCGCGCTATTCCGGAGAAGCCAGGACTCGAAGGAATCGAGGCGAAATGGAGCGCCCGCTGGGAAACCCGGCGCATTTATGCGTTCGACAGCACCGCCACGCGCGAATCGGTGTATTCGATCGACACCCCGCCGCCCACCGTGTCCGGCTCGCTGCACGTCGGCCACGTGTTCAGCTACACGCACACGGACATCATCGCGCGCTTCCAGCGCATGACCGGCAAGACCGTGTTCTATCCGATGGGATGGGATGACAATGGGCTGCCGACCGAGCGCCGCGTGGAGAATTTTTATGGCGTCGTGTGCGATTCGCATGTGCGCTACGAGCCGGATTTTCGGGCACCGGATCCGGTGCCGACACAGCGTGCATCGTTCACGCGGATCAGCCGCCGCAATTTCATCGAGCTATGCCACCAGTTGACCGCCATCGACGAGGCAGCGTTTCGCGCGCTGTTCGTGCGGCTCGGCATCTCGGTCGACTGGGATCTCAACTACGCGACGATCGATACGCGCGCGCAGCGCATCAGCCAGCGTGCGCTTCTGCGCAATCTGCAGCGCGGGGAGCTCTATCAGCAGGAAGCCCCGTGCCTGTGGGACGTCACGTTCCAGACCGCGGTGGCCCAGGCGGAACTCGAAGATCGCGAGATCGACGGCGCGTGGCATGACCTCCGGTTCATCGATGCGGACGGCCAGGACGTGATCGTGTCCACCACCCGGCCCGAACTGCTCGCCGCATGCGTCGCACTCGTCGTGCATCCCGATGATGCGCGGTTTCGCGCAATCGCCGGCACGCGTGTGCGCTGCCCGCTGTTCGGGTTCGACGTTCCTGTGATGACCCATGCGCTAGCCGATCCCGGCAAAGGCTCGGGCATCGCGATGGTGTGCACGTTCGGCGATCTGACCGACGTGGTCTGGTGGCGCGAACTTGCACTGCCGACGCGTGCGATCGTTCGCGAGGATGGCCGCCTGCGCGAAGATACGCCTGCATGGCTCGCTTCGGCCGAAGGCAGCCGCGCGTATGCGCGCATCGCGGGCAGGCCGCTACCCGACGCGCGCCGCGAGATTGCCGTTCAGCTTGCGTCGGCCGGCTGCCTGATCGGCACGCCGCGCCCGATCAGGCACGCGGTCAAGTTCTTCGAGAAAGGCGATCGGCCGTTGGAGATCGTCGCGACGCGCCAGTGGTATCTGCGTAACGGCGGACGCGATGCATCGCTGCGCGATGCGTTGCTCGCGCGCGGCGCCGGGCTTCAGTGGCATCCGCCATTCATGGGCAGCCGCTATGCGAACTGGGTGAGCGGCTTGAATGGCGACTGGCTGATCAGCCGTCAGCGCGTGTTCGGCGTGCCGATTCCGCTGTGGTATCCACTCGACGCGGAGAGCCAGCCCGATTACGGCGCCCCGATCCGGCCCGACGAAGCGGCGCTGCCCGTCGATCCGCAAGCCGCTGTTCCGCCCGGCTATCGCGAGGATCAGCGCGGCCAGCCGGGCGGCTTCGTCGGCGAAAGCGACGTGATGGATACGTGGGCGACCAGTTCGCTCACGCCACAGATTGCCGCCGCGTGGGGCGAACCGGACGGATGCTTCGAACGCGTGTTTCCGATGGACCTGCGCCCGCAGGCGCACGACATCATCCGGACCTGGCTGTTCTCGACGGTCGTGCGCTCCCATCTGGAGAGCGCGCAGTTGCCGTGGACGCATGCGATGCTGTCCGGCTGGATCCTCGATCCGGACCGCAAGAAAATGTCGAAGTCGAAGGGCAACGTGGTGACGCCCACCGCGTTGCTGGACACCCATGGTTCGGATGGCGTCCGTTACTGGGCCGCGCTGGGACGCCCGGGCATGGACGCCGCGTTCGACGAAACGCAGATGCGCAATGGCCGACGTCTCGCGCTCAAACTGCTGAATGTCTCCCGGTTCGTGCTCGGCTTCGGCGAGCCACAGGACGCGCCGCCTGCCGAGGCACTCGATCGGGCGATGCTCGCGCGTCTCGCCGAAATCGTGACGCTCGCGACAGAGGCCTTCGAGGCACTCGATTACAGCAAGGCGCTGGCGCATGTCGAGGCCTTTTTCTGGTGGTACTGCGACGACTATGTGGAGCTCGTGAAGCGCCGCGCACGAGGAGACGATGCGCGCGCTGCTTCCGCGCATCGTGCGCTCGCGGCTTCCCTGTCGGTGTTGCAGCGCTTGTTCGCGCCGTTCCTGCCATTTGCCGCCGAAGAGTGCTGGTCGTGGTGGCAGCCGGGATCGGTCCATCGTTCGGCGTGGCCCTCGGCGGAGTCGCTCGAGGTGCTGGCTGGCGCAGGCGCCGACAGCGCGCTTGTCGCCGTCGTGTCCGACGTGTTGCGCGAAATCCGCCGGGCAAAGTCGGACGCGAAAGTGTCGATGAAGGCGGCTGTGTCAGTCGTCCGGGTCGGCGATACGGCGCAACGCCTCGCTTCACTGCAGCAAGCGCGGGGCGATCTGTGCGACGCGGCGCACATTGGCGAGCTCGTCATGACACCGTCGGAGCCGCGATGCGTCGACGTGACGCTTGGCTGAACCCGCTATCATGCAACGCCTTGATGGATAAGAATCTTCTCGACAAAAACATCACTTTTCACGATTCGGACAATGATCTTAGCGAGGAGTGCCTCTTGTCTCATCGGGCGGTTGCCCCATCGCCTGAAACAGCGTCGCCGTGTCCGCGAGCCGAGTGCTCGTAAATCGCAGCTCGTCGATCCGCGATTGTAAAAAGCGTGCCTCGGCGGCTCGGGTTGCGGCAGGCGTCGCGTTTCCTAATCGCTGGCGCGCGGCCGTGTCGTCGAAACCGTCGTGCGCGGCCGTCGTGGCGCGCACCGCCGCGTCGAGCGCCACCGCGTCTTGCTCGAGCGCGTCAAGCATGGTGGCTACGTCCTGGAAAGCCGAGAGAACGGTCGCCTGGTACTGGGCGGCTGCCGCCTCGTACGTGTCGAGTGCGGCGCGTCGCTGGGCACGCAACGCGCCGCCATTGAAGATGGGTTGTGTCAGCGTACCCGCTATGCTCCACAGCTTGCCCGCTCCCCCGGTTGCAAGCGACCACGTGAAGCCGCCTTGCGCGAGCGCCGCAGTCAGTGACAGGCTCGGGTACAACCGTGCGGTCGCGACGCCGACATCGGCTGCCGCCGCTTGCAGTGCTGCGGCGGTCGCCAGGATGTCCGGGCGTGTGCGCAGCAGCTCGGACGGTACGACGACCGGCACGTCGCGCGGTAGCCGCAGTGCAGCGAGCGTCAAGTCTGGCGGTGCCGCTTCGGGCGTGCGGCCGAGCAGCACCGCGAGGGTGTGACGTGCAGCCGACCGTTCGTGCAGCAGCCCAGGCAGATGTGATGCCAGCACCGCCACGTTTTGGTGCGCGGCGGCCGCGTCGGCGCGGGTCGATGCGCCGAGCGCAAGGCGCTGATCTGCCTCCCGCGCATCGTCGGCCGAGAGTGCGACGATGCGCTGGCTCATCTCGATCTGTTCGCTGAGTGAGGCGATGTTGATCACGCCGATCACGATATTGGCGGCAAGCGCGCGTCTCGCTGCGTCCGCCTGATACGCCTGGAGATTCACGCGTGATGCTTGCGCGCCGTTCGCGAAGCGCATTGCCCCAAACAGGTCGAACGTGTAGTTGACCTGCAACTGTCCAGCGAAGACGTTGTAGACGAGCGTTTTTGGTCCGCCGTTCGGCTGTCCGAGATTGCGCTCGCGATCGGCTTGCCCGTACGCGTTGACGGACGGAAAGATCGAGTTGCCGATCTGCGCGCGCAGTTGCGCTTGCGCGGCGGCAAGCGCTTTCTCGGCCGCGGCGAGCGTCGGGCTGTTGTGCAGTCCTTCGTCGACGAGCGCATCGAGCACATCCGATCCGTAGCGCTTCCACCATTGCGGTACCGGTGCGGCCCCGATCTCGAAGTGTTGCGCGACGCCCTGCGCGTCGACGGTATGCCCCGGCTGGGGGGCGACGCCGTAGTGCGCGGGCAATGCCATGCGTGGCGGCTCGCCGTCGGGCGCGAGCGCACAGGACGCGAGCGCCGCGGTCGCACAGGCGGAGAACCCGGTCCGCAGCCGGGAAATCAAGCTCATCGGCATGCGATCAGGCAACGGGTTCATGATCGATCCCGGAAAGGGTGTGGGGACGTTGGCTGCCGCGCTCGTCGCGGCCGGCTCTGAGCGACAGCGCGCACCACGCCGGGAGGAAGAACAGCGTAAGGACGGTGGCGCTGCCGATGCCGCCCATCAGCGCGGCCGCCATCGGCCCGAAGAAGTTCGACCGCAGCAACGGGATCAGCGCGAGCACGGCGGCGGCGGCGGTCAGCGTGATCGGCCGGAAACGCCGTACGGTCGCACCGACGATCGCGTCGGTCCGACGTTTCCCGCTCGCGATATCCTGCTCGATCTGATCGACGAGAATCAGCGAATTGCGCATGATGATCCCGAACATGGCGATGACGCCGAGCATCGCGACGAAGCCAAACGGCTTGCCGAGCGCAAGCAGTGTTGCGACGACGCCGATCATGCCGAGCGGTGCGGTCAGCAACACCATCACCACGCGCGAGAAGCGTTGCAGCTGCAACATCAGCAGCGTGAGTACGATGACGATCGTCAGCGGGATCTGGGCGTCGATCGCCGCCTGCCCCTTTGCGCTCTCCTCGACCGAGCCGCCGATCTCGATCCGGTAGCCGAGCGGAAGCGTTGCACGCAGCGGCTGGAGCGCCCGATCGAGCGCGCGGGTCACCGCAATCGCTTGCGCGTCGCCGCGCACGTCCGATTGCACGATCAGTGTCGGCTGCCGGTTGCGTTCCCAGATCACGCCATATTCCAAAGTGTTCTTCCACTGTCCGAGCGAACCGAGCGGCACCGGACCGCTGGCCGTCGGCATCGCCAGGTCGGCGAGGCCGGCCGGATCGGCGCGGTCGCCCGGCGGCGCGCGCAAGTCGACGCTGATCAGCTTGTCGCGCTCGCGATACTGAGTCGCGGTATATCCCGACAGCGTCATTGCGAGGAAGCTCGCGACGTCTTCCGACGTGACGCCCGCGTCGCGAGCCTTGCTCTGGTCGACCTGGAACGACAGCGAGCGCTCCGACGGTTCGTTCCAGTCGAGCTGCACATTGGTCGTCCGCGCATCGGCGCGCATCGTCGCCGCGACCTGCTCGGCGACCTCGTGCACCTTCGCGACATCGTCGCCACGTACGCGAAATTGCACCGGAAACCCGACGGGTGGACCGTTTTCGAGCGGCGCGACACGTGTGCGGGCCATCGGAAACGCATTCGCCAGCATCGGGCGCAACCATCGGGCGAGCTTTTCGCGATCGTCGGGCGACCGGGTGTTGATCACGAACTGTGCGAAATTCGGCGTCGCAAGCTGCTGATTGAGCGGCAGATAGAAGCGCGGTGCGCCGGTGCCGACGTAATCGACGTAGTGATCGATTTCCGGTCGGCCTTTGAGCGCCACTTCGAGGCGCTTCGCCTCGCGCAGCGTCGCGGCGAACGATGCCCCTTCCGGCAGCCGCAGATCGACGAGAAGTTCGAGGCGGTCCGAGCTGGGGAAAAACTGCCGCGGCACGAGCGAGAAGCCGGCAAGCGCGATGACGAACAGCGCGACGGTGGCGCCCAGTACCGCGATCCGGTGCTGGACGCACCATGCAACCCAGCCTGTGAGGCGGCGGTAGAACGGTGTGTCGTAGACATCGGCCTGCGGCGAGCCGGCGGCGCATGCGCGCGGCTTCGGCAGCAGTTCGTGGCCGAGAAGCGGAATCAGCACGACCGCGGCGAACCACGACGTGATCAGTGTGATGGCCGACACCTCGAAGATCGAGCGCGTGTATTCACCAGTGCTCGATTTCGCGAGCGCGATCGGCAGGAAGCCGGATACCGTGACGAGCGTGCCCGTCAGCATCGGAAACGCGGTGCTGGTATAAGCGAACGCGGCGGCGCTCGCGCGGTCGTAGCCCTGTTCGAGCTTCACGGCCATCATCTCGACCGCGATGATCGCGTCGTCGACGAGCAGGCCGAGCGACAGGACGAGTGTGCCGAGCGACACCTTGTGCAGGCCGATGTCGAACAGGTACATGAAGAGGGCGGTGATGGCGAGCACGACTGGAATCGAGATCACGACGACCATCCCGGTGCGCAGGCCGAGCGACACGAGGCTCACGACCAGCACGATCGCGACGGCTTCCGCGACGGCCTCCAGGAAGTCATCGACCGAATGCGATACCGTGCGCGGCATGCTCGAGACCTCGGTCAGCTTGAGGCCGGCCGGAAGTTGCGCCCGCAGCGTTTTTCCCTCGGCGTCGAGCGCTTTGCCAAACCGGATCACGTCGCCACCCGGCTGCATCGTGACGCCGATCGCGAGCACGGCTTTGCCGTTCGCGCGTACCTGTGTGACGGGTGGATCGTCGTAGCCGCGCGTGATCGTCGCGACGTCGCCGAGCCTGAACGTGTGGCCGTTGATTCGCAGTGGCGTGTCGGCGATCGCGGCGACGTTCGGGTACTGGCCGCTCGGCCGCACGTATACGCGGTCCATCCCGGTCGTCACGACACCCGCGGGTGCGATGGCATTCTGCGAATTGATCGCCTGTCCGATCTGCTGCGGTGTCGCGCCGAGCTGCGTCATCAGCGCGTTCGGAATCTCGATGTAGACGTGCTGGCCCGGATCGCCGAAATAGTCGACCTTGGCGATGCCGGGAACACGCAGCAGCGACGCGCGCAGCACCTCCGCGTAGTCGTGCAGCTGCGCGGGCGAGAAGCCGTCTCCTTCGAGCGTGTAGATATTGGTGTACACGTCGCCGAACTCGTCGTTGAAGAATGGCCCCTGAACACCGGCCGGCAGCGTCGCCGCGACGTCGCCGACCTTCTTGCGCACCTGATACCAGGTCTGTTGCAAATGTGTGACGGACTCCGAATCTTTAAGGACAAAAAAAATCATCGATTCGCCAGGGCGGGAATAGCTGCGCAAGAAGTCGAGCGCAGGCGTTTCCTGCAGCTTGCGCGCAATCCGGTCGGAGATCTGCTCCTGCACCTGCCGCGCAGTGGCGCCCGGCCAGAGCGTGCGAACCACCATCATCCGGAATGTGTAGGGCGGGTCTTCCGATTGTCCGAGGCGGGTGTACGACAGGATGCCGGCGAGCGTGGCCACCACGATCAGGAAAATCGCGAGCGATTTGTGCCGCAGCGTCCATGCGGACAGGTTGAGCCGGCCCTCCGGGCGAAGTATCGCGCGCGCGACATGGGTCATGATGCGAAATCCTCCGGATGCAGCGGCGCAACGATGCGCACTTTCTCGCCCGGCCCGACGGTATGGACGCCTTGCAGCACGACGCGATCGCCGTCGCGCAGGCCGGCCGACACGGCGATCGACAGGGCGTCGAAGCGTGACACCGTCACGCGACGCAGCTCGAGCGTGTCGTCGCCACGGACGATCCAGACCGCCGTCTCGCTGCCGGCATGGAACAGCGCGGTCGCGGGTAGCGTCACCGTCCCAGCCGCGTCGTTCGGCGCGCCGGCGTCGAACCCGACTTTGGCCGTCATGCCGATCCGAACCACATCGTCGGGTTTGTCTAGCGTCATCTTGACGCGATAGGTGCGGCTTTGTGGATCGGCTGCCGGCGCGATCTCGCGCACGCGGCCTGTGTAGCGCCGGCCGGGCTGCGACGCCAATGCGACCTCGACCGCGCGCCCGACCGGTAGCGACGCGAGGCGGCTTTCGGGCACGTCGCAGACGACGTCGAGGTCACCGCTCCACGCGAGCCGGTAGACGCTTTGTCCGGGCGACACGTTTTGTCCGGTGTCGGCATCTTCGCTGGTGATCACGCCCGCGTGATCGGCGACGAGCGTCGTGTAGCGCAATTGATTGCGGGCCAGCATCAACTGCTGCGCGGCCGCATCGCGTTGCGCGGCGCTCGCCACCCGGGTGTCCTGGGACTGCTCCAGCTGGGCAGCCGTGATCAGGCTGGCGTGCGCCTGGAGGGTGTCGCGGTCGAGCTGGGTCTTCGCGTATTCGGCACGGTGTCGCGCGGCGTCGTATTGCGCCCATGCACTGCCGACACTCGCTTGCGCATCGGACGGGTCGAGCCGCGCGATGACATCACCCGCGCGCACCGCGTCGCCGAGCCGCGCGCGCCGCTCGACGATCTTGCCGGCGATACGGAACGACAGCGGCGTCGAGTAGCGAGCCTGTACCACGGCGGGCAGCGACACGCGGGCTGCGGCAGCGTCGGCCCGCACGGTGGTGGCGATGACGGCGCGCGGCGCCGGTGCGGAAGCCTGCTCGCGATGGCATGCCGACAGCGCGAGTACGGCCGCGACGGCGAGCGCGCGGACACGCGGCGCACGCCACGGGCAAAGAGCCTGCGGCAACGCGTCGGAGCGGGCCGGCGTCACGACGCCGCTCCTGGCAACGCGTCGATGACGTCCTTGACGAGACGGTTCGCACCGTCGATGTCGAAGTCGTGGGTCTGCGCATTTCCGAGCCGCACGATCACGAGCTGCTTCGATGGTACGACGATCACGTACTGTCCGAGGTTGCCGAGCGCGTAGAACGTATCGGCGGGCGCGTCCGGCATCAGCGGCATGTCGCCGACCGGCTTGTCACTCGCGCGATCGTGGTGGTTGACCCACCAGCCGGCGCCGTAGTCCGTCGCGAGCGTCGGCGTCGTCGACCACCGCACCCAGTTCTGTGGCAGGAGCCGCCGGCCGTCCGGTGCGACGCCGTCATTCAGATACAGCGCGCCGAAGCGTGCCCAGTCACGCGTGGACGCGAGCATGTAGTGCGCACCGATCGGCGTGCCGGTCTCGTCCATCTCCATCGTCACGTGCTGCATGCCGAGCGGCGCGAACAGCGCGTCGTGCGCGAAGCGCTGGACGGTGGCGGCATTGCCGCCGACGGCGTCGCGCACGATGCGCGCGACGAGATGCACGCTTGCGCTGCTGTACGCCCAGCGCTGCCCTGGCGCGGTGATCGCACGCGTGCGGCGGGTGGCGGCGGCCATGTCGTCCGTGTGCACGTACATCACCTGATTCGACGGGTCGAAACCGCTGCCGGTTTCGTCGATGTCGAGCCCGCTCGTCATCCGCATGAAGTCTTCGAGCGGTATCGATGCGCCGGATCCGTTGTCGAGCGGCACCGGCATATCGACACGAAGCTTGCCTTCGCGGACCAGGACGCCGACGAGCGCGTTCGTCACGGACTTGCTGATGGAAAAGCCGAGGATCGGTGTGTCGGGACCGTAGCCCGGCGCGTAGCGTTCGCCGATCAGCTCGCCGCGATACAGTACGGCGACGGCCTTGGTCCGGCGCGGCGCGCGTGGATCGCTTTCCGCAAAGGCCGCATCGAGCGCGCGCGACATGGCGGGAGACGGATCCTGCGCGACGGGCAGCGGCGTGTCGCTTACTGCGGGCAGCGGTTGCGGTGGCGCGATCGAAGCGGCGTCGCTCTTCACAAGCATGCAGCCCCACGCGCCGCGATAGACGGCGCGGCTGGTGAACGCGCCCGCGAGGCTCGCGCTGACTTCGCGGCGCCCGCGGTCCACGCGATAGCGGATCAGTGGTGCGATCCAGCCGAAGCCCGGCCGCGACGCGAGCGTTTCGGCGAAGATGTCGTCGGGCTGCTGGCCGCTCACGAATGTTTCCGAGCAGACATCGTGGGCGGTGGTGCCCGTCGCGACGCGTGCCGCGTAGTCCGGGCGGACTGCCGTGCAGCCCGCGAACGACACGGCGAGCGCAGCGCAGATGAGGAGCAGACGTTTCTTTGGCATGTCGAAAGCAGGTTGTCGTGTGTTGGCTGTGACGTTGGCCGAGAGCGGCCGAGTAGGACTATGCACTCATTCCTCCATCGACCGCCAGCACCTGGCCGCTGATATAGCTGGCGGCGTCCGATGCGAGAAACGCGACGGCTTCGGCTACTTCGTCGGGCTTGCCGAACCGGCCGAGCGGCACCAGGTGCTGCCGCGCGAATTCGAGGCTCTTGTGGCCGGCGTCGCGGGCAGCAAGCCGGGCGAGCATGTCGGTATCGACGAAGCCCGGCGCGACCGCGTTTGCGCGAATCCCGTAACGGGCAAGCTCGCGCGCGAGCGAGCGCGTCATCGCGATCAGCCCGGCTTTTGCCGCGCCGTAGTTCGCCTGGCCGGGCTGGCCGTGCAGGCCACTGACCGAGGCGACGTTGACGATGCGTCCACTGCGGTTCGCGATCATTGCCGGCAGGCAGGCGCGCACGCACCAGAAAGCGCCCGTCAGCGACGTGTCGATGACGTCGGTCCACTCGTCGTCGCTCATCAGCGCCGCGAGATTATCGCGTGCGATGCCCGCATTGTTGACGAGCGTGTCTATCCGGAATCCGAGGGCCTTGATGTTGGCGAACATGGCTTTGACGGACGCAGCGTCGCGAATGTCTGCCGCGCATGCGGCCGCGTGGGCGCCGCGCGCACGTATCTCGTCGACGACGGCTTGCGCGGCGTCGGCGTCCGTGTGGTAGTTGACGATCACGGGCGAGCCAAGGCTGGCAAGGCGAAGGGCGATCGCCCGGCCGATGCCGCGGCTTGCGCCGGTAACGAGCGCCGCGGCGTCCGGCCCACCGGACGAGGCATGTAAGTTAGCGTTCATGTCGGGAGCCGTCAACGGACGGAGCGGGTGACTGGAAGAATGTCGGTACGGCGGCGAGGATCAGGGCAAGCGCCAGCGCGGCCTGGACGCCGACGACGTATACGCTGAGCGCGAGTGCGAGCGTCGCCCAGCGCGCGAATCCGTGATCCGCTCGCACGGCCTTCCAGCCGGAGCGAACCATGCTCCAGCCGACGAGAACGAGCACGCCGGCGATCGCGGGGCGCGACAGATACGCGTAGACCGGTGCGGCGACGAGCGAGATGCCGAGCAGAATCAGCGACGACAGCACAGCGGCGGCGCGCGTCCGCGCGCCGGCCTCGACATGCGACGCCGTGCGGTTGAACGAGCCGGAGCACGCGAAGCCGCCGCATGTCGCCGCGGCCAGGTTGGCCGCCGCCTGTGCGGCCAGCTCGCGCCGGCACTGGCGGGAACCGCCGTCCGGTTCGAGCGAACGCAGGATCAGCACCGATTGCAGGCTTGCGACGATCGCGATGCCGACGGCGCTGACGCCGAGCTGCTTGATCACGTAGAAGTCCTCGATCGAGACCGACGGCAGTTGGAACGGAACTCGCCCGAGATGCAGGCTCAGGTGACCGATGCGTTCGAGATGAACGGTCGTGGGGCCGAGCAGCAAGTCGAGCGTCCAGCCGGTCGCGGCGCCGAACAGCATGGCGGCGACGAGCCCCGGCATCCAGCGCGTGGACCAGCGCGTGAAGATTTGGCCGGCCGCAATCGTCACGACGGTCACGACGACGGCATATGGATTGATCGCGGACCAGCGCTGCGCGTCGAGCCACGGGCCGATCCACGCCGGGATGCCGGGCGGCGGCAGCAAGCCCAGCGCAGGCGCCGCCTGGCAGCTCATCATCGCGATCCCGATGCCCATGCTGAGCCCGGTCGACGTGAAGCGCGGCAGGCATGACAGCAGCCGGCCGATGCCGCCGAGCGCAGCCGCGAGCTGCAACAGGCCGACGAGCGCCGACAGTGCCGCCGCGTATGTCACGTATTCGACGCTGCCCGGCACGCCGAGCGGGCCGAGCGCCGCGCCGAGCATGATCGCGACCGCGGTGTTGGGGCCCGACAGCAGCCGTGGCGACGGGCCGAGTACGGCCGCGACGACCACCGGAATCACCGATGAGTAAATCCCCATCTCGGGCGGCAGGCCGGCCATCACCGCGAAGGCGATCGCCTGCGGCAACATGATCAGCGCTGACACCCACGCGGCGCGGATGTCGCCCGGCGCGGGGCGATGGCCGGCCAGCGCGTTGCCGACGGCCGTTCGATTCCACGGCCATCCGCGCATGAAACCGCCGCGGGCGGCGTCGCTGCGAAACGTCGGGGGCGGGTTGGACATGGCGATCACCGCTCCAGAAAACCAAACAACAGGCCCTTGCGCGGATCGGGCCAGCGTTCCTGCAATTCGACCCATGCGGCGATGTCCCACGCGTCCTGATCCGTCAGGTTCGGATTGCCGTACGGCATGTTGGCTTTCAGGAATCCCGCGAGCAGGTCGATGCGATGCATCCCCGCGCCCTTGTTGAAGCTCTGGAAGCCCCACAGCGGCGGGAACGCGTAGTCGCCAGCGCTGTTCTTGCGGCCTTCGCCGTGAGCGCCGTGGCACGCTGCGCAGCGCTCGCCGAACAGCACCTTGCCGTGCAGCGGATCGGGATCGGAGCCCGTGTCAGGCACCGTCGGAAAGCCGCGCCCCGGCAGCGCGACACCGACCGGCCGGTCGCGCGACACCCACTGAATGTAGGTGACGATCGCGCGGATCTCGTTGCTGTCGAGCGGCGGGCTGATACCGTTCTCGCTGAACTGGAAGCACTGCTGGATGCGTTCCTCGAGCGTCACCACGCGGTCGAACTTCGCCTGGTATGCCGGATACATGCCGAACGCGCCCCACATCGGCGCCGAATCGGGCCGCCGCCCGTTGTCGAGATGGCAGTTTGCGCAGCTCAGGCCATTGCCGGTGTAGATCCGCGCTGCCTTCGGCGTCTGTGTGAAGATCAGGTAGCCTTGGTACGCGAGCTCTCCGTACTTGCCCGGCGGAAACTGCGCGCGCGCGCTGTCGGCGGACGGTGCGACGCCGGCGCTCGCGTCAGGGCCGCGATCGGAGCACGCGTAAAGCGCCACGCTCGCGACGAGCGCGACCGCTAGCCGTGCGGCGGCGCGCGGTCGCGGGCGCGTCGCGCCGAGAGGCGGAATGAAGGATACGGTCTGCATGGCCGGCGCCGCGTCAGGGCTTGATGTACGCGAAGTGCTCGACCGTCTGCAGGCGCGTCAGCTCGACGACGCCGGACGGCACGACCGTCACGTTGGGCACCAGCATCGACTCGACGACATTGTTCTTGCGCATCGCCGTGCCGCACGCGTCGAAGCGGACGCCCTTCGCCGCGAGCTCGGCGACGGTGCTGCCGTACTCGCCCTGGCGGTCGCCTTCGCCCTTCACGAGCGCGAAGATGCCGCGCCCGTTGACGAGCAGGATGATCCGCGCGTTCGGCGTGACTGCGATCTGGCTCTTGATGTTGTTGAGCGCGTCGCGCATCGACGCGACGTCGTCAACGTGATAGACAACGCGCGGCGCTTCGGCGGCTTGCGCAGCGGCTTCGCCGGCGGCGGACACGATCACTGGATGGACCGACGCGCAGGCGATCATGATGGCAATGGCGGTACGAACGAGGAATGGCATGGGTTGGCTCCTGAATCCGATCGAGGGAACGTTCGTCGAATGGCTCGCGGCGTCGAGGCGTTCCCGGCCCCGTCCGCGAGGCCGTCGTCACGGCAACGGGGACGAGACGGGTTGGCGTGTCGGGATCCGGACGGAGGCGGGCGCGACGTCGACCGCGCCGGTCCATGAATCGCTGACGCCGACGGCCGAGAACACGCCGGAGCTGGCCGACGCGAACAGGATCGCGTTGCCGCTCGCGACAAGTGCCGGGTCGGAAAAGCGCTCGAGGAAATTGCAGAACGGGTCGCAGCAGAACATGTGGCCGATCGTGCCGATGTTGCGGCTGTGCAGCTTCTCGTGCGGCAGGCCGAGCATGTCCATCACGCGCGTGAACGCGGACAGGTTCGCGTTCATCGGCAGCACCGCATCCACGTCGCCGGCGAGCCAGCCGTGTGCGCGCATCACGTCGGTCATCACCTGATGCGCGAGGATCGGGTAGTTCAGCGCGAAACGCTGGCCCAGTTCGGGCCCCTTCGCGGCGCCGCGGTAATAGCGGCTGTCGATGTAGTAAGCGATGTGGCCGATGCGGTTGAGCGGGTAGCCGCGCGCGACCCATATCGCGAGCGACGTGTCGCTCTGGATCGCGTAGCTGCTCACGTTGCGGAAGCGCTCGCCGAATACCTTGTCGGTGCTGACGATCAGCACGTTGTCGAGCGCCGGATGCCGCCACATCAGCGTCTTCAGCAGGCGCAGCGCGCAGACGAGCGACGCGCAGTTCTGTTGCGCGATCGAATGGCCGTGCGCATTGCGCATGCCGAAGCGCCTGGCGAGCGTCGCCGGGATGCTGTCGGGCGCCGCCATCATGCTGGTGGAGTTCGTGTGGCAGTACAGCACGAGATCGATGCGCTCCGGCTCCAGCGCGCTCGTGTCGAGCAGGCGCTCGACGGCCGCGCAGCTCAGCGCCTCGATGTCCATGTCGGGCGCGACGTGGTAATACGCAAGGCCGTTGTCCTGCATCGAGCCGAGGAGGCGCCGCTGGGCCGGTCCGACAGCCTTCGCCCAGTCATTGAGACTGCGCCGTTCCGGCGGCAGGTAGCTTGCGCCCGCGACGATCCCGAACGACGGGGCGGGCGGTTTCATCCGATGCGCGTCAGCAGGCAGCATGCAAACTCTCCGTTGTTTCCGTTGCACCATCCAAGAATCGATCGGCCGGGTGCGACGTCCGGCGCGACGCGGGCAATCTGCAGTAGCAGGTCCGCGCTGGCGATGAGGCCTGACGAGGGAACCACCCCTCGCACGTGTCCGAGCTGTGCGAGCGCATGGACGCGGCGCGCAAAGCCGGCGTCGGGCGTCGATGCGACGACCGCGTCGAGGTCGTCCGGACCGATTTCCTCGCCGCGCACGCATTGCGCGAGCGACGCCGCGCAGTAGTCTGCGAACGAGAGCGTCGCGTCCTCGGGCCAGCGGTCGCGCGTGCCGAGTGGCGTTGCGAACCGGCCGAGCGCGACGCGCCGCACGCGCCAGCCTGCGCTCGCGTCGCGGCTGATCACGGCGGCCGCCGCGACGTCCGCCCAGTCCATCCTGCACGGGTTCGTCGGCGGCTGGCCGAACGCCAGCTTGTCTACGGCGACGAGCAGCACCGATTCCGCCGCTTCCGGTCCTTCGATCAGACCCGCCGCGAGATCGAGCCCGATCAGTACCGCCGTGTTGTGCGCCTGGGAAATCGAGAACGGGTTCGCGTTGCGCAGCCCGAGCTCGAACTGCAGGCGGCCCGCGCTCGAATCGGTCGATTGCTCGTCGGGCACCGCATGGCAGTAGACGATTGCACCGATCGAATCCGGTGCATGGGCGGCGAGCGCCCGCTTCGACACGTCGAGCGCCAGCGCGGTCGAGCTCGGCTCGTTGCGCCAGGCGGCCGACAGCGGGATGACGCAGGCCGGATGGCGCATGGGGCGCGGCGATGCGACGCGTGTCAGCAGGCTGCGCGCATCCGTGCAGTCGCCAAGGTTCGCGCGCCGCGTGAGCAGCGCGCCGCGCAGTCCGGTGCGGCGGCTCAGACCGCTGTCGTGCATTTCGATCGATGTGATGCAGACCATGTCGGCGGGCTCCGTCGCGTCACTGCCGCACGAGCACGAGCTTGCGCGCGACGAGCGTATGCCGCTGCGCCGGCCACTCGCCCTTCGCCGCGAGCTCGAGGATCTTTCGCACGAGCAGCGTCGCGTAATCGGCCGGCACGTGCCGCTCGAACGCGGCACCCGCGCGCGAATAATTGCGCTGCGCGCTTTCCTGCAGCACGCGATCCTGCTCCAGCGTGCGCGGCTCGTCGTCGCACCATTCGACCATCGGTTCGTCGCCCGGCTGCCGCGTGAGCCATTCGACGCGGCACGTCGTTGCGCCCGTCGGCACCATGTGAATCACGTTGAAGAAATCTGTGCGCAGTCCCTTCTGAAAGATGATCGCGCGGTCCGGCAGCTCGAACGTCGCGCGCGAGTCCGCATGAGCCGGGATCGGCTCCGATTCGTCCGACGTCGGCGGGTAGAACAGCGTGAAGCCCGTGTCCGTCACGCGCACCTCGTACTCGTATTCCTTGAAACCGTTCAGCACGTTGAAGAAGTACGACGGATGTGCCCCCTTGTGCGTGAACACCGCATGCGCGCCGTCGAGCATGTTCTCGAGGAACGTCGTCGCATTGCACGCGACGTGCACGTGGCCCTGCCGCCAGGCATAGTCGTGCGCGCCGGGAATCCGCGGCGGGGCGCCTTCGGGCGCGCGGTCGCCCATCCAGATCCACACGTAGTGGTCCTGTTCGCGAACCGGGTAGCTCTTGACCTTGAAGCCGTCGGGAATGCGCGTGCCCGCGACGAACGACGGCACGTGCGCGCAGCGGCCATCGCCGTCGTATTCCCAGCCGTGATACGCGCAGGCGATCCGTCCCGAGTCCGTCACGCAACCTTTCGAGAGCTGGACGCCGCGGTGGCAGCAGCGATCCTCAAGCGCGAACGCGCGGCCGTCCCGATCGCGATACAGCGCGATCGGCTCGTCAAAGATCCGGGTCGCAATCGGCGCGCTGCCGAGCTGCGACGAGGGTGATCCGATATACCAGTGGTTGTTCATCGTCGGTGAATTCCGTTTCCTGTCAGGTTGGGCAAGACGCCGCGGCGGGCTGGTCGGCGAGTGCGCGGTCGATGCGCTCGGCCGCGCCGTCGAGATGCCGGAACTCGCTGAAGAGCGTGTCATGCAGCGCGATCGGGCAGAGCGTGTAGTAGCCGTTCAGCGCGATCGCGCCGCACAGCACGAGCAGCGGCGCAGGATGCGGGCCTGGCGCGAGGTGCTCGATCAGCCCGATCCACGGATCGGCGCCGAAGCAATGCCCCCACGCGTCGTAGCGATTCGGTGCGAGCGGCGTGCCGCCGAGCGCGGCCCGCGCGGTCGCATGCAGCGGCGTGCGCGTGAACGGGATGAAGCACGCTGCGGGCTCGGCGAGGGCCGCGTGCCGGCGCAGCGCCATCACGAACTCGCTGTATGCGCTGTTCGGATGCGGTCCGGAGCACTCGGGCCGCAACGCCGCCGGGGCACGCGGCAGCGAGAACAACAGCGTCGTCGTGCCGAAGCCGCTGCGGCCCGTCAGCGGGTGATCGAGATGCCAGGCCATGTCGTGCACGTCGAGATCGACGATCAGAAGCGCAATGCGGGTCAGCGCGGTATTACGCTGCAGATGCCTCAGCGCGAAGCCCCAGCTTGCGCAAAGGTACGCGCTGACAATGCCCTGCGGCGCATGGCCGCTCGTCGACGCGATGGCGGCGACGAAGCGAGCGACCGCACGCTGCGGCGCGGTGAACGTGCTGTCCATGATCGTCGACAGCACCATCACGCTCTGCGGCTCGAAACCCGTCGCGCGCAGCGCGTGTTGAAGCTGCGTGCCGGCGACGCGCCCGGCACGCTCGGCGCGGTCCAGCCAGTCGGCGTCCGCGCAGGCGAACGGAGGCTCGATACGCCAGTGCGAGACGGCGTCGAGACGGGGCGCGAGCAGGTGCGGTGCGGTCTGCGTCATGGCAGGCTCTCCGTGGCGTTGACGTGCAGCTCGGTTGCGGTGCGCGGGCCGACGCGCAGCGTCGCGGCCGTGTAATAGCCGTCGAATGCGAAGGCGCCGAGCGTCACGTCGCATTCGGCCTCAGGCGGCTCGGCCCGCAGCCATTCGACGAGTCCGATCCACGGATCGGCGCCGAACGTATGGCCGTAGGCGTCGTGGCGGTTCCTGCCCAGCTGTTCGCCGACCGAGCGCCGCGCGATGTCGGCGAGCCTCTGGGGCAGGAACGGCAGGAACGTCGGCGATATGCCGCGCTGCTGGTGCAATCGCCGCACCGCGTGCAGCAGGTCCGCAAATCCCCGATTCGCGAACGGGCCGTCGCAGCGCAGTGTGTCGAGCGCGTCGCGCAGCTCGAGCGCGACCGTCGTCACGCCATAGCCGATCCGGTCGATCGCGGCTTCGTAGCCGGTACGCATCATGTCGTGTAAGTCCGCGTCGACGATCGTCAGCAGCAACACGCGCGTGCGGCTATGCGCGGCCGCGAAGCGCAGCGCGTAGCCCCAGCCGGCGCACTGGTAGGCGAGCAGCAGCGCCGCGGGCCGCGAACCGCTGCGCGCGCCAATTGCGTCGAACAGCATCGATGTGCGCACATCGTGGCCGCTGACCATCTTGCTCAACGTCGTCGAGCAAACGACGTGCAGGTCGGGCCGGGCAGGTAGCCGCGCGATCGTTCGGCCGGCCTGCTCGGCACATGCATTGGCGAGCCAGAGGACGCGCTCGTCGATTCCCACGGCGGCGTCGACGACCGGCGTCGAGACGCGCGTGTGCGCGACCGCGTCGATATGGGCGGGGGAGCGCAGGCCGGTCGTCATGATGCGCGCGTCCCGTCCAGCATCGCGATATGAAGCCCGCTCAACGCTTGCATCGCCGGGCAGCCGTCTACGAACGCCGTCAGCTGCCGCAGCGCGACGGCGGCGCATTCCGGTTGCAGCATGCTCACGCGCAGGGTGTTCATCCCGAATTCGGGGCCGTCCGCGCGCAGGTTCTGATCGATCGATGCGATGTTGCGGTTGCCGGCCGCGACGATGGCCGGCAGCACATCGAGCGGCCGATGCACGAGCAGCACGTCGTCCGCGAGCAGGTCCGCCGGCAACTGGACGTTGAAGTCGGGCCCGTAAAGGCGCACGAGCACGCAGCTCAGTCCGTCGACGTGGCGGCGCAGCCCGCGCACGAGGTCGGCGAGCAACGCGTACCGCTCGCCCGGCGACACGATCACCGGCGCGACGCTCGGATGTTCGAGCAGCACGCCCTGCGCATATTCGCTCGCGCGCGTCATCGGCACCGATTCGAGTTCGGCCTTGCGGAACGTGCCGGCGAACGGCGAGCGCAGGTACCTGCCGGCCGCATAGCAGCCGGAGAGCGGGGGCGGCGACGCCGGATCGATTTCGGTGGCGCTCATGATGCGATGTATCGCTGGGCTTGCCGCAGGTTCAGGAAACCTGTCGGCGAATACGTGTGATACGCGCCGCAGTCCTCGAAGACCAGCAGGTCGCCGGGCTGCGGCGCGTGCGTTGCCTGCAGCTCGCCGATCATGTCTGCACGGTTGCAACTGTTCCCGACGACCGCGAGCATGCGCGGCGCGGCGTACGGCGCAACCTGCGCGTCCGAGGCGCGGACGAGCCACGGCGTGCGCCAGCGCTTCATGATCTGCTCGGTCTGCGCGAGCGGGAAGCAGTGCGCGATCCCGCCGTCGCAGACGACGATGCCGCGTCCGTCGATGTCCTTGACCGCGACGACGCGCGTTGCAAACACGCCCGAGCGGGCGAACACCGCGCGGCCGGCTTCGTGCTTCACGCTCAGGCGCGCGCGCAGCGGCTCGAGCGCGGCGCGATACGCGGCGAAATCGTACGATGCCGTTCGCCAGTCGCCGGGAAGTCCTGCGCCGATCGTGACGGATTCGAGCGGTGCGGCCGGGTAGCGGCACAGGTCGGGCACGATGCGCGCGAGCGCCTCCGCGAGCGGGATGCCGTATTGCCCGAACGTGAGCGAGCCGGCGAACACGTGAAGGCCCGCAACGGTCACGCCCGACGCCGCGCTGCCGAAGCGGTCGAGGACGCGGTGCACGGTGCGCAGGTCCATGCCGAAATGATCGGCCGGAACGTTGCGCCGTTCGAGCACGCTCATCGCGTTCAGGCGCAACACGATGGCCGGCGCGGGGCGGCCGCTCGCGCGCGCCTTCGCGGCGGCCGCTTCGATCAGGTCGACCTGGAACGGGCTGTCGGCGACGAGCATCGCGCGCGACGCAAGCGCCGCGGCAACGAGCGGCGCGTCCAGCGCCGGAGTATTGACGATGCGCGGCACGTTGATGCGGCCGACGGTCAGGTTCAGTTCGCCGAGCGACGCGATCTCGACGCCGTCGCCGAACGCATGGTTGCAACGGACGATCAGGTCGAGCACCGGGCTCGCCTTCAGCGACACGATAACGGGACCGCCGAGCGCATCGCGCAGCCCGTTCAGATCCTCGATGACGACGGCGGGATCAAACAGGTAGCAGGGCGTCTCGAGCGCGGCCGGCTGCAGCGTGTCGAGCGTGCCGATCGAAAGATGGGGCGTCATCGCGAGTCAGCGGCCGGCGGCTGCGGTTGCGTCGGCGCTCTTGCGCGGCATCGCGAGGAACTGCTTGTCGAGATCGCGCAGTGTCGTGTACTGGGTCAGCTCGATCGATTCCGGATTGATCGACGTGTTGTACAGCTTGTCGCAGATCAGGATCAGCTCGACGATCCGCATCGAGTCGAAGCCCAGCTCGCCGATCGGCGTGTCGGGATCGATCGTGTCGAGGTTGAGCGCCTGCTGCACGTGGTCGGTCAGTTGGGTCAGCGTGACTTGCGTGTTCATGAGCATCTCCGGAAAGGCAGGTGGGTCGAAATCGGGGCGTGCGCGCGTCATTGCCGGTGCCAGCGGAACGTGACGAGCGCGAGCACGGCGAAGAGGGTGGTCCATCCGGCCATTTCGGCGAGCGACGGCCAATGCTGGCCGAGGCCGTCGGCCTGGACGAACACGTCGCGCAACGTATGGACGAACAGGGCGGGCGGCAGATGCGCCATTACGTTCGCAACATTCACGGGCATGCTGTTGAGCGGCATCGTCAGGTCGCTCAGGAACAACAGGCCGATGTAGGCGAGCCCCGTGACGAAATTCGCATCGGACACCGTCGACAGCCGCGAGCCGAGCGCCATGCCGAGCGAGAGCAGCATCGTGCCGCCGACGATCATCACGACGCTCCCTTGTGCGACTCGGCCGAACGTCAGCACGAGCGGGATGCCGAACAGGTGTTGCGCGCACAGCACGACGACGAATGCGGCGACGATCAGCGCAATGAGCCGTGCCGCGAGCATGCTGAACAGGAAGTCGAACGCGCCGAGCGGCATGCACGCGAGCATCTTGAAGCCGTTGCGTTCGCGCCGGTACGCGAGCGCGACGCAGATCGACGTCATGCCGGCCGACATCATCGCCATCACCATCGTGCCGGTCAGCACGTAGTGGACGAATGCCAGCGCGCCCCGCGAGCCGCGGCCGTCCGCGCGCACGTCGATCAGCTCGGGCTCGCCGGTCTCGACGGACTGAAAATGCAGGCTGACGGCGCGCAGCACGCGCGTGACGAGTTGCGGCCCGAGACCGTCCTGCGCGTAGCTGACGGAAACGTCGATCGGCCGGTGCAGCTCGAGCGAGCGGCCGAAGCCGTCGGGAATCGTGATGCGCGACGCGTCGCCGCGCACTGGCGTGTCGGCATGTGCGGCGGCGATGAGGCCGGGCGTCGAGCTATTGGCAGCGAACGCGCGGCGGATCTCGGCGATGTAGCGCGCGGACGCCTGCGTGCCGTCGAGGTCGACGATCTCGATCGTCTGCTGCGGCAGGCTGCCCGAGCTGCCGAACGCGAACAGCAACATGAACATGAAGAACAGCGGGAACAGGAAGATCCAGAACAGCACGGACGAATCCCGGACCAGGATGGCCAGCTCGTTGTAGATCAGGCGGGGAAGATGAATCGGCACTTAATGCTCCTCGGCGCAGTATCGGAGTAGGTCGTTCAGGTCGCTCTGGCCCATCTCGACGCGCAGCACGTCCGAATGCCCGAGCAGCGCGCGGGCGAGTTCGACTTCCTGGCGCGCCGATGCGACCGTGACGACCGCGTGCTCGACGCGCGGCGTGCCGTCGAGCGGCGCGCGCTGCCGCAACTCGCCGCCGAGGCGCCGCGCGCCGTCGGGCGTGCGGCAATGCACGGCCAGGCGGTAATCTCCGATGAGCGCGCGGCGCAGCGCGTCGGTGCGCTCGTGGCGAACGAAGCCGTTCCGGCTCAGCCACGCGGTGTGCGTGCTCAGTGCGAGTTCGGTAGGCGTGTGGCAGCACATCACGAGCGTCGTGTCGCGCATGTCCTCGAGCAGCGCGCTGAGCTGCGCGGCGTAATTTGGATCGAGGCCGGTGAACGGCTCGTCGAGGAACAGCATCGCCGGTTCGTGCGCGAGCGCGAGGAACAGGTCGACGCGCTGCGTTTCGCCGCGCGACAGGAGTTCGTAGAGTCGCGACGACAGCGCGCCGATGCCGAGGGCGTCGATCACGCGGTCCGACGTGGTGCGATACAGCTTGCGATGCAGCGCGACCAGTTCGCCGATGCGCGGGCGACCGGGAAAGAACACGCGCTGCAACTGCACGCCCAGGCGCCGGCGCAGCGCGGGCTTGCGATGCCAGTCGCGCAGCGGAGCGTGAAGCATCGTGCCGTCGGTGTGTGCGCCAGCGCGCAGGCCGAGGATCGCTTCCGTCAGGCTCGTCTTTCCGACGCCGTTGCGGCCGATCACCGCGACCTTGTCGCCGTGGCCGACGCGCCAGTTGGACACGCGCAGCGGCCCGCCCGGCAGCTCGACCGACAGGCGGCGCACGTGAAGCGCAGTATCCTCGGGCGCGCCGCGCGCGTCGGTGTCCGCGAGCGCGTCGACGAGTTGCAGGTCGTCGGGATCGGGCGCCTGCATCAGGGGAGTCGATCCGGTTTTCATCGCTGACGCTCGTCGTGGAAATGCGCGCAGTGCGCGCGCAGCGCGGGCCGGTCGAGCTTGCCGTTCGCGGAGCGCGGCAGCTCGCGCATCATCACGATCTGGGGCCACATATACGCGGGCAGCGTGTCGCGGCATTGCGCTTCGATCCGCATCTTGAGCGCGCCGGGCTCGGCGTTGGTGTCGAGGGGCGAGACGGTCGCATAGATTGCGTCGCCGATGTCGCCCGCCGCGATGCCGAACACGGCCACTTCGTGTACGCCGGGCAGGGTGCCGAGCGTCGCTTCCAGCTCCGTCGGGCTGATCCGGTAGCCGCTGGTCTTGATCATCTCGTCGCGACGGCCGATGAAGTACAGAAAGCCTTCTGCATCGCGCCTCACGACGTCGCCGGACCACACTGCGTATTCGGGGGTGAGGCCGTCGCACTGACGGTTCGGCAGCGGCCGATAGCGCTCGGCGGTGCGCGCGGGGTCGTTCCAGTAGCCGAGCGTCACGAGTGCGCCGCGATGCACGAGTTCGCCCGGTTCGTCGGGTGCGCACGGCTCGCCGTCCTCGCGCAGCACGAGGATCTCGGCGTTCGGGATCGCCTTGCCGATCGATCCGGGGCGGCGCTCGATCTCTTCGGGCGGCAGGTACGTCGAGCGGAACGCTTCCGTCAGACCGTACATCAGGAACGGCTGCGCCGCCTGAAAGATGCCGCGCAGCTTCGCGAGCAGCGACTCGCTCATGTGACCACCCGTGTTCGCGAAGCGTCTGACGCTTCGCGTGTCGACGTGCGTCCAGTCGGCCTGCGTCAGCATCGACCAGAGCGGTGGCACGGCGGTGATTGACGTCACCTCGTGTCGCGCGACCACGTTCGCGACCGTTTGCGCCTGCATCGGCGTATGCAGCACGACGCGTGCGCCGGCGGCGATCCCGGTGCTCAGCTGGCTCAGGCCGGCATCGAAGCTGAGCGGCAATAGCGCAAGGACCGTCTCGTCCTGCCGCGTGCCGAGATAGGCGTTGACCGACCGGCAGCCGGCGACGAGGTTGCGGTGCGATACGACGACGCCCTTCGGATGTCCGGTCGAGCCGGACGTATAGAGAATCGCGGCAGGATCACCGTCGATGTTCCGATGCGTGGCGAGCGGCGTCTCGGGTGCGTCCACCGTGTCAGGGCGCAGCACGCGCAGAGCGGGCAGTCCGTCGAGCTGCATGCCGAGCTCGCGCTCGCGCCATGTCGTGACGAAGAGCTGCGCGGCGGCGCAGTTCTCGAGGATGTAGCGCACCTGCTGCGGCTTCAGCTTCGGGTTGATCGGCACTGCAATGCCGCCCGCGTGCAGTGCGGCGAGGATCAGCGCGCACGCGTCTGCGGACTTGTCCATGAACACCGCGACGCGGTCCTGCCGCCGCAGGCCTGCCGCGAGCATGCATTGCGCGAAATGCTCGACGCGCGACGCGAACGCCGCATAGGTGAGCGAAACCTGCTCGTCGACCAGAGCGACGCGATCGCCGTCGCGAGCGGCGGCGGCAAAGAGCAGACTGGAGAGCGATTCCATCATTGGAACTCCTCGGCGACGGGCGACGCGAATTCCGCCGCGTCGGCGTCGACATGGCAGTGGTCGGCTTGCCGCAGCAGCGCGGCGGTCGCGTCGACACGCGGCAGTATGTTGCGCACGAAGTAGCGCATTGACTTGATCTTGCCGAGATAGAACGGGCGGTCGTCGCTGCCGGCATCGAGCGCGGCAAGCTTGCGATGCGCGGCATTCGCGGCGTCGAGCAGGTTCCAGCCGACGATGACGTCGCCGAACATCGTCATGAAGCGCGTCATGAACTGGCTGGCCTGCATCATCCGGCCGGCCTCGGCCAGCGTGCCGAGCGTGGTCAGCGCGCCGTCGAGCGTGTCCCACGCGCGTACGAGCGCGGTGGCGTCGTCGGTCAGCTCCGGCGCGCTTCGCGCCGCGTCGGCGACTTGCAGGATCTCCTCCTGCAAGTCGAGCATCGCGGCGCGCTTGCGGCCGAATCCGAGCTTGTCGCGCACGAGATCCTGCGCCTGGATGTAGGTGGTGCCTTCCCAGAGACTCAGCACCTTGAGGTCGCGCGCGTACTGTTCGAGCGGCCGTTCGCGCAGGTAGCCAGACGCGCCGTGCACCTGGATCGCCTGCGTGACGACGTGCCATACCTCCTCTGAGATGTACGCCTTCGATACCGGGCCGAACAACGCGATCAGCCGCGACAGCCGTTCGGCTTGCGCGCGCAGCGTGGGGTCAGCGGCGTGCTGCAACGCCGCCCGGCACTGCTGCAGGCGCGACGCCCAGAACGTGATCCGCGCGACGATGAGCCGGCAGCCTTCGACCTTGGCCTTCATGTCGAACAGCATGCGTTGTACGTCGTGATGCTCGATGATCGCGACCTTGGGCGCCCACGGATTCGACGACTTGTCGAACGTCGTGCCTTGCACGCGACGGCGCGCGTGGCCAAGCGCGTGCAGGTACGCCGACGATGCGAGCGAAACCCCGAAGATGCCGGTCTCGATGCGCGCGCGGCTCATCAGCGCATACAGCTGCAGCAGTGCGACGTTCGGCGAATCGCCGAGCAGCAAACCGCGCGTCGCGCCGTCGCGGCCGAACACGAGCCGCGTGTTCGCGCAGCCCTTGAGCCCCATCTTGTCGTGCACCTCGGCGCATACGACATGGTTCGGCACGACGCGGCCGTCGTCCTCGATCCAGTAGCGCGGAACGATGAAGCACGACAGCGACAACGGCGACGGACGCGCGCTGTCGATCCGGCCGAGGACGAGGTAGAGCGTGTTGCCGGTCAGCGCGTGCATCCCGGCGCTGACGAGGATCTTCTCACCGCTGATCGCATACATGTCGTCGGCGAGATGCGTCGCGCGGGTCTGAATCGACGACAGGTCGGAACCGGCCTCGCGTTCCGTTGCGCACAGGCATGCATCCCACTCGCCACTTTCCAGCTTGTCGAGAAAGCGACGGCGCTGCAAGTCGGTTCCGTGCTCGCGCAGCAGCGCCGCGGCGGCCGGCGTGAATCCGGAATACGGCATGAACGACGGATTGGAGCCGAAGAACATTTCCATCGTGACCTGAATCGCAAGATGCGGCACGCGCGGCGACGTATCGCGCAGCGTGCCGCTCATGTCGGCCTGATGGCGCATCCAGAACCAGTCGCGCAGATGCTCCGACCACATTGCCGGATAGGCGGCAGGAATCTCGACATCGTCGTCGCTGACGCGGCGCGCCGGGTGCCGGTCGCTGTCGTAGAACGCTTCTTCAAGCGTGCGCGCGTGTTCGCGTGCGCGTGCGAGCAGCGCTTCGATGTCGGCGCGCGATACGCGGTCGTACGGTGCGGCGGTGAGCAGCGTGCGTTCAATGTCGAAGAGCTCCCACAGCAGGAATTCCTGCTCGCGCCGGTCGGCGAGATAGACGCCGCGAGGATCGAACGGAGTCGCGGTGGCCGTCATTGCAGCACTCCGTGCTGGTCGGAGGCGGCATGCGGGGCTACGCCGTTGGGGGGGCGCGGCATCATCGTGGCCATCAACGTGACGGAGGCAGCCGGCGCGCCGTCGACGCGGGCCTCGCCGTTCAGCCGCCAGAAACGACCCCAGGCACGATCGCGCTTCACGCGCAGTTCGAGTTCCTGGCCGGGATGGATGGCCTTCAGGAAGCGCGCGCGCTCGATGCCGGTGAGGACGGGCAGCTCATTCGCCACTTCGTCGCCGACGCTGCGAATCGCAAGCAGCGCCGCTGCCTGCGCGATTGCCTCGACGATCAGCACGCCCGGATAGACCGGGTAGCCGGGAAAATGGCCGCTGAACCCCGCCTCGTCGTGCTTGAGACGCTTGATCGCGACAATACTGAACGGCTGGTCGAGCGATTTCACCTCGTCGATCAGAAGCATCGGCGCGCGGTGAGGAAGGGTCTGCACGATTTCCGCGTAATTCAGTCGCATGAGTGACGCTCTTTCGAAGGAGGTTGATCAGACGTAGGCTGGCGACCGAACCGCCAGCACCGCGTTGTGGCCGCCGAACGCGAACGAATTGCTGAGCGCGCACGAGCCCGCTCGCAACGGCTGCGGCTCGTTCGGCACGTAGTTCAGGTCGCATTCGGGGTCCGGCTCGGAGAAGTTCATCGTCGGCGGCGCGAATCGCGCTTCGAGTGCGACGAGCGTCGCGAGCAGCTCGAGCGCGCCACCTGCGCCGAGCGTGTGGCCATGCATCGACTTCGTCGACGACACTTGCACGCGCTTGGCGTCGTCCCCCAACGCGCGGCGCAACGCGCGCGTCTCGGTGACATCGTTGGCCGCCGTGCCCGTGCCGTGCGCGTTCGTGTAGGCGAGGTCGCTTGCGGCGATGCCCGCGTCGCGCAGACACGCCTGGATCACGTTTGCCTGTCCTTCGAGCGACGGGCTCAGGATGTGATGCGCATCCGAATTCATCGCGTACCCACACAGTTCGCCGGCAATCGTCGCGCTGCGCGCGCGCGCGTGCGCGAACGACTCCAGCACCAGCATCGCGGACCCCTCGCCGAGCACGAGTCCGCGCCTTCCTTTCGAGAACGGGCGACACGTATCCGGCGCCAGCACCCGAAGCGCTTCCCAACCCTTGAGATTGCCTTCGACGAGACACGCCTCTGTGCCGCCGACGATCGCGACGTCGACCGCGCCGGACCGGATCAGCTGCATGCCGACGACGATCGCGTACGCGGAGGACGTGCACGCGGCCGAGATCACGAACGCGGGGCCGGTGACGCCGTAGCGCAGGCTGATATGGCTCGCGACCGCATTGGCCATGATCTTGGGCACGGTGAACGGATGCAGGCGTCGCGCGCCGTCGCCCAGGTGTATCCGGTACGACTCCTCGAGGCTGCAGATATTGCCGGAGCCGGCGCCGACGATCACGGCCGCGCGCGGACCTAGCCCGCCGCCAGCGTCGAGCCCGCTTTCGTCGACCGCTTCCTGCACGCTCAATAGCGCGAGCTGGGTCGCTCGGTCCATCAGCGCGACATCGGCGGCGCCGAACGACGCGGTCGGATCGAGGCCGAGGATGGGCGCGCCGACTTTTGCCGGCAGGCCGGAGAGGGGCCTGATGCCAACCGTCCCAGCCTGCAGCGCGCGCGAGAATTCGGCGACACTGCCGCCGATCGCCGAACGCACGCCACGGCCAGTCACCACGATGCGATTCATATCCGAGTGATCCGTATCAGAGAGGGGGGTATCGCTTCACGCGTGCTGCGGGAGTGTGGCGACGATGCGCTTCGCGAGCACGAGATCGACGATCTGCCCGAGCAGGTCGCTGACCGACCGGAATGCGCCGGTATCGCCGTCGTTCTCGACGTTGGCGTTGTACGGAATCGAGATATCGAAACGTTGTTCGATGACGAATACCGCTTCGACGAGTCCGAGCGAATCGATTCCCGATTCGGCCAGCGACATGTCCGGTTGCAGCGTCGCAGTGTCGATTTTCAGCACGTGGACGAGGGAGTCCATTACTTCGCGTTCGATCTCGGATCGTTCGAGGGACGTCATGGCAGGCATCTCCGTTGCGCGGGCGCGTGGGTGCGGATTCAGGCGGTGGCTTCTTCGAGCACGTGCTGAGGCACGTCGTCGGCGGTGCGGGTGTTGCGCGTCGTGCACGCGATGTAGTACGCGGCGATCAGCTGGCCGTCCGCGACGCGCGGCGGTGCCGCACGGCGGCCCGAGAAGCCGTTGCGCGCGAGCAGCCGCTCGACGCCGACAGGCGACACGGTGACGACGACGGATGCACCGAGCGCGGACGCACATTCGAGCGCGCGGTCGAGCAGCGCGGCGGCGACGCTTGACGAGAACTGCGCGAGCGGCGAGTCGCCGGACCCGCGGAAGTCCACGGCGCAGAAACGCGACAATTCCCAGACAGCTGGCTCGGCAGGCAGCGGCTGACCCGCAAGCAGATCGGGAAACACATCGCCGAGCAGGTACGGGCGCGTGGTGGGCAGAAGCCGCGCCGCGCCGACGATTGCGTCGCCGCTCAGCGCAGCGACATAGACCGTGTCGGGGCGATCGAACTGGTCTCGCTCGAGCCCGGTTTCGCAACGCAGGTTCCAGCCGAGTTTTTCAATGAACACCCTGTGGCGATATCGCTCGAGCCGAGCGAGCAGGTCACTGTCGAAATCTGCGCGAGCGCCGACGTAAAATCGCATGATTCGTACCCTCGGTTCATGGAAGTGCGTGCCGCGATTACATCCGATTTCGGAACGTTCGTAATCCTGCCAAAATGGGTAGTGTCTTGCGAAATATTCGCGAAACATTGCGCGCCCATGCGGCACGCGCAAGCCGCTATGCGAGCGTGTCGGCTGCGGCCACGCAGTCGTGCATCGCATCGAGCGCCGCATAGATCTCGCGGCGCGCCTGAAACGCGAACAGGTGCCAGAAACCCATGTGCCGCTGCGTCATGATCACCGCGGCCGATCGGTTCGACGGCGAGACCCACCAGTGCGTGCCCGCCATGCCGCCCCACTGGACTTCTCCAAGCGCGCCAGGCGGATCGAGCGAGGACAGCGTGTGCGTCACTGCGCCGCAAAAGCTGAATCCCTTGCCGCTGATCGGGCGTCCGCCTGGCAGGCGCATCTCGACGCCGGGCGCGAGCTGGTCGGTCACGAGCCACGCGAGGCTTGTCGGCTTCAGCAGCGCGCGTCGCGGCGACACGAGACTGCGCACCAGCTTCGCCATGTCGTGTGTCGTCGACAGCAGGCCGCCGCCGCCCGACTGCAGTGCGCTTCCGCTCGCGTACGCATGTTCCGGCAGCACGTGGTCGCAGCGTTCGAGGCCGCCTCGCAGCGGCATCTCCGGATGCACGCTGCGATACAGGCCCGCGAGCAGGTGGCGGCGCGCCGGCGCGAGATGGAACGCCGTGTCGGTCATCTGAAGCGGTTCGAAGATGCGCTCGGCAAAGAAGCGATCGAGGCGCGCGCCGCCGACGACTTCCACAAGCCGCGCGAGCACGTCCGTGCTGACCGAATATTCCCAGCGCGTGCCGGGCTGGAACATCAGCGGCAACCGTGAGAGCGTATCGACGACGTCGGCGAGCGATTGACTCGAATCCTGCAGGATCTTCAGGCTGTCGTATGCGTCGCCGAGCAGCGTGCCGCGTCGCGTATGCGCGTATGAAAAGCCGGCCGTGTGCGTGAACAGGTTGCGCACGGTGATCGGCCGGGCGAGCGGCTCGGTGTCGTCGAGCCGCGTTGCGCCGGCGCGCAGCACCCGCATGCCGCGCAAGGCCGGAAGCCGGTCCGCGACCGGCTCGTCGAGGTCGATCATGCCGTCATCAACGAGCAGCAGCGCTGCGCACGATGTGACCAGCTTAGTGTTCGAGAAGATGCGGAACACGTGGGCGTCGGACAGCGCAACGCGTCGTTCCCGGTCGGCCCAGCCGATGCAGGCCTGATGCACGATGTCGTCACCGACGACGACGGCCGCGGCGGCGCACGGCAGTACCTCGGCCGCGATGAAGCGGCGCAGCACGTCGTCGACACGCGAAAAACCGTTCCGCCAGACCGCGTGCGGCGGAGTCATGACGCGTCGTATCCGGCTTCGCCGGACAGATCGCGTGTATTGACGACGGCGGCGGGAATGCCGACCGCGGTCGCGCCGGCCGGCACATCGGAGAGCACGATCGCGCCGGCGCCGATGCGCGCAAACGCACCAATCTGCACGTTTCCGAGAATCTTCGCGCCGGCGCACAGCAATGCGCCGCGTTCGATTTTCGGATGGCGATCGCCGCGCTCCTTACCGGTGCCGCCGAGTGTGACGCCCTGGAACAGCGCGACGTCGTCCGCAACGGTGGCGGTTTCTCCTATTACGATGCTGGTGCCGTGATCGATCGTGACGCCGCCGCCGATGCACGCGGCCGGATGGATGTCGAGTGCGAACGTTTGGGCGATCCGGCCTTGCAGGAAGAGCGCGAGGCCGTGGCGGCCGGCGCACCACAGATGGTGCGCGATCCGGTATGCCTGGAGCGCCTGGAAACCCTTCTGGTTCGCGAACACGTTGACGAGATCGTACGCGGCGGGGTCGCGCGTGTAAGTCGCATGCAGATCGAGCCGGGTCCTGTCCGAGATCGACGGATCATCGGCAAGGCATTGCATCGTGAGCGACGCAAGCTCGGTGCGCGGAAGCGCGTCGCTGCCGAGTGCGTCCCCTACGGCGTGGCTAAGGGCGATATCCAGACCATCGTGGGCGAGCACGCGGGCATTGAGGTAGGCGAACAACAGCGGTTCGCGGCGGGCATTTTCTTCGGCCTGCCGGCGCAACGTCGGCCAGAGGTCATGGGCCAGCCGCGTGCGACGCACATCGCCGGCGAGGGTCGCCCCACGCGGTGCAGCGACCGGCGCGGATCGCTCCGCGAGCGAGGGGAGAGCGTGGGTCATTGCCGCACCCGGACCAGCTTGCGCTGGGTCAGCTCATGACGTCGTGCAGGCCATTCCCCGGCATCGAAAATCTCCACCGCCTTGCGCAGTTGAAGCAACGGAAAGTCGGCGGGAACGTGGCGCTCGAAATCGGCGCCGGCGCGGTCGTAGTTGGTCTGCGCGCTTTCGAGGATCACTCTGTCCTGGTTCAATGTCGTGTTGTAGTTGTCGTCCCACGTGACGGAACCGGGCGCATTCGCGACATCGACCATGATCCATTCGATCCGCGAGCGATTCTCCGCCTCGCGGACGAGATGCAGCACGAGATGGAAGTGATGCTTCGCACCGCGCTGGAACACATAGATGCGATCCGGCAATTCAAATTGCAGATACGAGCTGACATCGTCGCCGCTGAATTCTGCGTCGGCATCGGAGAGCGGCGGGTAGAACACGATCAGGCCGCGCTCGGTCACGCGAAGTTCATAGTCGTATTCGACGAATCCGTTGATCCGGTTGAAGAAATAGGACGGATGCGTTCCCTTGTGCACGAACGGCACGTGCGACGAATCCAGAATGTTTTCCATCAGGAAGTCCGCTCGGCAGTCTGCGCGCACCGTGCCTTGACGCCAGCCGTGCAGTGCCAGGTCGCGAATCCGGGGCGGCGCTTCCGGTTGCGGTTCGGCATCGCCCATCCAGGCCCAGATGTAGAAATCCTGCTCGATGCAGCGGTACGAGCGAACCCGGAATCCTTTCGGCACCGGCGTGCCGGCGCAGAGCGACGGCACGTGAACGCAGCGGCCGTCCCCGTCATATTCCCAGCCGTGGTAGCCGCACGCAAGGTGACCGTCGTTCGTGACGCGGCCGAGCGACAGCTCGACGCCGCGATGACAGCAGCGATTCTCGAGCGCATGCGGAACACCTTCGGCGTCGCGATAGATCACGACCGGTTCGTCGAGCAACGTGACGGCCATGATCTGTTGTGCGCCGAGTCGGCTCGACGGGCAGGCAATCAGCCAAACATTTTGCGGATGGGACATGGAACGGATTTCCTTTTCCAATGTTGGGATGGAGCAGCCGGGACGCGCGTCATGGACAACGGGCGGAGACGTCCCGATCGATATCGCGCGTCATCGGTGCGATGCCGGCGAGCGCCAGGCCCGTCAGGTGCGCCCAGGTGAGACCGGGACCGAGTGTGATGCCGCCGCCCGGGCATGCGCCCCGGAACAGATTGACGCGGTCGTTGCCCGAGACATAGAGGCCGTCGATTGGGGCGCCCGCCGCATCGAGTGCGCGGCCGACGCGATCGGTCTCGATGCCGCTCAATGTCGCCATGTGCCCGACGCTGAAGCGCACTGCGTAGAACGGCGGCTCTTCGATCGCGCCAAGGCACGGGTTCGGACCGCGGCCGCCGCAGAAGTACCGGTTGAACAGGCTGTCGCCCTTGCCAAATTCGATGTCGACGCCAGTGCGGGCCGCGTCGTTGTTCCGCGCGATGGATTGCATGAGCGCATCGGCCGGCACGTCAATCGCCGCCGCCAGCGCGGAGATGGAATCGCGACGGACCAGATAGCCGGAACGCAGATGCTTGCCGAACGGAAACGGCTTGCCGTGAATCGCCTCGCCCATGCCGGTGAGCGCGAAGCTCTGGCGGTCGCAGATCAGCCACGCGACCGGTTCGCCGCCCGGCGGTGTCGCGCGCAGCAGCGCTTCCGCGAAATGATGATTCGAATCGGCTTCGTTCGCGAAGCGCCGGCCGTCGGGCGTGACCGCGATGTAGCCCGGCGAAAAGCGATCGCGGAAATGTCCCGAAAGCACGAAGCCGTGATCCCGGACGCGCGATACCGGCGCCCAGAAGCCATCGTTGATGACGTCGCGCGCAGCGTGCGCGCCGGCGTCGAGCGCCGCGCGCACGCCGTCGCCGCGGCAACTGTCCGGGGCGAGTCCCCATGATTGTCCGTCGGTCAGCGGTCGGCTGAACCACTGTTCGCAGCGCGACACGTCGTGCGGATAGCCGCCGCACGCGAGCACGACGCCCTCGCGTGAGCGAATCCGGCGAGGTCCGTGTGGCGTGTCGACGATCACGCCGGCAATACGATCTGCGCTGCGCCACAGCGAGCGCATCGCGACGCCGGTGTGGATCGGAACCTGTCTGTCGGCAGCCGCTTTCAGCAGTTGAGCGACCAGTGCGTTTCCGCCTGTCAGGAACGTGCTCCGGCCGTGCCGCACCAGGTCACCGACATGACGGGCATAGCGTCGCGCAAGATAGGCGACGCCTGCGGGCGAGCGCGATGAAATGAGCTTGTTTTCGGCCGGCGTGAACGTCATTCCGAAAAGCGTCTTCTGCGGCGCGCGCAACCGCTGCAGCAACGGCCCCAGACGTCGCCCGTCGTAAGGCAGCGGTATCAGCGCGCGGCCCTCGTGCAGCGCGCCTGCCTTGTCCGGACGATAGTCCGGGAAGTCCTTGCGCGGCACGAGCACGATGCCGCAGTGCCGCTCCATGAAGTCGAGTACTCGCGGGCCGTGGTCGAGATAGTCCAGGAACGCGTCCGGATCGAAGTGGCGGCCCATTTCATCCGCGAGATACGTGAGCGCCGCATCACGGTCATCGGCTATACCGTGGCGCGCAGCAACTGGATTACATGGCATCCAGAGCATGCCGAACGAATAGGCACTACACCCCCCGATCTCGTCAGCCTTTTCGATCACCTTCACATCAATACCGTGATGGGCTGCCGTCACCGCCGTCATCAGGCCGCACGCGCCCGAGCCGACCACGACCGCGCCGCACTCGATCTCGTCAACTTCTTCGGCGAAAGGCAATGTCGTATGCGACGCACGTGCTGAAAAGACCATGTCGTTCCCTTCGATGTAGGGGGATGGACAACATTTGCCGCTCGGGCGTTGCTACCCCGTTGCTACCCCGTGACTACCCGTTTCTCGCCGTCCGACAGGCGCATCCGCTGGGCGGACCAAGCGCGCCGTTCAAGACTGGCGAATTAGACTGAATTTCTGGTGGGCCGAGAACCTACCCATTTTGTGAGGGGCATGGGAAACGATTACAGATCGGCGCAGAAATACGCGTGTAATATTTGGATGTGAAGACGAATGAATCAGAGAATTACAAATTCCTGTACACGCCTTCGCCAAATGAAAGGGAATGACGAATTGGGGGGGTACAGCGTGCCGAGGTATGCGGAATCCGCATTTCAGAAATCGCGAAATAGTTATCACAATTCCGTAATAGATATCGCGCAACAATGCACGACGTTACGAGAGTCGACACACGTGTAATGAGCATACCGACCGGTATCTCAATGAATTTGTAGTAAATCCGCCCTGGATGCTTCGTTGGAGGCAGGGAAAACAATATATCTAAATGAGAGAGACTCAGATGCATGGATGGGCGGAAGATTTATTGGGGCTGATACCCAAGGAAGCAGCCGAGCACGAAAGAACTGTCTTCTCGCGGATCGAAAGTGCTGGGCGTGCGCTCGGCTTCGATTACTGCGCGTATGGCTTGCAATTGCCACTGCCGCTGACGAAGCCCAGGGTTCTGATGCTCAATAACTATTCGGAAGCATGGCGCGTGCGCTATGACGCCGCACGCTATATCGAGATCGATCCGACGGTCCAGCACGGACGGAGAAGCGCGGCGCCGCTGGTGTGGAGCGGTAAGACATTCCCTCAGACACCGCAATTCTGGGAAGACGCTCGCGCGCATGGACTCGAGGTCGGATGGGCGCAGTCGTGTCGGGACAGCTACGGACTGGGAGGAATGTTGACCCTTGCTCGTTCAGGCGAGCCATTGACGCAAGCCGAACTACTCCAGAGCGAATCCAAGATGAGATGGCTCGCGAACGTCGCGCATCTGTCGCTCGCGTGTGTGCTTAAGGGGCGGCTCTGTTCAGGCGAAGATGCCGCGCTCACACCGCGGGAAGTCGAAATACTGAAGTGGCACGCGGACGGTAAGACGCTCCAGGAAATCTCCGACATCCTGGTTGTCTCGGTAGAGACAGTCAAGTTTCACACGCGAAACGCGATGCTCAAGTTGGGGGCCGCGAACAAGACCGCCGCTGTCGTGCGGGCCGCCGTGCTTGGGTTGCTTTGCTGAAATATTACTTGGAACGTCTGGCAAGGACGCTTGTCAGTGCGCGCCAGCTGTTACGAAGTGCGGCTCACGACGTGGATTTGTAGCAGTGGACGGTATCTAGTACAACATCCCGTAAATGGATTGAATAATTAAAGGGCTCGGTTATCATCTCTGGATGAGCCGAGGCCGCCATGCAACGCCAGTGAAGCTGGCGAATAAAGAACGACAGGAACTGCGATCGCTGATCGAGCGGAAGACGGCTACGCAGCGAGACGTGATGCGGGCGCGGATCGCGTTGTGGACCCACGAGGGTCACTCCAATACGGTGATTGCGCGGGAGCTGGGTGTCTCGGTGCAAACGGTCTGCCTGTGGCGCAAGCGCATTGCCCGGCAAGGTGCCCAAGGTATTCGCGAAGGCGAGCGCAGTGGCCGTCCACCACGCATCACACACG
>NZ_QTQP01000048.1 GCF_003854275.1 Burkholderia sp. Bp8963
CCGTTCGACTTGCATGTGTAAGGCATGCCGCCAGCGTTCAATCTGAGCCAGGATCAAACTCTTCAGTTCAAACCTGTTACTGTTTTCGGTTTCGTTAGAAACCGGTCGCTCACTCAAAGCTGACAGGTCATATGAATTGCTTCATAAACCTGACTTACTTTAGTGTGAGACTCTTGATACTTTTGCTATCCCGATCCGAGGATCGGGCTCGCTATCATCAAGCGCCCACACTTATCGGCTGTTAATTTTTAAAGAGCGTTTGCAGCTTTTTTTGCTGCCCTGTCATCAACAGGGAGGCGAATTATGGCGGCCGCCCATGATGCCGTCAAGCGTTTCTGTAAAATTTTTTTGACCCACTGGATGGCGTCCGCAAAGATAGCCGTCGCAGGCGGCAGCGATAATACTGTGGCAAGCCGAGCGCCACCTTAAACGCAATCAGACAATGCCACGCCCCGGAGCGACCGCGACGAGCCTTTGCGCTGCGCCGAGCCAACGCATGACACGTGTCATTTCCCCGGGTACTCGAGCTGAAGTGCGACAAAATCGGCTGTCTTGATTCCATACCGATTCGCCACATCATCCAGCGCAATATCCACGGCATTCGCTGCCACATCTGCGCGTGGCGTCACGACATATCGAGCCGCACCCGCCTGTGCAGTGGGCACCAGGAGCAAACCGCGCCGCGAGCGGACTGTCCTGGATGCGCCCGTTGCAACTGCGTCGGATCGGTAGGTCCTCGACCAAACGTCCGCCACAAGTGCGACGGCAATTTCGTCGAAGCCATCCTGGACGGCTATTTCGACTGTCTCGCGTCTCCAGAACGCCAGGAAGTTCGCCGCGGCGACCGTAATGCGCGCCGCTGTCAGCCTGAAGGGTTCCCTGTCGTGTTCGGCACTCCAACGGCTCACCCGCAGACGACGCGCCGTCGCATCAGCGACGGTCCGGCCCGCAATCGCTTCGACAAGGGCGAGCGACGCAGGAATCGAAGCCGTGACGCCGCTCGTCGTCACGACGCCGCGGTCCTGAACATAGCGGCGGTTCTGCACCCATGTCGTGCCGGGGTACTGCTTTGCCAGCCGCCCCAGTGAATACCAGTGGGACGTCGCCCTCCGATCCTGCAGAAGGCCGGCGTTCGCCAGAATCCACGCGCCATCACAGATCGAAACGACGAGCGCCCCCTTGTCGACCTGTGCGCGCACCCACGCCAGCAACAACGGGTTATCCGACTGGTGCATGGCCGGCACGACCACAATGTCCGCCCCATCAGGGGTCGACGCATCGAATTGCGCGATGGTCATATCCGGTAGCACCTGCAGCGCGGGCATCAGGTTGATCGTGCCCGGTTCGGTCGATACCGCCAGTACATCTGCGGCGCGCGACTCCTTGAACACCCCGTACGGAATGACAAAATCGGTGGTCTCGGTCCCGGCATTGTCGGCCAGCACGACGATCAGCGGGCGCGCCCGTCCGGCTTTGGGCGGCGGCACCATGAGCCGCGAGTCACGGGTACTTTCAGGATTGACCGCGACGGGGTCGGTCGGCGGGGCCGACCATGCCGCCCGCGACACCAGCGCAAATAACACCAACGCCAGCATTGCCGTCACGGTCACGAAGGAATGGCGCATGAGCGAGCTCTTTCTCCAGTTGTCTGCGGCCAAAATTACACGCATCATGCGATGTCTGAAAGGACAATACAGTCGCACTTTTTGCCATGCCTCAATCGAACAGCGGGACGCGCGAAATTGCAGTCATTGGTTTCGACGGCGTTCAGTCGCTCGACGTCGTCGGACCGATGGAGGTGTTCGCTGTTGCGAATCACCACAGCGGGCGTGCCGTCATGCCGTACAGCGTGACGCTGGCCTCGCATACGCGAGGCGAAATCGCGACCCACGCGGGGTTGCGGCTCGCCGGGGCGGTTGCACTTGAAGACCTGCCCGACGACATCGACACGATCGTCATCGCAGGTGGCAGCGAGGCGGCGCTGCGCCAGGCCGCCACGGAGGAAGGCGTTTTGCCCTGGTTGAGAGCGCGCGCGACACGCACGCGACGAATCGCCAGCGTTTGCACCGGCGCTTTCGTGCTGGCTGCGGGAGGATTTCTCGATGGCCGTCGAGCGACGACACACTGGAACGCCTGTTCGTTGTTGCAGGCCCTCAGGCCAGCCATTCAGGTCGAGCCTGATGCGATCTTCGTTGCAGAGCCTCCCTTTTACACGTCCGCAGGCGTCACCGCGGGGATCGACTTGTGCCTTTCGTTCGTCGAGGCGGATTGTGGCTCGGCCGTCGCCCTGGCGGTCGCGCGCGAGCTCGTTCTCTTCATGCGACGGCCAGGCGGTCAATCGCAATTCAGTGCCGGGCTCAAGATCCAGGCGAACGCGACGCCGCGGTTGCGTGCACTCATTACCAGCATCATCGACGATCCGACGGGCGACCTCAGCGGCCCCGCGCTTGCCGAACGCGCGGGCATGAGCGAGAGGACGCTATCGCGCGTGTTTCGCAAGGAGGCAGGTTGCACGCCGGGACACTTTGTCGAAGCCGCCCGTGTCGATCGCGCCAAGGCGCTGCTTGAAACATCCGATTGGCCGCTTGCGCGAATCGCCGAGCGTGCCGGCTTCGGCAGTCTCGATTCCCTGCACCGGGCTTTTCTCAAGCACGTCGGCGCCACGCCTGGCTTCTACCGGGAACGATTCGGATCGTGACGCGCGGTCAGCACATCCTGGCGTTGTCGAGGTATTGTCCGGGGCCGCGGCGAGACGAGCGCCGACACTGATATATGATCGCGTTTTCTGTGTATTGGAAATGCCGCCATGCAAGTGCTGGTTGATGCTGACGCCTGTCCCGTTGTCATCAAGGACATGTTGTTTCGGGCCGCGCGTCGCGCCGAAGTACACGTGACCCTGGTCGCGAACCAGTATTTGCGCACGCCGCCGTCTCCCTTTATCAAGGCGCTCCAGGTACCGGCCGGTTTCGATTCCGCCGATGCGCGCATCGTCGAGCTGGTCACCGCCGGCGATCTCGTGATTACCGCTGACATACCACTTGCCGCCGCGGTCCTCGACAAGGGTGCTCATGCGCTTGACCCGCGCGGAAGCTGGTTTAGCCGTGAGAATATCGAGGAACGCCTCGCGATGCGCGCAATGCTCGACCAACTTCGCAGTACGGGCATCGATACGGGAGGGCCGGCGCCCTATAGTGCGCGGGACAGCAAGGCATTCGCGGCGCAACTCGATCGGTTCCTCGCACGTCACGGCACGCGGCCCGCGGGAACTGTTTGAACGGTCCGCGATGCCGGCGGGCCATCAGTCGCCCGACCGGTCCGGGCCTGCCTCGGAGCGGACGTCGAATGCCTGGGCGAGCAGCAGCAACGCATCCGCCAGCGACAGCACCGTCGTGCGCGAATCGAATGCGGTGGAGAACAGATGTTCATGTACCACCAGATCCGGGTCGTAACAGCAATCCTTGACGATGTACAGGCGGAAGTCCGCGTCGCTCGCATACGCGACCGACGACAACACGACACCGGTCGACGCAATGCCGACCATGATCAGCGAATCGACGCCTTGCGCGGAAAGCCGTGCTTCCAGATCGGTCCCGAAGAACACGCTGGCACGGTGCGCGACGATGAGCGGTTCATTGGCCTGCTGGCCCAACTCCGGCGAGGTCTGGTCGTCGACGAAGAGACCAAGTCGCTTGATTCCCTGCCCGTTCTTGTTCAACGGGCTGACCTCCGGATAGCCGGGACTGAACCGGAGGTTGGCGAAATAGACGCCGATGCCTTTGGCCCGCGCTGCGTCGCATAGCTTGCGCGTATTGGCGAGCAAGGCCGGTGCGACCGATGGGAAGAGCCCGAGAATGTCGGTCTGGTAATGCATGACGACGAGCGCGGTTTTCGCCGGCACGATTGCCGGACCCTGTGGATCCACACGCTGCCCGGACGCGCTGCCGGTTCCGTCGTTCCCGCCGCCCGCGCAATTCACGCTGGTTGTCATTGCGTCACCCGATACGTTTTCCGGAGCCGTGACGGATGCCACCCGATAGCCGCAGGCAACGCGATTGCTTCCATTTACGCTTCTCCTTGACGTCGATACGCGGTTTATTCACGACCCGAGAACATGGAACGCAGCGAAGCATCATGATCCCAACACGACACTTCGCCGCCGTGGAATAGTACTTCATGCCCCGCACGACCTGAATGCTGGCCGCCCCATCAGTTCGACCAGCTCCGGCGGACATGTTCGTTCCTCATGGCGCCGCTCATTCGCGGCAAAGGAGAAGCCATGGAAAATATCCCGAGAAGCACAGCCTTGTTCATCGCAGGCTTTGGCCCGATCGTGGTCGAAGCGCAGGCAAGCCGCGAGCTCTACAGTCGGGCCTTCGGTATCCCCTTCACCGAAGAGAAAGGCGGCTACCTCCATACGGAGAGCCTGAAAGGCGCAGGCACTTTCGCACTGTGGCCGCTGTCGCAGGCCGCTCAGTCGTGCTTCGGCACGGATTCGTGGCCGCGTGACCTACCCATCCCGCAAGCCTGGATCGAGTTCGATGTCGAAAACGTCGAAGCAGCTACGGCAGAACTTGAATCACGAGGGTATCGGATGCTGGTCAGGAACCGGAAAGAGCCGTGGGGCCAGACCGTCAGTCGCTTCATCGGACCGGAAGGATTGCTCGTAGGAGTCACGTTTACGCCATCGATGCGGGATCAGAATTGATCGCGGCCACCGCGGCTGTCTTGCTCGCGATGGACCCTTCCAGCGATGACTCCCAATGCGTTTCTTCACTCTTATATAAGACATAAGACATTTGACGTAGCAGAGCATTGCGACTAGAATCGCGATCAAAGCAGTGCCTGGAACAGCCTCGGAGTGCCCGAAAGGCCTTCCCCCTGAAACGCCAATCTCAGCAGGTCCCCCATGCTTGAAAACTTTCGTGCTCACGTGGCCGCCCGCGCCGCGCTCGGTATTCCCCCCCTGCCGCTGACGGCCCAGCAGACCGCCGAACTGGTGGAATTGCTGACGAATCCGCCCGCCGGCGAAGAGCAGACGCTGCTCGACCTGATCACCCACCGCGTGCCCGCCGGCGTGGACGAAGCCGCCCGCGTGAAGGCCGGCTTCCTGGCTGCCGTGGCCAAGGGCGAGACGGCCTGCCCGCTGATCTCGCGTGAGCGCGCGACCGAACTGCTCGGCACGATGCTGGGCGGCTACAACATCCAGCCGCTGATCGAGCTGCTGTCCGACGACGCTGTGGCCGCCGTGGCCGCCGACGCGCTGAAGAAAACCCTGCTGATGTTCGACCAGTTCCACGACGTCAAGGAACTGGCCGACAAGGGCAACGCGCACGCCAAGGCCGTGCTGCAAAGCTGGGCCGATGCCGAATGGTTCACCAGCCGTCCGGAAGTGCCGCAAAGCCTGACCATCACCGTCTTCAAGGTGACGGGCGAAACCAACACCGACGACCTGTCGCCGGCGCCGGACGCCACCACCCGCCCGGACATCCCGATGCACGCGCTGGCGATGCTGAAGAACGCGCGCCCCGGCATCACCCCGGAAGAGGACGGCAAGCGTGGCCCGGTCAAGTTCATCGAGTCGCTGAAGGAAAAGGGCCACCTGGTCGCGTACGTGGGCGACGTGGTCGGCACCGGCTCCTCGCGCAAGTCGGCCACCAACTCGGTGCTGTGGTTCACGGGTGAAGACATCCCGTTCGTGCCGAACAAGCGCTTCGGCGGCGTGTGCCTGGGCGGCAAGATCGCCCCGATCTTCTACAACACGATGGAAGACGCCGGCGCGCTGCCGATCGAGCTCGACGTGTCGCAGATGGAAATGGGCGACGTGGTCGAACTGCGCCCGTACGAAGGCAAGGCGCTGAAGAACGGCGCAGTGATCGCCGAATTCCAGGTCAAGTCCGACGTGCTGTTCGACGAAGTACGCGCCGGCGGCCGCATTCCGCTGATCATCGGCCGCGGCCTGACCGCCAAGGCGCGTGAAGCGCTGGGCCTGGCCCCGTCGACGCTGTTCCGCCTGCCGCATCAGCCGGCCGACAGCGGCAAGGGCTTCTCGCTGGCGCAGAAGATGGTCGGCCGCGCGTGCGGTCTGCCGGCAGGCCAGGGTATCCGTCCGGGCACGTACTGCGAACCGAAGATGACCTCGGTGGGCTCGCAGGACACCACGGGCCCGATGACCCGCGACGAACTGAAGGACCTCGCGTGCCTGGGCTTCTCGGCCGACCTCGTGATGCAGTCGTTCTGCCACACGGCCGCTTATCCGAAGCCGGTGGACGTGAAGACGCATCAGACCCTGCCGAACTTCATCAGCACCCGTGGCGGCATCGCGCTGCGCCCGGGCGACGGCGTGATCCACTCGTGGCTGAACCGCATGCTGCTGCCCGACACCGTGGGCACCGGCGGCGACTCGCACACGCGCTTCCCGATCGGCATCAGCTTCCCGGCCGGTTCGGGCCTGGTCGCCTTCGCGGCCGCCACCGGCACGATGCCGCTGGACATGCCGGAATCGGTGCTGGTCCGCTTCAAGGGCAAGATGCAGCCGGGCGTCACGCTGCGTGACCTCGTCAACGCGATTCCGCTGTACGCGATCAAGCAAGGCATGCTGACGGTCGCCAAGCAAGGCAAGAAGAACATCTTCTCGGGCCGCATCCTCGAAATCGAAGGCCTGCCCGACCTGAAGGTCGAGCAAGCGTTCGAACTGTCGGATGCGTCGGCCGAGCGTTCGGCAGCCGGTTGCTCGGTCCACCTGAACAAGGAACCGATCATCGAGTACCTGAACAGCAACATCACGCTGCTGAAGTGGATGATCGCGCAGGGCTACCAGGATCCGCGCAGCCTGCAGCGCCGCATCCAGGCGATGGAGCAGTGGCTGGCCGACCCGCAACTGCTGTCGCCGGATGCCGACGCCGAGTACGCGGCCGTCATCGAGATCGACCTGGCCGACATCCACGAGCCGATCGTCGCGTGCCCGAACGACCCGGACGACGTGAAGACGCTGTCGGACGTCGCAGGCGCTACGATCGACGAAGTGTTCATCGGCTCGTGCATGACCAACATCGGCCACTTCCGTGCCGCGTCGAAGCTGCTGGAAGGCAAGCGCGACATCCCGGTCAAGCTGTGGGTCGCGCCGCCGACCAAGATGGACCAGAAGCAGCTGACCGAAGAAGGCCACTACGGCGTGTTCGGCACGGCCGGTGCGCGCACCGAAATGCCGGGCTGCTCGCTGTGCATGGGTAACCAGGCACAGGTGCGCGAAGGCGCGACGGTCATGTCGACGTCGACCCGCAACTTCCCGAACCGCCTGGGCAAGAACACGAACGTGTATCTCGGCTCGGCGGAACTGGCGGCCATCTGCTCGCGTCTGGGCAAGATCCCGACCAAGGAAGAGTACATGGCCGACATGGGCGTGCTCAGCGCGAACGGCGACAAGATCTACAAGTACATGAACTTCGACCAGATCGAAGACTTCAAGGAAGTGGCCGACACCGTGCAGATGTAAACGGGCTGTCGGGCTGCGGCGCGTTGTTCGCGTCGTAGCACCGCATGGAATGGCGCCGCAGGCTGAATGCCTGCGGCGCTATTTTTTTGTACGGCGCCGGAGGGGGCCGCTTGGCAGCCTTTCGAAACGGAACGTCGCTCAACGGCGCCACGGCTGCTATACAGTTCGAGGATGACGCGAACGACCCGCTGAGTGTGTTCATGCAAAAGCACATCGCGGCCTGAGGCCTGGTTTCGCGCGGACACATGAGAGCGGCCCCTTTTACCCGATACCTGATAGAGAACGACGCTACAGGGATGCGTCAACGGCGATCCCAAGCATGGAAATCGCGCGCAGGCAGTCACCTTCTTTTCCGCGGCCCGGCACGCTTGTCGTCATCTTGTACCGGCACCTTGCCACCGCCTGCCACGCGGCTCTTCACATGATCGATGAACGCGCGCAGCTTCGGCATGACCTGCCGGCGGCTTGGATAGTAGAGAAACAAGCCCGGTTTCACCGGCGCGAACGGCTCCAGTACCTGCACCAGTTTTCCGGTTCCCAACCCAACAGCTGCAACCGGCTCAGGTAGCTGGGCAAGGCCGATGCCTTCGATCGCCGCGCCAAGCAGGGTGGGAAAATCGCTGGCGATGAAGGGGCCGGATACGGCGATCTCGATCGGCTCGCCGTCGTCGTCGTTGAATGACCATGGCGCGAGCGCGCCGCTGGATCGACGCCATCGCAAGCACGCGTGTTGGCGCAGATCGTCGATGTGCGCAGGCCGGCTGCGCGCAGCGAAGTAGGCAGGACTCCCGACGACGATGAGACGAAACGGGGGTGTCAACGGTACCGCGACCATGTCGGCGGCAACGAACTGGCCGAGTCGGATGCCGGCGTCGAATCCATCCGCCGCAAGATCGATCAGCTTCTCGTTTGCGGCAATCTCCACCTCGACCTCGGGATTGGCCTTGCAGAAGGAGGCGATCAATGGCTCCAGCAGGATCGGGACGACCGCACGCGGCACCGAGAGGCGCAACAATCCGGCCGGCCGCTGGCCGAGTCCGCGCGCCACCTCGCTGGCGGCGACAAGCTCCTCGAACGCAGGCTTGGCGCGCGAAAGAAAGCGTTCGCCGGCTTCGGTCAGGCCAACGCTGCGCGTGGTGCGTATGAAGAGCGCTGCGCCGATGCGCGCTTCGAGTGCACGCACCGCCTGACTGACGGCCGACGGCGTCACGCCGAGTTCCGCGGCTGCCCTGCGAAAACTGCGATGCTGCGCAACGCACAGGAACACCTCCACGCCTTCGAGTGCGCCCTGCCTGACTGTGAAGTTCTGCTTCATAGCCTGTCAACATTGTGATGAATAGTCGCTCGCGCGAGACGATGGTACACCTGTGACCTGCAAATCACGCGTGGAGGAACTTGCTATGACTGACGCATTTGATGGCGTGCGCGATCACTATCGCGCGACCGGCCTCACCGAGCGGCTGAAGAGCGTGCTCGCGCCCTTTGGGCCGGAGGATCAGCCGCTCGCACCGCAGCAACTGGGCGCGCTCGACCAGTTTCACACCCGCGGGCTTGCTGCCACTGCCGAGCTTGCCGAATTGGCGGCGATCACCGCCGACATGTCGGTGCTGGACGTGGGTTCGGGCGTGGGCGGGCCGGCCCGTTTTCTGGCTGCAACCTATGGCTGCCGCGTGACCGGCATCGACCTCAGCGAACCGTTCGTGGAGGCCGCACGCTATCTCACGCGACGCACCGGGCAGAGCGAACAGGTATCGTTCTATGCCGCCAGCGCGCTGGATCTTCCGTTCGACGGCGGCCGTTTCGACGCCGTGTTGCTGCAGCACGTGGCGACGAACATCTCCGAGCGCGCACGGCTTTACCGGGAGATCCAGCGCGTGCTGAAGCCAGGCGGCCGGTTTGCGACGTTCGACGTCGTCGCAAACGGCAGCGAACCGTACTATCCCGTTCCCTGGGCGCGAACGCCGGCAACGAGCTTTCTGCTGACAGCCGATGCGACGCGCGAGGCGATCGAGCAAGCCGGTTTCCGCACGCTGGCATGGCAAAACGACACCGAGGCCGCAAAGGCCTGGTTCGTCCAACTGCGTGCGTCCGGGCCGCCGCCGTCGCCAAATCTTGGCGTCGTGATGGGGCCGGACTTCGCGCAGCTGTTGGGCAATCTGGGGCGAAATCTCCTGGAAGACCGGGTCGGCATCCTCACCGCGGTGTTCGAGGCCTTGCCCACGAACACTCGAGCTCACCTCGAGGACCGCTGATGACGACCGCGGCACCCGTTTCCGCTGGTCTCGTCCCGCTGCGCCCCGCCTGGCGCAGCGCGCTCAACACCTGACAGGAGGCAACATGTCACCGGAGCTCGTTTTTCGGTTGCATCTCGTTCTGGGGTATGTCGCGTGGCTGCTCTGCTTTCGCGCTTACGCCTGGCCCAGGCTCAAGTCGATGGACGCGTTCGAAGCGCAACGCGTAATTGCCACCTTGCACAGCTTCCGATTCTTCGGGCTGGTCTTCATCCTGCCGGGCGTCGTTGGTCCCCAACTGCCGGCGAGCTTCGCCGTGTTCGCTGCATATGGCGACTTCGCAACGGGCGTGCTGGCGATGCTCGCGCTATTCATGGGACAAATGCGGGCACGAATGCGCCCGCTGTTCTGGTTGTTCGTCGTCGCCTTCAATGTCGTGGGCGCGACCGACCTCATCGTCGACTACTACCACGCTACCCAGGCCGACCTTCCGTCGCGTGCGGGAGAGCTGGGCGCCATGTATGTGATTCCGATCATCTATGTGCCGGTGCTGGCGATTACGCATGTGGCCGCCTTCTATCTGATGCTGCGTCGTCAGCCCAAAGTGGCGCCGAGCTATTGATCGTGCCGAAAGCCATTTGACGACCCAGGTGTCGCTTGCGAGTCACTGCCAGCCTTCGCGCGGAAAGTCGGCGCCGCGCGATTCATCCTTGCGTGTTCGCCCCAAATGCACTGCGCGCAATTCTCGAAATCCATTCGTCTGCAAAATCGATGCGTGACGCAATTCCGAGCGGCCGAATCGCTCTCTATTCCACATATGAAAGTTGCACAACGTGCATTGTTTCCTGCGACCCTTTCAGCAATTCTCGCGAAAATGTAAAGGTCGTGACTCGCCGATCGGCGCCCGAATCAAAATCGCGACATTACGCTGCACGCCAGCTCGTGGGAACCGCGCCAGGGTCTGCCCCTTTGTCTATCACATTCATCGCACGTAACCGTCTTTGCATTTCGTAACAAATCGGGTTGATTCGATGAGGCCTCCTACCGTAAATTTTGCCCGTCGCCCGGCGGCATCCGGCAGTTGGGCGATGTTTCATTCTGCATATCACGACATGCCGGATACCTGGATGGCCAGCCATCCGACAATGCGAGCCCGCACGTCGTGCGGGCTTGATCAAGCGGTCGAACTCGCAATGGGTATCGATTCGACTACATGAAGCCCGATAGGATCCGACGCGCCGTAATGGGCTCGCCGAGTGGTTCCTGTCATGCCTGACTGGATCCGGCTTGACAGAGGGATTCGTCGTCGAATTTTGATATTTACATCGCAGTACTAATGTACTGAGAGTAATTACCCCGAATTGCGACGGTATAACTTGAATTTGCGCAACGCGCAAAAAAGGACAGAAAATGGAATTCGTAAGAATGGGAATCGTCTTTGTTCATCTTATAGCCTGCTGTGTCGCGATTGGCCTCGTGCTGACCAGTGACATCGCGATGGTCAAGCGGCTTTTGGATTCCGACGCACGTGCCGATCTTGCCCAGGTCCACCTGCCCAGTCTGCAGCGCACCGTCACGTTGGCGCTGACGGTGCTTTGGATCACCGGCATTGCGATCATTGCGTTCGATATGCGGACCCAGGGTCTCACGTATCTCCACAATCCCAAACTGCAGGCCAAGATAAGCATCGTCGCGCTGCTGACCTTCAACGGTATCGCTTTGCACTCGATGGTTCTCCCGGCATTGGAGAAAGCGGGGTCCCTGCTGAAGCTCTCCTTTGAACGACGCATGGTTGCCATTTTCGCGGGCGTGGTATCCGCAGTCTCGTGGTTCTACGCAGCAATGCTGGGCGTCGGGCGCCCGTTGAGCTGGAAGTATTCGTTGGTCCAGATCCTGGCAGCTTACCCGGCGCTGATTGCTGGCGGAATCGCCACCATGTTGTTGATTACGGCGCTGGCGAAATCCAGGACGTCGATTGAACAGCGGAACACCGAAAACGTCGCGGCCTACTGATCGCCGACACCCGGCGGATGCGTACCGCGCGCTCGCAGCGGTACGCATCCCGTCGTCGCACAATCCGCGCTTTGGCGAGCGTGGGATCCCGAATTTTCAGGTGCGGGCAAACGCTCGCTCAAACGGCCGCTCGTCGGCGGGCAGCGGACGTCAACTCGCCGATCACCTTCGCCGTTGCATCGGTCACGGCCACTTGTGTTCGTCACCTCCCTGTCTAGACTGAAAAGTACCGTAGGTAGCTGCTTGAACGGCAACCGGCTGTCCGGAATCAGCTGCGGACAACCGACGCTCGCGCCAGTTCGCCGACCAGGAGACAGCGTGAAACGCTTCATTACGAGGGGCGGAGTGGGCATGGCATCGAGACTGGCGCGGGATGCCGCGGCAGGCGCGGTTCTGCTTGCGTCATTCGCCTTTTGCGCGTCGGCGGTTGCCCAGCCCGTTGTCACGGGGCCGCTCATCATCACCGGGTCGCTCGTCGTCCTCGGGCCCGTGACCGTCGATGGCTCGCTGACGGTGGCCGGAGACATCTACGCCCGCGGTCCGATCACGGCGGCCTGGATTGAACGGATTCCGCCCGACGATCCCGCGGTACGCAGGCGCCGCGGAGAAAACACGTTTCATGGCCCGCTCACCGTGCACGGCCCGCTGATCGTGCACGGCGATCTGGAAGCGCATGGCCCGATCACCGTCGGCGGCCCTGCCGGCGCCGTCGGGCGCGTGGATGCCGAGGGTCCGATTACCGAGCGCCGTTGAATGCACGTCGTTCGCCCCGCCTGACCTCCCTATTCCGCGACTGCTGCGGCTCGCCGCAGGAGATTCATCGGGCCCACGCGCTCAATGATCCGCATCTGCGCGTCATCCCGGACAAACAACGAGCCTGCGTACCCCAAGGCATTGACCGAGATGCCCTCAACGAATTCTGTCGATCGTGGCACCAGCAGCATCCCTGTGGACATGACCAGCAGGTTGTACGGTGCCGATTGACGCAGCCCGCGATCTCCATCGACCGCCTGTATGCCGACCGCATCGAGCAATGCGCGATAGCGCTCGCACGCCGTGCATGCCATCCGATGCGCGGGTGCCGCAAGCACCTCGAACGGCGCGAACGCATGTGCAAATTCGAGGCCAGGGACCGTACCAATGACACCGGCGATTCGCGCCGACTCCAGTAGCGGGCCGATCGGCAACGCCGGGCCACCGCCGGCGAACGGCAGCGGCACGAGCTGCAGGTGTTTGTGGGGCTGGCTCGCGCCGGCGGCCGCCCCGCCGTTGTAGAAGCCCAGGCTCTCGAACTCCGCCATGCAAGCGAGCAGCGCGGCGAAGTCCGCGACAGTCAACAACGACTCCTGCGGTTCGAAGCAGCGGGTGACGATCAGCAGGTGATGCTCGATGACGTTGAACTTGTTGAGCAAGGCCACATGGGTATCGGAGATATCCGCAACAAACAGATCAGGGTCGTACGGAAGGAATGGATTGCCAGCGGCACTGCCCGTGCCGCGTGCTTTCGCTTGGTCCTTGCGAACCAGGCTCGACACCTGGCGGACCAGAAACCGCACGCCGCCGTCGTCGATCGACGACTGGACGGTTTCGATCGGGCACAACGCGCGTCGTTGCAACGCGTGCGTCGTTCGCTGCACGATGGTCGGCCACAGCGTGCCGGGCTGAACAGGTGAAGGGTGCATGGTCCGCTCGTGCTGCGACTGCAGCATGAATTCTCCGGCAGGCGCACTCAACCGACGACGTCTTCGCCTGACGCGCCGTAATGGACCGCGAGCCAGACTGTCGGCGTGCCGGAGTCGGTCCACTCGACCCGGTGGCGGCAATGCGCCGGGATATCGACGAAGTCTCCCGGATGCAGCACGCGCGCCGTTGGCTCGTTCTCGAACAACAAGCTTGCGGAACCTTTCAGCACGACGACCCATTCGCCGTGAGGCTGACAGTACCAGAACCCGGGGGGACTGGACTGGCCGGTCGAAATGATGCGTTCAATCCGTAAAGATGGCCTGCGGAGCAGATCTTCAAACGTCTCTCGTTCCGCCTGATCGACGGCGTGAGGATAGTCCGCGAACAGATTGGTCAGCATGAATGGCCCGTCCCCTACTTCGAGAAAGAAACTGACGCCGGCAGCCGCGAAATCCCGATACCGCGCGTCTGCAAACGGCGTGCATCGATCAACGTCCAGTATCTGACTGGCATCGATCGAGTTTATGGACAGCCTGCGCTTTCAGCAAGCGCGCGCGCCACGATCGAACGTAATCCGAAACAACAGCAGGCTTAATTCAAGAAATCGGCAAAGTGTCGCGTCACGATCAAACGAACCCGGCAAGACGGCGCCTCTTTCATCGGATTCATTTCCCGATCTGCCAAATTTCATCCTACGATTGAGACGAGCACCTTCCTTTCGTCTGCGACCGGAGGTTCAAAGAACCATGAACAACGTTGCTCGAACGATTCCAGGATTCCGCTATTGGCTCGTGCGATCGATCGATCGCATCTCATGGCAAAAATGGTCGCTATGGGTTGCCGCATTCGCCGTCGCCGGCTGCACGTCGCTGGCGCCGGCCCCGGACACCACCGCCTCGTCGAACCCTCCACAAAGCCGATGCGTCGGAACCATCGAGCCGCCCTACGGGCTCGAGCAGACCAGCAATCCGGCGTTGCTCGGCCGAGCAGTCGGACAGACGGACAAAGGCGGGTTGTGCGAGGGGAACGTATTCAAGGTCACGCAACCGCTTACCGTCTATCGAGTATGGGATTCGAGCAAGACGTGGAGCCAGTACGGGAACTGGTGGAGCTTCAACCCGCCGGCCGGGCCGACCGACACCTATCGCGCGAAGAACGAGATCTGCCCGAGCTGGAGCCGTCTCGATCGGGTCACGCAATGCCGCCTGAAGGTTGGCGCCGAGATCGTCATCGGCCCCGGGCAAAGCGCGCAGTGCGGCGCGAGCGACAGCAACATCAGCTATCCGCCATCACCCGAGACGCAGGTGTTCGTTCCGAACGACGGCGCCGTGGACGACAAGCGGAGCGTGACCGACTGCCTCGCAGAAATCGCGTGGCCGTAGGATGGCGGCCTGGCGCGTCGTGCCAGGAAAATGCGCACCGTCGCTCACGCGACATGCGCGCGCAGTCGCATTGGGTCGCCGAACGCCCCCGAGCAGCATGCGGGTGCGGATGCTCGCCCGCGCACGCGTCGACCCCGCTGCGCGGTGCCATCGTGAACGCCTTCAGTCGTCGTCACGCGTCCCTCGACTGCCGCGCAGGCGGTTGAGGGTTGTTCGCCGGATTGGTATCGAACCTCACCACGCGCTCGATTCCGTCATGGCCGACCAGCGCAAGCAGCTCCGATTCCAGCGGATCGGCAATCACCTTTTCGTAGACTTCCTCACCGTCGACATAGACGGTGAAGGACCGCAGGTATCGGGTCTTTTTCTCCGGATTCGCGATCGTCTCCCGCGTCCATTCATACAGCGGGTACTTCTCCGGGCCGCATCGTTCTGCTTCGCTCACATAGTCGCCGAAAGCGTCGAACTGGCACTTCAACGATGCGTTGTGATTTCGCAGCACATCGCGAAGCGGCCCGACCGACGTGCACGCGGGGTCACCGCGCAACATTGCGCCAAGCTCCGCCGATACTGCGATCCTGAGCTGAAATTGCCAAGTGTCTGCCACGATGTTTGCCTCGCTGCCGCAGGGGTTCGATGGGACTTTGCCATGAATGCGGAGTGCATTCCATCCGGCAGCATACATGGTCAGTCGCAGCGGGCTGCGCGCTCGCGCGAGACTGCCTGCCGCACGAACAGGCCCTAGCACGTGACGTGCAGAATCGCGTTGGTTTCGCGCGCGTGCTCCTTCAGTCGCGCGATCGCTTCCTCCGTCGGCACGATGACCAGCTCGACGTTCCGGCGTTCGGCCTCCCGCTTCACCTGATCCATCACCGGCAACGCGCCGGTGCCGGTACCGATCACGAGGCGCCGGCAGTTCCACGGAATGTCCTCGGCCATCGACAGCGGCGTATGCCCGAACGCTTCGCGGAATGCCTTGGATGGCTTCTTCTTGCGTTTGCGAACCTGTCCGCGGTCGATCACGACATCATGCAGGTAAGTCACGCCGTCTATGCGAATGGACCCGAAGGAAAATGCTTCGAAGCGCATGGCCGCCTCCACGCTCAAACGCCGACGCGGATCGGGATCCGCCTTCGGCCGAACGATGCACCGTATCGTTCGAACCGGCCGGCCACCGGTGTGCGGCACGTCGGACAGACACCGTCGTCCGTCAGCCGATAACGCTCGATTCGATACCAGTCGCGCACGATGAGCGCGCTACCGCATCCGGAACAGAAGGTGGTGTCGCCGTCGACGTCGTGAACGTTTCCCGTGTAGACATGGCGCAGCCCCTCCGAAAGCGCGATCGCGCGTGCGCGGGTGAGCGTGGCGGGCGGCGTGGGGGCGACGTCGGTCATCCGGTAATCGGGATGGAATGCGGTGAAATGCAGCGGCACGTCGTCACCGAGCGCGTTCCTGATCCACTGCGCTTCCGCGCGGATTTCCGCGTCGCTGTCGTTCTTGCCGGGGATCAGCAAGGTCGTGATTTCCAGCCAGACGCCGGTTTCGTGCCGCAGATATTGAAGCGTCTCCAGCACCGGCGCCAGATGGCCGCCCGTGACCCTGACATAGAAATCTTCGGTAAACGCCTTCAGATCGACGTTGGCGGCGTCCATGGTCGCGTAAAAATCGCGCCGCGCCTGCGGACCCATATACCCAGCCGTCACGGCCACCGTCATGATGCCGCGGGCGTGGCAACTGTCTGCGACGTCCATCGCGTATTCGGCAAAGATCACCGGGTCGTTGTACGTAAAAGCGACGCTCTTGCAGCCATGCGCATCCGCTGCTTCGGCGATCGCGTCCGGGGTCGCAGCGTCGGCGAGCGTATCCATGTCGCGCGACTTGCTGATGTCCCAGTTCTGGCAAAACTTGCAGGCCAGGTTGCAGCCCGCCGTTCCGAACGAGAGCACACTGGTGCCGGGGTAGAAATGGTTGAGCGGCTTCTTTTCGATCGGATCGACACAAAACCCCGATGAGCGGCCATAGGTGGTCAGCATCATGCGGTCATCGATCCGCTGGCGCACGAAACATGCGCCGCGCTGCCCTTCATGCAGGCGGCAGTTGCGCGGACACAGGTCGCACTCGATGCGCCCGTCGTCCAGGAAGTGCCAGTAACGGCCCGGGAAACACGAATCCTTCATATCGTTGGAGCGCCGGATGCGCCGGCGCTCCACGCTCATTATCGACCTGATTGGAAGCGCTGCCCACTTCGGCATTCGTCGGGCAACGCGCGCCGCTCAGCATTCTTGCGCATCCTCGAGCAACGCTTATTGGCGATCGAAACCCAATATGGGCGTTGCCGCGCACGCGCCGAACGCGATCGTTGAACTCCGGAGTCGGCGGCATATAACACAAATTGCAGAGCGTGCCTTCTCTGCGCACGGGCTTGCAGGGTCACGGCCCGACACCCGCAGGCGCAGCCGCCCTGTGCCGCCCCTATCACGCGCGCGCGTTTTCGCCAGCAGTTGAAGAACAACTCCGGGCAACCCGCCGAACGGCAGGGTGTCCGCGTACTCCCGCTCGCCCCCATCACGCGAACCGGCATGCGATTCGCGCAATTTCGCGAGCAGGCATTCGGATCAGCGAATTGCCCGACAGAAGGACTCGGGCAACGGGCTCTGTGTCCAAGGAGTCGCGACATGAAATCAGGTCTGATGTTGATCGCAGTCATCGCTTTGCTTCTCGCGCCGGGCCACTCGAGCGCCAAGGGTGGGCCGGATGAGCCGTCGGACACGCACGAGACCGTGCAGGATAACGGTCGCAAGATGATGGAAGACGACGCCAACGCATCCGCCCAGGCGGTCACGGACATGTCATATGGCGGCGTTCCCGAGACAGGCACCTCGTCAAGCGGCACTCGCGACCGGTCTTGCAAGGCCGGATCGCAGTGCGCGTCGTATCGTGGCCGATAACGCCTGAAATCCGGCGTACGGCGTGGAAAGATGGGCCGATTGCCAGACGATGTCGCGACAAGCGGTCCGGCGCATGCGCAATGCGCTGACCACAAACCAGCCACGCCGTTGCCGACGCAGTGAACCGGCGATGCCGCCCGATCGAACGGTCGGGCTCTCTGCGCGCGCCGTGTCGCGAGCCGACCCGCCCGTCATTCGTTTTGTCCGGATTCCTGCAACGGCCGGACCGGTGGTGAGGAATCGGTCTCGAGCCACGGTTGCCAAACTGGCTGCCATAGCTGATCCCACCCACGCGGATACCACGCACGCTGCCAGGCCTGTATCGCTTCGGCCCAGAACGAAAGCGGCGCGGCGAGCGGGAACACACCAGACTGCAGCAGCCATTGCGCCGTGGCGTCGAACGACGGCGTCGCGGTGATCAGAATCGTCATCGCCTCCGCGTTCCTTTCCGGGAGCTCATGCCGGGTGATCTCGACCTCCACTGCCGGCAGGTGCGCTGTCAGTTTCGTTTGCCCCATGTTCGACCTCATATCGATAGGGCGGCCGTCCATCACGACATCCGCCGCTTGACGATCCGCACGACCGCCGCTTCAGATATCGAAGTAAAGATAGAACTCCCACGGATGCGGCCGCAGCCTGATCGGATCAACCTCCCGCCTGCGCTTGTAATCGATCCATGTCCGGATCAGGTCCTCGCTGAACACCTCGCCTTTGCGCAGGAACGCGTTGTCGGCTTCGAGCGCCTGCAGCGCGGCATCGAGCGAATCCGGCACCTGCCGGATGTTGCGCGCCTCCTCCGGCGGCAGGTCGTAGATGTTCCGGTCGAGCGGATCGCCCGGATCGATCCGGTTTTCAATGCCGTCGAGACCGGCCATCAGCATCGCGGCAAACGCGAGATACGCATTCGCGGACGGGTCGGGACAGCGAAACTCGACACGCCGTGCATTCGGCGCATCCGAATACATCGGAATGCGCGCCGCGGCGGACCGGTTACGCTGCGACATCGCAAGATTCACCGGCGCCTCGTAGCCGGGCACCAGCCGCTTGTACGAGTTCGTCGTCGGCGCACAGAACGCCATCAGCGCCGGCGCGTGCCGCAACAGGCCGCCGATGTACCAGCGGCACAGGTCCGACGTCAGCGCCCATCCGCCCGCGTCGTAGAACAGATTGCGTTCGTCGTCCCACAGGCTCTGGTGACAATGCATGCCGCTCGCGTTGTCGGCGAACAGCGGCTTCGGCATGAAGGTTGCGACCTTGCCGTGCCGGCGCGCGACGTTCTTGCAGATGTACTTGTAGATCATCACGTTGTCGGCCATCCGCGTGAGCGTCGCGAACCGCATGTCGATCTCGTTCTGCCCGGCGGTCGCCACCTCGTGGTGGTGCACCTCGACCTGCACGCCCGCCTGCTGCAGCGTCAGCACGATCTCCGAACGGATTTCCTGCAGCGTGTCCTGCGGCGGCACCGGAAAATAGCCTTCCTTGTAGCGCGCCTTGTAGCCGAGATTGCCGCCGCCGTACGCGCCTTCGTCGCGGCCCGTGGCCCAGTCGCCCTCGGCCGATTCGACGTAGTAGTAGCCGCTGTGCTGATCCTGTCCGAAGCGGATCGAGTCGAAAATGAAAAACTCGAGTTCGGGCCCGAAATAGCACGTCGTCGCAATGCCGGTCTGCACGAGGTAGGCCTCGGCCTTCTTCGCGACATAGCGCGGATCGCGCGAATACGGTTGCCGCAACACGGGATCGACGACGTCGCAGATCAGCGACAGCGTCGGCGTGCTGCAGACGGGATCGATGAACGCGGTGGCGGGGTCCGGCCTCAGCAGCATGTCCGACTCGTGGATCTCCTGGAAGCCGCGAATCGACGAACCGTCGAAACCGATTCCGGCTTCGAACAGGCCTTCGTGAACTTCGGGGAGCGTGATCGAGAAGTGTTGCCAGAGTCCGGGCAGATCGGTGAACTTCAGGTCGACGATCTGGATATTGTTCGCGTGCACCTGATCGATGACGTCGTTCATGCTTGCCGGACGGACGACGCGATAGCTGCCCGCATCGACCGATACGCCGGGAGGCGATTGGGGTGTGGCTGGTGCATTGGGCATGGACGTTCTCCTCTTCTGGCCCTTTGCCGATGATCCAAGCTGGGTTTGTCAGTGCGCGACAGCAACAGGGATCCGCGCGCGCCGGCGATCAGTCAGCGGTCCTCCCTCATGCCGGCCAGACGGGCCTCGCCGGCGTCCCTTGCCGCGGCCGCCGTGCCGAACGTTTCGTCCGACACGAACGCGCGCCTGACATTCTGCGCATCGAAATCGACGAGCGAGATGACCCAGACAAACGCGCCCGCATGTTCCGCGGTTTGCACGAAAGCGCGCAGGTTGCCGCTGGTTTCTGCATTCATGGCGATCTCCCGAGAAAGAGTGAACGACTCGAACAGTCAGATGAACCGGCACACCGGGCGGCCGCCGCCATTCCAGTTGCGATTGATACATGGCGGATGCATGCGCGTGCGACAAGCATGACAACGCCGCGCGTCGCGCCGGGACCGGTTGCATGCACATTGATTTTAGGCGTCAACCGTGCGTCGCGGACACGACTTGCCCGGTAATGTCTTCCACCACGCATTTGCGAAACGCCTGAGCGACGACCGCTGCATGCACGCCGCCGCTCGGATCGCGCCCCATTGCCTGAAGCGTTTCGGCGACCCATCCCGGACTCACGACATTCACGCGCAGCCGGCCTTTCAGCTCGAGCGCGGCCGCACGGGCGAACGCTTCGACGCCCGCGTTGACGATGCTCACCGCCGCGCTGCCCGGCATCGGGTGCTGGGCGAGCAGCCCGCTCGTCAACGTGATCGACCCGCCCGGCGTGATGCTCGAGATGCCGCAGCGCACCAGGTTCACCTGCCCCATCAGCTTGTTCGCGAGGCTGAACGCGAAGTCGCCGTCGGCGAGCGTGTCGAGCGGCGCGAACCTCGCGGTACCGGCCACGCAGACCACGGCATCGAGCGGCGCGGCATGCTCGTACATCGCGGCGATCGACGCCTTGTCCGAGATGTCCACCGCAAGGGTCGACCCTTTGCGGCTCGCGCCGATCACGTCGTGTTCCGCCGACAACAGGCCGACGATTTCCTTTCCGAGGAGCCCTGTCGCTCCGACGACCAGGATGCGCATACATCCTCCTATACTCACAGGTGGACAACTTCCATTTTGTCGCTGCGCCCGGGCGGATGCAATGCGAGCATGCCGGTTCGCCCATTGGCGGGGCAACGTTGTTCCGGCGCGTCTGGGGAACGTCGTATGAGCGTGAACGATCGAATGCTCGAGACCCGGCTCGTCCGCGTGTGCGGACGGGTTCAGGGCGTCGGGTACCGCGAGGCCTGTGTGCGGCACGCGCGCGTGCTGAACGTGACGGGCTGGGTGCGCAACCGCATGGACGGGTCCGTCGAGGCGATGCTTCAGGGCTCCCCGGCGCAGCTTGTCGACATGTGCGACTGGATGCGCGACGGCATGTCCGCCGCGCTCGTCGAGAAGCTGGAGATGACGGAAGTGGCGCCGCCGTTTGCCCGCTTCGACGCATTCGAGCGGCTGCCGACGTTGTAGCGCACTGCGCTGCGCAATGCGACGACGCCAGATAGGCGCCGTCCGGCGCGCGGAACCGACCGGACAGGAGATTGCAGATGGTTACTTCGATGTTGCGCCAGGCCTCCCTGGTACTCGCGGGGCTCGCCTGCGCGGGCTCGATGACGCTGGCGCAGGCGGCGCCGATGACGTTTTCCGTGCCGCTCGCGGGCTCGCAGGAAGTCCCGCCCGTCCAGACCCAGGGCACCGGCAACGCCGACCTGACCTACGATCCGGACACCCGCGTCGTCAAATGGAACATCACGTTCAGCGGCCTGTCGGGCGCCGCCACGATGGCGCACTTCCACGGCCCGGCTCCGGCCGGCACGAATGCGTCGCCGGTGGTCTGGCTTTCGCAGAAAGGCGCGATGTCGGCCGAGAGCCCGCTCACCGGCACGGCGACGCTGTCGCCGGCCGATGCGCAGGCGTTCATGGCCGGCAACCTGTATGTCAACGTGCACACCAAGGATCACCCGGCCGGCGAGATCCGCGGCCAGGTGGTGCCGCCGAAGTGACACTGAAAGGCAATTGACGCCCGGCGCTCACAAATACGTTGCGAGCAACCCGACGGCCACGGCCGCCTCAACGAGCAACAACAGCGCGCGTCCCGCCGGCGCTAGCCGCGGCGCGCGAATGTCGGGCAGCGAGCGGGCAGCGCATGAGATGTGCGCCGCTCACTTGCGCGCTCCGGCACGGCCGCCCCCCATCGACTCGAGCAGCGGCTGCAGCGCGTCGAGCTCCGAGCCAAACCCGGCCCAGTCGCCCGCCTTCAGCCGTTCGATCGCGCGGTCGTAATGCGCGAGCGCTTCGCGGGCGCGCGCGTCCGCCGCGCTGGGCGCCGGCGCGGCCGCCTTCGCCGTCGCCGTCTCCTTGAACAGCGCCGCGAGGGCCTCGCTCAATGTGTCCTCCATCACGACACGGTCGCCATACGCGGCGATCACGCGCTTCAATTCCGGGAGTTGCCCGGACGCCGCGCGCAGATAGAGCGGAGAAACATAGAGGATCGAGTTCTCGATCGGCACGACGACCAGATGGCCGCGGATCACGCGCGACCCCATCTGGTTCCACAGCGAGATCTGCTGCGAGATCTCGGTGCTCTGCTGGATCCGCGCCTCGATTTGGAACGGCCCGTAGACGAGCTTTTCCTTCGGGAACGCGTAGACGATCAGCTTGCCGTACTCGGGCGGATCGCAACGCGCCGCCAGCCACGCGATCATGTTCTCGCGCTGGCTCGGCACCATCGGCAGCATCAGCACGAACTCGGCGCGCGCGTCGCCCGGCAGGCGCATCATCGTGTAGTAGGGCGCCATCTGCGTGCCCGACGCATCGCCACCGTCGATGTCGCTCAGCTCGCGCGGGAACTGCCACAGATCCTCGCGGTTGTAGAAGACTTCCGGCGCGTCCATGTGGTACGCGCGGTAGAGGTTCGCCTGGATCAGGAACAGGTCCTCCGGGTAGCGGATATGCTGCCGAAGGTCTGGCGGCATCGCGGCGAGCGGCTTGAACATGCCGGGAAAGATGCGCTCGTAGGTCCGCACGACCGGATCGGCCGGATCGCTGACGTAGAAATCGACCGTGCCTTGGTACGCGTCGACCACGATCTTGACCGCGTTGCGGATGTAATTGCTGCCGTCGTCGACGCCTGGCGGCGCGTACGGGAACCAGTGGCTCGTCGTGTACGCGTCTTGCATCCAGAACAGGCGCCCGTTGCTCACGACGAGATACGGATCGCGGTCGAACGTCAGAAACGGCGCGATCGTGCGGATCCGGTCGCGGATGTTGCGATGAAACAAAATCCGGCTGTCTTGCGTGACGTAATGGGTCAGCAGGATGTTCGGATCGTCGAACTGCCACGCGAACAGGCTGCGCCGCGCCACGCCACCGATCGCGACGCCGTCGCGCCCGCCATAGGTCGTGTAGACGTTGCCGTCCCCTTTCGGGTAGTCGAATTCGGGCACGCTGCCCTTCACGATCACATAGCCCTGCTCACCCTCGCCGAAATAGAGCCGTGGTTCGCTGATCGCCGGCCCGCCGTCGGCGACGGGCGGAATGTCCCGCAGATACAGCGACGGCAGGCCTTCCGTGGATTTCTCGGTGACAGGCGACATCACGACGCCACTGCCGTGCGTGAACAGCAGATGCAGGTTCACCCAGGTCCGCGCGTTCCCCGCGAGCATCGACGGCTCCAGTTCGCGCGCCGACAGCAGCACCTGCCGGTAGCCGGATGCGAGCGGGTAGCGGTCGATGTCGACGGCGAAGAACTTGTAGTAGGTGCGGATCTCCTGCAGCTGCGCGTAGGTATCGAGCAGCGGCTGCACATCCCACAGCCGGATGTTGTCGATGGTCGCGCGATTCGCCTGCAGCGACGCGAGCGTCAGGCCCTGCTCGGCCGAGAACGGCAGCACCGCAATCTGCGCGAGGCCATAGGCCTGCCGCGTCAGCGCGATGTTGTGCGCGATATACGGCGTCTCCAGCTGCAGCTCGCTCGGCTTCACGTAGAAGCGCTGGAACAGCGCGGGATAGACGATGCCGAGCGCGAACGAACTGCCGAACACCAGCAGCGCGGCGGCGGCCGGCAGCCGATAGCCGGGCCGGCGCAGGTTCGCCGCCAGCGCGGCGGCCGCCGCGATCGCCAGGCCGATGAGCAGCCATCGCACCGGCAGCACGACGTGGACGTCGGTATAGCCGGCGCCGACCACGACGCCGTTGTTGTCATAGAGCAGCAGATAGCGGCTGAGCCACCACGACCACGCCTTCAGCAGGAAGAAGAGCGCGAGCAGGGCCACGCCGTGCGTCGCGGCAGCGGACGAGAAGCGCTTCGGCACCCGGCGCACGATGTCGCCGCGCACCCAGTAGACGCCGCCCGCGACGACCGCGCAGCTGATCAGCAGTTGCAGCAGCCAGTTCCTGATCGTGATCAGGACCGGCAGCGAGAACAGGTAGAAGCCGATGTCGTTGCCGAAGATCGGATCGCGCTGGCCGAACGGTACCTGATGCAGAAAGCGCAACGCGATGTCCCAGTGCGACATCGCGTTGCCGGCGATCACGAACGCGAGGAAACCGGCGGCCACGCCGATGACCAGGCGCCACGGAATGCGCGCGGTGAACTGTTCCGCGAGCACCCTGATCACTTCGTCCGCACGCGTCGGCGGCTCGGTTTCCACCTGCCAGATGAAGACGGGCGTCGCGTAGCGATGCGCGAGCAGGCCCGATGCGCCGATCGTCGCCGCCGACACGACGAACACGACGACGAACAGCAGTGCCCTCGTGAGCAGGATCGTCCAGAAAACACCCGCATAGCCGACCGACGAGAACCATAGCCAGTCGACCAGCACGCCGGTCACGCGTCCGATGGCGATCAGGATGGCGATGACGATCGCGGCCACGATCGCATAGCGTCTCAGGCGCGGCGCGGAGGTCGGTTGCGAACGCATCGAGGTTCCTTTGCCGGCGCTCCACGCGCAGCGGCTGCGACCGGACCGTTGTGCACTGCCGATCCGCCAGGATCGCGGCTGGCCGGATTCTTCATGCTACGCCTGTGGCCGGCGAACAGCCATCCGGCGTTATCCGGGAACGCGCGGAACGAACGGATGACGCGCGACGGATTCCGTGCTCGACGCGCCGGAACGTGATGCGAAACAGCGCGCGTTCACGGTTTTGGGGACCGTTTGCACGCGCTTCGGCCGGGGATCACAATGGTCGCGGGTGCGGCTTGCCGCGCTGGAACCGACGGAGGGCGCCATGGACGATCCCCATGACCTGCAGCGCTTTGTCGACGCGCAGGATCCCGTGTATGCGCAGGTCTGCGACGAGCTGAAGAGCGGGCACAAGCGCAGCCACTGGATGTGGTTCGTATTTCCGCAGATCGAAGGGCTCGGAGACAGCGCGATGGCGCAACGCTATGCGATCGCGTCACTGGACGAGGCCCGCGCATATCTTGAGCATCCGGTGCTCGGCGAGCGGCTGCGCGCGTGCACGCGGCTCGTCAACCATGTCGACGGCCGCTCGATCCAGGAGATTTTCGGCTATCCGGATTACCTGAAATTCCGGTCGTCTGTCACGCTGTTCGCACAGGCGACCCGCGACAACGCGGTATTCATCGAGGCGCTCGACAAGTACTTCGGCGGCGAAGCCGATCACAATACGCTCGCGCGGATCTAGCTGCGGCGTGCAACGATCGTTCGCATCACGTCAGCGTCGCGTGAGCGACTCGATACGGTCGAATCGACGCGTCAGCGCTCCCAGACAACCGCCTGCCCCAGCTTCTCCCACGCGTCGGCGTGCGGCATGTAGTGCGCCTCGATTGCGCTTCGCCGAAGCTTCAGTGTCGGTGTGAGCATCGCGTTCTCGACGGTCCATGCTTCGCTGACCACGACGACATATTGCAATCGTTCATGGGATTCGACGGCGGTATTGATCCGTTTGCGCAGCGCATCGATCTCTTCGGCCAGCACCGTGCGATCGAGCGTTCCGGCCGCGATTGCCTCGCACGTCTCGGCAGACAGCTGCAGCAACGCGAACGGCATTGCACAACCCGCGCCAGCCACGCATGCCGCTTCGACGCCGGCCAGGCCGAGCAGCTTCTGCTCGATCGGCTGCGGTGCGACATATTTTCCTTTGGCAGTCTTGAAGATGTCCTTGACCCGTCCGGTGATCGTGAGGAAGCCGTCCGCATCGATCCTGCCGAGATCGCCCGTGCGCAAGAAGCCGTCCGGCGTGGTCTGCGCCGCAGTGAGCTCGGGCAGCCGGTAGTAACCGAGCATCTGCCCGGCGCTTCTGATTTCGAGTTCGCCATTCTCGGCAATGCGCGCGGCGACGCCGGGTTGCGGCTGACCGACCGTGCCCGCGCGCACATGCCCCGGACGGTTCACGTACAGGAGCCCGCATTCGCTCATCCCGTAGCCGTCGAGCAATTCCAGCCCGATGCTGCGGTACCACTGCATCAGATGCGGCGGCATCGGCGCGGTGCCGGTCACCACGATGCGCGCCTGATCGAGCCCGAGTTCGCAAAGGATCCTGTGCTTGATCCGCGTACCGACCCAAGGCAGCGCAAACAGGCGTGGCTGTAGCGGCGCGGGGATTTTTTCGCAGACGCGAAGGTGGAACTTGTTCCACAAGCGCGGCACCGACAGGAAGATGGTCGGCCTCGCACGCTTCACGTCGTCGGTGAACGTCGCCAGCGAATTCGCAAAGAACACCCGGAACCCGAACCCGAGCGACGCGGCCTCGACGACGGCGCGCTCGGCCATGTGCGCCAACGGCAAATAGGAAAATCCGCGCTCGTCGGACGTGAGGTTGAACCCGTCGATTTGCTGGATCGTCAGGAACAGCACGGCCATGCTGCCATGGGAATGCATCACGCCTTTCGGTACGCCGGTCGAACCCGACGTGTAGACGATCGTGCACAGTTCGTCGCACGACGGCCGTCGCGCATCGACGAGCGGCGCATGCTCCGCCGTGATCTCTTGCCACTGCGGAAAGGCGCCGCGCGGCGCAAGCGGCAAGCCGAGCATCGGCAGGCCTGGCGGGAGTTGCGCACGGATGTTCGGCCAGTTGTCGCTGACATCGTCGAGCTTGCCGAGAATCAGCAGCTTCGCATCGCTGTGGGCGAGCGCATACCGTACGGATTCCGCACTGAAGGTCGGATACAACGGTACGCTGACCATGCCCGCAAGCATGATCGCGAGATCGGCCATGATCCAGTGCGCGCTGTTCTTGCCGAGCAGCGCAATGCGGCTGCCTCCGGGAAGATCGAGCGACGCGAGGTAAGCGGCCGCGCGCCGTGCCTGATCGCCAACCATCGCCCACGTGTAGTCGACGACGGAGCCATCCGGATACGGCTGCGTGAGATACACGTCGTCACGTCGCTCGGCTTCCCATTTGAGGAAGCGGTCCAGCAGGATCGCGCTATCCGGAATGGTCATTGATGACATCGCTCGCGGGTTGCATGCCAGGCGTCGCTATCGCACGCAAGTCGCATACCCGCTCCGTCGACGGGCCGTCCGGCGACAAGCCGAACGACGGCCTTACATTCGGGCGCGGAAAAACTGAGCGATATGTGTCGCCGATGAAACGTCGCGTGACGGGCTCTGCGTCCGGCACATGCGCGGTGTATCGCGACGCGTGGATCGCACGGCGGTTTCTGATCGTCGAGGGCTTGTCAGGTATCACGGGTGAAACAGCGTCAGCGCGCCGAAGCGCAGATCCGACGAACTGCGTGCCCCGGTGCAAGCCACCTGAAGAATGGCGCGTCGCCATCGCGATTCCGCGCCGCAGCAAAGCGGCCCCGCATCACGCTCGATCGCATCGACGCAAGCGCGCGCACCGCGCTGCCGCTCGCCTTCGCCCGCGCGTCTGGCAGACCGCCCGATTTTCGCCAATAATGGCCGAACAACCACTACTGGACGATGGCGGCCATGGATTACCATCCCGAAGCCATCCGCACGATCGCACTGGTCGGGCACGCCGGAGGCGGCAAGACATCGCTTGCCGAAGCGCTGCTGTTCCAGGGCGGCGCGATTCATGCGGCCGGCAGCGTCAGTCGCGGCACGGCGCTGTGCGATTTCGACGCGCTCGAGCGCAAATATCATCACTCGCTCAGCTCCGCCGTCACCCACCTCCACTACCAGGACACCCGCATCTACCTGCTCGATACGCCGGGCTATCCCGACTTCACCGGCATGTCGCTCAGCACGCTGCCCGCGGTCGAAACGGTGGCCATCGTGATCAACGCGCGCACCGGCATCGAGATGAAGACGCGCCGGATGATGGCGTATGCGCAGCAACGCAATCTGTGCCGGATGATCATAGTGAACGGCATCGATGCGGAAAAAGTCGATCTGCCCGGGCTGCTCGCGCAGATCCAGGAGCTGTTCGGCAACACCTGCCTGCCGATCAACCTGCCCGCACACGGTGGCAACGAAGTGGTCGACTGCTTTTTCAACCCCGCGGGCGACGCCGACTTCCATTCCGTGGAAGCCGCGCACAACGCGCTGATCGATCAGGTGATCGAACTGGACCCCGCGTTGATGGAGCTGTATCTCGAGCAGGGCGAGGCGATCCGTCCGGAACAGCTGCACGAGCCGTTCGAGCGCGCGTTGCGCGAAGGCCACCTGGTGCCGGTCTGCTTCACGTCGGCCGCCACCGGCGCCGGCATCGCGCAGTTGCTCGACGTGTTCGTGCGCCTGCTGCCGAACGTCACCGAAGGCAATCCGCCGCTTTTCTACCGCGAAGTGGACGGACGCGTCGAAACGGTGAAGGCCGAGCCCGACGCCGACAAGCACGTGCTCGCACACGTGTTCAAGATCGTGAGCGACCCTTACCTCGGCAAGCTGGCCGTGTTCCGCATTCATCAGGGCACGGTCAAGCGCGACAGCCAGCTCTATATCGGCGACGGTCGCCAGCCGTTCAAGGTCGCGCATCTGCTGATGCTGCAAGGCAAGGAACACCTGGAAATCCAGCGGGCCGGCCCCGGCGACATCTGCGCGGTCGCGAAGGCCGACGACATCGGCTTCGATGCCGTGCTGCACGACGCGCCGGAAGACGGCAACATCCACCTGACGCCGCTCGAATTCCCGACGCCGATCTATGGTCTCGCGATCGAACCGGCGCGCCGCGGCAACGAACAGCGTCTGTGGGAAGTGCTGCAGAAGCTCGCGGCCGAAGACCCGTGCCTGACGATCGGCCACCCGGCCGGCACCAATGAGACGGTCGTGCGCGGGCTCGGCGAGCTGCACCTGCGCTACATGCTGGAACGGCTCACCGACCAGTACAAGCTCGACGTGGTAACGCGGCCGCCGACGATCGCATGGCGCGAAACCATCGGCGGCAAGGCCGAAGGCCACCACCGCCACAAGAAGCAGACAGGCGGCGCCGGCCAGTTCGGCGAGGTGATGCTGCGCGTGGAGCCGTTACCACGCGGCGACGGGTTCGAGTTCGTCGATGCGGTCAAGGGCGGTGCGATCCCTTCGCAGTTCATTCCCGCGGTGGAGAAAGGCATCCAGCAGGTGATGGACAGCGGGCCACTGGCCGGCTTTCCGATGCAGGACGTGCGCGTCACCGTGTTCGACGGCAAGAGCCATCCGGTCGACTCGAAGGAAGTGGCGTTCGTCACGGCCGGGCGCAAGGCATTCATCGACGCGGTGCTGAAAGCGCGGCCGATCGTGCTCGAACCGATCGTCGACATCGAGGTGACGGCGCCGGAAGCGGCGATGGGTGACGTCATCGGCGACCTGTCCGCGCGGCGCGGGCAGGTGCACGGCACGCGCACGGTGGGCGGCGACACGATGGTCATCACCGGCAAGGTGCCGCTCGCCGAACTCAACGACTACCAGTCGCGCCTGAACGCGATCGCGGGCGGACACGGCAACTACAGCATCCAGCTGAGCCACTACGACCCTGTGCCCCCCGCTCAGCAGGAGCGGCTGGCGGCGCAGCACAAGAGCCGCGGCGACAGCGCGGAGTGAGTCCACGGAGCCCATCCCATGCGCCGCCTCGCATCATCCATCCTGATCCTGCTGCTCTGCGCCGCCGGCATCGCGGCGCAGGCCGGCGCAGAGGAGCACGCGATGACACTGACCTCGCAAGCCTTCCAGGCGGGAGGCGAAATTCCGAAGCGTTACACCTGCAAGGGCGCGGACGTATCGCCGCCGCTCGCGTGGTCCGGCGTGCCGGCGAATGCGAAAAGCCTCGTGCTGATCGTCGACGACCCCGACGCGCCCGACCCCGCCGCACCGCGGATGACATGGGTCCACTGGGTCGTCTACAACATCCCGCCGACGGCCGCCGGTCTGCCGGAAGGCGTTGCGGCGAACGCGCTGCCAGCGGGCACGCTGCAAGGCGTCAACGACTTCCAGCATACGGCCTATGGCGGCCCCTGCCCGCCGGTGGGCCGTCACCGCTATTTCCACAAGCTGTATGCGCTCGATACGGTGTTGCCCGATCTTCACCAGCCGACCAAGGCGGCGCTGGAGAAGGCGATGCAAGGCCACGTGGTCGCGCACACCGAACTGCTTGGCATGTTCCGGAGCTGATGCGCGAAAGTTGATGTGCGATATCACGCGGCAACGCGGCGGAGCGCAACCCCGATGCGGCTCCGCCGCGGAACCGGATGTCGATTGCGGTCACATACTGTCGCGCCGCGTCCGATCGTCAACCGGCTCGAACTCGCGCCCGGATCCGCGTCACGTGTACAGTCGAGGGTTGCGTTGCGAAGGACGTCTGCGGCGTCCGCACTATCCGCGCAATGCGCGTCGAACCGGCGCGCGTTGCGCGACACCCTCGTAACCCGAACAAGCATTTAAACCATGTTTCTCGAACACTTTCATCCGGAACGCTGGACATTCCTGTGGAATGCCCTCTCCACGTTCTCCATCAGGCTCTCTGCCGGCCTTGCGCTGCTGGTGGCCGGCTGGTGGCTGTCGAAACGCGTCGGCAACGGCCTGAGCCGCATTCTCGCGAACAACGAACGCGTCGACGAAACGCTGCGGCCGATTCTCTGCGACATCGCGGTATGGGGCATCCGCATCGTCGCGATCGTCGGCACGCTGTCGCAGCTCGGCATCGAAACCGCGAGCATCGTGGCGGTGCTCGGCGCCGCCGGCCTCGCGATCGGGCTCGCGCTGCAAGGCACGATGCAGAACATCGCGGCCGGCATCATGCTGCTGCTCCGGCCATTCAAGGTCGGCGACTACATCGACGGCGGCACGGGTGTCGCTGGCACCGTCGACGAAGTCGGTCTGTTCATGACGCGCCTGACCAAGCCGGACGGCATCTGCGAATACGTTCCCAACAGCTCGCTGTGGGGAAGCTCGATCCGCAACTACACGCGCAATCCGACGCGCCGCCTGGACCTCGAAGTCGAAGTGTCCGTGCGCGACGATCTCGATCGTGCGCTCGACACCCTGCGCGCACTGGCCATCGCCGATCCCGACGCGCTTCAGGATCCGGCGCAGGACGTGATGGTGATGCGCTTCGACGACAGCACCGCGATCGCGAACATGCGCGTCTGGACGCACACGGACAAGTTCTGGGCGATGCGCTGGCGCCTTGCGCGCCAGGTGCGCAAGGCGCTCGCCGACGCCGATTGCGAGCTGCCGATCCGCACGCGGGAACTGCATATCGTGCATGACGCGGAGCGTCGGCCAAGCGACGCGCGCACGCTCGCGTAACGGCGGCGAAGCTCGCTGCATGGCGGCGGGATCCGGTGCCGGCCTGTTTCTCGACGCGCTGTTCGTCGGCCTGATCGCGGCCCGCGTCGGCTATGTCGCGTGCTGGTGGCCCGAGTATGCCGCTGCGCCGGAGTCCATCATTGCCCTCGGCGACGGCGGCTTCTACTGGTGGGTCGGCGTGCCGGTCGCCGTTGGGTTCGCGTGGTGGAAATCGCGTCGCATGCCTGCGCTGCGCCGGCCGCTGCTGGCCGGAATGGCCGCCGGCATGCTGGCGTGGGGTGCCGCGCAAGGCGGGCTCGCATTGCTTCAGCGCACCGCGCCGCCGTTGTCCGCGCTGCAGCTTCATGCGATCGATACGGCGCCTGTTTCGATGAGCCGCTATACCGGCAAACCCGTCGTCGTGAATCTGTGGGCAACGTGGTGCCCGCCATGCCGGCGCGAGATGCCGATACTTGCGCAGGCGCAGGCGGACTACCCCGGCGTCACGTTCGTGATGGTCAACCAGGGCGAGAACGCACCAACGGTGCAAGCGTTCCTCGCGCAGCAAGGACTGACGTTCGGCCACGTGCTGCTCGACCCGTCGCTCTCCGCGATGCATCTGTTCGGTTCACGCGGGCTGCCGACGACGCTGTTCTTCGATGCGAACGGCAAGCTCGTCGAGTCGCATATGGGCGAGATCACCGCGGCACGCCTCAAGGACACGATGAAAAATCATTCCAGCCCGTAACAGTCCACATCCATCTGTTTCGGCAGCAGCGCCCGTTCGACTTCGGCCAACGACTGCGTGCGGTCGCGTCGAACCTCGGCTCCGCACATTCAGCGGATGCAACGCCAATCGTCACGAAGCGGCTGGCGTTCCGGCTGAAGCCGGTCATCGCGACGCGCCGAATGATCAGATGCATCGGCATGCGCGGCATGACAATTCGGCGGTCGGAAAATAATGCGTTGCCGAAGCATTAATCGGCTTGAATTGCCAATTTATGCGCAAAAACCGACAAATCAACACCAATTTCGCCGTCGAATCGGGTAATTTGACGCCGTTGCGTGGTGTCGACTGAGTCGATGCAATGCGCTGCGCGCAGACGCATGCGGAAACACCCGGTTGCGGTCTACGTGAATTAGTGCGGATCTGACGACCTTCGCCTCTGCCCGATCGGCTGCCACGGTGTCGGATCCGGCGCATCCGTCATGCGCACCTGTTAGCCGAAAGACATATTGTGAAAACCTGTCGTCGTGTCGTCTCATAGTGTGTCCGTGGCAGCATCATTCACTTGCGGCGCAACGAACACGCGGCCGACACCGGTGTATTGCGGATTGCGCTGCGGGACAACCAAGGCATAATCTCAGTCAGAACCGACAGGCGGGGCGGTCATGCACCGGGCTCCGCGGTTAGATCTCCAGAACTTGCAGATACGGAAGCTGTCTGTTTTTCCTTTACCTCTCTCTTCAGTCGACGAATCGATGGTCAGCACTACCCTTCAAGATCTCCAGGCCCAGTTGCGCGAAACCGAACAGCTTCTGGCCGATGCCAAGAAAGCCGAGAAACAGGCTGTTCTGACTGAATTCAAGAAACAGGTCGAGTTCTACGACATCTCGCAACAGGAAGTCCTGATTGCACTCGGGTATGTGACGCCGAGAAAGCGGCAGGCGCCTGCGAAGTATTACGACCCTTCGTCCGGTCGCTCGTGGTCCGGACATGGCCGGCGCCCCAAATGGCTCGAAGGCAAGGTACTCGACGCGTACCTCGTCGACCGCACGCCGCAGCTGTTCTGGCCCGAGACATCCGACTGACCCCCGAACCGCCAATCGATGGTGACGCGCGATGGAACTGCAACAGGCCGTCAGCTGGTTTGCCGCACTGGACCCGACCGTCGTCCTCGCGATCATCTGCGGGCTGATCGCGCTCACCCTCGTGCTGCTTGCGCGCGCGCTTCGTGAAGCCGATTCGGATCGTCCCTGACGTGAAGCGCGATGGCCCGCCTGTCCGCGGGCTCGAATGCGGGCTCAAGCGTCTCCGCTTCGCAACGCATTGCGGACACGTGGCAGCACTGTTCACGCCAACATGGTTGCGCACACAACCATATGTCACGCTGCAATCGAAATGTGACGTTGCGCACCGCACTTCCACGCTCGACGCTGCTTTCGCCTGAAACCCGCCGTTTCCGCATCGGGCACGCCGGCGTTCCGCTTCGCTAACGGGCAACCGAACCCTCCAACAGCAAAAAGCCCGGCGCGCAACCGCGTGCCGGGCTCGTCGCATCGCACGTTGCGCGATGCGCCAGACCTTACTTCCTGTCGAGCGAGTACTTCCCCGGCCCCGTCAGCGCGAGCAACAGGAAGCCGCCCATGATGCTGACGTTCTTGTAGAAGTTGATCATCGCGATGTACTGGTCCATCCCGTGCAGCGCCCAGTAGCGGTGGCCGATGAACCCGGTGGCCAGCGTGTACACGGCAAGCGCCAGCGCGAGCGGCCGCGTGTAGAAGCCGATCGCGATCAGCACGCCGCCGATCAGTTCGACACCCACCGCGATCACCGCCGACAGCTCGGGCGACGGCGATCCGGTCGACGCCATGTAGGCGACGGTGCCCGAGAAGCCGACCAGCTTCTGCCAGCCGAACAGCATGAACAGCACCATCAACAGCACGCGAGCCACGAGCAGCAGCTCGTCCTTCTTCGATTCCAGTGAAACGTAACGCATAGCAAGCCCCTTCGATTTGACGGATTCACGCGTCCGGCCGTGAGCGCTGCCCGATTCGACGGGATGCGTGCACCGACGGACTACCCTTCGCGCGTTCGGGTGGCGGACCGGAACAGCCCGCTGCCGACGATTCGATCCGGTTGCGCCGCCTGGCGCGGGTGCCGGATCGGATCTGGCGAAGCACAGGTGCAGTCTACTGTCTCAGCAGGAATCATCAATCCGTCAAAAACGGAATGGCTGTCACGTTTTGGTGGACAATTGGAGTGGATCGGGCGGGAGCTTCGGTCGAATTGGGCATCGCAAACGAAACCTAAACCGGAGCAAACAAATTGTTCTCGCTTTTTTAAGCAAAGAAAACTGTCCCAGACGGTACCATCCTTCTCCTTCTTGACCACCCCGGCGAACTTGTCCAAGCGCAGCTCGATGACGGAGTGTGGACGTGCAAGTCCCACTTTTTCCAAGTCGAGCCGGCAGGATCATTCGTCATTGGAGCCCCCTGAATTGTTGGCCGATGCAAGCTGTGGTTTCTTCCTGATGCAGCCTCGCGGCCAATACCCAACGCGCTTCCTCCAGCAGGTGAAGGCCTTTGCCCAACATTTCGGGTGCTCTCCCGAGGTACTGGGTCCAGAGGAAGTCCGCGCCTGGCAAGTGCAACTAATTGAAGTCCAGCGGCACTCCCGCAGCGCTGCCAGTGGCCACTGCGGCCTTACAGTTCCGGTACGCCAGCGAGTCTCCCCACTGATGCTAATCGCGGCATAGGAGTTCGCTGCCGATAATACGGCAGGGTTCGGCGTGCAATCGAATGAGTCGATCTCGATGGCATTACGTGCCTGCTGTGCGACCCGAATCAGGCCGAATCCAAGTAGCCCAAGCACGGAAACTCCGTGCCCACTCCGGCGGGGCTTTTTCGATCAGACGGCTGTCTGCTCGTGCCGAATGGCTTCTAGTGCCGCACGAACAAGAAAGCCGCTACGCGTTTCCTTGTGGGCCTCCGCGAAGGCGTCAATCTGTGTAAGCACGAAGCGCGGCAAACTTATATTCACACGCTCTGGCTTCATATCAAATTTCGAAGGATCAATATCTACGACAGCCCAAAATGAGCCGGCATAGTCTGGGTTGTCGCGAAGTTCCTCAAACGACGTGGGCTCGAAGCGAACCTCGTCCCCCGCCTCGACGGAAGTTTCAACCCATCCCTCGATAGCCTCTTGCGTGTTTTCGAGCGCTTGTTCGAGCGTCGTGCCCCACGAGTTGCAGCCCGGAAAATCCGGTACGACAACGCCATAATCGGTGCCCTCTTGCTTGTCGACAGCGACGAAAAATCTCACATTCAACTCCTTGTTTGGAACCCGCTGACCGGTTGCGGCCCTCGGGGTCCGTTGTAGCCACCGGCCTTACTGCCCGGTGAGTGTTAAACCAGATTGCCTCTCGATGCTTTTCAGCGTCGCAATCGTGAGGTCTTTCTCTGGATGCGGCACCGTTACCGTGCCTGGCTTGCTCGCGTGCCTGAAGTGATGATGACTACCCTTCACCCGCTTTTGCACCCACCCATCCTGCTCAAGCCGCCGTATCACTGTTCTCGAATCCATAACGCCGCACCATGTCCTTCGCCAAAGCTGTCGCCATACATACCCCCTTTCTCCCGACCCAGTGTGTAGTCTATACACACCATGGAGGAATGCAAGGAAAATTTGTGTATGTGGTGTGTAAAAATACCCGCTGAATCCGGTCATTCGGGCGTCGCGACGTCGGCCTGGAAGGAGGATTTCCAGTTCGTGGAGCAGCGCCGTACGGGCCGTCAGCCGTGGGACGGCCGTCGTGATCGGCGTGGTGTGGCTGGTGTCACTCGCACTGGCCGCCTGGTTCGGCTACCGGATCCAGGAATACCACTTGCTAAGAACCACGAGCGGTGCGGCGGCCTCTCGTCGGATGCTACCGGCCCGCCTTGCAAAAGGAGTCTCGATCATGCCACTCACCCGCCGTCACTTCATGATCCTCGTCACGTCCGTCGCGTCGACAACAGTTCTCCCCAACGGGGCGCAAGCGGCCGCCCCGGTGCTGTCCGAGAACGATCCGACCGCGCTGGCCCTCGGCTACAAAGCGGATGCTTCTAAGGTGGACAAGGCGAAGTTTTCCCGGTACCAGTCCGGGCAGACTTGCGCCAATTGCCAGCTTTATCAGGGCGCGGCCGGCTCCGAGATGGGTCCGTGTTCAACCTATGGCGGCAAGCTGGTCTTTGCAAAGGGATGGTGTAACGCTTACGTGAAAAAAACCTGAGGCTCGCTCGCCATCCGCCCAACAGTCGATCGAGCGCCGGGTTGTTTCGTCCTGCCGGCGTAACCGGTTCGGGAATACGGCGAAACGCGCTATCGGAACGCCCGGTACCGGGCGAGTGACCGGCCATGGCGCTCGATCGACTCTGAAGCCGTACGGCGACCCTTGCATCGTTCCATCGCGGAACGGGGCCGATTCCGCGAATGACGAGCGGCCGATAGGCGATGCTGCCAACGGCATTGCCTATCGGCAGCCAAGGTCATCAAGCAAGTCGCCGCGTTTCTTCACGCCGACTTATGCAAAGGATCGGGCCTTGTTATGGAGCACGGGGGACGCGGGCGCGTCAGTCCGCTCCGATCGTCGTGACCGGAACCCAGCGGCCGCCCTTCACCTGATAGAGCGTCGAGGTCGGGTTCTTGAGGTCGCCGTTCGCGTCGAATGCGATCTTTCCGGTAATGCCTTCGTATTGCGTCGCACGCAGCGCCGGCAGGAACTCGGCGGGTTTCGCGGAATTGGCCTGCTTCATCGCGTTGATCGCCACCCATGCGCAGTCGTACGCAAACGGCGCATAGGTCAACATGTCGGTGCCAAAGCGTTTTTTGTACTTCTGGACGAAGGCCTTGCCTTGCGGCAGCGTTTCGATCGGGCGCCCGTATTCCCACGCCATCGCGCCTTCCGCGGCAGGACCCGCCTCGTTGATGAAGATCCGGTCGGCAATGCCGCCGCTGCCGACGAACAAGGTGCGCATGCCGAGCTGCCGCATCCGCTTCGTGATCAGCCCGGCCTGAACGTCGAGACCGCCGAAGTACAGCATGTCGGCGTTCGCGGCCTTGATATTCGTCAGCTGCGCGTTGAACTCGACCGCCTTGTCGTTCGTGAATTCCGACGCGGTAATCTTGCCGCCGGCCGCATCGACGGTCTTCTTGAATTCCTCCACGGCCCCCTGGCCGAACGCGGTCCGGTCGTCCATCACCGCGATGCGCTGCGCCTTCGTGACGGTCACCGCATACTTGCCTGCATTGCCGGAGTTCTGCGCGTCGGTCGCAATGATACGGAAGACCGTCTTCAGCCCCTGGTGCGTAATGGCCGGATTGGTCGCCGCGGGATCGATCAGCGGAATGCCGGCCTTCGCGAAAATCGGCTCGGACGGAAGCGCCACGCCGGAGTTGTAGTACCCGACCACCGCGACCACGCCATCGTCGACGAGCTTTTGCGCGACCTGCACGCCAATGCGCGGGTCGCCCTGATCATCGACCGAATCGAGTTCGAAACGGACTTCCTGCCCGCCAAGCTTGACGTGCTGGGCGTTCGCCTCCTCGATCGCGAGGCGCACGCCATTCTCGATGTCCTTCCCGCTCGCGGCACTCTGCCCCGTCAGTGGGCTGGACACGCCGATCTTGACGACCTGCTGCCCGTACGACGGACCGCACGCGACGGACAACGCAATGGCGCTCAAGCAGGCGGCGAGCAATCTGTGTGAAAAGTTGAGCATGGATTCAATCCCGATGACAAGACGAATCGGGCAATCGCCGCCATTGATCGGTTCGACATTTGCCCCCAATTCTCCACTGCGTTCAGGCCCACAGTTCCTGAACAAATGTTCCACGACGGGCTGTTATGTTGAACTATATATCCAAACAGCAACCCGGCAAGAATCAAACTGCCTGGATTTCATGCGTGTTCATCAAGAAGCTCGCCTGCGCTCGAATTTCACCCACGATCAGCGCCAGACGGGCTGCGACCGGGCGATGGCCAACTCCGGCTGCGGCAGGTCATGATGCAACCATGTCAGCCGGCACGCGACCGGCATCGGAGCCTGACATGCGTCACAACCATTCCTGGAAGGGCAGGACGATGCCCGGATAGCCCGTGGAGACCGTTCGTACACAACGTCGCCCGGTTCTCCGGGTGGTGAGTCAAAGCTCCAGCACCAGATCGGACGTCGGTCGGCTGCAGCACAGCAGCCGAAACCCCTTCTGCACCTCCCGATCCCGGATTCCGCCGTTGTGCTGCATGTCCACCGCGCCCTCGAGAAGCCGGATCTTGCACGTGCCGCACACGCCCTGGCTGCAGGACGACGCGACGGCCACGCCGGCCTTCTTCGCAGCCGCCAGCACGGTTTCCGATCCGCTCATCGTGAAGCGCTTCGACGAGCGGGACAGCTTCACCGTGAAGGTCTGCTGGCCTGACGCGCATTCGGCCTGGGCCGGTTCCAGCGCGGCACCCGCGGCAATATCGAAGCTTTCCTGGTGATAGCGGGCCGGGTCGTGACCGCCTTCGCGAAGCAGGGCGCGTACCGCGCCCATGTAGCCGCCCGGCCCGCAGGTGAATACCTCGTGGTCGGCGTAGTCGGGCACCCATTCCGACAACATCGGGAGACTGAGGCGGCCCGTGCCGCCCGCCCAATGCGCTTCATCGCCGACACCTTCGCACACGAAGAACAGACGAAGACGCGGCGACAGTTTCGCCAGCCGCTGCAGCTCGTCGCGGAAAACGATATCGGCGGGTGTTCTTGCGCTGTGCACGAACGCGATCTCGCGATCCAGCCCGAGATCGATGCTCGCTCGCGTCATCGACATCAGCGGCGTCACGCCCGAGCCGGCCGACAGAAACAGCGTCTTCGCGGCAGGCGATGCGGTCGACGTGAACGTGCCGGACGGGCCGTTTGCGTCGAGCCGCGCCCCCGGCTTCATGTTGTCATGAAGCCAGTTCGACATGATCCCGCCCGGCACCCGCTTGACGGTGATGGACACGAGATACGGGCGCGTCGGGGGCGACGAAATCGTGTAGCAGCGCTCGACGGGTTGCCCGCCCACACATGCCGATACCGTCAGGAATTGCCCGGGCTCGAATCGCACGGGCAATCCGTCCGCCGTGCGAAATTCGAAGCTCCTGACGTCGTGCGTTTCGTCGATCACGCGGCAACAGGTCAGCGTCTGCCGCTCGCTGCTCGGCCAGGCCCTGGCGCCGCGCTCCCACGTGCGGGTGTCGGCAAGACGGTCCGCTACTTCCGGTGCAGGGTCGAACATCGTCTGAATGGTGTTCATGTTCGCGCTTCCCCGTCAGACGCCGTGCGCCTTCAGCCGCGCCGCATACCAGCGCGAGAACTGGTCCACGTAGGCCTCGGTGAACGGCGAGAACATGCCGGGCGAATACGCCGGATCCTGCGTGCCTTCGTGCGTGATCTCGACGAGGTGCTTGTCCTGCCGGTTCGTCGCGCTCCACACTTCCGTCAGATTGGAAAGGGTGTAATCGACGCCCTCCACCGCGTCCGCATGGACGAGCCATTTCGAGCGCACGAGCGTCCTGTCCGGCGCGAGCGGGATGATGTACGAGACGACGGCATGGTCGCTCATCACGTGCGTCCACGAATTGTGCGTCCAGAGATGCGTGTCGCCGAGATCGCGCCGCTGCAGATTGCCGAACAGCTTCGTGCTGGCGACCCTGGTGCTGATCGTCTGCGACTCGCCGCTGCCGGCGATCACGAGTTGCTGCGTCCTGAACTGGGTAACCGCTTCCTCGTCGAGCCACTCGACGGACGCACCGACGAACCCGTCGCGCTCCCAGCTCGCCTGACACGCGGCATTACGCTCCTTGTACGCTTCCAGCGCGCGAAGCGACTCTTCGCTGAGGTTCTCGGGGCAGAACCCGAAGTCTTCCGGCAGGAACGACGCGGTGAGTTCCGGATGCGTGCCCGCGCAATGGTAGCACTCGCGGTTGTTCTCGATGACCAGCTTCCAGTTGCCGTTCTCGATGATCTCCTGCTCGAACGCAATCTTCGTGTTCTGCAGGTCGTAGGGCGCGAAACGCGCCGTCATCGTCTGTTCCAGCTTCGCGATGTCCTCCGGCGCACGATCGTCGAGGCATACGAAAATGTGCGTGCCGATGATCTTCGTGTGCACCGGCAGCAGGCTGCGGCAGCGCGTGTCGAAATCCTTGCCCATGTGCGTCACGTGGCGCAGGCTGCCGTCGAGATCGTACGTCCATTGATGATAAGGACACACGAGCATGCCGACCGTCGATTTTCCGGCTTCCTTGAGGCGCGCGCCGCGATGACGGCAGACGTTTCTGTATGCGCGAACGTTCTCGTCGTCGTCGCGAACGATGATGATCGACGCCTTGCCGATGTCGACGGTCGACACGTCGCCCGGCTCGGGAACGTCCGCGGTGACGCCGACCAGGATCCAGTGCTTGTGGAAGAAAATCCCGACGTCCGTTTCGAAGACGTCCTGGCGACCGAACAGTGCTCCGGGCATCCCATAGCCGGGCCGGCGGCTCCGGATCAACTCGCCATGGGTCTTCGCTTGCAATTCAGACATCGTCTTTCTCCAATGATCAGGGGTCTCGGGACTTCGCTTGTTCCCGCTTGAACCCAGTATTGGATTGACGAAAAAGAGCGTCAACGCGCTTTATTTTCGGTCTGGCATTACTTCAGGTCATGCGACCGCGGGCGCCGCCGACGGCGGCCCGGCGCGGCTGCGCCAGCGCTTCAGCCCCGGTCGATGTCGGCCCGTAGCCAGTCGATCAGGCCGTCGATTTCGGGGGTAATCGTGCGCCCGTGCGGCACGACGATGTAGTACGCGTCAACCATCCTGAGCGATGCGGCCGGCAGTCGAACCAGTTCTCCCGCGTCGAGCAGGTCGTGGACGAGCCTGCCCCAGCCGAGCGCGATGCCCTGGCCGTAGCGGGCTGCCTCGATTGCGTCGGTGTACAGGCTGCATCGAAACGTGAAATTCAGCCGCACGGGATAGAATCCGACCGCGTGAAACCACGCTTCCCATCCCATCCAGCCCTCCGACGTCGAATCGGACTCGATGAGCGCGGCGTTCGCGATGTCCTGCAACGACTCGGGCCTGCCTCGCGATTCGAGCCACGCCGGTGAGCAGACCGGAAACACTTCCTCATCGAACAGCAGCGTCGCGGTGCCGTCGCCCCATCGTCCGTTTCCATACCGCACCGCGACGTCGATCTCCTTGTGCCGCAGATCCGCGGTGAACATCAGCGTGGAGAGCCGAAGCTGCAGATCCGGCTGGGCCTGCTTCAGCGACGCGAGCCTCGGCAGCAGGCGGAAACGGGAAAACGCGGCCGTGGCCGCGAGCACGAGTTCCCGCCGGGCGGGGCCGCGCGCCAGCCGGTCGAATACTCCGGCAATTTTCTGCATCGACTCGGCGACAACCAGATACAGCGCGCGCCCTTCCTCGGTGAGCTCGATCGACCGGTGCAGACGGTGAAACAGGCGACACCCGAGTGTGTCTTCGAGAAACTTGACCTGGCGGCTCACCGCGGCCTGCGTGACGCCCAGTTCGTGGGCGGCCAGCGTGAAGCTGCCGAGCCGCGCGACCGCTTCGAATTCGACGAGCGCGGTCACCGAAGGGATGATCCGACGGTAGCCTTTGGGGGGAGACGTCGCAGGTTTCATGTTCGGGATGCGCGAAGGCTCATGAGTCGACCAGCACCGTCTCCGCGGCATTCGGCAGCCGTGCCGCACGATACGCGTTCGGCGACTCTCCGAATTCCTTCCTGAACTCGCGACCGAGGTGCGACGCATCGGAAAACCCGCAGGACGTCGCGATATCGGCCACGGTGCGATCGGAACTCGTCAGCAGCCATGACGCCATTCGTATGCGAATCTGTCTCGCATAAGCGCGAGGCGACTTGCCGGTTTCCGTCGCGAACAGACGTTCGAGCTGCCGCACCGACACTTCGAGCCGTCGGGCCAGCTCGACCTGGCTCAGCGGCTGGCCGATGTGCTGCTCCATCAACAGGATGGCCCGCCTGACCTTCGGATGCGTCGCGGGCTCGAGCCCCGGAGGATGCGGTTGCGGCGCATTCCCTTTCTGCGCATCGTCCACCAGCAGGATGCGCAGCGCCTTCCGGACGATCGTCGCGTCGAAATGGCGAAGCAGGATCGCGGCAGCCACATCGATCGATGCGCGCCCGCCGGAGCAGGTGATGCGCCGTCTGTCGACGACGAAAAGCCGGTCGGCGACGAGGTTGCGCTCGTCGATGCTCGGGAAGCGCTCGACGAAATCCCAATAGTGGAACCAGCTCACGCAGATTCGATAGCCGCTCATCACGCCGGCCCGGACGAGCGCGAACGCGCCCGTGCAGACGCCCACGAGCGTGGCCGAGGTGCTGGCCATCGCGCGTATGAACGCCAAGGTCGCGTCGCTCGCCGGCTGCCCCGAATGCAGCAGCCCGCCCACGATCACGACGTAGTCGAGCGCCTCCGCTTCTTCGAAGGTCGTCCACGGCGTGATCTGGATTCCACAGCTCGCGCGGACGGGAACGAGATTTTCGCCGACGATGGTCCATGAGCATCGAACCGGTCGGCTCATGTCGCCTTCGTCGCTCGCGAGCCTGAGCAGGTCGACGAAACCGGAGAATGCGGTCAAGGTGAAGTTCGGTAACAGCACGATTCCGAAGCGGAGGGGCCGTGAAGCTGCCGCGTTGGCGTCGATCGAGTGGCTAACCATGGGACGGCCTGCGTCAATGCAATTCAAACATTTGAGAACGACGAGCATTCGACGGACCGCGCGGCGCCTCGCGAGTTCGATTTCATCGCCCGCTATCTGGCGACGTCGACGCCGACGTCGAGCCAGCCACGCATCATCGTGCCGACCTCCTCGTCGAGCCAGTCGCGAAACTGCCGATACTCCGGGCGCGACCGTGCGTTCTTGTGGGTAATCAGATAGTGATGACGGTCACGAAACACGATCACATCCGGAACCGGCCGCATCAGGCTCCCCTGCTCGACCTGGCGATGCACGAGGTGATGCCAGCCAAGCAGCGTCCCCTCGCCGGCTTCGGCCTGCGCGACGAGGAGCCGGTAGTCGTTGCTCTCCAGATTCCTGTTCTCGACCAGCAGATCGGTGCCGTCGCCCTGCTGAAACCAGTTTCGCCACACGCGCCAGTCCACGTGCTCGCAAATCTGCGCACGCCCCAGCAGCGACAGGTTCAGCGTCGGTTGCGACAGCAGGTCCAGCGGCTTCAGCGTCCTGCCGCGAAAATGCCGATCGTGAAACGACGGGCTGCAGACCGGGTAGACGATGTCATGGAACAGCGGCCCGACTTCGAACTCGGCCTCACGCGGCGGGTTCTTCGTGATGATGATGTCGGGCTCCATCAGCTCGTCGAGCTCCATGAAGTGCTCGGTGACCATCACGTGCATCCGGATATCCGGAAATCGTTCGCGGAACGCCGGCAGCCGGGCCGACAGCCACAGCGCGGAAAACGTATGCGACACGCAGATCGTCAACGCATGCTTGTCCGTGCGGCGCACGGCCTCCGCCGCTTCCGCGATGTTCATGATCGACAGATATGACGCGTTGTACAGGATGCGGCCGGCGTCGGTCAGCGCGATATGCCTGCCGGTGCGCTCGAACAGCGCGACGTCGAGGGAATCTTCGAGCTCCTTGATCTGTCTGCTGATTGCCGCCTGGGTCACGCACAGCACCTCCGCGGCCTGCGTGAAGCTCTCGTATCGCGCCGCCGTCACGAAGCACCTCAGCGCCCGAAGCGACGGCATCTGGGCGAGGAGTCTGTCCGTAAATAGCTGCTTCTTCGACATGGGTTTTACTCTCAAAACGGATACGCGCAACGCACGCGAACGCGCCGTTCGTCATCACGCTCACGCTGCCGGCGAAAATCCCGCTATCGTGCCACGAACAACGACAAGGGTCCGCATAAAACGAGTGTGCGAGTCCTCGTGCCGGATGGCAAGCGCCGCCAGCCCGGCAGACAGACCGGGCTGGCGTGCGTACCCCCCCCTTCAATCGAGCTTGAGCCAGGTGGTCTTCAACTCGCAATACTGGTCGTGCGCATAGACGGACTTGTCGCGCCCGCCGAAGCCCGACTGCTTGAAGCCGCCGAACGGCGTCGACAGATCCCCTTCGCCGAAGCAGTTGACAGTCACCGTCCCCGCACGGATGCGGGCCGCGATCTTGTGGGCGCTGTTCACGTTATCCGTCCACAGCGAAGCGGCAAGCCCGTAGCACGTGTCGTTGGCGATTCGAACCGCGTCGTCGACATCCTCGTATTCGATGATGCAGACGACCGGCCCGAACACCTCTTCGCGCGCAATGCTCATCTCAGGCGTCACCTGATCGAAGATCGTCGGCTCGACGAACCATCCGCCGGTTTCCGTCAGCGTCGCGCGTCCTCCACATACGACGCGAGCGCCTTCCTCCTTCGCCTTCTCGATGTGCGCGAGCACTTTTTCGTAGTGGTGTTCCTCGATCAGCGCGCCGAGCTTCACGCCAGGGTCGAGCGGGTCGCCGGTCTTCCAGCCGGCAAGCACCGCCTGCATTTTCTCCAGCAGTTCCGCCTTCCGGTGCGCCGGAACGAGCATGCGGGAACCGGCACTGCAGTTCTCCCCCATGTTCCAGAACGCGGCCGCGACGGCCTGCTCGGCCACCGCATCGAGATTCGCGACATCGGGAAGAATGACCTGCGGGTTCTTGCCGCCGCACTCGAGCACCACGCGCTTCAGGTTCGTATCCGCCGAGTAGTGCAGGAAGCGCTTTCCGGTGGCGGTCGATCCGGTGAACGCGATGAGATCGACGTCGGGATGAAGTCCCAGCGCCTGCCCCGCGCTTTCGCCGAAGCCTGTGACGACGCTGAACACGCCTGCCGGCAGGCCGGCCTCGACCGCGAGATCGGCGATCCGCAACGTCGACAGCGACGTCTGCTCGGCCGGCTTCACGATCACGCTGTTGCCAACGGACAGCGCCGGGCCGATCTTCCATGCGAGCATCAGTGCCGGGAAATTCCACGGCAGCACGGCGCCGACGACGCCGATCGGCTCGCGGGTGATCATGCTGACGACGCCCGATCCCGACGGGGAAAGCGCGTCATAGCGCTTGTCAGTCACTTCGGCATGCCAGCGAATGCAGGCCGCCGACTCGGGAATATCGAGCCCGAGACATTCGCCGATCGGCTTGCCGGCCTCGAGCGCTTCAAGCAGCGCCAGCTCCTCCGTGTGCTCGTCGATCAGTTGCGCGAGTCGCAGCAGCACCGCTTTCCGGTGCGCCGGCGCGGCCTTCGACCACACGCCGGAATCGAACGCGTCGCGGGCGGCCTCGACCGCGCGATTCACGTCCCTTTCATCGCATCTCGCCACGTCGGCCAGCACCTTGCCCGATGCCGGGTTTAGCGTACGGAACGTCTCCTTCGAAGCGGCCGGGCATCGCTGCCCGGCGATGAACGCGCGTCCGTCCAGCGGCAACGCTGCGGCTTTCTGTTTCCATTCCTGATGAGTCGTCATGTCCTGTCCTCTCAATTCAAAGCTCGGCGCCCGCCGAAAATTCCTTCGCCCAGATCGCGGCCGATACCGCCATGTCGACGATCGGCCGCACGGGCAGCGAGCGCGGGTGCGGCTGGTTCAGCCGTTGCCGCACGAGCTCGTTCGATTCACCCAGCGCATACTCGGCGATGAGCTTGCCGGAGGCGGATCCCCTGCTCAGGCCGAGGCCGTTGCATCCGACCGCTTCGAAAATGCCGTCGTCGCGGCGCCCGAACAACGCACCGTTGTTCGCGGACAGGCACAACGGCCCGCCCCACGTGTATTCGAGCTCGACGCCGTTCAGCATCGGGAAGCGCCGATCGAACGATCGCTGATGCAGGCTCTTCGCCTTCGCCAGATCCGCCGGCGACACTTCGAGCCCGGGCCGGAACGCAAAGTGATTGCGCACGCAGATGCGGTCCGTCACCAGCCGGCGCACGGTCGTGCCCATCGGGTCCGCCGGAATCAGCGACCAGGATCGCGTTCCGCCGAGCCGTTTGACTTCGTCCGCGTTCAACACGCGCGTCATCGACGCGAACGTATAAACGGGCAGCAAGCCGTTCGGATGCCGGCCGAACGTCGCGGCATACGCGTTCGTGCACAGAACGACCTGCTTCGCGACGATCTTGCCGTGCGCGAAATGCAGCACCCTGGTATCGCCGCGATGCTCGATTTCCGTCACGGCGCTCAGCTCGAACACCTTCACGTTGTTCGGCAGCGTCGCTGCCAGGCCGCGCATCAGCGCGGCCGGCTGCACCGTGCTGCAACCGGGCGTGAACAGTGCGCCGCGATAGAAATCCGTTCCGGTCACCGCGCGAATCGCCGGACCGTCGAGCCATTCGAACGCTTCGTCGATCCGCGCGAGGCCGTCTGCAAAATGCTGGAGTGCTGCCTCGCCTTTGCTGTTGACCGATGCATGAAACTTGCCGTCGTCTCGCCAATCGCAATCGATGTCGTGCCGACGCACGATCGAGCGCACATAGTCGATCCCGTGACGCTGGAACCGAACGTCGGCCTTGTCCTCTTCCACACTGCGCGAGTAGCTTTCGCTGCTGATGTCGTGCGGCAGATCGACGAAAAATCCGGAATTCCGTCCGGCTGTCGTCCGTCCGATGCGATCCGCCTCGACGAGTGCGATCGACGCGCCAGGCGCGAGCTCGGCCAGCCGCCGCGCAGCGCACAGTCCGGTAATGCCGCCACCCACGACGACCCAGTCGTATCGACACTCGGACGACACCGTGTCGGCCGGCGAAGGCGGCGGCAGGATTTCCCACCAGCCGTTGACGCCGTCAGGTGCGGGAAACCGCGCGAATTCCAGATTCGAGGCCATGTCGTATCACTGAGCCTGGCGGAACAGGGGCTTCACGAGTTGCGCGAAGGCGCTGCGCTCTTCGTCCGACAGCGCGCCGAGCGGCGCACGCGCCGGACCGACGGGCAGCCCTGCCAGTTCGCAGCCGCAACGCACGTATTGAATGAACTTACCGCTGCGCTCGAGCAGTTCGAGCACCGGCAGAAGCTGCGCCATCAACTGGCGGCCCTTCGCGAAATCGCCCTGCTTGACGCACGCGTCGTACAGCGCGGTGTGGGCTTCGGGCAGGAAGTTCGACGCACCCCCAACCCAGCTTTTCGCGCCCCACGCAAAGAACTCGAGTGCCTGGTCGTCCATCCCGCAGCTCAGCACCAGCCTGTCGCCGAAATGCGTGGCAAGGTGGTGCAGATGCGCGATGTCGCCCGTGCTTTCCTTCATCGCGACGAAATTCGGCCGCTCGAGCAGGGTCGCGAGCACGTCGTCGCCGATGGCCGTGCCCGTGCGCGCCGGGAAGTTGTACAGCATGATCGGCATGTCGAGCGCATCGTCGACCTTCTGCAAATGGGTCAGCAGTTCTTCCTGCGTCGGCTGCGCGTAGTACGGTGCGGCCACCAGCAACGCCGACAGGCCGGCCCGCTTGGCCTCCTGGCCCAGGCGAATCACCTCCTTCGTCGTCGTCGCGTTGATGCCGGCCGTCAGGAACGTCTTGCCGCCCGCCGCTTCGGCGACGGTATTGAACGTCCGCACACGCTCGTCGAAACTCAGCGCGTAGTATTCGCCGGTGGTGCCGCCGATACCGAGGCCCGACACGCGGCCGGCCAGGTCGGCCGCATGCCGGCCGAGCAATTCATGGTCGATTTCGCCGTCTGCGCTGAACGGGGTAACCAGCGGTGTATGCACGCCCTCGAAGCTCATTTCGATTCCTCTCTTCAATAAGTGGGTCAGGATCTCTGCTTGCCTTCACGACCGTGCTCGGCTGACGAAGGAAGCATACGACTGACGTTCCGGACAACAAAACTTTTCGATGCGAATCGCGATTGCGATCGCGCCCTGAATGGATCGGCACGCGATTTCATCGATTCCTGGCGATCTCCCGGGCACCGTGACCTACGCGTACGCCTCCGCGTGTGCATGGATCGGATACAGGCTGCACAGATCGCGCACGCGGCTTCGAACCGCACGCTCGACTTTCTCGTCCCCTTTCGGATCGCGTTCGAGTGCCGACAGGACTTCGAGAATCATTTCCCCGATCTGCTCGAACTGGGCTGTACCGAACCCGCGCGTGGTGCCGGCCGGCGTACCGAGCCGGATACCGGACGTGACGGTCGGGTTTTCCGTGTCGAACGGAATGCCGTTCTTGTTGCACGTGATGCCCGCCCGTTCCAAGGCCTTTTCTGCCTGCATGCCGGTGATGTGCGTGGCACGCAGGTCAACCAGCAGCAGGTGGTTGTCGGTGCCGCCCGTGACCAGGTTCAGCCCGCCGGCCTTCAGCACGTTGCCGAGGGTCTGCGCGTTGCGCAGCACCTGATCGATATAGGCCGTGAACTCCGGGCGCAGCGCTTCGCCAAATGCAACCGCCTTTCCCGCGATCACGTGCATCAGCGGCCCGCCTTGCAGGCCCGGAAACACGGCCGAATCGATTTTCCTGGCGATGTCGCTGCTGTTCGTCAGGATGAAACCGCCGCGCGGCCCGCGAAGCGTCTTGTGCGTGGTGGACGTCACGACGTCCGCAAACCGGACTGGATTCTGGTGCCGTCCCGCTGCGACGATGCCCGCGATGTGCGCCATGTCCACCATCAGCATCGCGCCAACGCCGTCCGCGATATCGCGGAATGCAGCAAAATCGAGCGCACGCGGGTAGGCCGAATAGCCCGCAATGATGAGCTTCGGACGATGCTGCTCGGCCAGCCGGCGAACCTCGTCGTAATCGATGCGCAGCGTGTCTGCACTCACGCCGTACTGCACGGCGTTGAACCACTTTCCCGACAGCGCCGGACGCGCGCCGTGCGTCAGATGGCCGCCGGCGTCGAGCGACATGCCCATCACCGTGTCGCCGGGATTCACCAGCGCGAGCATCACCGCGCCGTTCGCCTGGGCGCCCGAGTGCGGCTGCACGTTCGCATATTCCGCGTCGAACAGCGCGCGTGCGCGATCGATCGCAAGCGCCTCGATCCGATCGACGTGGTCGCAGCCGCCGTAATACCGTCTGGACGGATAGCCCTCCGCGTACTTGTTGGTCAGCACCGTGCCTTGTGCTTCCATCACCGCGGCCGATGCGATGTTTTCGGACGCAATCAACTCGATCCGGGTTTGCTGGCGACGCGCCTCCAGCGCGATCTCCGACGCGATGACGGGGTCGCGGCTCTGGAGCGGTTCCGAAAAAAAGCGCGAGTTGTCGTTCACTTGCTCACTCCGATGGGCAGGTCATCACTTGATGCATGTCTTGCAAAACTGCCGATTTCGTTCAAGCCGGGCCGATGCAATATCGGCCCCGTGTCATGTCCGCACGCACGGTGCTCCATGGGCTGCAACACCATGCCGCTCATGGAGACGGCCATGCCGCATTACTGCTGCAGCCAGGCCTTCACCTTGTCCGGATGCGCGTCGACGAACTTCTTGGCCGCCGTTGCGTAGTCGTTCGTGTTGTTTCCTTCGAACTCGATCGCCTCGACATCCGCGAGCGTCAGCTTGAAGTGCTTGAAGAACACGTCAGCGCGCGGAAACTTGCCCGCGAACTGCTTCGACGCGAACGCGTGAATCTGCTCCTCGCCACCCAGCGTCCCCTTCGGATCCTTCAGATAGCGCATCTGCCATTTCTGGAACAGCCAATGCGGGCTCCAGGCCGTCGCAACGATCCACTGCTTCGATTGATAGGCGCGCGACACGCCCGCCAGCATGCCGGCTTCACTCGACGCCTGCAGGTTGTATCCGTCGAGGCTGTAGGCCTTGACGGTCTTCTCGGACGCCTGCATCAGGCCGCCGCCCGGTTCGATGCCCTGGATCGTCCCGTTCAGCTTGCTCTTGACATCGGGCTTGTTCAGATCGGCAACCGACGACAGCTGGGCCTCGGGAATGTAGGCCGGCACCGCCCAGCCATTCTTGCCACCCGTATAGATCACGCCGACGTCATCCAGGTCGTTCTTGTACTTCGCGTAGTACGTTGCGTGCGTGACCGGCAGCCAGCCGCCCACCATGATGTCCAGATCGCCACGGGCGACGCCCTGATACTGGATGCCGATATCGGCCTGCACGAACTGGACGGGTTGCTTGAGATCGTTCTCCAGCACGTATTTGGCCACGTTGGCGACCGCCAGCACGTCCGCCCAGTTCGTCACCGCAATCTTGACCGGCTCGGCGGCCGAGGCCGGGCCGACGCCGACCCCGAAAGCAACGACTGCCGACACCGTCAGTTTCGCCAGAAGCGATTTGAACGCATTGCTATTCATCTAGTACTCCTTCTTAATCAACCAAGTCCTTGAACGATGACGGACGCCTTGATGTAGCGTGTCTGGTCCCCGCGCACTGCTGTACTGCTTTCACGACGGCACTGATTGCGCAGTGCCGATCCGCTCCTCAAACACCTCGGTCGATCGCGTGCGCCGCGAATGCCTGCGATCGTCGCCCCGGGGAATCGGTCAGGTGTGCGCGGTGCCGCTTGCGCCCGACTTCCTTACCCGGGATGCCGGCCTCGATTTCTTCGCCTTCACGCCGAAGCTCTCCGTCAGGCGATCCAGCACGATGGCCAGCAACACCACACCGAGGCCGCCTTCGAAGCCGATCCCGATATCCAGACGCTGAATGCCGCTCAGCACGTACTCGCCGAGCCCGCCCGCGCCGATCATCGACGCGACCACCACCATCGAAAGCGCCATCATGATCGTCTGGTTCACGCCGGCCATGATGGACGGCAATGCGTTCGGCAACTGGATCTTCCACAGAAGCTGCCAGTCGGTGCTGCCGAACGAGCGCCCGGCCTCCATCAGCTCCTCGCGCACCTGCCGAATCCCGAGCGTGGTCAGGCGTACGACCGGCGGCATCGCGAACACGATCGTGGCAATCACGGCCGGAACGCGACCCAGCCCGAACAGAATGACGGCCGGAATCAGGTAAACGAATGCGGGCATCGTCTGCATGAAATCGAGCAGCGAACGCAGCACCATACCGACCCGGTTGTTCCGGGCGCCCCAGATCCCCAGCGGCACGCCGATCACCAGGCTGAAGAACGTCGCGGCCGTGACGAGCGCCAGTGTGGACACCGTCTGCGCCCACAAGCCCATGTAGTGGATGACGAGCAGCGCAAAGCCGACGAAGATCGAAAACACGACGCCGCGACGCCACAATGCGAGCCCGATCAGGATCACGAGCATCGCGACGAACGGGATCGCGGCGAGCCCGTCTTCCAGCAGCTTCACCACCGCGCCGAGTCCGGCCGAGAATGCGTCGAAACCGCCGCGGAAATGTTGAAAAAGGAAGTTGACGACGCTTTCTGCGAACTTCCCGATAACCGACGCGTTCATGGCGCCCTCCGTTCCATCACCTGTTTGAGTATCGTCCGGCACGACACGACGCCGGCGAACCTGCCGGCCGCATCCGTGACGGGCACATCGTGTTGCTGGTTCAGCGCGATCGCCGCAAGCTGATGCAGATTCGTTTCCGTCGACACGCGATCGACGTCGTGGAGGAAGGCCTCCCGAATCGGCCGACTGCCGGATTTGTGCAGCGTCGCCGCCGTCACACACCCCAGATACCGGCCGGTTTCGTCGCAGACGTAACCGCATTCGGCACCGCTGTCGATCAGTTCATTGAGGTAACGCTCGGACGGCGTGCCGGCATCGCACGAAATCAGCCCGCGGTCGACTCCGGTCATCAGACTCGAAGCCTTCAGGAAGCGCGACACGTCGACGTTACGGAAAAAGTCCCGCACGTACTCGTCCGCCGGCGACTGGATGAGCTCGGCAGGCGTGCCGACCTGAATCAGGCAACCGTCCTTCATGATGCCGATCCGGCCGCCGATCTTGACTGCTTCCTCGATATCGTGGGAAATGAAGACGATCGTGCGCTGCTCTTCCTTCTGAAGGCGCAGCAACTCGTTCTGCATCTCGAATCGAATCAGCGGGTCGAGCGCGGAGAACGCCTCGTCCATCAGAAGCACCGACGGGTTCACCGCAAGCGCGCGCGCAAGGCCCACCCGTTGCTGCATGCCGCCGGAAAGCTCGCTCGGCAGCAGCTTTTCGTACGATCCGAGACCGACGCGCTTCAGTGCGACGCGAGCGATGTCGTAGCGCTCGGCCTTCTTGATGCCGGCCACTTCGAGGCCGTACGCGATGTTGTCGAGCACCGTGCGGTTCGGCAGCAGCGCGAACGACTGGAACACCATCGCCATCTTCTGCCGGCGAACGGCGCGCAGCTCCGGCGTCGACATCGGCGCGATGTCGCGGCCTTCGAGAATGACCTGGCCGGACGTCGGCTCGATCAGCCGGTTGAGCAAGCGAACGAGCGTCGATTTCCCGGAACCCGACAGCCCCATGATCACGAAGATTTCGCCGGCCTTGACGCTCAGGCTCACGTCGTTGACGGCGACCATGTTGCCGGTCTCGGCGAAGATCTCGTTGCGCCCACGGCCCTGCCTCATCAGCTCGGCCGCGCGTTCGGGCTTTGCGCCGAAGATCTTCGACAGGTTCTTGACCGTCAGGATGTCGGTTCCGGACGCGGCAACCGGCCTGGCCACCGACGCCGCGGCGCCCGTGTTGATGGCGCCCGCCGCTATCACGTCGTTTGGCGCATAGTTCAGATTCGGGGTCATTCTGTCATCCCAACTGGCTGTTTCAGGAAATTGAAGCCCGCGGCATTCTGCAGTTGCAGACATTTGCGGTCGGCGATCGACGTTGCATTCGCCGGCAAAATCGCCCTTCAGCTAGCTCGCGGGTTTTCACGGAGCTTGCACCGAAATCAGACGTTGCCGGCCGCAAGAACCGCACGAGTCACCGAAAATCGCACGAATATTGGAATATTCGAGCTGCAATTCGCGTTCAATCAGGTGGTTCATGCATTGATTGCAGCGTATCAAGCCAAATTGCGACATCCAGCTACATTTTCTCCATCCTTTCCCATACCTTTGGTAATGCATGCGACGCACGCAGCGACTGCCGCCGCCTCGACCAAGGAAGCGGTCGGCGCGCAACGCCAATACCGTCGGGGCTCCTCGATGAAAAATGGGTCGGCGCCCGGCCCGCTGCCGCACGAACGGGGCACCGGCCCGAAAGCGGGATTTAAGGGAAAGTCCTGAGGAAGACACGCAAACGGGCATTGACTGCATGCGCGATCGGCTGGAAGCTACGACTCAAACGGCGAGGCTGGCGAGCAAGCGCGCGAATGGCGCCACGCCCGATGCGCGACGCACACGCCTTCGGCGTTTCATTCATCCGTGGATACGGCTTTGCGATGCCCGCGACATCCTATCGATTTGTCGCAATCGTTCTAGCGGAATCGGCTCCTGTCTTTTCAAATAGCGCTGTGCGACGCCGCTTCGCTGGAGACCCGGCGCGAACCCCATCCGACAGGACACCTCTTCACTCACCCTTGGAAAGCGACATGTTCATTCGTGCCACCAGTACCGTCGAAAACGTCGATCCCGAAGTGTTTGCAGCGATCGAGCAGGAAAATCGCCGCCAGGAAGATCACATCGAGCTGATCGCGTCGGAAAACTACACGAGCCCTGCCGTGATGGCCGCGCAAGGCTCGCAGCTCACGAACAAGTACGCCGAGGGGTACCCGGGCAAGCGCTACTACGGCGGCTGCGAATACGTCGACATCGTCGAGCAGCTCGCGATCGACCGCGTGAAAGAACTGTTCGGCGCCGAAGCCGCGAACGTCCAGCCGAACTCGGGTTCGCAGGCGAACCAGGGCGTGTTCTTCGCGATGCTCAAGCCGGGCGACACGATCATGGGCATGAGCCTCGCCGAAGGTGGCCACCTGACGCACGGCTCGCCCGTCAATATGTCGGGCAAGTGGTTCAACGTCGTCAGCTATGGGCTGAACGAGGCCGAAGACATCGACTACGAGAAGACCGAGGCGCTTGCCAACGAGCACAAGCCGAAGCTGATCATTGCGGGCGCGTCGGCGTTCGCGCTGAAGATCGATTTCGAGCGTCTCGCGAAGATCGCGAAGTCGGTCGGCGCGTACCTGATGGTCGACATGGCGCACTACGCGGGCCTGATCGCCGCGGGCGTCTACCCGAACCCGG
>NZ_QTQP01000004.1 GCF_003854275.1 Burkholderia sp. Bp8963
CGCCGGGCGACCTGGACCTGATGGAAATCAACGAGGCGTTCGCGGCGCAGGCGCTGGCGGTGCACAAGCAGATGGGCTGGGACACGTCGAAGGTGAACGTGAACGGCGGGGCGATCGCGATCGGTCATCCGATCGGCGCATCGGGCTGCCGGATCCTGGTGACGCTGCTGCACGAGATGGTCAAGCGCGATGCGAAGCGCGGCCTCGCGTCGCTGTGCATCGGCGGCGGGATGGGCGTCGCGCTCGCGGTCGAACGCGACTGAAACGTCACTGAAGCACAACTGAACGTTTGAACCCCGACGGTGCGCAGGCGGTCGCCTGCCCGCGTGCCTGAAGATTTTCGCGCAGATCAAGCGGTACACAACAAATCGCGCGAACCCGCGATGCGCGCGCCGGGCCCGGCAGCAAGGCCGGGCCGGCCGCGCATCGAAGCGGTGTGCACGGCGGCGTGTGCCACGTCGTCATGCCACATCATCGATTACTTCAATTTATTGTCGGTAACTTATAGGATGACTAAGCGAATTGCAGTTGTGACAGGTGGAATGGGCGGGCTCGGCGAGGCAGTCAGCATCAGATTGCACGACGCGGGCTTCCAGGTGGTCGTCACGTATTCGCCGAACAACAATGGCGCCGACCGCTGGTTGACCGAGATGCACGCAGCGGGCCGCGAGTTCCGCGCGTATCCGGTGGACGTGGCCGATCACGATTCGTGCCAGGAATGCGTGGAGAAGATCGTGAAGGACGTCGGCCCGATCGACGTGCTCGTGAACAACGCAGGCATCACGCGCGACATGACGCTGCGCAAGCTCGACAAGGTCAACTGGGACGCGGTGATCCGCACCAACCTCGACTCCGTGTTCAACATGACCAAGCCGGTTTGCGAAGGGATGGTCGAGCGCGGCTGGGGCCGGATCGTCAACATCTCGTCGGTGAACGGCTCGAAGGGCTCGGTCGGCCAGACCAACTACGCGGCCGCGAAGGCCGGCATGCACGGTTTCACGAAGTCGCTCGCGCTCGAAGTCGCGCGCAAGGGCGTCACGGTGAACACGGTGTCGCCGGGCTATCTCGCGACGAAGATGGTGACCGCGATCCCGCAGGACATCCTCGACTCGAAGATCCTGCCGCAGATTCCGGCCGGCCGGCTCGGACAGCCCGAGGAAGTCGCGGGCCTCGTCGCGTACCTGTGCTCGGAAGAGGCGGGTTTCGTGACGGGCTCGAACATCGCGATCAACGGCGGCCAGCACATGCACTGACGCGCGGCGGCCCGGGCAGCGTTCGCGCGTGCGCCCGGGCCGGGCTCCCGCTGTATCCAGCGCCGGGGCGGCGCGCCGAAGTGCGATGACGACGACGGACGCAGGCTCGTGTGCCGCGCTTCCGGTGGGCGGCGTGCGCCGTTCGCCCCGATCGTCGTCGCGCGGCACGCGCGCTGCGTCGGCCTTGCATTCCGGAGAAGGCATGGCTGAAACCTGGATGGGACTCGCGATCGGCGGTTCGGCGCTGGCCGTCGCGCTGACGATGACGATCGCGCTCCACTGGCTCGAGCGGCGCCGCGCGCGGCTGCTGCGCAACTTCGATCATCACGATTGCTGGCTGACGGCATACGGCAAGCGCATCGCGCGCGCGCCGGCACGGCCGGAGCGGCGCACGCGCGGCAGCAGCGTGACGAAGTGACTTGCTGCGGAAGCGGCGTGCCGGATGCCGCTTCCGCGAACATCGGCACCGTTCGCCGCCTTCAATCGCTCTTCTTGTCGCTCTTGTGGAAGACCCGCTTCGTCGTGCGCTTGGTTGCATCCCAGCCTTCGCGCGACGCATGGGCGATTCCGTGACCGACCGTTTTCGCAGCGCTCGCGGTCGCATGGCCGAAGCTGCGCGCAGCTTCGCCGGTCTTGTGGGCGGCTTCCTTCGAATCGCGCTTGATGTCCTGCTTCACTTCGGACATGTCCGCGTGCGCGATCGGGCTGATCAGCGCGAGAACGAGCGCACTGCAAATGAAATGACGACCTTTCACGACCTGATTCCCATAAAAGTATTCATCGAGGTTCCGCACTGCCGGCGGGCGGCGGACGAAACGCGCCGGCCGCCGCTGCGTCGAGCATCACCGCGGCGCGGCCGGTCAGCAGCACGCGATCGCCGCAGCGAAGCGTGAAACCGTACAGCACGGAACTGCCGTCGCCGCTTACGCGTTCGGCATCGACGGTCAGCGGCGCGTCGAAGGTGTCGAGCCGATCGACGAACGCGTCGACGCCGCGCACGCTCGCGAGATAACCGACTCGCGGGCGGTCCTGCTGCGCGCCGAGCAGCGCGCCATGCACGGCCATTGCCTGCGCCGCGTATTCGATCCCGCAGACCGACGCGAGCCGCCCGTGCGAGCGCAGCGGGTTGTGCGGATCGCGGTGGCTCGTCGCCGTGCAGCGGATCCGCACGTCATCCCACGCATCGACCGTATCGAGCATGCACATCGCGCCAGCGTGCGGAATGTGCGCGGCGATCCACGCGTGATCGAGCGGCGGCGTCAATGTGACCGGCGCCGTCATCGCGTCTGCTCCGCGAACGTGTCCGGCATCGCGACGTCGACCCGCACGCGCGTGTCCGCCAGATAGTCGAGCACGACGCTGGCCGAGCGCCGCGCGGCGAGTGCGTCGAGCAGCGGCAGCGCACGCGCGGCCGGATTGCCGGTGCGCAGCGCTTCGAGTTCGGGCGATGCGAGCGTTGTCGCGGGCGCGTCGGTCAGCTGCACGTCGATGCGTGCAAGCGCGGACGCGCCCGAGTCGGGCGCGAGCACGAGCGCGACACCGAACGCGTCGATGATCGGCCGCACCGCGCGCAGCGGTTCCGGATAGTCGGTGTCGTACGCGATCAGCAGGCACGGCACGCGATCGACCGCGACCTGGCACAGGCTTTCGAGCAAACCCGCGGCAAAGCTGCCGTCGTGCGCGCACAGCACGTTCGACGTCGCCATCGCACGGGTCGCAATGCTCCAGTAGCCGGCCGGCGCGTTGTGCACGGAGTTGTGAAAGCGCGTCGGCGACAGGTGGCGGTCGTCGCCGGCGAGGGTTTCGCAGATCGCGTGGCAGTTGTGGCCGTCGCCGCCCGACGCGCTGAATACGGTTGCGAGCGTCGCCGCGTCGCGTCCGCACGCCGCCACCGCCTCGTGGCCGGCCGCAAGCGCGACGCGCACGACAGGGCCCGTGCGGCGCCGTTCGGCCGGCGGCAGGCCGGCGGGCGGCGGCAGCACGGTGTGCGCGCTCGCATAGGCCGCGCGGCCCGCGAGCACGTCGGCCGCGTGCGGCCAGTCGTTCAATCCAGGCCCGACGAGGCCGATGCTTTCGATGAAGGCGCTGAGTGTCATGGCGTGGGTCAGCGGTGCGCGTGGTCGGCGCGGCCGAGGATCAGGCTGCAATTCGTGCCGCCGAAGCCGAACGAATTGGTGAGCACGTAACGCACGCGCGCGGCGCGGCTCGCGAGCACGTAGTCGAGCGCGAGCGCCGGATCGGGATGCGTCGTGTTGATGCCGGCCGGCACGAACTGCTCGCGCAGCGCGAGTGCGGCGACGACCGCTTCGAGTGCGCCTGCGGCGCCGAGCGTGTGGCCGGTCGCGCCCTTCGTGGAGCTGCACGGCGTGCGCTCGAACAGCGCGCCGACCGCGCGGCTCTCGGCCGCGTCGTTGCTCGGCGTCGCGGTGCCGTGCAGGTTGATGTAGTCGATGTCGCCGGCGCCGAGGCCGGCCGACGCGAGTGCGTGCTCGATCGCGACGCGCGCGCCGAGCCCTTCCGGATGCGGCGACGACATGTGATGCGCGTCGCTCGTTTCGCCGATGCCGAGCAGCAGGATCGCGTCGTCGCCGAGTGCGGCGGCTGACCGGGGCGCGCGCTCGACGAGCGCGAACGCGGCGGCCTCGCCGATCGAGATGCCGTCGCGCGCGACGTCGAACGGCCGGCACGGTCGCCGCGACAGCAGTTCGAGCGAATTGAAGCCGTACAGCGTCGTCAGGCACAGCGAGTCGACGCCGCCGACGACTGCCGCGTCGATCAGGCCCGCTTCGATCATGCGGCGGGCGGAGCCGAACACCTTCGCGCCGGACGAGCACGCGGACGAGATCGCCATCGCCGGGCCGCGCAGCGCGAAATACGCACGCACGAACGCGGCGGGCGAATACGGGTTGTGCGTGTGCGCATAGCGGAAGTCGGCGGGCAGCACGCCGCTCGCCGGATCGCGGCGCTGGTACGCGCGCTCGGTCTCGAGGATGCCGGCCGTGCTGGTGCCGACGAACACGCCGACGCGGTCCGCGCCGTAGCGCGACACGGCCGCCGCGACGCGCTCGCCGAAGCCGTCCTGCGCGAGGCCGAGCTGCGCGAGGCGGTTGTTGCGGCATTCGAAGTCGGCAAGGTCCGCGCGCACGGGCTGCGCATCGACGCCGGGCACCGCGCCGATCCAGGTGTCGAGGTCCGCGCGCTCGAAACCGCATGGCGCGAGGCCGCCGCGCGCGTCGCGCAGCGCGTCGAGGGTCGCGTCGAGGCCGCGGCCGATGCAGCTGGTGGCGGTGAAGTGCGAGAGCAGCAGTGGTTTCACGAGGGTCGAATCCGGTGGCCGGAGCGGGCGCCGCAGCGGGGCTGGGCGGTGCGCCGGTCATCTTCAAATTTTATCAAACGGGGGATCCTGGACGGCGGGCTGGCCGGCCGGCTCGCTGGACGTTCCGTCGGACGTTTCAGGCACGAGCGCGGCGCGCAGCGTGGTCCAGCGCAATTGCGCGTCGGTGGCCGCGCGCAGCACCGCCGGCAGCACGTCGAGCACGACCGGCTCGCCGCGCGCGTCGCGCGCCGCGTGGCCGTCGTGCACGAGCAGGATGTCGCGCGGCGCGAGCCCGTGCAACAGGCGGCGCGCGACCGTGCCGGCGTCGCGCGCGCGCGTGTCGAAGCCGCGCCGTGTCCAGCTCGCAAGCTGCAGGCCGAGCCCGCACAGCACCGGTTCGAGAAACGGGTTGCGCAGGCCCGCCGGCGCGCGGAAGAACAGCGGGCGCGTGCCGGCGATCTCGGTCAGCGTCTGTTGTGCGGCCGCGATCTCGCGCCGCAGCGCAGCGGGGCCCGATAGCGAAAACGTATGCCGGTGCCGCTGGCTGTGGTTCTCGATCGCATGACCGCGCGCGACGATCGCTTCGATCCACTGCGGATGGCGGCGTGCGAGATCGCCGATGCAGAAGAACGTCGCGCGCGCGTCGTAGCGGTCGAGCAGGTCGAGCACGCGCGGCGTGACGTCCGGGTCCGGGCCGTCGTCGATCGTCAGCGCGATGCTTCGGCCAGCGCTGGCCGGCAGGCGTGTCCAGTTCGGGCCGAGCAGCGTGCTCTTCGGCCACAGGCCCGCCGCCGTCAGCGCGAGATGCGACGCGACCACGCCGCCGACGGCCCACGGCCACGCGGCCGGCTGCGCGACGACGGCCGCGGCCGCACCCGCATGCAGCGCGGCCGCGCCCGCGATCAGCGGCGTCGGCTTCCAGCGGCGTGCGTCGCCGGCCTGCGGCGGCGGATCTGTCGATGGCGCGGTCGATGGCGCGTTCATGCATGGCCTCCGTGCGGACGATCGGCGTTTGCGGCGGTGATGGTGGAGGCGGAGTCGGCGGTGGCGGTAGCGGTAGCGGTAGCGGCGGCTCGTGGCGCGAGAATGGCCGCGAACGCGAGCGCGAGGATCGCGCCGGGGCCGACGGTCAGCCCGAAGGTTTCGAGGAGCGGCACGCGCGACAGCGTGAGTAGCCCGAAACCGGCGACCGTCGCGAGGTTCGCGATCAGCAGCGACACAAGCGTGTAGGGCGTGACGGGCTGCGCGTCGTCGCGCTTGCAGAAGAACAGCGCGTAGTTCGAGCCGACCGCGACGATCAGCAGCATCCCGATCAGATGCAGGATCGTCAGCTGCACGCCGGCGAGCGCGAAGCCCGCGGTCACGACCAGCACGGCCGCGACGAGCGGTGCGAGCGCGCGCACGACGCGGCGCGGCGAGCGCAGCGCGACCAGCAGCAGCACCGCGATCGCCGCGAAACCCGCGAGCGACAGCCGGATGTCCTCGTGCACGTAGTTCACGTACAGGCGGTCGGCCTCGGCCTTCATGTCGACGAACAGGGCGTCGGGCACGCCCGCGTGCGCGACGGCAGCGCGTATCGGCGCCGCGGCGAGCCCTGGCGCGGCATCTGCGGCGTCAGCGACATCAGCGGCGTGAGTGGCTTGAGCGGTCTGAGAGGCTTGAGAGGTCTCAGTGGCTTGCGCGGCCTGAGTGGCCTGCGCGGCATCCGGCGCGCGCAGCGGCAGCATCGCGCTCCAGCGGCCCGCGCGCTCGGTCAGCAGCGCATCGACGGCGAGCGCCATCGACGTGCCGCGCAGATCCGCGCGCGTGAGCAGCGGCGCGTGGCGCGCGGCTTCGACGTCGGCGATGAACGGCGCGAACAGGTCGGGCTTCACCGCGATCGGCTGGTTCTCGACCGCGTCGCGCATGCGTGCGGCGAGCACGTCCGCGTCCGGCAGGCTCGCCTGGCGCGCGCGCTGCGCGGCGTCGCTCGGCAGGTAGCGCGCAGGGCTTTCGAAGCCCGCGAGCGCGCCGCGATCGACGAGCGGCTGCAATTGCGCGGCGACCTTCTCCGCACCTTCGAGCGCCGCCTGCCTGGACGCCGCGGCAATCACGACGAGGTAGCGCACGTCGGGCGCGCCGACGTCCGCGCGCAGACGCGCGTCGAGCGCCTGCGCGCGCGCCGGCACCGGGCTCAGCGCGGCCAGCTCGCGGCTCCACAGGCCGTCGCGATGCAGTGCGAGCGTCGCGCACGCGGCGACCACCAGCGCCGCCAGCGGCCAGCGCAGCCGCGGCGCGGCGGCGGCCGTGCGCGCGAGCACGGCGCCGACGCGCGACACGTCGCGGATCGCAACCTGCCCGCCGCGCAGGTGCGGCAGCACGAAGCGCGTGACGAGCGCGGCGGCCGTCAGCCCGGCGATCGAATACAGCCCGAGCTGCACGAGGCCCGGAAACCCGGAGAACAGCATCGACGCGAAACCGCACACGGACGTCAGCACGCCGAGCCGGATCGTCGGCCAGTACGCGGCGAGCCATGCGCGCGTCGCGTCGGCCGGGCGCGCCGTACCGCGCGGGCCGGCCTGCGCCGATTGCACGAACAGGTAGATCGAATAGTCGACCGCTTCGCCGATCAGCGTCGTGCCGAAGCCGAGCGTCAACCCGTGGACCGTGCCGAACGCGACGCTGACCGCCGCGAGCCCGGCCGCGACGCCCGACAGCACCGGCAAGAGGCCGAGCGCGAGCGTGCGCGGCGAGCGGTACAGCGTCAGCAGCAGCGCGACGATCAGCACGACGCTCGCAGTCGACAGGCGCTCGACGTCGTGCCGGATCGTGTCGCGCGTGTCGACCGAGAACACGCCGGGGCCCGTCATCGCGAGGGTGTACGCGGCCGCGTTTGGTACTTCGTTTGGCACTGCGTTCGGCATTGCGCTCGGCAGTGCGTGGATTGCCGCGGCGAACGCGCGGCGCACTGCGTCGATCGCGCGCGCCTGCGCATCGGTGTCGGAGCCGGCCGCCGCCGTCTGCACGACGAGCACCGCGCGCGAGCCGTCGCGCGACGCCCATACGCCGTCGCGCGTCGCCGGCTGCGCGCTGCTGTCGAGCTGACCGACGAGCTGACCGACGAGCGCGCCGACCTCGCCCGTCGGGTCGCGCGGCAGCATCGCCTTCGCGACGAGCCCCGCCGACGAGCTCAGCAGGTCCAGGCTGTCGCCGAGCGCCTGGTGCAGGCCGTCGGCGGTGAAGCGCTGCGGCGTCACGGCCGGGCTCAGCAGGTAGCGGTGGTCGAAGATGAACTGCTGGTCGCGCGTGTCGTTCTCGGCTTCGCCGTTGTTGACCGCCGCGAACTGCGGGTCCGTGCGCAGTGCGCCGGCCATGTGCCGCGACAGCGTGGCGCGCGTGGCTGCATCGCCGCCGTCGATCGCGACGAGGATCAGCCGCGACACGAGGCCGTCGCGCAACTGGTCGACGAGCACGCGCTGGCCGGCGCTCGGCGAGCGCGGCAGGAACGCGGACAGGTCGGCCGTGAAGCTCGCGCGGCTGATCGCGAACCCGCACGCGACGAGCGCGAGCAGCCACACGAGCACGGCGCGCCGCTGCAACGCATGCAGGCGGCGGGTGACGGGCGCGGGCCGGGTGCGTTCGTCCATCAGTTCGCCGGAACGGGTTGCAGCCGCATCAGCGAATGGTCGCCGTCGGCCTGCCGGATCGCGACGCGGCGCAATTCGTCGCGCGTGCCGTCGAGCGTGATCGTGCTGACCACCTTCAGCATCCGCGAGTCGAGCGGCGTGAGCGTCAGCGTCCAGTCGTCGCCGCGTCCGGTGAGCGCGACCTTGTACACCTGCTCGAGCGCGAAGCGATTGCCGGAGAGCGTCGCGCGGATGCTGTCGATGAATGCGCCGAGCTCCGGATACCGGGCGAGCGCGAGCGTGTATTTGCGGTTGTTGCGCTCGACGGTCAGCATGTCGCCGTCTACGACCAGATGTTCGGGCTTCGGGCTCAGCGTGTGCTTCTCGAGATGGTCGGGTGCGACGAACACGAGCTCGCCGGACGATTCGACCGGCTGCGCGGCGATCGACAGGTATTTCGTCTCGGTGAACGTCGCGCGCCCGGTCTTGTGCTGCGCGAGCGTCGACATCAGCCGGTCGAGATTCCAGGTCGAACCCGTGTCGGCCGCGTGCGCGGGCGCGGCCAGCGCGAGCGTGGCGGCCGCTGCGGCGGCGGTGGCGAGTGTGCGGACGGTGCGGCAAAGCGCGAGCGGCAAGCGGGCAATGGGGGCAATGCGGGCAATGCGGGCCGAGCGGGCCGAGCGGGCCGAGCGGGCCGAGCGGGCCGAGCGGGCCATCCGGGCCATGGGGGCAATGGCGGCGCTACGGGCACTGGGGGCAATGGCGGTCATGCGTCAGAGATCCCTCGTGGCGGACAGGTCGGCGCGCGCGGGTGCATCGTCGCGGCGCGCGGCGGCGGCCTTGCCGTCCTGCCAGAAATCGAAATAGTTGAACCAGTTGTACGGCGCCGCGCGGCAGTACTTGTCGAGCAGCGCGACGTAGCGCGCGAGCGCGGCGTCGACAGCGGCCGCGCGCGCGTCGCGCCGCACGTCGGAGAAATCGGCGAGCGGCTCGAAGTGCACATCGTAGCGGTTGCCGTCGCGATAGAGGCCCGTCATGAAGATCACCGGGCGCCGCAGCATCGCGGCCATGTACAGCGGCCCGAGCGGGAACGCGGCCGGCGTGCCGAGCAACGGCAGCCGCCGCAGCGACGCGGCCGCGTCGTCGAGCAGCGTGCGATCGGCGAGCATGCCGACCATGCAGTTCGCATCGAGGCGCTCGCGCACCTTCAGCATCGAATCGACCTGCCCGAGGGCAATCACTTCCGGCCGCGCGGCGGGATTCACGGCCGCGAGCGTCGCGTTGATCTTGCGCGCGTTCTCTTCATACATCGTGACGACGACGCGCAGGTCCGGTTGCGTGCGGCCGAGCGCGCGCACGACCTCGAAGCTGCCGAGGTGCGCGCCCATCAGGAACGCGCCGTGGCCGCCGGCGAGCGCGTCGTCGACGAGCGTCTCGCCGTGCAGCCGGATGTCGAACAGGTCGTAGCGCTCGTTCATCAGGTAGATGCGGTCGTGGATCGTCGCCGCGAATGTGAACACGTGCCGGTAGACGTCGCGCCAGCGCGCGGGGCGGCCGAGCACGCGGCGCAGGTAGTCGCGCGACGCCGCGCACGCGGCCGGCGAGAACAGCACGAAATACGTCGCGACGAGATGCAGCACGACGCGCGCGGGCCGCCGCCCGAAGCGCAGCGAGACCCACGTCATCGCGCGCAGCAACCCTGCGTTGCTGCGTTCCTGGCGCTCGGCCCATGACGCGGTGCGCTTCATCGCGGCACGCCATCCCGCGCGGCCAGCGGCGCGGACAGCACGCCGGTTGCGACGTCGCGCGTGCCGGCACGCACCGTGAAGCGGATCGCGCCGCTTGTCGCTGCATCGAGTACGACGTCGAGCGCGACGTCGAGTGATTCGCCGGGCGCGACCGGGCTCAGGAATTTCGCGGAGCCGAGCCGCCACGCGTGCAGCGGGCGGTCCAGCGCCGCGCCGATCGCGTCGATCGCATGGTCGAGCAGCACGACGCCCGGCACGATCGGATGGCCGGGGAAGTGGCCGGGCAGCGCCGGGTGATCGGCGGGAATCGTGAACGTGAGCGCGGGGGCGCCGCCGGTGCGGTGGTGGGCGGGCGCCGACATTGATGCTGCGGTTATTGCGGTGGCGGTGGCTGCAGCTGCAGCGGCGGTCACGGCCGCGACGGCGTGCGTGTGCTGTGCGACGAGCGCGGCGAGCACGTCGCGCGGCAGCTTGCCGGTTTCGTTGCGCGGCAGCGCGTCGACGAACACGAGCGGGCGCGGCATGAACGCCGGATCGATCCGCTCGCGCAGCGCGCGCTGCAGGTCGGCGGCCGCGAGCGTCGGTGCGACGACGAGCGCGACGAGGCGCGTGACCGGTTCGCGGCCTGCGTCGGCGTGTGCCGGCGCGGCGTCGTCGGGCATGAAGAACACGCCGTCGGCGACGCCGGGAATCGCGTTGAGCTGATGATTCAGGTACGCGAGCGACGTGCGCTTGCCGGCGATGTTGACGAGGTCGGCCTTGCGGCCGTGCAGCAGGAAGCGGCCGTCGCCGAGCAGTTCGAGCGCGTCGCCCATCGGCACCGGCGCCTCGACGTGTCCGCCCGACACCCAGACCGTCGGGCCGCTGTCATCGTCCGCGCTGTCGTTGGCGGCGCTGTCCTGGTCCCGATTGTCCCGATCATCGCGCGCGTCGAGGCGGATGCCCGGGAACAACTGCCATGTCGCGCCCTGCGACGTGCGGCGCGTCGCGATCTGGCCGGTTTCGGTGCTGCCGTAGATCTCGACGAGCGGCGCGCCGAGCGCGGCCTCGGCCTCGGATGCGAGCTTTTCCGCGAGCGGCGCGGTCGCCGACAGCACGAGCGATGCGCGCGGCAGCGCGTGCGCGGCCGACACCAGCGCACGCAGGTGGATCGGCGACGTGACGAGCACGCGCGGCTGCGGGATGGCCGCCAGTTCGTCGCGGATGTCGAGCGGGTAGAACGGCTGGCGGTTGCTGAACGCGAGTCCGCCGATCAGCGCGAGCAGCACCGTCGACTCGAAGCCGTACATGTGCTGCGCGGGCACCGTGCCGATCAGCGTGTGTTCGCGGCCGTCGAGCAGCCCGAGGCGGTCGGCCGCCGCGCGCACGCAGCCGACCAGGAAGCCCCAGGTCTTGCGGTGCGGCACCGGCGCGCCGGTCGAGCCGGACGTGAACACGTACGCCATGATCCGCGATGCGTCGATCTGCGGCACCGCGAACGGCACATCGTCAGGCAGATTGTCCGGAAGATCGTCCGGCATGTCGCCTGCACCGTTGTCGGGCACTGCGTCGGGCGCGGCCTCGGGATACGCGAAGCGCGGCAGGTCGATCGCGCAGTCGGGCGCGTCGTGCAGGCAGAATGCGTCGGGCGCGAACGACGCGAGCTGGCGGACCATTTCCGGTGTGTGCGTCGACGGCAGCAGGCTGATTCTGCCGCTGACGAGCGCCGCGCACAGGCTGACGGTGAAGCGGTAGCGGTCGCGGCACACGTTGAACACGTGACCGCCCGCGGGAAGCGCGGCGGCGACGCGGGCGACGTCGGCGAGGAACGCGCGCACGGTGACGGGCGCGCCGTCGCGCCAGGCGATCGTCTGGTCCGGCGACGAGTGGAATACCAGCGGGTGAGTCGGCATAAATCGGCAGAAACGGAAGCGTTGGCCTGCGCGGCCGCGATGCGGCGCCGCACCGGCCGTGAAAGGCAGTGAATTCATCGTGAGGCCTGGGTCGACGCGCGGTAGGCGCGCACCGCGTCGACCATCCGCGGCCGCGCGTCGTGCGGCAGCGCGAAGCGCCGGCACGCGTGCTCGGCGGCGAACATCACGGCGACGAGCGGTAGCGACAGGTAGTTCGCGAACGTCGACCACGCGACGATCGACGCGGTCGCGAACATCAGCGTCGACACCGCGGCGATCGCGACGAAGAACAGCGTCCACGCGGCCGTGATCTGCCGCGTGTAGCGCGCGACGGCCGGCGTGACCGTGCCGTGGATCATCGTCGCGAAGCGCGTGCACAGCGGCACCGCGCCGGCCGCGAGCGTGCGGCCGAACAGCAGCGCCATCGCGAGGTTGAAGCTCACATGCTCCAGATACAGGCCCCATTCGAAATGCCGCGCGAGCGGCGCGCGCGCGGCCCACAGCGCGGCGGCGGCCAGCAGCCACGCGGGCACGAGCCACGCGCGCCGCGGCGAGCGCAGCGCCGCGCCGAGCGCGAGCAGCAGCGGCGGCACGAGCGCCATCGCGAGGCCGAAGCCGTGCGCGCCGGGCGTCGCGGCCGCGTAATGCGCGCCGGCCTGGTACGCGACCACCGCGCCGACCGCGGCGGCGCCGCGCACGATGCGCAGCGGCGCGCTCATCGGCCGCCTCCGCGTGCACCGCGCAGCCGGCCGTCACATGCAGCCCACGGCGCAGCGGCGGCATCGCGGCGGCGGTCGGGCGGGCTGACCGGAACGGGACAAACGGGCTGGCGCGGCATGGCTGGATACGTCGTAATCGGGTCGAGGGTCGAGGGTCGGGGGTCGGGGGCCGGACGCGGTCGTCGGGCCGTCAATGATCATATTAATGGCGGCCGGGACGTGCGTTCCGGCCGGCTGTCGTGCACGCTCATTTTAGGGCTCCGGCAGGGGGTGTTCGGGACGGGCGCCAACGGGTTTTGTAACCGATTGTATGGCGCCGCATGAAAGGTTCCACGGGGCCGATCCATATCCATCCGAAGCGGCTCAAGCGTCTCGTGCGTTCGCGTCCCAAAATGGGTGGCCGCGCGTGCCCGCACGTCTGTAACCCTTTCGCGGTATACGTCCCAATACCCATCGTCTAGAATCCGCGTAACTTTTACCAAACGATCCCCAAATAACGCGGGCGGGGTGGCCGGCAGACACCGGAGGGACGGAAGAATTTGCACGCGCCGCGCGTGCGCGAGACTGCCGTTTCCGGGCGCCGCCCGCTGCCGTGAGCTGCCTGCTTGCAAGCATGATGAACGCACTGGAACAAGAGCTCGCCGCGCTGATCATCGGCGAGCTGAACCTCGAAGACGTCCCGCTCGACACAGTGAGCGCCGAAACCCCGCTATACGGGGAAGGGTTCGGGCTCGACTCCATCGATATCCTGGAAATCGCGCTGCTGATCTCGAAGAAGTACGGCTTCGAGCTGCGCTCGGACAATCCGGATAACCAGAAGATTTTCGCGACGCTCGGCGCGCTCGCCGCGTACGTGGCCGCGCATCGCGCGAAGTAATCGCGTCGCGCCGGGCCGTGGCCCTTAACACACGACGGCACGACGCGCCGGGGCGCGGCAAGCGCCCGTTGACTACATGACTACGGCTGGCGGCGGCGGGCGAACGCATGTCGTCGCCGCGTCGATCAAGGTGGAACGCCCATGGAAGGAGCAATTCGATGCGGGCGCTCGTGACGGGCGGCAGCGGCGCACTCGGGCAGGCGATCTGCGCGGCGCTCGCGCAGGCCGGCCATGAAGTGTGGGTGCACGCGAACCGCAATCTCGCACAGGCGGAGGCGGTCGCGCAGCGGATCGTCGCGGCCGGCGGCGCCGCGCACGCGATCGCGTTCGACGTGACCGACGCCGAAGCGACCGGCGCCGCGCTCGCGCGGCTCGTCGACGACGCGCCGGTGCAGATCCTCGTCAACAACGCGGGCATTCACGACGACGCGCCGATGGCCGGCATGTCGTGGCAGCAATGGCACAGCGTGATCGACGTGACGCTCAACGGCTTCTTCAACGTCACGCAGCCGCTGTTGCTGCCGATGATCCGCACGCGCCGCGGGAGGATCGTCAATATCGCGTCGGTCGCCGGCGTGACCGGCAACCGCGGGCAAGTCAATTACGCGGCCGCAAAAGCGGGGCTGATCGGCGCGACCAAGTCGCTGTCGCTCGAGCTTGCATCGCGCGGCATCACCGTGAACGCGGTCGCGCCCGGCATCATCGAATCGCCGATGGCCGAACACGCGTTTCCGGCCGAACGCATCAAGCAACTTGTGCCCGCGCAGCGCGCGGGCCGGCCCGACGAAGTCGCGGGCATGGTCGCGTATCTGGTGTCCGATGCCGCCGCTTACGTGACGGGGCAGGTGCTGTCCGTCAACGGCGGGCTCGCATGACGACGCGCGCAGCGCTCGCGAACGGCAGCCACCGCGCACTGCGGCTCGTCCAGACGAGTCACGCGCGGCTCGCCGCATTGCTGCACGATGCGCACGCGCGCGGCGACGCGTTCGACCGCGCGTTTCCGGGCGCATTGGGCGCGGTGTGCATCGGCGGGGCCGCCTCGGGCACGGCCGCTTCGTGCACCGACCGGACTGGACAAGTGCTGGCCGACGCCGCGCCCGACCTGCCGCTCGCGCCGGTGCAGATGACGCTGCTCGTGCCCGGCGCCACGCCTGCCGCGCGCGACGCCGCCACCTACGAAATCTGGCAATGCGATGCGCGCGACCTGCGCAGCGTGCGGCGCGGCCCGCTTCACTACCGCTACAGCGAAGCGGCCGGGCTCGTGTTCGGCAGCCTCGTCGTGCACGAGAAGGCCGGCGCGGATCCTGACGACGGCACGCCGCTCGAGCGCGCGACGCATGACGCATACCGCGCGCTGTTCGACGTGCTCGACACGCTCGGCATGCCGCATCCGCTGCGGATCTGGAACACCGTGCCGGCGATCAATGCCGAGCAGTTCGGGATCGAGCGCTATCGTCAGTTCAATGTCGGCCGCCAGCGCGCGTTCGACGCGTGCCGCCGCGCGCTGACGGGCGGCGTGCCGGCCGCGTGCGCGCTCGGCTCGGTCGTGCCGGTCGCGGGCGACAGCCCGCCGGCTGCCCCGCTCGCGATCCATTTCCTCGCGAGCCGCACGCCGGCCGACCCGATCGAGAATCCGCGCCAGGTCAGCGCATATCACTATCCGGCGCAGTACGGCCCGCGCGCGCCGACGTTCGCGCGCGCGGCGGCCTGGGCGGATGCCGCTGCGGCGCCGGTGCTGTTCGTGTCGGGCACCGCGAGCATCGTCGGGCACCGTACCGTGCATCCCGGCGACGTCGTCGCGCAAACGCGCGAGACGATCGCGAATCTCGCCGCGGTGCTCGAGCAGGCCGCGCGGCAGGGGCATGGCCCGTTCTCGCTCGCGGACCTGAGCTATCGCGTCTACGTGCGCGACGCCGGTGATGCGGCGGCGCTCGCCGCGATCGAGCGCGTGCTGCGCGACGCGGCCGGCCCCGACGTGCGATCGCTCTACGTGCACGCGGACGTGTGCCGCGCCGACCTGCTGATCGAGATCGAGGCGAGCGCGGGCCACGCGGTGGAGTGGCTGTCGTGAAGCGCGCGGGCCTGACGATCCCCGAACCGTCGCCGCGCGCGGGCGGCTTCGACGAAGCATGTCGCCGGTCGCCGCCAGGTCATAAACTTTTGTCAGGATCACCGTCTTCGCAATCGGCCGTTTCCATGTCCACGCTGCGCGCCTCGTCTACCCATCTCGTGCTGATTCCGAGCTACAACCCGGGCTCCAAGGTCGATGCGACCGTGCGCAGCGCGCGTGCGCAGTGGAATCCGGTGTGGGTCGTCGTCGACGGCAGCACCGACGGCAGCACCGAGCGGCTGCAGGCGATGGCGAAGGGTGATCCGGGGCTGCGCGTGATCGTGCTGCCGGAGAACCGCGGCAAGGGCGCCGCCGTACTCGCGGGGCTCGATGCGGCCGCCGCGTGCGGCTTCACGCATGTGCTGACGATGGATTCGGACGGCCAGCATCCGGCCGACCTGATTCCCGCGTTCATGGCCGCGTCGCAGGCGGCGCCCGACGCGATGGTGCTCGGCCTGCCGAAGTTCGACGCGAGCGCGCCGCAGTTGCGCGTGCAGGGGCGGCGGCTGTCGAACGTCTGGGCCGACGTCGAGACGCTGTGGGCCGGCATCGGCGATTCGCTGTACGGTTTTCGCGTATATCCGGTCGCGCCGCTCGCCGCGATCATGCATCGCCAGATGTGGATGCGCGGCTTCGACTTCGATCCGGAAGCCGCGGTGCGGCTGTGCTGGGCCGGTGTGCGCCCGATCCGCATCGACGCGCCCGTGCGCTACTTCGGCGCGCAAGAAGGTGGCGTGTCGCACTTCCATTACGGCCGCGACAACGCATTGCTCACGTGGATGCATCTGCGGCTCGTCGCCGGCTTCGTGCTGCGGCTGCCGCTGCTGGTCGCGCGGCGGTTGTTGCGGCGCCGCGGGCAGACGGCGTGAGGTTCGTCCGTCATCGCCGTAGTTGATCCCGTGGTTGATCCAGATCGTCTTTCACCCCCGATCCCGCTGCCTAGAATCCAGTTACGCGCGACGCGGTGCCGCTGACGCGGTCGCACCATCGTGTGCGAAACCGCTCGCGCGCAGGCAATCCCGACGCGGTTCAATCGTAAGGGGAATCGACATGGCGACTTACGTGGTTCTCGCAAACTTCACGGACCAGGGCATCCGCACGATCAAGAGCACCCGCCAGCGCGCGGGGCAGGTCGCGGAGATGGCCCGCACGTTCGGCTGCGAAATGAAGGAAGTGTTCTGGACGCTCGGTGCATTCGACATCGTCACGATCATCGACGCGCCGGACGAGCAGAGCCTCACCGCATTCGGCTTCGCGCTCGGCTCGGCGGGCAACGTTCGAACGCAGACGCTGCGCGCATTCACGAGCGCCGAGGTTGGCGAAATCATCGCGAAGATGTAGTGCACGCGCCGATGCGTGGCGCCGTGTGGCACACGTTGCGTGCGTACAGTCCCGACTTGCTTTCACCCGATAACTGACTAAGGTTGAAAGGCGGTCAAAGGGCCGGAAGGGGACACAGCCCGCGTCGCGCACGCGACGTGTCGCAGACCGCGATCGCATCGCGCATCCCGCATGCGCGAGCGATGCGTGTGTACCTGTCCCCGCAATGGCGGCGCGTTTCCGCCGGCGATGCGATCCGTCGTCGGAGCGGATGCGTGCGCGTCGGCGGCATCACTACACCGAGCCGCGCCGCATCGACGGACGCCCCGTCAGGCTCCGCACCCTCACGGAGGCGAGTCATGAGCACGGTCGCGCGTTTTCATGTCGACTACACGCAGTATCTGGGGCCCGACGGCGAGCTGGTGCAGCCGTTGCCGGCATTTGCGCAGGATCCCGCGGCGCTGTTGCCGCTCTATCGCGCGATGGTGCTGACGCGTGCGTTCGACGCGAAAGCGATCGCGCTGCAGCGCACCGGCAAGCTCGGCACGTTCGCGTCGTCGGTCGGCCAGGAGGCGATCGGCGTCGGCGTCGCGAGCGCGATGCAGACCGACGACGTGCTGTTCCCGTCGTACCGCGACCATGCGGCGCAGCTGCTTCGCGGCGTCACGATGGCGGAGAGCCTGCTGTACTGGGGCGGCGACGAACGCGGCAGCGATTTCAAGTCCGCACGCCACGATTTCCCGAATTGCGTGCCGATCGGCACCCAGGTGTGCCACGCGGCGGGTGCCGCCTATGCGTTCATGCTGCGCCGCGAGCCGCGCGTCGCGGTGACGATCTTCGGCGACGGCGGCACGTCGAAGGGCGACTTCTACGAAGCGATGAACATGGCCGGTGCGTGGCAGGCGCCGCTCGTGCTCGTCGTCAACGACAACCAGTGGGCGATCTCGGTGCCGCGCACGCGCCAGACCGCCGCGCAGACGCTCGCGCAGAAAGCGATCGCGGCCGGCATCGACGGCCGGCAGGTCGACGGCAACGACGTGATCGCGGTGCGCCAGGTGATGGCCGAAGCGCTCGACAAGGCGCGCCGCGGCGGCGGCCCGACGCTCGTCGAGGCGCTCAGCTACCGGCTCGGTGATCACACGACGGCGGACGACGCGACGCGCTATCGCGACGCCGACACGATCGCGCAGCAATGGGAGCGCGAACCGCTGATCCGGCTGCGCACCTATCTGACGCGGATGAACGTGTGGGACAAGGCGCAGGACACCGAGCTCGGCAAGGCCTGCTACGCGCAGGTCGAGGCGGCCGTGCAGGAATACCTGGCGGTCGCGCCGCCCGATACGTCGGCGATGTTCGACCATCTTTACGCGACGCTGCCGCGCGCGCTGCGCGAACAGCTCGACACGGCGCTCGCGTTCGCGCCGGCCGCGGGGAATCATCATGGCTGACCTGAATCTGGTCGAAGCGGTCAATCGCGCGCTCGCGTTCGAGCTCGCGAACGATGCATCGGTCGTCCTGCTCGGCGAGGACATCGGCGTCAACGGCGGCGTGTTCCGCGCGACCGTCGACCTGCAGTCGCGCTTCGGTGCCGAGCGCGTGATCGACACGCCGCTCGCGGAAAGCGCGATCGCGGGCGCCGCGATCGGCATGGCGGCGATGGGGCTGCGGCCCGTCGCCGAGATCCAGTTCACGGGCTTCATCTATCCGGTGATCGACCACGTGCTCAATCACGCGGCGCGGCTGCGGCATCGCACGCGCGGCCGGCTGTCGTGTCCGCTCGTGATCCGCTCGCCTTGCGGCGGCGGGATCCATGCGCCCGAACATCATTCCGAAAGCCCCGAGGCGCTGTTCGCGCATATCCCCGGGCTGCGCGTCGTGATGCCGTCGTCGCCGGCACGCGCGTACGGGCTGCTGCTCGCCGCGATCCGCGATCCGGACCCCGTGATCTTTCTCGAACCGACGCGCCTATACCGGCTGTTCCGGCAGCCGGTCGAGGACGACGGCGACGCGCTGCCGCTCGATACTTGCTTCACGCTGCGCGACGGCGCCGACGTGACGCTCGTGAGCTGGGGCGCGGCGCTGCAGGAAGTGCAGGCGGCCGCCGACCGGCTCGCGCAGGACGGCGTGATGGCCGAGGTGATCGACGTCGCGACGCTGAAGCCGCTCGATACCGACACGATCCTCGCATCGGTCGCGAAGACGGGCCGCTGCGTGATCGTGCACGAGGCGCCGCGCACCGCGGGCCTCGGCGCGGAGATCGCCGCGGTCATCGCCGAGCGCGGGCTGTACTCGCTGCTCGCGCCGGTGCAGCGCGTGACGGGCTACGACGTCGTCGTGCCGCTGTTCCGGCTGGAAAGCCAGTACCTGCCGAGCGTGGAGCGGATCGTCGACGCGGTCAGGAAGACGCTGGACGCGTCGTGATGCGATCCCGTTCCTGTTGCTGCTGAACCCGATTTCCCGGAGCGATGCTGATGAAGATCTTCAAACTGCCCGATCTCGGCGAAGGGCTGCAGGAAGCGGAAATCGTCGAATGGCACGTGAAGGCGGGCGACGCGGTCGACACCGACCAGCCGCTGCTGTCGGTCGAGACCGCGAAGGCGATCGTCGAGATCCCGTCCCCGCAGGCGGGCCGCATCGCGAAGCTGTTCGGGCAGGCGGGCGACATCGTGCATCTCGGCGCACCGCTCGTCGCGTTCGAAGGCGAGGGCGACGACGCGGATGCCGGCACCGTCGTCGGCAAGGTCGAAGTGGGCGCGCAGGTCGTGCACGATGCGCCGGCGGCGCTCGGCGGCGCGGTCGGGGGGGCGATCGGCGGCGCGGGCGCGATCAAGGCGATGCCCGCGGTGCGCGCGCTGGCGCGCAAGCTCGATGTCGATCTCGCGATGGTCACGCCGTCGGGCGCGGACGGGGTGATCACCGCGGCGGACGTGCAGCGCGTCGCGAAGGTGCTCGCCGAGGTCGGGCCGGCGGAAGTGCTGCGCGGCGTGCGGCGCGCGATGGCGCAGAACATGGCGCGCGCGCAGAGCGAGGTCGCGGCGGCGACGGTGATCGACGACGCCGACATCCACGCGTGGGCGCCGCGCACCGACGTGACGATCCGGCTGATCCGCGCGCTCGTCGCGGGTTGCCGCGCGGAACCGGGGCTCAACGCGTGGTACGAGGGGCATACGGGGCGGCGGCACGTGCTCGCGAAGATCGACGTCGGCATCGCGGTCGACCTGCCCGACGGCCTGTTCGTGCCGGTGCTGCGCGACGTCGCGCAGCGCGACGCCGCCGACCTGCGGGCCGGCCTCGACCGGATGCGCGACGACATCCGCGCGCGCAAGATTCCGCCGGAGGAGATGCGCGGCAACACGATCACGCTGTCGAATTTCGGGATGATCGCCGGCAAGTACGCCGCCCCGGTCGTCGTGCCGCCGACGGTCGCGATCCTCGGGGCCGGCCGCATTCACGACAGCGTGGTGGCGGTCGGCGGCGCGGCCGCCGTGCACCGGATCCTGCCGCTCAGCCTGACGTTCGACCATCGCGTCGTCACGGGCGGCGAGGCGGCGCGGTTTCTCGCGGCGGCGATCGCCGATCTGCAGGCGGCGGTGTAACCGGGCGTTCGCGGGCGGGGCGGCGCGCGCATCCGCCCGCGAATCCCCACCCCCAGATCCGCCCATTTTGACCATTCTTATCATTCTGACAGTCGCACGATCACGGCGATTGGCTGCATTTTCGTCGTCAATCGCGTACTAAATTGAATTCTGCTGAGTAATGAACATGTCATCAGATGTAAACGACTGGTAATTTCCGGTCGACTTATGCAAAATCGCCGCTTCCAACTAGAACCACCGAGGGGTCACAAATGCATTTGAAGAAAGCGGTTGCAGCATGTGGTGTGGCGTTCCTGCTGAGCGCATGCGGCGGGGTGCAGAATCTCGACGCGAACAGCCTGACGTCGGCCGGCTCGAGCCTGTTGAAGGCGGCGACGCTGTCGGACGCCGATATCGCCGCGCTGTCGAACGACTCGTGCAAGGCGAGCGATGCCGAATCGAAGATCGCGTCCGCGAACAGCGCATACGGGAAGCGCCTGACGAAGGTGATGAAGGGCTTCGGCGACATGACGCTGAACGGCCAGAAGATCAACTACAAGGTCTACATGACCAAGGACGTCAACGCGTGGGCGATGGGCAACGGTTGCGTGCGCGTCTACAGCGGCCTGATGGACATGATGAACGATGACGAGCTGCGCGGCGTGATCGGCCATGAAATGGGCCACGTTGCACTCGGCCACTCGAAGAAGGCGATGCAGACCGCGTACGCGGTAAGCGCGGCACGCACCGCGGCCGGCGCGGCGTCGCCGGGCGTTGCGGCGCTGACGAACTCGCAGCTCGGCGACATCACCGAGAAGTTCATCAACGCGCAGTTCTCGCAGACGCAGGAAAGCGCGGCGGACGACTACTCGTTCGACCTGCTCAAGCAGAAGGGCATGACCCAGAAGGGCCTCGTGACCGCGTTCCAGAAGCTCGCGCAGCTGGACGGCGGCAAGAGCTCGATGATGAGCTCGCATCCGTCGTCGGCGAGCCGCGCGCAGCACATCCAGGATCGCATCGCGAAGGGCAGCTGATCGCGGCGGCGGGTGTCCGCCGACTCTGCGACAAGACGCCGGCGAGGCCGGCGCTTCAGTCTGCAGACGAACCCCACGTTCTCCGGAGCGTGGGGTTTTGTTTTTTTCCGGCGCAGACGGGCGGATCGGCCGGCTTCGCTGCGTGCGCCGGGCGACACCGCATTACCGCATCACCCGCCGCCATGAGCCGATCCGCACACCGCCCGGCGTGCGAACCGGCGTTCGTTTGCTTACTTACGGCACCATCCCCGGCAGCACGTACGCCTGCACGAGCGTGATCAGTCCGACGATCACCGCGAACAGCACGCTGTGCCGGACCGTGAAGCGGAACAGCTCCGACTCCTTGCCGACGAGGCCCGTCGCCGCGCACGCGACCGCGATCGACTGCGGCGAGATCATCTTCGCGGTCACGCCGCCCGTCGTGTTCGCGGCGACGACGAGCGTCTCCGGCAGGCCGAGCTGGTGCGCGGTCGCCTGCTGCAGCGAGCAGAACAGTGCGTTCGACGACGTGTCCGAGCCGGTCAGGAACACGCCGAGCCAGCCGAGGAACGGCGAGAAGAACGGGAACGCGGCGCCGGTGCCGGCGAGCAGCAGCGCGAGCGTCGACGACATTCCCGAGTAGTTCGCGACGAACGCGAACGCGAGCACGAACCCGATCGACAGGATCGGGCGCGTGAGCTCCTTCAGCGTCTCGCCGAACGTGACGAGCGCGTCGCGCGGCTTCATCCGCAACAGCACCATCGAGATCAGCGCGGTCACGAGGATCGCGCTGCCGACGGCCGACACCAGGTCGATCTTCAGCACCGCATCGAGTGCCTTCGGGGTTGCGACGATCGGCGCGGTCTTGACGACGAGCTGGTCGAGCGCCGGCACGTGGAACTTCAGCACGGTCGCGGCGAGCGCGCCGTGCGGGCCGAACAGTGCCTTGAACGGCGCAAGGCTCCACACGGTGACGATGCCCGTCAGGATCAGGAACGGCGACCATGCGCGCACGGTCTGCGCGAGCGAGTATGGCGACGCCTGGCGGCTCGCCGACGGGCCGAAGCCACCGCCGCTGCTGCCACCGAAGCCCGCGAGCGCCGCGGCGCCGCCGCCGGACGCGACGGTGCCGCCGGCCGTCTCGCCGGCCGTCCGTTTCGCGCTGCTCGGCTGCCAGACCTTCAGGAATGCGGCCAGCGACACGAGGCTGACGAGCGACGACGTGATGTCCGGTAGCTCGGGCCCGAGATGGTTCGACGTGAAGTACTGCGTGATCGCGAAGCTGCCGCCGGCGACGAGCGCGGCCGGCCAGGTCTGCCGCACGCCGCGCAGCCCGTCCATCATGAACACGAGCCAGAACGGCACCGCGAGCGACAGCAGCGGCAGCTGGCGGCCCGCCATCGCGCCGATGTGGAGCGCGTCGATGCCGGTGACCTGCCCGGCGACGATGATCGGGATGCCCATCGCGCCGAACGCGACCGGCGCGGTGTTCGCGATCAGGCACAGCCCGGCCGCATGCAACGGCCGGAAGCCGAGGCCGACGAGCAGCGCGGCGGTGATCGCGACCGGCGCGCCGAAGCCGGCCGCGCCTTCGAGGAACGCGCCGAACGAGAAGCCGATCAGCAGCATCTGCAGCCGCTGGTCTTCGGTGATCGACAGCACCGACGCGCGGATGATGTCGAACTGCCCGGTCTTCACGACGATCTTGTACAGGAATACCGCGGCGACGATGATCCACGCGATCGGCCAGATGCCGTATGCGAAGCCGAAGCCGGCCGCCGCGAGCGCCTGCGGCACCGGCATCCGGTACGCGACGATCGCGACGCCGAGCGACAGCAGCAGCGTGATCGCCGCGGCGACGTGCCCCTTCAGCCGCAAGCCGGCGAGCGCGATGAAAAAGAAGATGATCGGGATCGCGGCGGCGAGCGCCGACGGCCCGAGGCTGCCGAGTGGGGTGTAGATCTGATGCCAGGCCTGCATGGTTGTCTCCTCCATAGTTCTATCGGTACAGGTCAGAAAGCGGGTGTGCTATTCGGGCTGGCCGCGTTCGCGCAGCAGGTCGGACAGGCTGCGCGGCGCCGGCTCGAGCGGCGTGCGGTGTTGCGTCCAGCCCATCTGCTTCGCGGGCGCGAGCGCGCGCAGGCGCGTCGCCGCCCAGCGGAATGCGCGGTACGCGCGCGGGTGCGCGAACGCGCCGGACCAGAAGCGCCACACGAGGTCTTCCGCGCGGTTGTAGTTCGCGCCCTGGCCGCGCAGCGGATGGGCGACCGGTTCGTCGGGCTTGCGGTTCGCCTCGGTGCGCAGCCGCACGAGCAGCTGCGGGATCGGGATCCGCACCGGGCACACCTCGCCGCATGCGCCGCACAGCGTCGACGCGGTCGGCAGGTCGGCGGTCGCGTCGAGCCCGAGCAGGTGCGGCGAGATGAGCTTGCCGATCGGCCCCGGATAGGTCGTTCCGTATGCGTGGCCGCCGATCCGCGTGTAGACGGGGCAGTGGTTCATGCACGCACCGCAGCGGATGCATTGCAGCGTCGCGCGCAGTTGCGCGTCCGCGTACGCCTGTGTGCGGCCGTTGTCGAGCAGCACGAGATGCATGTCGCGCGGACCGTCGCGCTCGCCGTCGCGGCGCGGGCCGGTAATCAGGTTGAAATAGGTCGTGATCGCCTGGCCGGTGGCCGAGCGCGTCAGCAGGCTCGACAGCGGCACGATGTGCTCGAGCTTCGCGACGACCTTCTCGATGCCCATGATCGCGATGTGCGTGTCGGGCACCGTCGTCGACAGGCGACCGTTGCCCTCGTTCTCGACGAGCCACAGCGTGCCCGTGTCGGCCGCCGCGAAGTTCACGCCCGACAGGCCGATGTCCGCATCGACGAAAGCCTGGCGCAGCGCGCGCCGGCCTGTCTGGATCAGCTCGTCGACGTCTTCCGTGTAATGCGCGCCGGGGATGTGCTGCTGGAACAGGTCGGCGATGTCGCCGCGCGTCTTGTGGATCGCGGGCATCACGATGTGCGACGGTTTTTCGCCGGCGAGCTGGACGATGTATTCGCCCATGTCGGATTCGATGCAGTCGACGCCGCGCTCGGCAAGGTAATGGTTCAGCTCGATTTCCTCGCTCGCCATCGACTTTCCCTTGATCACGCGGCGCGCCTTCTTCGCCTGCGCGATGCCGAGCACGATCGCGTTCGCGTCGTCGGCGGTCTCGGCCCAGTGCACGTGCACGCCGGATTCGGTCAGTTTCGCTTCGAGCTGCTCGAGTAGCGTCGGCAGTTGCGCGAGCGCGTGCTGCCGCACTGCTTCGCCGAGGTCGCGCAGTTGCTGCAGCTCGGCATCGTCGGGGAACTGCACTGCGCGCTTGCCTTGCAGGAAATCCATCGCGCCACGGAAGCTGCGGCGCAGCTTCGGATCGTCGAGCGCGGCGCGCGCGCGCGCCTTGAAGTCGCCGGGGGCGACGAAATGCACGGTGTGGTCGCTCATCGCGGCGTTCCTTGCGAAGCGGGAGTGTCCGAAGCGGGACGGTCCGAAGCGTCGGACAGGCGCGTGGTCGGGTCGGGTGTTTCGGCCGGCCCGGTGACGATCACGACCCACAGGTGGCGCGGGCCGTGTGCGCCGTACGCGAGCGTCTGCTGGATGTCGGAGGTCTTCGACGGCCCGGAAACCAGCACGAGATTCGTCGGCATGCCCGCGTGCCAGCGCTCCGCGTGCGCGGCTGCGTGCAGGTCCGCATGCAGCGTGTCGGCATGGACGAGCGCGACGTGCAGCGGCGGCACCAGCGACACGGTGCGCGGCGTGCCGGCGTCCGGCGCGAGCACGAGCGCGCCGGTCGCGGCGATGCCCGAGCGCGCGACCGTGAAGCCCGCGTCGATCGTCGCGAACAGCTCGGCCTTCCAGGTCTCGATCGGCCGGTCGAACGGCACCGTCGCGACGGCGTCGGGCAGCGCGCGGGCCAGCGCTGCGGCTTCGGCGCGGGCAGGATCGAGCAGCAGCCGGCGCACGCCGGCCGCCGCGAGCCGCTCGGCGAGCTGCGCGGGCCATGACGCGGCGTCTGCGCACCAGACGTCCGCGTGTGACGCGGCGAGCGCGGCCTGCAGCACTTGCGCGAGCGTGTGCGGATCGGCCGGGGCCGTGCCGCGCCGCGTCGCGTAATGGTGATCGATGCGGTTGTCGATGCGCGCATCGATCGGGCGGGCGGCCGATGCGTCGGCGCCCGGCGCGGGCGCGGCGGCACGCAGCCGCGCGAGAATCGCGTCGCGGGCGCTCATTGCTCGTCTCCGCGCAGCGATGCGGCGCCGGCCGTGCGGCGCCACAGGAAGCTCGCGAGATGCTCGACCGGCAACGGCGCGCCGGCCTTCGCGGCCGCGTGGCCGATGTTCAGCAGGCAGCCGCAATCGGCGGACACGAGCCGGTCGCAGCCGGTCGCGCACGCCGACGCGACCTTGTCACGCACCATCGCGCCGGAGATGTCGGGATGCTTCAGCGAGAACGTGCCGCCGAAGCCGCAGCATTCGGATTCGCGTTCGTGTTCGATGCGGGTCACGCCCGGCAGCGCGTCGACGAGCGCGACGCCGTGTGCGCGCGTGCCCATTTCGCGGCGCGCCGCGCACGACGTGTGCAGCACCACGCGCTCGTCCGGTTGCACGGCGGCGGCGGCGGCAGCGGCGATGGCGTCGACGCGTACGTCGAGCACATGGACGAGGAATTCGGCGAGTTCGTACACGCGTTCGGCGATCGCGCTGGCCTTCGGGCCGTTGACGGGATCGTCGGAGAACAGCGCCGGCCAATGGTGCCGCATCATGCCGGCGCACGACCCGGACGGGACGATCACGGGCCAAGGATTCGAGAACAGGTCGAGCTGCGCAGCCGCGACGCGGCGCGCTTCGTCGGGATTGCCGCTGCTGTAGGCAGGCTGGCCGCAGCAGCTCTGGCCGCGCGGATAGTGGACGGTCAGGCCCTCGCGCTCGAGCAGCCGCACCGCGTCGAGGCCCGCGTCGGGGACGAACAGGTCGACCAGGCAGGTCGCGAACAGATAGACGTCCGCGGGCGCGGCCGGTGGATACTGCCTTTCGTTCATGTCTCGCTCCAGGGGGACGGCTGCCCGGCACGCGGGACGGCTGTTTCGCTGCATAATTCCTGCGACGGCGCGTTAGCTCAAATTGGTTGGGCCAATCGGCGCCGCGCGCATTCTGGAGACCGGACGATGGCAGGGATGACGGCGCGTGGCCGGACCGAACTGGTGATGCGGAAGATCGAGACGGCGCTGCTGGACGGCACGTGGCCGGCCGGCGCGCGCCTGCCGGCCGAGCGGGTGCTCGCGGAGCAGTACGGCGTCGCGCGCAACACGATCCGCGAGGCGATCCAGCGGCTCGTCGCGCGCGGCCTGCTGCAGAGCCGGCGTGGCGCGGGCGTGTACGTGACGGACCAGTTGCGCGCGGGGATCGCGTCGCCGTGGGGGCAGCTCGTTGCCGACCATCCGGCGCTGCGCGACGACATCCTCGAGTTTCGCCGCGTGCTCGAGGGCGCGACCGCGTATTTCGCGGCGCTGCGCGCCGATGCGAACGACCGGCGCCGGATTCGCGCGCTGCTGCGCGAGCTCGAAACCGCGCACGCGAACGACGACAAGGCGGTCGAGGCGGCGACCGACGCGAAGCTGCACGAGGCGATTGCGCTCGCGTCGCACAACACGATGTTCCTGCACCTGCATACGAGCGTGATCGGCATGCTGCGCGAGCACATCTCGATCAACGTGGCGGGGATGACCGAGCACGACGAAGGCGCGTCGGACCAGTTGCTGCTGCAGCACCGGATCGTCTGCGAAGCGATCTGCGCACACCGCCCCGAGGAGGCGCGCACCGCGATGCAGACGCACATCGACCACGTGCGCCGCCATTTCGAGCAGAGCGACGACGTGGGCTGAGATTGGTCGGACCACGGTGGCTCGCGCGGCGTGCGGCGGGCGTTTCCGGTTGCGGTCAGCGCGGCTGCCGCGGCGCTGACGGCGTGCGAACCGACCCCGGGCCGTGCTCGCGCATCCGCGTAGCGACGCGCGCCGAAGCCACCCGGACAGATCGGGCGGCTTGCCGGCGCGCGATTGACCCCGTCATCCGGCGACACTTAGAATCGGCTGGAACCGCCCGTCAGCCGTGCCGCGGCGGGGGCCGACCCGTTGATCCGCCTGTCGAGGAGGTTCCGTGCCCACGTCCTTCGTCCGGCGCGCGCCGGCCGCCCGGTCCTGGCGTGCCGCATGCCGCTCGGCCGCCCGCGCGCTGGCCGTCTGCGCGATGCTGTCGCTCGTCGCCGCGTGCGCGACGCATCCTCCCGCCACGACGCTCGAGCGCCCCGAGTCGCATGCGTTGCCTGCCGATACCGCGACGCCGCTGCGCGACGCGCTGGCCGCGCCGGAGGCCGCGCATCCGGACGCGTCGGGCTTCCGCCTGCTCGCCGACGGCGCCGAAGCACTGCAGATGCGCGTCGCGCTCGCGCGTGCGGCGACGAAAACACTCGACATGCAGTACTACGTCGCGACGGAAGACACGACCGGCAAGCTGCTGCTTGCCGCCGCGCTGTATGCGGCCGACCGCGGCGTGCGCGTGCGGATGCTCGTTGACGACCTGAATTTCCGCGACATCGATCGCGTGATGGCCGCGCTGAACACGCATCCGAACATCGAGATCCGCGTATTCAATCCGTTCGGCGCGTCGCAGCAGCGCGTGATGCAGCGCACGACCGATTTCTTCACACGGATCGGCAGCTTCACGCGCCGGATGCACAACAAGGCGATGATCGCCGACAACCAGATCGCGATCGTCGGCGGCCGCAACCTCGGCGACGAGTATTTCAGCGCGAGCGCGACGCTGCAGTTCCGCGACCTCGACGTGCTCGCGGCCGGCCCGGTCACGCACGACATCTCCGCGAGCTTCGACACGTACTGGGCGAGCGGCACCAGCTATCCGCTGCATGCACTGAACCACCAGACCTTCGATCCGAAGGATCTCGACGCGATGCGCGACGAGTTGCGCGCGCACTGGCGCAAGAACGCGGAGCCGTACAACGCGAAACCGCTGAACGCGACGCCGCTCGCGCAGCAAATCGCGCGCGACGCGCTGGGGCTCGTGTGGGGGCCGGCCGAATTCAGCGCCGACGCGCCGGACAAGGTCGCGCTGCCGACCGACGGCTACGTGAGCCCGCCGATGCGGCGGCTCGTCGAGCTGATACGCGGCGCGCAGCAGGAATTCCTCGCGTTCACGCCGTATTTCGTGCCGCATGACGCGGGCGTGAAGATCCTCGGCGACACGACTGCGCGCGGCGTGCGCGTCGCAATCCTGACGAATTCGCTCGCCGCGACCGACGCGGTCGCCGTGCAGGCCGGCTATGGTCCGTATCGGGTGCCGCTGCTGCAGCACGGCGTGGAACTCTACGAATTCAAGGCAAAGCCCGACCGGCAGCGGCCGCGGCTGTTCGGCTCGCAGTCGCGGGCGAGCCTGCACGCGAAGGCGTATGTGATCGACCGGAGGATTCTCGTGATCGGCTCGATGAACCTCGATCCGCGCTCCGCGCACCTGAATACCGAGATGGCGCTCGTGATCCACAGCCCGGCGCTCGCACAGCAGGCCGCGGCGCTCTTCGAGCGGGCGACGCAGCCGGACGAGAGCTACCGCGTGCAGCTCGCGGCACCGTCCGGACCCGGCGCGTCCGAGCTGGTGTGGACCGGCGTCGACGACGGCGTGCCGCACACCTATCACGTCGATCCGCATGCGGGGCTGCTGCGCAACCTGCTGACCGGCGTGTTTATGCTGCTGCCGGTCGGCAATCAGTTATGAGGGGCTGTCCACGGTCGTGACGGCGGGATCGTGGCCGGGGCGCCGCCCGTTCGCCGGCTGGCCGGCCGTCGCGGGTGCGCGCCGATTCCGTGCCCGAACGATTCGGTGATCGCCGCCATTCCGGTGGCTGCCGAAAGGTGATATGGTTGTGCGCGCAACGATCTGAGGATCGTGACGGTGCTGCCGGATCCGCCGCGCACGACGTGCGGCCCGTCCGTCAGCGATATGCAACGCGCCGGCCAGCACGGCCGCCGGCGCCAGGAGACGACGTGCTAGGCCGCCGCCGCGCGGCCCGGCGCGCGCCTGCTCAACCGGAGCCCCCGCATGCATCACGTACCGAACCAGCCGTTTTCCCGTCCCGCCCGATTTTCCGAAGCCGAATGGCAGGCGCGCGTGCAGCTCGCGGCCGCGTACCGCATCTTCGACCATCTCGGCTGGACCGAGCTGATTTACAACCACATCTCGCTGCGCGTGCCGGATGCGGACGGGCACTTCCTGATCAATCCGTTCGGCCTGCATTACCGCGAGGTGTGCGCGTCGAACCTCGTCAAGATCGACATCGACGGCAACGTGATCGGCCATTCCGACTGGCCGATCAATCCGGCCGGCTTCACGTTTCACAGCGCGATCCACGCGGCGTTGCCCGATGCGCACTGCGTGATGCACGTGCATACGACGCCCGCGATGGCCGTGTGCTGCTCGCGTGACGGGCTGTCGTTCTCGAACTTCTATGCGGCGCAGTTGTATGGCAAGGTCGCGTATCACGACTTCGAGGGGATCACCGTGCATCTCGACGAAGGCCGGCGGATCGTCTCGAGCGCGGGCGGGCGGCCCGTGCTGCTGCTGCGCAATCACGGGCCCGTGACGATCGGCCGCACGCTCGCCGCAACCTTCTCGCTGATGTGGCTGCTCAACCGCGCATGCGAAGTGCAGGTCGCGACGCACGCGATCGGCGATGCGCTGCCGATCGCGCCGCCGGTGCTCGAAGCCTGCGTGCGCGATTCGTTGAACTTCGATCCGAAGCACGGCGCCGGGCAGGATGCGTTCGACGCGCTGCAGCGCATCGTCGACCGCATCGATCCTGGCTACCGGAGCTGACGCGCCACAGTGCGTGCCGCCGCGTGCCCGATCCGCATGTCGCAAAAAAAACGCGGCCGGGTGGCCGCGTGAATACTCGCAGACTCCTTCGGACGAAGGAAACAAGCAACTGTGAGACGCAGTGTATCGAAAGGCCGCGTGCGGATTCAGGCGTCCGGTTGCAAAGGTCTTTTCTTCGCCGCGGCAGGCTGGCGTGAACGAGTCGCCGGCGTGTGTCCGCTCGGCGGCGATCGACTAACATGAGCGATACGTCCCCCGTTGGGTGGCGTCCAACGTCGTACAAGGAGATCTCATGCCGAAGCTGCGTTTCCTTCAGGTCGCGTTACTCGCGGGCGTGCTGGCTGCCGGCAGCGCTGCCGCCGAAACCGTCCACCTGTCCGCCAACCTGCAGCCTTCGAGCGAAGTGCCGCCCACCACCAGCCACGGTTCCGGTAACGTCGACGCGACTTACGACACGGCCACGCACACGCTGCAATGGACGATCGCGTACAAGGACCTGACCAGCCCCGCGACCGCCGCGCATTTCCACGGGCCGGCGCCCGTCGGGCAGAACGCCGGCGTGCAGGTGCCGATTCCGAAGGACGGCCTCGCGAGCCCGATCAAGGGTTCGAAGGAGCTGAACGATGCGCAGGTGACCGACCTGATGGCCGGCAAGTGGTATTTCAACGTCTATACGAAGGAGCATCCGTCCGGCGAGATCCGCGGGCAGGTGCTGCCGGCGGGCTAGGGCCCATCGCGTCTGGTATTGAGGCTCTGTTCGAGCGGCACGGCGGCGGCGTTCCTGCGCCGCGTCGCGGTCGAGCGGGCGGTTCAGCGGGCGGGCGAGGCGTCGATCGCCTGATACGCGGCCTTGACGGCCGCGGTGCCGTACTTGCGCTCGAGCCGGCGCACGGTGAAGTGGCCGTGCGCCATCTGCTGGAAGTGATCGATGAACAGCGTGTTGACGGTCGCGCCGAGCACCGCGCCGATCGCCGGGATCGACTTGGCGGCCATCTGCTCGGTCACCTGCACCGAAAACCGCGACGCGACGGTCTGCACGAGCCTGAACACGGCCGCCGAGCCGTGCGCGGCGATGCCCTTCGTCGTGATGTCCGACGACGCCTTCGAGATCGCCTGCGCGAGCGCGCCACGCAGCACGAAGTAGCCGAGATCGGCTTCCTCTTCCTTTCTGTCCGGGTTGCCGCCCATCCCGAGCACGGCGAGACATTGCAACTGCGTATCGACCGACGCCAGGTCCTCGCCCTCGCTGCGCGCGATGTCGCACACCGAGCGGAAAATCAGCGTCGTCGTCACCGGCAGTTCGACCGGCAGCGCGAAGAACCCGAACGCGCCGCCCGCGGCGCCCGTCGTCGCGACCGCAAGCTTGTGTAGCAGGTTGCTCGGCTTGTCGTGCGCGTCGGAATCCGCGGCCAGCGGCCTGCCGAGCGTGCGCAGCGCGAGACCGAGACACTTGCGCAGCGCGAGCTGGGTCGCGTCGTTGATCTTGCCGGTCGCGAAATCCGGCAGCCTGCCGATCATCTTCTCGATCGGCGTACCGAGCAGGCTCGTCAGCTTCAGCGTCAGCGACGGACTTTCCAGCACCTGCTTCGCGCGCCGCAGCGCATCCCGGTCGTCGTCCGACAGCGTGGTCGCAACGCCGGTTGAAATCGGTTCCATCTTTCTCCTTCGCGGCCCGGCCGGAATGCCGGCCGCCAGCTAGATTACCGTACCCATGATAAAATTTTCAGATTGTTTGACCCGTCAAAAGTTGCGCCAACAAAAAATGGCCATCCATACCGCTGCCCACCATTCGAGCGGGCAAGTCCTGCCGTTCCGTGAATCGCTGCTCGCGATGATCGGCATCTCGTTCGTGACGATGCTCGTCGCGCTCGACCAGACCGTCGTCGGCACCGCGCTGCCGACGATCGTCGCCGAACTGAAAGGTTTCGACCTGTATGCGTGGGTCGCAACCTCCTACCTGCTGAGCTCGGTGATTACCGTGCCGATCTTCGGGCGGCTCGGCGATTACTACGGGCGCAAGCCGTTCGTGATTGCGTCGATCGTGCTGTTCACCGGCGCGTCGGTGCTGTGCGGGATGGCCAACGACATGCTGTACCTCGTGCTCGCGCGCGGGCTGCAGGGCATTGGCGGCGGGATGCTGGTCGGCACCGCGTTCGCGTGCATTCCGGACCTGTTTCCCGATTCCGTCGTGCGGCTGCGCTGGCAGGTGATGATGAGTTCGGCGTTCGGCATCGCGAACGCGATCGGGCCGTCGCTCGGTGGCGTACTGACCCAGTCGTTCGGCTGGCGCTCGGTGTTCTACGTGAACCTGCCGGTCGGCCTGCTGTCGCTGCTGTTCGTCTGGCGCTACCTGCCGCACCTGCGGCACGTCGAGCATCGGGAGAAGATGCGGCTCGACTGGCCGGGCGCGGTGCTGATCGCGCTGTCGCTCGGCGCGCTGCAGCTGTTCGTCGAATGGCTGCCGAAACACGGGATCGCGGGCTGGCCGACGCTGCTGCTCGTGATCGCGCTCGCTGCCGGCATCGGGCTGTGGCACTGGGAAAAGCGCTGCGCGCAGCCGATTTTGCCGTTCGACATGTTCGGCAACCGCGCGTTGTCCGCGCTCTTCGTGCTTGCGATGCTCGCGGGCTTCTCGATGTTCTCGCTGCTGTTCTACGCGCCGCTGCTGTTCCAGGGCGGCTTCGGGATGTCGCCGAAGGAGGCCGGGCTCGTGATCACGCCGCTCGTCGTGTTCATCACGATCGGCAGCATCATGAACGGCCGGGTCGTGACGCGCATCCGCAACCCGAACGCGATGCTGCAAGTGGGCTTCGTGCTGTTCGCGATCGCGTGCGCCGGCGTCGTCGTCGCGACGCACGACACGCCGCGCTGGCTGCTGATGGCGCTGATGGTCTCGGGCGGCGTCGGCCTCGGCTTCGTGCTGCCGAACCTGACGGTGTTCGCGCAGCAGACCGCCGGACGCGAGCATCTCGGCATCGCGACGGCGCTGCTGCAGTCGCTGCGGATGGTCGGCGGAATGGTCGGCACCGCGCTGACGGGCACGCTCGTCAACCAGATGTACGCGGGCGGCGTGCACAACGCGCTCGCGGCCGACCATGCGCTGCCATGGCACGCGCAGCTCGCCGATCCGCAGATCCTGATCGACCGCGCGGCGCAGGGCGGCCTCGTCGCGGAGCTGACGCGGGCCGGGCATAATGGCGCGCTGCTGCTGGAGGCGGCCCGCGAATCGCTCGTCAGCGCGATTCACCTGGGCGTCGCGATGGCGGCCGTCGTGGCCGTGTATTCGGTGTGGCAATGCCGCCGGGTGCCGCCGATCGCGCTGCGGCGCAAGATTGAACCGCACGTCGCGGCAGATTGACCGATTGAAGGAACAGAATTCAGCGCATGGAAGAACAGGACCGCGTCGCGATCTTGCAGCAATTCGGACGGACGTATCGCGCGTTCATGACCGCGTTCGAGACCCACGTCGGCCAGCCGATGCCGCGCTGGCGCATCATGGTCGCGCTGCACTCGATGGACGGGCACGCGTCGCAGAAGCGGCTCGTCGAAGTGCTGCGGATCGACCCGGGCGCGCTTACGCGCCAGCTGAAGGCGCTCGACGCGCTCGGCTGGATCGAGCGCGAATCCGACGCGCGCGACAATCGCGTGACCAACGTGACGCTGACCGCCGCCGGGCGCGCGGCGTTCGATGCGTGCCTGCCGCGGCGCAAGGCATTTCTCGACGAGACGATGGCGCAGCTCCCGGACGACGTGCTGAGTGCGCTGTCGGGCGCGCTCGCGATGCTGGAGGCGCGGATCGCGGAAGTCGGCACGCAGCCGGCGGCGCGTTGAACGAGCGGGGCTTGCCGCACGCGCCGCAGCGGTTGCACGACGCGCGGAATCGCGCGTCAGCCGCCCTGGCGCCGGCCGCTGGCGGCGAGCGGACCGTCCAGGCCCGCCGCCGTCGACGTCGTTACAGCTCGATGCGCGTGCCGAGCAGCGCGAGGAATTGCGCGAGCCACGCCGGATGCGCGGGCCACGCGGGCGCGGTGACGAACGGTGCGTCGGTGACGGCCGCGTCGACCGGAATGTCCGCATATTCGCCGCCCGCGAGCTTCACTTCGGGCGCGCACGCAGGGTAGGCCGAGATCCGCTTGCCGCGGATCACGTCGGCGGCCGCGAGCAGCTGCGCCGCGTGGCAGATCGCCGCGATCGGCTTGCCGGCCGACGCGAACGCGCGCACGAGCGCGATGACTTTCGGATCGAGACGCAGGTATTCGGGCGCGCGGCCGCCTGCGATCGCGAGCGCGTCGTAGCGCGCCGCGTCGACGTCGTCGAACGTCGCATTCAGCGTGAACTGGTGGCCGGGCTTCTCGGTGTAGGTCTGGTCGCCCTCGAAGTCGTGGATCGCGGTCTTGATCTTGTCGCCCGCCCGCTTGGCCGGACACACCGCGTCGACGTGATGGCCGACCGCCTGCAGTGCCTGGAACGGCACCATCGTTTCGTAGTCTTCGGCAAAATCGCCAGTCAGGAACAGGATCTTCTTTGCGGCCATGGCTTTCTCCAGTGTCGACCTGAGTGGGCGCTTTGGCGCTCGCTCGGGTCCGATACAAAGTGGAAGGGGCGTGCGGGCCGGTTCGCGCCGATCGTCGTTGAATGGCGAGAACGGGCCCGAGGACGAAAGCGCAGTGTACTCCGGCGCATCGAAGCCGGGATGACGACGGCGTGACGGCGGCCGCCCCGTTGCGGGACGGCCGATGCGTGGCGGATGTGCAGCCGATTCACGGCCGATTCACGGCCGCAGCCGGTCAGAAGAACGTCTCGATCACTTCCTTCACGCGGAACTGCGGATCGAGGACGAGCAACTGGCGCCACTTGTCGAACGTCAGGCACGGGTGCGAGATGTCGAACGCGACCATGTCGCCGACCTTCAGGTCCGCGCCGGGTGGGATCTGCAGGTATGCGTGCTGGTCCATCAGGCCAGTGATCGCCCAGCCTTCGCTCGCGGCGACGTCGCGCGGCGCGGTGTCGCGGCCCGGACGGAAATGGCGGGCCGGCTCGGGCAGGCCTGCGTCGAACGCCGAGTCGCGCTTGCCGAGCGCGACGATCGCGCGGTCCGGCTCAGGGATCGACTGTACATACGCCCACAGCTGCAGCGCGGGCAGCAGGCCTTCGCCCATCTTGCGCGCGATCGGGTTGCGCGCGAACACGCCGGTCTGCGCGTGCTTGTAGATGCCGACATCGTGCGTCAGGTAGCAGCCCGGACGCAGCACCACCTCCGCGAAGCCCGCGCCGGATGCCTTCGCGAACTCCTCCGCGACCACGTCGTACCATGCCGACCCCGCGCCGGACAGGATCGCCGGCGTGCGCGCGAAGCGGCCGGCGGCGGCGAGCTCGCGTGTCAGCGCGACCGCGTGCTGCAGGAACGCGCGGATCTCGCCTTCTTCCTTCAGCACGCCTTCGTAGAGCTCGATTCCGGCGAGCTTCAGCGTGTCCGGATATCGGGCGAGCGCGGCGAGCACCGCATCGCGCTGCGCGTCGTCGCGAATGCCCGCGCGGCCGCCCGGCACGCCGAGCTCGAGCAGCACGTTGAGCGATTTCTTCGCTTCACCGAAGAAGCGGCCGAGCTGGTCGATGCCGTCGACGGAGTCGACGAGGCAGAAGAACTCGAACTCGGGATCAGTCAGCAGTTCCGCGATGATCGTCATGTTTTGACGGCCGACCAGCTGGTTCGCGAGCAGCACGCGCCGCACCCCGCCGTGATACGCGGCCTGCGTCTGATGCGCGGTCGCGAGCGTGATGCCCCACGCGCCGGCGTCGAGCTGGCGGCGGAACAGCTGCGGCGCCATCGTCGTCTTGCCGTGCGGCGCGAACTTGACGCCGTACTCCTCGACGAACGCCTGCATCCATTTCAGGTTGTGCTCGATGCGATCCTCGTACAGCACCGCGGCCGGCAGGCTGACGTCTTCCGCGAGCACGTTCCACTCGAGGCGGCCTGCGTCGGCGAGCGGCACGCTCGCGCTCGGCAAATTGCCGAGACCCTTGCCGAACGGATCGATCGTCGCGTCCTGATAGTTTGTAACTTTCATGTCATCCCGCTCCATCATCGCTATGTATTGCACCGAAGTTGACACGCCGATGGTACAGAAAGTAGCATCGGTCCGGTAATGTTATTTAGTAACATGGTGCGCCGCAACCGAATCCCCAGATGAATACGCCCGCTGTCCCGTCTTTCGATCCGCCGGCTGTCGAGCCTGCCGCGCCGCAGGGCGCCCAACCGGTCGTCGATATCGTCGCGCGGATCGCCGAATGCGCGCCGGAGCTGCGCGACGCCGAGCGCAAGGTGGCCGCGTTCATCCTCGCCGATCTCGCGCGCGCCGCGCACGCGAGCATCGGCGCGCTCGCGCGCGACGCGCAAGTGAGCGTCGCGACGGTCACGCGTTTCGCGAAGGCGGTCGGCTGCCGCGACGTGCGCGAACTGAAGCTGCTCGTCGCGCAGGCGGCCGCCGTCGGCCAGCGCTTTCTCGCGCCGTCGGACGCCGCGCGCGCCGGCGACCCGAACCCCGCGTCGGTCGTCTACGACGAGATCCAGGTTGCGCTCGCGCACAACCACCAGCTGTTGCGCCAGACGTCGTTCGACGCGGCCGCCGACCAGCTGGCCGGCGCGAAGATGATCTACGTGTACGGGCAGGGCGGCGGGTCGACCGCGCTCGCCGACGAGCTGCGTTTCCGGCTCGTGCGCTTCGGCCGGCCGGTCGCGAGCTACCAGGACAGCGTGCTGCAGCGGATGGTGTCGGCGACGCTGTCGAAGGACGCCGTCGTCGTCGCGCTGTCGGTGAGCGGGCGGGTGCCGGAGCTGCTCGAGAGCTGCGCGCTCGCGAAGCGCTACGGCGCGACGGTGATCGCGGTCACCGCGCCGGCGTCGCCGCTCGCGCAGCTCGCCGACCACCTGATTCCGGTCGTCGCGTTCGAGACCGATTTCATTTTCAAGCCGTCGACATCGCGCTACGCGATGATGATGGCCATCGACGTACTCGTCACCGAGGTCGCGCTGCGGCTCGGCGACGCGTGCCGCGAATCGCTGCGCCGCGTCAAGCATGCGCTCGACGCGCACCGTGGCGGCGGAGACCGCCAACCGCTAGGAGACTGACCATGCATTCGCATCCCGAAGCCGCCGATACGCTGATCGTTGGCGCGCAGCTGTACGACGGCACCGGCGCGCCGCCCGTCGAGCGCGACGTCGCGATCCGCAACGGCATGATCGTCGCGATCGGCAATCTGTCGAACTGGCTGGCCGAGGAGGTCGTCGAAGCGAACGGCCGCGCGCTCGCGCCGGGCTTCGTCGACGTGCACACGCACGACGACACCCACGTGATCCGCTCGCCGCAGATGCTGCCGAAGATCACGCAGGGCGTGACGACCGTGATCGTCGGCAACTGCGGGATCAGCGCGTCGCCGGTCACGCTCGCGGGCGATCCGCCCGACCCGATGAACCTGCTCGGCGAGCGCGGCGCATTCCAGTACCCGACCTTCGCCGACTACGTCGCGGCGGTGAACGACGCGCGGCCGGCCGTCAACGTGGCCGCGCTCGTCGGCCACACCGCGCTGCGCAACAACCAGATGGACCGCCTTGACCGCGCGGCGACCGACGCGGAAATCGCGGGCATGCGCGCGCAGCTCGAGGAGGCGCTCGCGCACGGCGCGCTCGGGCTGTCGTCGGGCCTCGCGTACGGCTCCGCGTTCGCGGCGCCGGCCGAGGAGGTGATGGCGCTCGCCGAGCCGCTCGCGAACGCGGGCGCGCTATACACGACGCACATGCGCACCGAGTTCGACGCGATCCTCGACGCGATGGACGAGGCGTATCGCGTCGGCCGCCATGCGCGGGTGCCGGTCGTGATCTCGCACCTGAAATGCGCGGGCCCGTCGAACTGGGGGCGCAGCACCGAGGTGCTCGCGTCGCTCGAGGGCGCGCGCCGCTACCAGCCTGTCGGCTGCGACTGCTATCCGTACAGCCGCAGCTCGTCGACGCTCGACCTGAAGCAGGTGACGGGCGACATCGACATCACGATCACGTGGTCGGAGCCGCATCCGGAAGTCGCGGGCAAGCTGCTGAAGGCGATCGCGGCCGACTGGGGCGTGACCGAGCAGGAAGCCGCGCAGCGGATCCGGCCGGCGGGCGCCGTGTACCACAACATGTCCGAGGACGACGTGCGCCGGATCCTGTCGCATCCGGCGACGATGGTCGGCTCGGACGGCCTGCCGAACGATCCGCTGCCGCACCCGCGGCTGTGGGGCGCGTTCCCGCGCGTGCTCGGGCACTACGCGCGCGACACCGGGCTGCTGCCGCTCGAGGAGGCGATCCGCAAGATGACGTCGCTGTCCGCGCGCCGCTTCGGGATCGCCGGGCGCGGCGAGGTGCGTGTCGGCTTCCACGCGGACCTCGTGCTGTTCGATCCCGATCGCGTGATCGACGCGGCGACCTTCGAGCGGCCGCAGCAGCCCGCGCACGGCATCGACGCGGTGTGGGTCAACGGCGTGCTGACCTACCGCGACGGCCAGCCGACGGGCGAACGCGCAGGCGGCTTCGTCGCGCGCGGCGCGCGGGCGCAGGCGAGCGCCGACGCGGCGTTTTGAGTGCGGCCGTTGTTCAGATCTTCCGCGCGCGCCGCGACCGGCGCGCGCATCCGTAACCGAGAACAGGAGTGAAACGATGAAGCGATATGGCGTAGGCGAAGCGAAGGGCACGGGCGGCCAGGTGATGCCGTTTGCGCGTGCGGTCGAAGCCGACGGCTGGTTGTACGTGTCGGGCCAGACGCCGATGGTGAACGGCGAAGTGGTCGAAGGCGGGATCGTCACGCAGTCGAAGCAGACGATCGAGAACGTGATCGCGATCCTGAAGGAAGCCGGCTACGGCCTCGAGCACGTCGTGCGCTGCGGCGTGTGGCTCGACGACGCGCGCGATTTCGCGTCGTTCAACAAGGTGTTCGTGTCGTACTTCGGCGAGCATCCGCCGGCACGCGCGTGCGTGCAGTCGAGCATGGTGATCGACTGCAAGGTCGAGGTCGACTGCATCGCTTATAAGGCGCCGGCGAAGTAACGCGGCGCGCTTCTCTGCGCACACAGGAAAACAGCCCGGTCAGTTCCGACCGGGCTGTTTTGTTTGGGCTTGCCGTTACGGCTCGCTGCGAGCCCTCACTGCCGCGCAGTGCGCGCGTTATCCGGCATCGGCTGGTTGTAGTTGGTGCGGAACGGGTTGATGTCGAGGCCGCCGCGCCGCGTATAGCGCGCGTAGACCGCGAGCTTCACCGGCTTGCACGCACGCAGGATGTCGACAAAGATGCGCTCGACGCACTGCTCGTGAAAGCCCGTGTGATTGCGGAACGAGATGATGTAGCGCAGGAGGCCCGCGTGATCGATCTGCGGCCCGACGTAGTGGATCTGCACGCTGCCCCAGTCGGGCTGGCCCGTGACGGGGCAGTTCGACCGCAGCAGGTCCGACACGAGCGTTTCCTCGACCGGCGCCTCGTCGTGCGCGGCGGACAGCAGCGACGGATCGGGCTCGTAGACGTCGGCTTCGAGGTCGAGCCGGTCGAGCGACAGCCCGTCGAGCTCGTCCATCTCGAGCTTGCCGAAATCGTGCGGCGACACGAGCTGCACGGCGACGCTCGCGCCGCACGCGGCCGACACGTCACGCTTCAGCGCGTCGCGCACGGCATCGACGGAATCGAACGTCGTCTGCGCGAACGAGCCAAGATACAGCTTGAACGACTTCGATTCGACGATGTTCGGCGATTCGGCCGGCACGTAGAACGTCGCGACCGCGATCTGCGGCTTGCCGCGCGCATTGAGCCACGACAGCTCGTACGCGTTCCAGATGTCGGTGCCGAAGAACGGCAGCGGCGACGGGATGCCGATCTGCTCGCGCGCGCCGGCGCGCGGGATCGGGAACAGCAGCGACGCGTCGTACTGCGTCGCGTAGACGGTCGCCTTGCCGAGCGGGGAGTGTTCTGGATTCATGATGGGTTCGCTCAGGACAGGAACAGGCGATAGGCCGGATTGCCGCTCTCTTCGACATACGGATAACCGAGCGCCGCGAGGAAGCGCTCGAACTCCGCGCGGTCGGCGGACGGCACCTGCAGGCCGACGAGGATCGAGCTGTAGTCCGCGCCCTGGTTGCGGTAATGGAACAGGCTGATGTTCCAGTCCGGCGCCATCGACGACAGGAACTTCATCAGCGCGCCCGGGCGCTCCGGGAATTCGAAGCGGAACAGGCGCTCGTCGAGCGCGAGCGGCGAGCGGCCGCCGACCATGTAGCGGATGTGCTCCTTCGACAGCTCGTCGTGTGTCAGGTCGACGGTCTGGAAGCCGTGCGACTCGAAGTTCGCGGCGATCTCCGCCGATTCGCCACGGCGCTTGATCTGCACGCCGACGAAGATGTGCGCGGCCTGCGCATCGGCGATCCGGTAGTTGAACTCGGTGACGTTGCGCTCGCCGACGAGCGAGCAGAAGCGCTTGAAGCTGCCGCGTTCCTCGGGGATCGTGACCGCGAACACGGCCTCGCGCGCCTCGCCCACTTCCGCGCGCTCCGCGACGAAGCGCATCCGGTCGAAGTTCATGTTCGCGCCGGACGTGACCGCGACCAGCGTCTGGTTCTCGATCCCTTCGCGCTCCGCGTAGAGCTTCGCGCCCGCGACCGCGAGCGCGCCGGACGGCTCGAGCACGCTGCGGGTGTCCTGGAACACGTCCTTGATCGCCGCGCACAGCGCGTCGGTGTCGACCGTCACGACGCCGTCGAGATACTCGCGGCAGAGCCGGAAGGTTTCCTCGCCGACGAGCTTCACCGCGGTGCCGTCCGCGAACAGGCCGACCTCGGTCAGCTCGATGCGCTCGCCTGCCTTCAGCGACTGCGCCATCGCGCACGAATCCTCGGCCTGCACGCCGATCACCTTGATCTCCGGGCGCACGGCCTTCACGTACGCGGCGACGCCGGACGCGAGTCCGCCGCCGCCGATCGGCACGAAGATCGCGTGAATCGGGCCCTGGTGCTGGCGCAGGATCTCCATCGCGATGGTGCCCTGGCCGGCGATCACGTAAGGATCGTCGAACGGGTGGACGAACGTGAGGCCGCGCTCCTCCTGCACCTTGACTGCGTGCGCGTACGCGTCGCTGTACGACTCGCCGGCCTGGATCACCTCGACGCTCGGGCCGCCGTGCGTGCGCACCGCGTCGACCTTCACCTGCGGCGTCGTGACCGGCACGACGATCACGGCCTTCACGCCCATCCGGGCCGCCGAGAACGCGACGCCCTGCGCATGGTTGCCCGCCGATGCGGTGATCACGCCGCGCGCGAGCGCGTCGGCCGGAATGTGCGCCATCTTGTTGTATGCGCCGCGCAGCTTGAACGAGAACACCGGCTGGTTGTCCTCGCGCTTCAGGTACACGGGGTTGCGCAGCCGGGCCGACAGGTTGCGGGCCGGTTCGAGCTCTGTCTCGATCGCGACGTCGTAGACGCGTGCGGTGAGGATTTTCTTCAGATAATCGTGGGATGCCATGGGCGCTCGCGAGCAGTGCGGATGCAGACGATAAAGGAGCAATGATAGCGCCTGGGGTCCGTCCGCATGCAACGGGCATATGGGCACCTGTTGCGCGCTCCGGCGCGCGGCCGCTTGAGCCGGGCTGCCGCAGCGCCCCGCCGGGGCAGGGGCGGCTTTCCGTGTCGCGCCAATCGTGTCCCAATCGCGTTCCGACGCCGGCTTAACCGGACGGTTACCGACCGGCCGGACGGCGAATGGTGCCCCGAAACCGCTTCGAGCCCCGGCCGGCGGGCGTTCCGGCGATATCCCCACAGCCGCGCCGACGTCTCACGCTAGGCCCGATCATGGGGTAGAATTTCGTTTTGAATCAAGGATCGGAAGATGCAGAGGCACCCTCGGATCGCCCTTTTGAAGCCGTCGCCGCGCGCAGCCAGCCCCGCGGCGGAACGGCATGCGCGCCGCGCGCGATCGTGCTGATGGCTCCGAGCGCCACCAGGCGGCGCCGACCCGGAGTCGCGCTCCGGCCCCATGCAAGGCATCCCGTCGCCCGGTAACAGAACAGATTTCCCCAAGATTGCGCCCACGCGCTTGCCGACGCCGCTGTCCGGTGCATCGGCCCCTCGAGTCGTCCGAACATGAACGCACCACAAGTTTTCGATCCGCATGGCGCGCCCGCCGCCGTCGCCGCCGACCCCGCGCCCCGTCTGCGTGAGATTCCGTACAACTACACCTCGTTCTCCGATCGCGAAATCGTGATCCGCCTGCTGGGCGAGCAAGCCTGGGCCGTGCTCGACGAGCTGCGCGCCGAGCGCCGCACGGGCCGCTCGGCCCGGATGCTGTACGAAGTGCTGGGCGACATCTGGGTCGTGCGCCGCAACCCGTACCTGCAGGACGACCTGCTCGACAACCCGAAGCGCCGCGCGCTGCTGATCGAGGCGCTGAACCACCGGCTGACCGAAATCGAGAAGCGCCGTCGCGCCGACCTGACCGCAAACCAGGACGACGCCGCCCGCGAGCGCGCAACGCGTGTCGGCATGCTCGAGGCCGCCGCGCAGCGCGCGGTCGACGAGTTCGCGGAAGAATTCGACAAGATGGCCGAGCTGCGCCGCCGCGCGACCAAGGCGCTCGGCCGCTGCACGCAGAAGGACAACATCCGCTTCGACGGGCTGTCGCGCGTGTCCCACGTGACCGACGCGACCGACTGGCGCGTCGAATACCCGTTCGTCGTGCTGACCCCGGATACCGAAGCCGAAATCGCGGGCCTCATCAAGGCCTGCTTCGAGCTCGGCCTGACGGTGATCCCGCGCGGCGGCGGCACCGGCTACACGGGCGGCGCGGTGCCGCTCACGCCGTTCTCGGCGGTGATCAACACCGAAAAACTGGAACAGCTCGGCGCGGTCGAGCTGACCGAGCTGCCGGGCGTCGCGCACAAGGTGCCGACGATCTTCTCCGGCGCGGGCGTCGTCACACGCCGCGTGACCGAGGCGGCCGAAGCGGCCGGCTACGTGTTCGCGGTCGATCCGACGTCGCTCGACGCGTCCTGCATCGGCGGCAACGTCGCGATGAACGCAGGCGGCAAGAAGGCCGTGCTGTGGGGCACCGCGCTCGACAACCTGGCCTGGTGGCGGATGGTCGACCCGGACGGCAACTGGCTCGAAGTCACGCGCCACGAGCACAACCAGGGCAAGATCCACGACATCCCGGTCGCGCGATTCGAGCTGAAGTGGTTCGACGGCGCGTACGCGCCGGGCGAGAAGCTGCTGAAGAGCGAGATGCTCGAGATCGAAGGCCGCCGGTTCCGCAAGGAAGGCCTTGGCAAGGACGTCACGGATAAATTCCTGGCGGGCCTGCCGGGCGTGCAGAAGGAAGGCTGCGACGGGCTGATCACGTCCGCGCGCTGGGTGCTGCACAAGATGCCCGCGCACACGCGCACCGTCTGCCTCGAATTCTTCGGCCAGGCGCGCGAGGCGATCCCGAGCATCGTCGAGATCAAGGACTACCTGTTCGAGACGTCGAAGCAGGGTGGCGCGATCCTCGCGGGCCTCGAGCACCTCGACGAGCGCTACCTGCGCGCGGTCGGCTATGCGACCAAGAGCAAGCGCAACGCGTTCCCGAAGATGGTGCTGATCGGCGACATCGTCGGCGACGACGCGGACGCGGTCGCGCAAGCGACGTCCGAAGTGATCCGGATGGCCAACGGCAAGAGCGGCGAGGGTTTCGTCGCGGTCAGCGCGGAGGCGCGCAAGCGCTTCTGGCTCGACCGCAGCCGCACGGCCGCCATCGCGAAGCACACCAACGCGTTCAAGATCAACGAGGACGTCGTCATCCCGCTGAACCGGATGGGCGAGTACACCGACGGCATCGAGCGGATCAACATCGAGCTGTCGCTGAAGAACAAGCTGCAGCTCGTCGACGCGCTGGAAGCGTTCTTCACGAGCGGCAACCTGCCGCTCGGCAAGACCGACGACGCGAACGAGATCCCGAGCGCCGAGCTGCTGGAAGACCGTGTGCAGCAGGCGCTGGAACTGCTCAAGCGCGTGCGCGCGCGCTGGGAATTCGTGCGCGACCGCCTCGACCAGCCGCTGCGCGAGGCGCAGCACTACCTCGTGCAGCTCGGCTATGAAGCGCTCGCCGAGAAGTTCGCGGACCGCGTCGACGCGCAGCCGGGCGTGAACGTGTTCCACATCACGCAGGACCGCACGGTGCGGATCTCGTGGAAACAGGAGATCCGCGCGGAGCTGCGCGCGATCTTCAACGGCGGCGCGTTCAAGCCGATCCTCGACGAAGCGCAGGCGATCCACAAGCAGGTGCTGCGCGGCCGCGTGTTCGTCGCGCTGCACATGCACGCGGGCGACGGCAACGTCCACACGAACATCCCGGTCAACTCCGACAACTACGAGATGCTGCAGGACGCGCACGCGTCGGTCGCACGCATCATGACGCTCGCGCGCTCGCTCGACGGCGTGATCTCCGGCGAGCACGGGATCGGCATCACGAAGCTCGAATTCCTGACCGACGACGAGATCGCCGAATTCCGCGCGTACAAGCAGCGCGTCGATCCGAACGGCCGCTTCAACAAGGGCAAGCTGCTCGAGGGCGCGGACCTGCGCAACGCGTACACGCCGAGCTTCGGGCTGATGGGCTACGAGTCGCTGATCATGCAGCAGTCCGACATCGGCGCGATTGCCGATTCGGTGAAGGACTGCCTGCGCTGCGGCAAGTGCAAGCCGGTGTGCGCGACCCACGTGCCGCGCGCGAACCTGCTGTACAGCCCGCGCAACAAGATCCTCGCGACGTCGCTGCTGATCGAGGCGTTCCTGTACGAGGAGCAGACCCGCCGCGGCGTGTCGATCAAGCACTGGGACGAGTTCAACGACGTGGCGGACCACTGCACGGTCTGCCACAAGTGCGCGACGCCGTGCCCGGTGAAGATCGACTTCGGCGACGTGACGATGAACATGCGCAACCTGCTGCGCAAGATGGGCAAGAAGAAGTTCAATCCGGGCAGCGCCGCGGGCATGTTCTTCCTGAACGCGACCAGTCCGCAGACGATCAACGCCGCGCGCAGCGTGATGATGGGCGTCGGCTACAAGGTGCAGCGCTTTGCGAACGACATGCTGAAGAACGTCGTGAAGAAGCAGACCGCGCACCCGCCGGCAACGACCGGCAAGCCGCCCGTCGTCGAGCAGGTGATCCACTTCGTCAACAAGAAGATGCCGGGCAACCTGCCGAAGAAGACGGCGCGCGCGCTGCTCGACATCGAGGACAACAAGATCGTGCCGATCATCCGCGACCCGAAGTCGACGACCGTCGATTCGGAAGCGGTGTTCTACTTCCCGGGCTGTGGCTCCGAGCGCCTGTTCTCGCAGGTCGGGCTCGCGACGCAGGCGATGCTGTGGGAAGCGGGCGTGCAGACCGTGCTGCCGCCGGGCTACCTGTGCTGCGGCTATCCGCAGCGCGGCGCCGGCCAGTACGACAAGGCCGAGAAGATCGTCACCGACAACCGCGTGCTGTTCCACCGGGTCGCGAACACGCTGAACTACCTCGACATCAAGACGGTGGTCGTGTCGTGCGGCACCTGCTACGACCAGCTTGCCGGCTATGAATTCGACAAGATCTTCCCGGGCTGCCGGATCATCGACATCCACGAGTTCCTGCTCGAGAAGGGGATGAAGCTCGACGGCGTGACGGGCACGCGCTATATGTATCACGACCCGTGCCACACGCCGATCAAGACGATGGACCCGGTCAAGCTCGTCAACGAGCTGATGGGTTCGGAAAAGGACGGCTACAAGATCGAGAAGAACGAGCGATGCTGCGGCGAGTCGGGCACGCTCGCGGTCACGCGCCCGGACGTGTCGACGCAGGTCCGCTTCCGCAAGGAAGAGGAGATCAGGAAGGGTGCGGCAAAACTGCGCAGCATCCCGGTCGTTGCGGGCGGTGCGCCGGCGCCGGCCGCCGGGGTTGCGAACGGCGGCACGGACGTGAAGATCCTGACGAGCTGCCCGTCGTGCCTGCAGGGCCTGTCGCGCTACAACGAGGACGCGAACATCGAGGCCGACTACATCGTGGTCGAGATCGCGCGCCAGGTGCTCGGCGAGAACTGGATGGCCGACTACGTCGCACGCGCAAACAATGGCGGGATCGAGCGCGTGCTGGTCTAATGCGGGCTTGATCGCAAGACTGGAGCCGACGATGGAATGCGTGTTTTGCCGTGAAGACGGCGGCGAGGTACTGTGGCGGGACGGCGCGCTGCGCGTCGTCCTCGCGACGGGCGAGCACGACTACCCGGGCTTCTGCCGGGTGATCTGGGGCACGCACGTCGCCGAGTTCTCCGATCTCGGCGACGCCGAGCGCGCGCGCGTGATGGATGTCGTCTGCGCGGTCGAGCGCGCGGTGCGGCGCGTGATGCGGCCGAACAAGGTGAACCTCGCGAGCCTCGGCAATATGGTGCCGCACGTGCACTGGCACGTGATCCCCCGCTTCTCGAACGACGCGCATTTTCCGCAGCCGGTCTGGGCGCCGCGGCAGCGCAGCGTGTCCGACGCGCTGCTGCGCCAGCGCACCGCGCAGGCGTCGTTGTTGCACAATGCGGTACGTGAAGAGATTCAACGACTGACCGATTCGAGGCAGCCATGAGCGGTTTGACTTCCACGACCCCGATTCCGTCGGGCGTCGTCGTGCACGCGGTGTCGCGCGTGCTCGAATTGCAGTACCCGAACGGCGAGAACTACCGGATCCCGTTCGAGCTGATGCGCGTCTATTCGCCGTCGGCCGAGGTGCGCGGCCACGGGCCGGGGCAGGAAACCCTGCAGACCGGCAAGCGCGAGGTGACGATCACCGCGCTCGAGGGCGTCGGCAACTACGCGCTGCAGCCGACCTTCTCCGACGGCCATTCGACCGGCATCTATTCGTGGGACCTGCTGTACGAACTGGCGACACACCAGGATGCGCTGTGGCGCGACTATTTCGACAAACTGAAGGCGGCGGGCGTCGATCGCGATGCCCCGATGCCGGCGGCGGGCACGCCGCACGGCCACTGCCACTGAACGACGGCGCCGGCTCTCGGCGCCGTCTTGCCTTTTACTGAGGATCAACGCGATGAGCAAAACCCACTTCGGCTTCGAAAGCGTCGAGGAAAACGATAAAGCGAAGAAAGTGGCGGGCGTGTTCCATTCGGTCGCGAGCAACTACGATCTGATGAACGACCTGATGTCGGCCGGCATGCACCGCGCGTGGAAGGCGTTCACGATCGCGCAGGCGAACGTGCGCCCCGGCTACAAGGTGCTCGACATCGCGGCCGGCACGGGTGACCTGACCAAGGCGTTCGCGAAGGCTGCCGGGCCGACGGGCGAGGTCTGGCACACGGACATCAACGAATCGATGCTGCGGGTCGGCCGCGACCGGCTGCTCGACAAGGGCATCGTGACCCCGTCGCTGTTGTGCGACGCCGAGAAGATTCCCTTTCCGGACAACTACTTCGACGTGGTCACGGTCGCGTTCGGGCTGCGCAACATGACCCACAAGGACGCCGCGCTCGCCGAGATGCGCCGCGTCGCGAAGCCGGGCGGCCGCGTGATGGTGCTCGAATTCTCGAAAGTCTGGGAGCCGCTGAAAAAAGCGTACGACGTGTATTCTTTCAAAGTGTTACCGTGGCTTGGCGACAAGTTCGCGAAAGATGCCGACAGTTATCGGTATCTTGCCGAATCGATCCGGATGCATCCCGACCAGGACACGCTGAAGACGATGATGGAACAAGCAGGCCTCGATGCCGTCAAATATTACAATTTGTCAGGTGGCGTGGTAGCTTTACACCTTGGAACCAAGTACTAAGGGGTTCTTTCCATACATTTGCCTTACATCTGGAGAAACTGATGTCCGAATCGCGTACGTTGTTCAACCGTAGCAAGCCGTCGAAGCCGTGGGCCCGACGGGTCGGCACGCTGCTGATGGTCGGCCTGCTCACGGCCGGCACGTTCGCATCGCTCGACGCCGAAGCCAAGCGCGTGGGCGGCGGGCGCAGCATCGGCCGCCAGAATTCCAGCGTCACGCAGCGCCAGGCGACGCCGCCCGCGCAGCAGCCGATGCAGCAGGCCGCACCGTCGCAGGCGCAACGTGCGCCGGCCGCGCCCACGCCCACGCCGGCCGCGCCCAACCGCTCGCGCTGGCTCGGGCCGATCGCCGGCCTCGCGGCCGGTCTCGGCATCGCGGCGCTGCTGTCGCATTTCGGCCTCGGCGGCGCGTTCGCCAGCATGATGTCGAACCTGATCGTGATCGCGCTGCTCGCGGCCATCGGCATCTGGCTGATCCGCAAGCTCATGAACCGCCGTCGTTCGAACGAGCCCGCGTACTCGGTGGGCAGCTCGGCGTCGGCTTCGGGCAATTACTCGCAGGGCCAGTCGTTCCAGGCCGGCAACGGCAGCAGCTATGCGAACGAAGCGCAGGGCGTGTTCGGCGGCGGTGCCGCAACGGCAGCGGCGGCAGGTGCGGCGGCTGCGCCGCTGCAAGTACCGGCCGGCTTCGACACCGAAGCGTTCCTGCGCAGCGCGAAGGTCTACTTCGTGCGCCTGCAGGCCGCGTGGGACCAGGGCAACCTCGCCGACATCCGCGAATTCACGACGCCGGAAATGTTCGCCGAGATCAAGATCGATCTCGACGCGCGCGGCAACGAGGTGAATCAGACCGACGTCGTGCAGCTCGACGCCGAGCTGGTCGCGATCGAGGACCGCGGCATCGAGCAGTCGGCGAGCGTCCGCTTCCACGGCCTGATCCGCGAAGCGGCCAGCGCGCCGGCCGCACCGTTCGACGAAGTGTGGAACCTGACGAAGTCGGGCGGCCACGGCTGGTTGCTCGCGGGCATCCAGCAGCTCAATACGCATTGAGCGCCGGGCGGCGAGGCCTGCCAGGCCAGCCGTCCCGGGCGGCCCCGCTGCGACCGCTTGCCGCTTGGGCATACGGTATGACGAGGGCGCCGACCGATCCGACGTTACAATAGAAACCCGCGTGGGCGTCCGGCCCGCGCGGGTTTTTTCTTTCCCAGCCCGATGACCTTTGCCGCCAAGCCTTTTGCTGCTGCTGTCAATCATCTGCTCGCGCGTGAATCCTGGGCGCGTGACCGCCTGATGCCTTACGCGGGCAAGACCGCCCGACTCGACGTGCCGCCCGTCACGCTCACGCTGCTGGTGCAGCCGGACGGCTATCTTTCCGCAGTCGATGCGCAGGACGCGCAGCAGGTCGACGTGTCGATCGCGCTTGCCGGCGACACCGTCGCGATGTTCCTGCAGGGCGGACAGGCGGCCGTGATGAAGCACGTGAAGATCGAGGGCGACGCGGAGTTCGCGACGCAGATCGCGAAACTGGCCGAGCATCTGCGCTGGGAACCGGAAGAAGATCTCGCGAAGCTGGTCGGCGACGCGGCGGCGCACCGGATCGCGACGGTCGTGCGCGACGCCGGTGCCCGCGCACGCCGCGCCGGCCGCAATATGCTCGATTCTGTCGCCGAGTATTGGCTCGACGAGAACCCGCAAGTCGTCAGGCGTGTGTCGCTCGCGGGCTTCGACGCCGAGCTGGCGCGTGCGCGCGACGCGCTCGCCCGCGTCGAGAAGCGGATCGAGCGACTCGAACAAAAAACCGGCGTACGTGCGGGCGGCAGCCCTCGCGGCACGCACTGAGGGCCGCTGGGCATGCGTATTTTCCGTTTCATCAAGATTCTCTACACCGTCATCCGCTTCGGCCTCGACGAGGTGATGCTGTCCCGGATCGACGACCGCCGCGTGAAGCTGCTGCTGCGGATCACGACGATCGGCCGCCGCTATTCCGATCCGCCCGCGGTGCGGCTGCGCCGCGCGCTCGAAAGCCTCGGCCCGATCTTCGTGAAGTTCGGCCAGGTGCTGTCGACGCGCCGCGACCTGCTGTCGGTCGATTTCGCGAACGAGCTCGCGAAGCTGCAGGACCAGGTGCCGCCGTTCGAGTCGTCGGTCGCGATCGAGCTGATCGAGAAGGCGCTCGGCGCGCCGGTCGACGAGCTGTTCGACGAATTCGAGCGCGAGCCGGTCGCGAGCGCGTCGATCGCGCAGGTGCATTTCGCGAAGCTCAAGCTGGGCGCGCACGCGGGCAAGGCGGTCGCGGTGAAGGTGCTGCGCCCGAACATGCTGCCCGTCATCGATTCCGATCTCGCGCTGATGCGCGACATCGCGACGTGGACCGAGCGCGTGTGGGCCGACGGCCGGCGCCTGAAGCCGCGCGAGGTCGTCGCCGAATTCGACAAATACCTGCACGACGAGCTGGACCTGATGCGCGAGGCGGCGAACGGCAGCCAGCTGCGCCGCAACTTCGCGGGCCTCGACCTGCTGCTCGTGCCCGAAATGTTCTGGGATTTCTCGACGTCGACCGTGCTCGTGATGGAGCGCATGTCGGGGGTGCCGATCAGCCAGGTCGAGACGCTGCGCACGGCGGGCGTCGACATCAAGAAGCTTGCGCGCGAAGGCGTCGAGATCTTCTTCACGCAGGTGTTTCGCGACGGCTTCTTCCACGCGGACATGCACCCCGGCAACATCCAGGTGAGCCTCGACCCGAACACGTTCGGCCGCTACGTCGCGCTCGATTTCGGGATCGTCGGCGCGCTGTCCGATTTCGACAAGAACTACCTCGCGCAGAACTTCCTCGCGTTCTTCAAGCGCGACTACCACCGCGTCGCGACGCTGCACCTCGAGTCGGGCTGGGTGCCGCCGGACACGCGCGTCGAGGAGCTAGAGAGCGCGATCCGCGCGGTGTGCGAGCCGTATTTCGACCGCGCGCTGAAGGACATCTCGCTCGGCCAGGTGCTGATGCGCCTGTTCTCGACGTCGCGCCGCTTCAACGTCGAGATCCAGCCGCAGCTCGTGCTGCTGCAGAAGACAATGCTGAACGTCGAGGGGCTCGGCCGCTCGCTCGATCCCGAACTCGACCTGTGGAAGACCGCGAAGCCGTATCTCGAGCGCTGGATGACCGAGCAGATCGGCCTGCGCGGCTGGTATGAGCGCTTCAAGGTCGAGGCGCCGCAATGGAGCAAGACGCTGCCGCAACTGCCACGCCTGATCCACCATGCGATCGCCGCGCGCCACGACGCGCCGCGCGCCGCGAGCGAGGAGCTGATGCGACAGATCCTGGTCGAGCAGAAGCGCACCAACCGGCTGCTGCAGGCGTTGCTGATCTTCGGCCTGGCGGTGGGGGTCGGCGCGCTCGCCGCGCGCGTGCTGCTCGCGGTGGCGTACGGCGCCTGACGGAAACGAAGGAGGCATGGCGATGTCCGACCCGACTCGCGAGAACGCACCGGCTGCGCCGGCCGTGCCCGGCCCCGCGGATTTTTCGACGCGCGACCCGGGCGACGCATCGTTCTGGGATGAGCGCTTCGCGCGCGGCATGACGCCGTGGGAATTCGGCGGCGTGCCCGACGGCTTTCGCGCGTTCGCGAGCCGGCGCGGCGCGAGCGCTGTGCTCGCGGTGCTGATTCCCGGCTGCGGCAGCGCGCAGGAAGCAGGCTGGCTCGCGCAGGCCGGCTGGCCCGTGCGTGCGATCGATTTTGCCGCGCAGGCGGTCGCGGCTGCGCGGGCGCAGCTCGGCGCGCACGCAGACGTCGTCGAGCAGGCGGATTTCTTCGCGTATGCGCCGCCGTTTGCGGTGCAGTGGGTGTACGAGCGGGCGTTTCTGTGCGCGCTGCCGCGCGACCGGCGTGCCGATTACGCGGCGAAGATGGCCGCGCTGCTGCCGGCGGGCGGCGTGCTGGCCGGCTATTTCTTTATCGGCGCGACGCCGAAGGGACCGCCGTTCGGCATCGATCGTGCGGAACTCGACACGCTGCTCGCGCCATACTTCGAACTGGTCGAGGATCTGCCCGTTGCCGATTCGCTGCCCGTGTTCGACGGGCGCGAGCGCTGGCTCACGTGGCGCCGCCGCTGAAGCCGGGCACTGACACCGGTACTGACGCAGGTACGTCGGGCAGTTGCCGGGGTGCGCCGAGGTTTCGGATATAATTCAAGGTTTTGCAAGCCGTTTCCAGTTTCTGCGGGAAAAATATCATGCCGATCTACGCCTATCGATGCGAAGCGTGCGGTTTCGCGAAGGACGTGCTCCAGAAGATGCGCGACGCGCCGCTGTCGCAGTGTCCCGAATGCGGGAAGGATGCATTTCGCAAGCAGCTGACCGCTGCGGGCTTTCAGCTGAAGGGCTCGGGTTGGTATGTCACCGATTTCCGCGGCGGCTCGGGCGGCACCAGCGCACCGGCCGCCGCAACCGCGTCGGGCGACGCGGCGCCGGCTGCAGCGGCGAGCGCGACGGACGGTGCGGCGAGCGCCGCTCCGGCGTCCACGCCCGCGCCGGCCGCGACGCCTGCGGCCACCAGTTGACTGTCGCGGCCCGGCCGGGCCGCGCTCAATCCGCGCCGGCGGCGCGGCACTTTGACGGCAGATGATGAAAAAGACGACCCTGAAATCGGTGTTTCTGACCGGCCTGCTGGTTCTCGTCCCGCTCGCGATCACGCTGTGGGTGCTCGGTCTCATCATCGGCACGATGGACCAGACGCTGCTGCTGCTGCCGGAATCGTGGCAGCCCGAGCGGATGCTCGGCTTCCACCTGCCGGGGATCGGCGCGCTGCTGACGCTCGCGTTCATCTTCGTCGTCGGTCTCGCGACGCGGAACTTCATCGGCCAGAAGCTCGTCACGTGGTGGAACGCGGTGGTGCGCCACATTCCGGTGGTCGGGCCGATCTACACGAGCGTCAAGCAGGTGTCGGACACGCTGCTGTCGAGCAGCGGCAATGCGTTCCGCAAGGCGCTGCTGATCGAGTATCCGCGCCGCGGCTCGTATACGATCGCGTTCCTGACCGGCACGCCCGGCGGCGACGTGCTCAATCATCTGACGGAAGAATACGTGAGCGTCTATATCCCGACGACGCCGAACCCGACGTCGGGCTTCTTCCTGATGCTGCCGAAAAGCGAAGTCATCGAACTCGACATGTCGGTCGATGCCGCGCTGAAGTACATCGTCTCGATGGGCGTGGTGGCGCCCCCGGCGCCGGCTCCGGCGCCCGCGCGCCGTCCCCCCGTCGAGCCGCCGCTGTAAATCATTGCCCGGGCCGCGCGTTGCGGCGCCCGTTGATCAAACCGAACGAAAGCAAACATCATGTCGATGCGAACTGAATACTGCGGTCTCGTGACCGAACACCTGCTGGGCCAAACCGTGTCGCTGTGCGGCTGGGTGCAGCGCCGCCGCGATCACGGCGGTGTGATCTTCATCGACCTGCGCGATCGTGAAGGCCTCGTGCAGGTGGTGTGCGACCCGGATCGCGCGGAGATGTTCGCGACCGCCGAAGGCGTGCGCAACGAATTCTGCGTGCAGGTGAAGGGCCTCGTGCGCAACCGTCCGGAAGGCACGATCAACGCCGGCCTGAAGAGCGGCAAGATCGAAGTGCTGTGCCACGAGCTGACCGTGCTGAACGCGTCGGTCACGCCGCCGTTCCAGCTCGACGACGACAACCTGTCGGAAACGACGCGCCTCACGCACCGCGTGCTCGACCTGCGCCGCCCGCAGATGCAGCACAACCTGCGCCTGCGCTACCGCGTCGCGATCGAGGCGCGCAAGTACCTCGACGAGCAGGGCTTCATCGACATCGAGACGCCGATGCTGACGAAGAGCACGCCGGAAGGCGCGCGCGACTACCTCGTGCCGTCGCGCGTGAACGCGGGCCAGTTCTTCGCGCTGCCGCAGTCGCCGCAGTTGTTCAAGCAGCTGCTGATGGTCGCGAACTTCGACCGCTACTACCAGATCACCAAGTGCTTCCGCGACGAAGACCTGCGTGCCGACCGCCAGCCGGAATTCACGCAGATCGACTGCGAGACGTCGTTCCTCGGCGAGCAGGAAATCCGCGACCTGTTCGAGGACATGATCCGTCACATCTTCAAGACGACGATCGACGTCGAGCTGGATGCGAAATTCCCGGTCATGCCGTACTCGGAAGCGATGGCGCGCTTCGGCTCGGACAAGCCGGACCTGCGCGTGCAGCTCGAGTTCACCGAGCTGACCGACGCGATGAAGGACGTCGAGTTCAAGGTGTTCAGCACGCCGGCCAACGCGAAGGACGGCCGCGTCGCGGCGCTGCGCGTGCCGAAGGGCAGCGAGCTGTCGCGTGGCGACATCGACGGCTACACCGAGTTCGTGCGCATCTACGGCGCGAAGGGCCTCGCGTGGATCAAGGTTAACGAGAAGGCGAAGGGTCGTGACGGCCTGCAGAGCCCGATCGTCAAGAACCTGCACGACGCGTCGATCGCGGCGATCCTCGAGCGCACCGGCGCGCAGGACGGCGACATCATCTTCTTCGCGGCGGACCGCGCGAAGGTCGTCAACGACAGCCTCGGCGCGCTGCGCCTGAAGATCGGCCACTCGGAATTCGGCAAGGCGAACGGCCTCGTCGAAGCGGGCTGGAAGCCGCTGTGGGTCGTCGATTTCCCGATGTTCGAATACGACGACGAAGACGCGCGCTACGTCGCCGCGCACCACCCGTTCACGAGCCCGAAGGACGAGCATCTCGAGTACCTCGAGACGGATCCGGGCCGCTGCCTCGCGAAGGCGTACGACATGGTGCTGAACGGCTGGGAAATCGGTGGCGGCTCGGTGCGTATCCACCGCGAGGAAGTGCAGAGCAAGGTGTTCCGCGCGCTGAAGATCGGCGCGGAAGAGGCGCAGCTGAAGTTCGGCTTCCTGCTGGACGCGCTGCAGTACGGCGCGCCGCCGCACGGCGGTATCGCGTTCGGTCTCGACCGCATCGTCACGATGATGGCCGGTGCCGATTCGATCCGCGACGTGATCGCGTTCCCGAAGACCCAGCGCGCGCAATGTCTGCTCACGCAGGCACCGAGCCCGGTCGACGAGCGCCAGCTGCGCGAGCTGCACATCCGCTTGCGCCAGCCGGAGCAGCCGAAGGCGTAATGCTCGCTTCGGTCTGAACGCGCGCGTGGCGACACGCGCGCCGCATGATGAAAAAGGCGCAACCGTGCGCCTTTTTCGCTTTTTGCGGTACAGTCGCAGCACCTGCCGTGCTGCCTCGGTCACCGGGCGCGCGGCCTTGTGCCGCATGAAACAAAAATGACGAAGTCGCCGAAAATTCCCGAATCCGTTCTCGTCGTGATCTACACGCCCGCGCTCGACGTGCTCGTGATCAAGCGTGCCGACCAGCCCGATTTCTGGCAATCGGTCACCGGGTCGAAGGACACGCCCGACGAGCCGCTCGCGCTCACGGCCGTGCGCGAAGTGGCCGAGGAAACGGGCATCGTGGTCGGCAGTGCGGATGTGCCCGCGGGTGCGCTCGTCGACTGGCATCACCGGATCGAATACACCATCTATCCGCAATACCTGCACCGCTACGCGCCGGGCGTCACGCGCAACACCGAACACTGGTTCGGGCTGTGCGTGCCGCGTCGCGTCGACGTGACGCTGTCGCCGCGCGAGCACGTCGACTATGCTTGGCTGCCATATCGCGACGCGGCCGAGCGCTGCTTCTCGCCGTCGAACGCGGAAGCGATCCTGCAATTGCCCGCGCGCGCGTTCCCGGACGGCCAGCCCCCGGATGGCCGCACCCTCGGCCACTCATGAACGCGGACGCCCGCAAACGCTTCGCGCAATTGCGGCAGATGTTCCTGCAGGAGCGGGGCTCCGCGTCGCGGCTCGCGTTCACGTCCGGCAATACGGTCCGGCTGTGCAACGGCGGCGACGCGTTCTTCGGTGCGCTGATCGAACGGATCGACGGCGCACGCGAGCAGGTGATGCTCGAAACCTATATCTTCTGCGACGACGCGGCCGGACGGCCCGTGTCCGACGCGCTGATGCGCGCGGCGCAGCGTGGCGTGCGCGTGCGCGTGATCACCGACGGCATTGGCACCGCGCGCCTGCCGCTCATCGATGCCTGGGCCGACGCGGGCGTCGAGCACTGCATCTACAACCGCTACCTGTTCGGCCGCTTCGGCTTCTCGCGCACGCACCGCAAGCTTGCCGTCGTCGATCGCGCGTACGCGTTTTGCGGCGGCATCAACATCGTCGACGACTACGCGCAGAACGGCACGACGCTCGACTACCCGCGCTGGGATTTCAGCGTCGAGATGACGGGGCCCGTCGTCTCCGACGTGCGTGCCGCACTGGAGCTGCAATGGCACCGGATCCAGTTCGGCCACAAACCTTACGCGCAGTACGCGGCCGGGCTGGCCGGCGGCGACGCGTTTCCCGACATGTTTCGCCGCTGGATGCGCAGCCACCGCTGGATCAAGGCCGGCGCGCTCAGGATCGTGACCGAGCCGAGCGTCGCGTTCGTCGCGCGCGACAACGTCGTGAACCGCCGTGCGATCGAGAAGGCGTACCTCGCGGCGATCGGCCAGGCGCGGCAGCGCATCCTGCTCGCGAATCCGTATTTCATGCCGGGCCGCAAGCTGCGCCGCGCGCTGGCGGGCGCCGCGCGGCGCGGCGTCGACGTGCGGATCCTGATCGGCCGCAACGAATTCGCGGCGCTCGACACCGCGGTGCCGTTCCTCTACCACGCGCTGCTGCGCGCCGGCGTGCGGGTGGCCGAATACGACAAGACGATCCTGCACGGCAAGGTCGCCGTGATCGACGACAATTGGGCAACGGTGGGCTCGTCGAATCTGGACGCGCTGAGCCTGATGCTGAACAATGAGGCCAATGTGGTGCTGGTGCGGCACGACACGGTGACGAACGAGCTGCGCGACGCGATCGCCGCGGCGTTCGCCGACGGCCGCGAGATCGACCCGGCGCGCTACGCGGCGCGCCCGTTCGCGGAGCGCGTGCTGAACTGGCTCGCCTATGCAACCTACCGCACCTTGATGAAGGCGCTGACAGTCGGCGGATACGACTGAGCCCCCATTTCATACTTTCCCGCACGGCCGTGCGGAAAACCGCATCCAAGGCCGTCCGAATCGCGCAAAATAGCGGTTCGGTTAGACACCGGTTTCTAATAATTTCCTTGTTTCGCGGACGGTCGCACTCAATAATAGTACGGCCGTTCGATTTTATTCGAACCCCCGAACGGTTACAGAAATAGCTATGCGAAAAGGCGAACAGACGCGTGCCGCGATCCTTGAAGCTGCATTGGACCTCGCCAGCCGTGACGGGCTGGAGGGGCTGACGATCGGCCTGCTGGCCGAGCGCATGCAGATGAGCAAGAGTGGCGTGTTTGCGCACTTCGGATCGCGCGAGGATTTGCAGGTGGAAGTCGTGCGCGAGTATCACCATCGTTTCGAAAACGAGGTGTTCTTTCCGAGCCTGCGCGAGCCGCGCGGTCTGCCGCGTCTGCGTGCAATGCTGGCGCGCTGGATCGAGAAGCGCATCCAGGAGGTCACGACTGGATGCATCTACATCAGCGGCGCCGTCGAGTACGACGACCGGCCGGACAGTTCCGTGCGCGAGCAGTTGGTCGCGAGCGTGACCGCCTGGCGTGCCGCGCTGCTGCGCGCCATTTCGCAAGCGAAGGACGAAGGCCATCTGCGTGCGGACACCGATCCGGACCTGATGCTCTTCGAGCTGTACGCCGTCACGCTCGGCCTGCATCACGACGCGCGCTTCCTGCATTCGCCGGAAGCGGTGCGCCTCACGTGGGCCGCGCTGGAAAAAACGATTGTTTCGTATCAGAGCGAGAGCCGTTAGCGGCGCGTGATCCGCCCGCCAGGAGCTCGAGCCGTTTGCCCTACTTTGGAGAGAGTCATGGGACAGTACGCCGCGCCGCTGCGCGACATGCAATTCGTGTTGCACGAGCTTCTGAACGTCGAAGCCGAAGTCAAGCAAATGCCCAAGCATGCGGACCTCGACGCCGACACGATCAACCAGGTCCTCGAAGAAGCGGGCAAGTTCTGCTCCGAGGTGCTGTTCCCGCTGAACCAGGTCGGCGACCGTGAAGGCTGCACATACGTCGGCGACGGCGTCGTGAAGACCCCGACCGGCTTCAAGGAGGCCTACCAGCAATACGTCGAGGCCGGCTGGCCGGCGCTCGGCTGCGACCCCGATTACGGCGGCCAGGGGCTGCCCGCATTCGTGAACAACGCGCTGTACGAGATGCTGAACTCGGCGAACCAGGCGTGGACGATGTATCCGGGCCTGTCGCACGGCGCGTACGAATGCCTGCACGCGCACGGCGCGCCCGAGCTGCAGCAGCGCTACCTGCCGAAGCTCGTGTCGGGCGAATGGACGGGCACGATGTGCCTGACCGAGCCGCACTGCGGCACCGACCTCGGCATCCTGCGCACCAAGGCCGAACCGAACATCGACGGCTCGTACTCGATCAGCGGCACGAAGATCTTCATCTCGAGCGGCGAGCACGACATGTCGAAGAACATCATCCACCTCGTGCTCGCGCGCCTGCCGGACGCGCCGCAAGGCACGAAGGGGATCTCGCTGTTCATCGTGCCGAAGTTCATCCCCGACGCAGCGGGCGAGCCCGGCGAGCGCAATGGCATCAAGTGCGGCTCGATCGAGCACAAGATGGGCATCCACGGCAACTCGACCTGCGTGATGAACCTCGACAACGCGACGGGCTGGATGGTCGGCGAGCCGAACAAGGGCCTCAACGCGATGTTCGTGATGATGAATGCCGCGCGCCTCGGCGTCGGCATGCAGGGCCTCGGCCTCACGGAAGTCGCGTACCAGAACTCGCTGACGTACGCGAAGGAGCGCCTGCAGATGCGCTCGCTGACGGGCCCGAAGGCACCGGACAAGCCGGCCGACCCGATCATCGTGCACCCGGACGTGCGCCGCATGCTGCTCACGCAGAAGGCCTACGCGGAAGGCGCGCGCGCGTTCACGTACTGGTCCGCGCTGCAGATCGACAAGGAGCTGTCGCACGCCGATGAAGCGGTGCGCAAGGAAGCGGCCGACCTCGTCGCGCTGCTCACGCCGATCATCAAGGCGTTCCTGACCGACAACGCGTTCGAGTGCACGAACCACGCGATGCAGATCTACGGCGGCCACGGCTTCATCTCCGAGTGGGGCATGGAGCAGTACGTGCGCGACGCGCGGATCAACATGATCTACGAAGGCACGAACTCGATCCAGTCGCTCGACCTGCTGGGCCGCAAGGTGCTCGGCGACATGGGCGCGAAGCTGAAGAAGTTCGGCAAGCTCGTCACGGAATTCGCGGAAGCCGAAGGCGTGAAGCCGGAGATGGCCGAGTTCATCAACCCGCTCGCGGACATCGGCGACAAGGTGCAGAAGCTGACGATGGAAATCGGCATGAAGGCGATGCAGAACCCGGACGAAGTCGGCGCAGCTGCCGTGCCGTACCTGCGCACCGTCGGCCACCTCGTGTTCTCGTACTTCTGGGCCCGCATGGCACGCCTCGCGCTCGACAACGAGGCATCGGGCGATCCGTTCTACAAGTCGAAGCTCGCGACCGCACGCTTCTACTTCGCGCGTCTGCTGCCCGAGACCGCATCGACGATCCGCGCCGCGCGCGCCGGGTCGAAGACGATGATGGAAGTCGACGAATCGCTGTTCTGATCCGACATCGGGCGGCGCGCATCGCGTGCCGCCCGATCGGTACGGTTCCTGGTACTCACTTCGCCGCGTAGCCCGTCATACGATCCGCGCTACGCAGCTTCATCCGGAGACATCCCGTGAGCAATTTCATCATTCGCAAGGTGGCCGTGCTGGGCGCCGGCGTGATGGGCGCGCAGATCGCCGCGCATCTCGTCAACGCGCGCGTGCCCGTGCTGCTGTTCGACCTGCCGGCCAAGGAAGGCCCGAAGAACGCGATCGCGCTGAAGGCGATCGAGAACCTGAAGAAGCTGTCGCCCGCGCCGTTCGGCGTGAAGGAAGACGCGAAATACCTCGAGGCCGCGAACTACGAGGACGACATCGCGAAGCTCGCCGAGTGCGACGTCGTGATCGAGGCGATCGCCGAGCGGATGGACTGGAAGCACGACCTGTACAAGAAGGTCGCGCCGCACATCGCGCCGAACGCGATCTTCGCGACCAACACGTCGGGCCTGTCGATCACCAAGCTGTCCGAAGGATTCTCCGACGAGCTGAAGGCGCGCTTCTGCGGCGTGCACTTCTTCAACCCGCCGCGCTACATGCACCTCGTCGAGCTGATCCCGACCGCGCATACGCGCCCCGAGATCCTCGACCAGCTCGAGACGTTCCTGACGAGCGTCGTCGGCAAGGGCGTCGTGCGCGCGAAGGACACGCCGAACTTCATCGCGAACCGCGTCGGCATCTTCTCGATCCTCGCGGTGATCACCGAGGCCGCGAAGTTCGGCCTGCGCTTCGACGAAGTCGACGACCTGACCGGCAGCCGCCTCGGCCGCGCGAAGTCGGCGACGTTCCGCACCGCGGACGTGGTCGGCCTCGACACGATGGCGCACGTGATCAAGACGATGCAGGACAACCTCGCCGACGATCCGTTCTTCCCGGTCTACCAGACGCCCGCCGTGCTCGCCGAGCTGGTGAAGCAGGGCGCGCTCGGCCAGAAGACGGGCGGCGGTTTCTACAAGAAGGAAGGCAAGGCGATCAAGGTGCTCGACGCGAAGACGGGCACCTACGTCGAGTCGGGCGCGAAGGCGGACGAAACCGTCGGCCGCATCCTGAAGCGCCCGCCGGCCGAGCGCCTGAAGCTGCTGCGTGAAACGGACCATCCGCACGCGCAGTTCCTGTGGTCGATCTTCCGCGACGTGTTCCACTACATCGGCGTGCATCTCGAATCGATCGCGGACAACGCGCGCGACGTCGACCTCGCGATCCGCTGGGGCTTCGGCTGGAACGAGGGCCCGTTCGAGGGCTGGCAGGCCGCCGGCTGGAAGCAGGTTGCCGAGTGGGTGCAGGAAGACATCGCGGCCGGCAAGGCGCTCGCGAACGTGCCGCTGCCGTCGTGGGTGCTCGAAGGCCCGGTGGCCGAGCAAGGCGGCGTGCACACGGCCGAAGGCTCGTGGGCGCCGGCGTCGAAGCGCTTCGTGCCGCGTTCGGACCTCGCCGTCTACAACAAGCAGGTGTTCCGTGCGCCGCTGCTCGGTGAGACCGGCGCCGATCCGAAGACCTACGGCAAGACGCTGCTCGAGACCGACTCGGTGCGCGCGTGGGTCGATGACCGCGCGGGCGAGGACGACGTCGTGATCGTGTCGTTCAAGTCGAAGATGAACACGATCGGCCCGGGCGTGATCGACGGCCTCGTGCAGGCGATCGAGCTCGCGGAGAAGGACTACAAGGGTGTCGTGATCTGGCAGCCGACGTCGCTGAAGCTCGGCACGCCGGGCGGCCCGTTCTCGGCCGGCGCGAACCTCGAAGAGGCGATGCCGGCGTTCATGATGGGCGGCGCAAAGGGCATCGAGCCGTTCGTGAAGAAGTTCCAGCAAGGCATGCTGCGCGTGAAGTACGCGAACGTGCCGGTCGTCGCGGCCGTGTCGGGCATCGCGCTCGGCGGCGGGTGCGAGCTGATGCTGCACAGCGCGAAGCGCGTCGTGCACGTCGAGAGCTACATCGGCCTCGTCGAAGTGGGCGTCGGCCTCGTGCCGGCGGGCGGCGGCCTGAAGGAAGCGGCGCTGCGCGCGGCGGATGCGGCGACGGCAGCCAACGCGACCACCGACATCCTGAAGTTCGTCACGAAGTCGTTCGAGAACGCGGCGATGGCGAAGGTGTCGGCGTCCGCGCACGATGCGCGTGCGATGGGCTACGTGAAGCCGTCCGACACGATCGTGTTCAACGTGTTCGAGCTGCTCGACACCGCGAAGAAGGAAGCGCGCGCGCTCGCCGACACCGGCTACCGTGCGCCGCTGAAGGCGAAGGACGTGCCGGTCGCAGGCCGCTCGGCGATCGCGACGATCAAGGCATCGCTCGTCAACATGCGCGACGGCCGCTTCATCAGCGACCACGACTTCCTGATCGCGAGCCGCATCGCGGAAGCGGTGTGCGGCGGCGACGTCGAGGCGGGCAGCCTCGTCGACGAGGAATGGCTGCTCGCGCTCGAGCGCCGCGCATTCGTCGAACTGCTCGGCACGCAAAAGACGCAGGAACGGATCATGGGCATGTTGCAGACCGGCAAGCCGGTGCGTAACTGAGCGGGCGAACAAGGAGCTTGAAATGAGCAAACAATTGCAAGACGCATACATCGTCGCCGCCAGCCGCACGCCGATCGGCAAGGCCCCGCGCGGTGTCTTCAAGAACACGCGCCCGGACGAGCTGCTGGTTCACGCGATCAAGTCGGCCGTCGCGCAGGTGCCGGAATTCGACACGAAGCTGATCGAGGACGCGATCATCGGCTGCGCGATTCCGGAAGCCGAGCAGGGCCTGAACGTCGCGCGGATGGGCGCGCTGCTCGCGGGCCTGCCGCAGACGGTCGGCGGCGTGACGGTCAACCGCTTCTGCGCATCGGGCATCACTGCGCTCGCGATGGCCGCGGACCGCATTCGCGTCGGCGAATCGGACGCGCTGCTCGCGGGCGGCTGCGAATCGATGAGCATGGTGCCGATGATGGGCAACAAGCCGTCGATGTCGCCGCACATCTTCGATCGCAACGAAGATTTCGGCATCGCGTACGGGATGGGCCTGACCGCCGAGCGTGTCGCAGAACAGTGGAAGGTGAGCCGCGAGGACCAGGACGCGTTCTCGGTCGAGTCGCACCGCAAGGCGATCGCCGCGCAGCAGGCCGGCGAATTCAACGACGAGATCGCACCGTACACGATCACCGAACGCTTCCCGAACCTCGCAACCGGTGAAGTCGACGTGAAGACGCGCGAGATCGCGCTCGACGAAGGCCCGCGCGCGGACACGTCGCTCGAAGGCCTCGCGAAGCTGCGCACGGTGTTCGCGAACAAGGGCTCGGTCACGGCCGGCAACAGCTCGCAGACGTCGGACGGCGCGGGCGCGCTGCTCGTCGTGTCGGAGAAGGTGCTCAAGCAGTTCAACCTGACGCCGCTCGCGCGCTTCGTGAGCTTCGCGGTGCGCGGCGTGCCGCCGGAAATCATGGGCATCGGCCCGAAGGAAGCGATTCCGGCCGCGCTGAAGGCCGCCGGCCTGAAGCAGGACGATCTCGACTGGATCGAGCTGAACGAGGCGTTTGCCGCGCAGTCGCTGGCGGTGATGCGCGACCTCGGCCTCGATCCGTCGAAGGTCAACCCGCTGGGCGGCGCGATCGCGCTCGGCCATCCGCTCGGCGCGACCGGCGCGATCCGCGCGGCGACCGTCGTGCACGGCCTGCGCCGCCGCAACCTGAAGTACGGGATGGTGACGATGTGCGTCGGCACCGGCATGGGCGCCGCGGGCATCATCGAACGCCTGTAAGCGGGGCGGGACAGTAGCGATGACGGTGCGCGGGCCACGAGCTCGCGCACCGTTTTTTTATTCCGATCGAGAACAGCATAGGAGACGCTTGTGACTGACATCCAGGTAGAACGCGCCGATGGCGTGATGACGATCACGATTGCCCGGCCGTCGAAAAAGAATGCGCTGACGGCAGCGATGTATCAGGTGATGGCCGATGCGCTCGGCGACGCGCAGGAAGACAAGGCGGTGCGCGCGATCCTGCTGCGCGGCAGCGACGGCAATTTCAGCGCGGGCAACGATCTCGAGGATTTCCTGAAGACGCCGCCGAAGGACGAGAGCGCGCCGGTGTTCCAGTTTCTCGCGCGGATCAGCAGCGCCGCCAAGCCGGTCGTGGCCGCCGTGCCGGGCATCGCGATCGGCGTCGGCGTGACGATGCTGCTGCATTGCGATCTCGTATACGTGGCCGACACCGCGACGTTCTCGCTGCCGTTCGTGCAGCTCGGGCTGTGCCCGGAGGCCGGGTCGAGCCTGCTGCTGCCGCGTCTCGCGGGCCATCAGGTCGCGGCGGAGAAGCTGCTGCTCGGCGAAGCGTTCGATGCGCTCGACGCGCACCGGATCGGCATCGTCAACCGCGTGCTGCCGGCTGCCGAGCTCGACGCGTTTGCGGCGAAGCAGGCCGCGAAGCTCGCCGCACTGCCGGCGTCGTCGCTGCGCGTGACGAAGGCGCTGCTGAAGGATGCGGGCGGCGTGCCGGTCGCGGCGCGGATGGCCGAAGAGGCGCAGCATTTCGGCGCGATGCTGCGCGCGCCGGAAGCGCGCGAGGCGATGACCGCGTTCTTCGAGAAGCGCAAGCCGGACTTCCGTCAGTTCGACTGACGCGCAGCGCATCCGCACACGGGCCGCCAACCGCGCGGTCTCCGTTCGATATTCACGACCGGCGTGTCGCCTGACGCGCCGGCTCGAGGACGCCCCGCTCCGAGACGGCGCGTCGTTTTACTTTCTCCCGCATCCGTTGCCCCGCCGGCAGTTGCCGCCGGCAATCGCAAGCTCCCGCATTCGAACCGGCTCGAACCGGTATTCGCTCAATTTGGCGAAGTTTGTTCGCCGTCAAGGTGCACTGCAGCAACTTTCCGTACAGTTCGCGCGGAGGTCGCCGCGGTCGACACGCGTCGCGCAACGGCGGTGCGCGGCCCGGAAGTCCTTCTCAACGACATTCAGGCGAACGAACAATGATCAGACGAATCACCGGCGGTGCGCGGGCGGCCCCCGCCATCGCGATACTGGCGGGACTGGCCGGATGCAGCGAACTTCACGTGCTCGATCCCAAGGGGGCGGTGGGCGTCGCGGAGAAATCGCTGATTGCGACGTCGACATGGGCGATGCTGATCGTCGTCGTGCCGGTGATCCTGCTCACGCTGTACTTCGCGTGGCGCTATCGCGCGTCGAACCGCAACGCGACCTATGCGCCGGAGTGGTCGCATTCGACCGCGATCGAAGTCGTGATCTGGACCGTGCCGACGCTGATCATCCTGTTCCTCGGCATCCTCACGTGGAAGACCACGCACGAGCTCGACCCGTACAAGCCGCTCGAATCGTCGGTGAAGCCGATCGACGTCGAAGTCGTCGCGCTCGACTGGAAGTGGCTGTTCATCTATCCGGAATTCGGCATCGCGTCGGTCAACCAGCTCGCGATTCCCGTGGGCACGCCGGTGAATTTCCGCATTACGTCGGATTCGGTGATGAACTCGTTCTTCATCCCGCAGCTCGGCAGCCAGGTCTACGCGATGGCCGGCATGCAGACGCGCCTGCACCTGATCGCCGACGAAGCGGGCGATTACGCGGGCGTGTCCGCCAACTACAGCGGCCGCGGCTTCTCCGACATGAAGTTCCGCGCGCTCGCCGAGCCGCGCGAGCAGTTCGACGCGTGGGTGCGGAAGGTGAAGGCGTCGTCCGACCGGCTCGACATGACCGCGTACGGCACGGTCGCACAGCCGAGCGAGAAGGCGCCCGTGCGTTACTTCTCGACGGTCGATCCGAAGCTGTTCCACAACATCATCGCGAAATACAACGACGGTCACGTCCTCGATCTGAAGGACGCTGCCTGTACGACGAAGGGGTAACGCATGTTCGGCAAACTGACACTTTCGGCGATCCCGTTCGATCAGCCCATCATCATGGGGGCGAGCGCCTTCATGGGGCTCGTCGTGCTGGGCATCGTCGCCGCGCTGACGGTCACCCGTCGGTGGAAATGGCTGTGGAGCGAATGGCTGACGTCGGTCGACCACAAGCGGATCGGCGTGATGTACCTGATCGTCGCGGTGCTGATGCTGCTGCGCGGCTTCGCGGACGCGGTGATGATGCGCGTGCAGCTCGCGCTCGCGTACAACGGCCCCGGCTACCTGCCGCCGCATCACTACGACCAGATCTTCACCGCGCATGGCGTGATCATGATCTTCTTCATGGCGATGGCGCTGCTGGTCGCGTTCTTCAACCTGATCGTGCCGCTGCAGATCGGCGCGCGCGACGTCGCGTTCCCGTTCCTGAACTCGCTGAGCTTCTGGATGACGGCCGTGGCCGCGATCCTGATGAACGTCTCGCTCGTGATCGGCGAGTTCGCGCAGGTGGGCTGGCTCGCGTATCCGCCGCTGTCGGAGCTGCAGTACAGCCCGGGCGTCGGGGTCGACTACTACCTGTGGGCGCTGCAGATTTCCGGCGTCGGCACGCTGATCACCGCGATCAACTTCTTCGTGACGATCATCAAGATGCGCGCGCCGGGCATGACGCTGATGAAGATGCCCGTGTTCACGTGGACCGCGCTGTGCTCGAACGTGCTGATCATGGCGACGTTCCCGATCCTGACGGTCGCGCTCGCGCTGCTCGGCCTCGATCGTTACCTCGACATGCACTTCTTCACGAACGATGCGGGCGGCAACGCGATGCTGTACCTGAACCTGATCTGGGCGTGGGGGCATCCGGAGGTGTACATCCTCGTGCTGCCCGCGTTCGGTATCTATTCGGAAGTCATCGCGACGTTCGCGAAGAAGCCGCTGTTCGGCTACAAGACGATGGTGTATGCATCGTGCGTGATCATGGTGCTGGCGTTCCTCGTGTGGCTGCATCACTTCTTCACGATGGGCTCGGGCGCCGACGTCAATGCGTTCTTCGGGATCATGACGATGATCATCGCGATCCCGACCGGCGTGAAGATATTCAACTGGCTGTTCACGATGTACCGCGGGCGCCTCGAATTCACGGCGCCCGTGCTGTGGACGATCGGCTTCATGGTCACGTTCACGATCGGCGGCATGACGGGCGTGATGCTGGCGATTCCCGGCGCGGACTTCGTGCTGCACAACAGCCTGTTCCTGATCGCGCACTTCCACAACACGATCATCGGCGGCGTCGTGTTCGGCTATTTCGCGGGCATCCATTACTGGTTCCCGAAGGTGTTCGGCTTCAGGCTCGACGAGAAGCTCGGCAAGCGCGCGTTCTGGTGCTGGTTCCTCGGTTTCTATGCGGCGTTCATGCCGCTCTACGTGCTCGGCTTCATGGGCATGACGCGCCGCCTGAACCACTACGACAACCCGGCATGGCAGCCGTGGCTGATCGCCGCCGTGTTCGGCGTCGCGCTGATCGCGGTCGGCGTGCTGTTCCAGGTCGCATCGGTGTGGGTCGGCTGGCGCAACCGCGCGCAATCGCAGTATCGCGACGCGACCGGCGATCCGTGGAACGGCCGCACGCTCGAATGGGCGACGTCGTCGCCGCCGGCCGTCTACAACTTCGCGGTGATCCCGGACGTGCATGAGCTCGACGAGCTCGCGTATCGCAAGGCGAAGGGCCTCGGCATCGGGCTCGGCAAGAACGTCAAATACCAGGACATCCACATGCCGTCGAATACGAGCGCGGGCCTGTTCGTCGGCGTGTTCAGCCTGCTGCTCGGCTTCGCGCTCGTCTGGCACATCTGGTGGCTCGCGATCGCGTCGCTCGTCGGCATCGTCGCGACGGTGGTGCTGTACAGTGCGCAGGACAACGAAGGCTATTACATCCCGGCGGATACCGTCCGCAAGATCGAGGAACAACGCGCGGGCGTGCGGATGCGCGCGCCGTCGCCGGAAGCCGAACTGGAGGCGAACTGATGTCGTATCAAACTCTCACGGGCGCCGCCCGCCAGCCGGCGGCGCACCATCATCCGCCGTCGCATTCGGTATTCGGCTTCTGGCTGTACCTGATGACCGACTGCGTGATCTTCGCATCGCTGTTCGCGACGTTCGCGGTGCTCGGCAACCAGTTTGCGGGCGGCCCGACCGCGAAGGACCTGTTCGACATCCCGGGCGTCGCGCTCGAGACGGCCGCGCTGCTGCTCTCGAGCATCACGTACGGCTTCGCGATGCTCGGCGCGCAGCGCCGCCGGCGTGGCGCGGTGTTCGTGTGGCTCGCGGTGACGTTCGTGCTGGGCGTCGCGTTTCTCGCGATGGAGCTGCGCGAGTTCTCGCACCTGATCGCGGAAGGCGCGGGGCCCGGCCGCAGCGCGTTCCTGTCGGCGTTCTTCGCGCTGGTCGGCACGCACGGGCTGCACGTGGCCGTCGGCCTGTTGTGGATGGTCGTGCTCGCCGTGCAGATCGCGCGCGGCCCCGGCATGACGGAGCGCGACTTCCGGCGCCTCACCTGCCTGAGCCTCTTCTGGCACTTCCTCGACATCGTCTGGATCTGCGTGTTCTCCTTCGTCTATCTCGCGAGCGTGATCTAAATGGCCCATTCGGAACTCATTCACCATGACGAAGCGCACGGCACGGCGCGCGGCTACATGGTCGGCTTCGTGCTGTCGGTGCTGCTGACGGCCGCATCGTTCGGCCTCGTGATGGGCGGCGTGCTCGCGCCGAAGGCGGCGATCATTGCGCTCGCGGTGCTCGCGTTCGTGCAGATCCTCGTGCACCTCGTGTGCTTCCTGCATATGAACACGTCGTCGAGCCAGCGCTGGAACGTGATGGCGTTCAGCTATACGGTGCTCACCGCGCTGATCCTGATCTTCGGGACGCTGTGGGTGATGCACAACGTCAGCATGAACATGATGTCGCGGTAACGGGCATTCAGTTCACGCATTCGTGCCGTGTCCGTTGCACGGCTGGTTTACTTTCGGGCGCGCGGTTCGCGCGCCTTTCTGCATCATGGTCAATCAAGATTCCCAGACACCCGTTCGCACCGACGAGCCGATGCCGCATCGCAAGGTCATCCGCTCGTGGCTCGTGCCGTTCGCCGCGCGCGAGATCGTGCGCCCGATCCTGCTGCTCGTGCTCGACTACTTGCTGCTGCTCGCGGCGTTCGCGGGCGCGCTGCTGATCCCGTCGATCGTCGGCAAGATCGTCTGCGGGATGGCGGCCGGCTTCATCACGGGGCGGCTCTTCATCATCGGGCACGACGCGTGCCACCAGAGCCTGACGCCCGACCGCCGGCTGAACCGCTGGCTCGGCCGCATCGCGTTCCTGCCGTCGCTGACGCCGTACAGCCTGTGGGAAGTCGGGCACAACGTCGTGCACCACGGCTACACGAACCTGAAGGGCTTCGACTTCGTGTGGGCGCCGCATACGCCGGCGGAATACGCGGCGCTGTCGCCGACGCGACGGCTGCTCGATCGCATCTACCGAAGCGGCTGGGCGCCGGGGCTCTACTATCTCGTCGAAATCTGGTGGCTGCGGATGTATTTCCCGACCAGGCGCTACATCGGCGCGTCGCGGCCCGTGTTCCGGCGCGATGGCCTGCTGGTGACCGGCTTTGCGCTGGTGTGGATCGCTGCGGTCGTCTGGGCGGCGATCGCGACGCAGCAGTCCGTCGCGCTGCTGCTCGCGACCGGCGTGCTCGTGCCGTTCCTGTTCTGGTGCTCGATGATCGGGTTCGTCGTGTACGTCCACCATACCGATCCGCGCATCGCGTGGCATGCGAACCGGGCCGAATGGTCGAACGCCGCGCCGTTCGTGTCGACGACGCTGCACCTGACGTTCCCGTTCGGTATCGGCGGCCTGCTGCACCACATCATGGAGCACACGGCCCACCACGTCGACATGAGCGTGCCGCTTTACCACCTCAAGCCCGCGCAGGCGAAGCTGGAGGACATGCTGCCCGGGCGCATCGTCGTGCAGCGCTTCAGCTGGCGCTGGTATTTCGACACGGCGCGCCGCTGCAAGCTTTACGACACCGACCGCAAGCTCTGGACCGATTATCTCGGCAATCTGACGAGCGAGCCGGCGAACGAGCCGCTGCCGCCGGCCGCGACGAAGGAAGCCGCGCCGGCTGCCGTGCCGGAGCCGGCGAGCGCGCCCGCCGCCGCGCGTCCTCACGCAGTGTCGTAATCGACGTAGCCGGTTGCGCGGCAGAAGCTGACGAGCCGCAGGCCGGCCTGCTGCGCGATCGCGATCGCGAGCGACGACGGCGCGGAGATCGTCGCGACCATCGGAATGCCGACGCGCGCGGCCTTGCGCACCAGCTCGTAGCTCGCGCGGCTCGACAGGAACACGAAGCCGTCGGTCGTGTCGGCGCGCGCGAGCACGAGCGAGCCGATCAGCTTGTCGAGCGCGTTGTGGCGGCCGACGTCCTCGAACGCCATCCGGATCGCACCTGTTGCATCGCACCACGCGGCCGCGTGCAGGCCGCCGGTCAGCTTCGTCAGCGCCTGGTGGGCCGGCAGCTCGCCGGCGGCGCGCGCGAGCGCGTCGGGCGCGAGCCGCGCGAGAAACCCGGTGTCGGGCACGCGCTCCGGCGCCAGGTCGAGCAGGTCGATGCTCTCGATCCCGCACACGCCGCAGCCGGTGCGCCCGGCGAGTGCGCGGCGCTTGTCCTTCAGCGCGGCGAACGCCTGCTGCACGACTTCCAGATGGACTTCGGCATGCGGCAGCGGCGCGTCGGCATGCAGGATCACGTCGATGTCCTTGATGTCGCTGCCGCGCGCGACGATCCCTTCCGAAATCGCAAAGCCGACCGCGAACGCTTCGAGGTCGCGCGGCGTGCACATCATCACCGCGTGCGAGATGCCGTTGAAGACGAGCGCGACCGGCCATTCCTGGCCGACATGGTCGATGGCCGTCTCGACGGCACCGCCGCGCGTGCGGCGCACGGCCAGGTCGATCGCGCCGCGCGGTTCGGCGCGCAGGTCGTCTGAGTCGGTCGGATTCACGCAAGGACTCCCGTTCGGTTGACGCGCGCGGGGGGCGGGCGACGAAACGCGCCGCCGCACACGCGCAGAGGTTCTAAAATACCTCAGGCAGGCCGGCCGCGCCGGCATTCGCCAAGGTAACGACCATGGGACTCAGCGACGCACCGTTGCTCTTCAATTTCGAACGCGATTCATCGGAGAATTTCACGTACATCCCGATGATCGTGCGCTTCAATCTCGACCGCTTCGGCTTGCGGATCTCGCTCGAGCAATGGCAATTGCTGCCGCTCGAGGATCGCAAGCTGCTCGCGCGCTTTCCGGCCGACGAGGACACCGCGATCGAGCCCAATTTCGACCACGCGCTGTTCGAGATGCTGCGCACGCATGCCGATCTCGAACCGACCTGGTTCCAGCCGGACGAGCAGCCGACCTGGCGCAGCATCGAGCGAGTGCCGGACGCGCTGGTGCAGCAGTGCGCGCTGGCGGGCCTGCCCGCGCCCGACGTCGTGCAATGGCAACGGCTCGCGCCGTTCCAGCGCTACGTGCTGGTGAAATTGTCCCGCAAGCCGAAGCTGAACCACGATTTCGTGCCGGCGATGCGGGAGTTCGGGCTGACGACCACGCACTGACGCGGCACCCGCGCGAGGCGGCCGGCGGCGCGATGCTGGCGGCCACCCGACGCCGGCCTGATGGCCGCGCGCGTGCAGGCCGCGTCAGGCCGGCTGTAACGTCACTCGAGCGGCGGCAGCGGCCGCGGCTTGCGGTCCGGGCCGGTTGCGACGTAGGTGAGCGTCGCTTCGGTCACCTTCACGATCTCGCCCAACATCCGCATGCGCTGCGCATAGACCTCGACGTCAACCGTGACCGACGTGTTGCCGGTGCGGGTGACGGTCGCGTAGAAGCTCAGCAGGTCGCCGACGAACACCGGCTGCTTGAACAGGAACGAATTGACCGCGACGGTCGCGACCCGGCCGTTCGCGCGCAGGCTCGCCGGAATCGAGCCGGCGATGTCGACCTGGGACATGATCCAGCCGCCGAACACGTCGCCGTGCACGTTGGCGTCGGACGGCTGCGGCACGACGCGCAGCGCGGGTTGTTTTTGCGGAAGGGCGAGCGGGGTGTCGGTCATGGTGGAAGCTTTCATCCTGTAATAAACGCACCAGTCCGCGCGGGGCGGCCGGCGAGGCCACGGACAGCGGCGCGAACCGGCTTCTGCGACAATACAACGTTCGCGAATTGTACGAGAAAGCGGGCGTGCCGACCGACGACGCGCCCGGCCCGCACTGCCACCGACCTGTCCCCCATGCGCCGATTTCCCGCTTCCGGCGAGCCCGCGCCGCTTCAAACCGGGCCCCGCAACGACTGGCAGACCATCCGCTCGCTGCTGCCGTACCTGGCGACCTACAAATGGCGTGTGGCGCTCGCGCTCGCGTGCCTGATCGGCGCGAAGGTCGCGAACCTCGGTGTGCCGGTCGTGATGAAGCGGATCGTCGACCATCTCGCCGCCGTCCAGCAACTGACCGCGATCGGCCGCGCCGAGCAGTCGGCCGGGATCGTGCTCGCGGGCGGCGTCGGGCTGCTCGTCGTCGCATACGCGCTCGTGCGGCTGTCGACGTCGATGTTCACGGAGCTGCGCGAGATCCTGTTCTCGAAAGTGACCGAGAGCGCGGTGCGCCGGCTCGCGCTGCAGGTGTTCCGGCACTTGCACGGGTTGTCGCTGCGGTTCCATCTCGAGCGGCAGACGGGCGGCATGTCGCGCGACATCGAGCGCGGCACGCGCGGAATCCAGCAGCTCATCTCGTATTCGCTGTACAGCATCCTGCCGACGCTCGTCGAGGTCGGCCTCGTGCTCGGCTTCTTCGTCGTCAAGTACGAAGCGTATTACGCGTACGTGACGTTCGCCGCGCTGATCACGTACATCGTGTTCACCGTGAAGGTCACCAACTGGCGCACGCATTTCCGCCGCACGATGAACGAGCTCGATTCGCGCGCGAATTCCCGTGCGATCGATTCGCTGATCAACTACGAGACGGTCAAATACTTCGGCAACGAGGAGTGGGAGGCGCAGCGTTACGACGAGAACCTGAAGCGCTACCGCAAGGCCGCGATCCGTTCGCAGAACTCGCTGTCGGTACTCAACTTCGGCCAGCAGGTGATCATCGGCACCGGGCTCGTGTTCATCCTGTGGCGCGCGACGCAGGGCGTGCTCGCCGGCAAGCTGACGCTCGGCGATCTCGTGCTGATCAACACGTTCATGCTGCAGCTCTACATTCCGCTGAACTTCCTCGGCGTCGTGTACCGCGAACTGAAGCAGAGCCTCACCGACATGGACCGGATGTTCGGGCTGCTGTCGGCGCCGAAGGAGGTCGCGGATGCGGCCGATGCGCGGCCGCTCGCCGTCGCCGGCGCGCAGGTGCGCTTCGAGCAGGTGAACTTCGCGTACGAAGCGTCGCGGTCGATCCTGCACGACGTCACGTTCACGATCGCCGCCGGCACGACGACCGCGGTGGTCGGCCACAGCGGCTCGGGCAAGTCGACGCTGTCGCGCCTGCTGTTCCGCTTCTACGATCTCGACCGGCAGGCGGGCGGCGCGATCCGCATCGACGGGCAGGATATCCGCGACGTCACGCAGGATTCACTCCGCGCATCGATCGGCATCGTGCCGCAGGACACCGTGCTGTTCAACGATTCGATCTACTACAACATCGCGTACGGGCGGCCGACCGCGACCCGCGACGAGGTGATCGCGGCCGCGCGCGCCGCGCACATCCACGATTTCATCGAAAGCCTGCCGAAGGGTTACGACACGCCGGTCGGCGAGCGCGGCCTCAAGCTGTCGGGCGGCGAGAAGCAGCGCGTCGCGATCGCGCGCACGCTGCTGAAGAATCCGCCGATCCTGCTGTTCGACGAGGCGACGTCGGCGCTCGATTCGCGCTCGGAGCGCGCGATCCAGCACGAGCTCGAGCAGATCGCGCGGCATCGCACGACGCTCGTGATCGCGCACCGGCTGTCGACGGTCGTGCATGCGCAGCAGATCCTCGTGATGGATCACGGCCGGATCGTCGAGCGCGGCACGCACGACGAACTCGTGCGCGCGGACGGGCTGTATGCGCAGATGTGGGCGCTGCAGCAGCAGCGCGCGGCGGCGGGGGGCGAGGAGGCCGAGCAGGTTTGAGCGGCAGCGGCCAGCCTCCAGCCGTTCCCGCTGTCAGCGCATCGCGCGCAGGCGTGCGTCGAGCTCGCCGAGCTGCGCGGGCGTGCCGACGTTTTCCCAGATCCCTTCGTACAGTTCGCCCGTCGCGCGGCCGGCCTCGATCGTCGCGCGGAAGTACGGCGTCAGCGCGCGGCGCGTGCCGGGCGCGAGGTCGCGGAACATCCGCGTGTCGTACAGGCCGATGCTGCCGAACGTGACGCGCGCGGCGCCGTCCAGCGACAGCCGGCCGTCGTCGCGGAGCACGAAATCGCCCGCCGGATGGAACGGCGGGTTCGGCACCATCACGAGATGCATCGCGGGGGTGTCGAGCGCGGCCATTCGTGCGGCGCGCGCGGCAAGCGAGCGATAGTCGAATTCGCAGAACAGGTCGCCCGCGATCGCGACAAACACGGCCGGCCGGCCGTCGCGCTCGAGCAGCGGCAGTGCGTGCGCGATGCCGCCCGCCGTTTCGAGCGCGTCGCCCTCGGCCGAGTATGCGAGCCGCACGCCCCAGCGCGAACCGTCGCCGAGCGCGGCCTCGATCGCTTCGCCGAGCCACGCATGGTTGATCACGATCGTCTCGATGCCCGCCTGCGCGAGCTGTTCGATCTGCCAGACGATCAGCGGCTTGCCGCCGGCTTCGAGCAGCGGCTTCGGCGTCGTGTCGGTGAGCGGGCGCATCCGTTCGCCGCGCCCGGCGGCGAAGATCATCGCCGTGGTCAAGGTGTTGGTCATGTTCAGAACGTGTACCCGACGTCGGCCGTCTTGTCTTCGAGTTCGTCGAGCAGCTTCGCGAACGGCACGAGCGGCCGGTAGCGCAGCGCGACCTTGCGCGCGTAGGCCAGGAAGCGCGGCAAGTCCGCGACGTAATGCGGCTTGCCGTCGCGGTAGTTGATCCGCGCGAACAGGCCGAGGATCTTGATGTGGCGCTGCAGGCCCATCCATTCGAGCTGGCGGTAGAACTCGCCGAAATCGGGATCGACGGGCAGGCCGGCCTTCTTCGCCTTTTCCCAGTAGTACACAAAGCAGTCGAGCTCGAATTCCTCGTCCCAGCTGATGAACGCGTCGCGCAGCAGCGACACGACGTCGTAGGTCAGCGGCCCTTCGACCGCGTCCTGGAAGTCGAGCACGCCGGGGTTCGGCTCGCAGACCATCAGGTTGCGCGGCATGAAATCGCGCAGCATGAAGCACTGCGGCTGCGCGCGGGCGCTCGCGATCAGCAGCGCGAAGGTGCGCTCGAGCGTGCCGCGCATCGCGTCCGTGACCGTCCTGCCGAGGTGCCGGCCGATGTACCACTCGGGCATCAGCTCCATCTCGCGGCGCAGGAAGGCCTCGTCGAACGACGGCAGCACGCCGGGCGCCGACGCCAGCTGGAAGCGGATCAGCGCATCGAGCGCGTCGCGCATCAGCGGCCGCGCGGCGAGCGGGTCGGCCGGGTCGAGCACCGAGATGTACGACGTCCGGCCGAGATCCGTCACGAGCATGAACCCCGCGTCGAAATCGTGTGCCAGCACCTGCGGCACGTGGACGGCCGCGTCGGCGAGCAGTCGGGCGACCTGGACGAATTCCCGGCACTTCTCGGGCGGCGGCGCGTCGACGGCGATCAGCGAGCCGCCGGGCTGCGACGCGGACGCGACGCGGAAATAGCGGCGGAAGCTGGCGTCCGCGGACGCGGGCGCGAGGGTGGCGAGATCGAGGGCAAAGCGCCCGGCGAGCGGGCGCAGCCACGCGGTGAGCGCATCGAGGCGGGCGTCGGGGCGAGCGTCAGGATGTGCGTCGGAATGAGAAGCGGCAGATGGGGGCGTCATGAAACTCGGGAGAGGGGAGAACGTCTTGCCATATAATACCCCACGACTTTTTTGACGCGCCCCGCGTCAGCTTCCGCCGCGCAGGCCCGCTGCCTGCCGCGCCGTTCGCCCGATCGCTTCCCCTGGTTTGCGCTCCGCCGCAGTCACGGTCCGATTGCGCGAGCCGCGATGCGCGAAGGCACGGGCTGACGAGGGGCGATTCGCCAAACGATAGATGCCGCCCAAACCGCTATTCCCGAATGTTTTCCCCGGTGACGGAGCGCCGCGCAAACGGCGGCTCGCGCTCGCGCTCCTGGCCGTGCCCGGCCTCGTGCCGGCCGTGTCGCACGCGCAGCTGACGGGCGCGGCCGCGCAGCCGCAGCCGCTCGACTCGCCGTGGGATCTGCGTCTCGCGCCCCAGCTCGAGGAGCGTCCGCTGAAGGACGGCTCGAAGCCGGCCACCTTCGTGATCGCCGACCACACGAGCGGGACGGCCGAGCAGGACCTGGCCGCGAAGGGCTCGGCCGAGATCCGCCGCGGCGACGCGGTCGTGAAGGCCGACGCGATCCACTACGATCAGGATACGGATCTGGCCGACGCGTACGGCCAGGTCAGGGTGATCAACGGCGGCACGTCGTTCGCGGGCCCCGAGGCGCACCTGAAGGTCGAGGCGAACCAGGGCTTCATGACGGCGCCGAAGTACCACTTCAACATGACGGGCGGCTCGGGCAGCGCGGAACGCGCCGACCTGCTCGACAGCGAGCGCTCGGTGTTCGTCAACGGCACCTATACCGCGTGCCAGTGCGCGACGAACCCCGCGTGGTACATCAAGGGCAGCCGCTTCGATTTCGACACCGGCGCGGACGAAGGCACGGCCCGCAACGGCGTGCTGTTCTTCCAGGGCGTGCCGATCTTCGCGAGCCCGTGGCTCACGTTCCCGCTGTCGGGCGAACGGCGCAGCGGCCTGTTGCCGCCGACGTTCTCGATGAACTCGAACAACGGGTTCGAGCTGTCGCTGCCGTACTACTTCAACATCGCGCCGAATCGCGACCTGACGATCACGCCGCGCATCATTTCGAAGCGCGGGGTACAGACCGAGGCGACGTTCCGCTATCTGTCGCCGACGTATTCGGGCACGTTTACCGCCAATTACCTGCCGAACGACTCGCTCGCGAAACGCGACCGCTACGCGATCTACTGGCAGCACCAGCAGAACTTCGGCAGCGGCTTCGCCGGCTACGTGTACTACAACAAGGTCTCGGACAACACGTATCCGGAAGACCTTGGCACGATGAACCAGTTCGTCAACGGCACGCAGACGCTGTACCAGCAAGAGGCGGGCCTGACGTACTACAACGGCCCCTGGTCGGTGCTGGCGCGCTACCAGCACTGGCAGACGTTGCCGCCGTCGATCGCGCCATACGGCCGCGAGCCGCAGTTGAACGTGAAGTACGCGAAGTACAACGTCGGCGGCTTCGACTTCGGCGCGGAAGCCGACTACTCGCGCTTTCGCATCACGGCGGCCGATGCGACGGAAGGCGACCGGATCGTGTTCAACCCGTACATCGCGTACGGCGTGTACGGCCCCGGCTACTTCGTGGTGCCGAAGGTCCAGTACCACTTCGCGTCGTACGACCTGAACCACCTGTCGTCGAGCACGTCGAACAATCCGAAGCGCTTCTCCGAGTCGATCCCGACCGTGAGCTTCGACTCGGGCCTGATCTTCGACCGCTCGGTGCACCTGTTCGGCCAGGACTTCATCCAGACGCTCGAGCCGCGCCTGTACTACGTGTATACGCCGTACCGCAACCAGTCGAGCGCACCGCTGTTCGACACCGCGGAATCGGACTTCGGGCTCGCGGAGATCTACCAGCCGAACACGTTCGTCGGTAACGACCGGATCGCCGATGCGAACCGGATCACGGCCGGCCTGACGTCGCGCTTCATCGATCCGCGCACGGGCGACGAGCGCGCGCGCTTCGTGATCGCGCAGCAGTACTACTTCGCCGACCAGCGCGTGACGCTGAACACCGCGCAGGCTGCGTCGCTGGCACGCCACTCGGACCTGATCGCGGGCGCCGCGCTCAAGCTGGGCGCCGGTTTCCAGTCGGAGACCGCGTTCCAGTACAACCAGAACAACAACCAGCTCGTGAAATCGAGCATCGGCTTCGGCTACAGCCCCGACGTGCGCAAGGTGATCAACGTCGGCTACCGCTACACGCGCGCGAATACGACGCTCGACGGCCAGCCGATCAACCAGTTCCTGATCTCCGCGCAGTGGCCGCTGACCCGCCGCCTGTATGCGATCGGCCGCTTCAACTACGACATCGCCGGCGACCGGGTGGTCGACGGCCTGCTCGGCTTACAATACGACGCGGATTGCTGGGCGCTCGGGGTCGGGATCCAGCGGTACGCGAACGGCGTGAATACGTCGGGACAGCAGAATTCCGCGACCCGGTTCATGGCGCAGCTCACGCTGAAGGGGCTGTCGAGCGTCGACAACGGCCTCGTCTCCGCATTCCGCGCGGGGGTGGCCGGCTACACGCCGCTGCCGCCTGCACCACCGCCGTTGTCCCGCTTCAGCAACTACGAGTAACGCCGGCGCGCCCGCGAGCGGCAGAACAGGCGCCCGCACCGGATCAGCCCGATTTCAATGGAGTATCAGTGGCAATGAAGAAAACCCTTCGCTTCGCGGCAGTCGTATCCAGCCTCGCCGCGTCCGCCGCGCTGCTCGCCGCCGCGCCGGTTGCGGCGCAGGCGCTTGGTGCGCAAGGCGCGCAGCTCGCCGACGAAGTCGTCGCGGTCGTCAACAACGACGTGATCACGGGCCGCGAGCTCGACCAGCGTGCCGGCCTGATCGCGCGCCGGCTGCAGCAGCAGAACGCGCCGGTGCCGCCGGTCGACCAGCTGCGCGCGCAGGTGCTGAACCAGATGGTGCTCGAGCGCATCCAGGTGCAGAAGGCCAAGGACGACGGGATTCGCGTCGACGACGCAGCCGTGCAGACGACGCTGCAACGGCTCGCGCAGGCGAACGGCATGACGCTCGACCAGTACCGCGCGCGGCTCGAGGCGCAAGGCGTGCCCTGGAGCATCTTCACGAGCGACGCACGCACCGAGCTGACGCTGTCGAAGCTGCGCGAGCGCGAGGTCGACAGCAAGATCACCGTGTCGGACGCCGAAGTCGCGAACTACATCGCGAGCCAGCGCGGGCCGAACGCGTCGCAGCAGCAGGACCTGCGCTTCCAGCACATCTTCATCAAGGCGCCGACGAATGCGCCGCAGCAGGATATCGAGGCCGCGCAGGCGAAGGCTGACGCGCTGCTGAAGCAGGCGCAGTCGGGCGCGGATTTCGAGCGGCTCGCGAAGAACAATTCCGAGGCGAGCGACGCGAAGAAGGGCGGCGACCTCGGCTTCAAGTCGCCGGGCTCGCTGCCGTCCGAAGTTGTCGGCGTCGCGTCGAAGCTGCGTCCGGGTGAGGTCAACCCGACGGTGATCCGCGTGCCGGACGGCTTCGAGATCGTGCGCCTCGTCGACCGCCGCCAGAGCCAGGGCACGTCGGCCGCCGCGCCGAAGATCGTGCAGACCCACGTGCGCCACATCCTGCTGCGCGTCGGCGAGGGCAAGTCCGAAGGGCAGGCGCGCCAGCAGCTCGTCGACATCCGCAAGCAGGTCGAGGCCGGCGGCGACTTCGCGAAGTTCGCCCGCACCTATTCGCAGGACGGTTCCGCGTCGCAGGGCGGCGATCTCGGCTGGATCAGCCCGGGCGAGACCGTGCCCGAATTCGAGCGTGCGATGAACAACCTGCAGGACGGTCAGGTCAGCAACCCGGTGCGTACCGAGTACGGCTACCACCTGATCCAGGTGCTGGACCGCCGCGAGGCGGAAGGCTCGGTGCAGCAGCAGATGGACATCGCGCGTCAGGCGATCGGCCAGCGCAAGGCCGAGCAGGCGTACGCGGACTGGCTGCGCGAGCTGCGCGATTCGTCGTACGTGCAGTACAAGATCGGCGGCATGAGCCAGCCGAACTGAGCGAGCCGACGATGACGACGCCCGCGCTGCATATCGCGATCACGACCGGCGAGCCTGCGGGCGTCGGCCCGGAGCTGACCGTGCAGGCGCTGCGCGATGCCGGCCGGCGCTGGCCCGACGCGCGCTTCACGGTGCTCGGCGACGCGCAGCTGCTTGCCGAGCGCGCGGCGGCAGTCGGCGCCGACTGGGCGACGCTCGCCGCGGCCGGGCAGGTCGCCGTCGCGGACCGGCCGCTCGCTGTGCCCGCGCGCGCGGGCGAGCTGAACGCGGCGAACGGCCGCTACGTGCTCGGGCTGCTCGACGCGGCGATCGACGGCGCGCTCGCGGGCGAGTACGACGCGATCGTCACCGCGCCGCTGCAGAAGAGCACGATCAACGACGCCGGCGTTCCGTTTACCGGCCACACCGAATATCTGGCGGAGCGCACCGGCACGCCGCGCGTTGTGATGATGCTGGCCGGCACCGGCGACAAGCCGCTGCGCGTCGCGCTCGCGACCACGCACCTGCCGCTGAAGGACGTGTCGGCCGCGCTGACCGTCGACGGGCTGCTCGAGACACTCGCGATCATCGATCACGACCTGCGGCGCGACTTCGGGCTCGCCGCGCCGCGCATCCTCGTGACGGGCCTCAACCCGCACGCCGGCGAGAACGGCTATCTCGGCCGCGAGGAAATCGACGTGATCGCGCCCGCGCTCGTGCACGCAAACGCGCAGCGCATCGACGCGCGCGGCCCGTATCCGGCCGACACGCTGTTCCAGCCGCGCTACCTGGCCGATGCGGACTGCGTGCTCGCGATGTTCCACGACCAGGGCCTGCCGGTGCTCAAGTACGCGACGTTCGGCGAGGGCATCAACGTCACGCTCGGCCTGCCGATCATCCGCACGTCGGTCGATCATGGCACCGCGCTCGACCTCGCCGGCACGGGCCGCGCCGATCCGGGCAGCATGGTCGCCGCGCTCGATACGGCCGTGACAATGGCGCGCCATCGCCACGCGGCCAGTCGCGGCCCGGCCTGACACGGCCCGCCGACCCGATGTGGTCCGGCCTGACGTGGCCAGGCCTGCGAGGGCCGACCCGATTCCATTCATCGCGTTTTTCGTTTTTTTTCAGTCGATGTCGAACAGCAGACAGCACCAGGGCCATTTCGCGCGCAAGCGCTTCGGGCAGAACTTCCTCGTCGATCACGGCGTGATCGACTCGATCGTCACGGCGATCGGACCGGCGCACGGCCAGCGGATGGTCGAGATCGGGCCGGGCCTCGGCGCGCTGACCGAGCCGCTGATCGCGCGCATCGCGACGCCCGAGTCGCCGCTCCATGCGGTCGAGCTCGACCGTGACCTGATCGGCCGGCTGCAGAAGCGCTTCGGTCCACTGCTCGAACTTCATGCGGGCGACGCGCTCGCCTTCGATTTCCGCTCGCTCGCGGCGCCTGGCGACAAGCCGTCGCTGCGGATCGTCGGCAACCTGCCGTACAACATTTCGAGTCCGCTGCTGTTTCACCTGATGACGTTCGCCGACGTGGTCGTCGACCAGCATTTCATGCTGCAGAACGAAGTCGTCGAGCGGATGGTCGCCGAGCCGGGCACGAAGGCGTTCTCGCGGCTGTCGGTGATGCTGCAGTACCGCTACGTGATGGACAAGCTGATCGACGTGCCGCCGGAGTCGTTTCAGCCGCCGCCGAAGGTCGATTCGGCGATCGTGCGGATGATTCCGTACGAGCCGCACGAACTGCCGGACGTCGATCCCGTGCTGCTCGGCGAGATCGTCACGGCCGCGTTCTCGCAGCGCCGCAAGATGTTGCGCAATACGCTCGGCGAATATCGCGACACGATCGATTTCGACGCGCTCGGCTTCGATCTCGCGCGCCGTGCGGAAGACGTGAGCGTGGCCGATTATGTCGGCGTCGCGCAGGCGCTTTCGGCGGCTCGCCGCGCCGGATAACGCGTCGTCGCGTGCGCCGGGTTTGAGTCGCTGACGCCAGCGAGATCGCAGTTCGCCGAGGCCGCTCTTATGGGCGGCCTCGTTCGTTTTTGCGGCCGCGCGACGACCGATCCGCGCGGTGACGGGCGGTTCGCGCGCCGACACTGCGCATGGCCGCGACGTCGAGCGGCGCGCGGTGCCGCCCGGGCGCGCGCGTGGATATCCGGTGAGCGGCAATGTCGCGGCCGATCAGCCCCGCTTGCGCGCGGGCGCGTTGACGAGCCCGATGCCGGCCAGCACGAGCGCCGCGGCCGACATGAAGCGCCAGCCGACCGATTCGCCGAGCAGCAGCACGCCGAACGCGACGCCGAACAGCGGCGACAGGAACGTGAACACCGACAGCCGCGACGCGATATAGCGGGTCAGCAGCCAGAACCACGACAGGTAGCTGACGAACGCGACGATCACCGACTGGTACGCGAGGCTCGCGACCGCAATCGGCGTGACGCGCGCGACCGACACCTGGCCGAGCAGCACGGCGAGCGCGAGCAGCATGACGGCCGATACCGCGAGCTGGTAGAACAGCGTCTTGCTCGCGCTCGCAAGCGCAAGACGCGTCGAGCGCACGACGACGGTCGTGGCCGCCCACATCGCGCCGCCGAGGATGCCGAGCGCATCGCCGGCGATCCCCGCGAGCACCGACGTGCCGGGGGCTGGCGGCTTCAGGAAGCCGTCGGCGAACGCGATCGCGATGCCGGCGAACGCGAGCCCGACGCCGAGCCACTGGCCGCGCCGCAGGCGTTCGCCGGGCGTGAACAGGTGCAGGCCGAGCGCGGTGAAGCAGGGCGCCGTGTACAGGAAGATCGCCATGTGCGACGCGCTCGTCAGCGTCAGGCCGAAGAACACGCAGATGAATTCGCCGGCGAACAGCGCGCCGGCCGCGAGTCCGGCGCCGAACGTGCCGTCCGCGCGGAACAGCGGCGTGCCGCGCGCGCGGGCCCAGCCCCACAGCAGCAGCGCGGCGATCAGCGAGCGCAGGCCGGCCTGGAACATCGGCGGGATCGCGGCATTCGTGCTTTTGATCGCGACCTGCTGGAAGCCCCAGATCGCGCACAGCAGCAGCATCAGGCCGATCGCGCGCGCGTCGAGCGCGCGGCGCACGGGCGCGGCGGCGAGCGTGCTCATCGGCGCACCTCGCCACGGCGGATTCTCTGACGCGGTGTCGGGAAGCTGGCGCGTTCGGTGCGCTCGAATCGGTGGTTTCGCACGGCAGTCTGGCTCGGGACGGGGGCGTGACGCACGCACGCGGCACGCCGCACGGAACGCACGTGCGCGGCGCTGCACCGACGTGGTGCGCAGAGGCGTCGATGTTACCCGATCGCGATCGCGTGCGCTGTCGCTGCCCGGCCAGGCGCGCGTCGGGCGCTCCTGGCCGGGCACCCCTAAGCGGGCAACCCTAACCGGGCGTCCCTGACCGGGCGTCCCTAACCGGGCGTCCCTAACCGGGCGTCCCCGACGGGATCCCTGCGACTCTGGTACAGTCTGCCGTTCTGGCAAGTCCCCAAGGAGTACAGGAAATGCGTTTGCTGCATACGATGCTGCGAGTCGGCGATCTCGACCGCTCGATCAGGTTCTATACCGAATTGCTCGGCATGAAGGTGCTGCGTCGCCAGGATTATCCGGAAGGCAAGTTCACGCTCGCGTTCGTCGGCTACGGCGACGAAAGCAATAACACGGTGATCGAGCTGACCCACAACTGGGATACGCCGTCCTACGACCTCGGCACGGGTTTCGGCCATCTGGCGCTGGAAGTCGACGATGCGTACAAGGCCTGCGAGCAGATCAAGGCGCAAGGCGGCAAGGTCACGCGGGAAGCGGGCCCGATGAAGCACGGCACGACCGTGATCGCGTTCGTCGAGGATCCGGACGGCTACAAGATCGAGTTCATCCAGAAAAAAGCGCACTGAGCGACGAATCGGCGAGCTGCGGCGCGCGCGATGTGCGTCGAGATGCAAAACGGGCGGCGCGGGGAATCCCGCGCCGCCCGTTCGCGTTTACAGCGACGGCAGCAGCTCGGGCGGATGATGCTTGAGCGTGTGCCGCGCTTCGCGGAATTCGGGGAAGATCGATTCGACCGTCTGCCAGAAGCGCGGGCTGTGGTTCATCTCGCGCAGATGCGACAGCTCGTGCGCGACGACATAGTCGATGATCGACATCGGGAAATGGATCAGCCGCCAGTTCAGGCGGATCTTGCCGTCGCTCGAGCAGCTGCCCCAGCGCGTCGCGGCTGACGACAGCGCGTACATCGAATACGCAACGCCGAGCTTGTCCGCGTAGAACGCGAGCCGCTCGCCGAAGATCCGCTTCGCCTCGCCCTGCAGCCAGCCCTGCACGCGGTCCTTGATCTGCTGCGCATCGGCCTGCGCAGGCAACGGCAGCGCGAGCTTCCTCGCATCGCCGTCGAACGCGACGGCGCCCGCGCCGAGCGCGACCGTCATCGGCTTGCCCAGATACGGGAGCTGCGCGCCATCGCGCCAGTCGATCTGCGGCAGCGCGCGCTGCTCGGTGCGCGTCTTCCATTCCGCGAGCTTCGCGAAGATCCAGCGCTGCTTTTCCGCGATTGCCGCTTCGATGTCGGCGAGCGTGACCCAGCGCGGCGCGGTGATCGTGAGCCCGCTGCCGTCGATCGTGAAGCCGATCGTGCGGCGCGCGGAGCGCTTCAGCCGGTATTCGAGCACGCGGCTGTCGAGCGCGAACGTGCGCACGCGCGAGCGGTCGCGCGCGGGATGATCGGGAGCGGCAGGGGCGCCCGGGGCCGCATCCGGTGGCGCCGGCGGCGTGGCGGGCGTGGCAGGTGACGACGGTGCGGCGGCCGGCCCGTCGAAGAGCGGCAGATCCAGCTGGCGATGGTCGAGGGCCACGACAGCGGGTCGTGGCCGCGGGCGCTTCTTCATCAGTTCGCTTCGTCTTGTCGTACGCAACAACGGATGCAACCCGCGTGAATCAGACACGCGCGGCATTGCGCTTTTCCGTACTGCCGGGCGCGCTGTACGCGTCCGGATCGATGCGGCGCATTTCCGCTTCGATCCACGCTTCGACGCGCGAGTTCAATACGTCGGGCGTGAGGCCAGTGACATCGATCGGCTTGCCGATCGACAGCGTGACGGTGCCCGGGAATTTCGTGAACGAGTTGCGCGGCCACACGCGGCCCGCGTTGTGCGCGATCGGCACGACCTGCGCGCCGGCCTCGATCGCGAAGCGCGCGCCGCCCGTCTTGTACTTGCCCTGCTTGCCGACCGGCGTGCGCGTGCCTTCCGGGAACATGATCACCCACGCGCCTTCCGCGAGCCGCTTCTTGCCCTGGCGGATCACCGAGTCGAACGCGTGCTTGCCTTCCTTGCGGTTGATGTGGACCATGTGCAGCATCCCGAGCGCCCAGCCGAAGAACGGCACGTACAGCAGTTCGCGCTTGAACACGTAGCAGAGCGGCTTCGGCATCAGCGCCGGAAACGCGACCGTTTCCCACGCGGACTGGTGCTTCGACAGCAGCACCACCGGGCCGTCGGGCAGGTTTTCGTAGCCTTCGATGCGATACCGGATGCCGTTCAGCCAGCGCGCGACCCACAGCGTGGACTTGCACCAGCCGGCCGCCATCCAGTAGCGCGCGTCGGGACGCAGGAACGGGAACGCGATGAAGCACGCGGTCGCGTACGGCACCGTGTACAGAATGAAATAGATCAGCAGCAGCAGGGAACGGACAAAGCGCATCGGCGTGTGTCTGGCGTAAGGGAGGATGCGCGCGGCGGCCGCATCACTCGTGTTCGTTTGAAAGGAAATCGAGCGCGAACGCGCGCAGGTCGTCGTGCACCTTCGTGCCGGGCGGCAGGTTGCCCGCGGCGAGCGTCTTCTTGCCCTTGCCGGTCAGCACGAGATGCGGCTGGAACCCGAGCGCGACGCCGGCCTGCAGGTCGCGCAGCGAATCGCCGACCACGGGGGTGTGATCGGGATCGATCTCGAAGCGCTCGGCGATCATCTGCATCATGCCGGGCTTCGGCTTGCGGCAGTCGCAGTGGTCTTCCGCCGTGTGCGGGCAGAAGAACACCGCGTCGATGCGCGCGCCGACCGCCGCCGCCGCGCGATGCATCTTCAGATGCATCGCGTTGAGCGCGGCCATGTCGAACAGGCCGCGGCCGATACCGGACTGGTTGGTCGCGACGACCACGCGATACCCCGCGTGGTTGAGCCGGGCGATCGCCTCGAGGCTGCCGGGCAGCGGGATCCACTCGTCGGGCGTCTTGATGAACGCGTCCGAATCGACGTTGATCACGCCGTCCCGGTCGAGGACGACGAGCTTCCTGTTGGGACTGATCGGCATCGTGCGGCCCTTATGCGGCGAGCTTCGAGATGTCCGCGACGCAGTTCATCTGCTGGTGCAGCGCGGCGAGCAGCGCGAGGCGGTTTGCCCGCAGCGCCGGATCGTCGGCGTTGACCATCACGCCGTCGAAGAACGCGTCGACCGGCGCGCGCAGCGCGGCGAGCGCCGACAGCGCGCCCGTGTACGCGCGTGCCTCGAGCTGCGACTGCACGCGCGGCGTCACGGCCGCCAGTTGCTCGTGCAGCGCCTTCTCGGCCGCTTCGACGAAGAGGGTCGGCTGCACCGCGCCGTTCGTGCCGCCTTCCGACTTCTTCAGGATGTTCGAGATCCGCTTGTTCGCGGCCGCGAGCGCTTCGGCTTCCGCGAGGCGCGTGAACTCGCGCACCGCGTCGAGGCGCGCGACGAGGTCGTCGACGCGCGTCGGGTTCAGGCTCAGCACCGCGTCGACTTCGCCCGCGGTATAGCCGCGTTCGCGCAGCAGGCCGCGCAGGCGATCCATGAAGAACGCGAAGATCGCGTCGGTCGATTCGGCGACGTCCGGCACGGTCGCGAAGCGCGCATGCGCGAGGCGCAGCAGCGACACGAGATCGAGCGGCAGCTGCTTCTCGAGCAGCACGCGCAGCACGCCGAGCGCGTGACGGCGCAGCGCGAACGGATCCTTCTCCCCGGTCGGCGCGAGGCCGATGCCCCAGATCCCGACGATCGTCTCGAGCTTGTCGGCGAGCGCGACCGCGGTCGACACGGGCGTCGTCGGCAGCGCGTCGCCCGAGAAGCGCGGCTGGTAGTGCTCGGTGCACGCGACAGCGACGTCGTCCGGCTCGCCGTCGTGGCGTGCGTAGTACGTGCCCATCGTGCCCTGCAGCTCCGGGAACTCGCCGACCATGTCGGTCAGCAGGTCGGCCTTCGCGAGGCGCGCGGCACGCTTCGCGTGCGCGACGTCTGCGCCGATCGCCGGCGCGATCTCGCCGGCCAGCACCTCGAGGCGCTCGACGCGCGCGAGCGCCGAGCCGAGCTTGTTGTGATAGACGACGTTCGCGAGCAGCGGCACGCGGTCGGCGAGCGGCTTCTTCTTGTCCTGCTCGAAGAAGAACTTCGCGTCGGCGAGGCGCGGGCGCACGACGCGCTCGTTGCCTTCGATGATCTCGCCCGGCGTCTTCGTCGCGATGTTCGACACGATCAGGAAGCGCGAGCGCAGCTTGCCGGCGACGTCGGTCAGCGCGAAGTACTTCTGGTTGGTCTGCATCGTCAGGATCAGGCATTCCTGCGGCACCTGCAGGAATTCGTCCTCGAAACGGCACGGATAGACGACCGGCCATTCGACGAGCGACGTCACTTCGTCGAGCAGCGCTTCGGGCATCACGACGGTATCGCCGTTCGCGTGTTCGTTCAGCTGCGCGCGGATCGTTTCCTTGCGGTCGCCGAAGTGCGCGATCACGTGGCCCTTGTCGCGCAGCGTGTCCGCGTACGCGCCCGCATGCGGGATCGCGACGAGGCCGCTCGACAGGAAGCGGTGGCCGAGCGTCGTGTCGCCGGCGTCGATGCCGAACGCGGTGACGGGCACGATGCGCTCGTCGTGCAGCGCGGTCAGCCGATGCACGGGGCGCACGAACTGCACGTCGGTGCCGTCCGGGCGCTGGTAGGTCATCACCTTCGGGATCGGCAGCTTCGCGAGCGTCTCGTCGAGCGCGGCCTGCAGGCCGTCGGCGAGCGTCGCGCCGGCGGCCGCGTAGTTCACGAAGAACGCTTCGGCCTTGCCGTCCTGCGCGCGCTCGAGGTCGGCGATCGACAGGTTCGGGTGGCCGAGCGCCGCGAGCTTCTTCGCGAGCGGCGCGGTGGGCTTGCCTTCGGCGTCGAGTGCGACCGACACCGGCAGTACTTTTTCACGGACCTGCTTTTCCGGCGCGACGGCGCGCACGTTCTGCACGACGACCGCGAGGCGGCGCGGCGTGGCGTAGCGTTCGAAGACGAGCTCGCCTTCGATCAGGTCGCGCGCCGCGAGGCGTTGCGCGAGGCCTTCGGCGAACGCGTCGCCAAGGCGCGCGAGGGCCTTCGGCGGCAGCTCTTCGGTCAGCAGTTCGACGAGCAGGGGGGCGGATTGATTGTGCGTCATGATGTGAAGAAATCTCGTCAGACCTGATCGATGTTGCGTTCGACCTTGAGCGGCGGCACCCAGGCCGGCTGCGCGGCTTCCTGGGCATCCGAGGTGAGGCCCCGCACGCCCGGCGGATTGCCGAGCATCGGGAAGCCGAGCTTCTCGCGCGATTCGTAGTAGGCCTGCGCGACGAGTCGCGACAGCGCGCGGATGCGGCCGATGTACGCCGCGCGCTCGGTCACCGAGATCGCGCCGCGCGCGTCGAGCAGGTTGAACGTGTGGCCGGCCTTCAGCACGAGCTCGTACGCGGGCAGCGCGAGCTGCGCGTCGATCATCCGCTTTGCTTCCGCTTCGTAGCTGTTGAAGAACGTGAACAGCAGGTCGACGTTCGCGTGCTCGAAGTTGTACGTCGACTGCTCGACTTCGTTCTGGTGGTACACGTCGCCATAGGTCAGGCGGCGCAGCTCGGGGCCGTCCGGGCCCTGTTCTTCCCATTCGGTCCAGATCAGGTCGTAGACGTTCTCGACCTTCTGCAGGTACATCGCGAGACGCTCGAGGCCGTACGTGATCTCGCCGAGCACCGGCTTGCAGTCGAGGCCGCCGACCTGCTGGAAGTACGTGAACTGCGTCACTTCCATCCCGTTCAGCCACACTTCCCAGCCGAGGCCCCACGCGCCGAGCGTCGGGTTCTCCCAGTCGTCCTCGACGAAGCGCACGTCGTTCTGCTTCAGGTCGAAGCCGAGCGCTTCCAGCGAGCCGAGATAGAGGTCGAGGATGTTCTCCGGCGCCGGCTTGAGCACGACCTGGTACTGGTAGTAGTGCTGCAGGCGGTTCGGGTTCTCGCCGTAGCGGCCGTCCTTCGGGCGGCGCGACGGTTGCACGTAGGCCGCGCGCCACGGCTCGGGGCCGACCGCGCGCAGGAACGTGTGGACGTGCGACGTGCCCGCGCCGACTTCCATGTCGATCGGCTGGAGCAGAGCGCAACCCTGCTTGTCCCAGTAGGACTGCAATGTCAGGATGATTTGCTGAAACGTAAGCATGAAGAGCCTTCGTGGCGCGGGCGCTCCGTTGCGGGCGGCATCCCGGGCGGTGTCCGGGGGCGGCTCGCGCGGCGGCGCGGCTTGTTAGTGTGCTGAAACCCGCAATTTTACCGGATCGGCGGGGCGATGCGGCCGGAAGGCGGCAAAGGGGGCGTCGACGCCGCTCCGGCGTGCCGGCCGCGCGCGCTGCACGGACGCATCGCGATCGTGCTGGCACGCCTGCACGCCGTCGACGCGGACGCACTCGTGCGACTCACCTCCGCGCTTGCCGGGCGGGGACGCACGGCCGATGCGGTCGCGCTCGGCCCGCCGCGTCACTCCTGCCGGTCGCGGCGCGCCGGCTGGCCGTTGCGCCGGCGCAGCCCCGGCCCGAACGTGAACCCGAACGCGAGCAGCACGAACGACACCGTGAGCACCGTGTAGTTGCCGCTCGTCACGTACGGCGTGAAGCCGCTCGTGCCTTCGATCCGCACGTCGAGCGAGCCGATCGTGAACGGCTTGAGCTGGCCGAGCACGCGGCCGTGCGCGTCGATCGCGGCCGTCATGCCGGTGTTGGTCGAGCGCAGCATCGGCCGTCCGGTCTCGAGCGCGCGCATCCGCGCGATCTGCAGGTGCTGGTCGAGCGCGATCGTGTCGCCGAACCACGCGAGATTCGTCACGTTGACGAGCACGCCGGGCGGCTGCGGATTGTCCCGAATCGTCGCCGCAATCTCCTCGCCGAAGATGTCCTCGTAACAGATGTCGGCCATCACCGGCTGGTTGCGCACGAAAAACGGCTTCTGCACCGGCGCGCCACGCGCGAAATCGCCGAGCGGCATCTTCATCAGGTCGACGAACCAGCGGAAGCCCCACGGGATGAACTCGCCGAAGGGCACCAGATGGTGCTTGTCGTAGTGGTAGATATCGCGCGAATTCGGCGTTACGCCGTACAGGCTGTTCGTGTAGTCGACGTAGCGGCCGTCCTCGGTCACCGATGCGCCGACCGCGCCGAACAGCACCGACGAGCCCGTGGCGTCGCTGAACTTGCGCACCGCGCGCGCGAACGGCTCGGGCAGCTCCTGGATCATCACCGCGATCGCTGTTTCCGGCGTGACGATCAGGTCGGCGGGCTTGTCGGTGATCATCTGCTGGTACATCTTGATCGCCGCGTCGATGCCGGCCTCCTCGAACTTGATGTCCTGCTTCACGTTGCCCTGCAGCAGCCGGACCGTCAGCGGCGCGTTCGCGGGGACGGTCCAGGTGGCCTGCGACAGCGCGAGGCCGACCGCCACCAGCGCGACGGCGACGCCGGCCGGCGCTGCGATGCGCACGCGCGGACTGCCGCCGGAACCTGCCTGGCCCACGTTATGCGCGGGCGACGGCAGTGCGGCCGCGATCGCCTGCACGGCGAGCGCGGCGAACAGCGCGAGCACCCAGCCGATCCCGTACACGCCGACGATTGCCGCGAAGCCCACGAACGGGCCGTCGACCTGCGGATAGCCGCTCGCGAGCCACGGGAAGCCGGTCAACACCGTGCCGCGCAGCCATTCGCCGAGCGCCCACGCGCTCGCGAATGCGAACGCGCCGTGCCAGGTCGGCGCGAACGGCCGCGGGTCGGGCTCGCGCCGGTGCCACGCATGGCCCGCGCAGAACGACCACAGCCCGGCCGAAAACGCCGGGTATAGCGACAGGTACAGCGAAAACAGCACGAGCGCGCCGCCGGCGAGCGGCGCGGCCATCTCGCCGTACACGTGCATGCTGATGTAGAGCCACCAGATGCCGGAAATGAAGTTGCCGAAGCCGAACGCGCCGCCCGTCAGCGCCGCGCTCTTCCAGCTGGCGGTGCGCGTGAGCTGCGCGAAAAACCAGACGAATACGACGAGCTGCAGCCAGCCGCCGTGCGGCGTCGGCGCGAAGGAGAGGGTATTGGCTGCGCCGGCGAGCAGCGCGGCCGGGTAGTGCCAGCGCGGCAGCGCGCGGCCGGGCGCCGGCGCGAGGAGCCCGCCTGCCGGGCGGGACGGGATCGGATCGTCCATGTGAAGCGTAAGTGGGCGAAGCGGTTAAAGGGAACACGGCAGGGGAACGCCGCAGGGGGACACCCCGGGGACACCCCGGGGGCGCCGCCGGGCAGCGTGGCGCTCAGTCCTCGTGCGATGTCTCGGCCCGGCGGCTCGCGAGCGGGTTGCGGCGCACGAGCAGCACGTGGACCTGGCGTGCGTCGCCGCGCTGGATCTCGAATACGAGGTTGCCGAGCTGCAGCTTCTCGCCGCGGTGCGGGACGCGCCCGAAATGGTGCGTGATCAGGCCGCCGATCGTGTCGACCTCGTCGTCGGAGAAATCGGTGCCGAACGTCTCGTTGAACTGTTCGATTTCCGTCAGCGCGCGTACGCGGTAGCGGCCGTCGGGCGCGGCGATGATGTTGCCGGCTTCCTCGTCGAAATCGTATTCGTCCTCGATGTCGCCGACGATCTGCTCGAGCACGTCCTCGATCGTGATCAGGCCCGCGACGCCGCCGTATTCGTCGACCACGATCGCGAGGTGGTTGCGGTTGACCCGGAAGTCGTGCAGCAGCACGTTCAGGCGCTTCGATTCCGGGATGAACACGGCCGGACGCAGCATCCCGCGCACGTCGAATTCCTCTTCCGCGTAGAAGCGCAGCAGGTCCTTCGCGAGCAGCACGCCGATCACGTTGTCGCGGTTGTCCTCGTAGACGGGGTAGCGCGAGTGCGCCTTTTCGAGGACGAACGGAATGAAATCCTCGGGCTTCTCGGCGATGTTGATCGCGTCCATCTGCGCGCGCGGCACCATGATGTCGCGGGCGCACAGGTCGGACACCTGGAATACGCCCTCGATCATCGACAGCGAATCCGCGTCGATCAGGTTGCGTTCGTGCGCGTCCTGGAGGATTTCCAGCAGCTCGCCGCGAGATTCGGGCTCGGGCGAAATGAAGTCGGTCAGGCGCTCGAGCAGCGAGCGCTTTTCATGGGGTTTGTCGTTTGACTTTCGACTGGGATACGAATCGTTCATGGTGGTGCGCCCGGTTCACGTCGGGGCGCGCTGTCACGGAGTTGGCAAGGATACACCAAGGGCATGGCGCGACCGTGTCACCCCGGCCGGACGGCCGGGACGGGCGGCCGCGCAGGCCCCGCCTGGGGACGGACGGGCCTGGGCGCCACGCCGTCCTTCGGTTTCCATCCTATCTCAGAAAAGCACGGCCGGGCAGCGGCGGACAAAATCCAGGCCCGGCCGGCTGCCTCGCTGTTCGTGGCGCCGCCACGTCACCGGCAGCGCGCGAGCAGCGCTTCCAGTGCGCGATCGGGGATGCCGCTCGTGCGCAGCGCGTCGACGGTGCGGCTCACGTAGTCGAGCGTCGTGCCGTAGCGGCCGCTCGCGCAGCCGAATACTTCCTTTACGACGCGATCGGGCAGCTTGCCCGTATAGGTCGGCACGTCGCGGCGCATCACGAAGGCGAGCGCGTTCACGCGTTCGCCGTTCTCGAGCGCACATGGCAGCCACGCGGGCCGGTACGAGCCCATCGGCATCTCGCGTTTCCACAGCGTCTCGAGGTGTGGCTGCGCGGTCGGGCCCGCGAGCCGGAACGCGATGCCGCTGCACGAGCCGCCGCGATCGAGCGCCAGCACGAGGCCCGGCTGCTCCGGCGTGCCGCGGTTCACGCGCGACCATAGATAGAGGCCGCGGTGGTAGCCGTGCACCTTGCCGCGCACCGCATCGACGGTCGGCAGGCCGGGGTTCCAGATCAGCGACCCATAGCCGAACAGCCACAGATCCTGATGTCCGTCCCAGTCGCGCATCGTGTGCGCGAGCGACGCCGCGAGCTCGTCTTCCGTCAGGAGCCGTCCCTCGCCGATCGACGGCGGGTACGCGGGCGGGAGCGTGGCGGCGTTGTGCATCGGGGGCAGACCGGCTTACTGGTAGGGGTTCGGGAAGCCCAGTTTGGCGAGGATGTCGATTTCGAGCGCTTCCATCTCGGCGGCATCCTCGTCGCTCGTCTCGTGGTCGTAGCCCTGCGCGTGCAGCGCGCCGTGCACGAGCAGGTGCGCGTAGTGGGCGACGAGCGGCTTGCCCTGTTCCTGCGCCTCGCGCTCGACCACCGGGCAGCACAGCACGAGGTCGCCGATCACGGTGCCGTCCGGCGTGTCGTCGTACGCGAAGGTCAGCACGTTGGTCGGGTAGTCCTTGTGGCGATAGCTGTCGTTCAGCACGCGGCCTTCTTCGTCGCCGACGAAGCGCACGGTCAGCTGTGCGTCGGCGAACAGCGCGGGCGTGATCCATTCGGCGATCAGCTTGCGCTTCGGCAGCGCCTTGCGCAGATCGCCGCCGATCTCGTCGCCGTATTGCACGGTCAGGTCGAGCTCGGGTTCGCGGATCGCGTCGCCGTCGAGGCCGATGTCGCGCGGCGCGGGTTCCGCGCCGACGTGCAGCGTGATGCTGTCGTAGTGCTCGGGCTGCAGCGCGAGCTTCGCGCGCATCGACGGATCGGCGTGCTGCGCGACGATCGCGACCGCGGCTTCGCCGGAGCTGCCCGACAGGTCGAACATCAGGCTGCGGCCATCGGCAAAGTCGATCCGCAGCCCCTGCGCATCGACGGACTTGACCTTGCCCTTCGCATCGAACAGCGAAAGACGGAGCGTTTCGGGCGTCGCCTTGTCGGCGCGGGCGGACTTGCGGGAGCGGGACGATTTCATGACGCGGCAGGCAATTGGAACGCGTTGAGCATACACCAAACGGCCGATCCCACCCGAATTCGGCGGTGCGCCACGACGCCCGCCGCGCGGCCGAAAAAAAGCCCGGCGCGCCGTCGGGCGGGCCGGGCCGGGCATGCCGCGCGGGCGCGTCAGCCGTCCTGGTGCTGCGCGTGGAACTCGTCGTACGCCTCGACGATCCGCGCGACGAGCGGGTGGCGGACCACGTCGGCGCTCGTGAAGCGCGTGAGCGCGATCCCGCGCACGCCGCCGAGCACCTGCTGCGCCTCGATCAGGCCGCTTTTCTGCGCGCGCGGCAGGTCGACCTGGCTCGTGTCGCCGGTGACGACCGCCTTCGAGCCGAAGCCGATCCGCGTGAGGAACATCTTCATCTGCTCGGGCGTGGTGTTCTGCGCCTCGTCGAGGATGATGAACGCGTGGTTCAGCGTGCGGCCGCGCATGTACGCGAGCGGCGCGATCTCGATCATCTGGCGCTCGAACATCTTCGCGGTCTTGTCGAAGCCGAGCAGGTCGTACAGCGCGTCGTACAGCGGCCGCAGGTACGGATCGACCTTCTGCGCGAGGTCGCCCGGCAGGAAGCCGAGCCGCTCGCCGGCCTCGACGGCCGGGCGCGTCAGCACGATGCGCTTGACCTGGTCGCGCTCGAGCGCGTCGACCGCGCACGCGACCGCGAGATAGGTCTTGCCGGTGCCGGCCGGGCCGATCCCGAACGTGATGTCGTGCGACAGGATCTGCTTCAGGTATTCGCGCTGCGCGGGCGTGCGGCCGCGCAGGTCCGCGCGGCGCGTGTACAGCTTCGGCGCGGGCTCCTCGAGTTCCTCGTCGTCGACGCGCATCACCGGCTCGTCGAACGGATGGTCGGGGTCGCCACGGAACCGCACGTCGAGCGTGTCTTCGATGCGGCCGTTGCCGCCCGTGTGACGCACCTCGACGAGCGCGAGCTGGATGTCGTCGACCGACAGCGGATCGCGCGCGCGGTTGTAGAAGTTTTCGAGCGCGGTGAGCGCGAGCTTCGCGCCGCGCCCGCGGATCGAGATCCGGTGGCCGCGCCGCTGCATCGTGACGTCGAGCGCCTGTTCGATCTGGCGCAGGTTCTCGTCGAGCGGGCCGCAGAGATTCGCGAGGCGCGCGTTGTCGTCGCGCGGCGCGGTGAATTCCAGTGTCTGGGTGGTCTTCAAAGTGGCGTCGGGCTCCTAATGGAACGTCAGTGCGGGAACGTCAGTGCGCAGCCGTCGCGTCGTCGTGCGCGAGCACGAGCTCGCCGCGCAGCGAGTGCGGATACGCATGATTGATCTTCACGTCGATCATCTGGCCGATCAGGCGCGGGTGCGACGCGAGCGGCGCCGGGAAATTCACGACCCGGTTGTTCTCGGTGCGGCCCGCGAGCTCGTTCGGGTCCTTGCGCGACGGGCCCTCGACGAGGATCCGCTCGACCTTGCCGACCATCGACTGGCTGATGCGCGCGACGTTTTCCTCGATCGTCGCCTGCAGATGTTGCAGGCGTTTGAGCTTGACCTCGCGCGGCGTGTCGTCGTGCAGGTTCGCGGCCGGCGTGCCGGGGCGCGGGCTGTAGATGAACGAGAAGCTCGTGTCGTAGCTCATCTCGTGCACGAGCGCCATCGTCTTGTCGAAGTCGGCCTCGGTCTCGCCGGGGAAGCCGATGATGATGTCGGTCGACAGCGACAGATCGGGGCGGATCGCGCGCAGCTTGCGGATCACCGACTTGTACTCGAGCACCGTGTAGCCGCGCTTCATCGCCATCAGGATGCGGTCGGAGCCGTGCTGTACGGGCAGGTGCAGGTGGTTCACGAGCTTCGGCACCTTCGCGTACGTGTCGAGCAGGCGCTGCGTGAACTCCTTCGGGTGCGACGTCGTGTAGCGGATCCGTTCGATGCCGGGGATGTCGGCCACGTATTCGATCAGCGTCGCGAAATCGGCGATCTCGTGCGAGCCGGCCGTCAACGCGCCACGGTAGGCGTTCACGTTCTGGCCGAGCAGCGTGACTTCGCGCACGCCCTGGTCGGCGAGGCCGGCCACTTCGGTCAGCACGTCGTCGAGCGGGCGCGACACTTCATCGCCGCGCGTGTACGGCACCACGCAGTAGCTGCAGTACTTCGAGCAGCCTTCCATGATCGACACGAACGCGCTCGGGCCCTCGACGCGCGCGGGCGGCAAGTGGTCGAACTTCTCGATCTCGGGGAACGTGATGTCGACCTGCGCGCGGCCGCTCGCGCGGCGCTGGTCGATCATCTGCGGCAGCCGGTGCAGCGTCTGCGGGCCGAACACGAGGTCGACGTACGGCGCGCGCGACACGATCGACGCGCCTTCCTGGCTCGCGACGCAGCCGCCGACGCCGATCAGCAGGTCCGGCTTCGCCTCCTTCAGCTCGCGCACGCGGCCGAGGTCGGAGAACACCTTCTCCTGCGCCTTCTCGCGCACCGAGCAGGTGTTGAACAGGATGATGTCCGCGTCTTCGGGAGAGTCGGTCTTTTCGAGGCCTTCGGCCGCATTGAGCACGTCCACCATCTTGTCCGAGTCGTACTCGTTCATCTGGCAGCCGAAGGTCTTTACGTAAACTTTCTTGGTCATGGGGATTCGCCGTTCGCAGTGGTTGACCTGGGGGCGTCGTCAAGAGTGAATCGGGACGGCCGTCGTCCGGGCCGCGCAGCGGGCACCGGAACACCGGTACGCGCGCGGTGCACGCGAACAAAAAGGCCGTCGGGAAAGCTTTCCATTATAGCTTTTCGTGCCGCCCCGGGCGGCCATGCGGTTGCAGCGGCACGATGCCGGCTGCCGGGGTCCGGACCCCGGCAGCGCCGCGCGACCGGGCGTTCAGCGGCACGCGTTCAGCAGGTCGTCGAGCGCGGCCTCCTCGCGCGCGAAGCGTTCGGCGAGGAAATCGAGCAGCACGCGCACGCGCGGCGCCATGTAGCGCTTGCTGTGATAGATCGCGTGCAGCGGCGCCTCCTGGTGCCGCCAGTCGGGCAGCAGCACGCGCAGCCGGCCCGCGCGCACGTCGTCCGCGATGTCCCAGATCGACTTCTGCACGATCCCGTGGCCGCGCAGCGCCCACTCGCGGGCGAGGCCGCCGTCGTTCGTCTCGAACGCGTTCGCGAGCGGCACCGTGTAGGTCTGCACTTCGTCGCCGCGCGTGAAGCGCCACGCGTTCAACGGCCCGGACGCGATCGTGATCACGATGCACGGAAAGCGGGCCAGTTCCTGCGGATCGCCCGGCACGCCATGCCGCGCGACGAACGACGGCGCCGCGCACAGCACGCGCCGGTTCGCGGCCAGCCGGCGGGCGATCAGCGCGCCGTCGGGCGGCGCAGCGAAGCGGATCGCGAGGTCGATCTCGTCCTGCCACAGGTTCGCCGGGGAGTCGGACGCCGTCAGCGAGAACGTCACGTCCGGATACGCGACGGTGAATTCGTCGAGCCAGTCGAGCAACTGGTTGCGGCCGAAATCGGACGTCGACGACAGCCGCACCTTGCCGCCGACGACGTTGCGGCCTTCCTGCAGCATCGCATCCGCATCGTCGAGCGCCTGCAGCGCCTGCCGGCAGCAGTTCAGGTACAGGCGGCCCTCGTCGGTGAGCCGCAGCTGCCGCGTCGAACGCTCGAACAGCCGCGTTGCGGTCTTCGCCTCGAGCTTCGCGAGCCGCGCACTCGCGGCGGCCGGCGTCAGGTTCAGCTTGCGCCCGGCGGCCGTAAGGCTGCCGAGCTCCGCGGCTTCGACGAACAGCCGGATATCGCCCAGTCGGTCCATCCGATTTTCCAATGGCGTTTGAAAATGGTTCAAATGCTACGCCAATTATCAAATTTCATCGTATTCGGGACAATGCGCGCATCTTTCGTCGTGTCGTGCGGCGCGGCATCCGCCCGCGCCGCGCGCCGGCCGCTTCCGGAGACCATCATGCCCGTTCCGTTACTGGCGCTCGCGATCAGCGCGTTCGCCATCGGCACCACCGAGTTCATCATCATGGGCCTGCTGCCCGAGGTTGCGCACGACCTCGCGGTGTCGCTGCCGTCCGCCGGGCTGCTCGTGACCGGCTACGCGCTCGACGTCGCCGTCGGCGCGCCGCTGCTCGCGGTGCTGACGAGCCGCATGCCGCGCAAGGCCGCGCTGCAGTTGCTGATGGGGATCTTCATCGTCGGCAACGTGCTGTGCGCGACCGCGTCCGGCTACGGGATGCTGATGGTCGCGCGCGTCGTCACGTCGTTCGCGCATGGCTCGTTCTTCGGCATCGGCGCGGTGGTCGCCGCGTCGCTCGTGCCGGTCGACCGGCGCGCGAGCGCGATCGCGCTGATGTTCACGGGCCTCACGCTGTCGAACGTGCTCGGCGTGCCGTTCGGCACGTTCGTCGGCCAGCTGCTCGGCTGGCGCGCGTCGTTCTGGATCGTCGCGGCGTTCGGCGTCGCGTCGCTCGCGGGCATTGCCGCGCTGGTGCCGAACCGCCACGACAGCGGGCCGGTCGGGCTCGGCCACGAAGTGCGCGTGCTGAAGGAGCCGCAGGTGTGGCTCGCGCTGCTGATGACCGTGCTCGGCTTCGGTGGCGTATTCGTCGTGTTCACCTACATCGCGCCGATTCTCGAAAGCGTGTCCGGCTACTCGCCGCGTGCGGTCGCGCTGATCCTCGTGCTGTTCGGCGCGGGGCTCACGATCGGCAATACGCTCGGCGGCAAGCTTGCCGACCGCGCGCTGATGCCGTCGCTGATGGCGATCCTCGTCGCGCTGATGGTGGTGATGGCCGTGTTCGCGAAGACGAGCCACCAGCCGGTCGCGGCCGCCGTCACCGTGTTCGTGTGGGGGATCGCCGCGTTCGCGACGGTGCCGCCGCTGCAGGCGCGCGTCGTCGAGAAGGCCGCGAGCGCGCCGCACCTCGCGTCGACGCTGAACATCGGCGCGTTCAACGTCGGCAATGCGGGCGGCGCGTGGCTCGGCGGTCTCGCGCTCGGCCACGGCTTCGCGCTCGATGCGCTGCCGTGGGTTGCGGTGGCGGTGAGCTTCGCGGCGCTCGTCGTCACCTGGCTCGCGGCGCGGCTCGATGCGCGCGATCCGGCGCGGCGCTGCGCGGCGGCGGCGCAATAGCGCGGGAACGGGCCGCGGAAGAACGCATTCCTCCGCGATGCTGATAACGGTGTGAAGATAACTTCGTTTGCCCGTGCGAGACCGGGTGATAGCGTCTCGGTATGCGCTTCGATCGATGCGCAACCCGATGTCCATCCGGCTTATCCCATTCGCAGGGCTGCCCGGCAGCCCGGAGGCAACGCAATGCATTCCACCCTGGCGCTCGTGCGCGATGTGTCTTCCGTCGGGGCCGGCGACACCGCCGATCTCCGGACGCTGGCGTCGTTCGATGTCCTCGAGCAGGTCGTCGGCGTCAATCTCGCGCGGCTGCGCGCCGAGCGGCAGCTGTCGCTCGATGCGCTCGCACGGCTGTCGGGCGTGTCGCGCGCGATGCTCGCGCAGATCGAATCCGCGCGCAGCGTGCCGTCGATCAAGGTGCTGTGCAAGATCGCCGCGGCGCTGAAGGTGTCGGTCGCCGCGTTCCTGCGCCGCCATGCGGTGAACGGCTTCGAGCATCTCGCAGCCGACCGCGCGGCGCGCGTCGTCAGCTCGAACGGCCGCTTCTCGGCACGCGCGCTCTATCCGGAAGGCGAGCCGGCCACGGCCGAGTTCCATGAGCTGCGGATCGCGCCGCTGCATACCGAGCCCGGTGCGCGCCGCGCGCCGGGCACGACGGTCAATCTCGTCGTCAGCGAAGGCACGCTCGAGGTGAGCGTGCACGACCGCCGCCAGTTGCTCGCGACGGGCGACGCGATCGTGTTCGACGCCGACCAGCCGTACAGCCTGCGCAATCCGGGCGACAGCGAGGTGCGTGCGTTCCGCGTGACGGTGAGCCCCGAGGTGCCGCCGCGCTGGCGCGTGGCGGACGCGGCACGCGCGGCTGGCTAGGCCGGCCAGTCCGTTCGGATGATGTTTTTAGACGGGGTCGTCAGTAAGGTTATCGATACCGTTCGCTGCATCGCGCGTGCAGCTGTTGTATGCTTTGCCCGCCGGTTCGTCCGGCAATCAGTGCGTCTTCAGGGCGGGGCGGAATTCCCCACCGGCGGTAGGCTGGCGTAAGCCGGCGAGCCCGCGAGCGCCCGCGCAGTCAGCGCGGGGTCAGCAGATCTGGTCGAATGCCAGAGCCGACGGTCACAGTCCGGATGAGAGAAGATGTGCAGATAGTCATGTCCGTCAGGGCCGCTTCGCGATGCGTGCGAAGCGGGTTGTCGTTCTGTCTGTTTGCAATGCCCTGAAACGTTTTTCGCCCATATCGTTTTGCGAGGAGCGTTTCACATGTCCTTCAAGTCCACCGTTTCGTCCCCCGTTTCGTCCACAGTTTTGTCCAATTCGTCGGCGCCCGCCGATGCCTTCGCCGATCTCCCGTTGCTCGATTCCGAACCGGTGCCGCCGCGCATCGCCGCCGCGCTCGACGCGTTGCGCGCGGGCCGCGCGGTCGTGTTGCAGGACGATCACGACCGTGAGAACGAGGCCGACCTGATCGTCGCCGCGGAGCGGATCACGCCGGAAACGATGGCGCTGCTGATCCGCGAATGCAGCGGGATCGTGTGTCTGTGCCTGACCGACGACAAGGTGCGCGCGCTCGCGCTGCCGCCGATGGTGCAGACCAACGAGAGCCGCAACAGCACCGCGTTCACCGTGTCGATCGAGGCGCGCGAAGGCGTGCATACGGGCGTGTCGGCGGCCGACCGCGTGACGACGATCCGCGCGGCGATCGCCGACGACGCGACGCCGCACGACATCGTCCGCCCCGGGCACGTGTTCCCGCTGCGTGCGCAGCCGGGCGGCGTGCTCGCGCGCCGCGGCCACACCGAAGGGACCGTCGACCTGACGATCCTCGCGGGGCTGAAGCCGGCCGGCGTGCTGTGCGAGCTGATGAATCCGGACGGCACGATGACGCGCGGCGACGACGTCGCGCGCTTCGCGCAACAGCACGGCCTGCCGATGCTGACGATCGCGGAGCTGGTCGAATTCCGCGAGGCGCTCGCGGCTGCGCGCGAGCGGTGCTGCGAGCCGGCGTGACCCGGAGCGGGGCGGGCGCGTTCGCGCGCCCGACGCGTGGCGTCGCGTGCGCGAACGCACACGCGCCGTCAGCAGCCTGAACGGCCTGAACGACCGTCAGGACTGCACGTCGCCGAACTCGCCGCGCATTCCGGCGGCGACGAGCGACGGCAGTTCGTCCATCTTCCGCATGATTCGCGTGATGCCCATCGCGCGCAGCGCGTCCGCGTAGTTGTCGGGGATATGGCTCGCGCCGACGAACGCGATCGTCTTCATCCCGGCCGCGCGCGCGGCATTCAGGCCGGAAATGCTGTCCTCGACGACGACGCAGCGCTCGGGCGCGACGCCGAGCGTGCTTGCCGCGTGCAGATAGACGTCCGGATAGGGCTTCGGCCGCGCGACCTGCTCGGCGCTGAACACGCGCTCGCCGAAGATCTCGGTGAGCGCCGCGCGCTTCAGCGAGCTGCGCACGCGCGCGAGGCGGCTGTTCGACACGACCGCCGCGGGCAGGCTCACCTTCAGCAACGCATCGCGCACGCCGGTGATCGGCGCGAGCGACTGCGCGAGACCGACCTCGATGTTGTGCTCGATCGTCTCGATGAAGTTGTCGGGCATCGTGATGCCGTAGCGCGTTTCGAGCCCCGTGAGGAAGCGCGACGTCTGCTGGCCGAACGCAGTCTTCGCGGCGGCTTCGAAATCGATGTGCGGGAACGTGGCGGACAGCGTGTCGAGCAGTACACGGTCGGCAATGACTTCGCTGTCGACGAGTACACCGTCGCAGTCGCAGATGAGGTGATCGAGCATGATGGTGAAGAGGCGGGGCGTCGGCGACGCCCACTTGCCGCCATGATACGTGCTTTAGCTTACGCGCCGCCAAACGCACTGCGCACCGTGCTGCCGATTGCGCCTGCGAGCGCGACCGGCGGCCCGCCTTAGCGGCCCGCCGTCGCCGCTGCCGCTTTCAGACTTCGACCACGCGCCCCGTCTGCCACGACGTCATCGCCGCTTCGGCCAGTTCGAGCGCGGCGAGCCCGTCCTCGATCGTCGTCCTGACCGGCGAGCCATCGCGCAGCGCGTCGACGAAGTGCGCGATCTCGGCCGCATACGCGTGCCGGTAGCGCTCGAGGAAGAACGGCTCCGGCACGTCGGTCGCAATGCCGCCGGCCGACCACGCGGTGACTTCGGTCGGCCGCACGTTGCCGGCCTGCAGCATCCCGTTGCTGCCGAGCAGCTCGAAGCGCTGGTCGTAGCCGTACGCGGCGCGCCTCGACGTATTGATCTGGCACAGCAGCCCGCGCTTCGTGCGGATCGTGACGGCCGTCGAATCGATGTCGCCCGCTTCGCGCACGGCCGGATCGGTCAGGCAACTGCCGGTCGCATGTAGCGTCTGCGCTTCGTCGCCGAGGATCCAGCGGAACACGTCGAAGTCGTGGATCAGCATGTCCTTGAAGATGCCGCCCGAACTCCTGATGTAGTCGACGGGCGGCGCGCCCGGATCGCGGCTCGTGACGATCAGCATTTCCGGGGCGCCGATCTCGCCGCGCTCGACGCGTGTCTTCAGTGCCGCGAAGGTCGGATCGAAGCGGCGCTGGAAGCCGATCATGCAGGTGACGCCGTGGCGCCGGACGGCGTCCGCGCATTCGCGCGAGCGCGCGACCGTCAGGTCGATCGGCTTTTCGCAGAACACGGCCTTGCCGGCCTGCGCGGCCGCGACGATCAGGTCCGCATGCGTATTCGTGCTGGACGCGATCACGACCGCCTGCACGGCGGGATCCCCGAGTGCCCGCTCGACATCGACGGCCTCGGCGCCATGCGCGTGCGCGAGCGCCTGCGCGGACGGCGCATGCATGTCGACCACGTATTTGAGCCGCGCACCCGGCAGGCGCGCCAGATTCGCCGCGTGAATCTTGCCGATTCGTCCCGCGCCGAACATCGCAATCTCGATCATTCTGTTCTCCTGTTGACTTCGTTTCTTCCCAATTCCGCCGCGGCGCGTGGCGGCCGCGGCGCCTGAACTGCATCAAACCGTCAGAACGAATGGTTGATGCCGATATTCACACCGGTCTGCGAACGGCCCGGCAGCGGATTCGCGAGGTTGTCGTTGTCCGATCCCGGGTTGTTGTTCGCGACCGAAAAATTCGATCCGCTCGCGTTGCGCACGTGCGCGACGGTCGCATACAGAAGCGTGCGCTTCGACAGGCTGTACGCGGCGCTGAGCGCGAACATCGTCGCGTGGCCCGACGGATCGTGCGTCGCGTCGCCGGCGCCCGAGCCGACGTGCACGTAATAGGCGGCGCCGCCGAGCGCGAGCGCGGGCGTCACCCGGTATTGCGCGCCGGCCCAGTAGTGATCCGCGTTGCGCGCGAGGCCGGCGGGCGTGTCGGGCGCGTTCAGGTGCGTATAGGCGGCCTGCAGCGTCAGCGCACGCAGATAGAGGTTCGCGCCCGCGAAGAACTCGCGCGAACGGGTGAACACGTTGCTCATCCGTCCGTTCGCATCGCGCAGTTCGTCGTACATCGCGCGCACCATGAACAGGTCGTTCCGGTACGTGATCTGGATGCCGTCACTGCGGCCCGCCTCGTTGGCCGCGCCGAGATTGAACCCGCCGGCCTGGTTGCCGAGCGTGTATTGCGCATGCAGGCTGAAGCCGTTCCACGACGGCGAGCGGTACTCGATGTTGTTGCTCGTGATCGGCACGTTGCGGCTGCGCACCAGCGCGGTCGCCGAATACGCCTGCTGAAGGAGCGGGTCCATGTCCCACTGGTCGTTCGCGATGAACAGGTTGCGGCCCAGCGTCAGCGTGCCGAAGCGGTCGTGCTGCACGCCGACCAGCGCCTTGCGGCTGAACAGCCGGCCGTTGCTTTCGCCGGCGGTGCCGGCCATCAGGTTGGTGCCGGATTCGAGATTGAAGATCACGTGGTAGCCGCCGCCGAGATCCTCGTGCCCGAGCAGCCCGAACCGGCTCGCGCCCCAGTCGCTGCTTTGCGCGCGCAGCCGCGACGCGGTCGTGCCGCTGCCGGTCTGCACCTGGCTCAGGTAGTCGAGGCCCGCATCGGCGACGCCGTACAGCGTCACCGAGCTCTGCGCGAACGCGGGCGGTAAAGTGAGGATTCCTGATAGGCAGAGTGCTGCCGGCGCGATTCGTTTCATGTCGTCTCCAGACCAGTCGTCGTTTTTCTATGAAGATTCCTGCCGCGGATGACGCACATCATGCGCATCGTGGAGTGCGGCGTATTGCGTGGCAGTTGCCGCGGCGGCGTCCGCCGCCGGGCCGTGCTTCCGGTCGCGGGCCGGCAACGTCTGCCGGCCGCGCGACGGAATCGGGGGTCAGCGCGCCGCCAGTTCGGCCCGCACGTAGTCGATGCTGGCCCGCAGCCGGTCCTCGATGTCGGCGGCTTCGGCGATTTCGCTCGCGAACGGCTCGAACGAGAACGCGCCGCGGTAGCCGCGCGCGAGCAGTTCGCGCAATTGCCGGATGTTGCCGAGCCGGTCGGCGCCGCCAACCAGCACGCGATGGCCGTCGCGCATCCGGTCGACCGGCAGGTCGCTTTCCTCGACGCCGGAGATGTGCACGAGGCCCGTCAGATTCGGGAAGAAAATGTCCTCGCCCGACAGGTGATGGTGGAACGTGTCGTGCACGAGCCGGAACACCTGTTCGCCCGCCGCGTCGTAGATGCCCTTCACCGCATCCGACTTGCGGCGCAGCGCGCACTCCTCGAAGCCGAGCGGCTCGATGAAGCCGAGCAGGCCGCGCGCTTCGAGGATCGGCTTGAGCGCGTTGAGCGCCTTCACCAGATCCGCGTGTCGGGCGTCCGCGCTGCGCGTGTCGCTGCGGCTGTTGGTCGGGCACAGCACCAGCGCGCGCGCGCCGCATTGCGCCGCATAGTCGGCGAGCACGGTCGCCTCGTCCGCGCGCTCGCCGTTCCATTGCTCGAAGCGCTGCAGTGCATTGATCGTCAGGATCGTCAGGCCGCCCGCGTCGGCTGCCGCGCGCACGGCGGCGGCCGGCGTGCCGTCGTTGATCTCGACGCCGTCGAGATCGTTGCGGATCTCGATCGTGTCGACGCCAAGGCGCCGGCACAGCGCGACGTACTGATCGAGCGGCAAGCGCGGCGCGCTCATCCGGTTCAGGGAAAAGTGGAAAGCTTGCGTCATCGTTCTGTCCTCTGGTGGGGGTGCAAGGTCCGAATCAGGTGCCGGTGCGCGCGGCGCCGTCGGCCGGCGGCGCGGCGAGCGCGCGCCACGTGTCGCGCAGCCATAGCGCGCACGCAACGTTGTTGTCGAAGATCGAGTAGCGCGCGCCGCCGCCGTAATCGGGAAACGGAATGAACTCGCAGCTGATCTGCTCGAGCCGTGTCGGCCGGGTGTGCGCATGCCATTGCAGCAGCCGGCGCAGCGCGTCTTTCCAGGTGTCGAGCGATGCCGCATGCCATTCGCCGTGATAGGAACCCGGCGCGGGCGCGACGAATGGATACTGGATGCCGCGGCCCGGCCGGCCGTCCGGGCCACGCATCCAGCGGTTCTCCGGATTGTTCGGGATCACGCTGCGCGCGTGCGCATGCCGCACCCAGCCGCGTTCGATCCAGTCGGCGTACACGGCAGCGGGCGACGCCGGGTCGAGCACGAGCCGGCCGCTTTCGACCTGCTCGCGAATGCCCGATGCATCGAGTTCGGCAGGATTGCCGATCTTGAACAGCAGGTGCGAGTGATCGAGCGTGATCCGGAACGGCGCGCCGGCCTGTTCGACCCGCTGCGCGACGCGCGCGATGCGGGTGAAGTCCTCGCTCCACATGTCGACATGCACTTCGAGGCTCGGCAGGCAGCCGACCGGCTCGCCCCGTTCGTACGCGCGCAGGTAGAAATCGGCGACTTCGCCGTCCGACAGCGGATGGCCATCCGCATGGCGCGCGTACAGCTGGCAGTTGAGCACGGTGCTGCCGAACCGCGCGCCCGCGTCGATGATCTCCGCGACATGCGCTTCGTCGCGGCCCGCGCACCAGATGCCGCCGATCGCGCGGATCGGCAGCGCATGGCGCTCGACCAGCGCGAAACAGGGCGCGAGGTCCTCGCCCCGCGCCGGGTTCTTCTCGACGTAGTCAAACACGCCGGCGTCGGCGATCATCCGGAAGCGCTCGGCGGGCGTGGGCGGCGACAAGCCGTCGTGTTCGAGCACGCCGTCGAGGTTCACGCCGATGAGTATCGGTTCAGCCATCGTCTCCGTCCGTTGTTGTCGTGGATGGCTGCCAAATGTACGGACGCGCCCTGCGGGGTGCATGACAAACAGTGACGAAATATCGCCAATGCGACGGTCGATTTTTTTTGTGATGGCCGTACGGCGTGCGCGGAACGCCGCGCGACTCAGGCCTGCAGGTAAGGGCTCGTCCTGACATTCGCCGAGCAGAACACGCGAAACTCGACCGGATCGCCCGGCGGCGGCTGCTCGACGATCCCGCACGCATGCAGCACGTGCTGCAGCGCGGCGATCGCCTGTCCGTCCGGATCCTGGTCGATCGCGATGTCCATCGTGCCGGCCTCGATGTAGGTCCGGTGCAGATCGAGCATCTCGTGCCCGATCCAGACGACGCGGCCGGCCGCGCCCTGCTTGCGCAACGCGGCCTCGATGCCGGCCGAGCCCGCGCCGCTGTTGTAGATCCCGACCACGTCGTCGTGCGCCTGCAGCGCCTTCGTCACCGCGCGATAACAGCGGTCGTCCTGGTCGAGCGTCTCGACCGGCTCGCCGTCGCAGGTCAGGCTGGCGAATGCGTCGGCCAGCTGGTCGATGCAGCCGGCCATCCGGTCCGCGTGCGCGCGGTAGCCCATCCGGCCGCCCAGCAGCAGGATCCGGCCGGGCCGCGTCGTCAGTCGGCCGAGGTAATAGCCGGCGGTGCGTCCGGCGCGATAGTTGTCGATGCCCGCGTAATGCGCGCGCGCGACTCCGCCGATGTCGGTGACCATCGTGACGACGGTCTCGCCGCGCGCGATCGCGTTTGCCAGCGCGTCACGCACGCGTGCGGTGTCGCGCGCCGTGACGATCAGCGCCGCGCGGCGGTACGCGGGTCGTTCGATCAGCGCGGCGGCCCGCTCGTCGTCCGCGGCGGACAGGATCGTCCGGTGCACGACCACGCGCCGGTCGAGCATCTGCAGCGAGCGCTGCAGCGCCTGCTGCAGCCGCCGGAAAAACGGCGCATCGGTGTCCGGCAGCAGCACGTCGACGTGGATCAGCCCGTGCCGCGTATCGGGCAACTGTCGCGGCACGCCGAGCTGCCGGGCCGCCGCGACCACGCGTTCGCGCGCCTGCGCGGACACGCTGCCGCGCTCGTTCAGCACGCGGTCGACGGTGGTCGTGCTGACCCCCGCGAGCGCCGCGATCTCGGTGAAGCGCGCAGTGCGCTTGCGCCAGCGGGGGCCGGTTTCGCCTGCCATCTTGTCGTCTCCGTCTTCATCGTCGCCATCGGGTCCGTGGCGCTGTCCGTACGCTAGAGCGATGACGAAATTTCGTCAACGTTTCCGTTGAGCGGGCCGTGTCCGTCGCCTAATTTTGCTTCCACACCGAAGCGCTCGCGGCGTCGCGCTTCCCACGCACAAGGAACCAAGGAGACACGGGTGGCCCATACGAACGACCAGGCGCGCGATCGCAACGCAGCGGCGCGCCGTCAGGAATACCGACTGATCGGCGGCGCCGGCGAGCGCGCCCGCGCGGCGGGACTCGTCAACGCGCAGTGGTACCGGTGCCCGGTGCCGCGGCCGGTGATGAAGCAGTTGATGCAGCGTGACGATGCACGCGCGATTCGCGACACGCTGCTCTGGTATGCGGCGATCGTGATCAGCGGCCTGGTCGCATGGCTCGCGTGGCGCGCGCATTCGGCGTGGGCCGTGCCCGCGTTCTTCGTGTACGGCACGCTGTACTGCAGCCCCGCCGATTCGCGCTGGCACGAGTGCGGGCATGGCACCGCGTTCCGCACGCGCTGGATGAACGACGTGCTGTACCAGGTCGCATCGTTTCAGGTATTCCGCCGTGCGACGGTGTGGCGCTGGAGTCATGCGCGCCATCACACCGATACGCTGGTGGTCGGGCGCGATCCGGAAATCGCCGCGCCGAGGCCGACCGACTGGCTCGGGCTCGCGCTGAACGTCGTCGCGCTGAAGCACGTCGCCGGTGAGTTGCGCAAGATGATCGCGAATGCGTGCACGGGCCGTCTCGATGACGACGAGCGGACCTTCGTGCCCGAGTCGGAATGGCCGAAGGTCGTGCGCGAGACGCGCATCCATCTCGCGATCTACGCGGGCGTGATCGGCGCGTCGCTGTACTGGCACACGATCCTGCCGCTGCTCTACATCGGGCTGCCGAGCCTGTACGGCGCGTGGCTGTACCTGTACTTCGGCCTCACGCAGCACGCGGGCATGCCCGAGAACGTGCTCGATCACCGGCGCAACTGCCGGACCGTGATGATGAATCCCGTGTTCCGCTTTCTCTACTGGAACATGAACTACCACGTCGAGCACCACATGTTCCCGATGGTGCCGTTCCATGCGCTGCCGCGGCTACACGAGGCCGTCAGGGCCGACATGCCGCCGCCGTACCCCGGCACGCTGGCCGCGTACGCGGAGATCGTGCCGGCGCTGATCCGGCAGACGCGCGATCCGTCCTACCAGATCGTGCGGCCCGTGCCGGGCGCCGCGCAGGCCTGATCCGCATCCGCAACTGATGACACAGGAGACACGAATCATGACGCAATGGATCGACACCGGCGCACTCGACGACATCGACGACGAAGACGTGGTGCGCTTCGATCACGCGGGGCATACCTATGCGATCTACCGGGTCGACGGCAACGTCTACGCGAGCGACGGGCTGTGCACGCACGAGCACGTGCATCTCGCCGACGGGCTCGTGATGGACCACGTGATCGAGTGCCCGAAGCACAACGGGCGCTTCGACATTCGCGACGGCCGGCCACTTTCCGCGCCGGTCTGCGAGAAGCTGCGCACGTACCCGGCGAAGGTCGAGGACGGCCGCATCCTGATCGAGGTCTGAGCGCATGGCGAACGAGCGTGTGATGGCGATCGTCGGCGCGGGGCACGTCGGCGGACGCGCGGCGCAGACGCTGCGTGAAGCGGGGTGGCGCGGCGGCATTGCGCTGATCGGCGCGGAGCCGCATCTGCCGTACGAGCGGCCGCCGCTGTCGAAGGGGGTGCTGACCGGCGAACGCAGCGCGGCGCAATGCGGGCTGCGCGCGGCCGGCGACTGGCAGGCGGACGGGATCGCGCACATCGTCGCGACCGTCGTGCGCATCGATCCGCGTGCCCGCGACGTCCTGCTGTCCGACGGCCGGGCCATCGGCTACGAAGCGCTGCTGCTCGCGACCGGCGGGCGCGCGCGCCGCGTGGCGATACCCGGCGCGGAGCTCGACGGCGTGCTGGCGCTGCGCACGCTCGACGATGCGGCGGCGCTCGCCGCGCGCCTCGTGCCCGACGCGCGGATCGTGCTGATCGGCGGCGGCTTCATCGGTCTCGAAGTCGCGGCGTCCGCGCGGCTGCGCGGCTGCCGCGTGACCGTGCTCGACGCGGCGCCGCGGCTGCTCGGCCGCGCGGTGCCGGCGTCGATCGCGGCGCGCGTGCATGCACTGCATGCGCATCATGGCGTGCAGATCCGCGTGAACCGGATGCCCGTCGCGATCGCGCGCGCGGCTGACGGCGCGCTGGCCGTCACGCTCGCCGACGGCGGCACGCTCGTTGCCGATACGGTCGTGGTCGGTATCGGTATCGAGCCTGCCGACGAACTCGCGCGCGACGCGGGCCTCGCGGTCGATCGCGGCATCGTCGTGAACGCGCGACTCGAGACGTCGGCACCCGGCATCTACGCGGCCGGCGATGTCGCGGTGTTTCCGAGCGGCCTGTCGGGGCGGCCGATCCGACAGGAAACCTGGCACGGCGCCGAGACGCAGGCACGCGTCGCCGCGCGCAACATGCTTGGCGCGGGCGAGCCGTATGGCGACCTGCCGTGGTTCTGGTCCGATCAGTACGACGGCCAGTTGCAGGTTGCCGGGGAGCCGGCGCTTGGCGAGCACGCGGTTGCGCGCACGCTCGGCGACGACGCCGAGATCCAGTTCCATTTCGACGGTGGCGGCCGGCTCGTCGCGGCGAGCGGTTTCGGTCGTGCGCCCGGATTCGCGAAGGAGATGAAGCTCGCGCGGATGCTGGTCGAGCGCGGGGCGGCGGTCGCGCCGGTGGACGTCGCGGACACGCGCGTGAAACTGAAGGCGCTGTTGCCGGGCTCGACCGGCGGGTAGGACGCGCGCGGCCGCAGGAGCGTGCGCGAGCCGGCGAGAGAAGCCGTGTCCGGGATGGATCGCGGGACGGGTAGCGGTCCCGTTCCGCACCGGGCCATGCAGGGTGTGACCTCTGCCCTCGACCGAAATGTAAAACAGCCCGCGGCCTTGCGGCGCGCGGGCTGCGTTGCTGCTGCGATGCGGGCCGCCAGTCAGTGCGGAACGTGCAGCGTCAGGTACAGCCCGGCTGCGAGCGAGCCACCGATCAGCGGGCCGATCACCGGAATCCACGCATAGCGCCAGTCGCTGTCGCGCTTGCCGGGGATCGGCAGCAGCGCGTGCATGATGCGCGGCGCGAGGTCGCGCGCGGGGCTCATCGCATAGCCGGTCGGGCCGCCGAGCGAAATGCCGATACCGAGCACGAGCAGGCCGACGGGCAGCGCGTCGAGCGCGCCGAGGCCGACCTGCGGCGACGCGAGGTACAGCACGCCGAGGATCAGCACGAACGTGCAGATCGCTTCGGTCAGCACGTTGTGCCGGACGCTGCGGATCGCGGGCGCGGTGCAGAACACCGCGAGCTTCAGGTCGGCATTGGTTTCCTTCGCGAAGTGCTGGCGATACGCGAGCCACACGATCAGCGCGCCCGCCATCCCGCCGAGCATCTGCGCGAGGACGTAGCCGCCGACCTTCGACCACGCGAACTTGTGCGCGAGCGCGAGGCTGATCGTGACGATCGGGTTCAGGTGCGCGCCGCTGAACGACGCGGTCACGTAGACGGCGACGAATACCGCCATCGCCCAGCCCCACACGATCACGATCAGGTCCGCGCCCTTGCCCTTGGTGTTGGCGAGCAGCACGTTCGCGACCGCGCCATTGCCGAGCAGCACGAGGATCGCGGTGCCGATGAATTCTGCGAAATAAGGTGACATGTTGTCTCTCGTATGTCGTGGCGGACTCGCGCATCGCGCGGTCCGCCGGTCGTTGTTGTATTCGTTATGGATATCGAACGGTTACTGCGCGTCGTCGGCCCACGCCTTCGCGGCGCGCACCGCGCGCTGCCAGCCGGCCATGCACTGTTCGACCTGCTCCTTCGGCATCTGCGGCGAGAAGCGGCGGTCGAGCTGCCACTGGCTGCGCAGTTCGTCGAGGTTCTTCCAGTAGCCGATCGCGAGACCCGCGAGGTAGGCCGCGCCGAGCGCGGTCGTCTCGGTGATCTGCGGACGCACTGCGTCGACGCCGAGCAGGTCCGCCTGGAACTGCATCAGCAGGTTGTTCGCGCTCGCGCCGCCGTCGACGCGCAGCTCGCCGACGCTGATGCCCGAATCGGCCTCCATCGCCGCGAGCACGTCGAGCGACTGGTACGCGATCGAATCGAGCGCCGCGCGCGCGAGGTGCGCGGACGTCGTGCCGCGCGTGACGCCGAACAGCGAGCCGCGTGCACGGGCATTCCAGTGCGGCGCGCCGAGGCCGGCGAACGCGGGCACGAGGTAGACGCCGTCGGTGTGCGGCACGCTCTCGGCGAGCGCCTCGATCTCGGCCGCGCTCTTGATGATGCCCATGCCGTCGCGCAGCCACTGCACGACCGCGCCCGCGATGAAGATGCTGCCTTCGAGCGCGTACTGCACGTCGTCGCCGATCTGCCACGCGATCGTCGTCACGAGGTTGTTCTTCGACTCGATCGGCTTGTCGCCGGTGTTCATCATCAGGAAGCAGCCGGTGCCGTAGGTGTTCTTCACCATGCCCGACGTCGTGCACATCTGGCCGAACAGCGCGGCCTGCTGGTCGCCCGCGATGCCCGCGAGCGGGATCTTCGATGCGAACACGGTGGTCTTGGTGTGGCCGTAGATTTCCGATGACGCCTTCACTTCCGGCAGCATGCTGCGCGGGATGTCGAGCAGTTCGAGCAGCTCGTCGTCCCACTGGCGCGTATGGATGTTGAACAGCATCGTGCGCGACGCGTTCGTCACGTCGGTCACGTGCAGCTCGTGCTTCGTGAAGTTCCACACGAGCCAGCTGTCGACCGTGCCGAACGCGAGCTTGCCCTGGCGTGCCTTGTCGCGCGCGCCCGGCACGTTGTCGAGAATCCAGCGGATCTTGGTGCCGGAGAAGTACGAATCGATCGGCAGGCCCGTCTTCGCGCGCACCTTCGCTTCGAAGCCCTGTGCCTTCAGCGAATCGCAGAAGTCGGCCGTGCGGCGATCCTGCCAGACGATCGCGTTGTAGACGGGCTGGCCCGTCTCGCGATCCCAGACGATCGTCGTCTCGCGCTGGTTCGTGATGCCGATCGCGGCGATCGACGTGCCGTTCAGGCCCGTGCGGGTGACGGCCTCGGCCGCGACGCCCGCCTGGGTCGACCAGATTTCCTGCGGGTCGTGCTCGACCCAGCCGGGTTGCGGGTAGATTTGCTCGAATTCTTTCTGCGCGATCGACACGATGTTGCCCTGGCGATCGAACAGCATCGCGCGGGAGCTCGTCGTGCCCTGGTCGAGCGCGAGGATGTACTGATCCTGCATGTCTCTCATCTCCATCCGTGATTGGCTTAGTTGTGATGCGCGCCGCACGAGGCGGCGCGTCTGGGTGAGGCTGATCCGGTGAGTCTTGTACGTCGGTCAAGCGTGATGCGCGTGGCGCGCGGCGAACCACGCATCGAGCGCGGCCGTCACGTCGTCGAGGGTGCCCGGCGCGACGTGCAGCCCGAGCTTCGAACGGCGCCACAGCACGTCCTGCGCGCAGGTCGCCCATTCGACGTCCCGCAGGTAGCGCAGTTCGGCTTCGTGGATGCCCGGCGCGATCACGAGGCCGAGATCGGCCAGCGACTTCGCCTGGCCGACCACGCGTTCGGCGCGCGTGCCGTACGCGCGCGCATAGCGGCGCGCGAGCGTGGCGGGCAGCCACGGATGACGCTTCGCGAACCGATCGGCGAACGCGTCGAATCTTGCATTGGCGATGTCGCCGCCCGGCAGCGGCGCACCGGACGTCCACGGCTTGGCGTCGCGGCCGAGCGCGCGGGACAGCAGGTCGCCGGCTTCCTCGGCGAGCTTGCGGAACGTCGTGATCTTGCCGCCGAACACCGACAGCAGCGGCGCGCCGGCGCCATCGTCCATCTCGAGCCGGTAGTCGCGCGTGACCGCCGACGCACTTGCCGCGTTCTCGTCCTCGAGCAGCGGGCGCACGCCCGAATACGTCCAGTGGACGTCGGCTGGCGCGATCTTGCGCTTGAAGTAGCGGTTGATCGACTCGCACAGGTATTGCGTCTCGTCCCGATCGATCGCGACCTTCGCCGGATCGTTCGTGTACTCGACGTCGGTCGTGCCGATCAGCGTGAAGTCGCGCTCGTACGGAATCGCGAAGATGATCCGCTTGTCCGGGTTCTGGAAGATGTATGCGTGGTCGTGATCGAACAGGCGGCGCGTGATGATGTGGCTGCCCTTCACGAGCCGCACGCTGTGATTCGCGCCGCGGCCGAGCGCGCCGTGCAGCACGTCGCCGACCCACGGGCCGGCCGCGTTCGCGATCGCGCGGGCGCGCACGACGCGGATCGACCCGTCCGCGAGCTGGAGCTTCGCTTGCCATTCGTCGCCAGCCCGCTCGGCGGACACGAGCTTCGTGCGCGTCAGGATCTCGGCGCCGTGCTCCTTCGCGTCGAGCGCGTTCAGCACGACGAGGCGCGCGTCGTCGACCCAGCCGTCTGAATACACGAAGCCGCGCTTGATCGAATCGATCAGCGGCGCGCCGGCCGGATGGCGGCGCATGTCGATGCCGCGCGAGCCGGGCAGCAGCTCGCGCTTCGCGAGGTGATCGTAGAGGAACAGGCCGATGCGGATCAGCCACGCCGGCCGCAGGTTCGGCATGTGCGGCATCACGAAGCGCAGCGGCCACATGATGTGCGGCGCCGCGCGCAGCAGCGTCTCGCGTTCCTGCAGCGCCTTGCGCACGAGCCCGAATTCGTTGTACTCGAGATAGCGCAGGCCGCCGTGAATCAGCTTCGTGCTGCACGACGACGTGTGCGACGCGAGGTCGTCCTGCTCGCACAGGATGACCGACAGGCCGCGGCCGGCCGCATCCCGCGCGATGCCCGCGCCGTTGATGCCGCCGCCGACGACGAGCAGATCGTAGCGATTCGGTTGAGTCACCTGCTGTCCTTATCGTCTGAGGGAAATGGGCGAACACAAAATGTTCGAATTCGAAATTTATCGAACTGATTCGAAAAAGTAAAGTTCGAAAAAGAGGGGCGGGTGGCGCGACGCGCGATCCCGGACGATACTTGCGGGATTGACCGTTTCGCGAGGTGAATCATGCGTATTGGGATGTGGGCCGGCGCGCTGGCCGTCATGCTGGCGGGCTGCGGCGGCATGCCGCCGCTCGGCGGGAGCTGGCGCGCGCCGTCATTCGCGGATCTGCAGACGTCGTGCGGCGGCACGGCGCGCGACTGGGGCGCGGATGCGCAGCCCGTCTATTCGACGCTCTATGACGCGTACGTCGCGAAACGCTATCGCGGGCTGTCTCAGCCGGACTATTGCACGTTCGTAAACGAACTTTCGGCGCGTTATGCGGCGCCGGATGCGCCGGCGCGGGCCGGCTGGGTCACGTATTTCAACGATGCGCGCGCGAAGGCGGTCAGTTGGCGGGCAGCCGTCGACCCGACGCTGCGCGGCGGCTGAGCGTCGTCGATCGAACGAGGCGGGGAGCAGCGCGCGGCCGGGAGCCGGCCGGCGCGGTCAGGTCAGTCAGGAATAGCGGTATTTGATGGAGCGCAGCGCCGCGTCGCCCGTTTCGGTCACGCAGTATTTGCGTCCCGATCCGAGCCCTTCCAGGCGGACGAGCTGCTGCTCGAGCAGCGCGTCGAGTTCATCGCGTTCCATGTTGGCCTGATCGGGAGCGTCCTTCACAAGCAGTAGCGTGGCGAATTCATGCGGACTCAGCATCGTTCTCTCCATGGCAATCGGACTGCCCACACCTTCGGCCCGGGGGGCCGGGGCGTGATACCCAACGGGGTATGGCTTGGGGGGAAAAGCTGCAATTCGCCGGTCCAACGTTTCACCCACGCTATGGCACGAGCGGGACGGGTAAACGGGCCGGGGAACTGGAGTCTAGTCGAGCGCGCGGGCAACACCAAATCGTGCCCCATTAATTTTCCGTTTGACACGCCGGCCCGCTGCAAGCGGTTGGGTCGAACCGCCAACTTCTTGATTTCACTTGAAGTTTTGGGTGCGGCGCAGCATGGCGCCGGTCATTCCCGCGGGTCATTCCGCCACGTACACCTGGGTGCCCGCGGCGGCGATCGTCTCGTCCATCTCCGGCGGCAGCGGCTTGTCGGTGAACAGCGCGTGCACCTGGCTCAGGTGGCCCTGGCGCACGAGCGCCGGCCGGCCGACCTTCGAGTGGTCGGCGACGAGGTAGACGGTGCGCGCGTGCTGCATGATCGCCTCGGCGACGCGCACCTCGCGCGTGTCGAAGTCGCGCAGCGTGCCGTCGGTCTCAATCGCCGACGTGCCGATGATCGCGTAGTCGACCTTGAACTGGCGGATGAAGTCGATCGCGAGCTCACCGACGATCCCCTTGTCCCACGGCCGCACGATGCCGCCCGTGATCAGCACCTCGCAGTCCGGGTAGCCGCTCATCATCGACGCGACGTTCAGGTTGTTCGTGATCACGTGCAGCCCGTGGTGGCGATTCAGCGCGCGCGCGACTTCCTCGGTCGTCGTGCCGAGGTTGATGAACAGCGATGCCTGGTCGGGGATGTGCGACGCGGCGAGCGCCGCGATGCGCCGCTTCTCGTCGTGGAACATCCGCTGCCGCGCGGTGTACGACACGTTCTCGGAACTCGTCGGCAGGCTCGCGCCGCCGTGGTAGCGGCGCAAGAGGTTCAGGTCGGCGAGCCAGTTGACGTCGCGGCGGATCGTCTGCGGCGTCACCGCGAAGTGCGCGGCGAGATCGTCGACGGTCACGAAGCCGTCGCGCTGCACCCATTCGAGCAATTCCTGCTGGCGCGCGTTGAGGGTGAGGCGGGGATCTCGGGTCATGTCGGCGGCGAAGTCGTGAAGACGGAGCGGCTATTGTAAGGGTGTTCGGGCAGCATGCCGGACACGGCGGCACCGGCAATTCATGTGCAAAGTGCATGGAATCATGTGACAAATGAATTTGCGTGATCGCGCCGATCGCGCTGGAATGGCGGATTGTCCGCGTTCGCGCGCTTACGCAGTTTCCGACGAGGTGGAACCGATGACCGGCTTCAACTGGCACAACCCGTATCCGACGACGCGCACTCCGGTGTTCGCGCGCAATGTGGTTTCGACGTCGCATCCGCTGGCCGCGCAGGCCGGCCTGCGGATGCTGTGGAAAGGCGGCAACGCGGTCGACGCGGCGCTGGCCGCCGCGGCCGCGATCACGGTCGTCGAGCCCGTGTCGTGCGGGCTCGGCGGCGATGCGTTTGCGCTCGTGTGGGACGGCGGGAAGCTGCACGGGCTGAACGCGTCGGGCGTCGCGCCGGCCGCGTGGAATGTCGATTACTTCCGCCGGCGTCATGGCGAGGATGCGCACGGCCTCGCGCGCAAGCCGACCCGCGGCTGGGACACGGTCACCGTGCCGGGCGTCGTCGCGGGCTGGGAAGCGCTGCACGCGAAGTTCGGCTCGCTGCCGTTCGCCGACCTGCTCGAGCCCGCGATCGAGATCGCCGAGCGCGGCTATGCGGTGCCGCCGATCGTTGCGCGCAAGTGGGCTGCCGCGGTGCCCGAGCTGCAGCGCTTGCCGGGCTTCGCCGACACCTTCATGCCGCGCGGCCGCGCGCCCGAGATCGGCGAGCGCGTCTGCCTGCCCGGGCATGCGCAGACGCTGCGCACGCTCGCGAAGGACGGCGCGCGCGCGTTCTACGAGGGCGCACTCGCCGAGCGGCTCGCCGCGTTCGCGCGCGACGGCGGCGGCGCGCTCACCGAAGCCGACCTGCGCGCGTACCGGCCAGAATGGGTCGAGCCGATCGGCAAGCGCTTTCACGGCCGCACGATCCACGAGATCCCGCCGAACGGGCAGGGCATCGCCGCGCTGATCGCGCTCGGGATCGCCGAGCATGCGGGCGCAACCGAATGGCCTGTCGACTCGCCGGAGTCGCAGCATCTGCAGATCGAGGCGATGAAGCTCGCGTTCGCGGACGTCTACCGTTACGTCGCCGATCCGCGCGCGATGGACGTGACGCCCGCGCAGATGCTGGCCGACGCTTACCTCGCCGAACGCGCGAAGCTGATCGACCCCGCGCGCGCGACGCACTTCGCCGCCGGCCGGCCGCATTCGGGCGGCACGATCTACCTGTCGGCGGCCGACGAGCGCGGGATGATGGTGAGCTTCATCCAGTCGAACTACATGGGCTTCGGCTCGGGCCTCGTCGTGCCCGGCACGGGGATCGCGCTGCAGAACCGCGGGCACGGCTTCTCGATGGACCCTGCGTCGCCGAACGTCGTCGCGGGCGGCAAGCGGCCGTTCCATACGATCATCCCGGCCTTCGTCACCGAGGAAGTCGACGGCCGCACCGAGGCCGTGATGAGCTTCGGCGTGATGGGCGGCGACATGCAGCCGCAAGGCCATCTGCAGACCATCGTGCGGATGCTCGGCTACGGCCAGCAGCCGCAGGCGGCATGCGATGCGCCGCGCTGGAAGGTCAATCGCGACTTCTCGCTCGATGTCGAGTCGAGCATGGACCGTGCGATGGTCGATGCGCTTGCCGCGCGCGGCCATGCGATCAAGTCGATCGATGATCCTTACATGGATTTCGGGTCCGGCCAGTTCGTGTGGCGGCTCGATCGCACCGATCCCGAGCGCGGCTACGTGGCCGCGAGCGACAGCCGGCGCGACGGGCTGGCGGCCGGTTTCTGACGGTTCGCTTCCAGTTGCAAACGAAACGGGCGGCCAAACGGCCGCCCGTTTCGTTTGCACCGCCGCGTTCGAAGGACTCGTCTAACGAACGGCAATATGCACCGAGGAACTGCGCCCGTCGGGCATGGTCAGTGCTCTGAAGCACGAACATCAAAGTCCGGCTAAGATTTCAGAATGGTTCGGCCGGACCCATTCCTACAACATCAAGCAATAACGCCGCATCGAGGGAGACCGCTGCTCACGCCGCATGCGTGTGGGGCGGTTGCCGGATGGGGCGCCTGGGAGCGCAACACCATGCAGACTCAAACGACGCATGTCATGCCGTGGCGAATCGAGGACATCGACCTGAACCGGATCGATCGTCAGCGCGCCGCCGCGAACGAGGATTTGCTTTTGCTGCTGTGCGCGGCGTCGTTCATCGAAAGCGGTTCGGATCTCTACACGAGCAACCTGAGCGAGTTCTTCAACGACGATCCGGAAGTGTCGGCGTGGCTCAACAATGCATGGGAGCACGAAGAGTTGCAGCACGGCCGCGCGTTGAAGGCCTACATCGGGCACGTGTGGCCGGAGTTCGACTGGGATACTGCGTTCGCGAACTTCTTCGACGAGTATTCGAAGACCTGCTCGGTCGACGCGTTCGAGAAGACCCGCGCGCTCGAGATGGTCGCGCGCTGCGTCGTCGAGACGGGCACCGCCACGCTCTATCGTGCGATCAACGAGTGCTCGGACGAGCCCGTGCTGAAGGAAATCACCGACAACATCCGCACGGACGAAGTGCGCCACTACAAGCACTTCTTCAAATATTTCAAGAAGTACAACCAGCTCGAGGGCAACGGCCGGCTCGCGGTGCTCGGCGCACTGATGCGCCGCGTGATGGAGATCAGGAACGAGGATTCGGAGATCGCGCTGCGCCACGTGTTCGCGATGCGCTATCCGGGCCGCATCGGCGACACCGAATACAACCGTGCGCGTGCTGCGCGCGTCAACGCGCTCGTGCGGCGCAACCTGTCCGCGGACATGTGCATCAAGATGCTGCTGAAGCCGCTCGACCTGCCCGCGAAGATCCAGCCGGGTGTGCACTATCCGCTCGTGAAGCTCACGCAGCACGTGTTCTTTCGCTGATCCGTCCACGGCCGCGCCGGTCGCGGGTATGCTGCGGCATCATCCGCTGATCGACGAGGCCGCACCATCATGACCGATTCGCATCGCCACGCACTCGAGCAATGGACGTTCGACGCGTGGCCGCCTGCCGTCGTGTCGCTGTTCGACGGCACCGAGCTCGACCGCAAGGCCGACGTCGCGGTGTCGCTGATCGTCGCGACCGACGACGGCCAGCTGCGCACGACGCTGTTGAGTGTCGGGGAAATCTACGCGCGCGACGCCCGCGTGCTGCTGCTCGCGCTATGGCCGCAATCGCGCGCGGCGCGCGCGCTCGCGCAACGTCGCGCGGCCGCACTGACGCTCGTCGCCGACGGCGCGTTCCATCAGGCTCAACTGGAAATCGAACCGCTCGAAGGCGACTTCGGCGGGCTCGCGGGGTTCGCGGCGACGATCGCGCACGGCGATGCGCAGCGCGTCGGCTATGCGCGTCTCGCGACGGGCGTCACGTTCGCGCTGGAAGGAGAGGACGGGGAGCGCGCCGCGGTGCTCGCACGCTGGCAGCGCCAGGTCGAGCACCTGCGGCACGCGGCCGCGCGGCTTCAGTGACCGCGCTGGCCGCTGCGCGACGAACGGTTGCGGTTCGCGTGCGCGGCGTTGCCGCTCGACGGACGTGCCGCGTTGCCGCCGCCCGGCCGCCCGCCATTACCGCTGTTACCGCCCGCGCCGGGCGTGCGCGGCTTCGCGGCGCTCGCTGCCTTAGGCTGGCCTGCCTTCGGTTGGGCCGCCTTGGGCTGCGCGGCCTTCGGCGCACCGCCGTCACGCTTCGCGGCCGGCTGGCCTGACCCGCCGGCGCGCGGCGCGCGGTTGCCGCCACCACCACCACCGGCACCACCGCCGCGTTGCTGCTGGCCGCGGCGCAGGATCGGTTCCGGCTTCGCATCGGGATCGGGCTCGAAGCCCGCGATCACTTGCTGCGGGATCTCGCGCTTGATCAGCCGCTCGATGTCGCGCAGCAGCTGCTTCTCGTCCACGCACACGAGCGACACCGCTTCACCGGTCGCACCCGCACGGCCCGTGCGGCCGATCCGGTGCACGTAGTCTTCCGGCACGTTCGGCAGGTCGAAGTTGACGACGTGCGGCAGCTGGTCGATGTCGATCCCGCGCGCGGCGATGTCGGTCGCGACGAGCACCTGCAGCGTGTTGTTCTTGAACTCCGACAGCGCGCGCGTGCGCGCCGACTGGCTCTTGTTGCCGTGGATCGCCATCGCGCTGATGCCGTCCTTCGTCAGCTGTTCGGCGAGCCGGTTCGCGCCGTGCTTCGTGCGCGTGAACACGAGCACCTGGAACCAGTTGTGCTCGCGGATCAGGTGCGTGAGCAGCTCGCGCTTGCGGTCGCGGTCGACCGGGTGGATCTTCTGCGCGACGGATTCGGCGGTCGTGTTGCGGCGTGCGACTTCGATCAGCGCGGGCGAATCGAGCAGGTTGTCGGCGAGCGCCTTGATCTCGTCGGAGAAGGTCGCCGAGAACAGCAGGTTCTGGCGGCGCGGCGGCAGCTTCGCGAGCACGCGCTTGATGTCGTGGATGAAGCCCATGTCGAGCATCCGGTCGGCTTCGTCGAGCACGAGGATGTCGAGATGCGTCAGGTCGATCGTCTTCTGCTGCATGTGGTCGAGCAGGCGGCCGGGCGTCGCGACGACGATGTCGACGCCGCGCTTGAGCGCATCGATCTGCGGATTGATGCTGACGCCGCCGAACATCACGGTCGAGCGCAGCTTCAGGTACTTGCTGTACGCGCGCACGCTTTCCTCGACCTGCGCGGCGAGCTCGCGCGTCGGCGTGAGGATCAGCGCACGCACCGCGCGCTTCGCGGTGTGGTGTTCCGCGTAGAACGTGTGCAGGCGCTGCAGGATCGGCAGCGTGAAGCCGGCGGTCTTGCCGGTGCCGGTCTGCGCGCCGGCGAGCAGGTCGCCGCCGCCGAGCACGGCGGGGATCGCCTGTTGCTGGATCGGGGTAGGCGATGTGTAGCCAAGCTCGTTGACCGCCTTGACGAGCGGTTCGGCCAGGCCGAGAGATTCGAAAGACATAGACACGACTCTTGAGTTTTATGGTCGGCGACGCATCGCGCGGCCGGCGCGGGAATAGCGTCGCAAAACGACAAAAAGAAAAGGGCGCGGCCGCGGTTTCCCGCAGCCGCGCCCCGTTTGCGTTACGCGTCGTTTAGTCGAGCGGCGCGGAACGCAGGTCGCTCACCTGTTGCGGCGAGATCGGCGAACCGTTGTTGCCCCACGACATGCGGATGTACGTGACGACCGCCGCAACTTCCTGGTTCGACAGCGACTGTGCGAACGGCGGCATCCCGTACGGACGCGGATTCTTGAACGTGCTCGGCGGATAGCCACCGTTCAGCACCATGCGAATCGGGTTGACTGCCGATTCCATCGTGATCGAGTGGTTCTCTGCGAGCGGCGGATAGGCCGGCGGCTTGCCCTGGCCGCTGGCGGCGTGGCAGGTCGCGCAGTTGTCGGCGTAGATCTTCTTGCCTTGATCGAACAGCGCGTTGCCGAACTGCTTCGACGGCTCGTACTGCATGTTCTTCGGCGCTTCAGCCTTCTGCGGGATCGACTTCAGGTACGTCGACATCGCGCGCGTATCCTCGTCGTTCATGTACTGCAGGCTGTTGTGGACCACGTCCGCCATCGGGCCGAACACCGCGCCCTTGTGCGACACGCCGGCCTGCAGCAGGTCCGACAGTTCCTGCACGTGCCAGTCGCCGAGGCCGAGTTCCTTGTCGTTCGTCAGCGACGGCGCGTACCAGTTCTGCAGCGGGATCAGGCCGCCGGCGAATGCCGACGCGTTCACCGGGCCGCCCATCATGTTGATCGACGTGTGGCACATCGAGCAGTGGCCGAGGCCTTCGACGAGGTACGCGCCGCGGTTCCACTCGACCGACTTGGTCGGATCCGGCTTGTACTCGCCTTCCTTGAAGAACAGCGTGCGCCAGCCGATCAGCAGGTTCCGGTTGTTGAACGGGAACTTCAGCTCGTGCGGACGGCTCGGCACCGACACCGGCGCGACCGAGCGCAGGTAAGCGTAGATCGCGTCCGAATCCGCACGCGTGACCTTCGTGTAGCTCGCGAACGGGAAGCCCGGGTACAGCAGGCTGCCGTCCTTCGAGCGACCGGTGTGCATCGCGCGATAGAAGTCGTCCGACGTCCACTTGCCGATGCCATCCTTGTCGTCCGGCGTGATGTTCGGCGTGTACATCGTGCCGAACGGCGTCGCCATCGGCAGGCCGCCCGCGAACGACTTGCCGCCGCGCACGGTGTGGCACGCGATACAGTCGCCGACGCGCGCGAGGTATTCGCCTTTCTTGATCAGCGCGGCCTGGTCGGCCGGCGTGGCCGCGACGGCGGCATTGCCGTGCAGCGTGTCGTTGCCCGGCCACAGGACGGGCACGAGGGCCGCTGCCGCGACGATCGCGACAGCCGAGAGTGCAAACAGGGACTTGCGTTTCATTTCGTGTGTCTCCCTTGCCTTATTGCGGTTCGCTGCCGCAGGCGAGCGGAGTCTTCATCGAGCGGGCCGGAGCCGGCACGGGGTTGGCGGGCGCCGGTTGGGCGGCGAGCCATGCCGTCACGGCGGTCACGTCTTCGTCGGAAAGCTTCGCGGCGACATCGTGCATGCAGTCCGGCGCCTTCGCGTGGCGGTTGCCGGAACGCCATGCGCCGAGCTGCGCGCTCAGGTAGTCGGCGTGCAGGCCGACGAGACCCGGGATCGCCGGCTGCATGCCGGTCAGCGTCGCGCCGTGGCAGGCCACGCAGGCCGGCAGCTTGTGCGACGGATCGCCTTGCGTGACGAGCTGCTTGCCGCGCGCGAGCGTCGCGGCCGGCAGCGTCGGCTTCGCCGGCGTCGGGTACGGCGGGCGCTCGGCCGAGAAGTGCTCGGCAATCTCGCGCAGGTAGTCGTCGTTCAGGTACGTCAGCAAGTAGTTCATCGGCGGGTACTTGCGCCGGCCGTCACGGAAGTTGACGAGCTGGTTGTACAGGTACTCGGCCGGCTTGCCGGCAAGACGCGGGAAGTAGTCGTTGTCCGTGCCCTGGCCATGCACGCCATGGCAGGCCGTACAGCCGCGCACGCGCTCGGCCATGGTATCGGGTGCCTTGAGCGGCGCCTGCTGGGCCTGGGCTTGCTCCGTGGGCTTGGTCTGCGCTTGGGCAGTGCTCATGAGACCCGCGCCGCCGATCATCAGAACGGCGAGCAGCGGACGGAAGAAGCGTCTTGAAGACACACGAGACTCCATGATTATTCGTCGGGGACCTGTCCGGGCTACGATCGGCTCGGCTTGCATGAAGGCAGGACAGCCGGGCTGCTGCGACGCGGCATTCTATCATCGATGGGTAATGACGGCTATTTGACATATGGACATAGGTTCATGCCTGTATCCGACTTGCGACAATTTGACGCGCATGCTGCGCGGCCGTCGTGAACCGGCGTGCGTTTTGTCCATCGAAGACCGTACACTCGCGGGTCGCGCGGCGCCGCCTCCGCCGCAGATCGTGTCATTTTCTTGTTTCCGGATTGATTCACCGATGACGTTTTCTACCGTGCCGTTGCCCGATTCTCCATGTCCGTTCCATTGCCGCGCCGCCGCTGGCCAGCCGTCCCGCGCCGGCCGTTCCGGAGGGCGTGCGCGATGAGGATCGACAGCTTGTGGATCGGGCAGGTGGCGCTCGCCGCGCTGATGGACGCCGCGTTCGCGATGGCGGTCGGCTCCGCGCTGCTCAAGGGATGGCTCGCGAAGGATGGTGCGCGAGCCGTCGTCGCGCCGTCGCATCCGGCATGGCTGCGCGCGCAACATTCGCTCGCGGCGGCGGCCGCGGCGCTCGTGCTCGCGGATCTCGGCTGGCTCGTCTATGAAGCCGCGACGATGAGCGGCGCGGGGTTCGCGGGCGCGTTCGGCGCGATCCCGACCGTGCTCACGCAGACGCACGTCGGGTTCGCGTGGTGCGTCGCGTTTGGCGGCGCCGTGCTGCTCGGCGTGGTTGCGCTGCTGCGGCCGGACGGCCCGCTCGCGTATGCGGTGCTGTGGCTCGCGGTGATCGTCGTCGCGGCGGGCAAGGCGTCGCTCGGGCACGCGGCCGACACGGGGCCGCTGTCGGCGGCGGTCGGCGTGCAGACGGTGCACCTGCTCGTCACCGCGGTGTGGGGCGGCCTCGTGCTGGCGGGCGGGCTCGCGGTGCTGCCCGCGCTCGGCTCGTCGGTCGCGCGCGGCGCGCTGATCCGCATCGGGCAGCGGCTGTCGCGGCTGTCGATCGTCGCAGTCGTGTTCGTGCTCGCGACCGGCGCGCTCAACGCGGCGCGCGGGCTCGGCGGCTCGCTCGCGCCGCTCGACGGCAGCACCTGGGGCCGCGTGCTGATGCTGAAGCTGATGCTCGTCGCGCTTACGCTGCTGCTCGGCGGACTGAACCGCTTCTCCGCGCTGCCGCGCCTGTGCCGCACCGCGTCGACCGAGGATGCGCACACGTTCCGCAACATTCTGCATCTCGAGGCGCTGACGATGATCGGCGTGGTCGTCGCGGCCGCGGTGCTGTCGTTCAGCGTGCCGGGCTTCGCCGCGCTCGGCTGATGCCGTGGCAGCCGGCGCTGGCGCTCACCACTCGGCGACGCTGCCGTCCGCGTGACGCCAGACGGGGTTGCGCCAGCGATGGCCCGTCTTCGCCATCTCGCGCACCTTCTCCTCGTTGACGTCGATGCCGAGGCCCGGGCCTTGCGGGATCGACACGAACCCGTCCTCGTAGCGGAACACCTCGGGATTGCGCAGGTAGTCGAGCAGGTCGTTGCCCTGGTTGTAATGGATCCCGAGGCTCTGTTCCTGGATGAACGCGTTGTAGCTGACCGCGTCGAGCTGCAGGCACGCGGCGAGCGCGATCGGCCCGAGCGGGCAGTGCAGCGCGAGCGCGACGTCGTAGCTCTCCGCGAGCGTCGCGATCTTCCGGCACTCGGTAATGCCGCCCGCGTGCGACGCGTCCGGCTGGATGATGTCGACGTAGCCGCCCGCGAGGATGTGCTTGAAGTCCCAGCGCGAATAGAGCCGCTCGCCGAGCGCGATTGGCGTGTCGGTCTGGTTGACGATGTCGCGCAGCGCCTCGGCGTTCTCCGACAGTACGGGCTCCTCGATGAACATCAGCCGGTACGGATCGAGCGCCTTCGCGAGCACCTTCGCCATCGGCTTGTGCACGCGGCCGTGGAAATCGACGCCGATGCCGACGTGCGGCCCGACCGCGTCGCGCACCGCCGCGACGTTCGCGATCACCTGCTCGACCTTGTCGTACGTGTCGACGATCTGCAGCTCCTCGGAGCCGTTCATCTTGACGGCCTTGAAGCCGCGCTCGACGACCGCGCGCGCGTTGTTCGCGACGTCGCTCGGCCGGTCGCCGCCGATCCACGAATACACCTTGATGCGATCGCGCACCTGGCCGCCGAGCAGCGCGTGCACCGGCACGCCGTGATGCTTGCCCTTGATGTCCCACAACGCCTGGTCGATGCCCGCGATCGCGCTCATCGCGATCGGCCCGCCGCGGTAGAAGCCCGCGCGGTACATCACCTGCCAGTGATCCTCGATCAGGCGCGGATCCTTGCCGACGAGGTAGTCGGCGAGCTCGTGCACGGCGGCCTCGACCGTGTGCGCACGGCCCTCGACGATCGGCTCGCCCCAGCCGACGATGCCCTCGTCGGTCTCGATCTTGAGGAACAGCCAGCGCGGCGGGACGACGAAGGTTTCGAGGCGGGTGATCTTCATGGCGCGTGTCTCCAGACGGAAAGCCTGACGTCAATCCTAGCGGATTCGATTAAAAAATAGTATTAATAGCACTATTGTGCAGATAGTGGGCAGCAGCGCAGCAGCACAGCAACGTTTGGCTGCCCGCATTCCGGGAGAAAGACCATTCAACACGACCTGCATGGACAAACGGCGTTCCGGCTCGCGACGGCGATCCTGCGCGGCGACTATCCGCCCGAATCGCTGCTGCCGCGCGAACCCGACCTGATCGAGATGTTCGGCGTGAGCCGCACGGTGCTGCGCGAGGCGCTGCGCACGCTGACGTCGAAAGGGCTCGTCGAATCGCGGCCGAAGGTCGGCACGCGGGTGCGGCCGCGCCGCGCGTGGAACCTGCTCGATGCGGACCTGCTCGACTGGTATGCGCGTGTCGCGCCGCCGCTCTTGTTCGCGCTGAAGCTGCAGGAGATGCGCGAGATGGTCGAACCGCACGCGGCCGCGCTCGCCGCACGCGCACACACGCCGGAGACGTTCGACGGAATCGACGCGGCGGCACGCGCGATGACCGACGCGCGCAACGTCGACGAATGGGTACGCGCGGACCTCCGGTTCCATCTGAGCGTGCTGGAGGCGGGCGGCAACGAGCTGCTGGTGCCGCTCGGCGCGCTGATCGATCGCACGCTCGAGGCGCAGCTGCATCTGAATGCGCGGCGCGCGGACGTGTTCAACGCGTCGCTCGCCGAGCATCTGGCCGTGTGCGACGCGATTCGCGCACGCGATGCGGACGGCGCGCGCCGTGCGATGGCCGCATTGCTCGCGGTCACGCGCGCGCGGATCGAGTCGACCTGACAGCGCGTTCCGGGCGGGCGTTGCGGGGGCGTCGGCGGCACGCTACTGTAGGCGTATCGATGCATTTTGACCCACGCCCGCCGATGCGGCATCGCAGCGAGCGGGCTACCGGAGACGATCATGCTTTACCGAGGAAGCTGTCACTGCGGCGACGTGCAGTTCGAGGTGGAAGGCGAGTTGACAGGCGTGATGGCGTGCAACTGCTCGATCTGCCGGCGCAAGGCCGCGCTGATGTGGTTCGTGCCGCGTACGAACCTGTACCTGATGACGCCGGAAGAGAACCTCGCCACGTACACGTTCAACAAGCACGTGATTCAGCATCGCTTCTGCAAGCGCTGCGGCATCCATCCGTTCGGCGAGGGCACCGATCCGAAGGGCAACCGGATGGCGGCGATCAACGTGCGCTGTCTCGACGACGTCGACCTCGACGCGCTGCCCGTCACGCATTACGACGGACGCTCGCATTGACGGCACGCGTGCGGCATGCCGTCCGGATCATGATGGATGGGCTTCGCCCGCTGCCGGCGCGGTGGTTTCGGCCTGCGGGCCGACCGCGGCCGGCCGCTCGATCAGCGGCGCGAGCGCCGGCGCCATCGATTTCAGCAACTGCACGGCCATCGCGCTCGTGAAGTCGTAGCGCGCCGCGTACGGTTCGTGCGCGGTGGCGGTCAGCACGCCGAAGAAGCGGTCGCCAAGCACGAACACGAACGTGCCGCTGCGGTTCACCTTGCGCGACTCGATCAGCCGTGCGCCGCGCGCATAGACGTTGTAGCGCTGGTCGCCGGTACCCGTCTTGCCGTATACCTCGAGCGTCTTGCCGTCGGGCAGCGTCATGCCGTCGGCGAGCCGCTTGCCGGTGCCGGTGAGCACGACGTCACGCAGCAGCCGGTGCGTCACGTTGACGACTTCCGGCGACAGCGTCGGCTGCGGCTGCGCGGCCGCGCGCACGAAGCGCGTCTCGTATGGCGTGCCCTTCGCGAAATCGAGCCGCGTGATCGTCTCGGTCGGCGCCTTGTCGCCGCCGTTCGCGATCAGGCCGATCAGTTTCGCAAGCGCGTCCGGCTGGTCGCCCGACGCGCCGATCGCGGCCGCGAACGACGGCGTGACTTCCGCGAACGGATAGCCGAGCGCGCGCCACGACTTCGTGATCGCCCCATACGCGCGCAACTCGACCATGCGGCGGATGCGCCGGTCCTGCGTGCCGTGATAGCGCGTCTTGTACAGCCACGAGTACGTGTAGACGCGCGCGTCGTGGCTGGCTCGCTCCACTTCGTCGAGCTTTGCGTCCGGATGCGCGCGCAGGTAATTGAGCGTCCACAATGCGAGCGGGTGCACGCTTGCGATGTAGCCGCGGTCGTTCAGGTTGAAGCGGTCGATCGCGTACTTCGCATAGAGTGCCGCGAGATCGTCGTCGGCCAGCGTGGCAGCCGGCGTACCCTTCAGTTGCGCGCGCATCTGTGCGTCGAACCACGCGAGCGATTCGTGCGGCGCGACGCTGCGCAGCACGGTCGCGATCTTCGGCGGCGACTTGCGCACGTCCTTCAGCATCAGCGCGAGCGCGTCGTCCGCGGGCTTGCCCGCATAGCGCGTGTAGAAGCGCTTCACGTAAACCTTGCTTTCGCCGTCGACGAACTGCTGCAGGTAATGCTGGCGCTGCTCGGGATCGTCGAGCCACGACGACGACGGGCCGGACGTCTGGATCATCTCGTAGTGGACGATGTCGCGCATCAGCCGCACGAACACGAGGTTGACCGAATGCGCGAACGCCTGATGCAGCGTCAAAATGCGATGGTTGTCCGATTTTTCGAAGTTGCTGAACACCTGCGCGCCGCCGCCCGTGTAGAACACGTCGGGGCTCGCCGAATACTTGCGCTCGACCGCCGCATCGAGCATCGATTGCAGCGAGCGGTCCTGCGTATGCGACAGGTAGTCGAGCGCCCACAGCGAAAGCCCGTCCATCGGGTCGGGCTTCACGCGCGCGAGTTCGGCCTTCGACAGCGCGCCGTAACGCGCATGCAGGTCGGAGACGATCTGCAGGTACGTGACGAGCGTGCGCAGCTTCGCGGTCGAACCGAGGTTGATGCGCCCGCCGCGGTTCACGTCGAACGGCTCGTTCACGCTGTCGGTCTGCACACGCAGCACGTTCGCGCCGTTGCGCCGCTCGTACAGCGTGAAGCTGTAGGTCAGGTGCGACGGATCGTCCTTCGGCGCGAGCATCTCGAAGCCGTACAGGCCCGCGGCCTGCGCGCCGGCGCGCGTCGACGCGTCGGCAAGCCGTTCGGCGACGGCCTGCTGCACGCTGTTGTCGAGCGTGCTTGTCGCCTGCAAGTCGAACTGGTCGAGCTGATACAGGTCGCTGATGCCGAGCGCGGCGAGCAGCGACGCGCGCGCGGACGTCACGGCCTTGCGCGAGATGAACGACTGCACGTGTGCGGCTTCGGGCGGCTTCGCGCGGTCGATCTGCGCGGCGAGCGACGCATCGCGCAGCGCGGGCGAGATCACGCCGCCGTTCGCGAGCAGCCGCAGGTAGCTGTCGGTCAGCCGCTGCAGCGTCGGGTAGCCGCCGTTGAGGAAATACGACGGCGCGCGCTGCGCGATCATCAGCGACAGCACCTCGCGGAACGCGACGCCCTGTTGGTCGACGTTCTCGGCGGTCGTCGGCGCGGCAAGCAGGCGGTTCACGTCGTTGAAGTCGCGGCCGTACCACGCGGCGAGACCGTCGCCGATGCCGGTGATTTCGCCGATGTGCGGCCGCGCGGCGAGCGGCACCGAGTTCAGATAGTGGACGACGATCTCGCGCCGCGCGGGCATCGTCTGCGGGCCGTTCATGTAAGCGAGCACGGACGCCGACGCGATCTGCCGCAGCTTCTCGGGCGGCGTCGCGGTGCGGCCGTCGGGCGAGTGGCGGAATTTCTCGATCTGCGTCGCGAGCGTGCTGCCGCCGGGCCGCGCCTGATGACGGTTGATCACGTGCAGGCCCTGGTCGGCGATCGCGCGGCTGAAGCGGCCCCAGTCGATCGCCGGGTTGCGGTTCGGCTGGTTCGCGTCGAGCAGGTAGCGATCCTCGATGAACAGCAGCGAATCCGTGACGACGCGCGGGATCGCGTCGAAGTCGCGGTAGACGCGTTGCGGGAACGTGGTCGCGAACAGCGGCGCACCGGTCGAATCGAACAGCATCAGGCCCGTCTGGTCTTTCTCTTCGTAAGGAAGGAACAGCCCGCGGTCGGCGAGCGACAGCATCCGTTCGGAATCGCGCGCCTGTTTGCTGACGACGAAGCCGCGCGCGAGGAGCCGCTGCTGGAATGAAGGAATCATCGCGTAGCCGAGGCGCTTGTCGTATGGGCCTTCCGCCGGAAAGCGGATGTGGTCGCTCGCGCCCGATTCGACCGTATAGCCGACATCGCGGGTCAGTGCCGACAAATAGCGGGCCTGTAGCCGTGAGGTCTCGATCTCGACCTGCACGAGCCGTGCGACGATCGCGATCGCAATCAGCAGCGCGGCGACCAGCGACCATTTGATCCACGTCCAGACCGATGCGGCACCGGTCACACGCGGCAGGTTTCGATTCAGCGGCCGATTCATGGCGGCGTCTCCCTGCGGGGGGCGGGCTCCGGCCGCACCCCATTAAGGAGTAGTGTAGTCCTCCACCGCGTGCTGCCAAGGCCGGTTCGACACGAAGATGCAGCCGCGCAACGCGTGTTTTCCCGTGTGGTGCGCGATGCTCGAACGCGCACGGCGTGCCTGCACCGGCGTGGCGCATGCGGCGCACATTTCGTACCTGTAAAGCGCAAGTCCGGCCGGTTGCATTCGAAATATGCCGGGTGTCCGGGGCCCCGGAATCGGCAGCGTGCAGCGCGTGTCGGCCGCTTGTCGCGATGCGCGAGCAAATCGTGTCGGATCAGGGCGCGGCGTCGGTGCGATCCGGCGGCGATTCGGGCGGTTTTGCGCGAGGTGAGGGCAACCGGAATCGCGACGCGAGCCGCGTCGCCGATGACGGCCGCGCAAATGTCATGGCGGGGTCATGCCGAGGATATGCCGGGGGTGCGCCAGATCATGTGCCGCGCGCAGCGAATGCGCCTCGGATGGCGGAACGCGGCTGCTGCGAGTAGGATCGCCGAAGGTTGCAGTGCCATTCACTCCTGCCCGGTGTCCCATGCACATGAACCTCATCGCACTCGTCTGCACCGCGATCCTCGGGCTGCTGCTGTTCGGGCTCGGGCTCGCCGTTTCGATCGCGCGCTTTCGCGCAACCACCGGGTCCGGCTGTGCCGAGGATCCGACGAATCCGCTGCACAAGCTCGTGCGCGCACACGGCAACACGGCCGAATACGCGCCGTTTCTCGCGCTGCTGTTTCTCTACTTCGGTGCGCACGAGCCGTCGCGCGCGATCGTGTCGCTGATCGTCGCGGCGACCGTCTGCCGGTGCCTGCTCGTGGCTGGCCTGGTCTTATGGCCGACGATGGCGAAACCGAACCCCGCGCGCTTCGTCGGCGCGCTCGGCACCTACCTGTGCGGCGCGGCGCTGTGCATTGCGCTCGTCGCGTGAGCGGCGCGCGTCAGGCCGGAATATCGGGCTCGCTGCCCCACACGACGGACGCGACGCGATGCGGCTTCGCGACGCCTGCCCGGTTCGCGACCATGAACGGCGACCCGACCGATACGTTGTCGGTGGAGCGATAGACGAGGCGGTCGCCGTCGATGGTGCCGACGTAGCGGCCGTCGCGACCGAACACCTTGCGTCCGCTGATGCGCCCGACGGCCTGGCCGGACCGGCTGAATACGATCCTGCCGCCGACCTGAAGCGGTTTGCCTTCCTTCGTGTAGAGATTCATGTCTGTGTCCCGTGTGATCGGATGCGCGACAGTCTAGCAAGATCAGGGGGCTGCGATATTGTCCGATTCCGCCATGTCGTCGCGCGTGCATCGGCACGCGGAATGGCGGGCCGCGACGCCCGCGTTCTAGACGCTGCCTTCCGTTTCGACGACCAGAATGCGGGCTTCGCCGATCGGGTGCGCGACGTGCGCGGTGCCGGCCGGCGCATGGAACACGTCGCCCGTCGCGAGCAGCACCGAACGTTCGTCGTCCGCTTCGCGGTAGCGCATCTCGACGCGGCCGTCGAGCACGGCGAACACCTCGTCGCCGTCGTTGACGTGCCATCGGTAGGGCTGGTCGGTCCAGTGCAGGCGGACCGTGATGCCGTGCAGGTTGGCGATGTCCAGCGCGCCCCACGGGCGATCCGCGGTGAACGCGGTGCTGCGGATGATCTTCATGGTCGGCATTCGATCAAAGGGTTTCGACGGCGGCGCGGGTTGTGCACGGTGCGTTCGCCGATGCGCGTCACGAACACGATGCGGCGCTCACCGGTTCGCGGCAGCGACCACCTGCTCGATCGCGTGACGGCGCCGCGCGAAGCCGGCCGCCGACTGTTCCGTGACCCGCTTCACGATCCGTTCCGGCGCGGTGTCGGGCGAGCCCGAATCGAACGGCGGCGCGGGCGCGTATTCGAGCTCGAGCTGGATCGCGCGGGCTTCGTCGTCGCCGGCCAGTTCTGCGGCGATCGTCAGCGCGAAGTCGATGCCGGCCGTCACGCCGCCGCCGGTGATCAGGTTGCCGTCGCGCACGACGCGCGCATGGACCGGTATCGCGCCGAGCGGCTCGAGCAGCGCATGGAACGCCCAGTGCGTCGTCGCGCGGCGGCCATGCAGCAGCCCGGCCGCGCCGAGCAATAGCGCGCCGGTGCAGACCGACGTCACATAGCGGGCGGCGGCCGAGCGTTCCCGCACGAATGCGACCGTCTCCGGATCCAGCAGCAGGTCGGTGATCCCGCTGCCGCCCGGAATGCAGATGACGTCGAGCGGCGGGCAATCGGCGAACGTGCGGCTCGGCGTCAGCAGCAGCCCGCTGCTCGAAGCGACCGGCTCGCGGGACTTCCAGACCAGATGCACGGCCGCGTCCGGCAGCGACGCGAGCACGTCGTGCGGGCCCGTGAGGTCGAGTTGTTGAACGCCTGGAAACACGAGAAAACCGATTTGCAGAGACATGCGATTACCCCGACAGAATGGTGAGCGCCGTGGCCGGCGTGCAATGGACAGATCGATTCTAGGCGGGTAGTGTTTGGCGAAATTGCCATATCGCCCACGTTTTCAGCCAAACGACATGTCTGACGAACCGCGTTCTATCTTGGTGCTGGCGTTTCCCGGCACGCAATTGCTCGATGTGTCCGGACCGCTGCAGGTGTTTGCATCCGTGAACGAGCTCGCGCTGGAGCGCGGGCGGGCCGCGCCGTATGCGCCGCGCGTTGTGGCCGCCGACGCGGGCCCCGTCGCGACGTCGTCGGGCCTCGTCGTGATCGCCGATTCGCTGCGCGCGGCCGGGCGGCATGCCGATACGGTGATCGTCGCCGGCGGCAAGGGCGTGCACGCGGCGTCGCGGGATACGCGACTGGTCCGCTGGGTTCGGAAGCAGGCCGAACAGGCGCGGCGCATCGCGTCGGTCTGCACCGGCGCGTTCCTGCTGGCCGAGGCGGGGCTGCTCGACGGCCGCCGCGCGGTTACGCACTGGACGCGCTGCGACGAACTCGCGTCGCGCTATCCGAACGTCCGCGTGGAAGCCGATCCGATCTTCATCCGCGAAGGCGCGTTGTGGACGTCGGCCGGCGTGACCGCGGGAATCGATCTTGCGCTCGCGCTCGTTGAAGAGGATCTCGGGCGCGCGATCGCGCTCGACGTTGCACGCGAGCTCGTCGTGTTCCTGAAACGTCCGGGCGGGCAGGCGCAATTCAGTGCGGCGTTGTCGATGCAGCGCACGGACGACCGCTTCGGCGAACTGCATGCGTGGATCGCCGAGCACCTCCGCGCGGATCTGTCGGTGCCGGCGCTTGCCGAGCGCGTGCGGATGAGCGAGCGCAGCTTCGTGCGTCACTATCGCGCCGAAACCGGCCGCACGCCCGCGCGTGCCGTCGAGCAGATCCGGATCGAGAGCGCGCAGCGCCTGCTCGGCGAAACGTCGTGGCCAATCAAGCGGATTGCCGATCGCTGCGGGTTCGGCTCCGAGGAGACGCTGCGGCGCAGTTTCGTGCGGGTGCTTGGCGTATCGCCGCAGGGGTATCGGGAACGGTTTGCCGCTTGAGTGTGCCAATTGAGCGTGCCAATTGAGCGTGCCAATTGAGCGTGCCAATTGAGCGGCGCGCGAGCCGATGCAGTGTCGCGGTGAATCCCTGCACCTGCGACACGACGGGTCGAAACCGGTCGCGACGAAGTGCGCGTGCATCGAATCGGTGCGTGTGGCCGGCGGCGCGTGCGTCGATGGAAATGCGCATGACCGCAAGCTGCACGAATCCGCGTCGTTTTCGAGTGCGAAGCGTTCGACTATTCGGCTGGTTAGAACAATAGGGCGGGGCTTGTGCCGCGTCGTCCTCGCGCTCTATGCTGTCCTGTTGGCGAATCGAAGGGGGATAGCATGGACCGGATCCAGGCAATGCAAGTTTTTACCCGCGTGGTCGACGCGAACAGCTTCACGCGCGCCGCGGATACGCTCGCGATGCCGCGCGCGTCGGTGACGACCATCATCCAGAATCTCGAGGCGCTGCTCGGCGTGCGGCTGATGCACCGGACGACGCGGCGTCTGTCGCTGACGCCGGAAGGTGCTGCGTACTACGAACATTGCGTGAAGATCATCACGGAGATCGCGGAAGCCGACGCGAGCTTCCAGACGGGCAACCGCAAGCCGAGCGGCCTGCTGCGGGTCCACATGCCGAATGCGATCGGGCGGCGGCTCGTGATTCCCGCGTTGCCGGTGTTCCGGCAGAGCTACCCGGACATCACGCTCGACCTCGGGTTGTCCGACCGCCCGGTGGATCCGGTCGAGGAGGGCATCGACTGCATGATCCGCGTCGGGCCACTCGAGGATTCGTCGATGGTCGCGCGGCGGATCGGGATGCTGCGGCGTGTGACCTGCGCGTCGCCCGACTATCTGAAGCGTCACGGCGATCCGCACGAGATCGACGAGCTCGCCAGCCACTACGCGGTGAACTTCCGCGCGAGCCACGGCGCGCGGCCGATACCGTGGGTGTTCGTGATCGACGGCAAGCCGGTCGAGGTCCGGATGAACGCGAGCATCACAGTCAACGATTCGGATGCCTATGTGACGTGTGGCCTCGAAGGGTTCGGGATCATCCAGCCGACGCTGTTCATGGTGCTGCCGCACCTGCTCGACGGCACGCTGCTGGAGGTGCTGCCGGGCTTGAGCCCGAAGCCCAAGCCGATCTCGATCGTCTATCCGCACAACCGGCACCTGTCCGCGAAGGTACGCGTGTTCGCCGACTGGATCGCGGAGCTGTTCGAGGCGACGCCGGCGATGGAAGGCGGCGAGGACTGGCGCCGCAGGTTGCACGCGCATGCGAGCGACGTGAGTCGCGGGTCGGTGGCGGCGTAGCGCGGATTCTGTCCGGGGATCTCGATCGAACGGTTGGCTGCCCGTGCCGGAAACGTGCCGGGTAGCGACTTCCCGGTTAAGGAAGAGCGTGTCGCTGCGGTTATTGCTTGCCTTCGTCGAGGCCCGAGTGCGAATTGCACCGATCTCGTAGCGGAAGAGTCAAAAATGAAAAAGCCCAGTAGATCAAAGATCTACCGGGCTTTCGCATTTGGTGGCGAATCAGGGACTCGAACCCCGGACCTGCGGATTATGATTCCGTCGCTCTAACCGACTGAGCTAATTCGCCGAAGAAGTGCAATTATGAAGATACCCATTCGGGGTGTCAACACCTTTTTTTCATATTTCTCGAAAAAAGGTGCCGGGGCGTCGCTCCAGGCCGGCCGGGAGGGGCGCGGCGCCGGAGTGCTGCATCCGCTGTCCGCCTTCCTGCTCGGCTCTCGAAGCAACGTCGACCGCCGCCCGGCATCCGCTACGTCAGGCTACGTCAATCCTGCGCGTAGATATTCGAGTCCTTCGTCTCCTTGACGAACAGCAGCCCGATCACGAACGTGGCCAGCGCGATCACGATCGGATACCACAGCCCCGAGTAGATGTTGCCCTGCGCGGCGACGATCGCGAACGCGGTCGCCGGCAGGAAGCCGCCGAACCAGCCGTTGCCGATGTGATAGGGCAGCGACATCGACGTGTAGCGGATCCGCGTCGGGAACATCTCGACCAGCATCGCGGCGATCGGCCCGTAGACCGCCGTCACGTAGATCACGAGGATCGTCAGGATCACGATCGTCATCGGCCAGTTGAGTCGCGCCGGATCGGCCTTCGCCGGATAGCCGGTCGACTTCAGCGTCGCGGCGAGCGTCTTGTCGAACGCGGCACCCTTCGCCTTCGCGTCGGCCGCCTTGCCGTCATACGCGTCGATCACGGTGTCGCCGACCTTGATCTGCGCGGCCGTGCCAGCCGGCGCCGCGACGTTCTCGTAGTTCAGGCCGGCCTTCGCGAGCGCGCTCTTCGCGATGTCGCACGAATTGGTGAACTTCGACGTGCCGACCGGGTTGAACTGGAACGCGCAGGTGGCCGGATCGGCGATGACCGAGATCGGTGCCTTCTGCGTCGCGATCTCGAGCTGCGGGTTCGCGAAGTGCGTGAGCGCCTTGAACAGCGGGAAGTACGTCAGCGCGGCGATCAGGCAGCCCGCGAGAATGATCGGCTTGCGGCCGATCTTGTCCGACAGCGAGCCGAAGAACAGGAAGAACGGCGTGCCGATCAGCAGCGCAATCGCGATCAGGATGTTCGCGCTCGCGCCGTCGACCTTCAGCGTCTGCGTGAGGAAGAACAGCGCATAGAACTGGCCCGTGTACCACACGACGGCCTGGCCGGCCGTCAGGCCGACGAGCGCGAGGATCACGATCTTCAGGTTCTTCCACTGGCCGAACGCTTCGGTCAGCGGCGCCTTCGACGTCTTGCCCTCGGCCTTGATGCGCAGGAACACCGGCGATTCGTTCAGCTGCATCCGGATCCACACCGACACCGCGAGCAGCAGGATCGACGCGACGAACGGCACGCGCCAGCCCCACGAGCCGAACGCTTCCTCGCCGATGAAGGTGCGCACGCCGAGGATCACGAGCAGCGACAGGAACAGGCCGAGCGTCGCGGTCGTCTGGATCCACGCGGTGTAGAAGCCACGGCGGTGCGCGGGTGCATGTTCCGCGACGTAGGTCGCCGCGCCGCCGTATTCGCCGCCGAGCGCGAGGCCCTGCAGCAGCCGCATCGCGATGAAGATCACTGGCGCTGCGATGCCGATCGATGCGTAGCCGGGCAGGAAGCCGACCACGAAGGTCGAGATGCCCATGATCACGATCGTCACGAGGAACGTGTGCTTGCGGCCGACGAGATCGCCGAGCCGGCCGAACACGATCGCGCCGAACGGACGCACCGCGAAGCCGGCCGCGAAGCCGAGCAGCGTGAAGATGAACGCAGCCGTCGGGTTGACGCCGGAGAAGAAGCTCTTGCTGATGTAGGCCGCGAGGGATCCGGCCAGGTAGAAGTCGTACCACTCGAACACGGTCCCGAGCGACGACGCGAAGATCACCTTCCTCTCTTCGCCCGTCATCGGCGCGTGCGCAATTTGCCCGCCTAACGTTGCCATGAATCGTCTCCAGGTTTCTTGATATAGATGTGCGGCCGCCTCGGGGGCGGGCCTGTCGACGATTATTGGCGGGCAAACTTACGGCCCACTGACTCGCCGGCGCAAAATGATTGCGCGTATACCCGCGGCGAATGGCCGGCTTCGTGGCGCGATTGTTGCGGGAACGGTGTGCAAGTGCGTTCAATTCGCGCCGCTGCGACGCGATGCTGCGGCGCACGTCAGGGTTACTCCGGGGACGGTTCGTGTAAGGGAAGGGTCACGCGCACGAGCGTGCCCGCGAGACGCGGCATCGCCTGGTAGACATGATCGTCGAGCGTCAGCGTGCCGCCGTGCTGCGTGACGATCTCGCGCACGATCGCGAGCCCGAGGCCGCTGCCGTCGCCTTCGCGGCCGAGGATCCGGTAGAAGCGCTCGAGCACGCGTTCGCGTTCGGCGGCCGGGATGCCGGGCCCGGTGTCCTCGACTTCGACGCGCGCGAGCCGCGCTGCCCGGTCCGCCTGCACGCGCACGGTGATGCGGCCGCCTTCGGGTGTATAGCGGATCGCGTTGTCGATCAGGTTGCCGAGCATCTCGCGCAGCATCAGCGGATTGCCGTCGACGTCAAGCGGCACGTCGTCGTCGGGGCCTTCGTAGCCGAGGTCCATCCGCTTCGCGAGCGCGGCCTGCACCCAGTCGCGCACCGCGCGCCGCGCGAGCGTCGCGATCTCGACGGGCTCGAACGTCAGCCCGCTCGCGCGGTTCTCGGCGCGTGCGAGCGCGAGCAGCTGCGTGACGAGCCGCGCGGCCTGCTCGGAACTCGTCGCGATCTGCTCGAGCGAGCGCTGCACGTCCGCGGACACGTCGTGGCGCAGCGCGAACTCGGCCTGCGTGCGCAGCCCGGCGAGCGGCGTCTTCATCTGGTGCGCGGCGTCGGCGATGAAGCGCTTCTGCAGCGCCATGTTCTGCTCGAGGCGCGCGAGCAGGTCGTTGAACGACGTGACGAGCGGCTCGATCTCGGGGGGCGCGCGCTGCGCCTCGACGGGCGACAGATCGTCGGGACGCCGCGCGCGGATGTGCGCCTGCAGCGCGTTGAGCGGCGCGAGCCCGCGCGACAGCCCGAACCACACGAGCAGGATCGCAAGCGGCAGGATCACGAACTGCGGCAGGATCACGCCCTTGATGATGTCGTTCGCGAGCGCGTTGCGCTTGTCGAGCGTCTCCCCGACCTGCACGAGCACCGGCTGCGTGCCGCTCACCTGCGGCAGCGCGACGGTCGTATAGGCGACGCGCACGTCGTTGCCGCGCAGCAGGTCGTCGCGGAACACGACGACGCCCGGCGGCGGGCGGTCCTCGTCGCGCGGCAGCGGCAGGTCGGCCTCGCCCGCGACCAGCTCGCCGCGCGTGCCGAGCACCTGGAAATAGACGCTGTCGACGTTGTCCGCGCGCAGGAAGTCGCGCGTCGCCTGCGGCAGCGTCAGCTCGGCGACGCCGTTGACGGGATGGATCTGCCGCGCGAGCACGTACGCGTTGGTTTCGAGCGCACGGTCGAACGGACCGTTCGCGATCGTCTTCGCGACGAGATACGTGACGGCGATGCTCATCGGCCACAGCAGCAGCAGCGGGGCGAGCATCCAGTCGAGGATTTCGCCGAACAGCGAACGCGGGCGCGCGGATTCGGGGCTGTCGGTTTCGTCGGGCGGCGCGAACGGGTTCTCGTAGCGCGCGTCGCGCTCGGCGTCGGCGGCCGACGACGGCTCGCCGGTCGGATGGTGGGAGTGGGCCGGCGTGGCCATCGCAGCGACGGCCGCGCGTCAGCGCAGCGGCGTGCCGGCGGCCGCCGGCTGGGGCGCGGCGGTTTCGGCCGGGTTGGCCGGCGCGGTTTTCTCGAGGCAGTAGCCGAGCCCGCGCACGGTCGCGATCCGCACGCCGCTCGGTTCGATCTTCTTGCGCAGCCGGTGCACGTAGACTTCGATCGCGTTGTTGCTGACTTCCTCGCCCCATTCGCACAGATGATCGACGAGCTGTTCCTTTGACACGAGCCGGCCGATCCGCTGCAGCAACACCTCGAGCAGGCCGAGCTCGCGCGCGGACAGGTCGAGCACGCGGTCGTTCGCATACGCGATGCGGCCGACCTGGTCGAACGCGAGCGAGCCGTGCCGCACGACGGTCGGGCCGCCGCCCGCGCCGCGCCGGGTCAGCGCGCGCACACGCGCTTCGAGTTCGTTGAGCGCGAACGGCTTGGCCATGTAGTCGTCGGCGCCGAGGTCGAGGCCCTTCACGCGCTCGTCGACGCTGTCGGCGGCGGTCAGGATCAGCACGGGCAGGTTGGAGTTACGCGCGCGCAGGCGCTTCAGCACGTCGAGCCCGGACAGCTTCGGCAGGCCGAGGTCGAGGATCAGCAGGTCGAACGTCTGCATCGACAGGGCCGTGTCGGCGTCGACGCCGTTCTTCACGTGGTCGACGGCATAGCCCGATTGGCGGAGTGACCGGGTGAGGCCGTCCGCGAGTATGCTGTCATCTTCGGCGATGAGAATTCGCATGTTGCGTGACCGATGGCCGGCAGGGCGCTTGCGCCGGTGCGGCTGTCTCCGAAGTGGTTCGTGTGTTGCGCAGCCCACAGTGCGGGCTTGCATAAAACACTGTTTTTTTATACAGTGTCTGCATTCGTGCGCAGCGGCTCGTCCGGCGCACCTCAATCAGACGCTGCTCATCATAGCAAAGGACGATTCATGGAAGATAGCAAGAAAGGCTCCGGGCTGACTGCCGAGAAAAGCAAGGCGCTGGCCGCCGCGCTCGCGCAGATCGAGAAGCAGTTCGGCAAAGGGTCGATCATGCGCATGGGCGACGGCGAGGCGACCGAGGATATCCAGGTCGTGTCCACGGGCTCGCTCGGTCTCGACATCGCGCTCGGCGTCGGCGGCCTGCCGCGCGGCCGGGTGGTCGAGATCTATGGTCCGGAATCGTCCGGCAAGACGACGCTCACGCTGCAGGTGATCGCGGAGCTGCAGAAGCTCGGCGGCACCGCGGCGTTCATCGACGCCGAACACGCGCTCGACGTCCAGTACGCGGCGAAGCTCGGCGTGAACGTGCCGGAACTGCTGATCTCGCAGCCGGACACCGGTGAGCAGGCGCTCGAAATCACCGATGCGCTGGTGCGCTCGGGCTCGATCGACATGATCGTGATCGACTCGGTCGCGGCGCTCGTGCCGAAGGCCGAAATCGAAGGCGAGATGGGCGATTCGCTGCCGGGCCTGCAGGCCCGCCTGATGTCGCAGGCGCTGCGCAAGCTGACCGGCACGATCAAGCGCACGAACTGCCTCGTGATCTTCATCAACCAGATCCGGATGAAGATCGGCGTGATGTTCGGCAACCCGGAAACCACGACGGGCGGCAATGCACTGAAGTTCTACTCGTCGGTGCGTCTCGACATCCGCCGGATCGGCTCGATCAAGAAGAACGACGAGGTGATCGGCAACGAAACCCGCGTGAAGGTCGTGAAGAACAAGGTGTCGCCGCCGTTCCGCGAAGCGATCTTCGACATCCTGTACGGCGAAGGCATTTCGCGTCAGGGCGAGATCATCGATCTCGGCGTGCAGGCGAAGATCGTCGACAAGGCGGGCGCCTGGTACAGCTACAACGGCGAGAAGATCGGTCAGGGCAAGGACAACGCGCGTGAATTCCTGCGCGAGAATCCGGAAATCGCACGCGAGATCGAGAACCGCATTCGCGAATCGCTGGGCGTCGCCGCGATGCCGGATGGCGCGGGCCACAACGAAGCCGAGGCGATGGACGAAGAAGAGTGATGGTTCGGCGCCGGGATGATACGGACAAGCCTGCGGAGCACGACGCGCGCGATGCGCCGGGCGGCTCCGACCGGCGTGCCGCGTCCCCCGGCGCTGGCCGGCGGTCCGCGCGCGTTTCATCCAGCCATGCCGCGAGCCGTACCGCGACGAGGGCATCCGACGATGCCCTCGTTTCGTTTCAGGTAACCGCGCCGGACGATCCGTTCGAAGACGGCGAATCGTTCGACGCGCACGACCGGGCGCGCCGTCGCGTGTCCGGCGTAAGCTTCCCGCGCGACCGCGGGTCCGCGTCGTCGTCCGCGATCTCTGTCGCGGCCCCGGAAGACGTCTATACCCGCACGAGCCAGAATCCGCGCCGCACGCGCCGGTCGTCGGGTGCCGCCGCCGATCCGGATACCGGCGGGTCCGCCCGTACGTCATCGTCGTCGTCGAAACCCGCGCGCTCGCTGAAGGGCCGCGCGTTGGGCTACCTGTCCCGGCGCGAATACAGCCGGGCGGAACTCGCGCGCAAGCTCGCGCCTTACGTCGGCGAGGACGAATCCGTCGAGCCGGTGCTCGATGCGCTGGAACAGGACGGCTGGCTGTCCGACGCGCGTTTCGCCGAGAGCCTCGTGCATCGCCGCGCGTCGCGGGTCGGGGCCGCACGGATCGTCAACGAGTTGAAGCGCCACGCGGTTGGCGACACCCTTGTCGAGGAGGTGAGCGCGCAGCTGCGCGAGACCGAATGGGCGCGTGCGCAGGCCGTCTGGCGCAAGAAATTCGGTGCGCTGCCGCAAACGCCTGCGGAGCGCGCGAAGCAGGCACGCTTCCTGGCGGCGCGCGGCTTCTCGAGCGCGACCATCGTGAAGTTGCTCAAATGCGGCGACGAACCGTTCGGCGATGACTGATCGACGCAGGCGCGCGCAACGCGTGATTTTGCTGCAATGCAACCGCCTCCCGACAGGCGGGAATACCCGCCGTCGCGTCAGGCTGCCTCAAATACCCGATATGCTAAAATCCACGGGTTTTCCTCTTCGGCCTCAACCTCCAGCATGCCGCTATCCGAGCCCGTGCCCCGTCAGTTGCGACATCGACGCGCAATCCGAGCGGAAGCTTACGAGCGCGACGACGGCTTGTGGGACATCGAAGCCTGCCTGACCGATCACAAGCCGCGCGACGTCGCGCTTGCGTCGGGCATCCGGCCGAACGGCCTGCCGATCCACGAACTCTGGCTGCGCGTGACCATCGATCGCGACCTCAATGTCGTCGACGCCGAAGCGTCGTCGGAATGGGTGCCGTATCCCGGTCACTGTCAAGCCGCCCCGCCTGCCTACCGGGCCCTCATCGGGCTCAATCTCTTCCGCAATTTCCGCCGCAACGCGAATCGGCTGCTCGCCGGTGTCGCAGGCTGCTCCCACCTCACCGAACTGTGCGCCGTGCTGCCGACGGCAGCGATCCAGGCGTTCGCCGGTGACGTGTGGAACGTGCGCGAGGAGGGCGGCGAAGGGCCGGATCATGACGGCTTTCACGCCGAACCGCCTTTCCAGCTCGGCCGCTGCCGGGCGTTGCGGTTCGACGGCGAGGTCGTGCGGCAGTACTACCCGCGCTGGTATGGCGCGAGCCGGCCGGATGTGCCCGGTGAAGGCAGCACGAAGGAATGAACGGAAATCATTCGAAGAAGCGTCTTAAGCGACTTTTCATCCAACTCTCAGACTGAAGGGAATCACGCATGAAGATTCACGAGTACCAGGGTAAGGAAATCCTGCGGAAATTCGGAGTCGCGGTACCGCGCGGCAAGCCGGCGTTCTCGGTTGACGAGGCCGTCAAGGTGGCAGAAGAGCTCGGCGGCCCGGTGTGGGTCGTGAAGGCTCAGATTCACGCGGGTGGCCGTGGCAAGGGCGGCGGCGTGAAGGTGGCGAAGTCGATCGAGCAGGTGCGCGAATACGCGAACCAGATCCTCGGCATGCAGCTCGTCACGCACCAGACCGGTCCGGAAGGCCAGAAGGTCAACCGTCTGATGATCGAAGAAGGCGCCGACATCAAGCAGGAACTGTATGTCAGCCTCGTCGTTGATCGCGTGTCGCAAAAGATCGTGCTGATGGGTTCGAGCGAAGGCGGCATGGACATCGAAGAAGTTGCCGCAAAGCACCCGGAACTGATCCACCAGGTCATCGTCGAGCCGTCGACCGGCCTGCTCGACGCCCAGGCCGACGACCTCGCTGCGAAGATCGGCGTGCCGGCTGCTTCGATTCCGCAAGCGCGCGCCATCCTGCAAGGCCTGTATAAGGCATTCTGGGAAACCGACGCGTCGCTGGCTGAAATCAACCCGCTGAACGTCTCCGGCGACGGCAAGGTCATCGCACTCGACGCGAAGTTCAACTTCGACTCGAACGCGCTGTTCCGCCACCCGGAAATCGTCGCGTACCGCGACCTGGACGAAGAAGATCCGGCTGAAATCGAAGCGTCGAAGTTCGACCTCGCGTACATCTCGCTCGACGGCAACATCGGCTGTCTCGTGAACGGCGCAGGCCTCGCGATGGCGACGATGGACACGATCAAGCTGTTCGGCGGCGAGCCGGCGAACTTCCTGGACGTCGGCGGTGGCGCTACGACCGAGAAGGTCACCGAAGCGTTCAAGCTGATGCTGAAGAACCCGGACCTGAAGGCGATCCTCGTGAACATCTTCGGCGGCATCATGCGCTGCGACGTGATCGCGGAAGGCGTGATCGCCGGTTCGAAGGCCGTGAACCTGAACGTGCCGCTCGTCGTGCGCATGAAGGGCACGAACGAAGACCTCGGCAAGAAGATGCTGGCCGATTCGGGCCTGCCGATCATCTCGGCGGACAGCATGGAAGAGGCTGCGCAGAAGGTCGTCGCGGCTGCCGAAGGCAAGTAAGCGCGCTATTGAACACGCATGGCGGCGCGGCTTGCACGCGACGCCAATCGAACAGAGGTCAAAATACATGTCGATTCTGATCAACAAGGACACGAAGGTCATCACGCAGGGCATTACCGGCAAGACCGGTCAGTTCCATACGCGCGCCTGCCGTGAATACGCAAACGGCCGCGAAGCATTCGTCGCGGGCGTGAACCCGAAGAAGGCCGGCGAAGACTTCGAAGGCATTCCGATCTACGCGAGCGTCAAGGAAGCGAAGGCCGAAACCGGCGCGACCGTGTCGGTCATCTACGTGCCGCCGGCAGGCGCAGCGGCTGCGATCTGGGAAGCGGTCGAAGCCGATCTGGATCTCGCGATCTGCATCACGGAAGGCATCCCGGTCCGCGACATGATCGAAGTGAAGGACCGCATGCGCCGCGAAGGCCGCAAGACGCTGCTGCTCGGGCCGAACTGCCCGGGCACGATCACGCCGGACGAACTGAAGATCGGCATCATGCCGGGCCACATCCACCGCAAGGGCCGCATCGGCGTCGTGTCGCGTTCGGGCACGCTGACGTATGAAGCCGTTGCGCAGCTGACCGCGCTCGGTCTCGGCCAGTCGTCGGCAGTCGGTATCGGCGGCGACCCGATCAACGGTCTGAAGCACATCGACGTGATGAAGATGTTCAACGACGATCCGGATACGGATGCGGTCGTGATGATCGGCGAAATCGGCGGTCCGGACGAAGCCAACGCCGCTCAGTGGATCAAGGACAACATGAAGAAGCCGGTCGTCGGCTTCATCGCGGGCGTCACGGCGCCCCCGGGCAAGCGCATGGGCCACGCCGGCGCGCTGATCTCGGGCGGTGCGGATACGGCCGAAGCGAAGCTGGAAATCATGGAAGCGTGCGGCATCACCGTCACGCGCAACCCGTCGGAAATGGGTCGCCTGCTGAAGAAGGCGCTGTAAATTCCGCCTGGGTTCGTCCTGCAGAAAACGCCGGCCTTGCCGGCGTTTTTTGTTATGCTCGCGCCATCTTTTCGCAAGATCCGGCGCGCATCATGCGTGGGGTTGCGAAAGCACGCCCGCGTCCGGCGGGCCGATTCTCCTGCCGGCTCTGCTGCCTGCGCTCCTGCCTGCTGCCCACCATGCTCGAATACCTGACGTCGCTCCACTGGGGGGCCGTATTCCAGATCGTCGTGATCGACATCCTGCTCGGTGGCGACAACGCGGTCGTGATCGCGCTCGCGTGCCGCAACCTGCCGGCAAGCCAGCGTCTGCGCGGCGTGATCTGGGGCACTGCCGGCGCGATCCTGCTGCGGGTCGCGTTGATCGCATTCGCCGTCGTGCTGCTCGACGTGCCGTTCCTGAAGTTCGCGGGCGGCGTGCTGCTGCTGTGGATCGGCATCAAGCTGATGGCGCCCGCCGCCGACGCGCACGACGACATCAGGCCGGCCGACCAGCTGTGGGCGGCCGTGAAGACGATCGTGATCGCCGATGCGGTGATGAGCCTCGACAACGTGATCGCGATCGCGGGCGCCGCGGAGCAGGCCGATCCTGCGCACCGGCTCGTGCTCGTGATCTTCGGGCTCGTCGTCAGCGTGCCGATCATCGTGTGGGGCAGCACGCTGGTGCTGAAGCTGCTCGACCGCTTTCCGGTCGTCGTCGCGTTTGGTGCTGGCCTGCTCGGCTGGATCGCGGGCGGGCTGATGGTGAGCGACCCGGCCGGCGACCGCTGGCCGCTGCTCGACACGCCGGCGGCGATCTACGGCGCGAGCGTTGCCGGCGCGCTGTTCGTCGTGGTGGCCGGGTATGCGCTGAAGCGGCGCCGCGGCGCGTCGGGAACGTCTGGCTCGCACTGACGCATTGGCCATCCGGCCGACTGCCGGCCGTGCGGCTCGCTGGCTACGATCGAAACGCCTGCCTCCCTGGCAGGCGTTTTTCGTTTCCGGAGCCTGTCATGTTCGAAGCCTTTTCCGTCTCCCTGTTCCGCCGTCTCGCCGCCGACCTGCAGCGAACGCGCCGCCCGCCGCGCTGGCGTTTGGGCGGTTTTACGCTGATCGAGCTGATGATCGTGCTCGCGATCGTCGGCGTAATTGCCGCGTATGCGATTCCTGCCTACCAGGATTATCTCGCCCGTTCGCGGGTCGGCGAGGGGCTCGCGCTCGCGTCGTCCGCACGGCTCGCGGTCGCGGACAACGCGGCGAGCGGCGCGGGCCTTGGCGGCGGCTATAGCCCGCCCGCCGCGACCCGCAACGTCGAGTCGGTCCGGATCGACGACGACACGGGCCAGATTTCGGTCACCTTTACCGCTCGCGTCGCGGCCGCCGGCGCGAATACGCTCGTGCTGGTGCCGTCGGCGCCCGACAAGGCCGATGCGCCAACCGCGCGCGTCGCGCTGAAGAAGGGCGCGATGCAGGCCGGCGCGATCACGTGGGAGTGCTTTGCCGCGGGCAAGTCGGCGTCGTCTCTGCCGGCGCCAGGGGCGGGGCCGCTGCCGGGCGATGGCGCGACGCTGGCGGCCAAATACGCGCCGGCCGAGTGCCGCGCATAGCGGCCAGTAGTGGTCAATAGCGGGGCTGGAACGGCGGGGCAACACGCGGACAGTGCCGCTGCCGCACCGGTCGCGTCGCGGTGCGGCTGCACGTCGGGTGCGCCGGTACCGCACAGAGCGGGGAAAGTTTTGTATAGTGCGCCGGTTGCTGACATCCGGTTTGCTCATGCCTTCTTCTTTTTCCCGCTCGTTGCCGCTCGTCGCGCTGGCTGTCGCGTTGATCGTGCCCTACGCGATCACGAATCACACGTATCCGATCCCGACCTTCTATTCAGAGTTTTCCGCGCTCGTGCTGTATCTGCTGGTCGGCGCGACGGTGATCCTGCTTGCGCGGACGAGCCGTCAGGCCCAGGCCGCGCCGTTCGCCGCACCGGCCGCGTTCGTCGCGCCGCTCGGCTTCGCCGCGGTGCTGTTCGCGCAGACCGCGCTGATGCCGCTGCGGGTGCCGTCGATGAACTGGCTGGCGATCGGCTACCTCGGCGCGGCGCTTGTCGCGATGCAGGCGGGCTACGTGCTCGCGCGCGAGGGGCCGGCCGAAGCGGTCGCGCGGATGATGGCGGGCGCGTTGCTGATCGGCGGCGTGTTCGCCGTGTTTTGCCAGGTCGTTCAGCTATTCCGGCTCGAATCGGCGCTGACGCCCTTCGTCGTGGTGTACAACGTCGCGGTCGACCGCCGGCCGTACGGCAACATGGCGCAGGCGAACCATCTCGCGACCTATATCGCGTTTGCGCTCGCCGGTGCGCTGTATCTCGTGCAGACGCGCCGCCTCGCAGTCTGGGCGTGGCTCGCGCTGTCCGTCGTGCTGTCCCTGGGGCTCGCGCTGACCGTGTCGCGCGGGCCGTGGCTGCAGGTCGCGGTGATGGTGGTCGCCGGCTTCTGGATGGCTTGGGTCGACGCGCGCCGCCAGCCGGACGCGCCCGGCAACGCGCGCGCGTGGCTGACGCCGGTCGCGCTCGTCGTCGTGTTCGTCGCGGTGAACGTCACCGTACGCTGGGCGAACGTGCACTATCACCTGAATCTCGCGGAGTCGGCGGCCGAGCGGATGCGCGATGCCGGGCAGATCGCGCCGCGCCTCGCGCTGTGGAAATACGGGCTTGCGATGTTCCGCGAGCATCCGCTGCTCGGCGTTGGCTGGGGTGAATTCCCGTCGCACCAGTTCGCGCTTGCCCGCGCGCTCGGCGGCGTCGAGATCGCGAACAACGCGCACGACATCTTCATCGACCTGCTCGCGAAGTCCGGCGTGATCGGCCTCGGCTTGCTGGCTGTCACGCTCGTGCTGTGGTTCGTCCGCGCGGTGCGCGCGCCGCAGACGAGCGTGCGCGTGTTCGGCTTCGCGCTGATCGGCATCCTGCTGATGCATGCGCTCGTCGAGTATCCGCAGCAGTACATGTTCTTCCTGCTGCCGGCGATGTTCGTGATCGGCTTGCTCGAAGTGAAGCCGCTGCGCGTCGTGCCGGGCGGCGCGGCGTTCGGGCTGTTCGCGCTGCTGTCGTTCGGCGGCCTGCTCGCGATGCTGCCGGTGCTGCGCGACTACCAGCGCGCGGAAGTGCTGTATTACGGCAGCGACCCGGCCGCGCAATATCGCGATGCGCCGTCGATGCTGTTCGGCGCGTGGGGCGACTACGGTGCAGCGACGCTGCTGACGATCTCGCACGACGGGCTGCCGGCGAAGCTCGCCGCGCACGAGCGGGCGATCGCGCTGCTGCCCGGCGAAACGGTGCTGCGCCGCTATGCGGTGCTGCAGGCGCTGGATGGCCGCGACGCCGACGCGCTCGACACAGTCGCGCGTCTGCATGTGTTCGCGAAGGAGCTGAAGGACTGGCCGCAGCAGCTCGCGGCGCTATTCAGGCTGTGTGACGCGCAGCCGTCGCTGAAATCGTTCAAGGCGGCCGTGGTCGCGAAGTACGGAGAAGTGCCGGCCGACGCGCTCGACGAATCGGATGACGACGACGACGCGGAATGAGTTGCCCGGAGCGTACGGTCGGTGATGATGACGCGTCGGATGATGTCGCCGGGGCGCGGTTCGCACCGGCGGTCGTGATCTGCGACGAACGACGAGGCGCGCGCCGTCGGCCGCGCCCGGTCAACGCCCGATAGCGGCGGATTACCTCGCATGTCGCGTGGATTCCGCGTGGCTGACCGCGTAGTCACCGTCAAGCTTCGTCAAATCGCCGCCACCGCCGGCGCAAGGGCGTGCACAATGCGCAAGCGTTCGCGTTCCACGCGCGTGCGTCCTGCGGCGCGCGGGTGCGGGCGTCGCAATTGAGAATCTGAGAGCAGGATCGCGGCGGCGCCGATGCCGGCCGCGCGGCCGCAACGGGGGCGCCGATCCGAGGGCCGCGGCGCACGGCGCGCATGCACAGTCCGGCGAACGGCAGCCGGTGCGCGCGCGCCCTGAAGCAACGCAAATAACGACATTCGACCATGGCTATTCGCTCGACTTACCTGATCCTGCCCGTCGTGGCTGCGCTGTTTTCCGGCTGCGCGATGCTGTCGTCGTCGCAGGAAAGCAAGCTGTCGTGCCGCATTCCGCGCGCCGTCTATCCGGATACCGCAAAGCCGCTCACGCGTCGCGCAACGGTGCTCGTGCGCGCGCTGATGACGACGTCGGGCGAAGCGCAGAACGTCACGGTGACGACGAGCAGCCGCAACGCGGCAGCGGATCGCGCCGCGATCGATGCGATGTCGCTGGCGACCTGCACGCAGACGGGCGCCGCCGCGAATCCGTTCCTGCTGACGCAACCGTTCGTATTCGAGCCGCGCCGAAGCGAGTGACGTTCGCGCGGAGCGGGGAGCGGTAAGCGGGACATCCAGACAGCGGGACAGCGGGACAGCGGGACAGCGGCAGCGCGCGCCGCCGCGACTCGCGGCCAGCGCCCGCAAGTACGCCAAGCCGCCCCGACGCTCAATGCTTCGCCATCAGGTTCGCGCCACGACAGGTCGGCTCCGGCGTGTCGCGCAACGCGAGCATCGTGAACCCGTTGGGATCCTGGCGGATCAGCCCGTAGCGTTTCGCGACGGTTCCTCCGGACTTGCCGCTCAGCCCGATCTCGACCTGATAGTGATCCTTCGCGGTTGTGCAGGCGCGCACGGGCCCGTAGCCGAGTGTCGTGTGCGGCGCCTAGAGTCGCTCGTTGAGCGCCTGCCGCGCATCGCACGTGCCGGATTCGGCCCTTGAATCGGTTCTCTCACGGGTTGTTGTTGTGATTCTTTCGGGACACGGTCGCTGCAGCATCCGTGCGGCAGCACGCCGCCGGCGCCGTGACTATGGTGCGGCGTGCGGCTTGCGGTGTGCCGTGCGGCGCCCGATCAGTTGCCGCCATCCTCCGCCTTCCAGTCCCCCGACTTCCCGCCGCGCTTCTCCCGCACGCTCACGTCGGTGATCACCATCCCGCGATCGACGGCCTTGCACATGTCGTACACGGTCAGCAGCCCGACCTGCACGGCGGTCAGCGCTTCCATCTCGACGCCCGTGCGCCCGAACGTCTCGACCTGCGCGACACACCGCACGCCCGGCAGCGTGTCGTCGAGTTCGAAATCGACGGCCACACGGGTCAGCGCGAGCGGATGGCACAGCGGGATCAGGTCGGCGGTGCGCTTTGCGCCCTGGATCGCCGCGATGCGCGCGACGCCGAGCACGTCGCCTTTTTTTGCCTTGCCGTCGCGGATCAGCTCGAACGTCGCTGGCAGCATGCGGATCGTGCCGCGCGCGATCGCGATGCGCTGGGTTTCCTGCTTGCCGCCGACGTCGACCATGTGCGCGTGGCCGGCGGCATCGAAGTGGGTGAGTCCTGACATGTGTTGCTCCGTTCCCATGCACGATTTCAACGGGCGCCTATCATATCAGCGGGGCTCGCGGCGACGGGATGCAGATCACGGACGATCCGCACGGGACAGCGCGAGCGTCGCCGGTACAATGGCCACAATATTCATACCAATCGCCGCGATGCGTGCGCAGCGCGCGGGACGGCGTCGCGATTATCCTGCCATGCGTGTCAAACAGTTGCTTGCTGCGTCGCTGTCGGTTGCGCTCGCGCTGCCGTCCGGCGGTTTCGCGCAACGTACGGAGGGCATGCCGCTCGAATCGGCGCCTGCCGGTTCACCGTCGATCTCCACCGTGCCGTCCGGCATTTCGCCCGGCGTGTTCGGCATGTACGGCGGCGCCGAGAGCCGCTTCTCGGGCAACGACGCCGCGTCGGGCGCGACCCCGAGCCTGCGTGCGCCGCTGCGCGTGCTGCAGCTCCCCGATCTCGGCGACGGCTCCGGCGGCTCGCTCACGCCCCAGGCCGAGCGCACACTCGGCGAGCGCGTGATGCGCGAGGTGCGGCGCGATCCCGACTATCTCGACGACTGGCTCGTGCGCGACTATCTGAACGGGATCGCCGCTCGGCTCGCGGCCGCGGGCGCGGCGCGCTTCATCGGCGGCTACATGCCGGACTTCGAGCTGTTTCCGGTGCGCGACCCGCAGATCAACGCGTTCTCGATGCCGGGCGGCTTCATCGGCATCAACACCGGGCTCTTCATCACGACACAGACAGAGTCGGAACTTGCGTCGGTCGTCGGCCATGAGATGGGCCACGTGTTTCAGCGGCATATCGCGCGGATGATCCACGCGAACGAGAAGACCGGCTACACGGCGCTCGCGTCGATGCTGCTCGGCGTGCTCGCCGGCGTGCTGGCGCGGAGCGGCGACCTTGGCAGCGCGATCGCGTTGGGCGGGCAGGCGTATGCGGTCGACAACCAGTTGCGCTTCTCGCGCACGGCGGAACGCGAGGCCGATCGCGTCGGCTTCCAACTGCTCGCGGGCGCGGGCTACGACCCGTACGGGATGCCGGGCTTCTTCGAGCGGCTCGAGCGGGCATCGATGGGCGATGCGGGCGTGCCGGCCTATGCGCGCACCCATCCGCTGACGGGCGAACGGATCGCCGACATGGAGGACCGTGCGCGGCGTGCACCGTACCGCCAGCCGCGCCAGTCGCCGGAGTACGGCTTCGTGCGCGCGCGGCTGCGGATCCTGCAGAATCGCGCGCCGACCGACATCGCGGCCGAGGCGCGGCGGATGCAGCTCGAAATCGACGACCACACCGCGCCGAATGTCGCCGCGAACTGGTATGGAATCGCGCTCGCGGATGCGCTCTCAGGCCAGTACGACGCAGCGAGTCATGCGCTCGCCGCGTCGCGCGCCGCGTTCGATGCGCAGGCGCGCCGCGAGGACGAACCGGCGACGAGCTCGCCGAGCCTCGACGTGCTGGCCGCGGATCTCGCCCGCCGCGCGGGCCGGACCGACGACGCGGTGCGGCTCGCGGCGCTTGCGCAGCGGCGCTGGCCCGCGTCGCACGCGGCGATCGTCGCGCACCTGCAGGCGCTGCTTGCCGCGCGCCGCTTCGCCGACGCGCAGACGCTCGCGCGCACGCAAACCAAGGCCGATCCGCAGCAGCCGGACTGGTGGGACTATCTCGCGAAGGCGAGCGACGGCAACGGCGACGTGCTCGCGCGGCGTCGCGCGCTTGCGGAGAAGCTCGCGCTCGACGGTGCGTGGCCGTCGGCGATCCGCCAACTGAAGGAAGCGCGCGATTCGAAGGACGTATCGTTCTACGACCAGTCGATGATCAGCGCGCGACTGCTGGAATTCGAGGCGCGCTACAAGGAAGAGCGCGAGGACGAGAAGAACGGCCGGACCTGACGGCCGTTTGCGCGACGGACGGTCGCGCCGCCGTGCGGGTCACGCGAAGCGAAGCGGGGCGGGGCACCTGCGGAGCCCCATCAATGCGTGTCGCGTGCCGCTTCGAGCGCGCGCCCGGCCGGGCTCGCGACGAAGCCGAAGCGCGCGGGCACGTCGGCGCGCGCGATGTCGCCGAGCGGCAACGCGCGGCCGCCGCGCCAGCGCAGCACGGGCGGTGTCGCGTCGAGATCCGCGTGGTCGGCGAACAGCCCGAGGTCGTGGTCGTGCAGCACGGCGACGCGCGGCGGGTTGGCGGCGTCGCGAAACAGCACGCCGCCCGCATCGTCGAGCCATGCTTCGTCCGGCTCGAACGGCTGGCCGGCCTGGTCGACGAGCGTCAACTGGCCGTCGTGTTCGGCGAGTCGCACGATCCACGGCGTATACGCAAGTTCGACGTAGACGCGCTGCGGCCCATTCTGGAAGAACCACTGGCCGTGCTCGTCGGCTTCGTAGTTGCGGGCGATGAACGCGATCAGCGCGGCGTGGCGGATCGGCGAGCCGAGTTCGCCGGCAGCCTGCGCGGCGTCGTCGCGCAGGCGCCAGTCGCCGCGCCGGTCGAGCAGCAGCCAGCCGGTGCAGTGCGGCACGTTCGGCCATTTCGTGAGTGCCTGTTTGACGATGTCATCCATGGTCGACGAATCTGGAGCAATAGCCGAACACCCGCACCGACAGCCAGTCGAGCCGGCCGGGGAACGGCCCGGTCATGAATCCCGCATGGCCGCCGTCCGCGGGCTGGTCGAGCTCGACGGCGGGCGATACGTCCGCCGGGCCGGGCAGCGCCGACGCGGGCAGGAACGGGTCGTTGCGGGCGTTGAGGATCAGCGTCGGCACGTCGATGGCCGGGAGCAGCGGGCGGGTGGTCGCCTGCGTCCAGTAGTCGTTCGCGTCGGCGAAGCCATGCAGCGGCGCGGTGACGATGTCGTCGAAGTCGTGCATCGTCACGGCCTTCAGCATCGCGTCGCGGTCGAACAACCCGGGAAACTGGTCGAGCTTTACGAGCGCCTTGTGCTTCAGCGTCTTCAGGAAGCTGCGCGTGTAGAGCATCGCGAAACCCTGCGACAGCGCGCGGCCGCCCGCATGCACGTCGAGCGGCGTCGAGATCGCGGCGGCGGCGCGCACGATCGACGTGTCGCTGCGGTGCTCGCCGAGCCAGCGCAGCAGCACGTTGCCGCCGAGCGATACGCCGGCCGCGACGATTGGCCCGCGATGCTGCGCGGCGAGGCGCCTGAGGATCCAGTCGACCTCGGCGCTGTCCGCGAGGTGATAGAAGCGCGGCCGGCGGTTCATCTCGCCGCTGCAACTGCGGAAGTGCGGCACGACGCCGTGCCAGCCCTTCGCGCGCGCGGCGGCCATCAGCGCGAGCGCGTAGTGCGAGCCGGAGCTGCCTTCGAGGCCGTGGAACAGCACGAACAGCGGCGCATCGGGCGGCGGCGCCGCGCTGTCGAGATGCGCGACCCAGTCGAGATCGATGAAGTCGTGGTCGGGTGTTTCCCATCGCTCTCGCCGGTACGCGACGACCGGTCGTCGCGCGAACAGCGCCGGCACGATGGTTTGGGCATGGCTGTTCGGCAGCCAGCGTGGAGCGCGATAGCGCTGTGTGTCGTCGTCAGGGGCGTGGGCCCCGGCATGCGATGTGGGCGGAGAAGCCGTACTCATGATCGCCCTGCGTCTTCGTCAAGTCATTCAATGCAGCGGGCCTTGCCCGTGGCGGATCTTGGCGGCGAACTGCCCGGCCGCCTGTTCGGGAATCGGGCTCGCATGGATGTGCGCGATGCGCCATTCGCCGCGTTCGTGAATCATCACGTAGGTCGCGAACACCATGTCGGGCTCGGCAGTGAGGTCGGCCTGCTGATGCGCTTCGGCGATCGTGTAGACGACGGTGCCGAGGCTGTCGTACACGCGAATGTCGAGCGGCTCGATCGTCACGGGCTGCGTGGACAGCCGGGCGCCGAGGCCGCTGCGGATCTGGTCGAGGCCGTGCAGATGCGCGCCGTCCGCCCAGATGCAGCTGGCGAAATCCTCGTCGATCCACAGGGCCATCAGCGCATCGAGATTGGCATCGGCGATGGCCTGGTAGTAGGCGTTGAGCGTATCGGCGGCGGCTTCGAAGAGGCGGGCAAAACGTGGCATCGGGTTGTTCTCTCGCGCGCGTCGCGCGCCGTATTCAGCACGGCGGCCATGAGGCCGCCGCACACCGGTGAATCGGATTGCCCGGCGCGCGCCTCGCGACGCTGCCGGAAAGGGTCAGCGCTGCCCGACGAGCATGCCGCGCAAATCGCCGAATACCTGCTCCGGGCCGAGTTCGCGCAGGCACTTCAGGTGGCCGAGCGGACACTCGCGCTCGAAGCAGGGACTGCATTCGAGATGCAACCATTGTACCTTCGCCAGCTCCGACAGCGGAGGGGTGTGACGCGGATCCGTCGATCCGTACAGCGCGACGAGCGGCCGGCGCAGCGCGGCGGCGACGTGCATCAGCCCCGAATCGTTGGTGACGACCGCGTTCGCGCGCGCGATCAGCGCGCATGCCTCGGACAGCGACGTCTGCCCGCACAGGTTGCGCACGTGCGGCGCGTGCTCGGCGATCGCCTGCGCGGCCGCGGCGTCCTTCTGCGAGCCGAGCGCGACGATCTGCGTGTACGGGAACGACTGGTGGACGATCTTCGCGAGCGACGCGAAGTGCTCGGGCGGCCAGCGCTTCGCCGGGCCATATTCGGCGCCCGGGCAGAACACGACGAGCGGCATCCGCGTATCGAGATTGAAACGTGCGGACACGCGCGCCGTTTCATTCAGGTCGGCGTCGAGGCGCGGCGGCGGCAGGGTCTTCATCGACTCGGGCAGCTTCGCGCCCGGCGCGTACGCCAGCGCCGCGTAGTGGCCCGTCATCGGCGGCCGCTCGCCGTGCGCCTTGTCCGGGTTCGCATGCCGTACGTTCAAGAGCCCGTAGCGATGCTCGCCTGTGTAGCCGATCCGCAGCGGGATGTTCGCGAGCCACGGGATCACCGCCGACTTCAGCGAATTCGGCAGCACGTAGGCCGCGTCGTAGCCGTTGTCGCGCAGGTCGCTCGCGAGTTGCCAGCGGCGCAGCAACTGCAGCTTGCCGTGCGCGAGATCGGTCGCGTAGACATCGTGGATCTCCGGCATCCGCTCGAGCACCGGCGCGACCCAGGAGGGCGCGACGGCATCGATCGCGATGCGGGGATGGAGTTTCTTCAGCAGCGCAAAGAGCGGCTGCGCCATCAATGCGTCACCGATCCAGTTCGGTGCGATAACCAGCGCTCGACGCATCAGGTCGATTTCCGATGTCGTAATGAAACACGGCGCGCGGGCGCCGCGTTCGGGTTGCCAGAATGGGAAACGGCGGCGCGCCGGTCAGCCGGCTGCGCCGCCATGCAGGACGTGGGACCGTTCAGCCGGGCCGCGCGGGCGATCCGCGCGGGCCGGGCAGTCGGGCCGTCCGGGCTCAATGGCCCTTGACGACTTCGCCGTCGCGCAGCTTGTAGCGCGTGCCGCAGTACGGGCAGCGCGCCTCGCCGTGCGACACGTCGATGAACACGCGCGGGTGCGCGCTCCAGCGTGCCATCGCCGGGTTCGGGCAGTAGGCGGGAAGATCCTTGGCCGTCAGCTCGACCAGCGGCATTTCCTTGATTTCACTCATGGGGCTTTCTCGTTTTACTCTGGGTGGGGCATTTGCGCGACGCGCGTTCAGATCTTCGTCAGCCAGTGCGCGTACTTCGCGTTCTTGCCCGACACGATATCGAAAAATGCCGATTGCAGCTTTTCCGTGACCGGGCCGCGCGCGCCGCTGCCGATCGTGCGGTTGTCCAGCTCGCGGATCGGCGTGACTTCGGCGGCGGTGCCCGTGAAGAACGCCTCGTCGGCCGTGTAGACCTCGTCGCGCGTGATGCGCTTCTCGATCACCTCGATGCCGGCGTCCTTCGCGAGCGTGATGATCGTGTCGCGCGTGATGCCGTCGAGGCACGACGACAGGTCCGGCGTAAACAGCTTGCCGCGGTTCACGAGGAAGAAGTTCTCGCCCGAGCCTTCCGACACGTAGCCGTCGACGTCGAGCAGCAGCGCCTCGTCGTAGCCGTCGGCGGTCGCTTCCTGGTTCGCGAGGATCGAGTTCACGTACCAGCCCGACGCCTTCGCACGCACCATCGACACGTTCACGTGGTGACGCGTGAACGACGACGTCTTCACGCGGATGCCCTTCGCGAGGCCTTCCTCGCCGAGGTACGCACCCCACGGCCATGCGGCGATCGCGACGTGGATCGTGTTGCCCTTCGCGGACACGCCGAGCTTTTCCGAGCCGACCCAGATGATCGGGCGCAGGTAGCACGACTCGAGCTTGTTCTCGCGCACGACGTCGCGCTGCGCGGCTTCGAGCGTTTCCTGGTCGAACGGCACGTCCATCTGGAAGATCTTCGCGGAGTTCAACAGGCGCTTCGTGTGCTCGTGCAGGCGGAAGATCGCGGTGCTGCCGTCTGCCGTCTTGTACGCGCGCACGCCTTCGAAGACGCCCATGCCGTAGTGCAGCGTATGGGTCAGCACGTGGATCTTGGCGTCGCGCCAGTCGATCAGCTTGCCGTCCATCCAGATCTTGCCGTCGCGGTCGGCCATTGACATAGGATTCTCCTGTCGGGTGCGGTTGTGTGCAGCGTTGAGCCGGAAAGACGCTTATTTTAGCGTCTTTTGGCGACAACCCGGTCGGTCGGCGAAGGCGCGACGCTATAATCGTCCGGCACCGATTCCAATCACGACGGGGCAGGCCGGCAGGAGACGCCGGCACCCCGGCAATCCGCCCGCCGCGGCGCTTTCCCCATGCTTGCTCGACTGTCCGCCACCGACCGCTTCGCGCTGCTCCAGGGCGCACGCGACTATTCGCCCACGCTGATGGCCATCCTGTCCTGGGGGCTCGTCACCGGCATCGCGATGAGCAAGTCGGTGATGACGATCGGGCAGGCGAGCGCGATGTCGCTGCTCGTGTACGCGGGCTCGTCGCAGCTCGCGGTGCTGCCGCTGCTCGCCGCGAAGCTGCCGATCTGGACCGTGCTGCTCACCGCCGCGATGGTCAACACGCGCTTCGTGATCTTCAGCGCCGGGCTCGCGCCCCATTTCTCATACCTGCCGCTGTGGCGGCGTCTCGCGATCGGCTATTTCAATGGCGACGTGATCTACCTGCTGTTCCAGAAACAGGGCTTCGCGAACGGCTACGTGCCCGGCAAGGAGGCCTATTTCTGGGGGATGGCGCTGTCGAGCTGGCTGTCGTGGCAGGTGTCGTCGCTCGCCGGGATCCTGCTCGCGAGCTTCTTTCCCGCGAGCTGGGGGCTCGAGCTCGCCGGCACGCTCGCACTGATCCCGATCATGGTGTCGGCGGTCGCGAACCGCTCGACGCTCGCGGCCGTCGCGGTTGCCGGGGTCGTGTCGCTGATTGCGTTCGACCTGCCGTACCGGCTGGCGCTGCCGCTCGCAGTGCTGGCCGCGCTCGCGGCCGGCTGCACCGCCGATTTCTTCGTCGAGCGGGCCGACTGGCGCCGCATCCGCACCGAGACCGTGCAGCAGAAGGAGGTCGAATGAGCGCCGCCGGGATCTGGATCGTCATCGTCGGGATGACGCTCGTCACGGCCGTCACCCGCGCGCTGTTCCTGATCGGCGGCGAGCGCACCGTGCTGCCCGAGCGCGTGCAGCGCGCGCTGCGCTACGCGCCCGCGGCGGCGCTCGCCGCGGTCGTGCTGCCCGACGTGCTCGAAACCCCGGCCGGGCTGTCGTTCTCGCTCGCCAATCATCAGTTCTATGCGGCGCTCGCCGGCTTCGGCTGGTTCATGTGGCGGCGCAGCATGCTCGGCACGATCGTCGTCGGGATGCTCGTATTTACCGTGCTGCGACTGGTCGTCTGACGTGCGAGGGCGGCTTGTTGCGATGCAGCATCCGCTGTCATCCCAAATAGGCGGAATTCGCCGCCATGCGGGCAGCCTGCCGGAGGGATCGGCTAGAATGCCCGTTCCAGATTTTTTACCCGTGCGCGTCATGCGGAACCGTCAGCCACGGCCCGCATCCGGCGCCCCAGCGGCAGCCCGCGCACGTGTTGCGTCATCCCACTTTCCCCATCCACTACTTCAATCTGTCCAACATGAGCCAAGTCAAGCGTCTTACCGACCTGATCGCCGCCGGCCAGCTCGCCGGCAAACGCGTATTCATCCGCGCTGACCTGAACGTCCCGCAGGACGACAACGGCAACATCACCGAAGACACCCGCGTGCGCGCGTCGGTGCCGGCCATCCAGGCGGCGCTCGATGCCGGCGCGGCGGTGATGGTCACGTCGCACCTCGGCCGCCCGACCGAAGGCGAGTTCAAGCCGGAAGACTCGCTCGCGCCGGTCGCGAAGCGTCTCGCCGAGCTGCTCGGCCGCGACGTGCCGCTCGTCGCGAACTGGGTCGAGAACGGCGTGAACGTCGCGCCGGGCCAGGTCGTGCTGCTCGAGAACTGCCGCGTGAACAAGGGCGAGAAGAAGAATTCCGACGAGCTCGCGCAGGCGATGGCGAAGCTCTGCGACGTGTACGTGAACGACGCGTTCGGCACCGCGCACCGCGCCGAGGCGACGACGCACGGCATCGCGAAGTACGCGCCGGTCGCGTGCGCGGGCCCGCTGCTGGCCGCTGAACTCGACGCGCTCGGCAAGGCGCTCGGCGCCCCGGCGCGCCCGCTGGTGGCGATCGTCGCCGGTTCGAAGGTGTCGACCAAGCTGACGATCCTGAATTCGCTCGCGGAGAAGGTCGACCAGCTGATCGTCGGCGGCGGCATCGCGAACACGTTCATGCTCGCGGCCGGCCTGTCGATCGGCAAGTCGCTCGCGGAAGCCGATCTCGTCGACGAAGCGAAGGCGATCATCGACGAAGCGCGCAAGCGCGGCGCGTCGGTGCCGATCCCGACCGACGTCGTCACCGCGAAGGAATTCTCGCCGACCGCCGTTGCAACCGTGAAGAAGGTCGCGGACATCGAAGCGGACGACATGATCCTCGACATCGGGCCCGAGACCGCCAAGGCGCTCGCGAGCCAGCTCGAGAAGGCCGGCACGATCGTCTGGAACGGTCCGGTCGGCGTGTTCGAGTTCGACCAGTTCGGCAACGGCACCAAGACGCTCGCCGATGCGATCGCCAAATCGTCCGCGTTCTCGATCGCGGGCGGCGGCGACACGCTCGCGGCCATCGCGAAGTACGGCATCCACGACCAGGTCAGCTACATCTCGACGGGCGGCGGCGCCTTCCTCGAGTTCCTCGAAGGGAAGAAGCTGCCGGCGGTGGAAGTGCTGGAAACGCGGGCGGCCTGAGCGTGGCGGCGCGCGCAGGGGTGACGAAGGCCGCGCGCTCCGCGAAGGCGGAGCCGGCGGCCGGCGCGGGCGATCGCAAACGCGGCAACCGCCGCGACCGCGGCGCGCCCGCGCGGGCGAACACCACTCCGCGCGCACCGGCGGCTGCCGGCGACGCAGCCGTGCTGCAACACGAGATTCAGAACAAAGCGACGCCGGGCGCAAGCACCGGCGCGCCCCCCGGAGCGGCGGCCGCTGGGCCTGCCGCATCCGGCTCTCGCAGCGTTTCACCCAGCGCATCCACCTTGATCCAGATGAGGAGTTTCATGCAGCGCGCCACCAAGATAGTCGCCACGATCGGCCCGGCTTCCAGTTCGCCGGAGATTCTGCTGCAGATGATGCAGGCGGGCCTCGACGTCGTGCGGCTCAATTTTTCGCACGGCACCGCCGATGATCACCGCCAGCGCGCCGAGATGGTGCGCGAGGCCGCCCGCAATGTCGGCCGCGAGATCGCGATCATGGCGGACCTCCAGGGGCCGAAGATCCGCGTCGGCAAGTTCGAGAACGGCAAGACCACGCTCGAGCCGGGCCAGGCCTTCATCCTCGACGCGGGCTGCGAGCTGGGCAACGACGAGCGCGTCGGCCTCGACTACAAGGAGCTGCCGCGCGACCTGAGGACAGGCGACCTGCTGCTGCTGAACGACGGCCTGATCGTGCTGACCGTCGAGCGCGTGCTCGGCGACGAGATCCACACGATCGTCAAGGTGGGCGGCGAGCTGTCGAACAACAAGGGGATCAACCGGCAGGGCGGCGGGCTGTCGGCGCCGGCGCTGACCGCGAAGGACATGGAAGATATCCGCACCGCGATGTCGCTCGGCGCGGACCTCGTCGCGGTGTCGTTCCCGAAGAACGCGACCGACATGGAAATGGCGCGCCAGCTCGCGAACATCGCGGGCGCGCCGTACGGCATCAAGCCGAAGATGATCGCGAAGATCGAGCGCGCGGAGGCGATCCCGGCGCTGCAGAGCATCCTCGACGCGTCGGACGGCATCATGGTCGCGCGCGGCGACCTGGCCGTCGAAGTCGGCAACGCGGCCGTGCCGGCGCTGCAGAAGCGCATGATCCGGATGGCGCGCGAGTCGAACAAGCTCGTGATCACCGCGACGCAGATGATGGAATCGATGATCCACGCGCCGGTGCCGACCCGCGCCGAGGTGTCGGACGTCGCGAACGCGGTGCTCGACGGCACCGACGCGGTGATGCTGTCGGCCGAGACGGCCGCCGGCAAGTACCCGGTCGTGACGATCGAGGCGATGGCGGCTGTCTGCGTCGAGGCCGAGAAGTCCGAGCACGTCGAACTCGACAAGGATTTCCTCGACCGCACGTTCACGCGGATCGACCAGTCGATCGCGATGGGCGCGCTGTTTACCGCGTACCACCTCGGTGCGAAGGCGATCGTCGCGCTGACGGAATCGGGCGCGACCGCGCTGTGGATGTCGCGCCACTACACGCACGTGCCGATCTTCGCGCTGACGCCGCGGGTCGGCAGCGAGCGCGCGATGGCGCTGTTCCGCAACGTCACGCCGCTGCACGTCGACTTCAACAGCGACCGCGACGGCGCGCTGCAGCAGGCGATCGAGCTGATCGTCCAGCGCGGCCTCGTCGCGCTTGGCGACATGGTCGTGCTGACCGTCGGCGAGCCGATGGGGCAGGCGGGCGGCACCAATACGCTGAAGATCGTGCGGGTCGGCGAGCATTACTGAGCCGGCCGGCGGCCCGATTCGATCGGGCACTGTTTTGTGACGAAAGCCGCGCGGGGTCTGGAACCCTGCGCGGTTTTTTTTCTTTATTTTGTCGGTATTGTGCCGTGCGAACGTAACAAAATGCGAGTGAGCCCCGCCAGGCGGTCGGATTCGCGGGCGCTTCGCGATAAAATGCCGCTATTCGACGCCCAGCCGCGCCGGTCCGCCCCGGAGTTCCACGGGGCCAGGCTGCGCCGGCGCACAGGGCGCACCGCTTTTCATTCCAAGGAGTTCCACAATGCCTCTCGTTTCAATGCGTCAATTGCTGGACCACGCGGCAGAACACGGCTACGGCCTGCCGGCGTTCAACGTGAACAACCTGGAGCAGGTCCAGGCGATCATGGCGGCGGCGGACCAGGTCGGCGCGCCCGTGATCATGCAGGCGTCGGCCGGCGCGCGTAAGTACGCGGGCGAGCCGTTCCTGCGCCACCTGATCGAAGCGGCGGTCGAGTCGTATCCGCACATCCCGGTCGTGATGCACCAGGACCACGGCCAGTCGCCGGCGGTCTGCATGGCGGCGATCCGCAGCGGCTTCACCAGCGTGATGATGGACGGTTCGCTCGAGGCGGACGGCAAGACGGTTGCATCGTACGAGTACAACGTCGACGTGTCGCGCAAGGTGGTCGAGATGGCGCACTCGATCGGCGTGACGGTCGAGGCGGAACTCGGCGTGCTCGGCTCGCTCGAGACGATGAAGGGCGACAAGGAAGACGGCCACGGCGCCGAGGGCACGATGACCCGCGAGCAGTTGCTGACCGATCCGGAGCAGGCTGCCGACTTCGTGAAGCTCACGCAGTGCGACGCACTCGCAATCGCGATCGGCACGTCGCACGGCGCGTACAAGTTCTCGAAGAAGCCGACGGGCGACATCCTGTCGATCCAGCGCATCAAGGAAATCCACGCGCGCATTCCGAACACGCACCTCGTGATGCACGGCTCGTCGTCGGTGCCGCAGGAGCTGCTGGAAGAAATCCGCCAGTTCGGCGGCGACATGAAGGAAACCTACGGCGTGCCGGTCGAGGAAATCCAGGAAGGCATCAAGCACGGCGTGCGCAAGATCAACATCGACACCGACCTGCGTCTCGCGATCACCGGTGCGATCCGCCGCTACCTGTTCGAGAACCCGGGCAAGTTCGATCCGCGCGACTACCTGAAGCCCGCGCGCGAAGCCGCAAAGAAGATCTGCGTCGACCGTTACCTCGCGTTCGGCTGCGAAGGCCAGGCCGCGAAGATCAAGCCGGTTTCGCTCGACAAGATCGCCGAGAAGTACAAGGCAGGCGAGCTCGCGCAGGTCGTGCGCTGAGACTGTAGTACGATCCGGGGCTGCCGGCCGGCGAAATTGCGCCGGCCGTGACCGCCTCGTCCGGCCGAACAAGGGCCGGCCGGCACCGTCCGGGCGCAGTCGCCCGGCCGGAGCGCCGACGTATCGCAAGGCCGCCGTTCCCGCTTTCAGCCGGGGAACGGCGTTTCCCTTTTTGTTTGGCTCCTTATCTGCGAAAAGACGATGTCTACCCTTTACGAATCCACGCTCCGCTCGCTGCCGCTCCTCGGCCGTGGCAAGGTCCGCGACAACTACGCGGTCGGCAACGACAAGCTCCTGATCGTCACGACCGACCGCCTGTCGGCATTCGACGTGATCATGGGCGAGCCGATTCCGAACAAGGGCCGCGTGCTGAACCAGATGGCGAACTTCTGGTTCGACAAGCTCGCGCACATCGTCCCGAACCATCTGACGGGCGACGCGCCGGAGTCGGTCGTCGCGGCCGACGAGGTCGAGCAGGTCAAGGGCCGCGCGGTGGTCGTCAAGCGTCTCGAGCCGATCCTGATCGAAGCCGTCGTGCGCGGCTACCTGGCCGGCAGCGGCTGGAAGGAATACCAGGCGAGCGGCGCCGTGTGCGGCGTCAAGCTGCCGGAAGGCCTGCAGAACGCGCAGAAGCTGCCCGAGCCGATCTTCACGCCGGCCGCGAAGGCCGAGATGGGCGAGCATGACGAGAACATCACGTTCGAGGAAACCGAGCGCCGCATCGGCACCGAGCTGGCCGCGACGATCCGCGACATCTCGATCAAGCTGTACAAGGAAGCGGCCGACTACGCGGCGACGCGCGGCATCATCATCGCCGATACCAAGTTCGAATTCGGTCTCGACAACCACGGCAAGCTGTACCTGATGGACGAAGCGCTGACGGCCGACTCGTCGCGCTTCTGGCCGGCCGACCAGTACCAGGTCGGCACGAACCCGCCGTCGTTCGACAAGCAGTTCGTGCGCGACTGGCTCGAGGCACAGCCGTGGGGCAAGACGGCGCCCGCGCCGGCGCTGCCGGCCGACGTCGTCGAGAAGACGGCCGCGAAGTATCAGGAAGCGCTCGAGCGCATCACGGGCCAGCCGCTCGCCTGAGCGAGCTTTGCATGGGACCCGGGTAAGCGCTGAAGCTCAGCTCGGGTCGACTGAGGAACGCAAGAAATGAGTGAAGTCCAGACCGCCCACACGCACAGCGCGCCGCTCGTCGGCGTGCTGATGGGTTCGAGTTCCGACTGGGACGTAATGAAGCACGCAGTGGCCATCCTGCAGGAGTTCGGCGTGCCGTACGAGGCGAAGGTCGTGTCCGCGCACCGGATGCCCGACGAGATGTTCGACTATGCCGAGAAGGCGCGCGAGCGCGGCCTGCGCGCGATCATCGCCGGCGCCGGCGGCGCCGCGCACCTGCCCGGCATGCTCGCCGCGAAGACGACGGTGCCCGTGCTCGGCGTGCCGGTCGCGAGCAAGTACCTGAAGGGCGTCGATTCGCTGCACTCGATCGTACAGATGCCGAAGGGCGTGCCCGTCGCGACCTTCGCGATCGGCGAGGCCGGCGCGGCGAACGCGGCGCTGTTCGCGGTATCGATCCTGTCGGGCACGTCGGTCGACTACGCGAACCGGCTTGCCGCGTTCCGCGTGCGCCAGAATGAGGCCGCGCATGCGATGGTGCTGCCGCCGCTGGAGTGACGGCACCGGCCGTCCAGGCCCCGGGCGCTCGCGAACGGGCTGCCCCGGCGTGAGCCGCCTGCGGAACGGGCGTCCTGCATCGGGCCGCCCGGCCGGCGGCCGCCGAACCCGAATTGTCCTCACTGTGGCGGGCACGATGCCTGCTGCAACCGACCACTGACATGACTGCAACTCCTGCATCCACTTCCCCGATCCTGCCCGGCGCCTGGCTGGGCATGGTCGGCGGCGGCCAGCTCGGCCGCATGTTCTGCTTTGCCGCGCAATCGATGGGCTATCGCGTCGCCGTGCTAGATCCCGATCCGACGAGCCCCGCCGGCACGGTTGCCGACCGCCACCTGCGCGCCGCGTATGACGACGAAGCCGCGCTCGCCGAGCTGGCGGCGTTGTGCGAAGCGGTGTCGACCGAGTTCGAGAACGTCCCGGCCGCGAGCCTCGATTTCCTCGCGCGCACGACGTTCGTCGCGCCGGCCGGCCGCTGCGTCGCGGTCGCGCAGGACCGGATCGCGGAAAAGCGGTTCATCGAAGCGTCCGGCGTGCCGGTCGCGCCGCACGTCGTGATCGAGTCGGCGGCGGCGCTCGCCGCGCTCGACGATGCCGCGCTCGACGCGGTACTGCCGGGCATCCTGAAGACCGCGCGCCTCGGCTACGACGGCAAGGGGCAGGTGCGGGTGCGCAGCGCGCAGGAAGCGCGCGACGCGCACGCGGCGCTCGGCGGCGTGCCGTGCGTGCTGGAGAAGCGCCTGCCGCTGAAGTACGAGGTGTCGGCGCTGATCGCGCGCGGCGCCGACGGCCGCTCGGCCGCGTTCCCGCTCGCGCAGAACACGCACCACAACGGCATCCTGTCGCTGACGGTCGTGCCTGCGCCGGCCGCAGACGCCGCGCTCGTCGAAATGGCGCAGCAGGCCGCGGTGCGGATCGCCGACACGCTCGGCTACGTCGGCGTGCTGTGCGTCGAATTCTTCGTGCTCGACGACGGCTCGTTCGTCGCGAACGAGATGGCCCCGCGCCCGCACAATTCCGGCCACTACACGGTCGATGCATGCGCGACGAGCCAGTTCGAGCAGCAGGTGCGCGCGATGACGCGCATGCCGCTCGGCAATCCGCGCCAGCACTCGCCGGCCGCGATGCTGAACATCCTCGGCGACGTCTGGTTCCCGGACGGCGGCGCAAACGCGTCCGTCACGCCGCCGTGGGACCAGGTCGCCGCGATGCCGGCCGCGCATCTGCACCTGTACGGCAAGGAAGAGGCGCGCGTCGGCCGCAAGATGGGCCACGTGAACTTCACGGCCGCGACGCGTGACGAAGCGTTCGGCGCGGCCACCGCGTGCGCGCAGCTGCTGCGCGTGCCGCTCGACTGAGCGCCGTGGCGATGTCCAGCGATCTTCCGAAATCCGTGACGCGCGAACAGATCGACGCAGCCGCCGCGCTGCTCGATGTGGGCGAGCTCGTCGCGTTTCCGACCGAAACCGTCTACGGGCTCGGCGGCGACGCGGCGAATCCCGACGCCGTCGCGCGCATCTACGCGGCGAAGGGCCGGCCCGCGAACCATCCGGTGATCGTGCACCTGCCGCCGGGCGGGGATCCCGGCTGGTGGGTCGAGAGCCTGCCCGACGACGCCCGGAAGCTGATCGACGCATTCTGGCCCGGCCCGCTGACGCTGATCCTGAAGCGCCATCCGCGCATTCCGGATGCGGTGAGTGGCGGGCAGGACTCGGTCGGCCTGCGCTGCCCGTCGCATCCGGTCGCGCAGGCGCTGCTCGCCGCGTTCAGCGCGCGGCGCGGCGGGCACGGCGGCGTCGCCGCGCCGTCCGCGAACCGCTTCGGGCACGTGAGCCCGACGACCGCGCAGCACGTGCGCGACGAATTCGGCGACACGGTGCACGTGCTCGACGGCGGGGCGTCGGAAGTCGGCATCGAATCGACGATCCTCGACCTGTCGCGCGGCTTCCCGGCGCTGCTGCGTCCGGGCCACGTGAGCCCGCAGCAGATCGCCGACGTGCTTGGCCGCGCACCGCGGCTGCCGGACGGTAGCGACGCGACCGCGCCGCGCGCTTCCGGCACGCTGAAGGCGCACTACGCGCCGCGCACGCCGCTCGCGCTGCTGCCGTTCGATCAACTGGAGCCGCTGCTCGCGGCCGCGCACGCGGCGGGCGAGCGGGTCGCGCTCGTCGCTCGTGCGTCGCTGGCGGGCCGCTGGGCGCAGGCCGCCGACGTGCATTTCGTCGCCGCGCCGGAAGATCCGCAGGCCTACGCGCGCGACCTGTACGGGATGCTGCGCGCGCTCGACCGCGCGGACGTCGCGCGGATTCTCGTCGAGAAGCTGCCGGATACGGTCGAATGGATTGCGCTCAACGATCGCCTCGGCCGCGCGGCGGCCGCGTTCGACGCGCAGCGCTAGCGCGCGGCAATCCGCGCAAGCTGCAAGGCCGCGCGATTTCAGGCCGGTTCCAGGCCGCTTGCAGACCGCATTCAGGCCGACTCCCGCGCCGCAAGAACGAACGCCCGACCGGCGAACCGGTCGGGCGTTTTCGTTTCACGACGTTCGCTGCGTACCCCGGCCCGCTGCGTCCGGCCGGGGTGCGTCGTGACAGTGTCGCGGCGCTTACTTGCCGACGCCGGATGCCGCGATCTGCTTCTCGACGAACTGCGCGACCAGCGCACCCATGTGCGTCGACGGGTGGACCGTGTCGGCGAACATGTAGGTCTGGTCCGCGTTCGCGGCCGTGTAGGTTTGCGGCGAGCAGAACAGCGACGAGCCGAATGCGCTCGGCATCGGCGCACCGAACGCCTTCGCCGCGTTGATCATCGCCTGCAGGTTGCACGCAGTGCCGGTGTTCGACACGGTGAAGCCGTTCGCCTGGTAGTTGGCGGTGATGCCGTCCTGCCACGTGAAGGTGTCCATCAGCACGTACTTGGTCGGGTCGACCTTGAGCGCCGCCAGCGTCGCGACCAGCGTCTGGTTGAACAGCCCCGACAACTGCGTGAACACGGCCTGCGTGCCGCTCGACACGGCCAGCGGCGTGCCGCCGATGTCCGGCACGTTCGACACGAACACGTGCGTGCCGCCTGCCGCGACGATCTGCTGGACGATGCCCGCGTACTGCTGCGCGGCGAGGCCGATCGCCTGCGCCGCCGCGAGTTGCGCGGCCGGCGTGTTGCCCTGTGCCTGCGCGACCTGTGCCTGATAGAAGATGTCGTTCGCGCCGCCGTTGAGCAGCACGATCTGGCCTGCATTGAAGCTGCTGTGCTGCGTCAGATACTGCTTGAGCTGATCGGCGATCGGGATCGTCGTCGCCTGCGCGTAGTCGGAATTCGCGACGCTCGCGTCCGCGTGGCCGATACCCGGCTGCAGGGTGACGCGCGCGCCGCCCTGTGCATAGCCGAGGCCGCCCGTCGCCTGCAGCGGCACGCCGAAGCCGCCCTGATTCGCGGGCTGCAGCGTGTCGCCGTAGTAGGTCGCGACGAGCTGCGTCCAGACCTGCCCCGGATTGGTCGTGAAGCGCCCGCCGCCGAAGCCGAGCAGGATCTGCGAATAGGTGCCGACATCGGACAGGCTGTCGCCGAACGACACGATCTGCATCTTCACGCCGGACGGCGGCGTATTCGACGCGCTGCTGCCGTTGTTGTTGTCGCCGCCGCCGCAGGCGGCGAGCAGCGCGAACGCGGCGCCGGCGATCGCGAGTTGCGCGGTGCGCAGCAGGCGCTGGCGCGTGCGGGACGGTGCGTGTCGTTGTGGTTGCATCGATCGATCTCCTCGTAGATATGGCCTGATGGGTGTCATCTGCCGCGCGCTTGCTCAGGTGCGGGCCACGCGGCGGCCGTTGGCTGAAATTGAAATGGTTCTATTGGCTTCGGTTCGTGGCCATCGGGGCGGCAGCTCGCGGATCGTGCAGCGCGACATCGGCGCTTCGCGCATGATAAGCGCTCGCCCACTCGGGCGGGCCGAAAACCGCGCGCAGCTTGTCGCGCCACCCCGCGACGCGCCACGCATCGGCGGCCATCGACCCCCATTCGTGGAACGTCGCGACGAGCGGATTGTTCGAGCCGAGCCGCTCGACGATCCCGTACTGCGGCGGATCGTCCGCGATTTCCTCGACGAAGCTGCCGAACAGGCGATCCCAGATCACGAGCACGCCTGCGTAATTGCGGTCGATATAGCGTGCGTTGCGCGCGTGGTGCGCGCGGTGGATCGACGGCGTGTTGAACACGTACTCGACCCAGCCGAGCTTGCCGATCGCCTGCGTGTGCACGAAGAACTGGAACGCGAGGTTGATCAGCACGATGCCGACGATCTGCTGCGGCGGAAAGCCCATGAGCGCGAGCGGCAGCCAGAACAGCCACATGCCCGCGACCGGGTACATCAGGCTCTGGCGAAACGCGGTCGAAAAGTTCATCCGCTCGGACGAGTGGTGCACGACGTGCGCGGCCCACAGCCAGCGCACGCGATGGCTCGCGCGATGGAACACGTAGTAGAGCAGGTCCTGCGCGACGAACAGTACGGCGAACGACAGCCAGCCGTCGTGCCACGTGAAGACGCGATAGTGCCGGTAGCAATACGCATACACCGGAATCACGAACAGCCACGCGAGCTTGTCCGCGCCCTGGTGCATCAGCGCGAGCGCCGCGTTGCACAGCGTGTCGCGCCAGCTGTAGACGGCGTCCTGCGGACGGGTGCGCGCGAGGTGCCAGGCCTCCCAGCCGATGCTGAGCAGGAAGACGGGCGCCAGCGCGAGCAGAAGCAATTCGACGTCGAATCGCATGGGCGTGTCTCCTCCTTTCCCCTGCAAGCCTTCAGGCCGGGCAATCGGCCCGTTTGTCATATTGGTCAGGCCAACAGCCTACGCAATCGGGTCGCGGTAGGCGAGGGGGGAGCGTAGAGGGTTCCCTCAGAGGACAGGGTTTCTACCGAAGCCGCGCCGTGCGGGGCTGCGCGGTGCGGCCCCGTTTTCTGGTTTCAGATCAGTGCGCGCCCGCGTGCACCCATTCGAGCAGGCTGTCGTGCGCGGCGCGCGCGGCTTCCGCGTGATCGTCGTTGATGAAGCTGACGACGACGTAGCTCTGGCCGTCCGTGCCGGCGACGTAGCCCGCGATCGCGCGCACGTCGCGCAGCGTGCCGGTCTTGATGTGCGCGTTACCGAGCACGTCCGCGTTGGTGAGCCGGTTTTTCATCGTCCCGTCGATGCCGGCGATCGGCAGCGAATCGATGAACGCCTGCGCGACCGGGCTCGCGTTCGCGGCCTGCAGCAGCGCGGCGAGCGACTGCGCGCTCACGTGCTCGTCGCGCGACAGGCCCGAGCCGTTGTCGAGCACGAGCTCCGGCATCGCGATGCCGCTTTTCTGCAGAAACGCGCGGATCACGCGGCTCGACTGCTCGGGCGTCGCGGGCGGCTTGCCGGCGACCGCGCCGATCGTCAGGAACAGGTTGCGCGCCATCACGTTGTTGCTGAACTTGTTGATGTCGTAGACGATGCTGCCGAGCACCGGGCTGTGATGCACGGCGACGGGCCGCGCGGTCGTCGGCACCTTGCCTTCGCTGACCGGGCCCGCGATGGTGCCGCCGTCCTGCTGCCACAGCGCAAGGAAGCCGCGCGCGAAGAACGACGTGTGGTCGAGGATCGCGAGGTTCGTCGTGCGTGCGCCGCAGCGCAGCGGGACGTCGCCCGCGAACGACGCGGTCAGCATCCCGTCGCCCGCCGTCAGCGTCGGCCGCGCGGCCGACGCCGCCGCGCCGCACGAGCCGTTGCCCTCGCGGAGCTGGTTGTCGATCGACAGGTTCGCGAGCGGCGGCAGCACGTCGACCGCGACCTTGCCGTCGTCGCCGGGCGTCACCGTGAACGACACCGCCTTGAATGCGTACAACAGCGGATCGGGGCCGACGTTGTACGGCGCGCTCGAATCGTCGTCGAATGCGGGCAGGTCGCGCGTCGACGCTGCGAAATAGGTCTTGTCGAGCACGAGGCCGCCGCTCACTCGCTTGATGCCGGCCTTGCGGATCTTGTCGACGAGGTCGATCAGCTCCTCGGGCACGAGTTTCGGATCGCCTGTGCCCTTGATGTAGAGGTTGCCCTGCAGCGTGCCGTCCGGGTCGACCGGGCCGTCCGCGTATGCGCTCGTGCGCCAGCGGAAGTCGGGGCCGAGGATCGACAGGCCCGACCAGGTCGTGACGAGCTTCATCGTCGACGCGGGCAGCATCGGGCGGCTCGCGTTCCACGCAACGAGCGGCTCGGGATCGCCGACCCGCTCGACGACGACGCTGATCGCCGACGCGGGCACCTTCGCGCGCTGCAGCGCGACGAGCACGGACGGCGGCAGTCCGGCCGCGCGCGCGGCAGCGGACACGACGGGCGTCTTGTGCGGCGCCTTGTGGAGCAGCGTCTTGCGGGCTTGAGCGGGCGGTGCGAATGCGAGGACGGTACAGGCGGTGAGGACGGCGGCCGCACGCGCGCAGAGGCGGGCGCGGGGCGCGAGCCGGGCGGAAAGGACGGAAATCGGCATGGACGAATACGGAAAGGCGGGGGCTCGAGCGGGGCGCGCGCGGCGCCAAAGCGCCCATTGTAGAGACAACGGACGACAGATCCGATGAAATCCGTCCGGCACCGTGCGCGATGCGCGCGCGAGCCGCCCTCCCGCCCGACCCGCCAGCCTGCCGCGCAGACGATCCGCGGCGCTACAATGGTCGGCATGATTCACTCGTCCCATGGATGCCGACCCAGATGCGGATATTGCTTGTCGAAGACGACCGGATGATCGCCGAGGGCGTGCGCAAGGCGCTGCGCTCGGACGGCTGCGCGGTCGACTGGGTGCAGGATGGCGACGCGGCGCTCACCGCGCTCGGCGGCGAGACGTACGACCTGTTGCTGCTCGATCTGGGGTTGCCGAAGCGCGACGGCATCGACGTGCTGCGCACGCTGCGCGCGCGCGGGCTGGCGCTGCCGGTGCTGATCGTCACCGCGCGCGACGCGGTTGCCGATCGCGTGAAGGGCCTCGACGCGGGCGCCGACGACTACCTCGTCAAGCCGTTCGATCTCGACGAACTCGGTGCACGGATGCGCGCGCTGATCCGCCGCCAGGCGGGGCGCAGCGAATCGCTGATCCGTCACGGCGCGCTGACGCTCGATCCCGCGTCGCATCAGGTCACGCTGGAAGGCGCGCCCGTCGCGCTGTCGGCGCGCGAGTTCGCGCTGCTCGAGGCGCTGCTCGCGCGGCCGGGCGCGGTGCTGTCGAAGAGCCAGCTCGAGGAGAAGATGTACGGCTGGGGCGAGGAGATCGGCAGCAACACAGTCGAGGTCTACATCCACGCGCTGCGCAAGAAGCTCGGTTCGGACCTGATCCGCAACGTGCGCGGGCTCGGCTACATGGTCGTCAAGGAAAGCTGACGCGTGAGGTCGATCCGTCATCAATTGCTGATCTGGCTGCTGGCGATCGTCGTCGCCGGCGTGTGCCTTGCCGGCTGGCTGATCTACCGGCAGGCGCTCGCGGAGGCGAACGAGCTGTTCGACTACCAGCTGCAGGAGATCGCCGCGGCGCTGCCGTCCGAGCCGTTCTCGCAGGTGTTCGGCTCGCGCACCAATGGCGACGAAGGCATCGTGATCCAGATCTGGAACCGCAACGGCGTGCTGATGTACTTCTCGCATCCGCGCGCGCCGATCGCGCCGCGTGCCGAGCTCGGCTTCTCGACCGAGCGCACCGACCGCGGCGAATGGCGCGTGTACGGCGCGATCGTCGGCGACAACGTCGTGCAGCTCGCGCAGCCGGTGTCGGTGCGCAACCGGCTTGCGGCGAACGTCGCGCTGCGCACGCTGTGGCCGCTGATCGTGCTGCTGCCGTTCCTCGGCGCGGCCGTGTGGATGATCGTCGGCCGCGGGCTCGCGCCGCTGCAGCGCGTGACGCGCGCGGTCGAGGCGCGCCGGCCCGAGGCGCTCGATCCGCTGCCCGATTCGCCGCTGCCGCTCGAGGTGCAGCCGCTCGTGCACGCGCTGAACCGGCTGCTCGCGCGGCTGTCCGCCGCGCTCGACACGCAGAAGGCGTTCGTCGCCGATGCCGCGCATGAGCTGCGCACGCCGCTCGCGGCCGTGCAGATCCAGGCGCAGCTCGTCGCGCGCGCGAGGGACGACGAATCGCGCCGCGAGGCGCTCGCCGACCTGCAGGATGGCGTGACGCGCGCGACGCGCCTCGCCGAGCAGCTGCTCGCGCTCGCCCGCGCGGAGCCGGACGGCGGCACGGTGCGCGAGGCGATCGACCTGCAGGCGCTGCTCGTCGAATGCGTGGCCGCGCACGCGCCGCTCGCGCAGCGGCGCGACATCGACCTCGGTTTCGAGGACGCGCAGCCCGCGCGGGTCGTCGCCGACGTCGCCGCGCTGCGCGTGATGTTCGGCAACCTGCTCGACAACGCGGTCAAGTACACGCCGGACGGCGGCCGCATCGACGTGTCGCTGATGCGCGATGCGGCGGGCCGCGCGTGCGTGCAGATCGGCGACAGCGGGCCGGGGATCCCGGCCGACGAGCGCGAGCGCGTGTTCGACCGCTTCTACCGGGACAGCACCGCGCGCGCGCGTACCGACGTGTCCGGCAGCGGGCTCGGGCTCGCGATCGTCAAGCGCGTCGCGGCGCAGCAGGGCGCGACGGTGTCGCTCGGCGACGCGACGGCGGGCGGCCTGCTCGTCAGCGTCGTGTTTCGCGACGCCGAGGTGCCGGCGGCGGTGCCCGCGGCCGTCTGAGGCCCGCTGGCCCGCTGGCCCGCTGGCCGGGGTCCGGCATGATTTCCGAACAGCAGCGCCGGCCAGCAGCGTCGGCCGGAAATCGCGCGCCAGGCTGTGCGAACGGGCCGATTCCGCCGTTCAGACCCCGCTCAACGCCGATTAAGCCTCCTTTAAGACAGCACCGGTACGCTGCGTCACAACAATGAGGAGGTCCTACGATGAACACCCGATTCCTTGCGCGTGGAGCCGTTGCCGTCGCAGTGGCCGCCGCGCTGTCCGCCACTTATATCGCGGGCACCCGGCATGCCGATCCGCAGATCATCTCGCCCGCGCAAGCGGCCGCGCTGATGCCGGCCGAAGCGGCCGCGAAGACCGGCATCCCCGATTTCTCCGGGCTGGTCGAGACCTACGGGCCCGCGGTCGTGAACATCAGCGCGAAGCACGTGGTGAAGCAGGTCGCGCGGCGCATGCCGCAGCAGCAGCTTCCGGTCGATCCGAGCGATCCGTTCTACCAGTTCTTCAAGCACTTCTACGGACAGATGCCGGGCATGGGCGGCGATGCGCAGCCGGACGACCAGCCGAGCGCGAGCCTTGGCTCGGGGTTCATCATTTCTGCCGACGGCTACATCCTGACGAACGCGCACGTGATCGACGGCGCGAACGTCGTCACGGTCAAGCTGACCGACAAGCGCGAATACAAGGCGAAGGTCGTCGGCGCGGACAAGCAGTCCGACGTCGCGGTGCTGAAGATCGACGCGAGCGGCCTGCCGACGGTGAAGATCGGCGATCCGGCGCAGAGCAAGGTCGGCCAGTGGGTGGTCGCGATCGGCTCGCCGTACGGCTTCGACAACACCGTGACCTCCGGCATCATCAGCGCGAAATCGCGCGCGCTGCCTGACGAGAACTACACGCCGTTCATCCAGACCGACGTGCCGGTGAACCCCGGCAACTCGGGCGGCCCGCTGTTCAACCTGAAGGGCGAGGTGATCGGCATCAACTCGATGATCTATTCGCAGACGGGCGGCTTCCAGGGGCTGTCGTTCGCGATCCCGATCAACGAGGCGATCAAGGTCAAGGACGAACTCGTGAAGACCGGCCACGTGAGCCGCGGCCGCCTCGGCGTCGCGGTGCAGGGGCTGAACCAGACGCTCGCGAGCTCGTTCGGCCTGTCGAAGCCGGACGGCGCGCTCGTCAGCTCGGTCGACCCGAGCGGCCCGGCCGCGAAGGCGGGCCTGCAGCCGGGCGACGTGATCCTCGCGGTCAACGGCTCGCCGGTGGCCGATTCGACGACGCTGCCGTCGCAGATCGCGGGCCTCAAGCCCGGCTCGAAGGCCGAGCTGCAAATCTGGCGCGACAAGTCGAAGAAGACGGTCAGCGTGACGCTCGGCTCGATGGCCGACACCAAGGTCGCGTCGAGCGACGGCGGTCCGGTCGAGCAGGGGCGCCTCGGCGTCGCGGTGCGGCCGCTCACGCCGCAGGAGCGCAGCGCGACGCAGCTGTCGCACGGGCTGATCGTCCAGCAGGCCGGCGGTCCCGCGGCGGGCGCGGGCATCCAGCCGGGCGACGTGATCCTCGCGGTGAACGGCCGGCCGGTCACGAGCCCCGAGCAGCTGCGCGACGCGGTGAAGAATGCGGGCAACAGCCTCGCGCTGCTGATCCAGCGCGATAATGCGCAGATCTTCGTGCCGGTCGACCTGAGCTGACCGGCGCGAACAGGCGTCAGGCCGGGCGCGGCGGCAACGCCCGCTTGCGTACCGTGGTGCCCGGCATCCCTTCCGACCCAAAAGGAGAGAAGAGCCATGCAACATTCACGCAGCGTTTCCCGATTCGCGATCGCCGCGGCGCTGGCCGTCGGCGTCGCGACCGGCGCAACCGGCGCATACGCGCAGTCGGACGGCCTGCCCGCCGCACATCAGCAGGGCGACGTCAGCTTCGTGTCAGGCGGCATCGGGCAGGACGAATCGACCGCGTTCCAGCGCAACGAGGCCGCTTGGCCGCTCGCGTTGCGCTTCACCGGCGCGGGCGGCGAATTCCTTGCCGACGTCCACGTGCGGATCACCGACGCGAAGGGCGCCGAAGTGCTGAAGACCGACGCGCACGGGCCGTACATGCTCGTGAAGCTGCCGCCGGGCCGCTACACGGTGACGGCGTCGTACCAGGGCAAGGACGAAGCGCACGACGTGACGGTCGGCGCGAAGGGCGGCGCGAAACAGGCGTTCACCTGGAGCGCGAAATGAACGTTGTAGCGCGGAACGTTGCAGCGCGGCGTTAGCCGCAGTCGCGCAATTCGTGCGACTTTCGCCCATAATGAAAACCACGGCGTTCGTGCCGTGGTTTTTTTCGTTTCCGGTGCCCACCCTGGCCCGCCTGCCGGGCCCTCCGCAGGGGAGAACGATGTCCGACCCAGCCGATTCCTGCTTCGATTCCCGCTTCGAAATCGTGCCGAACCGCCATCGCGTGCGCGTGATCCATCAGGGGATTACGTATGCCGATTCCGTCGGCGCGCTGACCGTGCGCGAGTCCGGCAGGCCGGACGTCCATTACCTGCCCCGCGCCGACGTCAACATGAAGCGGCTCGTACGGTCGGCGTTGACGACCGTCTGCGGGATCAAGGGGCACGCGAGCTACTTCGATTTGCAGACCGAAGACGGCGTCATCGAGAGCGCCGCATGGAGTTACGAGGAACCGAAGGAGGCGGCCAGGGCGCTCGAGCGCTATGTCGCCTTCGACGTCGCCCGGGTCGACAGTCTGGTCGAAACGTCCTGATGCGGCGAGCGTTCATCGCGGAGGCAACATGGAGCTGAACGACGCGTTGCGCATCCCGCTTGCGCCGTCGGTCGTCAGGGATGCGCTGGAGGACATCGCGCTGTTGCGCGCGAGCTTCGACCATTGCGAATCGTTGGCGGTGCTCGCGCGCGGCGAATACGCGCTGACGCTGACCGTGCCGCTCGGTCCGTTGCGCGCGCGCTACGACGTGCGTGCGCACGTCACGGGCGAGCAGGGCGATGCGCAAGGGCAGCCGCGCCGGATCCTGAGCTTCAAGGCGCGCGCGGACGGCATGGGTGCATTGCGCGGCCAGATCGAGCTCGTACTGCTGCCGGAATCGGACGATGCGGAGGCCGCTCGCATCGAGTATGTTGTGTGGGCAACGGCCTCCGGGCCGCTCGCCGAGCTGCCGGCGCGGCAGATCGAGAACGCGCTGCGCGAATGGGCAGACGATTTCTTCAGCGAATTCTGCGAGGTCGTGCAGGCCAAGCACGGACTCGCACCGAACCGCGCACGCACGGGCCCGCTGCGGCGCCAGTACGTGTTCCTGCGGCCTGCGCTGCTCGCGGGCGTGACGAAGCGTCCACCGCTGCAGCATGTCGGCGGCGCGCTGACCGGGCGCGCGGCCAGCGCGCTCCATCATCGTGGGTCAGCGCCGGTTCCCGGCTGGGCCTGGGCGGTGATGATCGTGTTCGCCGCGTTACTGTTCTACGCGGCACGCTGGTTCAACGTCGGCTGAACGTCCGACCGGCGCTGGCCGCCGGCCGCGGCCCCGCGCCCGCATCAATCGTCGTCCTTCAGCATCGCCGGGCTGTAGCGCAGCATGTCGAAGCAGCCGTCAACGAGCTTTTCCGCGTGCTTTTCCGCGTCGATTTCACCGGGCAGCATCAGCATGTCGCGCACGAAGCCGCTGACGAGCGTGTGCAGCATCAGCGTCGCGCGCCACGTGTCGAGCCGGTCGGGCAGCAGCTTCAGCCGGACGGCCGCCGCGAGATCGGCGTCGATCGTGTGCAGCGCCTCGCTCATCCCGGCGCGATTGCGCTGCAGCAGCGGCTCCATGTCCGCGACGTACTCGCACTTCATGAACAGGATGCTGAACACGCGACGCAGCTGCGAGTCGCGCTGCACGCCCAGCAGGCACCAGATCAGGATCTTGCGGATTTTCTCGAGCGGATTGCCGCCGGGCGCGTCGCTCGGCATCGTCTTCAGCTCGTCGATCGGCAGGAAGACGCGGTCGAACATCGCGTCGAACAGCTCGGCCTTGTTCGCGAAATGCCAATAGATCGCGCCGCGCGTCACGCCGGCGTGCTGGGCGATGTCGGCGAGCGACGTGTGCGACACGCCCTTCTCGAAAAAGACGTGTTCGGCGGCGTCGAGGATGCTGTTGCGCGTCGCAAGCGCTTCCTCCTTGGTGCGTCTGACCATGTGCAGGCCTGAATGGATCGATCAGTGGGACGGAACAAATAAGGTTTGCACCCTCGTCGCGGCCGTGCAAACGGGCTATGCTTGCCGCTGGTAATAATTTGTAAGACTTGGCGGTGCTGGCAGCGCGAGGGGCTTTTTACATACATTCGTGAATGTATATACAATACCACCCTACGATCGAATGACCAAAGTGGCAATCAGTTAATATCCCACTCTGCTGATTCCCGCCCCAAGTACCAGTCCGCAGTTCGCGGCGTCTCGTCGGCATGGTGGTCTCGTGCCGCTTGCTGTATCCGGCAGTCCAGTAATTCAGGTGTTCGATCAGCGCCGTGAGGCGCATCCGTGTTGCGCTCCCGTCGGGCGCCGCACTCATTCCATTGGTTACACACAGAGGTCGCTCCATGCGCGTCGAACGGGTTCCATACCGCTTACTCACTGTCGCGACGGCCGCCGTTTTCCTGGCCGCGTGCGGGAAAAAAGAATCGGCACCGCCGCCGCAAACGCCGGAAGTCGGCGTCGTCACCGTCCAGCCGCAAACCGTCCCGGTGTTCACCGAACTGCCGGGCCGCACCAACGCATTCCTCGTCGCGCAAGTGCGCGCGCGGGTCGACGGCATCGTGCTGCGCCGCGAATTCACTGAAGGCACCGACGTCAAGGCCGGCCAGCGCCTCTACAAGATCGACCCGGCGCCGTACATCGCACAGCTGAACAGCGCGAAGGCATCGCTCGCGAAGGCGCAGGCGAACCTCGCGACGCAGAACGCGCTCGTTGCGCGCTACAAGGTGCTCGTCGCCGCGAACGCGATCAGCAAGCAGGACTACGACAACGCGGTGGCCGCGCAAGGGCAGGCCGCTGCCGACGTCGCGGCCGGCAAGGCTGCGGTCGACACCGCGCAGATCAACCTCGGCTACACGGACGTCGTGTCGCCGATCACGGGCCGCGTCGGTATCTCGCAGGTCACGCCGGGCGCCTACGTGCAGGCGAGCCAGGCGACGCTGATGTCGACCGTCCAGCAGCTCGACCCGGTCTACGTCGACCTCACGCAGTCGAGCCTCGACGGGCTGAAGCTGCGCCAGGACGTGCAGAGCGGCCGGATCAAGACGAGCGGCCCGGGCGCGGCGAAGGTGTCGCTGATCCTCGAAGACGGCAAGACCTATTCGGAGCCCGGCAAGCTGCAGTTCTCGGACGTGACGGTCGATCAGGCGACGGGCTCGGTGACGATCCGCGCGATCTTCCCGAACCCGGGCCGCGTGCTGCTGCCGGGGATGTTCGTGCGCGCGCGCATCGAGGAAGGCGTGAACGAGAACGCGTTCCTGGTGCCGCAGATCGGCGTCACGCATGACCAGAAGGGCCAGGCGGTCGCGATGGTGGTCGGTGCGGACAGCAAGGTTGCGCCGCGTCAGTTGACGACGACGGGCATGCAGGGTCAGGACTGGGTCGTCGAAGGCGGCCTGCAGGCGGGCGACCGCGTGATCGTGCAGGGGATCGACAAGGTGCGTCCGGGCGCGACCGTGAAGGTCGTGGCGGCCAAGCTCGCGTCGGCGTCGGCGTCGGTGCCGGGCGCCGCGCCGGGTACCGCCGCGGCACCGGCCGCGGGTTCGTCCGCTGATGCGTCGTCGGGTGCGCCTGCCGCCGCATCGAATGCGGCCGCATCGGGTGTCGCGCCGGCAAGCGCTGCCGCGGGTTCGTCCGCCGCTGCGTCGGGCGCGCAATAACAGGGAGCCTGTTTCATGGCAAAGTTTTTTATCGATCGCCCGATCTTTGCGTGGGTGATCGCCATCATTCTGATGCTGGCGGGCGTCGCGGCGATCTTCTCGCTGCCGATCGCGCAGTATCCGACGATCGCGCCGCCATCGATCCAGATCACCGCGAACTACCCGGGCGCTTCCGCGAAGACGGTGGAAGACACGGTGACGCAGGTGATCGAGCAGCAGATGAGCGGTCTCGACAACTTCCTGTACATGTCGTCGACGAGTGACGACTCGGGCACGGCGACGATCACGCTGACGTTCGCGCCGGGCACCAACGCCGACATCGCGCAGGTCCAGGTGCAGAACAAGCTGTCGCTCGCGACGCCGATCCTGCCGCAGGTCGTGCAGCAGCTCGGCCTGTCCGTGACGAAGTCGAGCAGCAGCTTCCTGCTGGTGCTGGCCTTCACGTCGGAAGACGGCAGCATGAACAAGTACGACCTCGCGAACTACGTGGCGTCGCACGTGAAGGACCCGATCAGCCGGATCAACGGCGTCGGCACCGTCACGCTGTTCGGCTCGCAGTACGCGATGCGGATCTGGCTCGACCCGACGCGCCTGACGAACTACGGCCTGACGCCGACGGACGTCACGTCCGCGATCACGTCGCAGAACGTGCAGATCGCCGGTGGCCAGATCGGCGGCACGCCGGCGACGCCGGGCACGATGCTGCAGGCGACGATCACCGAGTCGACGCTGCTGCAGACGCCGGAGCAGTTCGGCAACATCCTGCTGAAGGTCAACCCGGATGGCTCGCAGGTGCGCCTGAAGGACGTCGCGAAGATCGGCCTCGGTGGCGAGAACTACAACTTCGACACGAAGTTCAACGGCCGTCCGTCCGCCGCGCTGGGTATTCAGCTCGCGACCAACGCGAACGCGCTCGCGACCGCGAAGGCCGTGCGCGCGAAGATCGACGAGCTGTCGAAGTACTACCCGCACGGCCTCGTCGTCTCGTATCCGTATGACACGACGCCGTTCGTGCGCCTGTCGATCGAGGAAGTGGTCAAGACGCTGCTCGAAGGTATCGTGCTCGTGTTCCTCGTGATGTATCTGTTCCTGCAGAACCTGCGGGCGACGATCATCCCGACGATCGCGGTGCCGGTCGTGCTGCTCGGCACGTTCGCGGTGATGTCGGCAGTCGGCTTCTCGATCAACACGCTATCGATGTTCGGTCTCGTGCTCGCGATCGGCCTGCTGGTGGACGACGCGATCGTGGTCGTGGAGAACGTCGAGCGCGTGATGGCCGAGGAAGGCTTGTCGCCGAAGGAGGCGACCCGCAAGGCGATGGGCCAGATCACCGGCGCGCTGATCGGCGTTGCGCTCGTGCTGTCGGCGGTGTTCGTGCCGGTCGCGTTTTCGGGCGGTTCGGTCGGCGCGATCTATCGTCAGTTCTCGCTGACGATCGTATCGGCGATGGTGCTGTCGGTGCTGGTCGCGTTGATTCTGACGCCGGCACTGTGCGCGACGATCCTGAAGCCGATTCCGCAGGGTCACCACGAAGAGAAGAAGGGCTTCTTCGGCTGGTTCAACCGCACGTTCAACCAGAGCCGCGACAAGTACCACGTCGGCGTGCACCACGTGATCAAGCGCTCGGGCCGCTGGCTCATCATCTACCTGGTCGTGATCGTCGCGGTCGGCCTGCTGTTCGTGCGCCTGCCGAAGTCGTTCCTGCCCGATGAAGACCAGGGCCTGATGTTCGTGATCGTGCAGACGCCGTCCGGCTCGACGCAGGAAACCACCGGCAAGACGCTCGAGAACATCTCGAACTACCTGCTGAACGACGAGAAGGAGATCGTCGAATCCGCGTTCACGGTCAACGGCTTCAGCTTCGCGGGCCGTGGCCAGAACTCGGGTCTCGTGTTCGTCCGCCTGAAGGATTACGCGCAGCGTCAGCACGCGAACCAGAAGGTCCAGGCGCTGATCGGCCGGATGTTCGGCCGCTACGCGGGCTACAAGGACGCCATCGTGATCCCGTTCAACCCGCCGTCGATTCCGGAACTCGGCACCGCCGCCGGCTTCGACTTCGAGCTGACGGACAACGCGGGCGTGGGCCACGACGCGCTGATGGCTGCGCGCAACCAGTTGCTCGGGATGGCCGCGAAGGATCCGACGCTGCAGGGTGTGCGCCCGAACGGCCTGAACGACACGCCGCAGTACAAGGTGGATATCGACCGCGAGAAGGCGAACGCGCTCGGCGTCACCGCAGCGGCGATCGACCAGACGTTCTCGATTGCGTGGGCGTCGCAGTACGTGAACAACTTCCTCGACACCGACGGCCGGATCAAGAAGGTCTACGTGCAGTCCGACGCACCGTTCCGGATGACGCCGGACGACATGAAGATCTGGTACGTGCGCAACGGGTCGGGCGGGATGGTGCCGTTCAGCGCGTTCGCGACCGGTCACTGGACCTACGGTTCGCCGAAGCTCGAGCGCTACAACGGCATCTCGGCGATGGAAATCCAGGGCCAGGCCGCACCGGGCAAGTCGACCGGTCAGGCGATGGCGGCGATGGAATCGCTCGCGAAGAAGCTGCCGGAAGGCGTCGGCTATTCGTGGACGGGCCTGTCGTTCCAGGAAATCCAGTCGGGTTCGCAGGCGCCGATCCTGTACGCGATCTCGATCCTGGTCGTGTTCCTGTGTCTGGCGGCACTGTATGAAAGCTGGTCGATTCCGTTCTCGGTGATCATGGTCGTGCCGCTCGGCGTGATCGGTGCGCTGCTCGCGGCGACGATGCGCGGCCTCGAGAACGACGTGTACTTCCAGGTCGGCCTGCTGACGACGGTGGGCTTGTCCGCGAAGAACGCGATCCTGATCGTCGAGTTCGCGCGCGAACTGCAGCAGACGGAGAAGATGGGGCCGGTCGAGGCCGCGCTGGAAGCGGCGCGCCTGCGGCTGCGTCCGATCCTGATGACGTCGCTCGCGTTCATTCTCGGCGTGATGCCGCTCGCGATCAGCAACGGCGCGGGTTCGGCGAGCCAGCACGCGATCGGTACCGGGGTGATCGGCGGGATGATCACGGCGACGTTCCTCGCGATCTTCATGATCCCGATGTTCTTCGTGAAGATCCGCGGAATCTTCAGCGGCGAGAAGGAAGACGTCGACGAGGCGCTGCGTCTTGCGCAGGATCACCTGCACCAGGCCGGGAAGGGCGACCACGGCGACGACGAGAAGAAGGGGCAGTGATGATGCAAAAACACGCTTTGACTGCAATCGCAGTCGCGCTCTTCGCCACGGGCTGCACGATGGCGCCGCACTACACGCGGCCCGATGCGCCCGTCTCGCAGGCGTTCCCGTCGGGCGGCGTCTATGCGACGCAGCCGGCCGCCACGGCCGGCGCGCGCAGCGCGAACGGCCAGGCGGCGACCGACATCGGCTGGCGCGAGTTCTTCGTCGATCCGCGCCTGCAGCGGCTGATCGAGCTCGCGCTGAAGAACAACCGCGACCTGCGGGTCGCGGTGCTGAACATCGAGGCCGCGCGTGCGCAGTACCAGATCACGCGCGCGGACCTGTTCCCGAAGCTCGATGCCGTTGGCAGCGGCTCGATCCAGCGCCTCCCGGCTGGCGTGTCGACGACGCGCGCGCCGCTGATCTCGCGCAGCTACAACGTCGGGCTGCAGGCGCAGTGGGAACTCGACCTGTTCGGCCGGATCCAGAGCCTGAAGGACCAGGCGCTCGCGAAATACCTCGCGACCGCGCAGGCCCGCAAGGCGACCGAGATCCTGCTGGTGTCGCAGGTCGCGGACCAGTACCTGACGGTGCTGTCGACCGACGACCTGCTGAAGGTGACGGAAGACACGCTGAAATCCGCGCAGGCGTCGTATGACCTGACGAAGCTGAAGTTCGACAACGGCACCGGCTCGGAACTCGACCTGCGCCAAGCGCAGACGATCGTCGAGACGGCGCTCGCGAACCAGCAGGCGCAGGCGCGCGCACGCGCGCAGGCGTTGAACGCGCTGGTGCTGCTGGTCGGCGAGCCGTTGCCGGACGACCTGCCGCCGGGGCTGCCGCTCGACGCGCAGAACTTCCTGACCGACATCCCGGCCGGGCTGCCGTCGGATCTGCTCACGCGTCGTCCGGACATCATGGAAGCCGAGCAGAACCTGCTCGCGGCGAACGCGAACATCGGCGCGGCGCGCGCGGCGTTCTTCCCGAAGATCTCGCTGACGGGCGCGTTCGGCACCGCGAGCCCGACGCTCGGCGGGCTGTTCAAGGCCGGCACCGCGGCGTGGTCGTTCGCACCGCAGATCGCGGTGCCGATCTTCGAGGGCGGCGCGAACCTCGCCAATCTCGATCTCGCGCACGTGCAGAAGCGTATCGAGATCGCGAACTACGAGAAGGCGATCCAGTCGGCGTTCCGCGAGGTGTCGGATGGCCTGGCCGCACGCGGCACGTACGACCAGCAGATCGCCGCGCTGCAGCGCAACGAGCACGCGCAACAGCGTCGCTACGACCTGTCGGACCTGCGCTACAAGAACGGCGTGGACAGCTACCTGTCGGTGCTGACCGCGCAGACCGACCTGTATTCGGCGCAGCAGTCGCTGATCAGCGCCCGGCTTGCACGCTGGACGAACCTCGTCGACCTGTATCGCGCGCTGGGTGGCGGCTGGATCGAGCGGGCCGGCGAAACGGCGCGCCCGGCCGATCAGCCGGTCGACTACGGCAAGGCGGCGGCGCCTGCGCCGGCGTCGGGCGCTGCGACGAACGGGTAAGCGGGCCGGTCATCGCGATGCATGGCGGGCAACCGCCAACGTCGCGCCGGCCGGCATTGCGTGCGTGACGCAACACACGATACGCAGGCAATGCCTCGCACATGACAACGCCACGGATGAAAGTCCGTGGCGTTTGTTTATGGGCAGGGGCTTTGCACGTGCAAAGTTGGTGCGCTTGCTTTCGAGCCGGCACGCGACGGGCGGTCAGTGCAGATCGACCGGCCGCCCGTCGAAATCGTGGCCTGCGCGGCGGATGTCGCATTTCGCTTCCTTCTCGCCCTTCACGCCGTTGAACACGATATTCAGGACCACCGAGGTTACCGATGCGAGCAGGATGCCGCTGTGCAGGATCGGTGCGAGCGCGGACGGCAGCTTCGAGAAGAAGTGCGGCGACACGACCGGCACGAGACCCATGCCGATGCTCACGGCGACGATGAACAGGTTGTTGTGGTTGTTCACGAAGTCGACCTTCGACAGCACCTTCACGCCGTTCGCCGCGACCATCCCGAACATCACGATCCCCGCGCCGCCGAGCACGAACGGCGGCACCGACGCGACGACCTGCGCCATCTTCGGGAACAGGCCGAGCATCACCAGGATCACGCCACCCGTTGCGCAGACGAAGCGGCTCTTCACGCCCGTCACGCCGATCAGGCCGACGTTCTGCGAGAACGACGTATGCGGGAACGAGTTGAAGATGCCGCCGATCAGCGTGCCGAGGCCGTCGACGCGCAGGCCGCGCACGAGACGCTCCTGGTCCACCGGACGCTCGACCATGTCGCCGACCGCGAGGAACATCCCGGTCGATTCGATGAACGTGACGAACATCACGGTGACCATCGTCGCGATCGACAGCGGATCGAAATGCGGCCAGCCGAAGTGGAACGGCATCACGAATCCGACCCACGGCGCGAGCGCGACGCCGTCCGTGTCCACGCGGCCGATCGCGAATGCGATCACGAAGCCCGCGACGATGCCGAGCAGCACCGAGATGTTCGCGATGAAGCCGCGGCCGAACTTGTTGATCAGCAGGATCAGCGTGAGCACGAGCAGCGACAGGCCGAGGAAGACGGGGCTGCCGTAGTCCGGATTGCCGACGCCGCCTGCTGCCCAGTTGATGCCGACTTCCATCAGCGACAGGCCGATCACGGAGATCACCGTGCCGACGACGACGGGCGGGAAGAATCGCAGCAGCTTGCCGATCATCGGCGCGAGCACGATGCCGATGATGCCGGCCGCGATCGTCGAACCGAAGATGTCGAGAATGCCGAGGCCGGGGTTCGTGCCGATCGCGATCATCGGGCCGACCGCCGCGAACGTGCAGCCCATGATCACGGGCAGGCGGATCCCGAAGATCCACAGGCCGAGCGTCTGGATCAGCGTCGCGATACCGCACGAAAACAGATCGGCGCTGATCAGGAACGCTATCTGGTCTTTCGGCAGCTTGAGCGCGCCGCCGACGATGAGCGGCACGGCGACCGCGCCGGCGTACATGACGAGGACGTGTTGAAGACCGAGGGTTACGAGCTTGCCGGTCGGCAACACTTCATCGCACGGATGGACCGTGTTCGATTGCATCTGTCTCACTCCATGATCTTGTTTTCAGGGTGATATGAAGTTATGCGGAACGGCCCCCCGCAACAAGAGCACTGGGTTCTATTCCGTTCTTTGCTGGTTCGATATGCCAATCCGGCATGGAGCAGGGTGTCGAGCATCGGGAATCTGCCGCAGGAGTGAGGTTTCCCGGTTTTATAGCCGTCCAAAATAATGCGGACCCCCATGTCAAATATGGGTCGCTTTATGGTGTGTATCGCGATTCGGGAATAGTGGTCATTTCGGGGTGTAAAAAAACGCACGGGGTTAACCCGCGAACGGGTGTTTTGGCGCACGCGGCGCCGTCGGTCGCATTGGCGTTTCGCGATTCGAGAAAAATGGGGCGCATATCGAGATCCCGTTATCATCGAAGGCCGTCCATTCAAATCGTCGCTTCGTCATGCGCTTGCTCGGAATCGATCTCGGCACCGGCTCGGTGAAACTCGTCACGCTCGATGCCGATGGTGTCGAACGTGCGGTCGCGAGCGAACCTTATGCGTTGTCGTCGCCGCAGCCCGGCTGGGCGGAAATCGCGCCGGATGCGTGGTGGCAGGCGCTCGTGCGTGCGGCCGCGCGACTGCCCGCCGATGAACGGGCGCAGGTCGCCGCGATCGGTTTTTCGGGGCAGATGCACGGCGTCGTGCTGATCGACGCGGCCGGCCGCCCGGTGCGGCCGGCGCTGCTCTGGCCCGATACGCGCGCGGCCCGCTACGCCGACGCGCGCGACTGGCCCGATGCGGCGAACCCGGTCGCGCCGGGGATGGCGGGACCGCTGCTGCGCTGGGTCGCCGCGCACGAACCGGCGTCGCTGGATGCGGCGGACCGGGCCGTGCAGCCGAAGGACTGGCTGCGGATCGTGCTCGGCGGCGACGTCGCCGCCGATCCGAGCGATGCGTGCGCGACCGCACTCGCGACGCCGGACGGCGCATGGGATACCGCGCAACTCGACGCATTTCGCCTGCCGCATGCGCTGTTCGCACCGGTGCGCGCATCGACCGCGCATTGCGGTGTGCTGCGCGCCGCCGCGGCCGCCGCGCTCGGCCTGCCGGCCGGCGTGCCGCTCGCGACCGGCGCCGCCGATACCGCGTGCGCGGCGCTCGGCAGCGGCCTCGTCGCCGACGGCGATGCACTTCTGACGACGGGCAGCGGCGGGCAGATCGTCGTGCTCGCGGACAGGCTGCCGGCCGCGCGGCGCGGGCTGCATCGCTACCGCGCGGCGGCGGGCGGCGGCTACTACACGATGGCGGCGATGCAGAACGTCGGGCTCGCGCTCGAGGCGGTGCGCGGCTGGCTCGGCTACGCGAACTGGCCGGCCGCGTACGACGACGCGTTCGCGCAGCCGGCGTCCGAACGGCTGTCCTTCCTGCCGTACCTGACCGGCGAGCGCTCGCCGTGGATGAATCCGGATGCGCGCGGCGGCTGGCTCGGCCTCGGGCTCGGCGACACGCGCGGCGCGATGATGCGCGCGGCGTTCGAAGGCGTCGCGTTCGCGTTGCGCGCGGGGCTCGATGCCATTCGTGCCGAGGGTGCCGAGGGTGCCGAGGTTGCGGAAGGTGCGGAAGGTGCGGAAGGTGCGGAGGGCCGTGCGATCGCGTCGCTGCGGGTTGCCGGCGGCGGCTCGGTCGATCCGCGCTGGCGCCAGTTGCTCGCGGACGCGCTCGGCACGTCGCTCGACGCGCTCGACTGCCCGAACGCGGCGACCCGCGGCGCGGCGCTGCTGGCGGGTGTCGCGCTCGGACACTGGCGGGAATACGAACTGCGCACGCTCGCGCCCACCGCGTCGCCGGTCGCGGCGCCATCGGGCGATCGTGCGCTCGCGGTGCGCTACGCGCGTTTCGCCGATCTGTACGCGCGCACGGATGCGTGGTTCGCGACGGGCGTTTAAACTCGGGCACTTGTTGTATTGCCGTATTGCCTGAGCGGCATTGCGTCACCGATGACGCATGCAGGCAACCCGCCGGCTGTTTCCCGCACGCGTCGCGCGCGGCGATCGGCCATCATGGCGAGCACGAATTCATGTCGCCGTGCCGCGCGCGACGCCGCGCGGCACGGCGAAGCCAGCTTTGCGTGGGACCGGGGCAAGTGCTGAAGCACCCACTCCGGTTGACATCTGATCGACAGACAGGGGACAACGATGCTTGAACTGATTTCATCGCACGCGTGCCACGGCGGCGAGCAGCGCTTCTACAGGCACGACTCGACGACGATCGGCCTGCCGATGAAGTTCTCGGTGTACCTGCCGCCGCAGGCCGCGCACGCTCGCGTGCCGGCGCTGTTCTACCTCGCGGGGCTGACCTGCACCGAGGAGACGTTCGCGATCAAGGCCGGCGCGCAGCAGTACGCGGCGCAGCACGGCCTCGCGCTCGTCGCGCCCGACACGAGCCCGCGCGGCGCGGGCGTGCCGGGCGAGACCGACGCATGGGATTTCGGCGTCGGCGCGGGCTTCTACGTCGACGCGACCGAAGCGCCGTGGTCGACCCACTACAGGATGTACTCGTACATCGCCGACGAGCTGCGCGACACGGTGACGGCCGCGTTGCCGATCGACGGCGCGCGGCTCGGCATCTTCGGTCACTCGATGGGCGGGCACGGTGCGCTCGTGCTCGCACTGCGCAACCCGGACGTGTACCGCTCGGTGTCGGCGTTCGCGCCGATCGCCGCGCCGACGCGCTGCCCGTGGGGCGAGAAGGCGCTGTCGGGCTATCTGGGCGCCGATCGCGAAACGTGGAAGCGCTACGACGCGAGCGAGCTCGTCGCGCGCGCGGACGCACGGAAGTTCGCGGACGGGATCCTGGTCGATCAGGGGCTCGCGGATCAGTTCCTCGCAAACCAGCTGAACCCCGACGTGTTCGAGGCGGCGTGCCGCACGGCAGGCCAGCCGCTGACGCTGCGGCGGCACGCAGGCTACGACCACGGGTACTACTTCATCTCGACGTTTATCGCCGATCACGTTGCGCATCATGCGCGGGTGCTGGCCGGCTGACGGGGCGCCGCGCGCCGCGGCGTGCATCAGTTGCGTGCAGCCGCCGCGTGCATCAGTTGCGCCGCAACAGGCTCGTGCCGTACACGAGCGCCGACAGCGCGGTGATCCAGAAGCTCGTCGGCCAGTCGGTGTAATACGCGAGCACGATGCCGGCCCACGCCTCGAACAGCGCGAACAGCGCGGCGAGCACGACGCCCGTCGACAGCCGCGTCGACACGTTCTGCGCGGCGGCGGCCGGGCCGACCAGCAGCGTGAACACGAGCAGCACGCCGACGATCTGCGTCGCAGCGGCGACCGCGAGCGCGCACACCGCGAGGAACAGCACCGACACCGCGCGCAGCGACACGCCCTTGGCCTCGGCCAGCTCGGGCTGCAGCGACGCGAACAGCAGCGGCCGCGCCATCAGCGCGAGCGCAGCGAGGCTTACCGCGCCGATCCCGGCCAGCACCGCGAGCGTGTCGTGACTGACCGCGAGCACGTTGCCGAACAGCAGCGCCGTCACCTGCGTCGCGAACGACGTGTAGAAATGCAGGAACAGCAGGCCGAAGCCGAGCGCGCCTGACAGGATCACGCCGATTGCGACGTCGCGGCCCGCGAGCCGCTCGCCGAGTGCACCCATGCCGACCCCGGCCGCGAGCGTGAAGCCGACCATCCCCCAGATCGGCGAGATGCCGAGCAGCACGGCGCCCGTCGCGCCGGTGAAGCCGACGTGCGACAGCGCGTGGCCCGCGAAGGTCTGCCCGCGCAGCACCAGGAAATAGCCGACGATGCCGGCGAGCACCGCGACGATTCCCGACGCCGCGAAGGCGTTGATCATGAAGTCGTATTCAAACATCGTGTGATTGCCCGCTCGCGTGAGGGTGCGCGTGTCCGTGGTGATGATGGCCGTGGCCGCCGTGCGCGTGTGCGTGAGCGTCATCGTCGCCTTCGTGCTCGTGATCGTGCTTCTCGACTTCGACGTCGCCGGACATCACGAAGATCTTGCCGTTCACGCGCATCACGTCGATCGGCGAGCCGTACAGCCGCGACAGCACGGGCTTCGTGATCACCTCGTCGACGGTGCCGAGCGCCGCGACGCCGTTGCCGAGGTACAGCACGCGGTCGAGCGCGTTGAGGAGCGGGTTCAGTTCGTGCGCGGAGAACAGCACCGTGATGCCGAGCTCGCGCTGCACGCGGCGCACGAGCTCGACGACGCCGCGCTGGTGGTTCGGGTCGAGGCTGATCAGCGGCTCGTCGAGCAGCAGCAGCTTCGGGCTGCCGAGCAGGCACTGCGCGAGCAGCAGGCGCTGCCGCTCGCCGCCCGACAGCTCGGACAGCGGCCGGCGCGCGAGCGCGCGGCCGTCGACGAGGTCGAGCACGCGGTCGACGTCGCGCCGCGTCGTGGCGCTCGCGTGCGGCAGGCCCCAGCGATGCCCGTCGGCCGCCATCGCGACGAGGTCGTAGCCGCGCATCCGGCGGTTCGCGAGGCCGCTGCGGATCTGCGGCATGTAGCCGATCGACGGGTTGCCGCGCGCGACCAGCGCGTCGCCGACGCGCAGCGCGCCGCCGGCGACCGGCACGAGGCCGAGCACCGCGCGCATCAGCGTCGTCTTGCCGGCGCCGTTCGGCCCGAGCACGCCGACGAATTCGCCGGGCTCGATCGAGAAGCTGACGTCGCGCAGGATCGTGCGTCCGCCCAGTTCGAGCGTGACGCGATCGAGTTCGAGTGCGTGTGGATTGCGGGTCATGGCTTGCGGGTGGAAAGGGCCTTGCCGAGCGCGTCGAGCTGGCCGGCCATCCATTGCTGGAAGGTCTTGCCGGCCGGCTGCGTCTCGGTGACGCTGACGGTCGGCACGCCGCCGCTGCGCGCGATCTTCAGCATCCGCTTCGTCATCGGCTCCTCGGCCTGGCTGTTGTAGATCAGCACGCGCACCTGCCTGTTGCGCAGGTCGTTCTCGAACGCGGCAACATCCTGCGCGCTCGCCTCGGTGTTGTTCATCGTCGCGAGCTGGAAGCGCTGGTTGCGCATGTCGAGGCCGATCGCGTCGGCCATGTAGCCGAACACGGGCTCGGTGGCGGTCACGGGCACGCCCTTGTACTGCGCGCGCAGCGCGGCGACCTTGTCGTCGACGGGTTTCAGCGACGCGACGAACTTCTGCAGGTTCGCGTCGTAGTCGGTCTTGTTCGCCGGGTCCGCGTGGCCGAGCTCGGCGGCGATCGCGCGCGCGGCGGCAGGCATCGTCGCCGGGTCGTACCACAGGTGCGGATTGTCGCCGGCCTTCTTGCCGAGGAGGTCCGCGACGACGATCGTCGCGCGCTTCGCCTGCTTCGACGCCGCGAGCAGCTTGCCCATCCACGGATCGTAGTCGGCGCCGTTGTAGATCACGAGCTGCGCCTGCTGCAGCGCGCGCGCGGTTTTCGGGCTTGCCTCGAACAGGTGCGGATCCTGGTCGGGATTGCTGAGGATGCTCGTCACCGCGACATGGCGGCCTCCGATCTGCGTGACGACGTCGCCATAGAAGTTCTCGGCCGCGACCACGTTGATGGCGGCCGCCTGCGCGAGCGCGGGCACCGCGAGCGACAGCGCGGCGAGGCCGGCAGCGAGCCAGCGGACGGGGCGCGAGAGGGAATGCGAAAAGGAGCGCAAAGCCGGGCACGAAACCGGGTTCGAAAAGGGGGCCTGCGTGGCGGATAGCGGGGCACGCGTCAGGGCAATGGACATGAAACTCCTCGTTCGGAAGGGGCGGCGCGTCGGCCGCGCGATGGGCGTCAGCGTTGCGCCGGCTTGGTCTTGCAGTGTCCGCACAGGCCGCTCAGCTCGACGACCTGGTGATGGACCTCGAAGCCATGCGCGGGCGCGCTCGCGGACAACTGCTTCGCGAGGTCGCCGCCCGGAATTTCGACGGTCTCGCCGCAGGATTCGCAGATCAGGAACTGGCCTTCGTGCGGCACGCCGATCTCGCAGCACGCGAAGAACGCGTTCTTCGATTCGATCCGGTGGATGAAGCCGTGCTCGACGAGGAAATCCAGCGCGCGATACACGGTCGTGGGCGGCACCCGGCCGCGCTGCGGCTCGAGTTCGGCGAGCAGGTCGTACGCGCCGATCGGGCGCTGCGCGGCGAGCACGCGTTCGTAGACCTGCCGGCGCAGCGGCGTCCACGCGAGCCCGTGCTCGGCGGCGAACGCGTCGGCGCGGGACAGGCGGGCGGCGATTGACGAGGTAGTGGCCATGGCGCGATGCAGGCGATGGAACGAAGATATCGCGATGATATAACGTATCGTCGCGCCGCGCATGCGGCCATCCGTCCCGTTTCTTTCTATCCGCGCCAAAGCCGGTCCTGCTGCTCGTCCCACCGCCCGTCCCGCGGCCCGTTCCTCGCGCGTCCCCCGCGCGTCCCCCGCGCGTCCGACCGCGCCGCAACCTGTCCCGCTCGCCGTTGTCCCGCCTGCGTCTCCGGCTGTTCGTCCGGCGCCGTTCTGCCGCACTGCATCATCGAAACCGGCCCGATCCGCCTTGACAGTCCCGGTTCCGTATCCGATCATTTGATCACAAACAGAGCAATTATTCGTGTCGCGAGCATTCGCTCACTTTGCGACACATCGCACAACGCAGAACGAACCGGAGACAGCCAGTGAGATTGCAGGACAAGGTCGCGATCCTGACGGGCGCCGCGAGCGGCATCGGCGAAGCGGTCGCGCAACGCTATCTGGACGAGGGCGCGCGCTGCGTGCTCGTCGACGTGAAACCGGCCGGCGGCTCGCTCGCGCGGCTCATCGAAGCGAGCCCGGGCCGCGCCGTGGCCGTCACCGCGGACGTCACGCGCCGCGACGACATCGCACGCACCGTCGCGACCGCGGTCGAGCGGTTCGGCGGCATCGACATCCTGTTCAACAACGCGGCGCTGTTCGACATGCGCCCGCTGCTCGACGAATCGTGGGACGTGTTCGACCGCCTGTTCGCCGTCAACGTGAAGGGGCTGTTCTTCCTGATGCAGGCGGTCGCGCAGCGGATGGTCGAGCAGGGGCGCGGCGGCAAGATCATCAACATGTCGTCGCAGGCCGGCCGTCGTGGCGAGGCACTCGTTTCGCACTACTGCGCGACCAAGGCCGCGGTGATCAGCTACACGCAGTCGGCCGCGCTCGCGCTCGCGCCGCACCGGATCAACGTGAACGGCATCGCGCCGGGCGTCGTCGACACGCCGATGTGGGAGCAGGTCGATGCGCTGTTCGCGCGCTATGAAAACCGGCCGCTCGGCGAGAAGAAGCGGCTCGTGGGGGAAGCGGTGCCGCTCGGCCGCATGGGGCTGCCCGCCGACCTGACGGGCGCCGCGCTGTTCCTCGCGTCGGCCGATGCCGACTACATCACCGCCCAGACGCTGAACGTCGACGGCGGCAACTGGATGAGCTGACGCGGCGCAACTCGCGCGCGGCCGGTCGCGCCGGTTGCGCGCCGGTTCATCGACATCAACAATACACAAGACACTGGAGACATGCCATGCAACGAAAGACGCTTGCCGCCCGCGTGTTCGCCGGCGCGGCGCTCGCCACCGCCGTCGGCGCCGCGCATGCGGGAACGCTGACGATCGCGACGCTGAACAACCCCGACATGATCGAGCTGAAGAAGCTCGCGCCGGCGTTCGAGAAGGCCAATCCCGACGTCAAGCTGAACTGGGTGATCCTCGAGGAAAACGTGCTGCGCCAGCGCGCGACGACCGACATCACGACCGGCAGCGGCCAGTTCGACGTGGTGATGATCGGCACCTACGAGACGCCGCAATGGGGCAAGCGCGGCTGGCTCGCGCCCGTGGCCGGCCTGCCGGCCGACTACGACCTGAACGACGTCGTGAAGACGGCGCGCGACAGCCTGTCGTACAACGGCCAGTTGTACGCGCTGCCGTTCTACGTCGAGAGCTCGATGACGTTCTACCGCAAGGACCTGTTCGCGGCGAAGGGCCTGAAGATGCCCGACCAGCCGACCTACGACCAGATCGCCGGGTTCGCGGACAAGCTGACCGACAAGTCGAAGGGCATCTACGGCATCTGCCTGCGCGGCAAGGCCGGCTGGGGCGAGAACATGGCGTACCTGTCGACGGTCGTGAACACGTTCGGCGGCCGCTGGTTCGATGACAAGTGGAACGCGCAGCTCACGTCGCCGGAGTGGAAGAAGGCCGTCAATTTCTACGTGAACCTGCTGAAGAAGAACGGCCCGCCCGGCGCGAGCTCGAACGGCTTCAACGAGAACCTGACGCTGACCGCGTCCGGCAAGTGCGCGATGTGGATCGACGCGACCGTCGCGGCGGGGATCCTCTACAACAAGCAGCAGTCGCAGGTTTCGGACCGGATCGGCTACGCGGCCGCGCCGGTCGAGGCGACGCCGAAGGGCTCGCACTGGCTGTGGGCGTGGGCGCTCGCGATTCCGAAGACGTCGAAGCAGCAGGACGCCGCGAAGAAGTTCATCGCGTGGGCGACGTCGAAGCAGTACGTCGAGCTCGTCGCGAAGGATGAAGGGTGGGCGTCGGTGCCGCCGGGCACGCGCACGTCGACCTATCAGCGCGCCGAGTACAAGGCCGCCGCGCCGTTCTCCGACTTCGTGCTGAAGGCGATCGAGTCGGCCGACCCGAACGATCCGGCCGCGCAGAAGGTGCCGTACACGGGCGTGCAGTATGTCGGGATTCCTGAGTTCCAGTCGTTCGGCACGGTCGTCGGCCAGTCGATCGCGGGCGCGGTCGCGGGCCAGATGACGGTCGACCAGGCGCTCGCGGCCGGGCAGGCCGCCGCCGACCGCGCGGTGCGGCAGGCCGGCTACCAGAAGTAACGCAGCGTGCGCCGTGCGTCGTGCGTTCGTCGACGCACGGCCGGCGCCCAGGCGGCAAGGCGGGCGAGCGCTGCGCGCCCGCGTTTCAATCGGAGGTGGTCCTGATCATGCGTCACTTACGTCTTCCCCTGATCCACGCGCACCCGGCCGACGCCGCGTCGCAGGCGTCCGCGCAGGACCGGCCGCGGCGCGGCGCGAGCTGGCTCGTGTCGCCGTCGGTCGCGGTGCTGGTGTTGTGGATGTCGATCCCGCTCGCGATGACGGTCTGGTACTCGTTCTCGCGCTACAACCTGCTGAACCCGGACGTGAAAGGCTTCGCCGGATTCGACAACTACCGGTTCCTCGCGACCGATCCGTCGTTCCTGCCCGCGATCTGGCACACGCTCGTGCTGATCGGCGCGGTGCTCGCGATCACCGTGGCCGGCGGCGTGCTGATGGCCGTGCTGTTCGACCGCAAGTTCTACGGGCAGGGCATCGCGCGCCTCTTCGCGATCGCGCCGTTCTTCGTGATGCCGACCGTGTCCGCGCTGATCTGGAAGAACATGATCCTGCATCCGGTGTACGGGCTCGTCGCGAACGCGATGCGCGCGCTCGGGATGACGCCGATCGACTGGTTCGCCGACTACCCGTTGACCGCGGTAATCGTCATCGTCGCGTGGCAGTGGCTGCCGTTCGCATTCCTGATCCTGTTCACCGCGATCCAGTCGCTCGACCAGGAGCAGAAAGAGGCTGCCCGCATCGACGGCGCCGGCCCGATCGCGATGTTCTTCTACATCACGCTGCCGCACCTGAAGCGCGCAATCGCGGTCGTCGTGATGATGGAGACGATCTTCCTGCTGTCGATCTTCGCGGAGATCTACACGACGACGGGCGGCGGCCCCGGCAACGCGACGACCAACCTGTCGTACCTGATCTATGCGCTCGGCCTGCAGCAGTTCGACGTCGGCCTCGCGTCCGCGGGCGGGATCATCGCCGTCGTGGTCGCGAACGTCGTGTCATTCTTCCTCGTGCGGATGCTCGCACGCAATCTGAAAGGGGAGTACGAAAAATGAGCGACCTGACTCTCGAAAGCCGGCGCATGCCGGCGGTGTTCGGTGTCGTGCGGCGTGCGCTGCCCGGCACGCTCGCATGGCTGGTCGCGCTCGCACTGTTCTTCCCAATCTTCTGGATGGCGATCACCGCGTTCAAGACCGAGCAGCAGGCGTACGCGTCGACGCTGTTCTTCATCCCGACGCTCGACAGCTTCCGCGAGGTGTTCGCGCGCAGCGACTACTTCTCGTTCGCGAGGAATTCGGTGCTGATCTCGGCGGGTGTCACGGTGATCTGCCTGCTGTTCGCGGTGCCGGCCGCGTACGCGATGGCATTCTTCCCGAACGCGCGCACGCAGAAGGTGCTGCTGTGGATGTTGTCGACGAAGATGATGCCGTCGGTCGGCGTGCTCGTGCCGATCTACCTGCTGTGGAAAAACGCGGGGCTGCTCGACACGGTGTCGGGCCTCGTGATCGTCTATACGCTGATCAACCTGCCGATCGCGGTGTGGATGACGTTCACCTACTTCAACGAGATCCCGAAGGACATCCTGGAAGCGGGGCGCATCGACGGCGCGTCGACGTGGCAGGAGATCGTCTACCTGCTGATGCCGATGGCGCTGCCGGGGCTCGCGTCGACCGCGTTGCTGCTCGTGATCCTGTCGTGGAACGAAGCGTTCTGGAGCATCAACCTGTCGAGCTCGAATGCGGCGCCGCTGACCGTGTTCATCGCGTCGTACTCGAGCCCCGAGGGGCTCTTCTGGGCGAAGCTGTCCGCGGCGTCGCTGCTCGCCGTCGCGCCGATCCTGATCGTCGGCTGGCTGTCGCAGAAGCAGCTCGTGCGCGGGCTCACGTTCGGGGCGGTCAAATGAGCGCGGCCGGCGAAGGTGCTACCGGCGAAGGTGCGGCCGGCAGTGGTGCAGCTGGCAATGGTGCAGCCGGCAAGGGCGTGGCTCGAGAAGGGGTTGCCGGCGAACGCATGGATCGCCACGACGGCGTGCTGATCTGCGATTGCGACGGCGTGCTGATCGACAGCGAGGCGATCGCCGCCGACGTGCTGGTGCGCGAACTCGAAGCGCGCTGGCCGGGCGTCGATGCGCGGCCGGCGGTGATGCCGCTGCTCGGGCAGCGGATCGAGCGCGTGCTTGCCGGCGCGAGCGACGCGGCCGGCCGCACGCTCACCGCAGCCGATGGCGACGCGATCCGGCGCGCGGTCGAAGCGGCCGCGGTCAACGCGCCGGCCGTCGACGGCATCGCGGCCGCGCTCGCTGCGATCCCGCTGACGATCGCATGCGCGAGCAACAGCTACCGCGCGTACGTCGAGGCCGCGCTCGCGCGCACGGGTCTCGCGCGCTTCTTCGGCGAGCGGCTGTTCTGCGCAGACGCCGTCGCGCGCCCGAAGCCCGCGCCGGACGTCTATCTCGCGGCCGCGCACGCGCTCGGCGTCACCCCTGCGCAATGCCTCGTCGTCGAGGACAGCGCGACCGGCATCACCGCGGCGGCCGCGGCCGGCATGACCGTGCTCGGCTTCATCGGCGCGGGGCACGCGTCGCCCGCGCAGGTCGACGCGTTGCGCGGGATCGGTGCGCGGCACGTATTCGACGACATGCACGAGCTGCCCGGCTATGTCGCACGCTGGCAGGCGACGGGCGCGGTGCTGCCGCATTGAGCAACGTGCCGCCCGCGGGCGGCGCATCACGAATCGAACCTCGAACGGAGACAAATCATGGCAAGCGTGCTCCTGCGCAACATCGCGAAGCGCTACGAAGACACTGAAGTGCTGCGCAACGTGAACCTCGACATCGCCGACGGCGAGTTCGTCGTGTTCGTCGGCCCGAGCGGCTGCGGAAAATCCACGCTGATGCGGATGATCGCGGGGCTCGAGGACATCTCGAGCGGCGACCTGCTGATCGACGGCGCGAAGGTCAACGACGTGCCGAGCGCGAAGCGCGGCATCGCGATGGTGTTCCAGTCGTATGCGCTGTATCCGCACATGACGCTGTACGACAACATGGCGTTCGGCCTGAAGCTCGCCGGCGCGAAGAAGCCCGAGATCGACCAGGCCGTGAAGAACGCCGCGAAGATCCTGCACATCGACCACCTGCTCGACCGCAAGCCGAAGCAGCTGTCGGGCGGACAGCGGCAACGCGTCGCGATCGGCCGCGCGATCACGAGGAAGCCTAAGGTATTCCTGTTCGACGAACCGCTGTCGAACCTCGACGCGGCGCTGCGCGTGAAGATGCGGCTCGAGTTCGCGCGGCTGCACGACGAACTGAAGACGACGATGATCTACGTGACGCACGACCAGGTCGAGGCGATGACGCTCGCGGACAAGATCGTCGTGCTGTCCGGCGGCAGCGTGCAGCAGGTCGGCACGCCGAACGCGCTGTATCACACGCCCGCGAACCTGTTCGTCGCGGGCTTCATCGGCTCGCCGAAGATGAACTTCCTGCGCGGCACGGTCGAGTCGCTCGACGCCGGCGGCGTGCTCGTGCGCTTCGACAGCGGCACCACGCAGCGCGTGTCGGTCGATGCGGCGGGCTTGCAGCGCGGCGCGCCGGTGACGGTCGGGATCCGGCCCGAGCATCTGAAGGTGGGGGCGGGCGCGGCCGGTGTTGCCGCGAAGACGATGGCCGTCGAATCGCTCGGCGATGCCGCGTACCTGTACGCGGAGTCGGCGGTCGCGCCGGACGGCCTGATCGCGCGGATTCCGCCGCTCGACACGTACCGCACCGGCGAACTGCTGCACGTGCATGCGGACGCGGACCACTGCCACCTGTTCGACGAAGCAGGGCAAGCGTTGCGCCGCCTGAGCCCGCACGCGAAGGCCGCGTGACGACCTGAAGCGGCCCGGAGCGACCTGAAGCGGCCTGACCCGACCCGAGTCGTTCAGAGGTGCAGGTGCGCGGCGACGTGATCGACGAACGCGCGTAATTTCGGCGTCGGATGCCGGCCTGACGGCCACAGCACGTAGAACGCGATGCGGCTCGCGACGTGCTCGTCGAGCACCGTGCGCAGCGCGCCGCTGTCGAGCGCGTCGCGCACGAAGAACTCGGGCAGGCACGCGATGCCACGCCCGCGCAGCGCGAAGCACAGGCGCGCTTCCGCGTTGTTGCTGACCATCGACACGGGGACGTCCGGCGGCGTGCCCGTGCTTGACGCACGCAGCGGCCAGATCTCGAGCTTGCCGCTGCTCGGGAAGCGGTAGTGCAGGCAGCGGTGTGTCGCGAGATCGGCCGGCGTGCGTGGCGTGCCGTGCCGCTCGAGGTAGTGGGGTGCTGCGACGAGGTGCTGTCGAAAATGGCCGAGCAGGCGCGACGACAGCCGCGAGTCGGACGGCTGTCCCGTGCGCAGCACCGCGTCGAAACCTTCGTCGACGACGTCGACGAGCCGGTCGCTGAAGTCGAGATCGAGTTCGATCTCCGGATACGCGGCCATGAAATCGGCGAGCACCGGCAGCATCAGCGAGCTGAGCAACGGCATGCTGACCCGCAGTCGGCCGCGCGGTGCTTCGGCCGTCTGCGTCAGCTCCTGCTCGGCCGCGTCGATCTCCGCGAGCACGCGCCGGCACCGTTCGAGAAAGCGCGTGCCTTCGGCCGTCAGCGTGATGCTGCGCGTGCTGCGATGAAAGAGGCGCACGTTCAGGCGCGCCTCGAGCCGTGCGATCCGCTTGCCGACCGCTGACGCCGACAGCCCGAGCGCGCGGCCGGCCGCGACGAAGCTGCGCGTTTCCGCGACCTGCACGAACACCACGAAGCCGCCCAGACTTTCCATGCGTGATTCCCGATTGCGGACAACGATGTCCGGATTGTCCGGAACTCTAGCCCAGTTTTTCTTCTTTCGCCGGCTGCCTACGATGGGCGTTCCTTCATCTTTCGAGGTCATGCCATGTCATCCCTGCCTGCCATCGCGCACGAACAAGAACACGCACACGAACCGGATACCGCGCTGCGCGAGCGGCTCGACGCGGCGCTCGCGCGCGCGCTCGCCGAACAACGCGTGGTCGGCACGGTCATGCTGGTCGCCCGCCACGGCGAACTGCTCTATGCGCGCGCCGCCGGGCTCGCCGACCGGGAAGCGGGCACGCCGATGCGCGAGGACGCGCTGTTCCGGCTCGCATCGGTGTCGAAGCCGATCGTGACGGCTGCGGCGATGCGGCTCGTCTCGGCTGGCCGGATCGGGCTCGACGAGCCGATCACGCGCTGGCTGCCCGAGTTCCGGCCGCCGCTGCCCGACGGCGGCCCCGCGCACATCACGTTGCGCCAGCTGCTGTCGCACACGGCCGGCCTCGGCTACCGCTTCCTCGAGGCCGACGCCGATGGCCCGTATGCACGCGCCGGCGTGTCCGACGGGATGGATCGCGCAGGCATCACGCTTGCCGAAAACCTGCGACGCATTGCCAGCGTGCCGCTGAAGTACGCACCGGGGACGTCGTGGGCGTATTCGCTGGCGACGGACGTGGTCGGTGCGCTGATCGAGGCGGTCGAAGGGCGTCCGCTCGACGAGGCGGTCGCGGCGCTCGTCACGACGCCGCTCGGCATGACCGACACCGGGTTCGTCGCGCGCGACACCGCGCGCGTCGCGACGCCTTACGTGAGTACGGACGGTGCGCCGCGCAGGATGGAAGCGTTCGACATCGCGCCGGTGTACGAGGGCACGGTCGGCATTCGCTACGAGCCGGCCCGCGTGTTCGATGCGGATGCGTTTGCGTCGGGCGGCGCGGGCATGGTTGGCACCGCGCGCGACTGCCTCGCGCTGCTCGACGCGCTGCGCACGGGCCGCGCGGGCTGGCTGGAGACCGCGTGGACCGACGAGATGGGGCAGGTGCAGCCGGGCGCGCACGACCTGCCGGCCGCACCGGGTTTCGGCTTCGGGCTCGGATTTTCGGTGCTGCGCGATCCGGTGGCCGCGCAGTCGCCGGAGCCGGCCGGCACGTGGCGCTGGGGCGGCGCGTACGGGCATGCGTGGTTCATCGACCGGGCGGCCGGGCTGACGGTCGTCGCGTTGACCAACACGCTGTACGAAGGGATGCACGGACGCTTCGTGACCGACGTGCGCGATGCGGTCTATGGCGTCGGCGCACGGGAGCCGGCATGAGCGACACGACCTCCACGCCGGCCCGGCTCGCGCAGGCGGATGGGCGCGGCGAACGCCTGCCGGTCGCGAATCTGCTCGCGCTCGCGACCGCCGGCTTCATCACGATCCTCACCGAAGCGCTGCCGGCCGGCCTGCTGCCGCTGATGAGCGGCGATCTGCACGTGACCGAGGCGCTCGTCGGGCAACTCGTGACCGTCTATGCGCTCGGCTCGATCGTCGCGGCGATTCCGCTCGTCGCCGCGACGCGCGGGATGCGCCGGCGCCGGCTGCTGCTCGCGGCGCTCGCGGGCTTCGTCGTGTCGAACGCGCTGACGGCCGCGTCGCCGTACTACGCGCTCACGCTCGTCGCGCGCTTCGTCGCGGGGATGTCGGCCGGCCTGCTGTGGGCGTTGCTGGCCGGCTATGCGAGCCGGATGGTCGGCGAGCGGCTGCGCGGCCGCGCGATCGCGGTCGCGATGCTCGGCGCGCCCGTCGCGATGTCGATCGGCATTCCGGCCGGCACCGCGCTCGGTGCGGCGCTCGGATGGCGCATCGCGTTCGGCGGCATCACGCTGGCCGCGCTCGCGCTGATGGCATGGGTGCGCGCGCTGCTGCCCGATTATCCGGGGCAGCACGCGGGCACGCACCAGCCGGTGCTCGACGTGCTGCGGCTGCCCGGCGTGCGGACGGTGCTCGTCGTGATGTTCGCGTACGTGATCGCGCACAACATCCTGTACACGTACATCGCGCCGTTTCTCGCCGGCGTGCGGATGGGCGCGCAAGTCGATGCCGTGCTGTTCGTGTTCGGCGTCGCATCGCTGATCGGCATCGCGCTGACGGGCGCGTGGATCGTCCATGCGCTGCGGCACCTGACGCTCGCGAGCGTCGCGCTGTTCGCGCTCGCGGCGTTGATGCTCGGCGTGGGCGGCGCTTATCCGCTCGTCTATGCGGCCGTCGCGCTGTGGGGGCTCGCGTTCGGCGGTGCGGCGACGCTGTTCCAGACGGCGTTGGCGCACGCGGCGGGGGAAGCCGCCGATGTCGCGCAGTCGATGCTCGTGACGGTGTGGAATCTCGCGATCGCGGGCGGGGGCGTCGTCGGCGGGCTGCTGCTCGACGGGCCCGGTGCAGGCGTGATGCCGTGGGTGCTCGTCGGATGGTTGGCGGCAGCGTGGGGTGGCGCGTGGCGCGCGCGCCGGCATGGTTTTCCGGCGGCGCGGCGTCAGGACGCCTGAGCTTCCAGCGCGGCCCGCGCGCAAGTTTCGTCGGTCACGAGCCCCGACAGCCAGCCGCCACGCAGCGCGGCGATCACCGCGTCGCGCTTCTTCGGGCCACCCGCGAACGCAATGGTCGGGCGCTTCGGCGGCGAGCCGAGCGACACGCTCGTTGCGCGCGCGCTCGTCGATGCGGCGATCCGGCGGCCCTGCGCGTCGATCGGCTCGCCGAGCAGTTCGGCGACCGCGCCGAGCGCGATCATCTCGTCGCGCTCCTGTTCGGTGATGAAGCCGTCCTCGAACAGCGGGCAGTGGGTGCCGATGTTGCCGATGCCGACGAACGCGACGTCGGCTTCGCCCGACAGCGCCTCGACGATCCGGTACAGCCGGTGATTGCACCATTGCGCGCGCTCGGCATCGCTGTCCGCGAACAGCGGCGCAGGCAGCAGGAAGTGCTTGCCGCCCGTCTTCTCGGAGATGTATTGCGCGACGTCGTAGCGGTTCGACGAGCCGTCGGCGGCGATCGCGCCGACCATCGACACGAGCCGGTGCTGCGGCCGGTCGAGCTGCGCGATCTGCGCGACCGCGGCCTTCAGCGTGCGGCCGCTGCTGACCGCGATCACCATCGGTCGCGTTTCGTTCAGGTAGCGCTCCATCACCTGCGCACCGGCGACCGCGAGCTTGCGGTCGATCGCTTCGGGCGCATCGGCATCGACGGGCACGACCTCGCACATCGACAGGCCGTAGCGCTTCGACAGCTGCGCGCCGAGGTCGAGACAGTCGGCGAGCTGGTGATCGACGCGCACGCGGATCAGGTTCTTCTCGACCGCGAACGCGACGAGGCGCTGCGCGACCGGGCGCGACACCTGCAGTTTCTCGGCGATTTCGTTCTGCGTGTCGCCCGCAACGTAATACAGCCACGCGGCGCGCGTGGCGAGATCGAGTTTTTCTGAGGACTTGGGCACGATAGCGATTGAATTCGGATCCTGGCGCGCCGGCCGGCGGCGCATGGGTATGCACTGTACCGCACTCGCCGCGTGGGGCCGGTTCACCTGTCGGCCAAGGCCGCGAGGCGCCGCGCGGCGCCGCTCACGCGAGCCGCGCGCGCGACGGCTCGTAGAGCGGGCGCACGTGCCGGTACAGCGCGCGGAAGGCCGTCAGGCGCTCGCGCAGCGCCGCGTGGCGCGCGGTGTCGGGCGTGTATTCGGCGCGCACGGGCGGCTTGGTCAGCACGGCTTGCGGATCGCCGCCGACCGCGAGCCAGCCGAGCCGCGCGGCACCGAGCGCGGCGCCCGTCTCGCCGCCGCCGTGCTGGCGGGTGCGCACGTTCAGCGCGTCGGCGATCAGCTGCGCCCAGTACGCGCTGCGCGCGCCGCCGCCGATCAGCGACAGCGCGCCGGTTTCGACGCCCGCCGCGTGCAGCGCATCGAAGCCGTCCGCGAGGCCGAGCGTCACGCCTTCGAGCACCGCGTAGCCGAGATGCGCGCGCTCGGTCGCGTGCGTCATCCCGAAGAACACGCCTTGTGCATACGGATCGTTGTGCGGCGTGCGCTCGCCGGACAGGTACGGCAGGAACAGCGGCGCCGTCGCCAGCGTGCCCGCGTCGAGCGTCTCGATTTCCGCGAGCAGCGCCGGCTCGTCGGTGCCCGTCAGCTTGCACACCCAGCGCAGGCAGCTCGCCGCCGATAGCACGACGCTCATCTGTTGCCAGCGGTCCGGAATCGCATGGCAGAACGCGTGCACCGCGGATGCCGGGTTCGGCATGAAGCGGTCGCCGACGACGCTCAGCACGCCCGACGTGCCGAGCGACACGAAGCCGTCGCCGGCGTGGGTCGCGCCGATGCCGAGCGCGCTCGTCGCGTTGTCGCCGCCGCCACCCGCGACGACCACCGCTTCCGGCAATCCGAGTTCGCGCGCGACGTCGGCGCGCAGCGTGCCGGACGGCGCGTTGCCTTCGACGATGCGCGGCATCTGCGCGCGCGTCATCCCGCACGCGGCGAGCAGCGCGTCGGACCAGTCGCGGCGCCCGACGTCGAGCCACAGCGTGCCGGCCGCATCGGACGGATCGGACACCTTCGCTCCCGTCAGCCTGAAGCGCAGGTAGTCCTTCGGCATCAGCACGCAGGCCGTCGCCGCGAACACGTCGGGTTCGTGCTTTGCGACCCACAGCAGCTTCGGCGCGGTGAAGCCGGGCATCGCGAGATTGCCGGCGAGCGTGTGCAGGGCAGGCGCGCGTTCGGTGAGCAGCGCGCATTCGTCGGCGCTGCGCATGTCGTTCCACAGGATCGCGGGACGCAGCACGCGATCGGCGCGGTCGAGCAGCACCGCGCCGTGCATCTGGCCCGACAGGCCGATCCCGCGCACCTGTGCGAACGCGTGTGGATGACGCTCGCGCAGCGTGGCGAGTGCGGCGAGCGTGCCGCGCCACCAGTCGTCCGGATGCTGTTCGGCCCAGCGCGGGTGCGGGCGCGACACGGCAAACGGCGTGCCCGCGGTGCCGACGACCGTGCCGTCCGGCGCCAGCAGCAGCACCTTCACTTCCGAGGTGCCGAGGTCGATGCCGAGATACATGTGCGATCCGTTCCGTCAGTGAGGAGCCGCTACTTTAGCCGCGCGGGTACGCGCATGCCAATGCCGGTTTGACCCGACGCGCGGCGGCTGCTTGCGGGCGCCGTCAGCGTGGCGCGAGCCACGCATCGACGCGCGCGAGCCCGGCGCGCACGGCTTCGAACAGCGCCGCGCTGCCGGCGAGCGAGCCCCACAACTGGCGGTCCGCGCACAGCGCGACGACGGGGTCGCCCGCACCGACGATCGCGCGTGCCGCGTGTTCGTCCATCACGCCGTCCTGGTACGCGTACGGCAGCGCACCGCGCGCCCAGCGTTCGAGAAAGCGCAGGAACAGCGCGGGCAGCACCGCGGTCGCGACGGGCGCCATGCCGCGCGCGACGCATTCGGCGAGCGTCGGCGCGATGAAGCCGGGAATCTTCGAAAAGCCGTCCGCGGCCACCCGCTGGTTGGTGTCGAGCACGTACGGATTGCCGAAGCGTTCGAGCACGACGTCGCGATAGCGCGCGAGGTCGAGCGGGCTCGGGCTCAGGCACGGGATCACGTCCTGCGTCACGTAGTCGTGCGCGAAGCGGCGGATCGCCGCGTCGTGCGTGCCTTCATGGATGTACGTGTGACCCGCGAGCGTGCCGGCCCACGCGATGCAGCTATGGGTCGCGTTGAGGATGCGGATCTTCGCTTCCTCGTACGGATGCACGTCGTCGACGAGTTCCGCGCCCGCCCGTTCCCACTGCGGGCGGCCGGCCGCGAAGCGGTCCTCGATCACCCACTGGATGAACGATTCGCCCATCACCGGGCACGCGTCGTCGAAGCCGGTTGCCGTGCGCACGCGTTCGCGCACGTCGCCGGTCGGGCGCGGCGTGATGCGGTCGACCATCGCGCTCGGGCACGCGACGTTCGCATCGAACCATGCGAGCAGTTCGCGTGCGCCGCGTCTTTCGAGGAATTCGCGCATTCCTGCGCGAAAGCGCGCGCCGTTGCTGCGCAGGTTGTCGCAGCTCTGCAGCGTGAGCGGGCCAGCGCCGCGCGTCATCCGTTCGGCGAGCAGTGCCGCGAGCGCGCCGTACAGTGTCGTGCGCGCGCCTTGCAGGTCGGCCGCGAGGTCGGGGTTCGCGATGTCGAGGCGGTTGTGTTCGTCGAGGTAGTAGCCGCCTTCGGTGACGGTGAACGACACGATCCGGCATGCGGGGTCGGCGCCCGCATCGATCAGCGCGGCGAGATCGGCCGACCACGGCAGCACGCGCGTGATCGCGCGGATCGTCTCGTACGCGCGCTCGCCGTCCGGCGTGACCGTCTCGAGCGTGTACGCGCCGTGTTGCGCGGCGAGCGCGTCCATCGTCGCGCGCATGTCGTCGCGGATGTTGCCGACGGTCAGCGACCAGCGCTCGGCCGGCGGCACGGCCGCATTCACGCGATGCAGGTACCACGCCTGGTGCGCACGGTGGAACGATCCGGCGCCGATGTGCAGCAGCACGGGCGCGCGGGGGGAGGGCGATTCACTCATCCAGTGTCTCCTGTCGGCGCAAGTTAGCGCTTTAGCGCTTACTTGCGCCCCATGCTTCGCGGTCGGCCCAGGTTGGCGCGTTGGCGCTTGCCTGGGTCCCATATAAGGGTGATCGCGGGCGACTACGATACGATCATTTGCTCTTCGTGTGAGCGAATGATCGTATCGGGACGAGCGAAAGTCAAGGCGCGGCGGCAGGATTTCGATGGTGCGGTGCGGCAGTGCGTCCGCGCCCGCGGGGCCGGTTACAGCGTCGTCCGCACGTGCCAGAGTTCGGGGAACAGCACGACGTCGAGCATCTTGCGCAGATACGGCGCACCGCTGGTGCCGCCCGTGCCCTGCTTGAAGCCGATGATCCGCTCGACGGTCGTCACGTGCCGGAAGCGCCACTGGCGGAACGCGTCCTCGAGATCGACGAGTTCCTCGGCCATCTCGTACAGTTCCCAGTGCTGCTGCGGATGCCGGTACACCTCGAGCCACGCGGCCTCGACGGTGTCGTCGTGCAGCGTCGGCTGCGTCCAGTCGCGTTCGAGCCGCGACGGCGCAATCGGAAAACCGCGCCGCGCGAGCAGGCGCACGACTTCGTCGTAGAACGACGGCGCCTCGAGCGTCGCGCGCACCTGTTCGAGGATGTCCGGCCGGTGCGCATGCGGCTGCAGCATCTGCGGGTTCTTGTTGCCGAGCAGGAATTCGAGCTGGCGGTACTGGTACGACTGGAAGCCCGACGACTGGCCGAGATACGGCCGCATCGCCGAATACTCGGACGGCGTCATCGTCGACAGCACGTTCCACGCCTGCACGAGCTGCTCGAGAATCCGCGACACGCGCGCGAGCATCTTGAACGCGGGCGGCAGCGCGTCGCGATGGACCGCTTCGAGCGCCGCGCGCAGCTCGAACAGCGCAAGCTTCATCCACAGCTCGCTCGTCTGATGCTGGATGATGAACAGCATCTCGTTGTGGTCCGGCGACAGCGGATGCTGCGCGTTCAGGATCGATTGCAGCGACAGGTAGTCGCCGTAGCTCATCGACTTCGAGAAATCGAGCTGTGCGTTGTGCCAGCCGGCGGTTTCGCCGGCATCGCCCGGCACGTGCGACGCTTCGTGCGCAGGGGTTGCGGTGCGCGCGCCCGAGAACGGGCAGCCCGCCGGCGCGTCGTCGCCGGGCGGCTGCATATGACCAGAATTCACGACTTTCTCCAGGATTGAATGACAGGTGTGCGCGGGCGCTCGGCCCGTGCCGCGCAATCCGGCGCGCGCGCATCGCACGCGCCGGCCGGCCGGTCAGGTCACCGCGCCGCGCGTCGCGAACTCGGGCGCCTTCCATGCGCCGGTATCGAGGATGTCGCGCAGCGTCTCGACGGCATCCCACACGTCGACGAAGCGCGTATAGAGCGGCGTGAAGCCGAAGCGCAGCACATGCGGCTCGCGGTAGTCGCCGATCACGCCGCGCGCGATCAGCGCCTGCATCACCTCGTAGCCGTGCGGATGCTCGAAGCTTGCCTGCGAGCCGCGCTGGTGATGCGCGCGCGGCGTGACGAGCTTCAGCGCGTGGCCTTCGCAGCGTGCTTCGACGAGCGCGACGAACGCGTCGGTCAGCGCGAGCGACTTGCGGCGGATCGCGTGCATGTCGGTCTGCAGGAACACGTCGAGCCCGCATTCGACCATCGACATCGACACGATCGGCTGCGTGCCGCACAGAAAGCGCGCGATGCCGGGATCGGGCGCGAACTCGGGCTGCATCGCGAACGGCGCGCGGTGGCCCCACCAGCCGGACAGCGGCTGCGAGTAATGCGCGTGATGGCGCTTCGGCACCCACACGAACGCCGGCGAACCGGGGCCGCCGTTCAGGTACTTGTACGTGCAGCCGACCGCGCCGTCCGCGCGTGCGCCGTTCAGGTCGACCGGCACCGCGCCCGCCGAGTGCGCGAGATCCCACAGCATCAGCGCGCCCGCGTCGTGCACGAGCTGCGTGACGGCCGGCATGTCGTGCATGTAGCCGGTGCGGTAGTTCACGTGCGTGATCATCGCGACCGCGGTGTCCTCGCCGAGCGCGTCGGGCAGGTCGGCCGGATCGTCGATCAGGCGCAGTTCGTAGTCGCCGCCGAGCTGCGCGATCAGCCCTTGCGCGATGTACAGGTCGGTCGGGAAGTTCGAGCGCTCCGACACGATCACGCGGCGCTCGGGCGCGCGTTCGGCCTGGTAGCGCAGCATCGCGGACAGCAGCTTGAACAGGTTGATCGAGATCGTGTCGGTGACGACGGTCTCGTCAGGCGCGCCGCCGATCAGCGTCGCGAGCTTGTCGCCGAGGCGGCGCGGCAGCGCGAACCAGCCGGCGGTGTTCCAGCTGCGGATCAGGCCGTCGCCCCATTCGGCGCCGATCACCTGCTGCGCACGGGCGGCCGACGCGCGCGGCTGCGCGCCGAGCGAGTTGCCGTCGAGGTAGATCACGCCGTCGGGCAGCGCGAACTGGTCGCGCAGTTGGGCAAGCGGGTCGTCGCGGTCGAGTGCGAGCGCGTCTTCACGGGTCTTGATCATGATGTCTCGGGTTGTTGTGTGTCGTGTGTCGTGGATTCAGGCGGCGCGGCCGGGCAGCGCGCGCAGCACCGCGCGCACGGGGCTCGCGTCGAGCGTCCCGAGCTTGAGCGGCAGCGCGATCAGTTCGTAGTCGCCGGCCGGCACGTCGTCGAGCACGATGCCTTCCAGGATCGCCATCCGGTGTGCGCGGATGCGGTGGTGCGCGTCCATCGTCTTCGATTCCTGCGGATCGAGCGACGGCGTATCGATGCCGATCAGCTTCACGCCGTGTGCGGCAAGCAGGTCGATGGTGTCGGGCGCGACCGCGCAGAAATCCGGATCCCATTGCGCGGCGGGCGCCTGCGCATAGGTGCGCAGCAGCACGCGTGGCGGCACGCGGTCGAGCGCCGCCGCAATATCCGCCGGGGTGACGACGGGCGACGCGCCGATGCAGTGGATCACGCGGCACGGGCCGAGGTACGCGTCGAGCGGCACCGCGCCGATCGGCGCGCCATCGGCGTCGTAATGGAGCGGCGCGTCGGTGTGCGCGCCGGTGTGCGGCGACAGCGTCAGGCGCGCGACGTTGACGGGCGAGCCCGCCTCCATCCGCCAGACGCGTTCGACCGTGACCGGCGTGTCGCCCGGCCACACGGGGGTGGCGGGGGCGACGGGCGGCGAGATGTCCCAGAGTGTGTCCATGGCATGACGAATCAGCGAATCAATGCTTCGCATGATAGGCGGACGCTCGCAGAAAGTGCTTGCGAAATAGACATGGACAAACCGCCAGATTGGCAGATAATTCGAATCACAGGGAAAACGGGGACCAAAAATGCATGCGATCACGCTCGACGCCACCGACTGCCGTATTCTCGCGGTACTGCAGGAGGAGGGCAGAATCAGCAACCTCGATCTGGCGGAGCGGATTTCGCTGTCGCCATCGGCCTGCCTGCGGCGCATGCGCCTGCTGGAGGAGCAGGGCGTGATCGAGCACTACCGCGCGTGCCTGAGCCGCGAGAAGCTCGGATTCGAACTGGAGGCGTTCGTGCAGGTGTCGATGCGCAACGAGCAGACGCAATGGCACGAGCGGTTTGCGGAGGAGTTGCGCGAATGGCCCGAGGTGGTTGGCGCGTTCGTCGTGACGGGCGAGAGCCACTACCTGCTGCGGGTGCTCGCGCACAACCTCAAGCACTATTCCGATTTCGTGCTGAACCGGCTGTACAAGGCGCCGGGCGTGATGGACATCCGCTCGAACATCGTGCTGCAGACGCTGAAGGACGAGGCGGGCGCGCCGGTCGTGCTGGCGCGCACCGGCGCGATCAAAGCGGTGTGAGACCGTGGAACGCGCCGCCGTGAAACACGAGCGGCGCGGCGGCGCCCGCATCGGGGTTGACGCCGCAGCGCTCCACTTCGCCGACGAAGATCACGTGGTCGCCTTCGTCGTAGCGGCTGCGGTTATGGCACTCGAACCACGCGATCGCGCCGTCGAGCACCGGCATGCCCGAATTGCCGGCCGCGTGCGCGATGCCTTCGAAGCGGTCGCCCTTGAAGGTCGAGAAGCGCTTGCACAGGTCGATCTGCGACGCCGCGAGCACGTTGACGACGTAATGGCTGTTGCTGCGGAACACGGGCATCGACGCCGACTTGTGCGCGAGGCTCCACAGCACGAGCGGCGGATCCAGCGAGACCGAATTGAACGAACTCGCGGTGATGCCGATCAGTTGCCCAGACGGCGCGCGCGTCGTGATCACGGTCACGCCGGTCGCGAACTGGCCAAGCGCCTGCCGGAATGCGGCGACATCGAAATTCGGCGGGGTCGCGCGGATCATCGGGCGGCCTTCCGGAGCGGCGCGTGCGCGCCGGGCGCGCAGCGGGGGAAACGGGCGATGCGGGTGAAAGGCGACAAGGCGGTCAGTCTGGCAAATGGGACGAATGGCCCGATTTTAGCGGAATCGCGCGCGGCGGGCCGGTGCGCCGGCAGCGGCAGGCCGGCGCGGTCGCGCACCGGCCCGCACCGTAGTGCGTGGGCGACGCACCGCGCGGCCGCCGGCAGCTAGCCCGCGGCCCCGAGCCCCAGCGAAAGCGCGCCGATCAGCATCAGGCTCGTCGCCCAGAGCCGATCGAGGTTGAACCAGCTGCGCGACACGAACGGCAGCCCGAGGTAGCGGTAGACGAGCCACGCGAGCAACCCGCCGGCCGCGATCATCGCGGCGGCATGCGCGGCCGCGACGGCGAGCGCCATGCCCAGATGGGCGCCGACGAGCGCGGTCGCGGCCCGCTGCGCGGGATCGACGTCGATCCCGCACAGGCCGAGATAGATCGGCACCAGCATCAGCCCGGCGCCATGCGCGACCGCCACGGCGAACGACCACAGCCCGAGCCGCGCGGGCGGGATCCGCGCGAGCGCGCGCGGGTGGCGCCGCCGGATCAGCAGCGCGGCGCCGAAGCCGATCACGAGCACGCTCGCGCCGATCCGGATCGCGGTCTGCCACGCGAGCAGCGCGGCGAGCATCCCGAACGGCAGCGTTACCGCGAACACGGCGAGCGCATGCCCGCACGCGAGATAGCCGAGCGCAGCGGCCAGCGCGCGGCCGCTCCTCGCCATCAGCGCGTTCGACACCGCGAGCGGCCACCCCATCGCGGGATTCAGCCCGTGGTAGAGACCGCTCGCGAGCACTGCCGCCCAGAGGCCGATCTGCACGTGGCTTCCGACGTTCAAGATCGCACCGACGGATAGCAAAACGAATCGGTCGAGCAGTCGCCGCCTTCGAGCCGGATCTGGTGCGCGCGATAGCCGTCGGGGAAGTCGACCCAGTAGTCGTGCGCGAGCGTCAGGCCGCCGTCGGGCCCCGCATGCGCCATCACCTGCGCGGCTGGCACGCCGTCCGGGTAGAACTGGTCGTCCCAGGTCGAGTACAGCGAGTTGGTCCAGTAGACCCGCTTGCCGTCGCGGCTGATCTCGACCATCTGCGGACCGCCCGCGAACGCGCGGCCGCTCGGATGCGGCGCGCGCTGCGCGATGCCGCCGATGCGCACCGATCCCGACAGCTTCGGCCGGCGCGGATCCGTCACGTCGTACTGCCGCATTTCGCCGGTGCCCCAGCAGGACACGTACAGGAACCGGTCGTCGAGGGACAGGTCGATGTCGGTCACGAGTGGCGGCACCGCGCCGAACGATTTGAGCAATGGCGGCAACTGGTCTGCGGACGCGGGCTCGGCCGGGATCGTCGCAGTCTTCTCGATGTGAAACTGGCCGTCTTCGCGCCACCAGGTCCAGATCGAGCCTTCGAGGTTCGTCGTATCGACCACGACGCCGACGAATCCGTATTCGCGGACCGGATCGTGCGCGGGTCGCACCTCCAGCGCCATCTGGTGCTGCGCGCCGAGATCGATCGTCTGCACGTTGCGCCGCGCGCGCAGATCCCAGAAGTGCAGCCGGTGCCCGTACCGGTTCGCGAGCAGGTCCTCCGGAACGATGCCGTTCTCGAACTGCGGCGGCAGCGCCCATTCGCTCGACACCATGTAGTCGCGCGGCAGGTTCCACCAGAAGTCGTAGTGCTTGTCCTGCGGGCCGCGATCGATTTCCCAGCGGCCGAGCACGTCGAAGGTCTCGCAATCCATGATGAAGATGCCCGGATGGCCGTCCGTGCCGTCCTTCCCGCCGCCGCCGAGCGTGCTGACGTAGATGCCCTCGGGCCCGCAGTGCACGGTGTGCGGCCGTGAATAGCCGGTCTTGCGGAAGATCTCGTCGGGCTCGACGATCTTGTGAATGCGCGCCTGGGTCGGATGCGGCTGCGTATCGATCACGTACACGCGCGACGAGCGCAGGCCCGGGATGATCAGGTAGCGGCGTTCGAGGAACGCGTGGCCGGTCAGCGGCGACAGCGCCGACGAGCACGCGTTCCAGCCGAAGTGATGGAACTCGTCGCCGGTGTTCGGCATCGTCACCGTATGCACGATCCTGCCGTAGGTCGGCGAACCGGGCTTCACGTCGATGACGGCGAGCGCATCGGGCCGGGAGAAGTCCGGGCTGAGCAACAGCGTGTACGCGAAGGTTTCGGCAGGGGCGCGCATCGCAAGTTCCGGCGATGCGTGAAACGTCGGATCAGGCCGCATGGTCATGGTAAGGCCCTCGGAAATGATTGACTTTCACGGTGCGCAAGCGTCGGGGACGGGCGCCCGTTTGTCATGTGAAACGGCCGGACGATGCTGCCGTTCCGGCCGAGCGGAACTGCCGGCAACCGGCGCGCTCGCGCGCGAGACGGTCGGTGCCTTTCAGCAAACAGCGAGCAAACAGCGAGCGAACAGCGAAACAGTTGATGTGCGTCTCGAAAACCGGCAGCGGTCGGCCGGTACTGGCGCAACATTGCCGCCGTCAGGCGATGACTCGATCGAGTCGGCAACGCGAAGGAGATTCGTTGAAGCAGCCAGCGCGCTGTTGCAACAGACGGCGGTGGAGCAGGGTGCGGCATGTGTCGAATATCCCGGCGGAACGGATGCGCGTCGTTCGCCGCCGGGCGTGACGTCAGTGTAGTCGAGAATGCATGACGACGTGAGCCGTGCGGCAGCGCGGCGACGCCGAACGCAACGCGTCGTTGAAGGCCTGCGGAATCAACTTTTCCGTTGCGACCGATTCGGCCTTGCGGCGAGCACGGGCAGGTCGTTTTGGGGACTGGCCATTTCTTGTTCTGTGACACAGTTATCATGCATGCACGCGCCGATCGGCGTATTTATTACGTCGCGGCACCCCGAAGCTTTCTATTCCGCGCGGCGTGTCGCCGCTTGTTTTCGACCGAAGCGGCCGAAGATACAGTCAGTGGCGTCTGGCTCCCGCGCCTGTTCGGCCAGCTTTCGAACCCTTGATCCGGGAAGGGAGCCACTTTCCCCTTCCTGACCTTCCCGAGGGCAGGCATTTCATTTTAAGGTGAACACGATGACTGAAGTTGCAACGCTGGGTGGCGGATGCTTCTGGTGCACGGAAGCGGTGTTTCTCGATGTCGACGGCGTGACGGCCGTTGAGTCCGGCTACGCGGGCGGCCACACGCGCAACCCCGGCTACCGCGACGTGTGCGATGGCGACACCGGCCACGCGGAAGTCGTCAACGTGACGTTCGATCCGGCGCGCATCGGTTATCGCGAGATCCTCGAGATCTTCTTCGCGACCCACGACCCGACGCAGCTCAACCGGCAGGGCAACGACACCGGCACGCAATACCGGTCGGTCGTGTTCACGCATTCTGACGCGCAGCGCGACGTCGCGCTCGACGTGATCAGCGAACTGGAGCGCGAACAGGTCTTTTCGGCGCCGATCGTCACGCAGGTCGTGCCGCTGGACGGCAACTACTGGCCGGCCGAGGACTATCACCAGGATTACTACGCGCGCAATCCGGGGCAGGGCTATTGCGCGGTCGTGATCGGGCCGAAGCTCGCGAAATTCCGCCAGAAGTTCGCGCACCGGCTGAAGTCGTCGCGCGGCGCGTGAGGCACTTGAGCGGCTGGTGCTCGGGCGTCGTTGACGCCCGAGCGAGCGTTGTCAGTCGCGCCTCGACCGATTGTGCCGGCAGGGCGGCGGAGCAGGCCGCGGCGTGGCCAGGCGCTACGCCGCCTCGCTGCGCAATTGCGCGCACGCGGCGGCGATCTCGCGCGCGAGCGCGATGCACGACAGCGGCGCCGAACCTTCCGCCTTGTTGTTGATCGTGATGATCACGGGCTGCCCGGCCAGCGCATAACGCGCGGCCAGATCGGCGAGTGCCGTGCGCGTGTGAGGGTCCTCGTCGACGAGCCGGTCAAACGGCTCGTATTTCGCTTTCGCCTGTTCGTACTTGAAGCCGCCGTGCAGGCTCCAGCGCACGATCAGCGGGCCCGGTGCGTCGCCGTCGAGCAGTGCGAGCGCGGCTGCCTGCCGCAGCGGGTCGGGCATCCGCGCGTGCAGGCCGACGCAATAGCGCACGCGGAGCGCCGCGAGCGCGCGGATGAAGCGCGGCGTGAGCAGGCATGCGTCGCGGATCTCGATTGCGTACCGCGGGCCGTCCGGTTCGGGCGGCAGTGGCGGCAGCGCCGCGAAGAATGCGGACAACCGCTCGATCAGTGCGGCGGGATCCGCGAGCAGCCGGTCGGGCAGCGGCGAGAACTGGAACACCAGCACGCCTGCCTTCCGGCCGAGCCCGTCGAGGCACGGTCGCACGAATTCATTGGTCGCGAGCTGCGCGTCGAGGAAGGTCGGATTCGGCCCGGACGGTTCGCCGCGGTGGCCGCGCACGACCGCGTCGGTAACCGATGCCGGCGCCTTCACGACGAAGCGGAAGTCGTCGGGCACCTGCTGCGCGTAGCGCAAATAGTCGGCGACGGATAGCGGCCCGTAGAACGATCGGTCGAGACTGACGCTCTTCAGCAGCGGATGTGCGCCGTACGCTTCGAGCCCCTCGCGCGACAGCTTGGTCTGCGCGAAGTCGCCGTCGTAGACGATGCCGTTCCAGCCGGGGAAAAACCACGACGACGTGCCGAGCCGCACGTTCGGCGGCAGCCCGGCCGCAGCGGCTGCGACGTCGGGCGCGATCGGGGCGGGCGGCACGCCGCGCCGGCGCTTGCCTTGCTTCGGTGCGGGCGGCGGATCATCGGGCGCCGCGCCGAACAGGGCGAACTGTCCGTCGGCGGGCGTCCCGTCCGCATCATCGCGTTGCTGCCGTCCCGGCGGCGTGTTGCGCCGCGTGCTGCCGTCACCCATGCATGCCGTGTGTGAAGCGCCGCCTAGCGCGGCAGCGCGTGTTCGTACATATAGCGTCGCGACCACGGCAGCGTTTTCGCGCTCTGCCCGGCCTTGCGGCACACGATTTGAAAGATCGACACGTCGTCGTGCTCGAACGCATACGCGCAGCCGGCGAGATACACGCGCCAGATGCGGAATTTTTCGTCGTCGACGAGCCGCCTGGCTTCCTCGGCCTTCGCCTCGAAGTTCTCGGTCCAGATGTCGAGCGTGCGCGCATAGTGCCGCCGCAGGCTTTCGACGTCAATCGCCTCGAGCCCGCCGCGCTGCGCCGCTTCGAGCGCGAGGCTGATGTGCGGCAGCTCGCCGTCCGGGAACACGTAGCGGTCGATGAACTCGCCGCCGCCGAGCGCCGTTTCGCCGCTCTCCGCGTCGGTCGACGTGATGCCGTGGTTCATCGCGATCCCCTCGTCGGCAAGCAGGTCATGAACGCGCGAGAAGTAGAGCGCCAGGTTCTTGCGGCCGACGTGCTCGAACATCCCGACGCTCGTGATGCGGTCGAACTGGCCGTCGATCTCGCGGTAGTCCTGCAGGCGGATCTCGATCCTGTCCTGCAGCCCCGCGGCCTTCACGCGCGCGGTCGCGAGGTCGAACTGGTTCTGCGACAGCGTCACGCCGAGACACTGCGCGCCGAATTTGCTCGCGGCCCGCAGCACCAGCGCGCCCCAGCCGCAGCCGATGTCGAGCAGGCGCTGGCCCGGCTGCAGCTGGATCTTCGTGAGGATGTGGTCGATCTTCTTGATCTGCGCGGTCGCGAGATCCTCGTCGCCGTTCTCGAAGTACGCGCACGAGTAGACCATGTTTTCGTCGAGCCACAGCTGGTAGAACTCGTTCGAGACGTCGTAGTGATACTGGATCGCCTTCTTGTCGGTGTTCTTCGTGTGATTGAAGTAACGCTTCACGCGCGCGAGCTTGCTCGCAGTCGTCACCGTGCTGCGTGCGAGCGAGTAGCTGATGTTGATGATGTCGGAGAGCTTGCCCTCGATGTCAATCTTGCCCTGCACGTATGCCTCGCCGAGGTTGTCGAGGCTCGGGTCGAGCAAGAGCGGCAGCGCCGACGCGCTGTTGACCTTCAGCGTGACCTGCGGCGCGGTGAACGTGCCGAAATCGAGTTGATCGCCGTTCCACAAGACGAGGCGCGCCGGAATGTTCGCCTTGGCCCGTACATCGTCCGCCCACTGTGCCAGCTTCTTTTCCCAGAACATTTGGAATCTCCGTAGTTCGTTGAATCGAATACAGCCTAGTTTCTTGACCGGCGCCCATTCGTTACCGGGCGCCCGGATGCAACACGAAACACGATCGGCGGCCGCGCCGCGCGCCCGCACGCCGCTTACGGCGACAGGCGCGAGATCGTCCAGCCGTGCGGCGCTGTGGCGTCGCGCGTGTACAGCAGCCGGTCGTGCAGCCGAGACGGGCGGCCCTGCCAGAATTCGAGCGTGTCGGGCACGAGGCGGTAGCCGCCCCAGTGCGGCGGCCGCGGTGGGTCGTCGCCATAACGCGCGCTGATCTCTCGTTCGCGCGCCTCGAGCAGCGCGCGGTTGTCGATCACCGCGCTCTGTTCGGACGCCCATGCGCCGATCCGCGAGCCGAGCGGGCGCGACGCGAAATAGCGGTCGCTTTCCTCGGCGCTCGTCTTCTCGATGCGGCCTTCGATGCGCACCTGGCGCTCGAGCTCGATCCAGTAGAACAGCAGCGCGGCGTAGGGATTGGCCGCGAGGTCGTGGCCCTTGCGGCTTTCGTAATTGGTGAAGAAGACGAACCCGCGCTCGTCGACGGCCTTGATCAGCACGATCCGTGCGGACGGACGGCCGTTCTCGCCGACGGTCGCGAGCGTCATCGTGTTCGGTTCGGGGAGCTTGGCGGCGAGCGCCTCCTTGAACCAGCGGTCGAACTGGGCGAAGGGGCTCGGGGCGGCGTCGGCTTCGTCGAGCGAAGCACGCGAGTAGTTGATGCGGAGATCGGCGAGTGTCGTCATGTTATGCAAACGCTTCAATCTGGGGCCAGTATAGCGAAGGAGGAAGAAACGTGCGTGCACAGTGGCACGTAGGGGCGGGGATATCAGGCAAAATACAGGGCTGCACGACTTACGCTTTCCTTGCCGCCATGCCTCCCACCGACGTCGCTCCGTTAACCTCTGATCTTACCCCGAGCCTGCCGAATCAGCTTGACGTGGATCGCGCGCGGCGTTTCGGCGGCATCGCGCGCCTGTACGGCGCGCCGGCGCTCGCCGCGTTCGAGCGCGCGCATGTCGCGGTGATCGGAATCGGCGGGGTCGGTTCGTGGACGGCCGAGGCGCTCGCGCGCAGCGCCGTCGGCCAGCTGACGCTCGTCGATCTCGACAACGTCGCGGAAAGCAATACGAACCGGCAAATCCATGCGCTCGACGGCAATTTCGGCAAGCCGAAGGTCGACGCGATGGCCGAGCGGATCGCGCTGATCGATCCCGCGTGCCGCGTGAACCGGATCGAGGATTTCGCGGAGCCCGACAATTTCGACGCGCTGCTCGGCGGCGGCTTCGACTACGTGATCGACGCGATCGACAGCGTGCGCACGAAGGTCGCGCTGATCGCGTGGTGCGTCGCGAAAGGGCAGCCGCTCGTGACGGTTGGCGGCGCGGGCGGGCAGCTCGACCCGACGCGCATCCGGATCGACGATCTCGCGCTGACGATCCAGGATCCGCTGCTGTCGAAGGTGCGTGCGCAACTGCGCAAGCAGCACGGCTTTCCGCGCGGGCCGAAGGCGCGCTTCAAGGTGAGCGCCGTGTATTCGGACGAACCGCTGATCTACCCGGAAGCGGCCGCCTGCGATATCGAGGACGGCGCGGAGCCGTCCGCGGCCGCGCACGTCGCGGGGCTCAACTGCGCGGGCTTCGGCTCGAGCGTATGCGTGACCGCGAGCTTCGGCTTCGCGGCCGCCGCGCATGCGCTGCGGGCGATTGCGGCGCGGGCCGCCGCGCAATGAACGGGTGACGCGGCGAGCGCCGGTTGCGCCCGCCGGCCACGTTCAGTTGAGCGCCATGCTCAGCTTGCGTCGCCACACGGCGACGAGGTCCGGGCGCTCGCCCGCCAGTTCGAACACCGAGATCATCGTCTTGCGGCCGAGGTCGTCGCCGTACGCGCGATCGCGCACGACGATTTCCAGCAACTGCTCCAGTGCGCCTTCGTAAGCGCGGCGCGCGATCAGGCTCTGCGCGAGATCGAAACGCGCGTCGAGGTCGGCCGGGTTCGCGGCGATGCGGGCCTCGAGCGCGTCGGTCGGCGGCAGGTCCGCGGTCGCCGCGAGCGCGTCGAAACGGGTCTGGATCGCCTGCAGGCGCGGATCGCCGTTTTGCACGGTCTGCGGCGACAGGCGCTCGGTTTCCGCGCGCGCGGCATCGACGTGGTTGCCCGCGAGCAGCAGTTCGATCAGGTCGAGCCGCGCATCGTCGAAGCCGGGGTTCAGCGCGAGCGCGGCTTCGAGGTGGGCGCGCGCGTCGTCGAAGCGCCCCTCTTCCGCCGCGAGCTGCGCGGCGCGGCGCTCGGCTTCCTCGGGCGCCGGCAGCAGCCGGTCGAGGAACGCGCGCAGCTGCCCTTCGGGCAGCACGCCGATGAACTGGTCGACCGGGCGCCCGTCGGCGAACGCGATCACGTGCGGAATGCTGCGCGTCTGGAAATGCGCGGCGAGTTCCTGGTTCTCGTCGACGTTGACCTTCACGAGCTTCCAGCGGCCCTCATAGTCGCTTTCGAGCTTTTCGAGCAGCGGGCCGAGCGTCTTGCAGGGGCCGCACCACGGCGCCCAGAAGTCGACCAGCACGGGCGTGTCGAGCGACGCCTCGATGACGTCTTTTTCGAAAGTGGCAAGCGTGGTGTCCATGTCGTCCTCTTCAGTTCGGATGTCGTCAGGGTGGGGGCGGCACGCGCGTTTTTCAACGCGGCTTGCGCTCGGGCAGCGGGATCCACTCGGTCTCGCCCGGCACCTTGCCCATTTCCTGCCGCGTCCAGGCTTCTTTCGCGTGCTCGATCGCGTCGCGGCTGCTCGCGACGAAATTCCAGTCGATGAAGCGCTCGCCGTCGAGCCGGTCGCCGCCGAGCAGCATCGCGCGTGCGCCGGCGCCGCTCGTCAGCGTGACGGTCGCGCCCGGCGCGAGCACGGCCATCTGCGTAGGTTCGAGTGGCGTGCCGTCGATCGCGAGGTCGCCTTCGACGAGATAGACCGCACGCTCGTCGTGCGACGCGTCGAGCGCGAGGCGGCCGCCGTCCGCGAATTCCGCAGCGACGTACAGCGTGCGCGAGAACGTGGTGACGGGTGAGCGCAGGCCGAACGCGTCGCCGGCGATCACCGTCAGCGACACGCCGTCCTCGGTCCGTTTCGGCAGTGTTGCGGCTTCATGATGCTCGAACGACGGCTCGTCGGTTTCATGCGCGAGCGGCAGCGCGACCCAGGTCTGGATCCCGTGCACGGTGTGGCCGCGCTCGCGCAGCGCGTCGGGCGTGCGCTCGGAATGGACGATGCCGCGCCCGGCCGTCATCCAGTTGACGTCGCCGGGCACGATCTCCTGCAGCGAGCCGAGGCTGTCGCGGTGCAGGATCGCGCCCTCGAACAGATAGGTGACGGTCGCGAGTCCGATATGCGGATGCGGGCGCACGTCGAGGCCCGTGCCGGCCGGCAGCGTCGCGGGGCCCATGTGATCGAAGAAGATGAACGGGCCGACGAGGCGCGCGGCGAGCGCGGGCAGCGTGCGGCGCACCTGCAGGTTGCCGATGTCGCGGATGTGCGGTTTCAGCAGCGCTTTGATGGAATCGGTCATGGCAGGTCCTGTCGAGGCTCCGGAGATCCCGGTCATTGTACTGGCGCCCGGTCCGCTGCGCGTGATGCGACGCACGGCATTCGCGCCGCGTGCGGCGTGCAGCGTGTGCATGGTTCTTGCCAGGTTTTTGCCCGGTTTTTGCCCGATTCTTGCGGTAGAACCCGCGTCGCAACGGTGCCGGCTGCGATTCCATGCCGCGCGCGCGGGAATCCGGGTTGCCCGTCAAACGCCGGTACACTGACCGCCTTCAGAAAAACAGATGAAAAGGAGACGGAGATGATGGCGCCGAAGGACCTGCTGCTGGCATTGGTCGTGATCCTGGCATGGGGCGTGAATTTCGTCGTGATCAAGGTCGGTCTGCACGGCATGCCGCCGATGCTGCTCGGCGCGCTGCGCTTCACGCTCGCCGCGGTGCCGGCCGTATTCTTCGTGCGCCGGCCGCAGATTTCGTGGCGGCTGCTCGTGCTGTACGGCGCGACGATCCAGCTCGGCCAGTTCGTGTTCCTGTTCACCGCGATGTACGTCGGGATGCCGGCCGGCCTTGCGTCGCTCGTGCTGCAGTCGCAGGCGTTCTTCACGCTCGTGTTCGCGATGGTGTTCCTCGGCGAGCGGTTGCGCGTGCAGAACCTGATCGGGCTCGCGATTGCCGCGGGCGGGCTTGTCGTGATCGCGTCGCAGGGCGGCCGCGCGATGACGCTCGCCGGCTTCCTGCTGACGATCTGCTCGGCCGCGATGTGGGCGTTCGGCAACATCGTGACGAAGAAGGTGGGGCAGGCGAACCTCGTATCGCTCGTCGTATGGGCGAGCCTCGTGCCGCCGGTGCCGTTCTTCCTGCTGTCGCTCGGGTTCGAGGGGCCGCAGCGGATCGCGGCCGCGCTCGGCGCACTGACGGGCGCGTCGATCTTCGCAGTCGTCTATCTCGCGTTCGTCGCGACGCTGCTCGGCTATGGACTGTGGAGCCGCCTGATGTCGCGCTATCCGGCCGCGCAGGTCGCGCAGTTTTCGCTGCTGGTGCCGATCGTCGGCCTTGCGTCGTCGGCACTGCTGCTCGACGAACACCTGACGCGCGCGCAGTTGAGCGGTGCGGCGCTCGTGATGGGCGGGCTCGCGGTGAACGTGTTCGGCGGCAAGCTGGTGCGCCGCTTCGCAGTGTCGTGACCGCGCGCGCCGGCCGCGAAGCGTGCGGCGCGCGGGAGAGGCGCTGGCCGTCAGGCCATCCGGTTCTTCGCGAGCGGCGGGTTCGCCGCGAAATAGCGCTTGATGCCGCGGAAGATCGCGTCGGCCATCTGGTCGCGATAGCTGTCGTCGTTGAGCCGGCTTTCTTCTTCCGGGTTGCTGATGAACGCGGTCTCGACGAGGATCGACGGGATGTCGGGCGCCTTCAGCACCGCGAACCCGGCCTGCTCGACCGAGCCCTTGTGCAGCTTGTTGATGCCGCCGACTTCCTTCAGCACGTAGTTGCCGTAGCGCAGCGAATCGCGGATCTGCGCGGTCGTCGACATGTCGAACAGCGCGCGGCTCACCGCGGCGTCCTGGGTCTTGATGTTGATCCCGCCGATCAGGTCCGAAGCGTTCTCCTTGTTCGCGAGCCAGCGGGCCGCGGCGCTCGATGCGCCGTGGTCCGACAGCGCGAACACCGACGAGCCGCGCGCGGACGGCGTCGTGAACGCGTCCGCGTGGATCGACACGAACAGGTCGGCGCCGACGCGGCGCGCCTTCTGCACGCGCACGTTGAGCGGCACGAAGAAGTCGGCGTCGCGCGTCATCATCGCGCGCATGTTCGGCGCGGCATCGATCTTCGCGCGCAGCTTCTTCGCGATGTCGAGCGCGACGTGCTTCTCGTACGTGCCGCCGCCGCCGATCGCGCCGGGATCCTCGCCGCCGTGGCCCGGATCGATCGCGACCGTCAGGAGGCGCACGGTGCCGCCCTTGCCGGATTTTGGCGCGGTGAACTTGTAGGTGTCGTCGCCTTCGTCGTCGTCGTCCTTGCGTGCGATGACGGGCGGCGGCTTGACCGCGGGCTTCGTCGGTGCGGCAGGTGCGGCCGGCGTGCCGGGGGCCGGGCGCGGCGCGGGCGTGCCGGGGGTGTTCTGCGCGAAGCGCTGGAAGAACGCGTCGCTGTTGTCGTGGCTCGCGACGGGCGGCGGCGTCGGGCCGCTCAGCGCGGTCGGCGGCTGCACCTGCTGCGCGCGCGTCGCTTCGTTGAGCTGCTGTTCCTTGCGTTCCGTCTGCGCGATCAGGTCGGTCAGCGGATCGGGCGGGACGGCCGGATAGAGGTCGAACACGAGCCGGTACTTGTACGTGCCGACGGGCGGCAGCGTGAACACCTGCGGCTTCACCGAACCCTTCAGGTCGAACACCATCCGCACGACGTGCGGCTGATACTGGCCGACGCGCACCGACTGGATCTGCGGATCGTTCGGCGCGATCTTCGATACGAGATCGCGCAGCGCCTGGTCGAGGTCGAGCCCGTTCAGGTCGACGACGAGCCGGTCCGGACCTTGCAGCAGCTGCTGGGTATTCTGCAGCGGCTGGTCGGATTCGATCGTCACGCGCGTGTAATCGCGCGCGGGCCACACCCGCACGCCGAGCACCGACGATGCAAGCGCGAGCCGCGGCACCGCGAGGCCGAGCACGAGCGTCGATGCGCCCGCGCGCAGGATCTGCCGGCGCCGCCAGTTATGCGTCGCGGTGGCCGCCGATTCGATCGAGCGGAACGGTTTGATCAACATCTTTCGAGACATGCCTTTCCTGAAGCGCTGTACGCCCGGACGGTGAGGGCGCGGCCGTCGCCGTCCACGTCGAGCGAGAAGACCAGATCGGGCACGCCGAGCAGCGTGCCCGCCTGTTGCGGCCATTCGACGAGGCAGATCGCGCTAGAGTTGAAATATTCGCGAAAGCCGGCATCGGACCATTCGGCCGGATCGTTGAAACGGTACAGATCGAAGTGATAGACCTCGAGTTCCCCATCGTCGCGTTCGAGCGCATACGGCTCGACGAGCGTATAGGTCGGGCTGCGCACGCGGCCGCGATGGCCGAGGCCGCGCAGGATCGCGCGCACGAGGGACGTCTTGCCTGCGCCGAGGTCGCCGTCGAGCTGGATCTGCAGGCCGTCGAACGCATGCGCGCGGGTCAGTTCGACGCGGGCTGCATCGAGCGCAAGCGCGAAGCGCGCGCCGAAGGCCTCGGTCGCCGCTTCGTCGGCGAGCGCGAACACGCGTTCCGCGAGCGGGGCGGGCAGCGTGGCGGCATGAGACGTATGGCTTGGCGTGGCTGGCATTCTCGTAAAATAGTGCGATGAACCGATTACCGGAACTCGCCGCATCCGATCTGCCCTCGACACATGACGAAGGCGCGACGCCGTGCGTGCTCGACGATGCGGCGTTGACTGCGCTCGCCGCGCGCATCAGGGCGTGGGGGCGCGAATTGGGTTTCGGGGCGATCGGCATCAGCGATACCGATCTCTCGGACGCCGAAGCGGGGCTCGCCGCCTGGCTGGAAGCCGGTTGCCACGGCGAGATGGATTATATGGCGAAACATGGGATGAAACGCGCGCGGCCGGCCGAACTTGTGGCCGGTACGCGACGCGTGATCTCCGCGCGTCTCGCGTATTTGCCGGCCGAAACGCTCGCGAACGACATGCCGGACGACCCGCATCGCGGCGCCGCCGCGCCGCGCGACTGGCGCGCGCGCGAACAGGCCCGGCTCGACGATCCGCAGGCCGCCGTCGTGTCGATCTATGCGCGCGGCCGCGACTATCACAAGGTGCTGCGCAATCGCCTGCAGACACTTGCCGAGCGCATCGAGCGCGAGATCGGCGCGTTCGGCTATCGCGTGTTCACCGATTCGGCGCCCGTGCTCGAGGTCGAACTCGCGCAGAAGGCCGGGGTCGGCTGGCGCGGCAAGCATACGCTGCTGCTGCAGCGCGACGCCGGTTCGCTGTTCTTCCTCGGCGAGATCTACGTCGACATTCCGTTGCCGACCGATGCGCAGACCGCTCCCGATACGGCCCCCGAAACGCCGGGCGCGCATTGCGGGAGCTGCACGCGCTGCCTCGCGGCGTGCCCGACCGGCGCGATCGTCGCGCCGTATCGCGTCGATGCGCGGCGCTGCATCTCGTACCTGACGATCGAGTTGAAAGGCAGCATCCCGGAATCGCTGCGGCCGATGATCGGCAACCGCGTGTACGGCTGCGACGACTGCCAGCTCGTGTGCCCGTGGAACAAGTTCGCGCAGGCCGCGCCCGTCGCCGATTTCGATGTGCGGCACGGGCTCGATCGCGCGACGCTCGTCGAGTTGTTCGGCTGGAGCGCGGACGAGTTCGACACGCGGATGCAGGGCAGCGCGATCCGGCGCATCGGCTACGCGTGCTGGCTGCGCAATCTCGCGGTCGGCCTCGGCAATGCGCTGCGCGTGCCCGCGGAGCGGCTTGCACCGGACGCGCGCGATGCGATCGTCGCCGCCTTGCGCGCGCGTGCGGACGACCCGTCGCCGCTCGTGCGCGAGCACGTCGAATGGGCGCTGCGGGCCGCATGAAGGGAGCGTACAGTGACGGTGCGATCGGGCGGCTGCGGTCGTCTGGTTGGTCGGCGTCATGGGTTGGCGGGCGTTGTCTGCAGTTGCGCCGGATGACGCAATGGGCAGCCGCAGTTGGCCGCCGCGGCTGGCCTCGGTTGGCCGCAGTTCGTTGACAATGCGGGCGGACAGCTGCCTGTGGTTCTTTTCGGATTGTTCGAATGGTATAGGGCCGGAGTGCGAAGCATGAGGAGGCAGCAATGTTCAATGCAGTGATCGATGCGCCGTTCGGCAAGGTCGGCATACGCACGGATGGGTCGGTGGTGCGCGAGATCGTCTATCTGCCCGAATCGGTGAAGTGCGTCGATCCCGATACGCCGCTCGCGAAGCGCGCGGTCGAGCAGATCGAGCGCTATTTCGAGCGCGCGTCGGCGAGCTTCGACCTGCCGCTCGCCGACGTCGGCACCGCGTTCCAGCACCGCGTGTGGGACGCGATCTGCGAGATCCCGCCCGGCACCGTGCTGACTTATGGCCAGGTCGCGAAGCAGATCGGCAGTGCGCCGCGCGCAGTCGGCCAGGCGTGCGGCGCGAACTATTTCCCGCTCGTGATTCCGTGCCACCGCGTCGTCGCGTCGGGCGGCATCGGCGGCTTTGCGAACCACGACGGCGACGGCTACTTCCTCAAGGTGAAGCGCTGGCTGCTCGCGCACGAAGGCGTGCCATACCAATGAGCGATTCGCTGCTTTCCCCCGAAACCGCAGGCGTAACAGCCGAGGCCGAGGCTGCGGCTTCGCCCGCGCTGCTCGCGAGCCGCGCGTCGATCGACATATTCTGCGATGCGTTGTGGCTCGAACACGGTCTCGCGCGCAATACGCTCGATGCATACCGACGCGACCTGACTCTGTTTTCGCAGTGGCTCGCGGCGACCCACGACGCGTCCCTTGATGCCGTGAACGAAGCGATGGTCGAGGGTTACATCGCCGCGCGCAGCGACGGCAAGGCGACGTCATCGAACCGGCGGCTGTCGGTGTTCCGTCGCTATTACGGCTGGGCCGTGCGCGAGCACCGCGCGAATGCGGACCCGACGCTGCGCGTCACGTCTGCGAAGCAGGGCGCGCGCTTCCCGTCGACGCTGTCCGAAGCGCAGGTCGAGGCGCTGCTCGGCGCACCGGACATCGACACGCCGCTCGGCCTGCGCGACCGCACGATGCTCGAGCTGATGTACGCGAGCGGGCTGCGCGTGAGCGAGCTCGTGACGCTGAAGACCGTCGAGGTGGGGCTCAACGAAGGCGTCGTGCGCGTGATGGGCAAGGGCTCGAAGGAGCGGCTCGTGCCGTTCGGCGAAGTCGCGCACGGCTGGATCGAGCGCTACCTGCGCAACGCGCGGCCCGCGCTGCTCGGCGCGCGCGCGGCCGATGCGCTGTTCGTCACCGCGCGCGGCGACGGCATGACGCGCCAGCAATTCTGGAACATCATCAAGCGCCACGCACAGCGGGCCGACGTGCGCGCGCACCTGTCGCCGCACACGTTGCGGCACGCGTTCGCGACGCATCTGCTGAACCACGGCGCGGACCTGCGTGTCGTGCAGTTGCTGCTCGGCCACAGCGACATCTCGACGACGCAGATCTATACGCACGTCGCGCGCGAGCGCCTGAGGACGCTGCACGCGCACCACCACCCGCGCGGATAGCGCGCGGGAGCGCGGCCGCGTGCGTCACGCGAGGTCGCGCAGCTTGTGCTTGAGCACCTTGCCGGTCGACGCGGCCGGTAGCGCATCGAGCACGCGGATGCGCGCGGGCCGCTTGTACGGCGCGAGGCGCGCCGCGCACCAGTCGTGCAACGCGGCTTCGGTGGTCGCCGCGCCCGGCACCAGCTCGACGAACGCGAGCACGTCCTCGTTGCCTTCGACCGCGCGGCCGACGACGGCCGCCTGCACGACGTCCGGATGCGCGTTCAGCACCTGCTCGACCTCGACCGGATACACGTTGAACCCCGAGCGGATGATCAGCTCCTTGCTGCGTCCGGCGATCGTCACCGCGCCGTCGGCATCCTGCCGCGCGAGGTCGCCCGTCTTCAGCCAGCCGTCCGGCGTGACGGCCGCGCGCGTCGCGTCCGCATTGCGGTAATAGCCGAGCATCACGTTCGGCCCGCGCACCTGGATCTCGCCGACTTCGCCGTGCGGCACGTCACGGCCGTCCGGCCCGACGATCCGCATCGCGACGCCTGGAATCGGCGTGCCGACCGAGCAGTCGCCGCGCGGCGCATCGAGCGGCGTCTGCGTGATCGTGGGGCTGCACTCGGTCATTCCGTAGCCGTTGTGCAGCGGCACGCCGTAGATCCGTTCGACGCGCGCCTTCAGGTCGGCGTCGAGCGGCGAACCGCCCGAATAGGCGAACCGCAGGCGCGGTGCGTGCCATGCGTGGCCGTGCGTGCGCAGGTGCTCGAGCAGCTTCGCGTGCATCGCGGGCACGCCCTGGAAGATCGTGATGTCTTCGTCGGCGAGCGCCACGCGCACGGCCTCCGGCGAGAAGCGCGGCGCGAGGCGCAAGGTCGCGCCCGCATACAGGCTGCCGAGGCAGACCGACGCGAGGCCATATACGTGCGATACCGGCAGCACCGTGTAGACGACGTCGTCGGGCGACACGCGGCGCAGCGTGCTCGACGTCGCCGCAATGAACAGCAGGTTGCGGTGCGACAGCATCACGCCCTTCGGCGTACCGGTGGTGCCGGTCGTGTAGATCAGTGCCGCGCATTGCGCGGCGCTATCGGCGGCGACCGGTTCGCCGGGCGCGTCCGCATCGATGTGGTACGACCACGCGCCGATGTCGATCGCGAGCGCGGGCGCCGGGCTCGCGTGGTGCCGGGCCGCGTGTGCGCGTGCGTCCGGCGATGCGTCGTCGGTGAACGCGATCAGCTTCGGGCGCGCATGCGCGGCAATCGCATCGAGTTCGGCAGCCGACAGCCGCGCGTTCGATACGAGCGCCCACGCGTCGAGCCTGGCTGCCGCGAACAGCAGCACGATCTGCGCGACGCAGTTTTCAGCGACGATCATCATGCGGTCGCCGCCGCGCACGCCGAGGCCCGCGAGTTGCGTGGCGGCCGCGTCGACCGCCTGCGACAGGTCGCGATACGACAGGCCGCGCGCGTCCTCGATCAGCGCCGGATGATCGGGCGCGCGAGCGGCCCAGTGCGCAGGGACGTCGGCGATGCGGCCAGGCAGCGCGGCCAGCAGTGCGTCGACGTCGAGCGGTGCCAGGGGGCGATTGGACTGGGTCATGGCGTCTCCAGAAAGTGGGCCGGCGCAGGGGCGATGATTGCGAACGATCGTGCCATGCCGAAGCGCGGGCCACAATCGGCCATTCGGTCAATGGCACTTCGCGGCGCACGCAATGACAATGGGTGGGTGGCATCGGGAGGGTGGGCGATCGCCGTGGCCTGCGCTGTTCCCCGCGCCGTTTCCCCTTATGCCCGGGTGACGGAAAAACGGGCCGCGAGTATACCGCCGGCGGGCGGAGCCGGCGCTGGAGCGCGTCTGTTTGACCGGGGTGGGGGCAGGATGGGGGAATCCGGCCAGCATCGACGCGCGGCACATCAGTCACCCGTCCCGCTGCCCGCTGCGCGTTACGCGTCGCCAGCCGTTCCCCATTAGAATGCCGCCATGAGCAAATCCAGACACGTGTCCGAAACACCCGCGACCCAGCTGTTGCGCCGCCACGGCGTTGAGTTCGGCGAGCATCCGTATGACTACGTCGAGCACGGCGGCACCGGTGAATCCGCACGCCAGCTCGGCGTCGACGAGCACATCGTCGTGAAGACGCTCGTGATGGAGGACGAACAGGCGAAACCGTTGATCGTGCTGATGCACGGCGATCGCACGGTGTCGACGAAGAACCTCGCGCGGCAGATCGGCGTGAAACGCGTCGAGCCGTGCAAGCCGGAGGTCGCGAACCGCCATTCGGGCTATCTCGTCGGCGGTACGTCGCCGTTCGGCACCCGCAAGGCGATACCCGTGTTCGTCGAGTCGACGATCCTCGAGCTGCCGACGATCTACCTGAATGGCGGCCGCCGCGGCTATCTCGTCAGCATCGCGCCGGCCGTGCTGACGACGCTGCTCGACGCGAAGCCCGTGCAGTGCGCGAGCGTCGACTGAGGGTTTCACCTTCGTGGCAGTGAGCGCCGCTTCGGTAGAATGAGCGCCGCTTCGGCTTGCCGCCACGGTGTTGCCAACATTCCGCGGCCGTGCCGCTGTTCGTCCATCGATACGTTCAAAGAAGAGTCTTCCGCATGCAGATCCTGCTCGCCACCCTCATTGCCTACCTGGTCGGCTCGGTGTCGTTTGCCGTCGTCGTCAGCGCCGCGATGGGCCTGGCCGATCCCCGCTCGTACGGGTCGAAGAATCCCGGCGCCACCAACGTGCTGCGCAGCGGCAACAAGAAGGCGGCGATCCTGACGCTCGTCGGCGACGCGTTCAAGGGCTGGATCGCCGTCTGGCTCGCGCGGCGCATCGGCCTGCCCGATGTCGCGATCGCGTGCGTCGCGATCGCCGTGTTCCTCGGTCACCTGTATCCGGTGTTCTTCCGCTTCAAGGGCGGCAAGGGCGTCGCGACCGCGGCCGGCGTGCTGCTCGCCGTGCATCCGGTGCTCGGGCTGGCGACCGCGCTGACCTGGCTCATCATCGCGTTCTTCTTCCGCTACTCGTCGCTCGCGGCGCTCGTCGCGGCAGTGTTCGCGCCGCTGTTCGACGTGTTCCTGTTCGGCACGCACCACAACCCCGTCGCTTGGGCGGTGCTCGCGATGAGCGTGCTGCTCGTGTGGCGTCACCGCAGCAACATCTCGAAGTTGCTCGCGGGGCAGGAAAGCCGGATCGGCGACAAGAAGAAGGCGGCCGCGAACGGCAACGCGCAGGACGGCGGGAAAGCCTGACGCAGCAGGCCGAAACAAGCCGAAACAAGCCAAAGCGGGCCGAAGCGGGCCAGAGCCGCCCGAAGCGGCGCGCCGGGCGCATTGCGCAGCCCGGCGGCATCACGCGATCGATCAGTCGCGGAAGTTGTTGAAGTCGAGCGGGGTGTCGGTCACGTCCTTGCGCAGCATCGCGATCACGCTCTGCAGGTCGTCGCGCTTGGTGCCCGACACGCGCACCGCGTCGCCCTGGATGCTCGCCTGCACCTTGATCTTGCTGTCCTTGACGAGCCGCACGATCTTCTTCGCGAGATCGCCCGTCACGCCCTTCTTGACCGTCACGACCTGCTTGACCTTGTCGCCGCCGATCTTCTCGACCTTGCCGTAGTCGAGGAAGCGCACGTCGACGTTGCGCTTGGCCAGCTTGTTGATCAGCACGTCCTTGACCTGGCCGAGCTTGAAGTCGTCGTCGGCGAACAGCGTCAGCTCGCGTTCCTTTTGCTCGACGCGTGCGTCGGACCCCTTGAAGTCGAAGCGCGTCGAAATTTCCTTGTTCGACTGTTCGATGGCGTTCTTCACTTCGATCATGTTCGCTTCGCTGACGACGTCGAACGATGGCATGGCTTTCTCCCTGTAAAACGCGCGTGCCCGGCTTGCGCGCGGGCACTCGCTATAATTGCGGACTGTTTGCCATTCTACCGATGCCCCTTCGTTTGCCCAAGGCCGGCCGCACGCCGCCGGGCAGGTCCGGGCACGTCCGACCGCGATTGCCGATGCTTGCTGCCGACTCCACCCTGACGTTGCTTCCCGACCATCCGCTCGCCGCGCACAACACGTTCGGCTTCGACGTGAACACGCGGTTTGCAGCGCGCGTAACGCACGCGGACCAGTTCGCGGCGCTGCATCGCGATGCACGTGTCGCCAGTCTGCCGCGGCTGGTGCTCGGCGGCGGCAGCAACGTCGTGTTCACGCGCGACTTCGACGGCCTCGTGCTGCTCGACGAGATCGCCGGCCGCCGGGTCGTGCGCGACGACGACGACGCGTGGTACGTCGAGGCAGGCGGCGGCGAAAACTGGCACGCGTTCGTCGCGTGGACACTCGAGCACGGGATGGCGGGTCTCGAGAACCTCGCGCTGATTCCCGGCACGGTCGGCGCCGCGCCGATCCAGAACATCGGCGCGTACGGGCTCGAAATGAAGACGTATTTCGATTCGCTCGTCGCCGTCGAGCTCGCAACCGGGCGCAGCGAACGCTTCGATGCCGCGCGCTGCGCGTTCGGCTATCGCGACAGCTTCTTCAAGCGGGAAGGCCGCGCGCGGTTCGCGATCGTGTCGGTGACGTTCCGGCTGCCGAAGCACTGGACGCCGCGGCTCGGCTATGCGGACGTCACGCGCGAACTCGACGCGCGCGGCATCGCGCAGGCGGCGGCGACACCGCGCGACGTGTTCGATGCCGTGGTCGCGATCCGCCGCGCGAAGCTGCCCGATCCGCTCGCGCTCGGCAACGCGGGCAGCTTCTTCAAGAATCCGGTGATCGATGCCGCGCAGTTCGACGCGCTGCGCGCACGCGTGCCCGACGTCGTGTCGTATCCGCAGCCGGACGGGCAGGTGAAGCTCGCGGCCGGCTGGCTGATCGACCGCAGCGGCTGGAAGGGGCGCGCACTCGGCGCCGCGGCCGTGCACGACCGCCAGGCGCTCGTGCTCGTCAATCGCGGCGGCGCGACGGGCGCGGACGTGATCGCGCTCGCCCGTGCGATCCAGAGCGACGTGTTCGCGAAGTTCGGCGTCGAGCTGGAGCCGGAGCCGGTGTGTCTGTGAGCCGGACCGCCACGCACGCGTAACGGCAGCGCGCGCGGATGCCGTTCCGTGCTGCTGCCAATCCGTCCCCATCATCGTCGCGTTCGCGGTGCGCACCTCATCCTTGACTCTCATTTAACCTTGAAGTTAAATGAGGACATGCGATCCCCATCCGATTCCCTGTCCGCGGTGTTCGCCGCACTGGCCGACCCGACCCGCCGCGCTATCCTGGTGCGGCTGGCCGACGGCGCGGCGCCCGTCAGCGAACTGGCCCGGCCGTTCGACATTTCCGCGCCGGCGATTTCGAAGCACTTGCGCGTGCTGTCCGACGCGGGGCTGATCGAACGGGAAGTCGATGCGCGCTGGCGGATCTGCCGGCTGCGCGCCGACGGGATGCGCGATGCGCACGGCTGGCTCGAAACCTATCGCCAGTTCTGGGAAGACAGTCTCGATCGTCTGAAGGTGTTCGTCGAACAGTCGGGCGCGGAGCGCGACGCCGGCGACGCCTGTCCACCCGCTCCGTCCCCGGAGGAGAAGCCATGAGTCAAGCAGCGTCGTTTCATCTGGAAATGGACCGCTTCATCCGCGCGCCGCGCGAACGCGTGTTCGACGCGTTCACCAGCGAGACCGCGCTGGCGGCCTGGCATTGCCCGCGCGGGATGAGTGTGGTCGAAGCGAGTGCCGACGCACGGGTCGGCGGCAAGTACCGGATCGTGATGGGCGGGCGCGACGGTTCGCGGCACATCGCGGGCGGCGAGTACCAGAAGGTCGACCGCGTCGATTTTCTGGCCTACACGTGGGCGTGGGAGGCGGGCGCGATGCCGCCCGAGCTCAAGACGCTGATCGAGGTCACGCTCACCGACCAGGACGGCGGCACGCACCTGCACATGCGTCACAGCGGTTTCCCGAGCGCGCAGGAGCGCGATTCGCACCTGGGCGGCTGGCAGTCGGTGTTCAACCGGCTCAGCGACCTGCTGGACCCGGAGGGCAGCGCGGGAACGGTGCGCGTGTTCGGCGATCCGCGCAGCACGTATGTCCGCACGGTGCGGATGGCGCTCGCGGAGAAGGGCGTCGCCTACACGCTCGAATCGCTGCCGCCGCATTCGCCGGAAGTGCTCGCGCACAACCCGTTCGGCCGCATTCCGGCATTCAGCGACGGGCCGATCGAGTTCTACGAAACCCGGGCGATCGTCGGCTACCTCGACGAAGCGTTCGATGGCCCGAGCCTGCTGCCGCAATGGGGCGTGACCGCGCACGCACGCGGCGAGCAGTGGATCAGCCTGGTCAACTGCCATGCGTACGACGCGATGGTGCGCCGCTATGTGCTGCAGTACGTGTTCCCGAAGGGCGAGAACGGCCAGCCCGATCACGCGGTGATCGACGGGGCGCTGCCCGATATCGACAAGCAGCTGCAGGTGTTCGACGCGGCGTACGGCGATCGCGACTATCTGGTCGGCTCGGCGCTGTCGATGGCGGATCTGTTCCTCGCGCCGATTCTCGCTTACGTCGGCATGTTCCCCGAGGGCGCCGAGCTGTTGAAGAAGTATCGGAACATCGAGCGCGCACAGGCGGCGATACGGGCGCGGCCGAGCTTTGCCGCCACGCAGCCCGTGACGGGCTGACGCGAAGCCGCACGACGCGCGCGGCCGGTTCGTGCGGCCGATCGTCGTGCGTGCCGAAGCCGGCGGGCAAATGAAAAAGCGCCGATCGTCGATCGGCGCTTTTCTTCGTCAGCCCGTGCCCAAGCAGAGCCCAGGCAGTGCCCGGGGTCAGTGCTTCAGCCGGCCGAGCAGCAGGAATTCCATCAGCGCCTTCTGCACGTGCAGGCGGTTTTCCGCCTCGTCCCAGACGACGCTCTGCGGGCCGTCGATCACGCCGGCCGTCACTTCCTCGCCGCGGTGTGCGGGCAGGCAGTGCATGAAGAGGGCATCGGGGCTCGCGTGGCCCATCATCTCCTCGTCGACGCACCAGTCGGCGAACGCCTGCTTGCGCGCGTCGTTCTCGGCCTCGAAGCCCATGCTCGTCCACACGTCGGTCGTCACGAGATCGGCGCCCTTGCACACTTCGTTCGGATCGTCGACGACTTCATAGAACGGCGCGCTCTCCGGCGCGACGAGCTTCATGTCGAGCCCGTAGCCCGGCGGCGTCGACAGGCGCAGCTTGAAGCCGAGGATCTGCGCGGCCTGGATCCACGTGTACAGCATGTTGTTCGCATCGCCGACCCACGCGACCGTCTTGCCGCGAATTGGGCCGCGATGCTCGTAGTACGTGAAGATGTCGGCGAGCACCTGGCACGGATGGTATTCGTTGGTCAGGCCGTTGATCACCGGCACGCGGGAGTTTTCCGCGAAGCGCTGGATGATCTCCTGCTCGAACGTGCGGATCATGATGATGTCGACCATCCGCGAGATGACTTGCGCGGAATCCTCGACCGGCTCGCCGCGGCCGAGCTGCGTGTCGCGGGTGCTCATGAAGACGGCGTGGCCGCCGAGCTGGAAGATCCCGGCCTCGAACGACAGGCGCGTGCGCGTCGAGCTCTTCTCGAAGATCATCGCGAGCGTGCGGTCGTGCAGCGGATGGTAGGTCTCGTAGTTCTTGAACTTGCGCTTCAGGATTCCCGTGCGTTCGAGCACGTACTCGTAGTCTTCCAGCGAGAAATCCTTGAACTGCAGGTAGTGACGAATGGTTTTGGCGGTCATGAAACGAAATGCGGCGGGTTCTACCCGGCCGCCGGGGCCGGACGGCGCCACCGTCGGATGTGGATAACTTCAAAGCAGCATAAAGGATTTTCTGTGCTTTGACGAGCCGGGCCAGATAACGGGGATGGATTGCCGCGTGCGCCCGACGGTGGCGGAGCAGGGGGCGCGAGACGACGCGCAATGGCGCGCTGCGGTATAATCCAAAAGTTTTCTCCAGCCCGGCAGGCAAGCCTCACACACGCGCTGCCGGACACAAGCTGTGCGCTGCACAAAACCGGTGCGGCGTGCCGGGAATCGTGCCGTCCCCCCCGCCTGCGGGTGCGCGCGGACGTCACCGGCGTCATGCCTGCTTTGTGTTTGCGTGCCCAGGCGCCGTTGCCTGCGCATCGCCGGGCCGTCACTTGGGTAACCACATGGCTGAAACCCCTCCGACCGAATACTTCATCCAGGGCATCACGAAAGATGGCAAAAAATTTCGCCCGAGCGACTGGTCGGAGCGTCTTGCTGGTGTGATGTCCTGTTTCGGGCCGGGAGCAAGCGGGCCGAACGCCAGGCTCAAGTATTCGCTGTACGTGCGTCCGACGATGCTCGGCGACACCAAATGCGTGATTCTCGATTCCCGTCTGCGCGACGTCGAGCCGATGGCGTTCGATTTCGTGATGAACTTCGCGAAGGACAACCACCTCGTCGTCACCGAGGCGTGCGAATTGCCCGACTACGCGAACAACAAGAGCTGAGCTGCCGGGCGCCTGCCGCGCCCGTCCGGTTCATGCCGCCACGGCCTCGCCGGCGGCGGACGATGCAAAACAAAAAGCCCGCGAATGCGGGCTTTTTGTTGATCGCAGGAAACAGGAGCGCCCGCGTGAGGCGGGCACACCGGAGTTACGCTGCTGCCTGCAGGCCCTTGACGGCTGCGGCGAGGCGGCTCTTGCTGCGAGCGGCCTTGTTCTTGTGAACGATCTTCTTGTCGGCGATCGTGTCGATCGTCTTCACGGCAGCCTTGAACAGCTCGGCAGCCTTTGCCTGGTCGCCGGCGTCAACAGCCTTGCGAACGGCCTTGATCGCGGTACGGAATTTCGAGCGCAGCGCCGAGTTGTGCGAGTTTGCCTTCGCGGCCTGGCGGGCGCGCTTGCGTGCTTGTGCGGAGTTAGCCATGACGGTTCCTTATCCTGTCCTGTTTCCAGAGCTTGGAGCCTGACGGCCAAGCGCTGTTTTTCGATCCGTCCCCTGAGAACGATTGCCCAGGGGCGCAAAAAAAACGTTGGTTTTATCCGAGGCCCGGACACGGAAACGGCAGGTGCCGCGCATGTAACAGGCTCAGAAACCGGCGATTATAGCAACAAAATCAAGCGTGTGGCAAGTTTGGCGTCGGATGCGGAAGCGGGCGGGTGTCGCGGGCGTCCTTTTCCGCGATCGGCCGTGCCGCGCCACGCAACGTCCGTATAATAAGCGCCCCATGAATCTATTCCGAGCCCTGCTGACGGTCAGCGGCTTCACGCTGCTGTCGCGCGTGACCGGACTGGCCCGTGAGACGCTGATCGCGCGAGCGTTCGGTGCCAGTCAATATACCGACGCGTTCTACGTCGCGTTCCGCATTCCGAACCTGTTGCGTCGCCTGTCCGCGGAAGGCGCGTTCTCGCAGGCGTTCGTGCCGATCCTTGCCGAGTTCAAGAACCAGCAGGGGCACGACGCGACGAAGGCGCTCGTCGACGCGATGTCGACCGTGCTTGCGTGGGCGCTCGCCGTGCTGTCGGTCGTCGGCATCGCCGGCGCGACGTGGGTCGTGTTCGCGGTCGCGTCCGGCTTGCGCACCGACGGCCAGGCGTTTCCGCTTGCCGTCACGATGACGCGCATCATGTTCCCGTACATCGTGTTCATCTCGTTGACGACGCTCGCGTCCGGCGTGCTGAACACGTACAAGAGCTTTTCGCTGCCCGCATTCGCGCCGGTGCTGCTCAACGTCGCGTTTATCGTCGCGGCCGTGTTCGTCGCGCCGCACCTGAAGGTGCCCGTGTATGCGCTTGCGTGGGCGGTGATCGCGGGCGGGGTGCTGCAGTTCATCGTGCAGCTGCCGGGCCTGAAGAAGATCGACATGGTGCCGCTGATCGGCCTCAATCCGATGCGTGCGCTGCGGCATCGGGGCGTGAAGCGCGTGCTCGCGAAGATGGTGCCGGCGACCTTCGCGGTGTCGGTCGCGCAGCTGTCGCTGATCATCAACACCAACATCGCGTCGCGGCTCGGGCAGGGCGCGGTGTCGTGGATCAACTATGCGGACCGGCTGATGGAGTTCCCGACCGCGCTGCTCGGCGTCGCGCTCGGCACGATCCTGCTGCCGAGCCTGTCGAAGGCGCACGTCGACGCGGATGCGACCGAATATTCGGCGCTGCTCGACTGGGGGCTGCGCGTCACGTTCCTGCTCGCCGCGCCGAGCGCGCTCGCGCTGTTCTTCTTCGCGGAGCCGCTCACCGCGACGCTGTTCAACTACGGCAAGTTCGACGCGCATACCGTCACGATGGTCGCGCGCGCGCTCGCGACCTACGGGATCGGGCTCGTCGGCATCATCCTGATCAAGATTCTCGCGCCGGGCTTCTATGCGAAGCAGGACATCAAGACGCCGGTGAAGATCGCGATCGGCGTGCTCGTCGTCACGCAGTTGTCGAACTACGTGTTCGTGCCGCTGATCGGCCATGCGGGCCTCACGCTCAGCATCGGCGTCGGCGCGTGCCTGAACTCGCTGCTGCTGTTCATCGGCCTGCGGCGGCGCGGCATCTACGAGCCGTCGGAGGGCTGGCTGCGCTTCTTCACGCAGCTCGTCGGCGCGGCCCTCGTGCTCGCCGGCACGATGCACTGGTTCGCGGTCAACTTCGACTGGACCGGGCTGCGCGTGCAGCCGCTCGCGCGCATCGCACTGATGGCCGCGTGCCTCGTGCTGTTCGCTGCACTATATTTCGGTATGTTGTCGGTGATGGGCTTCAAATACGCTTACTTCAGAAGGCGCGCCAAGTGACGACCACAATGACCCGGGTCCTCGATTACTTCAGTACGCTCGTCGCGGAAGACGACAGCCTGCCGGTCACCGAGGCCGCGCTGTCGCTTGCGCAGGATGCGTACCCGGATCTTGACCTGCAGGGCACGCTCGCCGAGCTCGACATGCTCGCCGCAAGGCTGCGCCGGCGCTTCGGCGCCGACGCCGGCCTGAAGGACCGGATCGCCGCGCTGAACGAGTTCTTCTTCCGCGAGCTCGGCTTCGCCTGCAATCACAACGACTACTACGATCCCGACAACAGCCACCTGAACGTCGTGCTGAGGCGGCGGCGCGGGATCCCGATCTCGCTGTCGGTGCTGTACATCGAGCTGGCCGAGCAGATCGGCGTGCCGGCGCGCGGCGTGTCGTTTCCCGGCCATTTCCTGCTGCGCGTCACGCTGTCGGACGGCGATCTGATCATCGATCCGACCAACGGCCATTCGCTGTCCGAAGCCGAGATGGTCGAGATGCTGGAGCCGTACGTCGCCCGTGCGGCCGGTGCGGTGGACAGCGCGTTGCGCGCGCTGCTGCAGCCGGCGACGAGCCGCGAGATCATCGCGCGGATGCTGCGCAACCTGAAGACGATCTATCTGCAGACGGAACGCTGGCAGCGGCTGCTCGCGGTGCAGCAGCGGCTCGTGATCCTGCTGCCGGACCAGCTCGACGAGGTGCGCGACCGCGGCTTCGCGTATGCGCGGCTCGACTACCTGCGGCCGGCGCTCGAGGATCTCGAGCAGTATCTGGGCGAGCGGCCCGACGCGGAAGACGCGACGGTCGTCGAGTCGCAGGTGACCGAATTGCGTCAGCGGATGCAGCGCGGCGACGAAGACTGAGCGCTCGTTCCAGCGCTTCCCGTGCCGGATGCGAAACGCCCGCCCTGCGCAGTGTGCGCGTGGCGGGCATTTTTTCAGCTGCGCGCCGCGTGGGTCATTTCGGCTGCATCCGGATTGCGCCGTCGAGGCGGATCACCTCGCCGTTGAGCATCGGGTTCTCGACGATCTGCCGGACCAGCATCGCATATTCGGCCGGCTTGCCGAGCCGCGGCGGGAACGGCACCATCGCGCCGAGCGCGTGCTGCACGTCTTTCGGCATGCCGAGCAGCATCGGCGTCTCGAACAGGCCGGGTGCGATCGTCATCACGCGGATGCCGCTGCGCGACAGGTCGCGCGCGATCGGCAGCGTCATGCCGGCGACGCCGGCCTTCGATGCCGCATACGCGGCCTGGCCGATCTGGCCGTCGAACGCCGCGACCGACGCGGTGCTGATCACCACGCCGCGCTCGCCTTCCGCGTTCGGCGCGTTCGCGGCCATCGCGACGGCCGCAATGCGGATCATGTTGAACGTGCCGACGAGGTTCACGCTGATCGTCCTCGCGAACACGTCGAGCGGATGCGCGCCGTCCTTGCCGACGGTCTTCGCGGCGGGCGCGATGCCCGCGCAGTTCACGAGGCCACGCAGCGTGCCGGCGCGCATCGCCGCATCGACCGCGGCCTGCGCGTCGTCCTCGCGCGCGACATCGCACCGGACGAACACGCCGCCCAGCTCGCGCGCGAGCGCTTCGCCGGCTTCCTGGTTCAGGTCGGCGAGCACGACCTTGCCGCCTTCCTCCGCGAGCATCCGCGCAGTGCCGGCGCCGAGCCCCGACGCGCCCCCGGTGATCAGAAAGACGTTTCCGCGAATCTCCATGACTGCCTCCTGTCGGCGAGACCTGGCGCCGTGGCGCCTGGTCTGGTCCCGTGCAAAGCTGCTGGTCCGTAGGGCCGGCGACCTGCGTGCGTGCGGCGGGCAGGGCCGGACGGGTTCGAGCCAGTCGATTGTACGGGGTGCGGTCGTGTGCCGGTACAACGCGAACGCTCGTGCAAATCGGCTGCAGGCGGGCTGAAGGCGAATTGCACGCGAAAAAAAACCGCCCGGGGCGGGCGGTTTTTTCGACTGAACGCGATGCTTACTTCAGCGCATCGAACGCACGGTCGCGGATCTCGTCGACGGTGCCGAGACCGGAGATCTTCCGGTATTGCGGCGCCTTCAGGCCGTTCTCCTCGCCACGCTGCGCCCAGTCTCCGTAGTAGTTGATGAGCGGCTTGGTCTGCGCTTCGTACACTTCGAGACGCTTCTTGACAGTTTCTTCCTTGTCGTCGTCGCGCTGGATCAGCGGTTCGCCCGTGACGTCGTCGATGCCTTCGACTTTCGGCGGGTTGAACTTGACGTGATAGGTGCGGCCCGACGCCGGGTGCGTGCGGCGGCCGCTCATCCGCTCGATGATTTCCGAGAACGGCACGTCGATTTCGAGCACGTAGTCGATCGCGACGCCGGCATCCTTCATCGCGTCGGCCTGCGCGATCGTGCGCGGGAAGCCGTCGAACAGGTAGCCGTTCGCGCAATCCGCTTCCTTCAGGCGCTCCTTGACGAGGCCGATGATCAGCTCGTCCGGGACGAGCTTGCCGGCGTCCATGAAGCCCTTCGCTTCGACGCCGAGCGGCGTGCCGGCCTTCACGGCCGCGCGCAGCATGTCACCCGTCGAGATCTGCGGGATGCCGAATTTTTCCTTGATGAAGTTTGCCTGGGTGCCCTTTCCCGCGCCGGGCGCGCCCAACAGGATCAAACGCATGGTGATATCTCCAGTATGTAGATTCGTATGGCGAGGCTCGAAGGCGTCGGCGACGAAGTGCGCGGCAGCTTGCCTGGCACGCGGCGGACCGGTCTGACGCGGCGCGTCGGCTCAGCGACGCGCGGCTGCCGGAAGGGCCGCGGCGGGGTCAAGCGGGCACGCGCGGATCGCGGACGGCTCGCACAATCGCCTGATTATGCCACGGGTTATTTTGATTCCGGCCGAAAAAGGGCCTGCACGCGTGCGAGATCGGCTGGCGTGTCGATGCCGGCCTCCGGCGCGCGCCCGGTGATCAGCACTGCAATCCGCTCGCCGTGCCACATCGCGCGCAGCTGTTCGAGCTGCTCGGCCTGCTCGATCGGCGCCTGCGCGAGCGACGGATACGTGCGCAGGAAACGCGCGCGATACGCATAGAGGCCGATGTGCCGATACACCGGAAACGCCGGCGCAGGCATGGCTGACACGTCTGGCCAGTGCGGCTGGTATGCGTCGCGGCTCCACGGAATCGGCGCGCGCGAGAAGTACAGCGCGACGCCCTGCGCGTCGAGCGCGACCTTCACAATATTCGGGTTGAACACGTCGGCCGCCGCATGGATCGGATGCGCGGCGGTCGAGATCGCGCACGCCGGATGCGCGGCGAGGTGCGACGCTACGTCGCGGACCAGCTCGGGGTCGATCAGCGGCTCGTCGCCCTGCACGTTGACGACGACCGTGTCGTCGCTCCAGCCGAACGCGGCCGCGACCTCGGCGAGCCGATCGGTGCCGGACGGATGGTCGGCGCGCGTGAGCACTGCGTCGAAGCCGTGGTCGCGTGCGGCGTCGAGCACGCTCTGCGCATCGGATGCGACGAGTACCTGCTGCGCGCCCGCTTCGCGCGCCCGTTCGGCGACGCGCACGACCATCGGCTTGCCGCCGAGATCGGCGAGCGGCTTGTTCGGAAGCCGGGTCGAGGCGAGCCGGGCGGGAATGACGGCGATGAAGGGCTGCGGGTGAGTCATCGGACAGGCGAATCGTATGAGGAAGCGGCGCACGCGTGTGCGCGGGGTGGCCGGGCCGCCGGGCCGCCGGCCCGTGTCAGGCCCGGGCCGGGTTCAGCGGCCGGCCGGATCGACCGGCGTGCCTTCGACGGTCTGGCGTGCTTCGTCGACGAGCATCACGGGGATGCCGTCGCGGATCGGGTACGCGAGCTTGTCGGCGTTGCAGATCAGTTCCTGCGCAGCACGGTCATAGTGGAGCGGGCCTTTGCAAATAGGGCACACGAGGATTTCAAGCAGGCGAGCGTCCACGGAGTTTCTCCACAACGAGGGCAATGAGGCGAGGATCGAGCGCGGCTTCGACGGGGACGACCCAGATTCGAGCGTCGCGCCAGGAAGCGCCCAATTTTACTGCATCCTTCTCGGTGATCAGGATCGTGTCGACCTGATCGTCGACGAACGGATTGTCCGCGAATGCGTAGTGGTCGGGCAGCGCGCGGGTCGCGGGCGCGAGGCCCGCTGCGCGCAGCGTCGCGAAGAAGCGTTCCGGCGCGCCGATGCCGGCCGCCGCGAGCACCCGCTCGCCGGCGAACTGCGACAGCGGGCGGCGCAGCGTCGGCCGGTCGAGATGCCACGCGGCGCCGGGCGCGAGCTTCAGCGCGTACGTGTCGGGCCACGGTGGCAGCGCACCGCTGTACGGATCGTTGACGAGCGTCGCATCGCGGCGCCGCGACAGCGGTTCGCGCAGTGGCCCCGCCGGCAGCAGGAAGCCGTTGCCGCCAAGCCGGTGATCGAACACGACGAGCTCGACCGTGCGTGCGAGGCGGTAGTGCTGCAGGCCGTCGTCGCTGACGATCACGTCGACGTCCGGATGTGCGGCGCGCAGCGCGTGCGCGGCGGCGACGCGGTCAGGACACACCCACACCGGCGCGTCGGTGCGGCGGGCGATCAGGAGCGGCTCGTCGCCGGCCTCGTTCGCGCGCGACGCGGGCGTGACAGCGGTCGGCGTCCTGACGTTCGCGCCGTAGCCCCGCGACACGACGCCGGGCGTGAAGCCCGCTGCGCGCAGCGCATCGACGAGCGCGATCACGGTCGGCGTCTTGCCGGTGCCGCCGACGGTCACGTTGCCGACCACGACGACCGGCACGCCGACGTCGACCGGCTTCTTCCAGCCTTGCGCATAGGCCGTGCGGCGCAGCGCCGCGCACAGGCCGAACACGCACGCGAACGGTGTGAGCGCCCACGCGAGCGCGCCGCGGCGCTGCCATTCGCGCGTGAGACGCGTCTCGACGCGGGCGAGCGGGCCGCCGGGCGCGCTCATCGGGCGGGGCGCGGCGCGCGAGGCGCCACGGCGTGGAACGGGGTCGTCAAGGCGAATTCTCCGTATCGCGGCGCGAGCCGCGGGGTCTCTCGGAAGGCGGCACTCTAGCGCGCGCCGCGCTGGCGCGGCAAGCGGCATCGGACGGCAGCGCCAGCGGGGACGGATCGGGCGGGCCTGTGGATAACTCTGTGAAAAACCCGGCCGCCGAAGGCCGCACACGCCCGTCCGGCGGACCTCGAATCGGATGAGAATCATTCCATAATGTTTAAAACTTTATAAAAATCAAGGTGTTGGCATCAATTGTCTGGCGTTTTGCGAAGATTTTCGGGGATTTTTGCAGGCGAATGACAGAATGTGGACACTTCCGTGTTGTGCAATGCGAGGTGTGCCGCTGGACGTCAGGCCGATGTCGGACTATCGTGTCGCCGCCAGCAATCATCCGATCGTCCATGCTTTCCGATTCCTTCTTTGCCGCGCCCGGCGCGGCGCGCGGCGGCGACGAAGTCATCCCCGTCTCGGTGCTCAACCGCGCAATTTCCACGATGCTCGAGCGCTCGTTCCCGCCGATGTGGGTCGCGGGCGAAGTGTCGAACTTCACGCGCGCCGCGAGCGGCCACTGGTATTTCTCGATCAAGGACCAGCAGGCGCAGATGCGCTGCGTGATGTTCCGCGGCCGGGCGCAGTATGCGGAATTCACGCCGCGCGAAGGCGACCGGATCGAGGTGCGCGCGGTGGTTACGATGTACGAGCCGCGCGGCGAGTTGCAGCTCAACGTCGAGGCCGTGCGGCGCACGGGGCAGGGGCGCCTGTACGAGGCGTTCCTGCGGCTCAAGGCGCAGCTCGAGGCCGAGGGCCTGTTCGCGCCCGAGCGCAAGCGGCCGCTGCCCGCGCATCCGCGCGCGATCGGCATCGTCACGTCGCTGCAGGCCGCCGCGCTGCGCGACGTGCTGACGACGCTCGCACGGCGCGCGCCGCACATTCCGGTGATCGTCTATCCGGCGCCCGTGCAGGGGGCCGGCTCGGCCGAGAAGCTCGTCGCGGCGGTCGAGACCGCCAACGCGCGGCGCGAAGTCGACGTGCTGCTCGTGTGCCGCGGCGGCGGCTCGATCGAGGATCTGTGGTCGTTCAACGACGAAGCGCTCGCTCGCGCGATCGCGGCGAGCGAGCTGCCGGTCGTCAGCGGCGTCGGCCACGAAACCGATTTCACGATCGCGGATTTCGCCGCGGATGTACGCGCGCCGACGCCGACTGGCGCGGCCGAGCTTGCGAGCCCGCAGCGCGCGCTGCTGCTGCGCGAGGTCGGCGACCGGCAGCGCGCGCTCGCGCGCGGGATGCGCCGCGTGCTCGAGCAGCGCGCGCAGCAGCTCGACTGGCTCGCGCGCCGGCTCGTGAGCCCGGCCGAACGGCTGCAGCGGCAGCGCACGCACGTCGAGCAGCTCGCGGTGCGTCTCGCGTCCGCGGCCGCGCGGCCCGTGCGCGACGCGCGCGCGCGGTTCGCGCTCGCGCAACTGCGCTGGCAGCGCGCGCGGCCCGACGTGAAGCAGGCGCGTCAGACGCTTGCCGGGCTGGAGCAGCGTCTTGCAGTCGCGCTGCAGCGCCGTCACGAGCGCGACACGGCGCGCGTGGCAGCCTGTGCGGCGCGGCTCGAGGTGCTGAATCCGCAACGCACGCTCGAGCGCGGCTATGCGGCACTGATCGATGCGCAGACGGGCCGTGCGGTGCGCGCGCCGAGCGCGCTGAAGCCGCAGCGGCGCCTGACCGTGCACCTCGCGGAAGGCTCGGCGGACGTGTCGCTTGCCGACGTGCAGCCGCGGCTGTCGGATACGTTCTGACGGAGCGGCGGCGCGCGGCGGCACCGGACGAGCGCCGCGCATCGATCCCTCGGGCAGGCGCGTTTCGTGCTCACCGTCTGTCCGGACGTTGCGCGAACGCCGGTTTTCCGCATACCGCGGATAAATGGCCCGTGAGTTTGCGGGGTTATTCTTCCTCGCCTACAATCGGACGCTCGGCAGCATTCAACACAGCCTCCCTACATACTCAACGAAGGAATCGCCATGGCTCATACGCTCCCGCCGCTCCCGTACGCTGAAGACGCACTTGCGCCGACCATCTCGCAAGAGACGATCCAGTACCACTATGGCAAGCATCACCAGGCTTATGTGACGAACCTGAACAACCTGATCCCCGGCACGGAATTCGAAAACCTGTCGCTGGAAGAGATCGTGAAGAAGTCGTCGGGCGGTATCTTCAACAACGCCGCGCAAATCTGGAACCACACGTTCTTCTGGAACAGCCTGTCGCCGAACGGCGGCGGCGCACCGACGGGCGCGCTCGGCGACGCGATCAACGCGAAGTGGGGTTCGTACGACGCGTTCAAGGAAGCGTTCACGAAGGCTGCAGTCGGCACGTTCGGCTCGGGCTGGGCATGGCTCGTGAAGAAGGCGGACGGTTCGCTCGACATCGTGTCGACGAGCAACGCGGCAACGCCGCTGACGACGGCCGACACGGCACTGCTGACGATCGACGTGTGGGAACACGCGTACTACATCGACTACCGCAACGCACGTCCGAAGTTCGTCGAAGCGTTCTGGAACATCGTGAACTGGGATTTCGCCGCGAAGAACTTCGCGTAAGCGATCCCCTGCGCGCTTGCCACGCGGCCCGCACCGGCCGCGCGGCATCCACGAAAAGCCCTCCGTCGCGAGGGCTTTTTGTTTTTGTGCGCCGCGCTGTTTTTGTGCGCCGTGCGGCGGGCGTTTCGCCGAGCCTTATAACCACAGGCAATCAGCCGATGCCATAAATTCAATAGACGCTCGCGAGGCCGGCTCCGACACTCCTTTCCAGCCATTCGTGACACGAATGACGGCGCGCATCGAGACCCCGCCATGGGGCAGCGCGACGGCCCCTGGAGGAGACACCATGTTTCAACGCCCCCGCGTCAGTCGGTCGATACTCGCGCTGATGTGCGCGATGTCGTTCATCATGTACCTCGATCGCGTGAACCTGTCGGCGTCCGCCGGCGTGATCCGCGACGACCTGCATCTGTCCAACACCGGCGTCGGCCTCGTGTTCGCGGCGTTCGCGTACACGTACGCGATCTGCCAGGTCCTCGGCGGCTGGGCGAGCGACCGCTACGGCGCCAAGCGCACGCTGATCGCCTGCGCGACCATCTGGATCGTCGCGACCGTCGCCACCGGGCTTGCGGGCGGCCTCGCGTCGCTGTTCTGCGCCCGCATGCTGCTGGGCGTCGGCGAGGGCGCCGCGTTGCCCGCGCAGGCCCGCGCGCTGACCAACTGGTTCCCCGCCGGGCGGCGCGGCTTCGTGCAGGGGCTCACGCATTCGTTCTCGCGGCTCGGTAATGCGGTCACGCCGCCGCTCGTCGCGTTGGTCGTCGCGCTCGCGTCGTGGCGCGCATCGTTCATCGCGGCGGGGGCGCTCACCGCGGTGTGGGTGATCGTCTACGCGTGGTACTTCGCGGACGATCCGCGCCGGCACCGCCACATGTCCGACGACGAAGCGGCCAAGCTGCCGCCTGCCCGCAGCGACGCCGGCGCCGACGCGCGCGCCCGCACGCCGTGGCGGCGGCTTCTCGCACGCATCGCGCCGACGATGGTCGTGTACTTCTGCTACGGCTGGACCGGCTGGCTGTTCTTCACATGGCTGCCGAGCTTCTTCATGCACGGGCGCGGACTCGACCTGAAGCAGTCCGCGTTCTTCTCGGCCGGCGTGTTCCTGTCGGGCGTCGTCGGCAACACGGCGGGCGGCGTGCTGAGCGATCGCGTGCTGAAGCGCACCGGGAACGTTGTCGCCGCACGCCGCAACGTGATCATCGTCGCGTTCGTCGGCGCGCTCGTGTTCCTCGCGCCGGTGATGTTCGTCAAGTCGCTGACCGTGACCGCGATGTCGATGAGCCTGTCGTTCTTCTTTCTCGAGATGACGATCGGGCCGATCTGGGCGGTGCCGATGGACATCACGCCGCAGCACGTCGGTGTCGCGAGCGGCCTCGTGAACGCCGGCTCCGCGATCGCGGGGATCTTCACGCCGATCGCGTTCGGCTTCGTCGTCGACCGCACGGGCAGCTGGACGCTGCCGTTCGCCGGCTCGATCGCACTGCTCGTGCTCGGCATCGTGATGACGTTCTTCATGCGGCCCGACATTCCGTTGCGCGACGACACGCGTACGGCGCCCGCGGACGACGCGGCGTTCGGGCTGACCGGCCCGTCCGGGCGTTGAGCGGGGAGGCGTAACGATGAATCTGTCACCTGTCACGAATTCGCCGGCGCTCGTCGCCGCGACCCGCAAGGCACGCCTGCGGCTGCTGCCGTTTCTCGTGCTGATGTACGTGCTTGCGTTCGTCGATCGCGCGAACGTCGGATTCGCGAAGAACGTGCTGCAGGCCGATACGGGCCTGAGCGACGCAGCATTCGCGTTCGGCGCGGGCATCTTCTTCGTTGGCTACGCGTTGTTCGAAGTGCCGAGCAATCTGCTGATGCATCGCTTCGGCGCACGCGTGTGGATGAGCCGCATCATGCTCACGTGGGGCATCGTGTCCGCGTGCACGGCGTTCGTGCACGACGCGGCGAGCTTCTACCTGCTGCGCGTGCTGCTCGGCATCGCGGAGGCCGGCTTTTTCCCCGGCATCATCCTGTTCCTGTCGAACTGGTTCCCGGCGCGCATCCGTGCGCAGGCGATGGGGCTGTTCTATTTCGGGCTGCCGCTCGCGCTCGTGCTCGGCAGCCCGGCGTCGGGCTGGCTGCTCGACCTGCCGATGCCGTTCGGCCTGCACGCGTGGCAAGGGATGTTCGCGGTCGAAGGGCTCGCGGCTTCCGCGGTCGGCGTGATCGCGTTCTTCTACCTGACCGACCGGCCCGCAGACGCGCGCTGGCTGTCGGCCGACGAGCGCTCGGCGCTCGTGGCGACGCTCGGCGATGAGGACGCGCGCAAGCGCGCGCACGGCCCCGCATCGGTGATTGCCACACTGCGCGATCCGCGCGTGCTGTTCTTCAGCGCAATTTACTTCGCGATCCAGATCAGCGTGTACGGCGTCGTGTTCTACCTGCCGACGCGCATCGCCGGATTGACGGGCGGTCACGTCGGCATGACCGTGGGTTTGCTGACTGCGATTCCGTGGTGCGTGGCGATTCCGGGCACGTTCGCCGTCACGCGGCACGCGGATCGTTCGGGCCGGCATCGCGGATGGGCGGCCGCGATGCTCGCGCTTGCCGCGACCGGTATTGCCGCGTCGGCACTCGGTACGTCCCTGCCCGTCGTGCTGATCGCGTTCTGCGTCGCCGCGACGGGATTCGTCGCGGTGCAGCCGCTGTTCTGGACGTTGCCGACCGGTTATCTCGGCGGCGCGGCCGCGGCGGGCGGGATCGCGTTCGTCAATTCGATCGGCAATCTCGGCGGCTTCGTCGCGCCGAATCTGAAGAGCCTCGCCGAACGCGCGGTCGGGCATCCGCAGGCCGGCATGCTGTCGCTCGCGTTGTTCGGTTTCATCGGCGCGGCGCTGCTGTTGATGGCCGGAACGCGGCGACGCGGGGAAACGGCGCACGACGGCAATCGCGCGTGGCGCGGGCAGCCGGGGCGGTCGTGAGCATTGGCGCGGCGGCGCGGGCATAGCGACGGACGCGCGCAGGCCGGCATCGCGTGCCGGATGCGTCGCACGGTGTGCGGCCCGGCGGCCGCGCAGGGTTGCGCCGCTGGGTTTTGACGCCGGGTTTCGATGTTTACCTCGCGTCGCCCGGCAGCCCGCTCGCGCGGCGCAGCGCATCGACATGGACGAGCTCGATTTCTCCGACGTGCAGCCGCACGACGCCGTCTGCCTGGAGCGACTTCAGCAACTGATTCGTGGTCTGCCGCGTCAGCGACAGCATCGCCGCGAGCGTTTCTTGAGACATCCGGATCCGCGTGCGGCCGGCGCTGATGCCGCCGTAGCCGTCGGCGATCATCAGCAGGCGCGCGGCAAGCCGCTGCGCGGCCGGCATCACGCTCATCGCCTCGACGGTCAGGAAGCTGAGCCGCAGCTTCTGCGCCATCAGCAGTGCGAACTGCCGCCAGTATTGCGGTGTCGCGTCGAGCATCGCGAGCAGCGCCGCCTGCGGCACGTGCAGCAGCAGCGCATCGTCGAGCGCGATCGCGTCGTGCGTGCGCGGCAGGCCGTCGAACAGCGCGATCTCACCGAACCACGTGACCGGCTCGGCCACCGTCAGGATCGCTTCCTTGCCCTGCGGATCGACCGCGCCTATCGTGAGGGAACCGCCCAGCACCGCATACAGCCCGCATGGCGGGTCGCCGCGGCGGAACAGCGCGTGGCCGGCCGGCAGCCGCCGCAGCGCGCCATGCGCGAGCAGCTCCGCGCGCACCGCGTGCGGCAGCGCGGCAAACCACGGGTGTGCGTCGAGTTGCGGCAGAAAGCGGTCGAGGGGCTCAGGCATGGGCGGCGCGATGTCGGGTAGCCGACAGAGGTTCTCGGGCGTGACGGGCATCATAGCGCGCAACGAACGAGGAGGAGACGCGATGAAAACGCTCGAAGACCATCTTTCCCAATATGCGGCCTATCACCGCGACGCGCGCAATATCGCGACGCACCTGGTCGGCATTCCGATGATCGTATTCGCGGTCGAGGTGCTGCTGTCGCGGCCCGCGCTCGGCACGCTCGCGGGCGTCGCGCTGTCGCCGGCGCTGTTGCTCGCGATCGCGTTCGCCGTGTTCTACCTGCGTGTCGACCTGCGCTTCGGCATCGTGATGACGGCGCTGTTCGCGCTCGGCCTGTGGGCCGGGCAGACGCTCGCGGCGCTGCCGACCGCGCAATGGCTCGGGATCGGCATCGGCGCGTTCGTCGTCGGCTGGATCGTGCAGTTCGTCGGACACTGGTTCGAGGGGCGCAAGCCTGCGTTCGTCGACGATCTCGTCGGCCTGATGGTCGGGCCGCTGTTCGTCGTGGCCGAGGTTGCGTTCTTCGCGGGGCTGCGTGGCGACGTGCGGCGCGCGGTAGAGAAGCGGGCCGGGCCCGTGCACGGCGGCACGCACGACGTGCACGTGTGAACGTGCCGATCGCGTGCTCGTCGATGTCCGACGATCTGGCCGCGCGCCGGCCGACCGAAATCGAGTGGATCAACGGCGGGGTGAGCGCCGCGCCGCGTGAATGCGACGCGTGTGCGGTGCGAGCCCGCGTCGGCGTCGCGCGACGCGCTTGCGCGCCGCGCAAGGGATAAGATTAGGGTCGCGTCATGTGACGCCTTTGCGGAGCGCAATCGCCATGGTGGATCGCCCGACTCTCGATGCCTACGATGCTTACGCGGCCGACTACGCGCAGATCTGGCTCGACGAGGGCCCGCCCGACGACATCTACGCGCTGCTCGAGCAGCATTTCGCGCCGGGACTGACGGCGGACGTCGGTTGCGGCGCGGGGCGCGACACCGCGTGGCTCGCGGCGCGCGGTTTCGACGTGCGCGGCTATGACGCGAGTACCGCACTGCTCGACGAGGCGCGGCGGCGCCATCCCGATCTCCTGTTCGAACACGCGATGCTACCCGCGCTCGCCGGCGTGCCGTCCGGCGCGTTCCGCAACGTGCTGTGCGAGACCGTCGTCATGCATCTGGATCATGCGGAAGCGGCAGCGGCCGCCGCGCGGCTCGTCGAGCTGCTGATGCCCGGCGGCACGCTGTACATGAGCTGGCGGGTCGCGGCGAACGGGTCGCTGCGCGACGAGCGCGGGCGCCTGTACACGGCGCTCGACGGCGCCCGGATGCGCGCCGCGCTCGGCGCCGGCGTACGGGTGATCGACGAGCACGACGTCGTCAGCGCGTCGTCCGGCAAGCGCGTGCACCGGCTGATCGTCCGCAAGGCTGACGTTGCGGAGCGCGCAAACCCGTCGTCAGCGTGACGGGGAGCGGCGCCTGCGGGCCGCGTTAGGTGGCGCCCGCGTTGGCACCAGCGTCGGCACCCGTGCCGGCACCGGCGCCGCGACGCTCACTCGCGGTTGAGCGCCGCTTCCCAGTTGATGTCGACGCACAGCACCTGCATCCCGCTGGCAACGGGCGCGGCGATCGACGCAGTCACGCACAGGTGCGCCTCGTTGATCGACAGATATGGCGGCGTCAGTTGCACGCGGCCCGGCGCGCGCATCGCGTGGATGAAGTACGGCCGGCGTTCCCAGCTCGCGCCTTCCGAATGCAGCAGCGGGCGGAAGCGCTTCGCGCGTTGCGACACGCTGCCGCGCGCAATCACGTTGTCGCCGATCTGGCGCCCCGATGCGTCGAGCAGGAAGCAGCGCGCGGTTTCGGGCAGGCCGAGCACCATCGCGGCCGCGTCGGTGAGCGTCGCGCCCGTGGCGAGCTTCGTGCTGGCCTCCTCGAGCGCGGCCACATACGGGGCGAGCCGCGTCGCCTGCTGGCGCTCGCGTTCCGCGACGCGCACGCGCAGCGTGGCCGACAGCGTGTCCATGCAGCCCGCCGCGGCCTGCGGCTGCACGGGCTCGACGCTTGGGCCGGCGAAGTACTGGCCCTGCACGAAATCGACGTCGCATTCGAGCGCGATCAGCGCGTCGCGCTCGGTCGACAGTCCGCCCATCAACACGAGCTGGCCGGATTCGTGCAGCAGCGTCACGAGCCCCGGCAACACGCGCTCGAGGTGCGAGTGTTCGCTCGCCTGCGCGAGGATCCCGCGGTCGAGCGTGACGATATCGGGATGCAGGTGCCACACGCGATCGATGTTCGAGTGCTTCGCACCGAAGCCGCCGAGCGCGATCAGGAAGCCGGCCTTGCGCAGCCCGTCGACGATCGCCGCATAGCGCGGCGTCTCGCCGCCCGCCTGTTCGGGCACCTCGAGCACCACGCGATGCGGCGGCAGACCGAGCGCCTTCAGGTTCGCGAGCAGCGCGTCGCCGTAGACGGTATCCATCAGCGCGGCCGGATGCAGGCTCAGGAAGAGCCATTCGTCATGACTGTCGAACGCATGGAAATTGCCGAGGTGCAGCGATTCGGCGAGCCGGCCGAGCTCGAGCAGGTCGCCGCGCCGCGCGGCCTGCGTGAACACCTCGTGCGATGCGACCTGGCGGCTCTCCTCGTCGTGCGCGCGCAGCGATGCGTGATAGCCGATCGCGCGCCGGTGCGACACGGAAAACACCGGCTGGAACACGCTGAACACGGTGTAGCCGCCATACAGCACGGTGCGCCGGTTGCCGTCGTCGCCGGCGACGGGGCGGGGCGGCTGGAAGCCGGGGGGATCGATGTCGATCATGCTCATGATGTCGGCCGAGGGAAGGCTGCCAGTTTACCTACAGAATAGGTGAGCAAGAAGTGTGCGCAACCGGGCGGCCGGTGCGTCAGCCCGCCGCGGCACCGAGCGCGGCGCGGATGGCCGCCGCCGGTGCCGTCGATGCACCGTCATGGTGCGCGGCGCGCCGCGACGACGCTTGCGTCGCGCCGCGCGCACGGATCACGCGCGTTCCGACGGATCGGTCCTGCGCGCGGCGCCGCGAATCTCCGGCGCGAGCTGCGCGAAGATCCACGCGGACGCGGCGGTGATGAGGCCGACGCAGATGAACGTCGCATGGAACGCAGGCAGCGTGTTGCTCGGCGTCACCGTGCGCAGCATGCCGGTGAAGGTCGCGAGCAGCGCGCCCGCGACCGTCACGCCGAGGCTCATCGACAGCATCTGCACGAGCGAGAACAGGCTGTTGCCGCTGCTCGCGCCGCCGGTGCCGAGATCCTTCAGCGTCAGCGTGTTCATCGCGGTGAACTGCATCGAGTTGAAGCCGCCGAACAGCGCGAGCTGCGCCACCTTGAGCCACACCGGCATCGCGTCGCGCATCAGTGCGAAGCTCGCCATCATCACGCCGACCATGATCGTATTCGCGAGCAGCACCTTGCGGTAGCCGTGCTTCATGATGAGGTGCGTGATGAAGCGCTTCGAGAACATCCCGGCAGCCGCGACCGGCAGCATCATCAGGCCCGCCTCGAACGCGGTGTAGCCGAGGCTCACCTGCAGCAGCAGCGGGATCAGGTACGGCATCGCGCCGGTGCCGATCCGCGCAAACAGGTTGCCGAGCAGGCCGACGCTGAACGTGTGGATCCTGAACAGCTCGAGCGAGAAGATCGGCTGCGTCGCGCGTACCGCGTACAGCCCGTAGGCGACGAAGCACGCGAGGCTGAGGATCAGCAGCACGAGCACCGCCGCGTGCTGCATGCCGAGGTCGGCGAGCCCGTCGAGCGACAGGGAGATCGCGACCATGCCGATCGTCAGCAGCAGGTAGCCCTTCAGGTCGAAGCGCCCGACCGCCGGGTTGCGCGCGTCGGGCATCGAGTACCAGGTGGCGACGCAGCCGGCGACGCCGACCGGCACGTTGATCAGGAAAATCCAGTGCCACGACGCGATCTTAACGAGCCAGCCACCGAGCGTCGGACCGATCAGCGGGCCGATCAGGCCGGGAATCGCGACGAACGACAGCGCGGACAGGTAGCGCTCGGCCGGAAACGTGCGCAGCACCGCGAGCCGCCCGACCGGCAGCAGCATCGCGCCACCGATCCCCTGCAGCACGCGGAACGCGACGAGTTGCGGCAGCGTGTGCGCGTTCGCGCACAGCAGCGAGCCGAGCGAGAACACCAGGATCGCGCTGAAGAACACGCGCCGCGTGCCGAGCGTGTCGGCGAGCCAGCCGGACACCGGGATCATCACGGCCATCGTCAGCGAATACGCGATCACGACCGATTGCATCCGCAGCGGCGATTCGCCGAGGCTCGCGGCCATCGACGGCAGCGCGGTGTTGACGATCGTTGCGTCGAGCGTCTGCATGAAGAAGCCCGTCGCGACGAGCCAGAGCATGACGGTGAGGTTTTTTTCGGCGGAGGCGGTGGCGGGCGGGTGTTGGAACATGACGGCGAGGGCGGGGCGCGCGAACGCGGGACAGCGGACATTGTAGGGAAAGCCGTCCTGCCGTGCAGTTTCGACCCGGTGTCCGGCGGGCAGATCGATGCCCCGACCCCACCGACCGGACGCACGTCCGCCGGCTGGCCAGTACAGTTCAGTCGAAAGTGTCTGCGATCGTATCTGTTCGTGTGCTGCCACTGTCCGGAATACTGACCCTATCCGACGACCCGACCAGGAGACAGCCATGCGTGAACTGCGACTCTATGTGCTGGACGGCGACGAGCCCGCCGGGCGGTGGCGGATGATCGACCGCACGTCGCTGCAGGTGGCGGACGGCGAGCTGTGGGTGACGGTCGAAGGCGAACTGGCCGATCATTGGCTGCTGCCGGGCGAGACGCTCGTGTTCGCGCGCGGGATGCGGGTCTGGATCAGTGCCGGGCCCCGCGGCGCGACCTTCGCGTTTGGTCCCCGGGACGCGCCGGCGGCCGTGCGCGCCGACGCATGGCGGCAGCGTGTCGCCGCGTGGGGCTGGCGCCGCCGTCAGGCCGCCGCGTCACTGCCGACGTAGCGAGCAAGCGGGCAAGCCGCCGGCGGAGCGAACGCATGCGCGGCCGCGGCACGGCGATGCGTCACGTCACGATTTGCTCGATCCGGATTGAACGCACGCGCGGTGAAATCTAGACTCGATTTCGTATCCCGCTCACTCGCGCACGATCATGACTCCCGCACTCGCATTGACGCATCTGTGGCAACTCGCGCAGGGTGACCCCGGCGCGCTCGCGCGTGTCGCCGTCACCGGGCAGGACCCTGCGCTGCCGTCCGTATTCCACGTCGGCACGCTCGCCGCGGCGACGATCGCGGCGGCCGGGCTCGCCGCCGCCGAGTGCCATCGCCTTCGCACGGGCGTCGCGCAGCATGTCGATGTGTCGGTGCGCGACGCGCTCGTCGCATTCCGCAGCGAGCGCTACCTGCGCGTCGACGACGGACCGCCGCCCGAACTGCGTCATCCGGTGACCGGTTTCTACGCGACGCGCGATGCGCGCTGGATCCAGTTGCACGCGAATTTCCCGCATCACCTGCGCGGCATCCTCGCGGTGCTCGAATGCGGTGACACGCCTGCGGACGTTGCCGCGGCGATCCGCACATGGGACGGCGCGGCGCTCGACACTGCGCTCGCGGATGCCGGACTCTGCGCGGCATTGATCAGAATGCCCGACGAATGGGTCGCGCACGAGCAGGCGCGTGCCGTCGAGACGCTGCCGTTGTTCGAGATCGAGCGCATTGGCGACGCGCCCGTGCAGCCGATCGGCCGGGCAGACGCGACGCGGCCGATCGCCGGCGTGCGCGTGCTCGATCTCACGCGCATCATCGCGGGCCCGGTCGCCGGCCGCACGCTCGCGTCGCATGGTGCAGAGACGCTGCTCGTGAACGGTCCGCACCTGCCGAACATCGCGCCGCTCGTGATCGACAACGGACGCGGCAAGCGCTCGGCATGGATCGACCTGCGCGATGCCGCGGGCGTCGATGCACTGCGGCAGCTTGCCCGCGACGCGGACGTGTTCCTGCAAGCGTACCGGCCCGATGCGCTCGCGGCGCGCGGATTTGCGCCGCAGGCGCTGGCCGCGTCGCGGCCCGGCATCGTATACGTATCGATATCCGCGTACGGGCATGCGGGGCCGTGGTCGCGTCGGCGCGGCTTCGACAGCCTCGTGCAGTCGGCGAGCGGGATCGCGTGGCGCGAGCAGCACGCGGCGCACGCGGACCGGCCGCGTCACCTGCCGTGCCAGGCGCTCGATCATGCGAGCGGCTATCTCGCGGCGTTCGGCGCGATGATGGCGCTCGCGCGCCGCGCGCGCGAAGGAGGGAGCTGGCACGTGCGGCTGTCGCTCGCACAGACAGGCCGTTGGCTGCAGTCGTTCGGTCTCGTACCGGACGGTGCGCACGCGCCCGACCTGATGCCCGACGACGTGCGCGACCGGCTCGACCGGACGGCATCGCCATTCGGCGCGATCGATGCGGTGCGGCCGGCGGAGCGCCTGTCGGCGACGCCGCCGTTCTTTGCGCTGCCGCCCGTGCCGCTCGGCACTGACGAGGCGCGATGGATGGAATGACGGACGTGCGCGCCCGCGCTTACTTGCGCAGCTCGACGACGAAGTCGTAGTAGTCGTTCCGGCAATAGGTGTCGGTCAGCTCGATCGCACGCTGGTCGGCCGTGTAGCCGATCCGGGTGATCAGCAGCAGTGCGTCGTGCGGTGCGATGCCCATCTGCCGAGCGATCTCGTCGGTCGCGTTGACCGCGCGGAAATGCTGCAGCGCGCGCACGATCGGCGTGCCGCGCGCTTCGAGGTAGCTGTACAGCGAATCGCCGATTGCCTGCGGATCGGGAATCAAGGTCGCGGGGAATGTCGAGTTCTCGACGGCCATCACGATGCCGTCCGCGAGGCGCAGGCGTTTCAATCGTGTAACCGACGCCGTCGGCGACAGGCCGAGCTGGATCACTTCGTCGCGGTTCGCGGGCTGGATTTCGCGCGCGAGCCATTGCGAGCTCGGTTTGAACCCGCGACGTTCGAGCATCTCGCTGAAGCTCGACAGGCGCGACAGCGGATCCTCGTAGCGCAGCTGGATGAAATTGCCTGCGCCTTGCGTGCGCCGGATCATCCCTTGCTCGACGAGGAGCGCAATCGCCTTGCGCGCGGTGATGCGCGACACGCCGAGCGCTTCCGACAGCACGCGCTCGGACGGCAGCGCTTCGCCGGCCGTCCAGCGGTTGTCCTGAATCGCTTCGCCGAGCTTGCGGGCGAGTTGCAGATAGAGCGGGGTGTCGTTGTCCGGGTCGGGGCGCAGGTCCTGCCAGCGGTCGTCCGTCGTTGCCTTCATGGAATGGTTGTCGATCAGGTTGCGGCCATTCTAAGTCATCATGCGGCGCCGTTATAGCCGGTTTTTGCCGTGCAACAGTCGGTCGCGGCGCCGAATGGCTACACTGATGCGTCGTATTCGATACCATTGCCGCCGCGTGCGGCCACGATTTCGCAGCGAGGAACGCATGACAGACACGATCGCCACGGTCGTCCTGCCTGACGGCGAGACGATCCCGAAGCTCGGGCAGGGGACCTGGGAGATGGGCGAGCATCCTTCCCGCCGCGCGGACGAGATCGCCGCGCTGCGCGAGGGCGTCGCGCTCGGGATGACGCTGATCGACACCGCCGAGATGTACGGCGAAGGCGCGACCGAGAACCTCGTCGGCGAGGCGCTCGCCGGCTTGCGCGACGACGTGTTCCTCGTCAGCAAGGTCTACCCGCATCATGCGAGCCGCCGGGGCGTCGTGGCGGCATGCGACGCGAGCCTCAAGCGCCTGCGCACCGATCGTCTGGATCTCTATCTGCTGCACTGGCGCGGCTCGGTGCCGCTCGCGGAGACGGTCGAAGGGTTCGAAGCGCTACGTCGCGCGGGCAAGATCCGCCACTGGGGCGTGAGCAATTTCGACACGGCTGACATGGAAGAACTCGTCGACGACGCGGGCGGCGCCGCGTGCGCGACCAACCAGATCCTCTACAACATCGCGCGGCGCGGCGCGGAGTTCGACCTGCTGCCGTGGCTCGCCGCGCGCCGGATGCCGGCGATGGCCTATAGTCCGGTCGATCACGCGCGCCTGCCGAAACATTCGCCGCTCGACGAGATCGCACGGTTGCGCGGCGTTTCGGTGATGCGCGTCGCGCTCGCGTGGGTGCTCGCGCAGCCTGGTGTGTTTGCGATCCCGAAGGCCGCTCGGATCGAGCACGTGCGCGACAACCGCGCCGCGCTCGATCTCGTGCTGAGCGATGACGAGCGCGCGCAGCTTGACGCATATTTCCGTCCGCCGCGCAGCAAACGCGCGCTCGAAATGCTCTGACCTCTGCAGCGCCTGGCGGCGCTGCGCGGGTCAGTGGCCGTTGCCGTTCCCGTTGCCGTGGCCACCGCCGTTGCCATGGCCGCCGTTGCTGCCGCCATTGCCGTTGCCGTTGCCAACGCCGTTCGCGCCACCGTTGCCGGCGCCACCACTGCCGTTGCCATTGCCGTTGCCGCCACCGTTGCCATGGCCGCCGTTGCCGCGGCCGCCATTGCTGCCACCGTTTCCGGCACCGCCGCTGCCGTTGCCATTGCCGCCGCCGTTGGCACCACCGTTTCCGGCACCGCCGCTGCCGTTGCCATTGCCGTTGCCGCCGCCATTGCCGTGGCCACCGTTGCCATTGCCGCCGCCGTTGGCACCACCGTTTCCAGCACCGCCGCTGCCGTTGCCATTACCGTTGCCGCCACCGTTGCCGTGGCCGCCATTGCCGCCGCCGCCAACGCCGCCATCACCGTGGCCGCCG